>NZ_MKZL01000011.1:0-1387147 GCF_002803315.1 Paenibacillus sp. GM1FR | reverse complement strand
AGATTACGTGTACAATTACAACTACCGACGCTTTCAAGCCAAACTCAAACAGCGCGCACCGATTGAATATCGATGCGCGCTGGCAGCATAGCTTTTTTCATCTGTCTACTTGACAGGGGTATGACCAATGTAGCGGTTTTTTTGTTGTTCATTAGGAGCATAATCATACATGAAAACAGCAGATCACTAATAAAATAAATGAAAGGAAGAATTATGGAAGGGAGCAGTCTGAGTGAATACTCGTCTCGCTGAAACAACTATTTGTGGGGAGTTCCATATAAATTCAGCAAACATAACAGAGGTTTTAACGCTGTGGTCAGCATCTTCAACCTTAAAAGTACATGGTACAGTAAGTATTTATAATCATAAACAAAGTAATTCATCTGTCTTTTTGAACATAATACATAATGAAGGAACGTGTTCGCTTCCTGTTCTACCGGGTAACACCTGTGCTTTTAGCTGTGCCGGAATGCATCATATTGAAGTGGAGATTGAAAAGAGCTTAAACAATATTGCAAGCGGCACATTTGGAATAGATATATACTATCAAGTTCTAAATGAAGAAGAGGATGAGGAATAAATGGAAACAAAGTTGGAATAGCCCGAACCACTACTATCTCCCCACATATATTTATAGAAAGAGTATTTTTAAGGAGGTTCATTAATGGCTCAAATTGGTAATTGTAATAATACGGTTTCTCCAGCGGTGGTAAACGATGCCGTATGTACTACGATAAGTTTGTCAGATACGGGAGGGACACCAACAATTATATACGAAAATTCCTCAACGTTTCTGATAAACGGAACTATTCTAATTGAGAATAACGGAGTGGGGGTTTCACCCACCGCTGCTTTGCTTATTGACGGTGTTCAAATTCCTGGTTTTGTCGTAGCCCCAGGTAGCAGTAGATCTTATACTGCGCCAACAATTAATTCTATAAGTCTCATTGGAGCCGGTTTGGGAACAACAAGTATCAAAATTGCGTTCTCTTTGAATTACAGATTCTAAGTATAGGATATTCAATGTGAAAGAATCCCTTCTTTTATAGGAAGTGGATTCTTTTTTAGTTCAATGTCTAGTGATTATCATTTAATAGATTTAGTATTCCTCAAGTATGTTATCATATTCTTTGTGATGACGGCTTCATTCGAGAACAGCTAAGTAATAAGCATTTTTTATTATTTACATAAAGTCAATGGAAGGCAGGAGATATAACAGTATGGTCACGCTGATACTTTCGCTCGTTATGATTATAAACATATTACTCTCAGCGGTATTTTTGTTTTTTGAAAGGAGAGACATTGGTTATACTTGGGCCTGGCTCATGATATTTTACTTCATTCCTATTTTAGGTTTTATCGTTTATCTCTTTTTGGGACGTAACCTCAAAAAGAAAAATTTCTACGGACTTTCAGCTGAAGAGAGAAACTCCCTAAAGTTAATTGTCGAGAACCAGTTAGTGACATTGAAGGAGCAACGTAAGGAAAACAATCCCCTGCTCATGAAATATGCTGACCTGATTCAATTGAATCTCACATCATCCAATGCAATCCTAACCAATGACAATGAGATATTCATCTTCGATGATGGACAAGAGAAATTTGATTCTTTATTTACTGATATCAAGGAAGCCAAGAAAGAGATTAACATCCAATATTACATTATTCAACCGGATTCCTTAGGGAAGAAATTACGAGATGAATTAACCATAAAAGCTAAAGAAGGCGTAAAAGTGCGAGTTCTCTATGACGAAATTGGTTCAAAGAAACTTTCATTGAAGTTTTTCAGAGAACTGATCTCTGCCGGTGGAGAAGTAGAGGTCTTTTTCCCGTCACTGATTAGGCCATTAAATTTCCGTATGAATAATCGAAATCATCGAAAACTTTGTATTATTGATGGGGAGATTGCTTATATTGGCGGATTTAATCTGGGGAATGAGTATCTAGGCATGGATAAAAAGTTTGGATACTGGCGTGATACACATTTTAAAATGCACGGAGATGCCGTTAATCATATTCAAGGCAGGTTTATTTTGGATTGGAAACACGCCAGCAAATCCCATCAAGTAAGTTACGAACAATTCTCCTTCAACACAGCAAAGCTTGATGGTTCAAGTCCAGTTCAGATTGTGTCTAGTGGTCCTAACTCACAGGTGGAACACCTGAAGAATATGTACATCAAGCTTATAGTAAATGCCAAAAAGAGTGTGTATATTCAAACGCCTTACTTTATTCCTGACAGCACTTTTATGGATGCATGTAAAATCGCACTGTTATCCGGGGTGGATCTGCGCATTATGATTCCCAATAAGCCCGATCACCCGTTTGTATATTGGGCGACTTGGGCGTATGCTGGTGAATTATTGGACTATGGAGCCAAGATTCTGTTGTATGATAATGGATTCTTACACGCAAAGACCATTGTAGTAGACGAAGAAGTCGCTTCAGTAGGGACGATGAATATTGATTCCCGGAGCTTTAGGTTGAATTTTGAGGTGAATGCAATTGTATATGACGAGCGAGTTGCGAAACAACTTCAAGAATTGTTTCATCAAGATAGCCAGTTAAGTACAGAACTTACTTCTGATCGTTATAGAAACAGGTCCCTTATTATCAAATTTAAAGAAGGAATATCACGTCTTCTTTCACCTATTTTATAGCTCAGCTTCACTGCCGATGTTATACTCAACCAGGCACGATAAAGCTTTTCACTGAAGTGCTTCTTAACGACTAGAGGTATTAGCAAATCCTTCTTTTTAAGTCAACAGTCAAAAGCTCTCTTCCAAATGGAAGAGAGCTTTCCCAATTGCACGACAGCATGTTATTAATTTAAAACGCCGCTGCCGACTATTGTAACCTTTACTTCCGGGTGAAAACGAACTTGGGCATATTCTTTATTCCAGTTTAGGCTTTTCCATAAGTCCGGGTAATGGGCAATTAAATGTCTGCCAATACCGAAGGAATCACAGCCGCTTTGCTGAAGTGTCTTGATAATTTGTTCTGCGTCCTGAGTCATGTCATCGGATAACTGGCTGTTCAGACGTTCAATCGTGTCCTTTTCCTGAAGATGATTCATTGCATACTCAACGATCGTTACTGGAAGTTCGATACGGAGGTTCACATCAATTTGGCTATCACTTGCCACCTTTACCGCAAGTTTGCGCTTAATTTGTGCGATATTTGCTTCATAAGTGACATAGTTCCGCGGGTTGTTGGAAGGCCCTGGGTGGACCTTTTTGACAAAACGCGCTGCTTTATTCCATTTCCCACTCATAATAATGTATAGAGAAGCCTGTTCGGTAGTAAGACTCCCATTGAACCTTTGCCCATGAAACAGGGCGATTCCCCGAGCATCAATCTCCTCTCCATCCTTATATAGATAAGGCAGTGTAAAATCCTGTCCCGGATCCAGCATGGGAGGGAGAAGGGTCTCTAACGTCATTTCCGGAAAAATACATAATTCCTCCAGACTCTTAATTTTTTTGGTAATAAAATCACCAATTAATATGCTGCCAACTTTTTTTTGGTGTACCAGATCTCCGGCATTGCCATCCACAATCGCAATTTTCACATGTGAGGTTGGGTAATCGGGTTCCCGATACAAGACGTCCAGGTAGGGGTAGATATCATTTTGTGCGAGTTTGTTGCCGTATAAGATCATCCCATATTTGAAAAACCGGATATCACCAGTCACTTTAGCACGAATTCTATCTGTACTTTGACGGACGGATCTCCCGGTGCCTGAGTGGACTTCATTACCGTTGCTCCCTTGTTGACTCTCAGAATCATCGACAATTTCAAGCGTCTGTTTAATTTCACCCTCTGAGGTGATGTCGAACGCCGAAGCATTAGCCAGTCTTGCATCTTTTAAACTATCCTGATCCCAGCATCCCGTCATCACCATAAGCAGGATCAGCAGGACAAGGATTTTTCCTCGTTTACTCATATCATCTTCTCTTTTCGTTTCATTATATAAGATAGAACCAACAGTAGCAGAGGCAGGATCATGAGGAAAAAGTATGCCGATCTGTTGGCTACCGTACTAATTAACTCAAGTTTTTCCTTCTGTTGTGGCAGATAGGCAATTATGCAAGAAGCAAGAACGACATAAGGCACCGCTTTTTTATGGTGTTTTTGTTTGAAGAGATAACTTATACCATAGGATGCCGTATAGTAATAGCCACATATGGCCCCAAAAATTGAAATTAACCAGATAGGGAGGAACAGGAAATCGGCCCGATCCATTGTTCCGAGTGGGATAGAGCGGAGCAGATATATGACCGGTTCAGGCATTAAGTCAAGTTGCTGGGGGCTGAACGCCGTTGAACAAATGAACACGGTGAATGCATACAACACCACGACTACAGCACTTGCTAAAGCAACAGACTTGAGTTTGCCACCGCTGCTACCTTCAACCATAGGAAACACAACGAGAAAAAACTCGAATCCGAACATAGCCATTAATGTTTCGGTTGATCCACTAATGATATTGGGCCATCCTGCTTCGGTTAAAGGCAAAAGATATAACAGATTGATTTCCTTGAGTCCATAACTGATCAATACCATCATGGGCAAGACCAAAAAGGAGATGAGTACAAGTACTCGCGCAATGATTCGTAATTTTTGCCGAACCAAATAGATACTGCTGAACAAGAAGAGGGCTAATATAGCCCACCGAGGCGTATCCTGCAGCATCCAGCGATTAATCACACCGTAAGCGTTCACCAGAACAGAAGTACCCATTAACAGGAAATATCCAACGTATGCAATGATCAGCAACTTGCCAATCCATTTACCCGTAATCAGCGTTACGATGTGATAAATGGACGAACTCGGGAATCTTCGCATCAAAAGCCAGCACAACAGTATGACAAGTTGGATCAGGAACCCTCCAAGAAAAACAGAAATCCATCCTCCGCCTTTAGAGATAAGGTGTATACGGTAAGGGAGGGACAGAATATCTACACCGATCTCAAATTTCAAAATGAGCAAGAATAGTTGTCCCCGAGTGATTGTTGTTTCCTTATTCACGTTTTTTCCAACTCCTAGAGAACTTCTGCTGATTCAGCCGCTGCGGGCGGGCATCATGAGGACGCCCGCGAAGCGCCCAGATGGGAAATCGAATCCATACATCCTTCATGTCAGCTAATCGGAAAGGGCCACTGGAGCAAAATAAGGCGATCCGAAGTTTTCCATCTTACAGAGGTGAATGGTTAGAATCACCAGACCAAATGCGATGCCGATATATCCAAAAAGCGCCGCTCCAATCATCATTGGAAAGCGGAGAATACGGACTGCCGAACTCATCTCATGCGAAGGCACCAAAAACGACGAGATAGCGGTTAGTGAAACCACAATAATCATTGTATAGGATACAAGCCCCGCACGAACGATAGCATCTCCGATAACCAAACCGCCAACGATGCCGATGGTCTGGCCCACTCGGCTGGGAAGTCGGACCCCGGCTTCTCTTAATACTTCAAAGATCAGTTCAAGCAGCATTGCCTATACAAGTGCAGGAAAGGGGATGTTCTGCAATGATTTCTTGATCGTGTGTGCCAGTTCGATCGGTAAAATAGCGGAGTGAAAAGAGATGGTTGCAATATAAACAGCAGGTAATGTAAAAGCAATGACAAAACTCATCATGCGAATTAACCGTAAAAAGGAACTGACAATCCAGCGACCATGGTAATCATCCGGACTTTGATAAAAAGCAAAAAACGTAACTGGAGCGATAAGAGCTGAAGGACTTCCTTCCGCAAGTATGGCGACACGTCCTTCCATCAAGTTGGCAATAACCCGGTCAGGTCTTTCTGTATTGAGCTGCTGGGGAAACAGAGAGAAGGGGTTATCCTCCATAAACTCTTCAATAAAACCTGGAGCGAGCACCATATCTGAAGATATGGACGTGATTCGCTCTTTTACTTCGTTCACCAACTCCGGATTGGCCAAGTCCTGAAGATATACAACTGCAATTTTGGTATGTGTCTTCTCGCCGACGTTAAAATATCGAACGATTAAGGATGGACTAATAATTTGTCTACGGATCAGATTCAAATTAACCGAAAGCTGCTCTACGAATCCATTGTGCGGCCCTCGAATAACGCCTTCATTCTCCGGTTCGGTTGTGCTTCGGACATACATTTTCTCGGTAGAAAGAATGTAAAACTCCGGGTACCCATCGATTATGTAAAGACTTTTCCCTTGAATAAGTGAATCTATTCCACGTTGCAGATCCGTATCTTTTCTACTTTCTAAAGTGGTGAACGATGGGTAAATCTCCGAATGAGCTTGGCTATTCAGTGCTGTTAAGACATGTGTTTGAATGATCTCCTGATCTACAAGTGAATCGATATAGAGAAGCACACTCTGTACACCATTAAGTAGAAGCTGTTGTTGTTTCAAATCGTCAGTACAGTAGAGGGACTGTTCAACATAAGAAATATTCATTTTTAATTCAGAAAAAGCCTGATTGGTTGGGGTCATTGATCCACCTCTTTATAAAATGCGACATGGATTATCTTGTGCAAAATCAAAACTATTATTCAATAGGCGCTTCTTATTCAAAGAACTTATAACCAAACATTGAAAAAATAGTTGCACAAAAATCCATAATTTACAATTCAATTAGAAACTTTTTCCTAAATCTAGCGTCTAATACTATGACTTTTTGAGGGGTTATACATTACTAGAGAGTAGAAGGAGCCAAAGACAACACATGAATATGAAGAAGAAATTATCCATTTTTACCGCTTTAGCCGTTTTTCAAGCATTTGCAGTTGGTTCTGTGAGTGCGCAATCAGCACCGCAAGGTGACACCGCGTCAGTAAACACAGCCAATGTAGAATCAGTTGAGGTGTTACAGCAAGAGCAACCGATTGCAGAGCGTGAAGTGAAGACGGAGAGCAATAACAAATCTATCAATACTCCGCCCACTGAAGCCAAGGACACACAAACCTCAACCGGCACTGAGGCAACACCTAAAACAGAGAGCGAGAAACCTGCATTGGATGGGGGAGAGACCCCTGCAAACGAAACGGGTACAAAACCTGTAGTTCAAGAGGAAACCCCTGAGAAGGTTGAAACGCCAGCTACGCCTGCTCAGATAGAGCAACCATCCGTTGATGGGACGTCTCCTGCAGTAGCAGGTGGAAATCTGACGTTGTACATGAATAGCAACAAAATGGAGCAGGATGGAAAAACGTATCTTGCTGGACAGCCAATGGCTGTAAAAAACGGTGTATCCTATGTTGCAATCCGTGCGCTGGTTGACCGTGTGGGATATGGCGTCAAATACGATAACAAAACCAAGGAAACCATCATTATTAGTGGTGAGGATGAACTCCGATTCAAAACTAACAGCAAGGACTATACGGTAAATGGAGAGACCAGAACGATGAAAGGCCCTGCTTATCAGCAAAAAAGTACATTCATGGTGCCGTTAACTTCCATTACTCAAGCTCTGAACATCACCTATAAAGTGAATCAGTCGGCTAAAACGGTTGTGTTGAATCTTAATACAAAACCTGTTGCAAGCTTTACCATTTCCCAAAAGGAAATTTTTGCGGGTGATCAAGTAGACTACGTGACTTCTTCCAGTTCACCTAATGGAATGGATATCGTTGACGAACGCTGGGCTGGTCGCCAGGATTCATTTGATCAAGCAGGTACATATACGATTTCATATCAAGTACAGGATTCCAATGGTCAATGGAGCGATCCCTATTCAACTACGATTGAAGTTTTGGCTCCTAATCTTCCTCCTGTAGCCATGTTCGCCACGGATAAAGAAGAGTATAAAATGGGCGAAAAAATAACATACACAGACCAAAGTACAGATGATGAAAATAATATTGATAAAGCGGTGTGGGAGAATAATTCACTTGCGTTCTTTGAACCGGGTCCAAAAACGGTGACACTTACTGTTACCGATAATCACGGCGCTACAAACACGTACTCCAAAGTCATTACCATAACGAATGAGACCTTATATTCATTTACCGACTTCAATTTACTCTTCACGCCGGTAGGACAGAAATTCACCTTTAATGGCGGCGAAGTGACTACGATGGAGAAAGTGCCTTATACGTACATGGATGAGCCAAGTTTGCTGATCCGCAGTAACAGTCCGGAAACTGTGAATACGGAAGGCATTGTATATAAAGAATCATCTTCGGGGCAGACCCGTTTCATGATTCACCACGTGAACAATACAGGCAAAAGAGTAAAAATGTATGTAATTGCAACCAATAACAACCCAAATCCGGCAGTATTTGAACAACAGAATATGGGCTTTGCCGGACCTACACCGTATGCTACCGTAGCTGGGAAATTGTCTATTGATAAATGGTTCAAGTCGATTCAGACTGGAGCGGATCAAAAGAAAGAGTACCTTCAACCTGGGGAAAGCAAACTGATTTTGACAGAACTTAATAAAACGCCAATGAAAGAAGGACAAGTAATCTCCCTCTATTCGGACGCTTATAGTGATTATTCCTTAGACTATAACGTTATCCTGGTGGAAGAAAATAAAGATCCTTTCGAGGCTTTGTCATTGCTACCTGTGCTGGATCGTGACGGAGTGCACAACCGGGGTACGTACCCGAATGCGACTCGCATTATAAAATACGATGAGCACGTGGGAATCAAACCTGCCCGTCTGCCACTTGGTGACAATTCAAGCGATCCCAATCTGGTAGGAACAGATCCGATGGCTTACACAGACGCATCCAATGCGGGTAATTTTGGCGTATTGTACAAAATCACGCTGACCAATGTTGCACCGCGTACGCTTATCTCCTTTAACCCTCGTGGAGGGAAGTACTCCGGAGTAGCGCTGGTGAACAATCAGTTGGTATCGATTGCCGAAGGTAACGTTGCGGTTGCCAATTCAAGTGAACAAAGCGTTCTTTACCGCACCGGGTTAACTGGAGAGAGCGTAACGATTCTTTTCTCTGCCGCGCCAGGAAGCAACCTGCCGGTCAATCTGCTCTTTACACCACTCCCATCGGAGAAGTAAAGTAGGTTTCTCTTATAACGAATGGTTTGGTGGCACTTTAATCATCGACAGAAAAGACTCCATATGGAGTCTTTTCTTTTCACAACTTATTTCTACTAAGGAGGAATCAAATTCCGATGAATGTAGTCGTCAAGTTGATACGTGAATTCAAAGAGCGAGATAACCGGCGTTTGTTGAAGGATTATCGAGACAAAGTGGAGCTTATCAGGAAACGGAACTTGGAAATTTGGGATGATCAGCACCTGCAAGCGGAATCTCTTCGGCTGCAAGAAGAAGCAAGATCAGGCACGCCTTTGGATGAGCTACTTGTTGATGCTTATGCTTTAGTCTGCGAGGCTGCGAAGAGAACACTCGGATTACATCCTTATGATGTCCAGATTATGGCTGCTATCGCTTTGCACGAAAGATTTTTGATCGAGCAGCATACCGGTGAAGGAAAAACACTCTCTGCTGTTATGCCTGTTTATCTCAACGCTTTGACAGGCAAAGGCGTTCATGTGCTTACTTTTAACGACTACTTGGCAAATCGAGATGCAGCGTGGATGGGACCGATCTATCGCTTCCTCGGGTTAACGGTAAGCTCGGTTCAAGCGGGCATGAGCCTGTTCGAGAAACGGGAAGCTTACGCCAAGGACATAACCTATGTTACAGCTAAAGAAGCAGGGTTCGATTATTTGCGCGACACAATCGCATTTAATGAAGCTGATACCGTGCATCGTCCTTTCCATTACGTCATCGTCGATGAAGCAGATTCATTGCTTCTTGATGAAGCACGAGTGCCGTTAGTCATTAGTGGCGATTCGAGTGCTTCCAAAAGTGATGGCGTTCTTTTCGCAGAAGTGGCCCGGCAGCTGCAGCCAGGAGAGCATTACGATTTTGACGAGTTCCAGCGGAACGTTTACTTGAATGAAGCGGGTGCTGCAAAAGCAGAGTTGCTGCTGGGATGTGGCAATTTGTACGATAGCCATAACAGTCATTGGTTAACGTCATTGAATTGTGCGCTGCATGTGGAATCGTTATTAAAAAAAGACGTTGATTACATCGTCAGGGACGGTGTAATCGAGCTAATCGAAGAACACACCGGACGCGTGGCCGAGAACAGGTATTTGCCAGACGGGCTGCAAGCTGCGCTGGTGGCAAAAGAAGGGTTGCAGTGGAAGGCCGGTGGGAGAATTCTCGGCACGATCACTATTCAACATTTTATTAGCCTGTATTCGGGAATTTGCGGAATGACGGCTACGGCGCATGCTTCAGCAATGGAATTTGAGGATATCTATGCGCTGCAAGTCGTGCAAATACCGCCAAACCAGCCAAACATACGGATCGATCACAAACACCGAATTTACACCCATAAAGAAGCCAAATATAAGGCGCTTGTACAAGAAATCTCTTCCGTCCATAGGGTAGGACGCCCCATTCTTATTGGTACGTCAAGCGTCGAGGAATCTGATATGCTCGCGGAGGCGCTTTCCGTTGCTGGCGTACCTTGCCAGGTTCTGAATGCAAAAAACGATGCAAAAGAAGCCAAAATCATCGCTAAAGCGGGAGAAATAGGCGCGGTAACGGTATCTACGAATATGGCAGGGCGCGGCGTCGACATTCGTCTCGGTGGCGGTAATCCCGCACAGGCAGAAGTGGTTGCCAAACTGGGCGGATTATACGTGATAGGTACATATGTGAACGAAAGCATGCGGATTGACGACCAGTTGCGCGGACGTTGCGGCCGCCAAGCTGACCCTGGGTCTTCCGTATTTTATATTAGCCTGGAGGACGAGTTGATGCTTCGCTTTGGCATTCATAAACTGTTTCGCGCTCCAAATCAGGACGAGGTTCTTGATGATCCGGCGCTCCACAGCAAAATCGAGCATATCCAGCGCGTTATTATAGGTCAAAACTTCGATATTCAGCGGGAATTGAACTGTTATTCGGATATGGTGGAGGATCAGAGGCGAATTCTATATGAAGAACGGTTCGGAATTTTGAAAGCTGAGAGACTGATGAGTCCATCGGAGCGGCGTGTACGGCTTTTTTATATCGACGAGTTCTGGGCTGACCATCTGGCATACGTTTCTTACATTCGTGAAAGCATTCATCTCGAGAGCATTACCAGTCGTAACCCACTCGACGAGTTTCATACGCAAATCACCCAAGCATTCGAGCAAATTCCGGCTAAAATAGATCATGAATCGGCAAATATGCTTAGAAAACTCGCAGGTTCGAATGATCCCGAGAAATGGGAACAGTTCGGTCTGAAGAGTCCTATTTCGACTCGGACTTATATGATCAACGATCAATACAGCCAAGATAAGCGCAGCTCATGGACCGGAACGACGGTATTTGCTTTTTGGGGCAGCAAGATTTTGAAGCTATTACTGAAGCCAGTATATAGGATGTCAAAATAGTGATGGGAGCGTGACGATCGATGAACAATAGAGAACGGTTTTCGAGCCGGGTCGATTCGTATTTGAAATACCGCCCGAGTTATCCAAAAGAGGCTATTGACTATTTGTACGACGTCGTTGGTTTACGTGTGAGCAGTAATATAGCAGACATCGGTTCAGGCACTGGCATCATTTCAAAACTACTTCTGGAACGCGGAAGCTATGTAGTCGCAGTCGAGCCAAATCAGGCAATGCGGGAAGCCGCCGAGCAAATGTTAGAAAGTAATCCGAAATTTCAGAGTACATCAGGTTCTGCTGAGTCTACTGGATTACCTGATCAGTCGGTTGATTTTATTGTCTGTGCTCAGGCATTTCACTGGTTTGATCGCTCCGCAGCCCAAATCGAGTTCCGCAGAATTCTACGGCCAGGTGGGAGAGTAATACTCATCTGGAATTCACGTCTTACTAACGGTACTCCATTTCGTGAAGAGTACAATCAACTGCTCCATACATATGGAACCGACTACGAAAAAGTTAATCATAAAAATATTTCTCAGGCGATGCTTCTCTCTTTTTTCAAGGAAGGTTCAATGCATGAAATGCGATTCAGAATGAGTCAGGAGTTCGATTTCGAGGGATTGAAAGGCCGGTTGTTATCATCTTCTTACAGCCCTGTACCCGGGCATCCAAATTACGATCCTATGATGACAGAACTGCGTAATTTATTTGATAAAAATAATCAAAATGGTCTTGTTGAATTCGATTATGAAACTGAGATTTTTTGGGGAGAAGTATAAATACGGCATTTGAAAGTCGCTATTATAGCGGCTTTTTTTTATTTTAGTAGAACAGTTCTTGTCTCACCTGCCGGGATTAGCTGTTGGAACGAGCCAGGCACACTTCCTTAAAATCTTATAAGAAATTCTTGATATTTCAGAAATTTATCCGGTAGGTGGGTGCTATTATACAAATACAAACAAAGACGAGGTGATGAAATGCAAGCAAAATTGGCAGCGGACGCCATTCCCATCTCCAAAAAGCGAAAGACATGGATAAGGACGATACAAAAGCACAAAGTGATGTATGCTCTCTTATTACCAGCTTTAATTTACTTTGCGGTATTCAAATACATTCCTATGGCGGGAATTATGATTGCTTTTAAAAACTACAACCTGGCTTTGGGACTATGGGATAGCCCATGGGTGGGATTCAAAAATTTTACGGATTTTATGAACGGCGTTTATTTTTGGGACATCATGAAAAATACGATCGTCATATCGCTGTATAAGCTATTGTTCGGTTTCTCCGCGCCCATCGTGCTGGCTTTACTCCTCAATGAAGTTTACAGCCAATGGTTTAAAAAAATCGTACAGACCATCACTTATTTGCCTCATTTTCTATCATGGGTCATCGTGTATGGAATTATGGTAGCCTTACTAGCCCCAGGGGATGGTCTCTTTAACATGATTTTGAAGGATTTTGGTGTTGAACCCATCTCGTTTCTAACGGAACCTGCCTGGGGCAGAATGCTGATCATCTTATCTGAAGTATGGAAGGATATTGGATGGGGGGCGATTTTGTACCTTGCCGCCTTGGCAGGAATCGATCCAAGCTTGTATGAAGCAGCTCGAATGGATGGTGCATCCAAATGGAGACAGCTCTGGCATATCACGTTACCTGGTATTCGAGGAGTCATTATTCTGATGCTGATTCTTAAATTAAGCCATATCCTGGATGCGGGTTTTGACCAAATATTCATGTTTGCCAACACCTTTAACCAAGAGAAGATCGATATTATCGACACATGGGTATACCGGGAAGGGTTGGAGCGTCTTAAGATTGGCTTGGCTACTGCTGTAGGATTGTTTAAAGCTGTCATCGGATTTGCTTTAGTGTTGGCAGCAAACAAGCTCGCCAAAAAATTCGATGGGCAAATCTGGTGAGGTGGTCTTTAGAATGATCCATATGACAATCGGGGAAAAAGTCTGGCAAACCGTCGTTTATGTAGTTCTTATTATATTATCCCTACTGTGCGTGCTGCCCTTTCTATATGTGGTTGCTGTCTCCGTAACACCTGAATCGGAAGTATTAAGAAGGGGGATTGTGATTATACCAGAATCCTTTACCTTTCTGGCCTATAAAGAAGTATTCATTTCTCATGGAATCTGGCAGGCGTATAAAATTACGTTGTTCCGAACGATTGTAGGGACTGCGTTAAACGTGTTTTTTACGGTAATCGCGGCCTACCCGTTATCCAAAAAATATTTGCCCGGAAGAAGTCCATTTTTACTCTTCATTGTGTTTACCATGATGTTCAGTGGGGGATTAATTCCGACTTATTTACTAATCCGCTCTTTGGGATTGTTAAACAGTCCTTGGGTATTGATTATTCCAAATCTCATTAGTGCATTTAATCTGGTGATCATCAAAGGTTTTTTTGAACAATTACCTGGTGAAATTGAGGAATCAGCGAGGGTAGACGGTGCCAGTGAACTTCAGACGTTATGGCGGATCATTTTACCCCTGTCCTTACCCGTACTGTCCACCATTTCCTTATTCTACGCAGTCGGGCATTGGAACAGTTATTTTGATGCCATTGTATATATCAATGATTCCAACTACATGCCACTTCAAGTGATTTTGCGTAACATCCTGCTTAACGTTGCAACTCAAAGCGCTGATTCGCTCGCCAATTCCGGGGCTGTCAGTACGTTCGCTGTGCAGATGGCTACAGTAGTTGTAACTACAGTCCCGATATTGATCGTTTATCCATTTTTGCAAAAGCATTTTACCAAAGGTGTACTCCTGGGATCCGTTAAAGGATAAAAGGTGTACCAACCTAACTTATTACGGGGAAACCGTGATAATATACAAGCAAAGGAGAGGTCAATATGCAGCGTAAAAAGATTTCATTTGCTATTCTGTCGGCAATCTTAGGACTTGGAACGCTTTTGTCAGGATGTGGGGGAAATGAAGAAGTTGCATCGACAAATTCGGGTAATTCGCAAGGCCAGACTGGCCAGTTTGCAACCAAAATGAAAATCTCAATGTTTAACCAAGGCACTTTTAATGCTGCTGCTCCAGTACCTCCACGTGATGAAGATATTCAACGCCAAATGTTGGAAGAAGAGATGAACATCGACTTGGAGATGATGATTCCTCAGGCTGGGCAAGCAACAACCAAACTGAATACACTCATTGCAGGCGGGGATATTCCAGACTTGATCTTCTTGAAGAGTCGTGCTGACCTTGCGCAATATTACGACCAAGGTGTTCTTGCGGATTTGACACCGTATATGGACCAATTCCCTGAACTACAGAAACGGTTTGGCACCGACTCATGGGAGGCAATGTCCTATCAAGGAAAAACCATTGGAGTTCCAGGCTATGATAATGTAAACGGTATCAGTCGAAGCTTCTTCATCCGTAACGATTGGCTCAAAAAGTTGAATATGGAAGTACCAACGACACCTGATGAGTTGTTCGAAGTTATGAAAGCCTTTACAGAGAAAGATCCGGACGGGAATGGCAAAAACGATACGTACGGATTCATCGGCGGTATGAATAAAGAAGGTAATCTGCAAACATACGGCTTTGATAGCTTAATGTGGATGTTTGGCGTCAATCCTCCTTCAGCCGTTGAGATAAAAGATAATGAACCGGTATTTCTGTTTATCGATCCCAAAATGAAAGAGGCGCTTGCTTACATTAATAAAATGATGGCAGCCAAGGTGGTTGACCCGGACTGGGTGACAATGAATTCGCCTGATCTGTTGGACCAAAAGATGTTTAAGGGTAGAGTTGGCTTCATGATCAGAGATGCTCGTAGACTGGAACCGGACTATCAACAGAAAATGAAAGAAATTAGTGGAGAGGTGCCCGAATGGATCGTCATTCCTCCGATGAAAGGTCCTTACGGGGATCAAATTGTAGAGAGAAAATCATTCCAAGGCAATTCATGGGCCATATCCGCAAAAGCGGACGAGGATAAAATCATTCGGATCTTGTCCATGCTGAATTATCTCTTTACGGATGAAGAAGCTTATCCAAACTTTGCATACGGAATCAAAGGCATCCATTGGGATGTTGTAGACGGCAAGATCAAAAATAAAACCTCCGAGTTATCAAAGGAAATGAAAGAAAAGTACCTGTGGGTTGATCATTATAGAATGCCGCGCCGTGGTGATGATGCGGAGTACTTCAGCTTCCAGAATCCGAAGACGGCGGAAGCTTTCAAGGACAATCAGCAATATGTGGGGCCAACGTTGCCCGGAAATTTATTGACCCCAGACCCAAGCGATAGCTTGGATGCTGACCGCACACGCTTCATTAATGAAAGCTTGGTTAAATTTATGACGGGCAAAGAGCCTCTTTCCAACTGGGACAATTTCCTCCAGACGCTGGATACCAAGTTTGACATGCAGAAATATAAGGAAACAGCAATCCAGCAATTTAAAGAAGCCGGCCTTATCAAGTAAAAATAAACGAAGAGAGAGTGGCTATTCGTAGCCCCTCTCTTTATTAGCATATGCTATTCTTAGTTTAAAACGGAACTAAAAGGAAGATGATGGATGCGAAGAAGAATCAGCTTGCCTTTAAAATTATTTTTTATCGTATTTGCCTTTGTATTAGGCTGCATCATCTTGATAAGCCAATTGTCTTATCGTTATGTCCAAAAGGAAATAAGAACCAATGACATTTTTTACACCAATCAAATATTAGACAAGGTTGACCAGTATTTTACTGTTAATTTTTCCTCCTTCCAGACGATTCTCTTCTCAGTCGAAACATCAGTGAAAGCCAACATTAACAATACCGAAGTGATTAAAAAGCAATTAAGGGAGCTGTATGAACTCAACAGTATTTATGTCAGTAATATTTATTTGATCAAAAGTGATTTATCCATTCTGGGTGGAAGTACACCTACTCGAATATTCGATGAACCTTTATCTGAAAGAGCACCTTTATTTGATGCGGCTGACAAAAATAGAAGGACTACCTTTGTTAGTGAACCTTACAAATCGAAGTATTCTGGCTGGACCGTTACGATGGTTCGATATCTGAACGGTGCTCCGTTTCCTATGGCTATTGCGGTTGATTTGGATCTAAATGCCATTGAAGAAACCTTATTCAAGATTAATAAACAGGAACAAATGAATCTGGCTCTGATCACTTCGTCAGGTAAGATCATTGCCGGATTTTCTGAAAATAAAGGACCTCTGAATATTCAAGATCATTCTTTTTCGATCGGAGAGACGTCAGCGGAAGAAATTCTGGATACGACAGAAACAAACCTTCAACTGTATACCAACGATGGTATTCCGGTCTCCCTTTTGAAAAAACCAACGGAGAAGTTCAACTGGACCATCATCTCGATCAACGATGAATCACGCTTAAAAGCAGCGTTGTCCAGATTGGAAACCTATTACCTCGAGCTACTCGCTGCAGGTCTTATTTTAAGTTTGTTCATTTCTTTTTTGGTTGCCAAATATATAAGAAAACCACTTTATACGCTCAAAACAAAAATGAAGCAGGTAGAGCAAGGCATCCTCACAACAACAATAACCATTAATCGAAACGATGAGTTTGGAGATCTTTCACGAGCATTCGATCGTATGTTACAGCAAATTGTGGGACTGATTCGCCGGGCCGAGCTTCATAATGAACTTGAGCGGAAGCTGGAAATCCAAGTGTTACAGTCTCAAATAAACCCACATTTTCTGTATAACACACTTGGTTCAATCAGCAATGTGATACGTCTCGGACAAATAGAGAAAGTAGATGTGGTGATCGGGTCACTTATTTCATTATTGGAGTATGGGATAGACGATGCATCTGAGAAGGTTTCCCTACGCCAGGAATTACGCAATGTTGCGGACTATATCGAGATCCAGAACATTCGGTATAACCGAAACTTCCACTTGATTGAAGATATCGAAGCAGGACTGATGGATTTCCCAGTTTTCCGGATGCTGTTGCAGCCCCTTGTCGAGAATAGTATCTTCCATGGTTATAACGGAGGGGGAATTGAGGGGCCTATTACGATTCATGCATACAGGGAGGACGGCATCGTCATCATCGAAGTTGTTGATCAAGGTGAGGGAATTCCAGCTGATAAAATAAAACATATTTTAAACTCAGAACCGAGTGAAGAGGAAGTAAAAAGAAAAAGAATTGGGCTGAACAATATTCATGGGCGAATAAGACTTCACTACGGAGATCAATTCGGGCTGGATATCATAAGCATACCTAAGGAAATAACCCGTATACGCGCTGTATTCCCGGCAGAATTGACAAAAGGAGATGCATAATGGGGAGAGACTATACCTGCTTCATTGTTGACGATGAAGACCTGATCATTCAACGATTGGAATTGTTTTTTAATGAACTCTCTCATAGGGATCGACGATTTGTTCTGGTGGGCAAAGCGAATAATGGGCTGAATGGGATCGAGGAGATCATAAAACTTAAACCGGATATCGTCATATCCGATATTGTAATGCCGCGAATGGACGGAATCTCCATGATTGAGCAGCTCAAGGCGGAGCTCCCCCATACCCAGTACATACTTCTGACCGCCTATTCATCCTTCGAATACGCTCAGCGGGCGATTCAAGCCAACGTATTGGAGTACATTGTAAAGGTTCCGCTGAGGGAAGCCGATTTGAATCGAGCGTTGGATAAGGCAGCCGGAATTTTAAATGAGTTTGAGAAAAAAGAGGCGGAATTTCACTCGTTAAACGTATCCGTGCTTGAAAATAAATACAGAGTCCGCAAGCAATTTTTTAACGAATTGATCCGAGGTGAAATTCCTTCTCATCGGGCATCGGATTTTGCCAATCGCATGCAGTTTCATTTCTTTCAAGCCAACTATTGCTGCTTCATCGTTGAGATGAATACGTACGAAAGTTTCCGAAACGAATACGCGGCCGCAGATCAAAACATCTTGAAGTATGCGATAACAAATATCATCGAAGAAACAGTGATGAATGGTAGTAGTGGGGTAGCTGCGGATCTGTCGGATAATCGTTTTATTGGTTTTCTATCCTGGGAAAATAACCGCAGTGATATGGAAACGGAATATGCTTGCCTATCTTTGGGAGGGCAGATCATCTCTCATTTGCATCAATATTTGAATAAAAGAGTATCTGTCGCTTTTGGAAGTCCACACCGAGGCTGGGAATCGATCAAACAGGCGTACACGGAAGCTAAAAATGTGAGTGAGGATTTCTATTATCATACCGAAAAAGTCGTAAAAACACCGATGCATCGGTTCCAATACCATAATGACAAAAAAGCAGACTTTCAGCAGAAGCTTGCTGATTTTCTTATACGCCTGAAGAGGAAGATTTCCAAGGAAGAGCTGGACAATGCACTTGCCGATCTGTCGCAATTTGTTTCGGACCATAAAATTCACAAGTCTATCATGGCGCCAATGATTAGAGATTTGTACAGAGACATTACCGTGAAATTTAAATCGGGGAATAAGATGGCCACGGAAGTTCCAGACTTCCCCATGGAATTTATGGCATTTCAGGAGCAGCTCGCCTATATTGGCGATTTCACATTTGAATACGTGCATGCGGGCCAACTATTACATCGTGCAGAAATTATGAGTGCTATGCATTTTATAGAGACAAACTTGAAACAACGTTTAACGTTGGAGGCAATTGCGGAGGAAGTGAATCTAGCGCCATCGTATTTTAGCAGCTTATTCAAAAAAACAATGAACGAAGGCGTGATCAGCTACATTAATCGTAAAAAAATCCATCTCGCCCTCGAGTTGTTAAACGTCCGGGATTATTCTTTATTGGAATTGTGCGAGGAAGTAGGCATCGTCAATGAAGGGTACTTTTGCAAACTGTTCAAAGAATACACGGGTGATACACCTAAGCAATATCGGATAAAAATGACACGGTAGGAATCCAAATAAGGATGCAAAAAATGTATGATTTTTTCGCGAAATCCTGTAAAAAAAAACGGACCAAAACCATTACCATGATAGGAGCATCTAATCATGGAGGTTATCAAAATGGAGCTTATGAAATCAGATGTAACCGTCATTGGTGGAGGAGTTGCCGGGATATGTGCTGCCATTGCTGCCGCACGCCAAGGTCTGCACGTTTCACTTATTAATGATCGACCGGTTCTGGGGGGAAATGCGAGCAGCGAGGTCAGAGTTCACATTAACGGGTCGGCATATCTCGGAAACAGTCCATCCTATTATGCTCGCGAAGGCGGGTTGGTGGAAGAACTCAAGCTGAAGATCTTTCATTATAATCCGTTATACAACAAGAAGCTTATGCTTTCGCTATCAGATACGGTCTTGCTCGACATGGTTTATGATGAGCCTAACATTTCTCTGTTTCTGAATACATGTGTACATGAAACGGGTATGGAGA
Source organism: Paenibacillus sp. GM1FR (assembly GCF_002803315.1). Classification (NCBI taxonomy): domain Bacteria; kingdom Bacillati; phylum Bacillota; class Bacilli; order Caryophanales; family Paenibacillaceae; genus Paenibacillus; species Paenibacillus sp. GM1FR. Next base: position 1,367,345 of record NZ_MKZL01000011.1, on the reverse strand, counting down.
ACGGCAGAATTCAATGGGTGGAGGGCCTTCAATTGGCTTCCGAGAGAAAATTCCGTTTTGAAAGCCCTACCTATATCGATTGCTCCGGGGATGGGATTGTTGGGTATCAAGCAGGTGCTCACTTCCGATGGGGAAGAGAGGCGAAGCATGAGTACCAGGAGGAGCTGGCTCCAGAAGTGGCGGATCATTACACGATGGGCGATACGATTCTGTTTCAAGCCCGTGACGTAGACTATGCCGTTCCTTACAAAAGGCCTGGATTTGCGTATGATATTACGAAATTGGAGTTTTTCGATAGTATCAGAAAAGGATTAAACCATCGGTCTTTTCCAAGGAAAATCAACGGGCTTGGTGGATTGTGGTGGCTGGAATACGGCGGACATCTGGATATTATCAAGAATAATGAAGACATCGCATTGGAACTGCGGAAATTGGTGTACGGGATATGGGATTATATCAAAAATAGCGGTGAGTTTGATGATGTAGACAATCTCATCCTGGATTATGTATGCCCGATTCCGGGAAAGCGGGAGTCGAGACGGTTTATAGGGGAACACATGCTGTCTCAGAACGATCTTACAGAAAAGACTCATTTCGAAGATGCGGTATCCGTCGGAGGTTGGTATATGGATCTGCATGCGAATTACGGCATCTACGATGAAGGGCCGGCTACCGCGTGGAATTTCGTGCCGGGATTGTATAATATCCCGTTTCGCAGCTTATTTTCACGTAATATCCCAAATCTCATGTTCGCTGGCCGCAATATAAGCGCTACTCATGTGGCTTTTGGCTCTACAAGGGTGATGGCAACTTGTGGTTGTATGGGGCAGGCGGTAGGAACGGCTGCTGCGTTATGCGTAAAATATGATACAAACCCTGCGGACATCGTCAAAGCCCATATGGGTGAGCTTCAGGCGCAGCTGCTTCGAGACGGGCAAACGATTGTAGGGCTTCAAGAGCCGTTAGATCCTTATTTCGCAGACGGATTAACGATTCGTGCCTCGTCTCAGCGAAGTTATGAACAACTTCATCCAACCGAAGAGATCTCCTTGGAGAAAGCGATATGTTTGGTCTTGCCGATTCAGACACCCGTGGTTGAAAGCGTGCAGATCAAAATTAAAAATAGATCCGAGCATTCGGAAACGTTGCAAGTGAAGCTGTTTGGTGGGGATCGGAAGGAAAACTATATTCCCACCAGCGAGCTGAAAGGCTACAACTTGGTGATTTCAGCGGGTCACGATGACTGGATTACACTGGACCTCAACTGCAAGAAGCCAGAAGACGACAAAATCTACATCGTATTGGAAGGTACGGCGAGCCTTGCCGTGTATGGCAATGAAGAGAAAATGACTGGAGCGGTGAGCTTCCTTTATAGACCGGAAGAGCCATCCAGGCTGAAGAAGCTTAATAAGAGCATTTGCTTCAAAGATCTGATACCATCCCAGGATATATATAATCCCGCGAATGTCGTCAACGGTTTCTCCAGACCTTATGGTCTGCCGAACGTCTGGATTTCGGAACGTACGGAAGGACAGGAATGGTTGGAATTTGGTTTTGCAAGCCCCAAGAATCTGGATGAAATCCATCTTGTTTTTAATTCGCAGCTGAATTTGGAGCATTTCGATGATCCAATCGAGCCATTAATTCAAGATTATGATGTGACTTTAACCTTGGAAGATGGAAGCGAGAGTGAAATTAAAGTCCGTGGGAATTATCTTTCGTTGAACAAACATCAGGTGTTTGCACAAGGTGTAACCCAAATCCGGTTTGATTTCTGTGCAACATATGGTTCGCCTTATTATGAAGTGTTTGCTGTAAAATTTTTTGCTCCTAAAAACGCTAAGTGAGGGCGGGTGAAGTCGAGATGAAGGAATTTTTCCCACGAAGAGGGCTACCTAATGTCATTCAGAAGTTGGAAAATGGAGAAACAATAACAATCGTTTATTTCGGCGGCAGTAATACACGTTCTGAAGGATACAGGGTCATGACGGCGGATTGGCTGCGGGGGCAATATCCCCATGCGGATATCCGCTCTGTGAATGCAGGCATTGATGGGACAGGATCGGACCTCGGCTGCGCCCGTTTGGAGACAGATGTACTGCGTCATCAGCCTGATCTCGTGTTTGTTGAATTTGTTGGCAATGATGGCGGAGTTCCCGAGTCCAAAGCGCGGATCGAAGGCATTGTCCGACAGATTCGTAAGCGCAGCCGGTTTATCGATATCCTGTTTGTATATACGGTTAAGGAGCGGGATTTGATCTCATTTCAATCCGGCGAATACCAGAAGGGAGCTCTTATGCAAGAGGAAGTCGCCGACTATTACGGCATTCCTTCCATTCATCTGGGCGTAGCGGTCAGTCAATTGGTTTCGGATGGAAAACTTATTTTTACTTCAAGAGCAGACGTGTCCATCCCCGGAGCCGTTATTTTCACGCATGATTCTATCCATCCAACAATTCCCGAAGGACACCAGATCTACACAGACACCATCATTCGGTCGTTTGAGAAAATGAGCGAACTTCGAGATCACGTGGGAAAAGTCGAACATCACTTGCCGCAGGACCCATTGGTCCCGTCCAATCCTTGGGAGTATGCAACCATGCAGCCACTGGATTATCTTACTCATTTTACCGCAGGGTGGTCTTACGTGACCTCTGATGACTTTCCTTTAGTGCGTGAGTATGATTGGTTGTTCCCCGGTCTATGGCGAGCAGTTGATCCCGGAGAGGCGATCACAGTGGAGTTTGAGGGTACCCACATCGGGCTATTTGATATCGGGGGGCCGGATTCTGGCCGATTGAAGGTGTCGGTGGATGGAGGGGAACCCTTCCTTATTGATCGATTCACACCCTATAACGATCATAATCGAAATCAATATGTTTTCTTGCCGGAGCTACCAAATGGGAAACATACAGTTCGCTTCGAGATCGATCAGGAGAAAACTGACAAAGCGGCCGTGTTTGAGGCAAGTGGCAATGAACGAAGTATGGAACATGTTCGGCAACATCCAGCTTGGTATGATCAAACCGTCATTCAGCTTGGAAAGTTGTTATTGGTGCAGCCGCCTTTATAATTGATAAGTCCTCTTGCAACACTTGGAAGACCTATATTCTATCTGACTGCTACTGAGCAATCAATTAGGATGTAGGTTTCTTTTTTTACTTAAAATCGTATAAGAAATTCTTAAAATGAAAGAAATATCACCGTAATCTAACATGCTAAGATAAAAACGACAGAGCGGAATTAGACAGAAGGGGAAGGTTAATTGCTTTTTTACAATCATTTGAGCAAAAGGCAATGCATTTATGGAAGCGTTATCATTTTAAGGAGAGGCTGTGAATTGTATGGTCAAAAGGAAGCTGTTTTTCTTCATCGTTTTCATGTTGACGGTCGTAGTTCCTTCCAGCCTGATCGGAATAAGGACCGCTTATGCGGAGACCTTACCTTATCAGACAATTATCATCGATGACGGGAGTATCAAGATCAATGATGTTGTGACACCTGATGCGGGTAACGAGAACAATGGATATGCGGCTCCGAATTGGACTACAAGCACAGGGGTGAAGGGGTATGATCTTTCCAGCACCAAATATACGAGTACAGCAGGCAGAACGATAACATGGAATCCACGCTTGGAAGCAGGAACGGCGAAAATATCGTTCTATAAGCTGGATTGGGCGGATAAGGCTGATAGCAATGTAAAAATCGAAATTGTTCATAATGGAACAACGGATGTAGTCTTTATGGATCTAAGACCCTCATCTGGCGCTCCAGCAGGGTGGGTTGATTTGGGAGAGTACTATTTTTCTGGAGTTGGTGAAGAATTCGTTCAATTGACCCGGTCTACCGGCACCACAAACACGATCCTTACACGCGCGGATGCGGTCAAGTTCGAAGGGAATATAACGCAGAAAGAGCCACATAAGACAATCATCATTGATGATGGGAGCCTCACAATTGATCATGTCGTTACGGTTGATTCCGGCAACGCTAATAACGGATTCTCCGCTCCATATTGGAGCACAAGCGCGGGAGTGAAGGGATACAATAATTCCAGTTCCAAATTTACAGACGCTGTAGGTAGAAGCATCACCTGGAATCCACGCTTGGAAGCAGGGACGGCGAGAATATCGTTTTATAAGCTGGATTGGGCGGATAAAGCAGATAGTAATGTGAAAATTGAGATTGTTCATAACGGGATTACGGATGTTAAGTTTATGGATCTAAGACCTTCGTCAGGTCCATCGGTTGGATGGGTGGATCTGGGGGAGTATGAGTTTAGTGGTAATGATAGCGAATTTGTCAGGCTGACTCGAACACAGCCTTCTACGGGTACAATTATTACGCGGGCTGATGCAGTCAAGTTCGAGGGGAATATCCGTCAACAGGCACCACCGTTGCCCCCGCTGCGGAGCCGCACATTAACGAATCTCAGTTACACAGAGAAAGGTAGCATCGAAAATGATAACTATAAGGCGACCTTCTATGAAGCGGCATGGGATGAAGGTAAATCCATCGTGCGTGACATGTTCTACAAAAACACGGAGACAGGGAACTGGGTTCCAATCAATAATGAATCGGAAAGACTTGAGGAACAATGGGTTTTATTGGACGGGAATGCGGGGAGCCGAACCAATTACTACGATACGATGAACAAACGCTGGATTACATTCGACGGGGTCCATTTTCCAGACAGCCAGACTGCGGTATTAACCGATTCTACGCATGGCAGTGATTACGATTTTGAAGTGAATTGGTCCATGGCAGGGGATAAACCAGATGTTTCTTTTGCCTTTACACCTCGCCGCGACGGCAATTATGTGATTGGATATCAGTCCTTCACAACAGAGACAGTCTCGGGCATCAATGAAGTGTTAAATGGATTCAGGTCCCATGCCAAAATGGTAGGTACGGTGGAATCAACAAGTTTAAGAGAGCTGAGCGCTCCGATGAGCCTGGTTGAGAAAAAAGATGGTTCGGGAAATCCATTAACGTATGGCGTATTTGTACCTTCGGCAGAGCTTCCGGTTGAATTTGAACCGACGGGAGGTGTGACGAAACAACGGCTTGGCATGAGCCTGGTCAACAACGAAGGCAGTGTGCAGCCCATCCTGTATGCCCCTCAATTAGGGACTTATTCGCAAATGACCGCAGAAAGCACGTATCAATTTCATATGGGGCTAATTGCTCAAAAAAGCAATCTATATGATTCCTACGTGGATATTCTTCGCAATGAGTACGATTATTCGGCATACCGGGAAAATGTGTCAGATCAGTCGCTTACTGACGCGATGTTTAATATGATCGATTTGCTTAAGATAGAGCCGCAAGGAGACGACTCTGTTAATTATGTCCCATCACCCAGCGGGTGGTGGAGCCGTGCCAAGGGTTTTATTGATATCGAAAACGAGGATAGCGTCCGAACAAGCTCAAATGCGGTTCTTTTGGGAGCTTATTATTTAACTGGGGATGACCAGCTTTACGATACGAGAGCACTACCGTCCGTCCAGTATGGCGTATCGCGAAATGGTATCGGTTGGTCGCCAACGCAGAAGAAAGTATACGGTGTGCCTTCTTTATGGAAAATGGCTACTCTGCCTTTTGATGTTTCAAGCGTAGCGGCTGTTAATCAGATGATGGGCACATCGGGAGGCATTGGTGCACTCGCTCAGGAAGAGTACCTTGTACGTGACCCGGATCAGAAAGACCGTGGGCCTGTCATTCAGCCCCTGATGATGTATCGGATGACGGGAGATGCACAGTATTTGCAAGCTGCGAAGGATGCAGCCGACAGTTATATCACGCAACATATCGATACGCCTGCATCCGTCGATGTGAGTAAAAATGAGTTCATTTATTATTACAGCAAGCTGTGGATGGAGATCTTGGAGCTATATGAGGAAACGCAGGATCCCAAATACTTGGATGCCGCCTATATGGAAGCCAAACGCTATGCAACCATGTTTGTTGCTCGTCCAGTTCCTGAAGGTAACGTTACGATTCCTCAGCCGGAGACATATAATTACGCCGAGTCGTTCCATTGGCCGGAAAGTGGTAAATTTCAATATCCTAGGCTCAAGCTTCCCGAAGATATTGCCGGAGGTGTTCAAGCGGAGCGTTGGCTTGTTTCACCGAGCGGATTGACGTTTGAAGCAGGAAGTACAACCGGCTATTATCGGATGAATGCTCAGGAAGCTCCGTTCATGCTGAGATTGTCGCTTTATACAGGGGATGAACTGCTACAGGATATTGCTCATAATGCGGTTATTGGACGATATTCCAGTTATCCAGGTTATTATTATAAAGGCTTCGCCGTTAGCCAACTTGAACCGGACTTTCCTCTGGAAGGCCCAAGCGGGGCTACATCCATCTATTATCACCATATCCCGGGGCAACTCGGGCAAACGATGGATTATTTGATCAGCGAACAATCATTGAAATCGAACGGCAGTATTACGTTTCCTTCCGTTTTTGAAACGAATTTTTTATGGTTCAAATATCACCTCTACGGGAATAAACCAGGTCAATTTTATGGTAATTCGGACGTTTGGCTCTGGATGCCCAAGGGGATTATTAAGACCAACCATCCTCAATTGAACTGGATAACGGGTGAGAGCGGGGATAAATTTTACATCGGATTAAGCAATGCATCGTCTGAAGAAGTTCAGACTCCGATTGAATTGAATGAACAGATCATTGGATTCAACCCGGCACAAGATTACGCCGTAACGATTATCCGCGACAATGGTACACCAGAGCAAACGGTTATGAGTGGTGGAATCATTCAAGCTACGGTTTCAGGCAAGGGCATCACCGCGATCATTGTAGAAGGACTTAACATTAATGTGCCGCTGCATCAGGTTAGAACGGCAGATACATCGGATGCAAGTTATTTCTTTGATACCCACAGTCCAATTGATGCGGTTAAAGGCATGCTGATGGTTAAGCCTGACGAAACGGTTTATGATGCTTATGTGCAGGCCAAAACAACGAAACCAGCGACAATCCACTATTCCTTGGATGGCGGGGCAACGTACACGACCATCCCAGATACGATCTATCCGATGGAATGGTCGATACGAGTGAATGATCTATCCCAAACCTTTACGTATTACGTGGAATCGGAGGGGAAGCAGACCCGAAAGCGGACACTTTATCTGCCTGATCAGGTAACGGAAACTCCAGTCCAACCCGATGGGCAGGATAGTTCAACCATCATCGTGGATAATACGGAGGCGGAGACAGAAGGCGTCTGGATAAGGGATACGACGGCTGACAACTATTACTATGATAACTATGTGTATGCCAAATCTACGGCTGGCACAGCGACAAGTAAAATGAGATGGCGGCCAGCGCTGCCGGAAAGTGTCACTTACAGTGTGTATTACAAGATTCCGCAAATCACCGCTGCGAGTGAAAATTGGGCAACAAATGCCTCATTTACCGTTTATCATAGCGGAGGCTCCGAGACGGTTACAGTTGATGAGACAACGGCGAATGGTACTTGGGTGCACTTGGGGGATTATCCTTTTGCTGCAGGCGATAGCGGGTACGTGGAATTAACCAATAAGGCCAACAAGTCCAGAGTCGTTGCCGATGCTATCATGTGGGTGGACCCAAACAGGGTACCGCAATTGGAGTCTGCTGTGATCCTGTCCGATCGGAACGAATTGCAGATGACTCAAACCGCACAACTGAGCGTAACTGGCTATCTGGATAACGGTTTGGTCGGTGATCTTACACAGGCCGATGTGCAGTATTTCGTTGATCGTACGGATCTTGCCGAAGTGAATAGCAGTGGGGTGTTGACCCTTCTTAATCTTGATGGGGACACGGATCACATTGAGGTATGGGCTACTGTCACGATTGACGGAGTAACCTTAACCACAGCGCCTTTGAATATCACGATCAGGGACCTAACGGTTATCGTCGATAGTACAAATACAACGGGGTTATACACGACAGAAGGGTCGTGGAGCCAAAGCAATTTAGCCGGATACAAAATTGGGGTTAAATCCCGCTATTCAACAGTTCAAGGATCATCAGCGACGTGGAAAGGCGAGTTTCCAGAAGGGAAATATACGGTCTCGATCTATAAACTCGTCCATACGACGGGAAATGATAATAATGTCAAAGTGGAAGTGCAGCATAAAACGGGTACCGAGGTCATCTATATGGATGCAACGGTCGGCTCATCGGGTTGGGTTAATCTGGGGACGTTCGACTTTACGGGTGACGGTAGCGAGTATGTCCGGTTAACCAGAGTTAGCCCTACAACGGTAGATCCGCCAACGCTTCCTGCGGATATGATCTATACGAGGGTTGACGCAGTTATGTTCGAACGGCATTCCGATGATTCGGAGCTGCTTGCTAATGAGGAGCCAGGTGAACCGACACTTTCTGAATAATGGCAGTGAATTATGAATGGAATTGGAACAACGGTAAGTGATGTTATACAAATTTATTGTAAAATAACGCTAAGAGCCGAGTGGATCAAAACGATCCATTTGGCTCTTTTTGTCTAGGTGCAAGAAAGTATGGTTACCAGGAAGGCAGCCGGCCACCTTCCTCTTACCACCCATTAAGCACTTAAGTTTGCCAAATCCAACTTTTTTGGGTTCTCGTAAAAGTCTTGCCGCATTCAGATTATGTTTCATAACACTTAAAACGTTTCTCTAGACCCACACAAATGTTCGATGATACCATCATAAACGTGCCAGAAATGAAGATAGCAGGGGGATATCATTGTGGATCAACTCAAATACGATAATCTAAAGCTGGGGGAGCGCGGAGCCATCATCAGCATTATCGCCTACATATGTTTGACCGTATTAAAACTGGTCATTGGTAACATGGCCGGATCAGAAGCACTCAAGGCGGATGGATTAAACAATGCCACTGATATTGTGGCCTCAATAGCTGTACTGATCGGTTTGAAGCTTGCCCAACGCCCCGCCGACAAAGATCACAGATATGGTCACTGGAGAGCAGAGACTGTTGCATCACTAGTTGCTTCTTTCATTATGATGGCGGTAGGTTTGCAAGTACTGTTTGAAGCCATTGGTTCTGTGTTTCAGGGTACACATGAATCTCCGGATATCATCGCCGCTTACACAGGCATTTTCTGTGCGGTTGTCATGTATCTGGTCTATCGCTATAACAAAAGACTTGCTACACGTATTAAAAGTCAGGCGGTCATGGCTGCAGCTCGAGATAATATCTCCGATGCCTGGGTGAGCATCGGTACGGTCATCGGAATCGTGGGTTCCCAGTTCGGCCTCCCATGGCTGGACCCTGTAACGGCTGTCATCGTAGGTTTCCTGATCTGCAAGACCGCTTGGGACATTTTCAAGGAAGCCACGCACCATCTGACCGATGGTTTTGATGTTGAACTTATTCAGGAGTACAAAAAAACGATTGCCGGAATTGACAGCGTAGAGACAGTTAAAGACGTGAGAGCGCGGAACTATGGCAATAACGTTGTAGTAGACGTTGTCATAACAGTCCATGCTGGCCTGGACCTTCAACAAGCACACGATATCTGTACAGACGTGGAGAACGAGTTAATGGAGGAGCATGACGTATACACCGTTCACGTTCATGTTGAACCTGATATGTTGGAAGAGTGCATTTAAACTCAGGATTATAAAAGTGAGACTCAGCAAAGCAAAAAACCAGTGAGCTTTACTCATTCACTGGTTTTTTGCTGATTTCAATTGTTCATCATTAAAAGAATCCGCACGTTATTTATCCCATACATGACTATCTAGGCAAATTGTAGGTAATCAGATTGTTATATTTATCGGCATGTTTCTGTTCGTCCAGGATGATTCCCCACACCGTGTCTTTATATATGCCATAAGGGAGACCAAACCATATTTTTCTATACTTTTCCACGGCCGCCAATTCACCCTGAAACGCCTTTTGCAGTCCGGCAAGATAAGAGGTGACTGTCTCAACCGGCTCACTGCTTATGCCCGTAATCTCCTGACCTGTCAGATCCTTGTACATTTGGCGGAACATTTGATTATGTCCGCGTTCATCATTGCGGATGCTCGTGATGATAGCAGCCTGATTGGCATCAGGTGACATCTGAATCAGTGAATCATAGAATATCTCATCATTTCTTTCTCCTTGAACAGCCGTCTTGATTAATTCAAGCGCTTCGGCTGAAGATGTTGCCCATACCGGAGTAAAAGTGTACCTGTAACCATAAGGATATGCCACATACATTACGAATCCCTCCAAGACGAATATGAGTTAAGATATGCACGTATGCCCATCAGCGTTAACCCATATCATCTGTCCTGCCTTATTAGTCGAAAGCTTCAGTGAAACTTCACTTCGTATACCTCAATAGTTTACTGTAACCATAAGCAAGAACAAATGGCAGGAGGTATGACAAAAAGGTCCAAAGAATGTTCCATCCATTAAAATAAATGACATGCCCCATCATTTTGGCAAGCCATTCTAATAATGTGAGAGACGCGGCTGAAACAAGAATCGCCACCCATGGCTTGGCATCTTTGACTATGACGGCATACATCATCAGGCATCCGGCAATTGGATAGACCCCAAGATTCATCGGAAGAGCAGCGAAGGATTGGTTATGTGTATTCGGGAGAATATTCCAGAAGTAATTAAACCCAATATTGTTGATGCAAGACGCAATAGCCACGCCGAGTGGATAATATAGAATAAGGATTGTAAAGTTCCGACGCAGAATCCATACACCCAATATAATGGGAATGACCATACCCAACAAAAAATTTCCTAACATGCATTTTTCCTCCAAAGCTTGTTACTTGTATAGCTCACAATAAGCTGCATCACTCCGTTGTCTTCTCCTCCAGAAGGCGATCTACCTTATCTGTAAGTGCATCCAATTTTTTATCATAATGCTTGTACGTATAGAATCCAATGACTGCTTTGACTGCAAAAAAGAGCACCGCAGCAATGACAATGAGAATATAGTTGTGGGCAATCTGCCTTAACCAATCGTTAACTGCATTTATCGGATTTCTCTCCCTTCAATGCAAGTGGTTTTGTATAAGGTAACCAACTCCATGGAATATAATGCATAATAGCAAATTCCGAACAGGCATGTGTGAGTCCAAACGTTAAAAAGGCCGCTTATCCAACAAGAGTAAGCGACCTGGGTGAACTACGGTTCACCCTTTTTAATATTCATCTTATTCAACTGAGAATGGTATTAGCTAGTCAAGTCGCTTACACACAAAGCAGTTTATCCACATGATTTAAGTTCTCCAAATGTTGAATAAGCTTAAATCGTTCTTGTTTTGTTCCATCAAAAGGTGTTCCTTCAAGAAATCGATTGAATTTCTGTTCAAGCATATTCCAGCCAAACGGAGTTTCCATATCGCCTAGAGGTACAGGCATCCACCGTTCATATATACTGCCATCATGTGTTGTTATAACAACATGGGCAGCGCAAAAATGGGTCGGATTCTCAGCCAGATATTGCTGCACTTCATCATCCAGGGTTACTGTAATTTTTTGCACCAGCTCCTGAACCTCCGGATCGGTGAAGCTATTTAATATTAATTCCTCTGAGTCCATACGACCGTATTTGAGAGCCACGGCTGAAGTGAATTGTGTGCTGGCCTGTGCTCCGATTGCGGTCTTGGGCTTAGGATTCGTCAGACGATATACAAATGAAGAGGTCCTCACATCAACAGACTTGATCTTGGATGGTGTTAAACTATAGTCTTCACGAAGTTCCAACATAGCATCCAGAGTGGCGTGTAATCCACGCTGGCAGGCATGACGTTTGAAATAAATGTCAGTCACTTTAAAATCAGTTCCCAGTCCTTCCAGCACATGACTTGTGTCACAATGCCCGCTTGTTCCTTTGAAGGCCTGAAAGAATCCATACTTTCCTTCCAAAGCTGCATCAGGACCCGTGAAACCACAGGATGCCAGTCTCACGGCCCTTAATCCGGTCAATGCCGCCCAGCCACTGCATAAAATTTTCCCTGAAGTTCCATCATTCTGATATTCAATCAAACCTCCTGTGAACAGAGAAGCAATTCCCATCGCATCCTTGGTCTGCTTGGCATCTGCATTTGTTAATTTACTTACCAAGGCCGCTGCTGCGACAGCGCCGCATACCCCGGTAGCATCAAATCCTCTTTCCCGGTACATAAATGGATTGATCGCTTCGCCTAACCGAGCATATACGTCATAAGCCGCAACAATGGCGGTGATCATCTGTTTCCCATCGTTTCGGTGAAGCTGAGCCATACTTAACAGGAGGGGAACAAGCACAGATCCAGGGTGGCCCATGGCGTGGCGATAGCCGTCATCCAGGTCTGCACAACGTGCCATCATGGTATGAATAAAGACAGCATGATCTGTGCTAGTGCGAACATCCTGTTGACCAATCAATGAGACCAAGTCTTCATTTTTAATAATAGAGTCTGCCAATCTTGCATATTCCAAAATGCGCTCACTTGTTTCAGAGTATCGACCAAATACCATATTACCGTAAGAGTCCAGTATTACCTGTTTACCTACTTCGATAGCCCTCTCCGAGAGATCCTCATATTGAAGACGGGTTACGTAGTTGGCAAGTTCTACAATCATATGATTCACAACAGTTCACCTCGTTATTTTGACTTCAATCCGCAAATACACGGGAAGTTTACATAACAAGAATATAAAGTTGGCATGATGTTGAACTCAAGCACAAGTTAACTGCACTAACTCAACTTTTGTATGCACATAAGTAACTAAACGCCAATATGATTCAATTGCTTTGATGCAACGAAGGGGTGCAATAACGTTTGACTATTTTTTTAAAATCCTCTACGTAAGAGGGGAAAATTTTAGATTTGTGATAGATCAATGCGAGCGGGTGAAGATAAGAAAAATCAGCGATTGGAAATACATGAAGGTGAGAATTCGTATGATTAGACTCATTCAATGCATGAATCCCTGAAAGATACATCGTTAATGAAAAACTGGCCGCGTAATCCTCAGCACACAAAAGGTGATGGATATCCGGTTGCGTCAATTCGTTAATACAATGCAGGGATATGTTACGTTCAGCGAGATGTTTATCGAGCAAAATACGGGAATTGAAGTTTTTCTTATTCAGAACAAAGGGTACATGTTGAAACAGACTCAAATCCGCACCCTGGTTAAATGTTTCGATGCACTCGGGATATTGATCAGGGAAATACTGCTTGAGCAAATTGTCCGAGATCACCATGTACATCTGCTCAAGCAGAATCGTTTCATACTTTACATTTTGCGTTACGATATTGTCTACACCCGAGAGAAACAGATCCAGTGAATTGTTTAACACCATCTCCTGCATTTGCGGTGAGGTTGTACGATGAATTTTAAGCTCCACTTTGGGATGCAGGGCATAAAACTCTTTTAATAATTTCGGCACGATAATGGGATAGCGACCTTCGGTAACGCCAAAATGAATCGTGCCTGACTTATCCTCTTTAAGATCAGTAAGTTGATTCTCCATGTTTTGATCCAGCAGCTCAATTTGACGTAGCGTATCTTGCATAATTTTCCCCGCTGCTGTCAGCGCAATTTTAGGTTTTCTTTCGAAGAACGCAACACCATGTTTTTCTTCCAAGCTTTTTAGGTATTTGCTGAGTGATTGATGGGAAATATATAGTCGTTTCGCTGCATTGGAAATGTTTAACTCTTCGGACAGAACCAAAAAATATTTATAGTTATTAAGCATGCATACCTCCTGAGGGAATCTTCTGTGTGACTCTGATGTAAACACTATAGATGCAACACGGTTAAAGATCATCATACTGCAACTATTAGTTACATACAAGCAATCTAAATGTGCTTTGGGGTTGCGAATATCTATGATAAATTATGAATGTATTCACGATGTCCATAGCGGTGTAAGCGTGAGCAATATGCAAATGTCTGCTCCAAAATATAATTAACAGGAGGTTATGTGCGTGAGTAAAGTTGCAGTTCTATTAGCAGAAGGATTTGAAGAAAGTGAAACCCTGACGATTGTTGATATTTTGAGAAGAGCACATATCGAATGTCACATGATTAGTACAGCGGGTGAAATGGTTCGTGGTAGTCATGACATCGTGGTCAAGGCTGATGCGCTCATCAATGAAGATGTTACAACCTACGATATGATTGTACTCCCTGGAGGAATGCCTGGGGCCGCTAATCTTCGTGATGATGACCGTGTAATTCAACTTATTCAGGAAATGAACCAGTCCGGCAAATATGTAGCAGCCATGTGTGCAGCACCTCTTGCACTAGGCAAAGCAGGTGTGTTGGAGAACAAAAATTTTACCGCTTATGTAGGTTATGATCAGAAAATTGAAACGAGCGGTACTTTTAAAGAAGATATTGTTGTTAAAGATGGAAATCTGATTACAAGCCGCGGCCCTGCGACGTCTTATGCTTTCGCTTTTGCATTAGTGGATGCCTTAGGCGGAGACAGTATGGCTGTCAAAAATCGTATGGTATATTTCAATGCATTTGATGCTGAATAGGAGGGAACTGAAATGATGAATAAAGTAGCAGTATTGATGGCGGAAGGTTACGAAGAGGGCGAAACGCTGACGATTGTTGATATTTTGAGAAGAGCTGGCCTGACATGTGACACGTTTTATTTTGGCGATAAGTTGGTTAAGGGCATGCACGGCATCTTTGTAGAAGCAGACAAACCTTTTGGCGAAGAAGTAAAGCAGTATGACATGATCGTTCTGCCGGGAGGCCGCCCAGGTGGACAAAACCTGAAGGAAAATCCGGATGTAATTGACATGGTGCAGTACTTCAATCAGAACAACAAGTACATTGGCGCAATGTGTTCTGGTACGGTGGTACTGTCCGATGCAAAGGTCATTGAGGGCAAACAGGTAACAGGTTATGTAGGGTACGCTGAGAAATTGATTGGCGGCATCTTCAAGGATGAAGTCGTCGTAGCTGACCAGAATCTCGTTACAAGCCAAGGGCCTGCAACACCTTATCCATTTGCATACAAAATTGCAGAAATCTTCGGCAAAGATACATCAGGCCTACGTGAAAAGATGTTATACAACTTTGCCGGAGGCAAGTAAAGACAGCTAAGAGGGCGGGGGAATCATATGAAAACAGAGGAATTGGCTAAGGAGATTATCGCTAACATTGGACAGGATAATATTACGTATGCCACGCATTGTGCAACCAGATTGAGATTCAACGTAAAAGATGAGTCTCAGGTTAACTTGAAAGCGCTTGATCGACTGGAAGGTGTCCTGCGAGCCCAGTTTAACAGCGGTCAGTTACAGATCATCATTGGCGCAAAAGTGAAAAGCGTTTTTGACGCAGTAAGTGAAAAGCTTGACTTGGAAAATCAGGACATTGAAGTGAAAGCAGTACAACAAAAAAAGAATGTGATTTCCCGAGTCGTGGAAACGGTGGCAGGTATATTCGGGCCAGTCATTCCAGTGTTGATTGGGTGCGGTATGGTGAAGTCTGTGCTTGCAATCCTGACGACAATGAATATTCTTGAGACAACAAGTGGTGCGTACCAAACCTTTAATCTGATTAGCGATCTTATTTTCTATTTTTTCCCCTTCTTCCTTGCAGTCAGCGCGGCCAAGAAGTTCAAAACCAACGAATATCTGGCTGTGGCCCTTGCCGGGGCTTACATGTATCCCACCATTATGGAAGGTGCAGCAAAAGTGGCAGAGACGGGTGTTACCAGTTTAAGCTTTTTCGGCCTTCCATTATTGCTCGTGAACTATAAATCAACGATCATTCCGATTATTATTTCGGTTTGGGTGATGAGCTACGTCTACCGATTTGTTAATAAGCGAATACCCGATATGTTTAAAATTTTGTTTGTGCCGATGATTGTGTTGTTCATTATGGTTCCACTTGGATTAATTGTTTTCGGACCTTTAGGAACCTACTTCGGCAGTGGAGTTGCTCAAATTGTAACGTATTTGTATACGGTGAATGGCGTCATTGGTGCATTTTTGTTTGGAACATTCAGACCCCTTCTAATTATATTTGGCATGCATTACGCAATTACTCCAATTAACAGCCAGCTCATTGCTGAATATGGATACTCGGTAATTTCACCTGCGAACTTGACAGGAAATCTGGCTCAAGCCGGGGCATGTATTGGTGTATTCCTCTTATTGAAACATAAAGCGAGCAAATCCAGTGCTTTATCCAGTGGTGTAACGGCGATGTTTGGTATTACCGAACCGGCTATCTTCGGATTCAACCTTAAGTACAAGCGTCCTTTTATCTGTGCGATGCTTGCAGGAGGTATCGGAGCAGCTTACATCAATTTCTGGGGTGGAGGAGCAACAGCTCTGATTCTGCCAGGTATTCTGGCCTTGCCAACCTATATCGCTGACAGTTATATCCACATCATTATCGGGGTAGCAATCAGCATTACGCTCGCACTGGTTGCCGTCTTGATCTGGGGAATTGAAGAAGAGATTCCAGCTCCAATTGCTGCAAGTGTTGGCAATGGAACAGATGGTTCTGCTGCCGCTAATGCGATTGCGGCGACCTCAGAATCCCATGCTTTGACTCGACCAACCGGAACACTGATCATTGGCTCTCCGATTAACGGGATAGTTAAAAATATAACTGAAATAGACGATCCCATCTTTGCTCTGGGGAGCGGTGCTGCAGTTGAATCAATCGATGGCAAAGTATACGCGCCATTTGACGGTAAAGTTGTATCGCTGTTCCCAACCAAACATGCCATTGGACTGATGTCGAATGAAGGAGTGGAGATGCTTGTTCACGTAGGGATAAATACAGTCAAGTTGAAAGGAAAGCATTTCACAGCTTATGTGCAGCAGGATCAGGTGATTAAGCAAGGAGATCTGCTGATCGAATATGATCATGAAGCTATTCGCGCAGCAGGATTTGACACGGTCGTGCCCATCATTATATCGAATACTTTTGAATATCAGAGTGTTGAGCAGATTGCTGAGGATCGGGTTGTCCAAAACGAAGCATTGTTACGCATTCAAGCTTAGAGGTGGTAAATATGAGTAAATTATCTGAAGATTTTCTTTGGGGAGGCGCTGCAGCGGCCAACCAGTTAGAAGGTGGATGGAATGAGGCCGGCAAAGGAGTCAGTGTTGCAGATGTCATGACAGCAGCAACACATGGCTTGGAGCGAAGAATTACACAGGGAATTGAGGAGAATGTATATTACCCTAGTCATCAGGCTAGTGATTTTTATACAAGATACAAGGAAGATATTCAGTTGTTTCATGAGATGGGATTCAAATGCTTTCGAACCAGCATCGCGTGGACACGGATATTTCCAAACGGAGATGAGACGAAACCGAATGAGGAAGGTCTGCAATTCTATGATGACTTATTTGACACCTGTTTGGCATACGGGATTCAGCCAGTAGTCACCATATCTCATTTCGAAATGCCATATCATCTAGTGACGGAATATGGGGGATGGCGCAATCGTAAATTGATTGATTTTTACTTAAACTTCTGCGAAGCAGTCTACACCAGATATCGAACTAAGGTTAAATACTGGATGACGTTTAACGAAATCAATATGATTGTGCGCAAGCCATGGAAACCGGGAGGCATTCAGTGGAACGATGGGGAAAACAAACTTCAGACCATGTACCAGGCTGCGCATTATATGCTGATAGCCAGTGCCAAAGCAGTCAAGCTTGGTAAAGAGATCAACCCGGACTTTGTGATCGGCGGCATGTTCCTTCATCCAACATCATACGCAGCTACATGCGACCCTGAAGATGTGCTTGCCCAGGTCAAAAAACTTCAACAAGCTTACTTCTTTCTTGATGTACATGTCAGAGGCAAATATCCACGCTCATATTATGGGTTCCTGAAGCAGCATCAATTGGAAATTGAAACTGCTCCTGAGGATGAATTGATTCTGAGAGAAGGAACCGTAGATTATATCGGATTCAGTTATTACTCCAGCTCTGTCGTTATGGCTAATCCAACCGATCAGGACAAGAGTGAGGGGAATGAAATAAGCGGTTATAAAAATCCTCTCTTGCCTGCCAGTGAATGGGGATGGCAGATTGATCCGGTAGGTCTCCGGATTACATTAAACTGGCTGTATGATAAGTATCAGATCCCGCTATTTATTGTAGAGAATGGTTTAGGCGCAGTGGATACGCTCGAAGAGGATGGGTCAGTGCATGATCCGTATCGGATTGATTACCTTAGACAGCATGTGAGTGAGATGAAAAAAGCCATTCTGGAAGACGGGGTCGAAGTGATAGGTTACACTCCTTGGGGTTGCATTGACCTTGTCAGTGCCGGAACAGGAGAGATGAAAAAGAGATATGGCTTAATCTATGTCGATAAAGACAATGATGGAAAGGGTTCATTAAAGCGAGTTAAAAAAGATTCTTTCTACTGGTATAAAGAATGTATTAAAAGTCAAGGAAAAATAATATAACACTTCGTCAAGTACACGAATGATCAATTAAAAGCCCTTGTCTCCATCGGCAACAACTGGAGACAAGGGCTTAAGCTTTTTCAAAGATTAACCGAAATTTATTAGAGATTTTTTTTACTGGTGCTTGCTGAGAATATCAAATATGATCTTGGCATTATCTGTGTTGTCGATCAAACCAGCGAAGCGATGACTTGCCGGGCCGTAGGCATAAACCGGAACATCTTCACCTGTATGTCCACCTGTTGTCCAACCGGTAAATGAACGGTTATCAATAATCGCTTCAATAGCATTATCAATCTTTGTTACATCCGCACTTTTGGCTGCTTCGTTCACCGATTGAATCTCTTCAGGTTTCAACTCCAGTTTGAGATAACTTTTCAGTGTTTCTTCAACCGAAGCACCTTTTGCAATTTGTGCTGCCATGAAGTCAGGTGTGCGCAGTGCAGCTTTGATTGGGTCTACGAAGAAGTTGTATTCTCCGTCTTTTCCAAGCGTAAGTCCGCCCGTGGAGTGGTCGGCAGTAGCTACGACAAGTGTTTCACCGTCTTTTTTGGCAAAATCAATAGCTGCCTGAAATGCTGCTGCGAAATCATCCATTTCACTCATCGCGCCAACGATATCATTATCATGTCCTGCCCAGTCAATCTGGCTACCTTCGACCATTAGAAAAAATCCTTTGTCGTTCGAACTGAGGCGATCAATCGCTGTATTGGTCATCTCAGCCAATGATGGAGTTGCAGCAGTACGATCAATCAACTTGTCCAGACCTCCGTCCGCAAACAGTCCAAGAACTTGTTGATTCTTATCAGCGAGGAGAGAGGAACGATCCGTCACATAGCTGAATCCGGCCTTCTGGAACTCCTTCGTCAGGTCACGACCCTCACGTACAAAATTGGATTTCCCTCCACCAAGAAGTACATCCACCTTATGCTTGCCATTAATCAACTCATCATAATAATCGTCCGCAATAGCATCCATATTTTTTCGACTGATATCATGGGCACCAAATGCAGCTGGTGTGGCATGAGTGATCTCCGACGTAGCCACGAGTCCGGTGGACTTGCCGTTTTCTTTGGCTTGCTCAAGTACGGTTTTGACTTCCTTCTGCTCAGGGTCAACCGCAATGGCCGCATTGTATGTTTTCACGCCCGCCGACATAGCCGTTGCTGCGGAAGCGGAATCCGTTACATTTTGTTTATCATCATCCGGATAGGTCATTTGTGCCCCAACAAGATAAGGGTCGAATACGGTTTTGTCCATGCCCTTCGTTGAAGGATCATCTTTCATATAACGGTAGGCTGAAGTATAAGAGGTCCCCATGCCATCCCCAATGAGGAAGATGATGTTCTTGATTTGTTTTTTCTCCACACTTACAGCTTGAACGGCACTTGCTTGTCCGCCGGACAAGAGAGTAGAAGCCGATACAGCCAGAGTCAGCGCTACCGCTGGTAATACTCTTTTGGATAATTTCACAATGATTCCTCCTCGTAATATCTCAACAACAAAAATGAATGCATGAATCTATATTCATTTGTTCATCATTAAGAAGATTAGCATTTATATGTAAATGAAAACCAAGAACTTTGTATACCTGAGGTAAAATAAACAAATACGGCGATAACTTTAATTTCTTTGCATGAGGAGCAAGTCAAACATTTCAATTAGGGCATATGTTTCCGGCGAAAGATTCACATGATCTTCTACATACGAGATTATAAAAAAATACTCATTCTACTGTTTTTGAAGTATGATACAACATAAGTAGAACGCTTTCATTTTTATATTACTGTTAATATAAAATCAATTTCATTTTCAGGAGGCTCTTTACCATTGACCAAAACAACTCCAAATTATGATGGGTATCTCTTTGTACATTTTATTGGCGAACAACCAGACGGAGAGCAGGTTTATTTCTCCTATAGCGAGGATGGTCTTCACTGGAAGGACCTTAATGGCGGATCGCCTGTGCTGTTTTCCGACCTTGGAGAAAAGGGGGTACGGGACCCGTTTCTGGTTCGTTCAGTCAAGGATAATAAATTTTATCTGATTGCTACGGATCTCCGCATCGCAAGCGGCAAAGGATGGACTCATGCCGTTAATGCCGGGAGCCGTGACGTAATTATATGGGAATCCAGCAATCTCGTGAACTGGTCATCCCCATGGAACGTTACACTAGGTGTTGAGGGCGCTGGATGTGTCTGGGCACCAGAAGCTGTGTATGATGAAATGGCAGATGAGTTTCTTGTATTCTGGGCTTCTGCGACGAAGGAACCACAGGAGCAAGAACGAAAACAAAAAATATACAGTGCTCGCACAAAAGACTTTCGTACGTTCTCTTCATCGGAAAAATACATTGAGCGGGATAATCATATTATTGATACAACGATTCTTCCTGCGGATGGCTCTTATTATCGATACTCCAAGGATGAAACAACCAAAAACATACGGGTAGAAAAAGGAGACTCTCTCGACAAAGAGGCGTTTGTTACTTTGCAAGCCCCGGTACTGGAGGCTTTGGCAGGTGTGGAGGGACCTCAAATCTTTAAATTCAATGACCGGGAGGAATGGTGCCTGATTGTTGATCGATTTTCTGAAGGCAAGGGGTATCTTCCTCTGCTGACTACAGATCTGGGAAGCGGAGAATTCCGAATCGTCCCTGATGGTGAATTCGATATGGGATCAACTCAAAAGCGGCATGGAAGTGTCCTGCCAATCACAGCTGAGGAGTGCAGCCGGCTTCTCGCGGCTTTTGGGGATGGTCATCAGGTGCTTCCCGGACAATATGCCGATCCTGATGTTGCACAGTTTGGGGATCGTTACTATATGTATCCGACAACAGATGGCTTCGAGGGGTGGTCAGGGACACAGTTCAAAGTGTTTTCTTCTTCAGACCTGAAGCATTGGCAAGACGAAGGTGTTATCCTTGATCTGGGAACAGAGGATGTCACCTGGGCAACCGGTAATGCCTGGGCACCGGCAATTGCCAGCCGTAACGAAAAGTTCTATTTTTATTTCTGTGGCAAAATGCTGAACGGCGACAGTGCCATTGGCGTTGCTGTAGCGGATACACCGATTGGTCCATTCCTGGCCGAGTCGCAACCTTTGATCACAATGGAGCAGTTGAAACGTCTGGGCATTGCTATGGGCCAAGCTATTGATCCCTCCATCTATGTCGAAGATGATGGAAGACCGTATCTGCTATTTGGCAATGGACATGGTGCCATTGTGGAGCTTGGTGAAGACATGATAAGTGTCGTTGAGGACACAATGAGCAATCTGGCGGGCTTGCATGATTTTCGTGAGGCGGTAACCGTGTTGAAGCAGGGTGGACTATACCACTTTACATGGTCCTGTGATGACACAGGTAGCGAAGACTATCATGTGAATTATGGTACGGCAGAGCAATTATATGGTCCAATTACCTATCGATACCCAATCCTGAGCAAAAATGTGGAGAAGGGCATGCTGGGAACAGGTCATCACTGTATCTTTAATGAAAATGAAACCGGTCAACTACGGATTGCCTATCACCGTTTTGTAACGCCACTATCCAGATTTTCATCTGGAAAGGGGTATCACCGCGAAATATGTATGGACCCGATTCTTTTTGGTAAGGACGGACTGATTCAGCCGGTCATACTCTAACATAAGATGTTCAATTAAATCACTATTTTATGAAGAACTGATACAGCATGATTGCCTGTCAAATGTCGCTTTTAGCGGTTTTGGCAGGCATTTTTATCATCCACCTGGAACAAGCCAAAACAGTAGGGTTGAGCGTGTATGGAACTTATTAAACGCATTAACTCCAGAATACATTTGACAGGAGAATCAATAAATCGTATTATTACGATATAACGATTTAGGAGGAATACTTTTGAACACTCCCGCTTTTGACAGCAATAACATTAAACAGTTCGATGAACCAGCTAATCTGCTGAAAGCTTTGTCTCACCCCATTCGTTTATGCATTGTGCGGGGACTGATGATGAAAAAAAAATGTAATGTTTCTTATATGCAGGAATGTCTGGATCTTCCCCAATCTACAGTGTCACAACACCTCCAGAAACTTCGTAGTGCAGGTATTGTTGCTACGGAGCGGAATGGTCTTGAAGTGAACTATGTGCTTGCCGATCAACGGGTTGAACAGATTATCAAAACTTTATTTGAAAAGGATGATTGTGAATCATGAGCAAAAAAGTACTCATTGTTGGCGGTGTAGCTGGAGGTGCATCTGCAGCTGCACGTCTTCGCCGTCTGGATGAACATGCCGAGATTATTATCTTTGAGAAAGGGCCCTACATTTCATTTGCCAATTGTGGTTTGCCTTATTATATAGGTGGCTCAATCGATGATCGAGAGCGTCTGCTGGTGCAAACGCCAAAAGGGATGGCAGATCGCTTTCGTATTGATGTGCGTACAGGAAGTGAGGTCGTGGCTATCGATTCGCAGAAGAGAGTGGTTAAGATACAGTCTCAGGAGCGCGGTGCATATGAAGAAAGCTATGACGAGTTGATATTGTCACCAGGTGCAAAACCGATCATTCCCGATCTGCCGGGCAAGGACAATCCACTAATTTATACCGTACGAAGTATTCCAGATATTGATCGGATCAAAGACCAGGTAAGTTCGTCTAACAACAAGTCTTCGATTGTCATAGGCGGTGGGTTTATAGGCGTGGAAATGGCTGAGAATTTAAAGGAAGCTGGTCTGGATGTAACGTTGATTGAGGGGAACGCACAAGTACTCACACCCTATGATACCGAGTTAGCAGCCGCATTAGCCCAGGAAATGGAGAATCATGGTGTAAACTTGCTGTTTTCCAAACGTGTTCAAGGATTTCATTCCTTAGAGCAGGGCATAGGGGTTGAACTGGCGGATGGTCATGTGTTGACAGCTGACATGGTTATTCTTGCGATAGGCGTAACACCGGACACCTATTTTTTGAAAGATAGCGGCGTTTCGCTGGGTGCACGTGGACATATTATCGTAAATGAAGCTTTAGAAAGCAGTGTGCCACATATCTATGCTGTCGGGGATGCTATCGAAGTAACCGAAACCATTCATGGTACGAAGGCAACGATACCACTTGCCGGACCTGCCAACAAACAAGGCCGTATTGTTGCCGACCGTATCGCAGGGCTTCATTCTACCTATAAAGGAACACAAGGTACGTCCATTATCAAAGTATTTGGAATGACCGCAGCGACGACAGGCAGTAATGAGAAAACACTGCAGCGTCTCGGCGTGGACTATCAAACCGTTATCGTACACCCTGCTTCTCATGCATCGTATTATCCGGGTTCAAGTGCAATTACTCTTAAACTGCTGTTTACTCCGGAAGGCAAAATTTTAGGCGCACAAGCAGTCGGTTATGATGGAGTGGATAAACGAATTGATGATATTGCTGTAGCCATTCATTTTGGAGGACATGTCCGGGATTTAACAGAGCTTGAACTGAGTTACGCGCCTCCTTATTCGTCTGCCAAAGATCCCGTGAATATGGCTGGATATGCAGCAGAGAATATGATTACCGGACGTGTTCAGACGTTCACCTATAATCAACTGGCTGATCGTCAGCCGGGGCAGTCGATACTTCTGGATGTTCGCAGTCAAATCGAGCATCAAAATGGTCATATTCCGGATTCACTCTCTATTCCAGTTGATGAGCTTCGTCAACGTTTAGATGAATTAGACCCATCCAAAGAAATCTGGCTATACTGTCAAGTCGGCTTACGTGGTTACACTGCTTCGCAAATTTTGCGCCAGCATGGTTTTAGTGTAAAAAACTTGAGTGGTGGTTATAAAACATACCGTCAAGCCCAGTTTAAGCCTGCTCCATTTACTGCTGTAAAACAAGAGCAGCATGATCCTGTGATAGACGCAAAGGAAAAGGAGTCTATTCCCACTGCCTTAACACAGCCGCAACGTATTGATCATGAGTTGAACGTATGCGGATTAAGTTGTCCTGGTCCGCTAATTCAGGTTAAGCAGAAAATGGATCAACTCTCAAACGGAGAAACCCTTCGTGTGAAAGCTTCCGATCCAGGATTCTATGAAGATGTCAAAGCATGGGCCACGATGTCGGGTTCCACCATCTTGCAGTTGGAAAGACTGAAAGGCGGTACAATTGAGTCTGTCATTGCTAAAAATACAGCACAACCCGTATCCGATTCCCCCATCAGCGATCCTGCCAGCACGATGGTTGTTTTCAGTGGTGATCTGGATAAAGCGATCGCTTCACTCATTATTGCAAATGGGGCAGCAGCCAGTGGACGGAAAGTAACCCTATTTTTCACGTTTTGGGGATTGAGTATTATTCGTAAGCCGCAACCTCAGAAGTTATCCAAAACTATGATCGGCCGTATGTTTGATATGATGTTACCTCGCGGGAGCCAGAAGCTTGGCATGTCCAAAATGAATATGCTCGGAGCAGGCCCGAAGATGATCCGTGGTTTGATGAAAAAACATCATGTGCCTTCGTTGGAAGAATTGATAGAGAGCGCAATTGCACAAGGAGTAGAGATCGTTGCCTGTCAAATGTCTATGGATTTAATGGGGATACAGCGTGAAGAATTAATAGATCAAGTCAAAATTGGTGGTGTAGGTTACTATCTTGGACAAGCATCACAAGCCAATCATAATCTGTTTATTTAAAAATTAGTAATGCTGAGCAGGATAATTGAATGAGTACCGAAAAGATGCCACGATATGTGGCATTTTTTTGTTCAAAAAAAATGAACGTTTCATTCAGAAACGGTTCTTTGACTTACATTTAACAGCAACATAGAGTGATGACAAGGACGGTGGTTGATTCAGCTAGGCAAATGAGAAGAATATACACCCTTGACTTTCCCCTGTACGGGAAACTATATACTCGCATTATGTTAAAAGATTGGAGATGATATGTTGTTCAAAATCAGTGCGTTTTCCAGGCTAAGTAGAGTCTCATTAAAAACACTGCGTTATTATGACCAGATTGGCATACTTAAGCCGAGAAAGGTAGATCACGATACGGGTTACCGTTACTATTCCGCAGATCAGCTTCTCGAGCTCAACCGAATCTTCATTTATAAAGAATTGGGGTTCACGTTGCCACAAATCACACAGCTGTTACAGGAGCATATTACATTGGAGAATATTCAAGGCATGTTTAAGCTAAAAAGAAGCGAAATTCAGCAGATTATCGATACGGAACAAGCCAAACTCGTCCGGATTGAGGAACGCATGCAGCTTATAGAGGAAGAGGGGCACGTCGAAACTGGACAAGAAATTCGAATCAAAGAGGAGGGTGCTCGGCAGTTTCTTTTTCAGACAGGGTGCGGGAGGGAAGAGGATATCCCGAGTTTATTTCATCAGTTTGACCAGTCATTAACAAAAGAAATGCGCCAACTGATCGACGGACCTCAGGTTGTTTTGTGGAAAGAAATCGCAGGACAAGAGGAAGAATTCGAGTTTGAAATAGGTTACTTCTTAAGCTGTGAGCTGCGATCACCTCCCGACCCATTTCAACTGCGGACTCTTCCTGCCGAGCCCATGATGGCCACCATAGCTTATCGTTCCAATGCCACCTTTGCCTGTAAAGCCTGTGTTCATCTAGCTACATGGATTGAGAAGAATAACTATCAGATCAAGGAGAACGAAGCTGGTAGAGAATTATATTTACCCTTATCTCAAGATCAAGATGTACAGTTTATAGAAATACAAATTCCAATACTAAATAGATAACTAGAGAAGACGGAGTGGATTAAAGTGAAAAATAAATGGATTATATATATCTTGGCATTGGCTGTTTTTCTGATCGGAACCCTTGAATACATTATTACAGGAGTCATAGAAATGATCGCCTCAGACTTGAGCGTATCTACTTCCGAAGTGGGTTTACTGGTGACTGTATTCGCTCTGGCAGCGGCCATTATCGCTCCGATTCTCATTGCAATTACAATAAATATGGATCGCAAGAAGTTACTCTTGTCCGCCCTCAGTGTGTTTATTGTCAGCAACGGACTTATGCTTGTTGACCTTTCTTACGAAACTTTACTATGGGTGCGAATTATTCAAGGGGCTAGCGGAGGAGTGGCTACCGTAGTAGCAATGGCCGTATCGACACGACTGGTTGAAAAAGAAAAAAGGGGCAATGCCATCGGCATCATTTTGATGGGGCTAAGCAGTTCGCTAGTGCTCGGTGTCCCATTGGGCACATTTTTTAGTGAAATGTTTGGATGGAGAGTTCTATTTATATTCATTGGATTGTTAAGTGTTCTTCCATTACTTATTATCTACAAAAAGGTTCCGGCAATCAAAGAGGAAGAAAAGATCACCCTCAGAATGCAACTCTCCATTTTAAAAAATCCACTCATTCTGACTGCCTTGCTTATTACATTATTGTATATCGGCGGCTATTCGACACTGTTCACGTATATTACGCCTTTCTTGCAAGCTACGTCTTCTCTTTCCATGACCGAGATAAGCGGTGTTCTGTTTCTCGCGGGAATTTGCAGCTTTGTCGGATCAAAAGTGGGCGGACAATTGGCAGATGCAAAGGGATCAAAGTTTACAATTTGTCTAGGCCTTCTGTTACAAGGCGTAACTCTTCTTTTGTTTGCTCTAGCTGGAGTTAATCTTATGATGTTAATCTTGGTTTTAATGATTTTTATGTTAGCAACGTGGAGCATATCTCCGGCCCAGCAACTATATCTGGTTACACTGGCACCTCGTAATCCCGACATTGCCCTTAGCGTAAATACGTCGTTTATCCAATTTGGTTTTGCACTGGGATCTGGATTAGGTGGGATTGTGATCAGTCGTACATCTGTCCTGTACTTAAATTGGTTGGGGTTTGGAGCTGTAAGCATTGCTTTACTTCTTGCCATCTTACTATTTAAGAAATCGAGAAGCAGGACTGGAACGCCAGATCCAGTGTAATTTCAGTGATGGGTAATTCTTGCTTATGAGTAAAATAAAAAGAGGATCTCTTCAGCATTCACTGCTCAAGAGATCTTTTTGGTGTATAACAAAGTTAATATTTTTGGAGTTAGATGTAAAATATAGCTCATATATTATTCAATGGATAAATTTTTAATAACGATTAACAACCGGCAAGATTCTTTTCTGGACTGATCAGTTCAGATATGTTATATTTCTGAAACGGGAGGTGTTACTTATCGCCAGGACTAAAGAATTTGACAAAAATCAAGCGTTACACGAAGCGATGCTGTTGTTTTGGAAAAAAGGATACGAGGCTGCTAGTATACCGGATTTACTGGAAGTGATGGGCATTAGCCGATCCAGCCTTTATGATACGTTTTCCGACAAGCAAACCCTGTACAGAGATGCTCTGGAGCATTATAAAAAAGGGAGTTCCAATAAACAGACCATTCTTGACCAAGCGTCCAACGTTAGAGA
The DNA here is from genome assembly GCF_002803315.1 of Paenibacillus sp. GM1FR. NCBI lineage: Bacteria > Bacillati > Bacillota > Bacilli > Caryophanales > Paenibacillaceae > Paenibacillus > Paenibacillus sp. GM1FR. Next base: position 1,339,498 of record NZ_MKZL01000011.1, on the reverse strand, counting down.
AGGAATTCTTCAATTTTTTGAGTATCATATTGCTTCAGCATACGATACCAGCCTACCGGGCGGATGTTTTGTAACAAATACAGCAACAACATTGGAGTCACCAGATGAACAGATAAATGTCTTGATACAGACTAGTTTTTCGGATTTGGAACAAGCATTTTGCGAGCTTTTGGAAAAGGGCCAACAATCGGGAGAGATAGATAAAACAACAGATATCAAAACATTGTCTTATTTATTGCTGAATTTACATCAAAGCATAAATATTATGGCCAAAACAGGTCAAAATCCAGAACGTGCAAAAGAGATGATTAGCTTTGTAATTGCAGGGATATAATTTTTTTTAGCAATATTGGAATGATTGTTCCGTTATTATATTCCTCATATTTTGAAGGTGTCATTTGAAGAGTATCTGTAAGACCATAATTTTTTAATCATTCCGGAACATTCATTCCGTTATCGAAACAATCCATCAACAATAAGGAGATGCAACCAATGAAGGTATCGTTTATTGGACTTGGTAATATGGGGCTTCCAATGGCACAAAACCTGTTGAACGCGGGGTATGAATTAGTCATCTTTAATCGGACCCCTGAAAAAGTTGAACCGTTAATAAAACAGGGAGCACGTTATGTCCAAACACCACTAGAGGCAGCGAAAGAAAGCAATCTTGTAATTACCATGTTATCTGATGATGCTGCTTTGAGAGAGATTGTTGAGGAACCAAATGGAGTTCTGAACGGATTATCTGAAAATGGAATTCACGTATCTGCCAGTACGATCAGCGTAGATCTGGCTCGGAAATTATCCGCTTTGCATGCGGAGAGACACCAGCACTTTGTGTCTGCCACCGTAATGGGGCGCCCGGATGAAGCTAAAGCAGCTACATTGCGCATTATTTTAGCTGGTCCTGAACATGCAAGACAACGAGTACTTCCCATGTTAACAGCACTAGGTCAAGAGATATTTGAGATCGGGGATCGTGGCGAAGAAGGTAACATTGTCAAAATAGGCGTTAACTTTCTAATTGCTTCAATGCTGGAAGCTTTGTCGGAAGCGCAGCTCATGGTTGAAAAGCACGGCATTAAGCCGTCCCGATATATGGATGTTGTGAATGCTCTTTTTCAATCTCCGGTATATCAGAACTATGGCGCGATCATGACCGAACAGCGGTTTGAACCAGCCGGTTTTAATATGAAGCTCGGGTTAAAGGATGTTGCATTAGCTATCGAAGCAGCCAAGTCAGTTCAAGCTCCACTACCTTTAGGTCAGCTTATTCATCAACACCTCTCTGAAGGAATTACCCATGGTTATGGTGAGTTGGATTGGACGGCTTTAATCCGTTGTCTTGAGCATTCCTCTTAAGGAAAGAAAATCTAAGGAGAGATTAATTATGGAAATAGGTGTTACTTCATTCGTAGAAACAAAGCCTGATACTAAGACCGGAGTTGTGATGAGTCACGCACAGCGATTGCGAGAAGTCGTGGAAGAAATCGTCCTTGCAGATCAGGTAGGACTTGATGTGTTTGGCATAGGTGAGCATCATCGTGATGATTATGCAGCATCTTCACCAGCAATGGTGTTGTCCGCTGCCGCGCCCCTCACAAAACGGATTCGATTGACAAGTGCTGTGACGGTCCTATCTTCAGCAGATCCTGTCCGTGTGTTTCAGGATTTTGCCACGCTTGACGGTCTCTCCAATGGACGTGCCGAGATTATAGCGGGTCGAGGTTCCTTCATTGAGTCCTTTCCACTGTTTGGTTATAACCTGCATGACTACGAGGATTTATTTAATGAAAACATTGAATTGCTTCTTAAATTACGGGAATCCGAGAAAGTAACATGGAATGGAGGCCATCGACCAGCGATACATAATCTGGGGGTATACCCGCGGCCTGTTCAGAATTCTATACCTGTATGGATTGGTAGCGGAGGTACTCAGGAGTCTGCCATACGTGCTGGAATTCTAGGTCTGCCACTAGTTCTGGCAATTATCGGTGGTAATCCAACGAAATTTGCGCCACTTGTAGAACTGTATAAAAAGGCGGCAACTCATGCTGGTCATGATGTATCACAGCTTCGGGTAGGTTCACATTCTATCGGATTTGTTGCAGAAGATACGGAAAAAGCCGCAGAACTCTTTTTCCCGTCCACTCAGTACGGCATGAATAAACTCGGCAAAGAGCGGGGGTGGGCATATTACGATCGTTCCAGCTATGACGCTGCCCGCAGCTCTGATGGTGCGTTGTATGTAGGGGACCCGGAAACAGTTGCTCAAAAAATTATTCATCTGCGCAAGCATGTAGGAATTACACGTTTCATGATGTATGTTCCCTTAAGCACGATGCCACATGAGTTGGTAATGCAGGCTATAGAACTGCTCGGTAAAGAGGTTGCACCGCGAGTACGAGAGGAAATTTCCAAGTGGGAAGCTGAAATGAGATAAGGATTAACTAAAAAACATAAATGAACGAATTCATTATTATATTTGGAGGAATTATCATGAGTATTGAGACACGTATATTACCAGAATTAAGAGAGGTATATTCACAATTTCCAGGGTTTGAATTGGAGAAAAATTTAGAGTGGAGCAGAAACTTAGTATCGGCTGCATCGGTGAAAAAATCAGAGCATGTAAACACAACTAGCCGGAAAATTCCGAGGGATGGAGGTGAGATGCTGGTCAAAATTTATGAGCCAGCCGAACGAACGAATGATTTACTACCAGCCATGTTATGGATTCATGGGGGTGGGTACGTGTTAGGACATCCAGATATGGACGACAAATTGTGCGAACGTTTTGTTCAGACAGCAGAATGTATTGTCGTATCAGTCGATTATAGGCTCGCTCCTGAGCACCCTTATCCTGCGGGGATTGAAGATTGTTATGCTGGATTGGTATGGATGACGGAGGAGGCCGCATTGCTTGGCATTGATGTGAATCGGGTTGCGATTGCCGGTGCTAGCGGTGGCGGAGGACTGACAGCAGCACTCGCGCTGATGGCACGTGATAAAGGAGGTCCGTCTATTATCTTCCAAATGCCATTGTATCCGATGTTAGATAATCGTAACATCACGCCATCTAGTCATGAGATTACAGAAGAGGGTTCAATCTGGAACCGAACGGACAACGTGGCTGCTTGGAATATGTACCTTGGTGAGGAGAACGATATCAGTGGAAGTTCTTCTTATGCAATACCTTCGAGAGCAGAGAGCTTGGCCGGATTGCCACCAGCCTATACTTGTGTAGGTCAGCTCGATCTATTCCGAGACGAGACGATGGAGTATGTGGCACGATTAGCACAAGCAGGTGTGGATGTAGAATTTCACCTCTATCCAGGTTGCTTCCACCTTTTCGAAATTCTTGCTCCAGAAACAGAAGTGAGTCAACGTACTGTTAAGGGTTATATGGATGCAATGGCTCGTGCTCTTCATCCCAATAGAACCCTTAATTAAGGATTGATGAATCAGAACCTTTTAAGTTAAAGAAAATTTATAATAGGAAACTTTATGTCAGAAGAAGTCACTAAATTAGTGACTTCTTTTGTTTGGAGATATAAGTATAGATAAATAATCCAAAAAGTTCGAAATGGGGTTAAGCTCCAGGATTCCAATCAGGAAGACTCTTGGATTTGGTCTTTCCAATGTAATCAATCTGTTCAATCCAGAAGTGATTATTGTTGGTGGAGGAAAGTCGGCAGCCGGTGACCGCTTGCTGAATACAGTACGTGACACGGTTAAAAATCATGCATTGCATCTCTCATCCGGTGTATGTCCTATCGTACAAGCAAAGTTAGGTGGGCAAGCAGGAATGATCGGCGCGGCTGCATATGCAAAAAATAAGATGCCATTATAAGGTATCACAATATGATAATTGATCAATCATGCTTGAGAATATGTCATTGCATCATACAGTCTAAAACCTTAACTTAAAATGACAGCAGAGAACGCTAACAACCTCGATGACGTTTATACCGATTGAATGGCTAAGGTATGTGTAAACGCCCATTGGACAGAGTGGGAATTTTTCCATTGATCTAAGTACATCCCCCTTAAAAGTGAGATTTATATCCCAACTCTGTTAAGTCAGCCGGGACACCTTCACGTCGTTTATGAAACTGTTTGGGCGAGGAACCGGTCATTTGTTTGAACTGCCTGCAAAAATGCTCGACATTACGGTAACCGCATCGATCGGCAATCTCTGCAACCGTATACAAATGATGTCTGAGATATTCTTTGGCCAGACGTATTCTGCTATGAATAACATCCTCCATACATGAGAGGCCAAACGATTTCTTGTACATCAACTGCAAGTACCCCGGACTGACGTTTATGATCTTCGCCATTTCTGATATTGTCCAAGGATGGCTGGGATGGTTATGAATTGCCGTTCGAAGCTTCAACAGAGGATAGTGCTGAGGACTAATATCCTCTTGGACACAAGACTCAAGCAATTTATTGAACAACGTTCGCAGCAGGCAATTGATGGATGATTCCCGGTAATCGTTCTGAAAAGAATGCTCTGCAACAAGCAATTGGAACAGCTTATGACAGTATTCCGGATCATCCAGTGGGAAAGGTGTGCCTGGCGGAAGGGAGGTATCGGTTACAAACGGTTCATCACTTTCAAAACGAATCCAATCATTTATATAGCGCTCTGAACAAGCCCGATAATATATTTTTTGATACGGTTTGAAAAGTACAGCACAATGAGCCGGGTATTCCTTAAGTTGTCCATCAACCCAAAACTGGGCAGGGGTATGTGTAATGACTAATAACCAGGCATCATGTCCTTCAGGGATATCAAAAACAAAATGATTCTGATGTACCGCGTCACATTCAACGTAAAAAATAGATGTCATGGTTCTTCCCCTTTATCTTTAAGTTGTAGAAAAGAATAACCCATACTCTACTTAAGCTATTTTCTATTATACGAGAGTTATCTTTATTTCATAGAACGAATGTACTATTACGATGATATGAGGAGTGTAGCTGGAATGAACAAGCAGGGGTTCAACCCATATCTTCCATCCTGGGAGTACGTACCTGATAGTGAGCCTTATGTATTCAATGAAAGAGTGTATGTGTATGGTTCACATGACCGTTTTAACGGACATGCCTTCTGTCTGAACGATTATGTATGCTGGTCTGCACCCGTGAATGACCTTGGGAATTGGAGAAATGAAGGGGTGATCTACCGAAAAACAGATGACCCGCTGAATCCGAATGGCCATATGTGTTTATATGCGCCAGATGTTACGCTGGGTCCCGATGGGCGGTATTATCTGTATTATGTGCTGGATAAGGTACCCGTTGTTTCGGTGGCTGTATGTGATGCACCTGCCGGTAAATATGAATTCTATGGTTATGTACAATATGACGACGGCACTCGTCTGGGCGAAAGAGAAGGGGACGAGCCCCAGTTCGATCCCGGCGTGATGACTGAAGGACAGCACACTTATCTGTATACCGGCTTCTGTGCGGCCGGAGACCAATCAAGACATGGCGCGATGGCCACGATGCTAGGTCCGGATATGCTGACGATTGTGGAAGAACCCATATTCGTAGCACCGAGCGAGCCTTACAGTGAGGGCAGCGGTTATGAGGGCCATGAATTTTTTGAGGCTCCTTCCATCCGGAAGAGAGGTGATACCTACTATCTGGTGTATTCCTCCATCGTTATGCATGAATTATGTTATGCCACCAGTCGATTTCCAAATAAAGGATTTACATATCAGGGCGTCATCGTAAGCAACTGTGATCTCCATATCGACTCCTACAAACCTGCTGACAAACCCATGTATTATGGAGGCAATAACCATGGCAGCATTGTGGAGATCAACGGAGACTGGTATGTCTTCTATCACCGTCATACCAATGGGGACGCATTCAACCGGCAGGGCTGTATTGAGAAGATATCTTTTGAAGAGGACGGCAGCATTCCTCAGGTGGAAATGACCTCCTCTGGTCCAAGTGGGAGACCGCTTGAAGGAAAAGGCGAGTACCCCGCATATCTTGCATGTAATCTTTTGACCAAAGATGATCAGAAGTACACTGGAGGTTTCGGGGCTGGAGCCTGGCTGGACAGCCGCTTTCCAAAGATCACCCAGGATGGTAGAGACGGTGATGAAGAAGTCGGATATATCGCCAATATGGTTGAATCCGCAACGGCAGGTTTTAAATACTTTGATTGCCGAGGAATTCGCCAGGTCTCGATCAAGGTACGAGGATATTGTCACGGGGTATTTGAGGTCAAAACCGCATGGAACGGTCCTGTCCTGGGTACAATCCCGGTACATTTCACCAATCATTGGCAACCATATTCAGTCGAGATGACCATTCCGGATGGTATACAGGCTTTGTATTTTACGTACAGAGGTTCTGGAAGTGCAAGCCTTGCATCATTTATTTTAGCGTAATCCTCAAACACATGATCTGAGCAATCCAGACAAAACAAAGCAGCTGCTGTTATCCAGTAGCTGTTTTGTTGACCGATCAGCCTATGCGGCTCAGACAATTGGGGTTTTTATGATTAAACTTTTAGTCATCTGCAACGTTGGCTTCTCCAGCCTGCTGCGAATGGCTGCGATATTCGCTTGGCGCGATGCCTGTCCACCGCTTGAATTGGCGGCTGAAATGCGCATTGGTCTTATACCCCAGCATCATCGCAATATGGTCTATGTTCAGGTCGGTTTGCTTTAACAACCGCTGCGCTTCGTTCAGAAGGGTTTCGGATAGAAACTTGCGTGGAGCGATGCCGTACACCTGCCGAAAAATACGATTAACCTGTGACGGGCTAATGCTCAGCGACTTGGCAATGTCCTGAATCCAGGTTCGATCGCTCTCCTGAATTTCCCCGTGAAGATGGATATATCTTACCGAATCCTCAATGTGCTCAGCAATCTGATGAGCAATGGTTTCTTTTCTCGACAACGTAACGGAAGCTTGCTGAGATAACTGACCGACCAGGGAACCGAGCAGTTCAAACACGGCCGCGTGTACCTTCATTTGTTTGGAGGAAGTTAGCGAGCTAGACAAATGCTCTGTAGCCAAACCATACAAGGTAGACAGGGAAGGGGAGAGCCCCAGAGCCAAATTCGAATTTGCCGGATAATAGATGTCTTTGCAACGGTTAAGTTCTCTGCAAAAGGATGTATCGTGTATGCTGAAATGCACGGAAAAATAAGTAAACCCCTCCGGTCCGGCTCCGGTGCAAGAGTGGGTCATACCAGGCCGGATGAACAGAAGGTCACCAACCGACTGACGATAAGACTGCCCGTTGACAACCATGTTCATCTGCCCGTCCATCATCCAGTGCACTTCATACATTGAATGTTCATGAGACGGATAAGTCCAGCTGGAATCTACTTTTCTTGCATGCAGCCCCAATAATTGAAAAGACATGCTAACATCGGGTAGACGACCTAAATACACAGCATCCGAAAGCTTGGTCACAGCAAACCAACCCCCTTGTACTATTCTATATACCAACATCCTGTCATCGGATTGTCCTCGTAAATTATCTTTAGTTTAATGGATCTAACCTCATCTTAACAGAAAAAAATGCGTGAAAAGGGTAAATCGTCGGAGTGATTAGAACATCGTCATGAACCATAGCGGGTGCTATGGTAGTATTATCAACCCGATGGGGAAAAATGGAGGCAAGCTTGAATGAGAATTATTCGATTTCTGGACGGACAACAGAAGTGGCTGGCAGCCGTTACGGATGATGAACAAGCGTATCGTTTGCCACAAGCAGATTTTATGACTTTGATCTATCAAGCAAGAAAGCAGGGGATTTCTCCAGTTCAACTTGTTGAAAGCGCTTTTAAACCGTTAAACAAGTTAACTGACGATTGGACTTCCTTACATCTACTCACTCCATTGGAAGCTCCGGAAGTATGGGCCGCGGGTGTGACTTATCAGCGCAGCCGGGAAGCGCGAAATTATGAAGCAACGGAAGGCAAGCTGGATGCAAAGACCTTTTACGATAAAGTTTATGATGCCGAAAGGCCGGAGATCTTTTTTAAATCTACAGCAGCCCGCACCATCGGGCCCAATGAGGCTGTCACACTTCGCAGCGATTCCAATTGGCAGATCCCGGAGCCTGAGCTGGGGTTGGTGCTTGCCGCGGATGGCAGCATTGTGGGATACATCGTTGGTAATGACATGAGCTGCCGCGATATTGAAGGGGAGAATCCGCTGTATCTACCGCAAGCAAAAATGTGGCGCAATTCCTGCTCGATAGGGCCAGCCATTCGTCTAGCGGAAACGGTGCAAAATCCATATGCGTTCAACATTGTCTGCGAAATATATCGCGAAGGTGAAATAGTTGTCAAAAGCGAGGCAAGCACAAGTGAGTTAAACCGAAAACTCGATGAGCTGGTCTCTTTTCTGGCCAGAGATAACGATCTCTTTGACGGTACGGTGTTATTAACAGGCACAAGCATCGTGCCACCCAATGATTTTACACTTGCACCCGGGGACCGCATTGAAATATCCATTAGCGATATCGGGACACTTATTAATCCAGTCATTTCAAACTAATGTACAAGGAGGATGAATGCAATGACCACATTTCAGGTAGAGCAGACATACAGCAATTACATTAACGGAGAATGGGTGAAGGCGACATCCGGTGAAACCGAACCGAGCATCAACCCGGCGAATCGGAAGGAGGTAGTTGGCTACGTACCCACCTCAGGCGTAGAGGATCTGAACCGGGCTGTTGCAGCCGCGAAGGAAGCAGCAAAAGATTGGCGGAGGTTATCGGGCGCGGAACGCGGAAACTATCTATTTCAAGCAGCCAATGTGCTGGAACGCCGGGCCGATGAAGTTGCAGAGGCGATGACCAGGGAAATGGGCAAAACACTCCCAGAAGCTAAAGGAGAGACACTGCGCGGTGTAGCAATCTTAAGGTATTACGCCGGAGAAGGCATGCGAAAAACCGGGGATGTCATTCCATCAACGGACAGCGAAGCACTGATGTTTACGACTCGCGTACCCCTTGGCGTTGTTGGGGTTATTGCTCCTTGGAATTTCCCGGTAGCCATTCCGATTTGGAAAACGGCTCCGGCCTTGATTTACGGCAATACGGTTGTGTTGAAGCCTGCTCAGGAAACTGCGGTCACTGCGGCTAAAGTAATGGAGTGTTTTGAAGAGGCGGGCATTCCGGCAGGCGTTCTTAATCTGGTATGCGGCAGAGGCTCAGTGATCGGATCTGCACTTGCTGAGCATCCGGATGTGGGCGGAATAACGTTCACAGGTTCCAATGAAGTGGGCAAACGGGTCGGCGGCGCAGCACTGGCACGTGGGGCCAAGTATCAACTTGAAATGGGTGGGAAAAACCCGATTATTATCGCGGCTGACGCTGACCTGGATTTGGCTGTGGAAGCCACGATCAGCGGTGGGTTGAAATCGACCGGGCAAAAATGTACGGCCACCAGCAAGGTCATTATTGAACGAAAAGTATACGATGCCTTCAAAGAAAAGCTGCTCTCGCAAATCCAGGAAATTCGGCTGGGTGACGGCATGTCTTCTGGAAGCTGGATGGGTCCATGTGCAAGCGAAGGACAGCTCAATACCGTGCTGAGTTATATTCAAAAAGGCCAAGATGAAGGTGCCGTTCTGCTCACTGGTGGAAAAAGAGGGGACGGTCCGGGATTAGAAGAGGGATTCTATGTGCAGCCGACCGTATTTGAAGGGGTCGAATCCCATATGTCCATCGCCCGGGAAGAAATTTTTGGCCCGGTTCTGGCCTTGATTGCGGTAGATTCCCTGGAGGAAGCCATCGAAGCGGCTAATGATAGCGATTATGGCTTGAGTGCTTCCATCTATACACAGAACGTCGGAGCCATGTTGTCTTTCATCCGGGACATGGATGCAGGACTGGTCAGAATTAATGCAGAAACAGCCGGCGTAGAGCTGCAGGCTCCGTTTGGCGGAATGAAGATGTCAAGTTCACACTCCAGAGAACAGGGGCAAGCGGCTATCGAGTTTTTCACGGCCATCAAAACGGTCTTTGTGAAGTCATAAACTGTGGGAGGCTATCATGTACGAACAGATTACGTCGATTATGGGAGAGACCGCGTCCAACTGCTTCGATATCATAGCACATGCTCCAGGGGCTGCCGGACGTCTGCCTTTAACGGATGATTTGCTGCGGAATGCTCCAAGCGGCGACTTGTTCGGCATGTCCCAGAATGTTGGAATGGGCTGGAAGCCCGGGGAATTGAACGGAAAACAATTTCTGATCTTGAGTACACAAGGTGGCATACGCAATGAAGACGGCAGCCCGGCAGCACTCGGTTACCATACCGGCCACTGGGAGGTCGGCCTGCTGATGAAGGCTGCCGCAGAAGAACTGTCAAGCCGGGGAGGAATCCCGTTTGCTGGATATGTCAGCGATCCGTGTGACGGCAGATCACAGGGGACAACCGGCATGTTTGACTCGCTTCCGTACCGGAACGATGCCGCTATGGTATTTCGCAGACTGATTCGCTCGCTGCCAACTCGTAAAGGCGTGCTTGGTGTCGCCACTTGTGACAAAGGTCTTCCAGCGATGATGCTCGCACTTGCCGGCATGCCGCAATTGCCTGGTGTAATCGTTCCCGGTGGCGTCACACTTCCGCCTACCGATGGAGAGGATGCCGGTAAAATTCAGACCATCGGTGCACGGTACGTCAACGGGGAACTTTCTCTGGAAATGGCTTCGGATTTAGGATGTCGAGCTTGTGCTACACCGGGAGGAGGCTGTCAGTTTCTAGGTACCGCGGCTACGGCCCAGGTTGTAGCAGAGGCACTGGGTATGACAGTGCCACATGCCGCGCTTGCACCTTCCGGGCAGCCCATCTGGTTTGAAATGGCGCGCCAATCGTCACGTGCACTCATCCATATGGAGTCACAGGGGATGAGGATGGCAAACATTGTCACTGATGCATCCATTCGCAATGCGATGACCGTTCATGCTGCGTTTGGCGGATCGACCAATCTGCTTCTTCACATACCGGCGATTGCCCATGCCGCCGGTTTAACCGTACCCACGGTACAGGACTGGATACAGGTCAACAAAAATGTTCCAAGGCTGGTTAGCGCCCTGCCAAACGGACCGATCTTTTATCCGACCATACGTGTCTTTCAGGCAGGAGGTGTACCGGAGGTCATGCTACACCTCAGACAGCTTGGTCTGTTGGATGAGTCTGTACCAACGGTTACAGGTACTTCATTGGGTCAGGTACTGGAATGGTGGGAATCGTCGGAACGCCGTCATCTCATGCGGAAGCAGTTAAAAGAGCAGGACGGCATCGATCCGGACAGTGTCATCATGAGTGTAGAACACGCTCAGCGGCTTGGAATCTCATCGACTGTAACATTTCCAACCGGGAATATCGCTCCAGAAGGTTCTGTCATCAAATCCACCTCTATTGATCCTGCTGTACTGGATGAGCATGGCGTATACCGTCATCGTGGCAGAGCAAAGGTGTTTACCACTGAACGTGAGGCGATCCATGCGATTAAGACCGGAGGTATTCTGGCTGGCGACGTTGTTGTGCTTCTCGGGCGAGGTCCATCGGGAACTGGAATGGAGGAGACGTACCAGCTTACATCTGCGCTTAAACATTTGCCTTTTGGCAAATACGTGTCACTGATTACGGATGCCCGGTTCTCGGGTGTTTCCACCGGAGCATGTATTGGTCATGTTGGCCCCGAAGCGCTGGCAGGCGGACCGATTGGCAAGCTGCGGAACGGAGACCTGATTGACATCGCGGTTGATCGTAACACGCTGGAGGGTAGCATTAACTTTGTCGGAGAAGGCGAATTGGAGTTTTCACCGGAGGAAGGTGCTCTCATCCTGGCACAAAGGCCCTTTCATCCAGATATGAGGCCTGATGAGGCTTTGCCGGATGATACAAAGCTCTGGGCTGCATTGCAATCGGTCAGCGGTGGGACTTGGAGAGGGAATGTATATGATGTCGAGCGGATCATAACCGCCCTGGAAGCCGGCAAAAAAGCGCTAGGCTGGTACTGATATCTACCTTTCGTGAATCTGCTGTTGTACAGATCATTACTTTCATACCGGAGGTTTCTTCCATGAATAAGATCAAGAAAATGATCACCAATCCCATCCTGCCCGGTTTCCATCCCGATCCGTCCATCTGCCGAGCAGGGGAGGACTATTATATCGCCACTTCCACCTTTGAATGGTTCCCTGGTGTACGGATTCACCATTCCCGGTATCTGGTTCATTGGCGGCCCATCGCTTCTCCGCTGACTCGTGTAACGCAGTTGAACATGGAGGGCAACATTAATTCCGGAGGCGTATGGGCACCCTGTCTTAGTTACAACAACGGTGTGTTTTACCTGATATACACCGATGTCAAAAGCCGGGTAGGCGCTTTTAAAGATACCCACAATTACCTTGTGACAGCAACGGATATCGAGGGACCTTGGTCCGAGCCGGTTTATCTGAACAGCAGCGGTTTTGATCCTTCCCTGTTTCATGATGAAGACGGACGTAAATGGCTGGTCAATATGATATGGGATCACCGTAAGGGCAAAAACCGGTTTGCAGGCATCGTTCTTCAGGAATATTCCGTCCAAGAACATAAGCTGATCGGACCGGCCGTTAACATATTTAAGGGAACAGAATTAGGCCTGACCGAAGCACCCCACCTGTATAAACACAACGACTATTATTATCTCATTACGGCTGAAGGTGGAACCGGTTATGAGCATGCGGTTACCGCAGCACGTTCCCGTACGTTACAAGGTCCTTATGAGGTCGATCCTGTCAATCCGATCCTCACTTCATACGGCAGACCAGATTTAGCTCTGCAAAAGGCAGGCCACGGTAGTCTGGTCAAAACGCATACCGGCGAATGGTACATGGCTCATCTGGTCGGACGACCCGTTCATCACAAATATTGCATTCTTGGACGTGAGACTGCACTTCAGCCATGTACGTGGAGTGAGGACGGCTGGCTGAGACTTGCGAGCGGTGACCGATATCCGGAGGTTCAGGTGCCTGCACCGATGATCCAGTCCCATCCGTTTGAGCCGATTGCTGAAATGGATGACTTTGATCACTTTGAGCTTCGGCATGATTGGAATACACTTCGCATTCCACCCGATTCGACTTGGCTCAGCTTGACGGAACGTCCCGGTTACTTACGATTGCACGGCATGGAGTCGATGAGTTCAACGCACAGGCAAAGCATGATCGCACGTAGACTTCAGGCCTTGAAGTGTGAAGCCGAGACGTGTCTGGAATTTGCGCCGGACCATCCACAGCAAATGGCCGGATTGATTTTGTACTACGATACCCAGGACTATCTCTACTTACGTGTAACTTATCATGAGGAGAAAGGGCTCTGCCTGGGGATCATTCAGTCCAAATACGGGGTATACGACGAACTGCTGGAGGATATTCCGCTAGAGTTGGTGAGCACGCTCCGTTTAAAGGCTGTGGTGGATCAAGATCGCGCCCGCTTTTATTATGCGTTAAATAGTGATTCATCCTGGAATACAGCAGGCGAGTGGGTTGATATCACACATCTGTCCGATGAATCTCCGGAGTATATCCGGTTTACGGGAACCTATATCGGTCTTTGTGTGCAGGATCTAGGTGGAACCCGAAAACATGCCGATTTTGATTACTTTATGTATAAAGAAACAAAGCATGCAGCTGGTGTATTGGAAAACATGTGACGGTCTTTTTGGAAGGAGCAGAGGACCATGAAATGAAATTGGGTAGTATAGCAGCAGAATAGAGGAATACATGCTCACAGAAGAAATGGATGATGGGATAGTGCGGGGCGGTAAGGCTGCGTGGAATTGTGACGATTCTGCTGGGGCTGGACTTCGAGACACTTCGTACATTAACATAGATGGAGTGAGTCAATGATCGGTACAGTAATGTACCGTTTTTTTTGTGTTTAGAGAGATTGTTTTGAGATAGTACTTGATAGAGGTGATCAAGCATGAGTGATTATTCGAAAGACAAACCGTATACAAGCTCCCGATCTGATATCCAAAATGTTCTGCGTGATTCTCGTCTGCCTGCTTTGATCTGGGGCATTCTGATTTATTTTTCTGCATTGTACTCCCAGCTACCGATGTTGCCAACATGGTTTGAATTTATGATGTTTACAGCTCTCATTCTGGTTCACGTTCTGCTGCATTGGTATGCAGGATACGTTGTCGATCGAAGACCCTGGATTTATATTGTGACACAAGGATGTATTGTCTGGGGGTGTGCGTTATTCATGCCTAATGCTCATTCTCTCATTTTTGTAAGTCTATTGACGGCTTTGGCCGGTCAGAGTATTGGCGTATACGCTCAACGGATGAAGGTGCTTCTGGTATGTACCTTTTACTGTACCTTGTTTTCTGCCTCCCTGGTTTGGCTCGGGACTACCGAGGATTTGCCATCTACAGTACCATCGCTCTTCTTCATCATGTTTTTCGTAATCGGCTATGCTGCTTTGTTCTATAAACAAGTTCGTGCCAAATTGCGGACCCAGTCGTTTTTACGTGAATTGGAACGAGCGCACAGGAAAGTGGAGGAGCTAACGATTGCCAATGAACGTCAAAGGATGGCCCGTGATTTACATGATACCCTTGCACAAGGGCTGGCAGGTCTTATCATGCAGCTTGATGCCGTGGATGCGCATTTAGAAAATGATAATAACCATCGTGCCCACGAGATTGTTCAGTTGTCAAAAGCCCAAGCAAAGCGCACGCTTTCAGAAGCGAGAAGCGCAATTGACGACTTGCGTTCGTATTCTGCAGAGGTCATAGATATTTCTAAAGCAGTGAAGGAAGAGGCTGAACATTTCTCACATATAACAGGGATTCGTGTTGTCACTCGGTTATCGATGCCCCATCTGGTGGTGCCGAAGTTGATCTTCGAACATAGCTTACATATCATCCGAGAATGCTTGGCCAATACAGCTAAATATGCTAATGCTACGAATGTAGAAATCGTGGTTGCTGCACGGGAAAAGGAAGTCGAGCTAAACATAACGGATGACGGAATAGGGTTCGATACCAACCTCATCGAGAAACAATCCGGTAGTTATGGTTTAATTGGTTTATATGAACGAACTCGAATTATGGACGGGGAGATCGAAATTGAAAGCGGAAAGCAAGGAACCCAAGTTTCTGTTCGCATCCCATTACAGCAGGAGGAAACCAACGCATGACAATCAAGATTCTTATCGTGGACGACCATTTCGTCGTTCGGGAGGGACTTAAGCTGATCCTGGAAACCAATCAAAGGTACGAGGTAATTGCAGAAGCATCTAACGGTAAGGAAGCGATTCGACGGGTAGATACTTACAATCCGGACATAATTCTATTGGATTTAAACATGCCTGAAATGGGCGGCCTGGATACCATGACAGCGCTCAGAGCTAAAGGAATGGATATACCGATCATTATTTTGACTACATATAACGAGGATGAAATGATGATCCGCGGGCTGGCTTTAGGTGCTAAAGGGTATTTGCTAAAGGACACGGGAAGAGAGATGATATTTCGCTCGATTGATGCAGCGATGCGGGGAGAAACGTTGCTACTTCCGGAGATCAGCGAGAAAGTATTTGCTCACAAGACATCAGAAAAGGCGAAAGAATCATCCTCGACGAGGATATCTCTCACAGACAAAGAGCTAATCGTGCTTCAAGCGATTGCCCGTGGCTCTCGAAGTAAAGAAATCGGCTTTGATATGGGCATATCCGAACGGACTGTAAAGACTCATTTAACGAGTATCTACAATAAATTGGGTGTAGATTCGAGACCGCAGGCCGTCGCCGTCGCGGTAGAACGTGGAATCTTGCATTTATAATCGAACATTTCATAGATTTGCCCGATCGTACATTTGGGGATTGCCCTTTTGTACGATTTTTTATTTTTTTCCTCCGTTTATGATAGTTGCATGAATACAAATTGGAGGAAAAATGATGAAAAAAAGACTGACAACGATTCTCGCAACTGTTCTCTCACTGACCATGCTCTCCGCCTGCAGTAGCACGAATAGCGGGACTTCCACACAGGAGGAAATTCCTAAACCTGAAAATAGTGTTGCTTCCGATCAGAATGAGTTTCCGAAACCAATGGGAAGTTATACGGTCGGGCGTACACAGATGGACTTCAAGTACACAGCATCAGACCATTCAGAAAGAGAACTGACGGCATTATTTTTCTATCCGTCCGACAGCAGTGAAGGCAAGCCGACGGCAGAATATGCATTTCCAGAGTTTCATTCACTAAGGGATGAGCTTCTCGTTAGATTAGGGGGCACAGCGGGTGGCGAGCAGCTATTTGATTCCAATTTCAAAACGTGGTCTTACGACGATCTGGCCTTGTCTGAAAAGGAAAAACAATATCCGGTTTTATTCTATTCTCATGGTGCAGGCGCTTACCCGCAGCAAGGTACTTTGTTCGCTCAAGACCTGGCAAGCGCTGGCTATATTGTGGTATCCATCGGCCATGCCAAAAGTGGTGTGTACAAACTTAAAGATGGACGAACGGTTGGATTGTCAGAGAAATTTATGGACGAAGTAACGAAATACGGAATGGAAGCGGCCACCCTAACTCCACCTGAAATTGTGACAGAGAAGCTTGAGGTAGAAGAAGCTATTGAGATTGCTCGCAAATTAACTTCCGCGCCTGAAGCAGTCAAGTTTGCAAAATATGCCGTTTTACAGAGCGAGGATATTCGATATGTTGCAGATAACTTGTACAAAATGAATACAGGTGACATGGAATCCATGTTTAAAGGCAGATTGCAGCTTGATCTCGGTATGGGTGTGTTCGGACATTCTTTTGGAGGAACGACAGCGGCAATTGTTAGCCGTGATGATGATCGATTTGTCGGCGCTGTAAACCTTGACGGTAATATGTTAGGTGCCTTGGATAGTGATTTTAAGAAACCCTTCATGCAGCTCAGCACTGTACTTGCCTATAATACGAATGCATTTCTTCTTGAATCCAACAGCAAGGACACCTACTTTGCCATTATTGATAATGTAGTCCATGGTGACTTCTCCGATTCCTTGTTTACAACTACGGATAAAGCATCCAGAGGAACCCGGGACGCGATGGAACAGCGCAACATTATCACTTCTTATACAAAGGCGTTCTTTGATAAATATATGTTGAAAAAGGATGCGGATATTGATAGCCTTACCTTTGACGGCGTAGAGATGATTAAAAAACCTCAAAAGCCTTAGTATTGATTTGCCTGAATTTCGGGAGGGTTTATCGCGTAATAAAAGGAGAGAACCGGGTGGTCGGATTTAACTGCACGTGATTCAACTCTGATCTTGAAATTAAAATGATAAAGAGACCTTACTTTTGCTTTAAAACGTTAAGGTCTTTTTATCATTTGGGGAAATATATTTCGAATGAGAGAATGATACATAACTTAAAATAGTTCATATTTAATAAGTTTTAATCATTGATTTTTTCAATACTCACAACGGTTCTAATGGGTGGCGAGGGTTCTAGTTGGTCAAAGCCAGTAGTAATTCTTACTCTTTGCCCTACCTCAATTGTTTCATATGTTTCTCTATTGACCAAATAATACGAACCTTCCTGGTCTTGTGCTAATTCTATAAAATCCTCAAGATTTCCATTCTCCAGGTCTTCCTTACTTACATTTTGAAGAACAAGAAATTTGTACTTGTCATTTTCATCTGTTTTAAATACTACAGTGCCCTCGAAAACTGGATAATTCTCTTTCTCATCCTTGTTAGAACAGCCCGAAAGTATAATCATACTAATGAAGATAAACAATATTATTTTTTTCATAATGACCTCCTTGATTTGAAATAAAGTTTTCCCCTTGTTTTTAAGTATACCCTACATAAAAAAAGTAAATTATTACTAAAAGGTAATTCATACGAAAAAAGTATGCAACATGGCATGAGAATTCCTTTAAATAATAAGTCCCTAGAGTAGAAAAAACAAAAAAAGAGGTCACGATGATGGATATCCTAAAATGGATTCAAAGCTGGTATTATGAAAACTGTGACGGTGATTGGGAGCATTCATACGGTGTGCGAATTGATACGGTGGATAATCCTGGTTGGTCTGTCGAAATCGATTTGACGGATACCTATTTAGAAGATGTGCCATTTGATTCGATTGAAGAAGAGAGAAATGAAGAAGATTGGTTCTACTGTATCGTGAGAGATGGAGTGTTTTACAGTGCAGGGGGAGCAAAAAATTTAGAAGAAATGCTTAATTGCTTCAAAAATTGGGCTTCAAGTTTGGATAGAAGTTAATAATGCACTAACCATCGGGAGTAATCTAAGGAGAGAATCGGATGTATCTAAAAGAATTTGATTTGGATTTACCGTATATTGTAGATGATGAAAATATTGAATCTATAATAAAAAAACAAAAATGTGAGTACAACGAAGCAACCTCCAGGATTGAAGATGGTATCTGGAAAGTGATTGGTAATGCTCCAATACCTAGGATGACATTTCCCATGTACAAAGAGGAAACTGAAGATGGATATACATTGGTAGATCATAAGGGTGATATTGTGACTGAAACTCCCAGTGCTTCACAGATTGAAGTTGCCTCCGAACTGGAATCTTGGTCACCTGTTAGTTTAGAAAAAGCAGTCATTGCTAGATTTGTAACTGGAGAATGGGACCCGTATTATAATGATTTAATTTATATAGAGTAGTCTATGTTCAATGGTCTAGAGAAAAGGACATAGTCCGTTTACCGCTTGGGCTTGTATCTAATTAATTTTCACTTAGGCATGCATTTATTTTGAGGATTTCATTCCTCTCGTGTAAATGACATGCCCGTTTTTATTTATGCTTTAAATCCCCTTGTGATTTTGCGTCCTGTTGGTGTCTGGGCATGTCCCTGAGTAATCAGGAGCATCTGCTCCATCTGCAACTAGCCTGTTATCTAAAGCAGACATATCGTTCATCGTGATGTTCACAAATCAACTTACTTGAGATCAAGATTCAAACGTGTTACCGACATAATGAAAAGAGTGAATATGCGTTTTGGTGAGATCAATCACGTTTTTGATAAATGCCTCACGTGATTCACGATATCCGCTTAATATCCAATTATTTAATAGTCCAAAAAAACCGTAGGCGGTATAGTACTTGAAATAATCCATATTAACTGGGGAGTTGTTGATCGTCTCAAAGACAAATTGCTCCTGATAGATTTTGAGTATGGTTTGCGGAAAGCCTGTATGTAGACCGGGTAACGTATCATCGTATTGAATCAGTTCGAAGAAATCACGGTGCTCGTAGATATAATCCACGATTTGAAAAGATTCGGCATCCAGCTTGTTTGTTGAAACCTTTTGACCGTGCCAATAAGGTTTGCCTACTGCGCCCCTCAATCCTTCGAGTGTCATACTCAACAACTCTTCGGCGAGAATATATTTATCCTGGTAGTGTAAATAAAACGTGCTGCGATTATAACCCGCCTGATCAACGATGTCTTTGACAGAAACACCATGGAATCCTTTTTTCTTAATGAGCTGAATCAGAGCAGTTTTAGGTGCTCCTTGGTTCGATTACGATGTTGAGATGTCACAATAAGTTCATTATTCATTCAAAAAAACTCCTATAAATATAGACATAGTTTTATAAAGTGTCTACGAGGTAGACACTTGGTCACATCTTAATGATTGGATTGTTACAATTTTAAGCATAAAATAAGTTTTGTAAACATCATATAGCACTATTTATATAGGCGCTATTCAAAATATTATACTGGGGGATTTATTCATGGGCAAACTTCAAGATAAAGTTGCAGTCATCACAGGAGGAGCATCCGGGATTGGTGCAGCGACAGCTTGCTTATTCGTTTCCGAAGGAGCTAAAGTGGTCTTGGTGGATCTGAATGAAGAAAAAGGTAAGGCGTTTGAGCAGGAACTGAAAGCGCTTAAAGCAGAGGCTCTCTTTATTAAAGCAAACATAACAAGTGAAGAAGAGGTTTCTGAGATTTTCAAACAAACCGTAGAAGCATTTGGTCAAGTCGATATCGTATTCAACAATGCGGGAATCGGACGTGTTCATCCCACGCATGAGCTTGATTATGCCGAATGGCGCAATACAGTCAATGTTGATCTGGACGGCGTATTCTTGGTTGCACGTGAAGCGATTCGCGAAATGCTCAAAATTGGTGGAGGTACAATCGTCAACACGGCTTCCATGTACGGATGGGTTGGTTCACCTGGCTCTGCAGCCTACAATGCAGCTAAAGGCGGCGTTGTGAACCTGACTCGTTCGCTCGCGCTGGAGTATGCTGAGCAGAATATTCGGGTGAACTCCCTTTGCCCTGGCTTCATCGATACACCGATTATCCCGGAAGAGAGCAAACAAGCACTTTCAGCGGCAACACCAATGAAACGTCTGGGTCAAGCAGATGAGATGGCAAAAGCCGTTCTGTTCCTGGCTAGCGACGATTCTTCATATATGACAGGAAATAGCTTGATCATAGACGGAGGATACACCGCTCAATAAGTGTAGCAATTATCGAAGCACACAAAGAACATAGTTCCATTAAAAGTCGCTATTCTAGCGGCTTTTTTTATTGTATTGGTATAAGAGCAGTTCCCAATTCAAGGACAACTAGCAAACAGCGAGGTTAGCTATTCATAATAGATGGCCTCATAAGGAAACTCTAACTTATTCAAGCGATATTCTTTGGGCGACATGGACATATATTGCCGAAAAACTTTGCCGAAATAGCTGGGACTCTCAAACCCGCATTGTTGACCAATCTGAGAAATCGGAAGTTCCGTTGTGCGGAGTAGTCGGATTGCAACCTCAATGCGTCTGTCTTTGAGATAGGCTAGCGGTGATGTTTTCTCGGATTTCTGAAATAACCTGCACAAGTAGTGTTTATTGATATCGCAATGGCTGGCTAGAAGATCCAACGTCAATGGAGATGCATAATTCTCTCGGATGAACTTTTTACATTTCTCAATCGTTGTTATGGATAGGGCACCGATATCCTTCTCCACATCCCGACTCGTCTGTACCAGGATAAGCAACCACCGATAGATTTGCATGGACAAGCGATACTTGTCCGTAACCTTCTCTTGATGAATCAAATGGATAATTTGCCATAACTCTTGAATCAAGGGAGAGTCCGCGTTTCGTCGAATGACATGTCCCTCATTATCATGCATCATATCCCAAATTCGGTTAGCTTCATCCCCGCGAATGTTGATCCATATAAATTCCCATGGTTCGTTGTTCTCTTGTTTATAGTAATAGCAATGTTCTCCTGCAATTTTGACAAGTAGGGCATGTCCCTTCGGTAAAGGGAGCGTTTGATTGTCAATATCCAGATAACCCTGGCCATTAAGCGTGTATTGAAAAACGACGTGCCCCGGGTCCGGTCTATCATCACTTGGACAACGATATTCCTCGCTAGAAACGATCTGCCATCCAATAGAGTCCAGTGTCATGATTGATGTATCGTCATTACGAAAAGCATAAGAAACCGTATGAACCATCGTTTCATCTCCTTCCTAAAAAAGTCAATTATCTTATATAATACGTCACATTTTTTAGATTGTCTGTCTTTTTTTAGACCTGTAAGATAAATGTAAGCGGTAACATAAAAAGGAGGTGGCTGTAAATTGTGTTCATATGACAACAAGCTGGGCAGGATCGAACTGATGATTCTAAAAATGAATTTTTAGATAAGGGGGAGTTAATCGAATGATCCGAAGAACTGTTTCCATCCAAAAATCGATGTTTGTCTCTTTTTTAGCACTCCTTATGGTTATTTCACTGGCTGTTCCTCCGGCGCCGATACGTGCAGAGTCATCAAGCAGCCTGCCGGGTCGCCAAGCTGAGTATCTTAACCGGGGTTTGGTTGCGGTTCTCGTAGACAACGGCGTTTTTTTAAGCTGGAGGTATTTAAACAACGATCCAGATGATATCGCTTTTAATATATATAAAAACGGAACCAAAGTGAACGCATCGCCCATAAGCGATGTGACGAACTATGTGGACACCACTGGTTTCGACAGCTCGCAATATCAGATCTCCACCGTTATTGCAGGCAAAGAGCAAATGCAACCGGAGGTTGTATCGGTCTGGCATAACGATTATCTGCCTATTCCGCTCGATAAACCGGCCGATGGTCGGACCAAGGATGGCGGAACGTACTCCTATTATGCTGGAGATGCTTCAGTAGCTGACTTGGACGGGGATGGCGAATATGAAATTGTTTTCTTGTGGAGTCCGAGCAATTCCAAGGACAATTCGCAGGCCGGTTATACCGGCAATGTCTATATCGATGCCATCAAACTGGACGGCACCAAGCTGTGGAGGATTGACCTGGGAGTCAACATCCGCGCCGGAGCGCATTATACGCAGTTAATGGTGTATGACCTGGATGGCAACGGAAAGGCAGAGGTTGTTGTCAAGACGGCGGACGGCACGAAGGATGGCCAAGGCACAGTCATTGGTGATGGCACGAAGGATTATCGCAACGACGGCGGATACATATTGTCAGGTCCAGAATATCTCACGCTGTTTAACGGTGAGACTGGCGCGGCTGTATCCACTGTGAATTATGATCCTCCAAGAGGCAACGTCAACGATTGGGGTGACGGCTATGGCAACCGTGTAGATCGGTTCCTTGGCGGCATCGCTTATCTGGACGGTACGAAGCCAAGTGTCGTGATGAGCCGGGGGTATTATACCCGCACAGTGCTTGTTGCTTATGATTATGTTGGCGGGGAACTCGTCAAACGCTGGACGTTCGACACAAACGAAGCAGGATCACAATATCAATCACAGGGCAACCATAATCTAAGTGTGCTGGATGTCGACAAGGACGGCAAGGACGAAATTATGTTTGGCGCCTTGGCCATTGATGATGACGGCAGCTTGCTGTACAGCACCGGACTCGGCCACGGTGACGCCATGCACGCCGGCCAGCTCGATCCGAACCGGGAGGGTTATCAGGTCGTAAGCGTGCATGAGCATTCGGATGCGGCATACGGACTGGAGATGCGCGATGCGGCAACAGGTGAAATCCTCTGGGGTGAGAAAACAGGTTTTGACACCGGTCGCGGGATGTCGGCGGACATTGATCCCAACTATCCGGGTTACGAATCATGGGCCACGACCGTTACCAACGGGCAAAGTGTACCTGTAACCAATACCTATTCTGCAGCAGGAGAGGCTATCTACACTGTGGACGAAGGGCCCAAAACCGCCAATTTCGCCATCTGGTGGGATGGAGATCTTCAGCGGGAGCTGTTGGACCATGAGTGGGATAATAGCTCAGCCAAAGGTATTCCACTCATCTATAAGTGGGATTACCAAAACAAAAAGCTGAATGAAATCTTCCGGGCGACCGGTACGTTAACGAACAACCATACCAAAGGCAATCCGGCACTTCAGGCGGACATTCTGGGCGACTGGCGTGAGGAGCTTCTGTTGCGGAGCGAAGATAGTTCGGAGTATCGTCTCTACACAACGACCATTCCTTCAGACTATCGCATCCCTACGCTGATGCAGGACCCTGTGTATCGACTTGGCGTAGCCTGGCAAAATGTAGCCTACAACCAGCCGCCTCATACCGGCTTTTATCTTGGAGCGGAAGCTACAGCAT
This sequence comes from Paenibacillus sp. GM1FR, assembly GCF_002803315.1. NCBI lineage: Bacteria > Bacillati > Bacillota > Bacilli > Caryophanales > Paenibacillaceae > Paenibacillus > Paenibacillus sp. GM1FR. The sequence continues at coordinate 1,315,867 of NZ_MKZL01000011.1, read as the reverse complement.
TCCCTAAAGCCGATCTGACTCTGACCCGCGAAGCTGAAATGCTGGAGCCGGTCTACCGCTTTAATTTCGGTACAGAGACTGCGTCAGGAAGTACGAACATACAGGATACGCTCTACGCACAAGATCCGGGATACGGCTTCAAGGATACAAGTGATGTTACGGTAGGGGCAAACCAGGTCTCGGTCGCTACAGGTACGACATTTTCTGTTGACCTGCCAAATGCCAACTATAAGGTGACGCTGCGATTGGGCAATGATAAAAAAGACTCGAACGTTGGAGTCAAATCCGAATTCGTCCAGAAGCTCGCCTTAACCAATGTGACAGCAGGAGCACCACTGGAGTATTCCTATGATGTTGCATTGGTGGATGGACAGCTCGATCTTCTCTTCACGGGTACAGCCATAGACATCCAAGACGTCATCATCGAGAAATATCCAGAGAAAGCGGCTGGTGCGGCAACGACGATCTATATGGCTGGTGATTCAACCATGCAATCGTACAGTGAAGCGCAGGCTCCTCAAGAAGGATGGGGGCAGCAATTCGGACGTTATTTCTCCAATGGGGCAGTGATCGTGAACGATGCGATCGGCGGTCGAAGCAGCAAATCGTTTATGGTAGACGGTCGTCTCGATACGATCCTGCAGCGAATTAAGCCGAGGGACTTCTTCTTCATTTCCTTTGGTCATAACGACGCGAGTGCAGGGATACCGGACCGTTACGCATCACCAGAGGACTATAAGATTTACTTGGCTCGTTATGTAAATGGTGCCAAACAGCGCGGCGCTACACCGGTATTGCTCACTCCGGTTGGACGCAGAGATTTCAACACGGTGACTCAAGAATTCAACGTCAGCTTCCCGGCATACGTTCAGGCTGCCAAAGAAGTGGCAGAAGAGCTTGACGTGCCGCTGATTGATCTGAGCAAGTTAAGTATTGCGTACTACGACAAAATTGGTAATACCGCTACGGAAAAAGTATTCCTATATGCTAATCCAGGTGAATATCCAAAATATCCGAATGGGATCAACGATAATACGCATTTCAGCAGCTATGGTGCACAGAAAATCGCCGGACTCGTTGCTGGTGCAGTCAAAGACATGGAGCTGAGCATTTCATCACTGGTCATCGACCCGGATATTTCCGAGCCAGAACCAGAGCCGGAAGCCCAGCTATATGAGGAGGACTTTGAAGGCGACGCTGCCAACTACCAATATGCGATGGTCAATGCCACGGGTATTGCAGGAACCATGACAGGAACCGTTGTTGAACAGTCTGGAAATAAGGTACTGTCCGTCGCGGGTTCCGGATCGGGTAATCGGGCCAAGGTATTCCGTCTGTTCGATGCCGTAAACGGCGATCAAGTGAACGTGAATTTTGACTGGCAATCCGGTAATGTGAGTGCCTATCCATCAGAAGGTCACCTCACAATACAGGATTCTAACGAAAATGCCCTGTTCACGCTGTATACCAAAACCGGAAGCACCAAAATTCATTATTTTGTCGGTGCATATAACCCAGACTACGGCACAGGTGATACAGCCATACCCGAAGGGGGAACGGCTACAGATATTTCCAAGAACCAGTGGGTCAATGTGGATGCAACCGTTAATTTTGCCGAGAAGACATTGGATCTGACATTAACGAACCTAGCCGATCCGACAGTTACCCAAACGATTGCAGATATCTCGCTGAGTTCCGGTGCATATGCGGACAACGTCAGATCCATGCGGTTCCTGGGAACGAGAAAAGGCGGTGGAGGCACGTTGAACTGGACTACCCAGATCGACAACGTGCGGATTGAAGGCACTCAGCTCTCTTCGGAGAGTGGCGATCAGACGGCCTTAATCGCTCTGTACGATGAGATCAAAGCACTGAATCTGTCGGATTATACAGATGCATCGAAGGCCGTGGTGAACCGGGCTTTGGCAGCTGCGGAAGCTATATTCAATACGGAAGCCACGCAAGCTCAAGTTGACCATGCGTTTAATATGTTAACTGTTGCGAAGGATTCATTGACAAGTGAACCAACCGAAGAGATAAGTGAATACAAATTTGACTTTGGTTCTGGCGGCGCAGCCGACGGATACATCAAGGTAGATGCCAAAAGAGCGTACATTGAAGGCAATGGGTACGGCTTTGCTGATACTGCGCTGACCAAAGATGAGAACCGGGGAACCGGAGATCTGCTCAAGGAAGATTTCACACGAGTAAACGGTACCTCCTTCCTGGCGGAAATGGAGCCGGCGAATTACCGGGTAACGATGACCATCGGGGATGCGGAGGAATCAACCAGCGCAAATGTGGTTGTAGAGCAGATGACAAAGCTGCCGCTTACAAGCATTGCCAAGGGCGAATTCAAAGAAATCACGTATGACGTTGCCCTGATCGATGGGGTCTTTAACTTCAACTTTACCGGTAATGCACCAAAGATCAATGCGCTGAAGCTGGAGCGACTGCCAGATCACAGTGCAAGTGATAAACCAGTTATTTATTTGGCCAGCGATTCCACGGTGGCCAATTACGCGGAAAACTATCGTCCGCAAGCGGGCTGGGGAGAAACGTTGGGTGGATTTTTTGATCCAAATGAAGTCAGTATTGATAACCGGGCAGTTGGAGGTTTGAGTAGTAAAACCTTCCTGGTCGGTGGATATCTCAACGATATTTTACTCGACATTCAAGAAGGTGACTATTTGTTTATGCAGTGGTCTCATAACGACTCCACACCTTCACGTCCAGAGCGTTATCTTACGCCCGAGCAGTTCAAGGTATATTTGAAAGAATACATTAACGGCGCTCTGCAGAGAGGTGCGATTCCGGTTCTGGTCACACCAGTGAACCGTCGTGATTTTACCGGAGAGGTGCTGAACAAAAGCTTCCCGGAATACGTACAGGCGATGAAAGAAACGGCGCAGGAAACGGAAACGCTTATCATCGATCTGAACCAAGCCAGTTGGGAGCATTTCCAGGAGCTTGGCACAGAAGGAACCAAATCGATATTCATGTGGGTAGGCACAACGGAAGACAATACACATTTGCAAATGAACGGTGCAATCAAGGTGTCTGAACTCGTAGCACGCCTTGTGAAGGAATTGAATATACCTTTATCTGATTTTGTTACGTTGGAAGGAGAATCTCCGGAGCAGAAGGCCCCGCATACTACGGCAACTGTGGAAGGAGAATTGCAGAACGGCTGGTATACTTCTCCGGCACAAGTAACCTTCACAGCAAGCGATGAAGATTCCGAAATTGAAGGGACCTATTATCAAATTAATGGTGGCGAAACGGTAAGTGGTACACAGTTGACTCTAACTGAAGAAGGTACACATACCATCACCTACTGGAGTGTCGATGTCGACGGTAACAAAGAGAGTGAACAGTCTTTGTCCATATCCATTGATCTCGTACCTCCAACCATTGAAATTCATGGTCAAACCGAGTACACCATTGATCAGCAGGTGGAAATTGGCTATACAGCCTCCGATTCGGTATCCGGTGTAGAAGAACCAGAGGGTGTGCTTCTCGACACTCCTGCGTATACACTGGAACCCGGACTGAACCAGGTTACGGCAACCGTCTCCGATTTGGCTGGGTGGGAACAGACTGTAGAATATAGTTTTGCAGTTATTGCTACATTCGACAGCCTGATTAATCTGACCAACGCCTTTGCTGATGAATCGATCGATCCTAATGCTGGTGTTCTTGCTGATCAGCTTGCGAATACCTTACAACTGGCCAAACAGGCAGCAAACGATCATGAAGGAGCAAAAGCGCGTCAACTGCTTGCATCCTACGGTAATGACGTTCAAGCAGCTAGAGGAACCGTATTTACGGATGAGCAGACAAGTGTGCTGATTAAGTGGGAGGAATGGCTCCATCAGACAACGCCACTTGCAAACGGTGCCCCAGGCACTCCGGTGTTATCTGATAATAATGGTTACGACACGGGGCTCAAAGACGGAGACTATACAATCACGATGAGTCTGTGGTGGGGAAATAACGGTAATCAGTTCAAGCTGTATGAGAATGGTGAACTGATTAAAGAAATTTCTCTGGTCGATCAATCCCCGTCCGCCCAATCTGTTCAAGTTGATATTACTGGAAAGAAAAATGGCACCTATATCTATACTGGAGAATTGATCAATGCACTGGGTTCAACCATGAGTGTTCCACTAACAGTCATCGTCACGGATGCTTCCCCGGGGCAAGCTGTTCTGTCGAACGACAACTGGGACGGTGACGGCAACTATAATGTCACCATGAATCTGTGGTGGGGAACAAACGCAACCGAATACGAACTTTACGAAAATGGTGTATCGATTGACACACAATCGCTACAATCTCATTCGCCTGGTGCACAGTCTGCGGTTACCTCAATCTCTGGAAGAGTACCTGGAATCTACGAGTATGAAGCTGTACTTCGTAATTCTTCAGGGGAAACCAGATCACACAAATTAAATGTGACGGTACGAGAGTAGACTGAAATGTTGGAGCATTCCATTAACAAGAAGTAATTACAACTGAAGTAAGGTACGCATATAAAAAGTGCTATTCCTCATCATTTTGAGGAGTAGCACTTTTTATATGGCACAGTATGAAAGCGTTTGACTTATTTCAATATCAATCTATAATGATGAAAGGAAATTGGACTTGGACGAGGCCTATGGAGAAAACGATAACCGGCATAGCTGTAAGTATATCCACAGCAAGCTTCCATACGCAGGAGGCTTGCTGTTTCATTTTCAGAAGGAGAATAGGTTCCCATGACACTTAAAAAAAGAATATTTTTACTGTTCTTTCTCAGTGCGTTTATCCCCTTTATCAGTATATTTGCAATTTCTTATTATACGATCGACTCCATTTTCGCAAATAAGATCGATGATGGTATCCGCAGCAATTTACAACAGGTGACATCCTCATTGGAGAATTCCATCACCAATCTGAATCATGTGACGCAACAATTATCTTACAGGGGTACTTTAGGCAAAAGAATGGATGAATTCTTGAATCCGTCCTCCGATATCTTCGAACTGATTGAGGCCAGGGACGAAATAAAGAACGAGTTAAGTGTTGTCACCTTCACCAATCCTAATATCGGATTAACTCTGTATTACTTTCAAAAAGAAGGTACTACTCAGTTCGGCAACTTTCCAATCAAGGATCGTTTCTCTCCTGAGTCTCTGCCTGTGCTCTTCCAAACCTATGGCATTAAGTACTATGGCCCCCATATGAGTATGAACCGATTCGATGATCAACTCGTTCTGTCTGCTATGCGAAAAGTACAACTTTCCGAGAGGAACGACGTGTTCATTTACGTAGAATCAGGCTTTCGCCTCACACAGGATATCTTGGGCTACAATCAATACAACGGCGCATTGTCTCATCTCATCCTGGATGGTGAGGGAAACATTGTGTACAGTGAAATACCGGAAGCCATGAAGGTAGGGGAGAATTTCTCCAGCTTAACAGTTGATCCTGCCAAAGACGGGATATCCCGCGGGTATCACTGGTTCAAGGAGGATTCCTCACAGAAATGGAGTGTCGTATCGGTCATTTCGCAGTCTCAATATCAACAGGAGAAAAACCAGTGGTTGCTTCAAATTTTGCTGGTCGCTTTATTTTTCCTCGGCTTTACCGTGTTTCTCGCTTGGCTTCTGTGGAAGATGGTCTACAAACCACTCGGTCTGTTTCATTCGGAGATCAATGGAATGTCCAAAAATCCACAAACAAAAGGGAGCCGAGCTCGCACTCAGATTCCCGAATTTGATTTTCTGTTGGGTGAATTTTCGAACATGCAGCATCAGATTGGTGACCTCTTCAAGGAAGTACAGCAGAAAGAGAAGATTCGTGCAGACCTGGAAGTGGAAAAGCTGCTCTATCAGATCAACCCGCACTTTCTGATGAATACGCTCGATACAGTGCACTGGCTGGCCGTCATGAACGGACAAGGGGAGATCGACAAGCTGGTGCAGTCATTGAACAAGCTGCTCTATTACAATCTAGGCAAATTAGGGCAAGTATCCACCATGGAAGAGGAGATCGATGCGTTAAGACAGTATCTGATTTTGCAGCAAATTCGCTATGACTTTGAATTTGACGTCCGTATTACTGCAGATGAACAAGTGCTTCAAATTCCTGTGCCCCGCTTCATTCTGCAACCGCTGGTTGAAAATTCGTTATATCATGGATTGAGTGACGAAGGTTTTATTCAGATTGAAGTGACATGCACTTCAACATTGAACATTATGATACAAGATAATGGCGCAGGTATGACTGAGGGAACCATTCATAATCTGCTGAACAATCGTGAAGCTGAACAACAAAAAGTAGGGATGGGCATCGGACTCAATTACGTTCACCGCATGTTGAAAGCACAGTACGGGGACCAAGCACAACTGGTGATTGAGAGTGAATTGGGAACAGGGACAAGCATACTGCTCGTATTGCCTATTAAAGGAGAAGATATCTCGGCATGATTAAGGTATTGATTGTAGATGATGATAAGCTGGTACGCAAAGGTATTAGCTCTGCGATGCCATGGAACGAGTTCGACATGGAGGTTGTAGGAGAAGCAAGCAACGGGTTGAAAGCACTGGATTTTCTGAAAACCCAACCGGTCGATCTGATGCTAACGGATCTTGCGATGCCCGTCATGTCAGGGATCGAACTGATGCGAGCTGCGAGGCAGCTCTATCCCGAACTTCATATCGTTGTGTTAACACTGCATCAGGATTTCGATTATATCCAGGAAGCGCTAAGACTGGGAGCCATCGATTATATAGCCAAAGTGCAGCTGGAGAAAGAGCAATTCGAACATGTTCTGCAACGGATTCATACCCGAATTAACGGGTTGACAAGCACAATAAGAAAGATGCCTTCGCTGGATGAAATCAATGTCCATTATCCAAATGTGTATGCTTTTGTTTCACAAGATCGGAAATCAGAGCATAAGTGGCCAATGGAGCTAACTGCGCATGAAGATGAGATAAGATGGGAGGTTGAGCGTAATAGCTGCATGTGGGCTACATCCCCGTCCGAAGAGGATCAACTATTTCATCAATTAAAGGAATGCCTGCATCAAGTTCCCCAGTGTACGTTGTTGGTTTTGTCTGATGTACAAGAGCAAACATGGTCGCAAATCAAAAACTGGATTATGAATTATACAGAGACGTCTTTATTCTATGTTTACAACCCCAATAACCAAGTCATTACCGTTTCGATGAAGAAGGAAGACACATGTTCAAATGAACCACAGGATGAGGACCTTGACCGGATTAAACAAATTTGGTTCCAAACCCCATGGACCCACCACGACAGTTACTACAATCAACTCATTGACCAGTTTATATCCTTACGATTACATAAAGGTCAGTTGATGGGATTGCTGTACTCGATCGTGATGGAGTGGAACCACCTTTTTGCCCAAACTACGCTTGGAAGAATCTCGATGATCCATTCTTTCGGTTCTTGGTACGAGGTTGAAGAATGGATCAAACAGACTGCTGCAAGCATTCGCAAGGCTGATGAACAGACTTCGTACTCACAGGAAATCATCGATGCCGTGAAAAAAGCGGTGATGATCGTGCAGCAGGATTTGGAACAGGCCTATACGGCTTCAGGTCTCTCCCAACAACTCAACATCAGCCGAAGTTATTTCAGTCAATGTTTCAAAGATCTGATGGGGAAAACCTTTAATGAGTACTCCCGCTTCATCCGGGTAGAGAAATCCAAAGAGTACTTGCTCAATACGAATAATACGATTTTCTGGATTGCGGAGCGAGTGGGTTATTCGGATGAAAAATATTTCAGCCGGATTTTCCGCGAACTGACAGGTCTTCTGCCAAGCGAATATCGGCAGCTAGGTAGAGGAAATAAATAGCCGACAGCTTCCTGTTTTAGGAGCTGCCGGCTTTTGTTTTGATCGAGAAGAGGGGTAGATAGACAAATGTTAGTCAGTAGGTAGGGTAAATGATCACAAGTTAACCATACTTCATCATACGGACTGAAAACTGTAACCATTTCTCTATCCAAACGGACGTGTAATCCCTATCTCGATTGGCCTTCACTTCATTTTATAATGAAAGCGTAAACAAATATATTGAACATCAGAATAAAGGGGAATCGAACTAGATGAGAACAAAATGGTCTATGAAAAGCAAACGGGTGACAAAGCGCCTGGCCGTGCTGTCCATGTCCGCCTTGATGATTGCAGCCCTCGCGGCATGTGGAGACTCTTCCAATCCTCCTACTGCAGAGGAAGCAGGCAAATATGAGGTAACGCCGGGAGATCCGTTCAGTGCCTATAAAGACGAAATAACCGTAACCATGGGACGGGTAACCACAGCCAACCCAAAACTGCCGGCTGGTGATACCTATGAGAACAACGCATATACTCGGCTGGTCAAAGACACGTTTAACGCTCAGATTACAGACCAATTTGAAGCCAATGGTGAAGATTATAGCCGTCAAGTTTCGCTTGCCATCGCATCCGGGGAATTGCCTGACATGATGCGTGTTGATTCCAAAGATGAACTGAAAGAACTGGTGGATAACGATCTGATTGAGGATCTGACCGCCATTTATGATCAATATGCAACGGATAACATCAAGCAGATGTACGATTCCTATGATGGACGTGCATTAGACAATGCAACAATCGATGGACGTTTGATGGGCCTTCCGGCGACTTCCCTGGATTCCGCACCAACGATGGTTTGGGTTCGTCAAGATTGGCTGGATCTGCTGGGGATTCAACTGGATGCAGACGGAGACGGTGCCCTTTCACTGGATGAAGTGGAGAAAACAGCGCTGGAATTCCTGAAAAGAGATCCTGGCCAATCCGGGAACCCGGTAGGTATTCCATTTGTGAACACGATGAATACAACAGATTATAATGGCTCTGCTTATACGATGCTGGGTGTGGCCTCAACCGAGGGAGCCTTCCCGCAATATTGGATGAATGGTGAAGACGGCAAAATCGTGTATGGTTCCACAACAGAAGAAACGAAGCAGATGCTGGGCACCATGGCGGATTGGTTCAAGAATGGCATTATCGACCCGCAATTCGGAACCCGCACCTTTGACGATATTACCGCACTCTACGCCAATGGCCAAAGCGGTATTGCCTTTGGACCGTGGCATATCCCTGACTGGGGACTGATCAGTGCAAAACAGATGGATAAAAATGCGAAATTCTCGGCTTATACGCTGGAGGATGCAAATGGCAAGGTCAACGTGGCGCATGCCAATCCATCCAATCAGTTTATCGTGGTGAGAAAGGGATATGAACACCCTGAACTGGCCGTTAAGATTGTAAACCTGTTCTACGATAAACTGGCCAATGATAAAGATGCCACAACAACCATGCCGGAAGCTGCGAAATATCAGGAGACCGGGGTAGACGGATCTACGAGACCTTTTAATATCGAAGTCAACTCGGCTACATCGCTGCTGGATGATTACTCTGACGTTGTTCGAGGAATCAAAGGAGAGATTTCCCTGGATGAGGTTCGCACTACCGAATCGAAGAACAATATCGGAAGCATCAAAACCTATTTGAGTGACATGGATACGGATGATGTGACTGCTTGGTCTAAATATCATTCGCGGATCAACGGTGTTGGACTGATCGACAAACTGACACAAGAAAACAAATTTGTATGGATGACACCTGCTTTCTCTGGCACTACACCAAGCATGAAACAGACGTGGGCCAATCTGACAAAGTTGGAGCAGGAATCGTTTATCAAAATTGTAACGGGTTCAGAACCGCTCGATTATTTCGATACATTCGTCAGCAATTGGAAGAAACAAGGTGGTGATCAAGTCATTCAGGAAATTGAAGACGAGATCGCATCGAAACAATAATATCCATGAACAGTGGAAGGGCTGCGATACGCAGCCTTTCTTCAGGAAAGGGGTTCATCCATGAAACAGGGGAATTGGAAAGCGAGAGGGCGGCTCGGCCCAGGTGCCATGTACCATATGATGATGCTTCCGGGCATTTTGTTTTTGCTTGTATTCAGCTATGTTCCAATGGTCGGCATCATTACGGCGTTCCAGGACTATATACCGGCCAAGGGCATGTTTGGCTCCGAATTTGTAGGCCTGAAGCATTTTATGTATATGTTCAAGCTTCCGGATATCGCGCAGGTCGTCAGCAATACGTTGGTGATTGCGATTGGCAAGATTCTGCTCGGAACGATGATGGCCATCATTTTTTCCGTTTTATTAAATGAAATTCGTATCAAATACGTTAAAAAATCTGTGCAGACGATTGTTTATCTGCCACACTTTCTATCCTGGGTTGTACTGGCATCGGTTGTTGTCAACATGTTCAGTTTGGATGGCATTGTGAATCAAATGTTGGCGTTCTTTGGCCTCGAAAATATTAATTTCCTTGGCAGCAACACCTGGTTCCAGCCACTGATTATCGGTACAGACGTATGGAAAGAGTTTGGTTACAGTTCCATCGTTTATCTGGCTGCAATTACGTCCATTGATCCCGGTCTGTATGAAGCGGCAGGAATGGATGGAGCAAGTTGGTGGAGAAAAGTGTGGCATATTACATTGCCAGGCATGCTGCCTATTATTCTGCTCATGGGCGTAATGAGCTTGACCAACATTTTGAGCGCCGGTTTCGATCAAGTCTATAATCTGTATAACCCGGTTGTCTATGAGTCAGGCGACATTCTGGATACTTATGTCTATCGGATCGGTCTCGTTGGACGACAGTATAGCTTCGGTACGGCAGTTGGCTTGTTCAAGTCCGTCATCGGTATTGTTTTGCTCATGTCTGCCAACCAGTTGGCCAAAAAATATACGGACAGAAAAATATTCTAAGGAGGCCAAACCTGTGTCCTATTCTGCAAACTTAAAAGATCGAATCGGCCGGTTTGCCATCTATGCCATCGTCATCATGCTGGCATTGGTCTGCCTTCTTCCGTTATGGAATATCGTCGCCATTTCATTCAGCAGCAGCGAGGCAGTATCCGCGAACGCAGTAGGTCTCGTTCCAGTTAATTTCACAACAGCAGCGTATACCAAAATTATCGAAGATGCACAGTTCTGGCGCTCCTTTGGTATATCCGTTCTACGTGTTGCGCTAGCTCTTGTGCTTAACATGATTTTGATTATTTTGATGGCTTATCCACTATCCAAATCGAAAAGGGATTTTAAAGGCAGAAACATTTATATGAATATCATGATTTTTGCCATGTTGTTCAGTGGAGGCATGATTCCGAGTTACCTGCTGATCAAAAACCTGGACATGCTGAATACGATCTGGGCACTTGTTCTGCCAGGCGCTGTCCCCATATTCAGTGTCATTCTCGTGATGAATTTCTTCTCCGCTGTACCTAAAGCGCTTGAAGAAGCAGCATTCATCGATGGGGCCAATCCGCTCCAGGTATTGTTCAAAGTGTATGTTCCCGTATCCATTCCTGCACTGGCGACAGTCGCCTTGTTCAGTATCGTGGGTACGTGGAATGACTTTTTCGGCGGGTTGATCTATATGACCAAAGTGAGTAATTATCCGCTAATGACCTATATTCAGTCCCTTAACGTGAATATTGCTGATTTGCTTCAAGCGGGCACCAATTCCAGCGAACTCAGTAACCTGACTGAAATATCGAACAAAAACCTGAATGCAGCCAAAATCGTAGTTGCTGTTATCCCGCTATTGCTGATTTATCCCTTGCTGCAAAAATACTTTGTGACGGGCATTGTTGTAGGATCGGTCAAAGAATAACCCTAGAAAGGTTGAATGGAACATGGAAAATAAAAAATGGTGGAAAGAAACCGTCGTATATCAAATATATCCACTCAGCTTTCAAGATCATAATGGTGATGGAATTGGCGACTTGGAGGGCATTGTGTCCCGATTGGATTATTTGCAGCAACTCGGCATTGGTGCGATCTGGTTATCACCTGTTTGCAAGTCTCCTCAAGATGATTACGGATATGATATTTCAGATTATCAGGACATCGATCCGATGTTTGGGTCTTTGGAAGATATGGAAACGTTAATTCTTGAAGCCAAGAAACGAGACATTCGGATCATCATGGATTTGGTTTTGAACCATACCTCGGATGAACACCCCTGGTTTCTAGAAGCCAAAAAAGGTAAAGACAATCCGTACCATGACTACTACATCTGGAGAGATGGCGTTGAAGGAACGCCCCCAAACGACTTGGGGTCCACCTTCGGTGGTTCAGCCTGGAAATGGGTGCCTGAGATCGGGCAATATTATTTACATCTATTTTCCGTAAAACAGCCTGATCTCAACTGGGAAAACCCCAAAGTCCGGCAGGAAATATACAACATGATCAACTGGTGGATCGACAAGGGTGTGGGTGGTTTTCGACTTGACGTGATCGACTTAATCGGTAAAGAACCGGATTTGAAGATTACGGGAAACGGACCTAATTTGCATAAATATATTAGGGAACTGAGCAAGGAGACATTTCAAAAAGCGGAAGACCTGCTAACGGTTGGAGAAACATGGGGCGCCACCCCGGAGATCGCCAAACTGTACAGCAACCCGGACGGAAGTGAGTTCTCAATGGTCTTCCAATTTGAACACATCAGCTTGGATGAACAAGAAGGCAAAGGAAAGTGGGATCTTAAACCTTTGGATGTGATGGCATTAAAAAAAGTGCTGTCCAAGTGGCAAACGGAGCTTAAGGGTGATGCCTGGAACAGTCTGTTCTGGAATAACCATGACTTGCCTCGAATCGTATCACGTTGGGGAAATGATGGAGAATTCCGGGTCGAATCGGCTAAAATGTTGGCTACCCTTCTTCATGGCATGCAAGGTACGCCTTACATATATCAGGGTGAAGAATTGGGGATGACGAATGTTCAATATACGATCGAGGATTATCGGGATATTGAATTGCTCAACTTTTATAAGGAAAGAATGGGCAAAGGTTATCCTGAACAAAGTGTGATGGAGTCGATCTACGCCAAGGGACGTGATAATGCACGCACACCTATGCAATGGGATACTTCGGATAACGCGGGTTTTACACAAGGGGAACCTTGGATTAAGGTGAATCCAAATTATACGCATATCCATGCCGAGGAAAGTTTGAATAACCCTGAATCCATATTCCATTATTACCGGAAGTTAATCCAATTACGAAAAGATCATGAAGTCATCGTATATGGTGATTATGAGTTGATCTTTCCAGAGAACCCAGACGTATTTGCTTATACCCGAACGTTGAATAGTACGACAATTCTTGTGGTATGCAATTTCCAAGGATATACGACTGAACTCCCGCTTCAGGAGCAATTAACAGGGGCCTATCAGCTTTTGATAGCTAACTATACAGGTGAACTCTCGGAGAGCAAATTACGTCCATATGAAGCCAGAATGTACCTTATTCATAATTAAAGCATAATACGTTATATAATGTTCAGTTCTCAAGAAAGAAGGATTATATTCAATGAAAAGAGTATGGTGGAAAGAAGCAGTAGCTTATCAAATCTATCCGAGAAGTTTTATGGATTCCAACGGGGATGGCATTGGTGACATCCAGGGGATCATATCTAAACTGGATTATATTCAAGATCTCGGTATTGATCTGATATGGATCTGTCCAATGTATAAGTCCCCTAACGACGATAATGGGTATGACATCAGCGATTACTGTTCCATTATGGATGAATTCGGCACGATGGCGGATTTTGATCAATTACTGCATGAAGTGCATCACCGCGGCATGAAACTCATCATGGACTTGGTGATCAATCATACAAGTGATGAGCACCCATGGTTCATTGAATCCAGAGCTTCGCTGGATAACCCCAAACGAGATTGGTACATCTGGAGAGATGGGAAGAATGGAGACGAACCAAATAACTGGGAGAGCATCTTTGGCGGTTCTGCTTGGGAATATGATGAAGTCTCCGGACAGTACTATCTCCATCTGTTTTCCAAGAAACAACCAGACTTGAATTGGGCAAATCAGGAGGTTCGGAAATCCATATATGAAATGATGAATTGGTGGCTGGATAAAGGGATTGATGGTTTCCGTGTGGATGCCATCAGCCATATTCACAAAGAAGAGGGTCTCTTAGACATGCCAATAAGAGAAGGCGTCAAGTACATCTCCTCTTTTGAAAAGCATATGAATGTCAAGGGAATCCAGAGCTATCTGCAAGAAATGAAAGAGAATACATTATCCAGATATGACGTCGTGACTGTTGGGGAAGCAAATGGAGTTAAGGTAGAGGACCAAGAAGATCTGCTGGATTGGATCTGTGAAGTCAGAGGGAAATTTAATATGGTCTTCCAATTCGAACACCTGGACCTTTGGAAAAACAGCACAGACAGGCAACTGGATGTTCCCAAATTGAAAAACGTCTTGACCAAGTGGCAAAAATCACTGGAAGGCGTAGGTTGGAATGCATTGTTTATTGAAAATCATGATCAGCCTCGCAAAGTTTCATCCTGGGGAAATGATACGGAGTATTGGTATGAAAGTGCCACAGCACTTGGAGCCATGTACTTTTTCATGCAAGGCACCCCTTTCATATATCAGTAGCAAGAGATAGGCATGACAAACGTAGCTTACCCTTCCATAGAGGATTATAACGACATAGCCGATCGGAATTTATATCAGATCAAACGCGAAGAGGGGATGTCGCATGAGGAGATCATTAACATCATCTGGGTTTCGAGTCGTGATAACTCCAGAACGCCGATGCAATGGTCTTCGGCCAAAGAGGCCGGGTTTACCAGCGGTACGCCATGGCTAAAAGTGAATGACAATTACGTCCATATTAATGTAGAGAAACAACTCCAGGAACCAGGTTCCATCCTTCACTTTTATAAACAAATGATTCAGCTGCGAAAAGAACACGATACGTTGACTTATGGTATTTATGAGCTTCTTATGCCGGATCACCCGAGTGTATATGCATATACACGTACACTGGCAGACCAACAGGTGCTGGTAGTAATCAATCTTTCTGAAGATATTGTGCAGCTTGGGGAAGAAGAACTCGGCCTCAACTTCTCAGAGATCTGGCTTACCAACTATGAGAATGGCTTGCTGCCACTGGTGTTGCGACCGTTTGAAACTATTGTTGGATTAAGCGATATAGTAAAGTAAAGTAGGATACGTAAAAAGAAAAAGGCGCCTATATCATTCAGAAAATGATATAGACGCCTTTTATTGTTGTGTAACCACATGAAAATCCGCTTCGAATATTTGTTATTGATGGAGAACATCCGCGTATTCGGAGATACGTTCGAAACGTCCCTTGGCAAACGGACATAGAGGTAAAATCTTAATACCGTTTTCCCGCGCGTATTCCACCATAGCTTTGATAAGTTCATCGCCAAGCCCTTGTCCTCGGTAAGCATTTTCCACCAAGGTGTGATCGATTATGTATAGCTCTGGACTCGAGATTACATAGGTCATCACCGCAGCAATATCACCGTTATCTTGAATAAGGAATCTTTTATTGGCAGGTTCATGTTCTACGTTATGCATGTTCATCCTCTTTCTTTGTTGAATATTCACCGTCCAGAAGCTTATACGTCAATGCTCCGCTTGGACATGTGTCAATATGCCGGGCAATGGCCTCCGAAGTGTCACCATCAGGATCAACCCAAGGACGCTTGCTTAAATCAAAAACAGCAGGAAGGCCCTTTACGCAAATACCGGAATGAATGCAGACATCCGAATTAAACATGACCTCGATATCTTTACCGTAATATAATCTCTCTTTAACCATAGTGCACTCACATCTTTCACTGTTGAGTTTGTTACAGATCGATAGCCCAAACATCCATGGAAGCCATGTCTACCAGGCTCTTAATGTCCGAATTATAAATGAGGAATCGTTAATAAGTCAACGTAACGAATCTCCTAATACGTTGGTGGAAGCTACCTTTCACAAGAGAATAATGGGCTTCGGAAGATATTCAACTTATCGCAGACAAGCTTGAACAACTGAACGACGGGATCCCACCTTCATGCTCGACAATTTAAGTATTTGAGATTACTGGGAAAACGAAAGATCGATCTATTGCGTGATGTGCTGTCTCGCTATCATATTTCAATTTACGTGGTGGTCATAGCGTTGACCTTCTGCATTTCTGGTAGGATGGCGTGCGTACATGCAGAAAAATAACGTAACGAAGTGGTATTACCAGCGAATTACGACTTTGTTTGGACGATTGACCAAAGGGATGCGCATTATTTGCGGTCAGTTGCGTGAAAGGGGACCCGTGTCGAGGAGTAAGAATATAATAGAAGACCTGATTGCTGGGTATGTTAAAAGGCAAACGAAACGAAGGGATGTATGGTCATGGAGTCAAGTCAATATCTAAATATCCGAGATCAAATTAAAAATGGAGATTTTCTATTTTGTAGTGGTAACGGACCAATGAGTGAATTAATAAAAAAAGCAACCAATTCCCCTTATAGTCACGTTGCTTTGCTGATGTGGTTCCACGATCGTCTTATGGTTCTAGAAAGTGTTGAGACAATTGGCGTGCACATGGTGCCGTTATCATCCTATGTACAAAATTATAACAATACAAATAAGCCTTATAATGGGGATGTATTTATCGGTCGACATAACATTCTTTCTGATCTACTCGTTAGCCCAAATACAGAAAAAACCACAACGTTACGTATCATGCAACGAGCCCTAGATTTATTGGGGAAAAAATATGGAACCAAAGATTTAGCAAAGATAGCGTTAAGGCTTACTACGGGTATAGGTAGACGAGAAGATGACGATGAATACATCTGTTCAGAGTATGTAGCAGAGTGTCTTCGTCCGGTAGGAATATCTTTTACAAACATTGGAGGGTTTACTGTTCCTAAGCAAATAGCGGAGGATCCAATGGTAGATATCTGGAGTAGAATTATCGTAAATTAATACTCAATCCCAATTTTGTGCTTTGCTCTATCGAGGGGAAAGAAGATGGCCCTTTTGAAGTCGCTATATAGCGGCTTTTTTTGTTTTATCGATACAAGTTCTTCTCCCTAGCCAAGGACAAGAAATTGTAATGATTTCCAAGATAAACAGGGCGATTACATTATTCAGGAATCCCAGTGTTTTGGGATCAATGTCTGTGATGAACATGAAGTCAAAAAAGCGGATCCCAAAGATAACAACGATGAAAACATAGAGAGATACGTTTCTTTTATAATACATCCCGCCATCTGATTTCCGTTCAAATTGCGTCACCAGAATTAATGGGATCGATAGAATCGCACCTATTGCAACCGAGCTAATAATTCTGCCAGTCGTAATCACCAGCGCAGGGTCAAACAACTCAAACAAAGATGTAGAGATATATAAGATCGGAATTAAAAGTTTCCGTGCAAGGGTTTCTTACTGCCCTGAATAAACCCCTCAAAATTAGCAGGACAATTAGTATCGAGATTGTTAAAGATAATACATTCATAGTAAGCACCTCGTCTGTTTTTTTGTGTAACCTAAGTATCGAGGATATTTAAATTTTTTATAAGTGAACAAATTCATTCGTTTATATGACTTTTGTCATCTTCCCGACAGGATAGAGCGTCACAGCTAGAAGTATATTAGTTATCATTCTTTTCATGGCAGTGTACTACTTTCGTATGACTACAAGCTCCTATAATTCTCTCTACAATGTTAGTTGGGATTGAATTATAGGAGCTTTTTTGTGCGAAGACAATCAGGATACTTTTATCGGTTGTTGTGCAATGAATGAATACAAGGAGCGATTATCAGTGAAACAAACGGTTACGAATAAAGTGACAGGTGAACAAATTACGTTTATAGAGACGGCAAAGGATACGAACGGTGAATATTTATTAATAGAAGTCGCACTTCCACCACGTGGCAAAGGTCCACCCCTACATATTCATGATCACTTCGAAGAGGAATTTGAAGTGATCGCTGGTTCGCTCACAGTTACCTTGGGTAAAACAAAGCACTTGTTAGTGACTGGTGAACGTTGCGTTGCCCCGCTCAGAACGCCACATACATTTACAAATGATCACGATCATCCTGTTGTATTTCGCGTTCGATTAACGCCACCAAGCAAGTTCGAGCAATCCGTACGCATTCATTACGGACTTATGGACGATGGATTAACCGATGAGAAGGGCAATCCTAAATCTCTCGCCCATACCGCTTTAGTATTAACATTACAAAACACACTGATCATTGGTATTCCACTCTGGCTGCAACGCTGCCTCTTTGGACTAATCATTAAGCGTGCCCGCAAAAAAGGCATTTATGCATCGCTAGAAAAGTATACCGGACAGGAAGTCTGAATAGATGAACGATGAAGAGTTAGCGGTTCCAACAACTATTGAAGAACCTAATCGGGAGCGCCACCACACTCACACCGAAAGCAGCTATCACCCGAGCTGAAGTTGCCGTCGTTATTCAATGACTGCTAAAAAAATCGGAGTTGATCTAATAACACTGATCACAGATTACTAGACCAAGAATTAATAACATTATAATAAAAGGCGTTTGCTCAGAAATTGAGCAAACGCCTTTTATTATTTAAGTTCTAACCATTCATACCTATTTAAAAGCGTAACGTCTGCTTCCTCTTCCTATATTACGTAAGCTAGACTCTACATGCATCATAGATTAAAATTCATTTAAGTAAGTATCTTAATAAATCCATTTCATCAAACCAAAATTTTGATTATTAAATTCTGATACATATCCTTATCCCGAAACGAAATATAACTTAGATAGGTGTGCATGAACATCAAGATTTTAAGAGACTACATCACAGATCCCCCAATAGAGCTTACTATGTTCATTGAACTATCTATTATACTGGCCGAAATGGTGCAGCGTGAACACGAGCAGAATAGGATCATTGGATACCTTAGCCCTGACCATATCAGTGTGCAGTGGCAGGGGAAAACGGCGCATATAACCTGGCATACGGAAAGTCATGCAGCTTATCATTCTCCAGAGCAATTTGCACGACTCAATCTCGTGCCGAGTGAACGCAGTGATCTCTACGCATTAGGTGTTATTCTCTACGAGTTGTTGACCGGGCAATTGCCTTTTCATGCTGACAATGATGACAACTGGGATACCGTACACACCCGTAAGGTTCCTCATCCTTTATCCGATATTCGACCGGAGTTAGACGAAACACTGCAAGCGATACTGATGAAATTACTTGCCAAATCACAGGTGGAGCGTTATCAGAGTACATATGGGGTGCTTGAAGATCTGAAGTTGTATCAGAACCTGATGGATAACGATGGAGTGTTTACGCCATTGGAAGTGGGACGTTTCGATAAAATCCGGACGCTTTCCCTATCCGATTCGTGGTATGGACGTCGTGCCGAAGTGGTGCAAATGGAGACCGGACTGGAACAAGCTTTTCAAGGAATGAATGCCTTTCGTTGGGTAATAGGCAAAGAGGGAACGGGTAAAACGACGCTTGTCCATAGAATCCAACAAAACGTCGTGCGGCATGGAGGCCGGCTGATTACTATGAAAGCGGAACCTTCTCAACAAAACATGCGGTTTGGTCCGATCCTTCAGGGGATGCGGGAATGGATCTATCAACTGTGGAGTGAGCCGGTTGAAATCATTACACGTCTGAAATCCAAACTTCAAGCCGAGTTCGAACCAGAAATGCAGGTAATCGTCTCCTGCTGGCCCGAGGCCAAACTATTGTTCAACAACGATGCGAAGGTCTGGGACCGGTTTGAAGAATTACTGCCCGACTTGATCTGTTGTATGGCTGAAAGCAAACCACCGCTTGTTCTGTTTATGGACAATCTACAGTGGATCGACAAAGGTACACAAGACGTCATTCGAGAACTTGCATTATCACAAAAAGCGCATGGATTATTCCTAATCGGGGCTTATCGTACGGAGGAGATGATCACTTCCGCTGAGGATGAAGCGAATGCTGATCAAGAGGAATTTCTGATTTGGTTAAGCCAAAGATGCCGTGCGAATCCAGAGGAACAAGTGACTCTGCTTCCGCTGGCTTACGAGGATGTGAGGAAACTGATCTCTGATGTTCTATATGAGAAATCCGCTCGCATTCAACTTCTGGCACGGTCTGTCTATGATCAGACAGGTGGTAATCCCGGCTCGGTTCGTCTCTTACTGGAGGAATGGTTAAAGGAGAACAGACTACACTTTGACGAGGAACGACGTCAGTGGGTATGGGACTCAGAAATAACCCGGCAACGAAGCAGGTCGGAAGAACATCTACGGCTGCTGGAGATAAGCTTCTCCAAGCTTGAGGAAGATCGGAAGGAGTTCATTGCTATGGCGGCTGCAATAGGTCCGGTATTTCAGTTAACACTCTTGGCCGAAGTGTGTGGCATAGCAGTGGATAGGGTATTCCGTAATCTTCAAGAGGCGGAAGCAAAAGGATTTATTTATCAGGAAGACGAAGCAGGACAAGAACATGGACAGGATTCAACTTATGTGTTTGCCCATGAGTTCATTCACCGAATGGCATATGCCTTCGATTCAGGACGCAATATCCACCGACACCTAGCAATTGGACGTATGCTACTAGATCGCACGTCAGAGTCGCGTGATGACCTGTCAAGAACAGCGATTGATCATCTGAACTTGGCTGCTTCGGTATTATCGGAGCAAGAAACGAAGCAATTAATCGAGCACAATCTTCAAGCGGGACAAGAGGCGTTGACATCCGCGCGTTATGCGAAAGGGAAGCATTATGCCGAAAATGGGCTTCATCTGTTGGCAACATGCAAAGTTGATGTACCAGATACACTCGATGTCGGATTGCAGCTGGTATTAGCATGGACGGAGTATATGGGTGGCAATAGTGCACGGGCGAAAAAACTGCTGGTGGACTTGAACCAAGACAGCGATCGACTGAGCCGATCAGAGCGGCTCAAAATCTGGGCACCTTTAATCCAATTCCATGCACTCGCGGACAATGAGACTGCGGTTCAATTTGGAATGGAGGCGCTAGGATCCTATGGTTGGAAGCTTGAGAAGAAAAGTACACTGTTGTCTATAGGCAAGGAAGTGACCCGAACCGCGATCCTCTTACATCGAAAACGGGAGAAGCATCTTCTGCTGTCCGACCCACTCGATGAGGATTATGAAGAATTATGCCATGTAATGGAGCTGTTGTTTCTTCCATTGCTTGCACACGATGCGCGATCGCTTCTGGAATTGTATGCCCGATTTATTCGTTATGGGTTGCATAAAGGGGTGAATGAGTCCCTAGCCGCAATGATCGGTGCATACGAACTGATTGTGCAAAGGTCATTTCCGAGCTTTGTTCGAGCGACTCCGATTGCTGAGCAGGTGTTCCTGCAAATCGCCAACACCTCTACATTCAGGAAAAAGCATGTATTTACGTTTCTGAGCGGAATGATCAAGCAAATGGACAGTCCTTTGGAATCTTCTGTTGTCCTGTTCATTGCGATGCGTCAAGCGATGGAAGCCGGTGATCATGACTTTGCTAATCCTGCCTTAATTTTCAGTGTTATGTGTAATCATGGGAATGTATATGCCCTGAATGATTTGCTCCAATACTTTGAGGAGAACATGCGACATGTTGCCGACGACAAGATACTGGACATGATGCGGCTGACGAGCAGTTACGCAGCAGTGCTGCAAGACGATTCTTTGATCGACAGTTTTGTTACTATTCCACAAGTGCCGGCTGACAGCGAGTTTGAGCAACAGGACGAGGATAACTATAGCTGTGGTCGCCGGCTCGAGGTGGCGTATCTGTCGGGCAGGTACAAGGAAGCGCTATATTGGTCGCAGCGAGGAAGGGGAAACGAATTACATCTGGATTGGATGCAAATTCGTAAACACCGCGTTTTCGAGGCTTTGACGTTAACTGGATCTTATTTCGAGACGAATAGAGAGGACCGTAAGCGGATCCGGAAGGCCATACGCGCGCAATTGCGATTAATGAAGAGTTGGCGAGGATTCTTGGACAGTACGTCCTCCGCATACTTGCTAATCAAAGCAGAGGCTGAACGGATCTCAGGGAATTCGGTGAGCGCCATGCAACAATATACGGCTGCAATCAGGCTAGCGAGAATCGAGAAATACGTGCTGCTGGAAGCCATTGCTTGCGAACGGCTTGCGGTATGTTATCAAGATGATCTGCTCAGCCGATCCGGAGCGGCAATTACGATGATGGATGCATGTGCGGCATACGCCGAATGGGGAATCACCTTCAAAGTAACTCAGATTAGAAGCAGAGATGCTAAATTGCTGGACCCGATATACAAGCGTTATGAAGGTCCTGTATTACAGGATCGAATCCAAATGACTCAAACCGGCACATCGTTACCTCACCAGAACGGCTCCAAGACGGGTGAAGGCTTGAAGAGTGAAGAGGAACTCGAGCTTTTGCAACGACTCATCCATGGGTTAGCACAGCAGAATAAGGTCGATTGGAAGGTAAATCTATTGGAAACGGCTTTACGACAAGCCGGAGCAGAGCGTGGTCTGTTGTTGAAGCGTCAAAATAATGAATTCGATATTGAAGCTAGTCGTTCTGACTGGACTGATCAGGAAAACGGAGCCGGCCTGTATGCGGAGAGCGTCTTACGTCATACAACGATGACGGGAAAACCGCTAATTTTGCATGATGCGCTTCAGAGTTTTTGGGTGAAGGATGCTTATATTGCAGCAAGAAAACAGAGGTCGATTCTATGCATGTCCATTGATGCTCCGGGAGAACAAACTTCCTATCTACTCTACTTGGAAAATCGACAGATGCCGGGTGTGTTCACAAAGAGGGATGTTCAGATGTTGGAGCTTTTTGCGACACGGATCATATATCTCAAACTGCTGCAAGACGAAGCTGCGAATACAACAATCCCGAGTGCTTTCGAAAGTAAGGCCTCGTCTGTGGTTCCAAGTCCCAGTCAACCAGGGCTGACGGAACCGCTGACGGAACGAGAAACGGAAATTATAACAGCAATTGCAAAAGGCTTGTCGAACAGAGAGATTGCCGAACTCTTTGGGATCGCAGAGACGACGGTCAAGACACATACATCTAGAATATACGGCAAGTTGGGTGTAAAACGGCGGGGGCAAGCTGTCCTACGTGCCAGAGAGCTACAATTGATAGAGTGACAAACAAGGAAGCGAGCCTTAAGGGGCCGCTTCCTTGTTTGTTAAGACGGACGACAATCTTTTTTATGGAGTACTACTTTAGTAGGACTTAAATATCCTCTGACGAGACTATGATGTTTAGATGGAGTCAAATGAAAAGAGGTCATTATGAACAATAACGAATTGTATGAAAGGAAGTGTACATGGTGAGAAAGAGAGTTGTCTCGATTGCGAGCATGCTCGTTGTAATCGTGTTTATGGCATTTATCGTAATTTTTAATAATCAAAGTTTAGCTTCTGCCAATGTAGTTTCGTCACCTATTTTTGCAGCAGAGGATACAACTATCATTTATGAGTCTGGAATGATTTATGAGGATGGAAACCTCAGGTATCTGGATGTAGGCTATCAAGGAACATTTGGTGTTCCCTTAGAGGCTCAGGTATTACTAAAGTTTAATTTGCCAACAATCCCTGCAGGGTATGAAGTTGAAACTGCGAGTCTGTATCTGCCTGTAACAGGTGGTACTTTTCAGGCAACAACTAATTTTTCGCTAAAAGTTTCAACGAGTACAAATCATAGCTGGGCACAGGATAGTGGAATAACATCGCCACCAGCTCCAACGTCAGGTTCTACACAATCAAGATTATTATCCAATAATGTCCCCCAACTTAAACCTACATTAGCTCCGTTTAATTTTACTAGCTACATATCAAGGGAATCCGCGGAACCTGATCCTAGAGCAACCTTCATTCTATCGGGTATGACGGCTCAAGAAGCAGCTGAAGCAGGAATAACACATGCTGATCATTTTATACAAATGACTGAAAATCATGCACATGATGGCAGTTTGGGCCCGTATTTGATTATTACGTATTCTGAAATTGTTAATATTGAAATAACTGGAGTCGTAGATGGCGGTCTATACAATACAAATCCAACGCCAACATTCAACATCGGTACAGCAACTTTGAATGGAAGTCCATTTACAAGTGGAACACAAATTACTGCTGAAGGTTCATATACACTAACAGTTACAGCAGGCAGTCAATCAGAAACGATCCAATTCCAAATAGATAAGACCCCTCCGACTGGAACGGTCATAGTAAATCAAGGTAACCAATACACAAATAGTTCGTCTGTACTTATTTCAACAAGTCCTGATGCGGGAGTAACTGATATCACGCATATCCAATATTCGATTAATGGAACCCCATTTTCAGAAATACCTTATGTACCAGTCTTTTTGTTATCTATAGGAAGTAATGATGGAGATAAGGTCTTAAAATTTAAACTAGTTGATCGTGCAGGGAACCAATCAACTGAATATCAAAGAACCATAACACGGGATACCGAAGTGCCAACAGGCTCTATTGTTATTAATAATGGCAACGTGTATACAACTAATCGTGAAATAACGCTTAATCTATCTTTAGGCAACGGTGTAACAGATGTGGTAGCGGTACAATTTTCTAATAACAATAGTTCTTGGTCAGGAGTTGAAGCCTTTAGTTCCATAAAGAGCTATACGTTACCAACTGGAGATGGTAATAAAACGGTGTATGTACGTTTAATTGATCGAGCAGGTAATATTACTGTAATTCATAATAGCATTATTTTGGATACAACAGCTCCAACAGGAACGCTAACACTTATAACCCCAAGTGTAACGAATGCAACTACTGTATTATTAACGGTAACAAGTAGTAATACGGATTATATGGAGTTAGGCGAGACGGGCCAAGATTACGGCGATTCAGTAGTGTATAGCGCTAGTCCACAATCGTATACATTGCAGGATACAGAGGAAGATGGCGTGAAGACGCTGCAGATTCGCTTATCTGATTTGGCAGGAAATACGACAGTGCTTACACAAACCGTAACACTGGATCGTGAAATACCAACAGGAACAGTCGTTGTGAATGAAGGTAAGACTTACGCAAATGATTCGGATGTAGCAGTTGAAGTGACACCAGCAGCGGGCGTAACAGATATTGTGAATATTCGCTATAGCGTTAACGGGTCAGCACCAACAACCATAGCGTATACGAATAACTTTACAATAGATGTAGGAAGTATAGATGGAGCGAAGGCGATTATTTTACAGCTTATTGACGGTGCAGGAAATGAATCAGTGGAGTACAGTTCAACGGTAACATTAGATACCGTACCACCCACAGGAACAGTTGCCATTAATGGAGGAGCTGCTTACGCAACAGATCGTGAAGTAACCCTCGGGTTTACTTTAGGAGCAGGTGTTACGGATGTTGTAGCCGTGCAGTTCTCGAATGATGACGCTACATGGTCAGCTGAACAGACTTATGAAGCAAGCATGAGCTATACATTGCCAGCAGGTGATGGCAGCAAGACGGTTTATGTTCGCTTCATCGACCGAGCAGGAAATATGGGCTCTGCCGAAGCAAGTATTGTACTGGACACTACAGCTCCGATCGTTACAGGTGTAACAGATGGAGAGAGCTATAATTCCTCCCGAACCATTACCTTTAATGAAGGTACAGCAACATTGAACGGGCAAAACTTTATAAGTGGCTCACCTGTGGACGCTGAAGGTTCCTATGTACTTGTTGTTACAGATGCCGCAGGTAATTCGATTACCCTTGTATTCACCATTATTAAATATAGCGTAGGCTATGACGGGAATGGAGCTACTGGAGGAGCGGTACCCCTAGATAGTCAAACCTATGAAGCGGGGAGTAGTGTAACCATCGCCGATAATGTTGGAAGTCTAGTGAAGACTGGATTTAAGTTGATTGGTTGGAATACGGAAGCAGATGGAAGTGGGAAAAGCTATGTAGCGAATGATACTTTCCATATAAACGAAGCTGATGTCCTGTTGTATGCGGCGTGGGAAATTAATCACTATACCTTGTCTTTTGAGTCAAATGGAGGAAGTCTGGTAGCGCTTCAGAATAAACCTTACAATGAACAGGCAACTGAACCGAGCACACCAACGAGACCAGGTTATACATTTGGTGGTTGGTTTAAGGAGACCTCTCTCACTAACCAGTGGAACTTTACGAAAGATGTCATTACAGCGGATAAGACGTTGTATGCGAAGTGGAGTATAAACAATCCTTCTAACAATAACGGAGGAGGAAGTAATCCACCGCCTCCTCAAAATTCAATACCGGTACCAACACCCAATCCGCAACCTACCCCAGAAGAACCCAAACCTGAGCCTGAACCACCTGTCGTTACTTTTGACGACCTTTCAGGACATTGGGCAAAAGGAATGATTGAGGAACTAGCAAGTCAAGGGATAATTGCAGGGTATCCAGACGGTTCTTTTCACCCGAATGAACACATCAAGCGCCATCATATGGCTCTACTATTCACACGTGCTTTCAAGTTTGAACCCATACGTGAGGCAGTTTCGTTTTCTGACGTATCACCAAGTCATCCTTACTATGAAGCCATCATGTCACTGCAACAAGCAGGAATAGTCGATGGAGCCAATGGGAATTTTAATCCAAACCATTCGCTGACTCGTGCAGAGATGGCTAAAATTTTGACGCTGGCCCTTGGGATAGAACCAGGTGGAACAGTTGCTTTCCAAGATGTTCCTACAACGCATTGGAGCTATGATTACATCGCTGCACTGGCAGAACTAGAGATTGTACTCGGGGATAACGGAAAATTTAAGCCGGATGAACCAGTGACACGTGCACAGTTTGTGGCGATGATGTACCGAGCATTGAATGTTATACAATAAGTATCTAATTACATTAATCAGCAACGTATTCGGAAGATACAACCCAAGGTTAAAGTAAATAAAAAAACACGAGGGACTGCATTCGCGCCTCGTGTTTTTTCTTTAGCATCCTAACTCACGGATGTTTATTGCAGAAACGGTCGATATAATCAGAACATTGCCCCGGCTCATCTTCCATGACGAAATGACCAGCTTTGGGAATGACATGTAGGCAGGCATGGGGAATATCCTGGACAAGCCTTTTTGCATAAGCGAGGGGCTGCCATTCATCTTCCTCGCCCCATAGAATTTGAACAGGGACTTTCAGCTTGGGTAAATCTGTTCCATAGGATTCAGTATATTTTGCATTATAGTGAGCTACCTGATGGGAGAAAAAAGAGGCTTTGCCCAATGAACCTGCATGGGGTGCCAGATACGCATCCAGTGTATCGCCAGTCATAAGCTCTTTATTATACACTGCCATGGGTAATTGTTTCTTTAGCATGGTATCAAAATCAGCACGGGGCATTTGTTCAACCTGTTCAAGCTGTTCTTCGATAATTTTCTTCCAGGTTGGTGAGGGCCACGAATCATAACTGGGCATGTTGAGTAACGTAAGCGATTGTACACGCTCAGGCTGTTCCAAGGCCAGTTGGACTCCGACAATTCCACCTAGATCGTGGGCTGCGACATGTAAACGATCCATTCCAAGTTCGTCTAAAAGCTGACTGAACAGCGTATATTGTGCTGCCACAGAAGTATCTGCTTCGAGTGGTCTTTCGGATGCTCCATATCCCAGAAGGTCATGAACGTAGACTTTGTACCCTTTTTGAACCAGAGCGGGTATTACTTTTCTCCATTCATAGCTATAAGACGGTGTTCCATGAAGGAGCCATATGGGAGAGCCTTCTCCGTATTGCTCATAAGCGATTCGATATCCATTAATCAAGATGGATGACGTTGCTGCTTTTTGCATAGTGATTACTCCCTTCCATAAACGATTGAGATTAAAAATGAAATGGGCTCTTAATGAGCTACATTGAATATAAACGATTGCTTTCCATTAGTTAAATTGATAGTTTATATGTAAAC
Source organism: Paenibacillus sp. GM1FR (assembly GCF_002803315.1). Lineage (NCBI taxonomy): Bacteria > Bacillati > Bacillota > Bacilli > Caryophanales > Paenibacillaceae > Paenibacillus > Paenibacillus sp. GM1FR. The sequence continues at coordinate 1,287,985 of NZ_MKZL01000011.1, read as the reverse complement.
GATCAGTTTTAATGAAGTTAAAAAGAAGGGAGCCAATGATGGAAATACGTCATTTGGTCACATTTATTACAATTGTGGAACACGAGGGATTTACCAAAGCTGCTGAACATCTTGGATACGCGCAATCTACAATTACATTGCATATTAAGGCGTTGGAAGAGGAGATTAACTACCCTTTATTTGATCGAATTGGTAAGCGGGTTATTTTAACGGAGACTGGGAAAAAATTGTTGCCACATGCCCAAAAAATGCTTGACCTGTATCACATGATTAAGGAAGTGACTGCTGCACAAGGGGAATTAACGGGTAATATCGTGATCAGTATTGGGGAAACGTTGTTGATTTATCGTTTTCCACCTATTATTGAGGAATTTAAAAAATTGCATCCTCATGTCAATATCGAGTGGCACCAATTAGATTCCGTATATTATAAAGAGAATCTGATGCAAGGTAAAAGTGATATTTCCTTCATGTTGGGGACAGAGGTGCATGATCCCAATCTGTACAGTGAGAAATTGGCTGAGGAGCCCATGATGCTGCTTTACCCCAATTCATTTGAGCTACAACGCGACATTGTACGAAGCAATTTACTTTTTACCGAAAGAGGTTGCGGTTATCGCACATTGTTTGAACAATGCATTGAGGAGTATCAGATTGGAATTACTTCCAATATTGAATTCTGGAGTATTGAAGCTGTGAAACAGTCGATATTGAGCGGTATGGGCATATCCTTGTTACCTCGAATTACGGTAGAGAAGGAGCTGAAGGAAGAAAAACTTTCAGGTCAGCAGTACAAACAAAATCTAGCTACACAGTTGCTGTATCCCAAAAACAAGTGGATCTCTCCCCAAGTAGAAGCATTTATTGAGATTGTTAGAAAGCATGCCTCCCTCTGGTGAGCTCATTTCAACTATCCTTTATAGCCTACCACTGAACCGTTGGATTGCTTCCTCGGTCACCGGCGTGAAGAGATTAACCAGATTACCGTCAGGATCGCGAAACAGCACAGCACGATTCCCCCACGGCATTGTGGTAGGTTCCTTTACCCACTCATCGACAAACGGCTTCAAGCGCTCGTATTCGGCATCGACATCGTGGACGTGGAACTCAATAATGACAGTACGATTGTTGGCCGCCACAGCGGAACCAGCGCCAAACAGTTGCACCGTCTGGGAGTGGCCGATCGCTAGAGTGCACGATGGCATAACGAGTTCGGCAAAGACAGGTGCAGGGCGTTCCGCCGAAACACCCGTGATTTTCTCATAGAACTCGGCAAGACGATCCACGTCATCAGTAATGATGCGCACAGAAGCAAAATTCACGAGATATCATCCTTCCTATAATAAGTAATACAATTGCTTACTCCAACTATACAAAAACACTACTGACAACGGTATGTCAGTAGTGTTTTATGAAGTAACCACCGTCCACTAGCCATCATTCTATAGAACGTATTAGAGTTCCAAAGTGAGGGTAAGGGCTAAAAATCGATTGTACTTGGTGGTAAACAGTGTTACTCTAAAAGTCTGTGTTCGACAATATATTTAAGATTAGCCACCAATTTAGTTGTAAAGAAAGGTAACACTATGATAAAAGTTGAAAACCTATCCTTCTCATTTCCACAAAAGGAACTATATAAAAACATTTCATTTACGTTTGAAGAGGCACAACATTGTGCTTTTATCGGAACAAGCGGAAGTGGAAAAAGTACATTGATCGATATCCTGATGGATCCGGAACGATATTTGTTCGAGGGCAAGTTAGAGATAGACCCCGATTGCAGAATCGGGTATGTGAGTCAGTTTTTGCAAGTAGACAAAACAAAAGAAATGACCGTTTTTGAATATATCGCAGAAGAATTCATCAAGATACAAGATGAAATTACAGCGATTTATGCGGAGATGGCCACCACATCGGATATGGATTCCCTGATGGAAAAGCTTCAATTGGCTTTGGATGCCTTCGAGGCGATGGATGGGGATAATTTCGAAAAAAACATCAATAAACAGTTAAACCTTGCCAACCTCATGAAGCTCAAAGATCTTAGTATATCCGCCATAAGCGGCGGGGAATTCAAACTTATTCAAGTGATGAAGGAAATGCTGAATCGTCCAGACTTCATGATTATGGACGAACCTGATGTATTTTTAGACTTTGAAAACCTGAACGCGCTTAAAAAATTGATTAACACCCACAAGGGAATGCTGCTGGTCGTTACGCACAACCGGTATCTGTTGAATCATTGTTTCAACAAAATCATACACCTAGAAAACACAGAGCTCCAAGAGTTTGACGGGCGATATATCGATTATAACTTCTCACTGCTTCAGTCTAAGATCGAACTGCAAGAAATCGCAGTTGCTGAAGCTGAGGAAATTGAGAGATATGATCACATCATCGACAATCTTAGAGAGATCGCCACGTATAATTCGGAAGCTTCCAGAGGAAGAGCGTTAAAAGCCAGAGTCAAGTTTCAAGAGAGATTGGAAGCGCGTCGAATAAAAGAGCCATTTGTCGATATCAAACAGCCGAATATCCGTTTTGGAATTGATAAGGAAATGGAAGACACCGTTGTGGTTAACGTCAATAACTATAGCGTTTCCTTTGACGAGTTGCTTTTGGAAAATGTGAACTTTGAGATCAAATCAACAGATAAAGTAGCCCTGATCGGTCCTAACGGTACCGGGAAAACGACTTTACTCCGAGAAATCTTCAAAAATAATCAGGATTCCATTGAAATCAATGCTGATGTTAAAGTGGCTTATTTATCTCAGGTTCAAGGTGAAATGTTAAAAGATTCGAATACCATACTAAATGAATTCATAGATGCTGGTTTTCAAACGTATGACGAGATTAGATCGTATCTTCCAAACTATGGCTTTGAAGGAGAAATCCTTGATCAAAAGATTGAATCGTTATCAGGCGGAGAAAAAAACATGCTTCAATTGGCTAAAGTTTCTGCCAGTCAGGCCAACGTATTGCTCCTGGATGAACCGACAAGCCATTTGGATATCTATACACAAATCGCATTGGAGAAAGCCATTGAAGACTACAAAGGTGCGATTATCATGATTTCTCATGATTTCTATTCTGTTGTAAATGGTATGGATTATGTTTTAATTATTGAGGACAAAACGATTAGTAAAATGAGTATAGAAGAATTTAGACAGATGATTTATGCTAGTCATTTTGATGAAAACTATCTAGAAAATGAACAAAAGAAAAAGTCTGTTGAAATGAAAATTGAATTGGCTTTAAAAGATACTAATTTTGAACTTGCAAAGAGTTTGGTTGATGAGCTAGAAAAGCTGATTAAGTTGCTTTAGACAAGGTGAATATTCCATAAATCTAAATCCCCCAGTATGTGGATTAATCCGCATACTGGGGGATTTACTTCTAGAAACAGCTAAACGAGCTGATTCGCTGCAGATCAATGCCGGTGTATAGCCAGAAGAAGCCATTCCAACGGAAGCCAGCCACCGAGTTTCTACCTACAAATACCGGGTACATCCAGAAGCCGGGACCACGATCCGGCCAAATATATGTGTAGCGAAACAGACAGCCGGATATGGCTCTTGGATCTACCGCAAATAACGAAGCGGGTTGCTGTGGAATGAATGATGGTGGCGGTCCGGTAGGTGCCTGCACGCCTTGTGGTCCGCCGCCTCCACCCCCGGGGAACGATGGCGGACCAGGAAATCCGCCGGGTCCTCCGGGACCCCCAGGTCCGCCAAACCCTCCACCAGGTCCAAAAGGAGGTAAAAATGTCATATCACATCACTCCTGTTCATTAGTCTAATGTATTGTATGTAGGCAATTGAGAAGGGGAATGGGTGGAAGCCTATAGAAGGCCGCTAATAATCAAGTCGAATCAAGTAAATTAAATTGCAGAAAAATGTCGAATAAAGTGATTGCTAACTAATTTATTATAACGAATTGAATGCTGTTACTGGTAAAGCAGGCATGACCAAAATGATTTTGCATTTTCCTTATGTGAGTAGGGGAAGGCATATCGTTTTGGTCTTTTTTATATCCAAATCGGATTCCGACAAAAATAACGGACCAAAGCAAAAACAGAGTTGGATTTCCAGCTTCCTAAACCTACAGTACATTACCAAATGATAACTTTTTATTGTAATTATTGTAAATTTGTTATATGTAAGCGCTGTCTAAAGAGCTATAATCTATTTATCTGGATGTTAATCCGTTCAGAAATACGTAGACCAAATCAAGAGGAGGAATTGTATGAAACGGTTAGGTCAATGGAATATAACTGCCTTGATTCTTGTTCTCGTACTCGCCATGCTTCCATTTTCGAATGTCTCACATGCAGCCAAGGCAGTTACGGAAGTGGAGGGAGGTCATTTGAGCACAAACTTTGAAGACGGTACACTTCAGGGATGGACTCCACGTGTCGGTAGCGAAAGGCTGACAGTGACACAGCAGGAAGCATACGAAGGTCAGTCCAGCATGCTGGTCGCCAATCGTGAGCGTTCCTATCATGGACCGATGTTATCCATGAAGGATCTGCTTAAGCGTAACCAAGAGTACGAAATTTCGGCATATGTAAGACTTACTCAGGAGCCCACCACGGATCAAACACTACAGCTCACCACACATAAAAAAACAACTGCCGAAAGCTGGAACCCGATCGGTAGCGTGAAAATTGCCAAAGCAGAATGGAATACATGGCACAAGATCACCGGAAAATTTCAATATAGCGATGATCCCACTGAATTGAATTTGTTCATCGAAACACCCTACATCTCTGAAGATAGCGTAGATACGTTATCGTTCTATGTGGATGATGTATCATTTACTCTGGCCGAGCAACTGGAGATTGAAGAAGGGATTCTGTCTCTGGAGGACCTGTATCAAGATGATTTCCCCATTGGTGCAGCGGTGTATCGCTGGCAGTTGGAAGGCGCATATGGACAACTGCTCACAAAGCACTTTAACAGCTTGACCGCAACCTATGAGATGAAACCGAAGTACATGTCTCCTTCCGAAGGTGTTTATGAGTTCGAGGCAGCCGATCAATATGTTCAGTTCGCGGAGGAGCATGGTATGGGCGTACGCGCACATGCGTTGTTGTGGCATATTGATGCAGCAGAGTGGATGTTCAAGGATCCTCAGGGTAACCCTGCGAGTCGAGAATTATTACTTGCCCGGATTCAGGATTACGTTGAAACTGTCATGACCCGATACAAAGGTAAGATCTATGCCTGGGATGTGGTAAACGAGGCGATTGCGGATAGCAATGGTGATGCCAACGGTTTACGTAAAAGTCCCTTTTATGAACTAATCGGTCCGGATTACATTGAGAAGACCTATGAATTCGCTCGTGCAGCCGATCCGAATGCCAAATTATATTACAACGAATACTTCACGGAAATCCCTGAGAAAAGAGAGCATATGTATCAGTTGGTCAAACGACTGAAAGAGAAAGGGCTCATTGATGGTGTGGGTTTGCAATCTCACTATAACCTGGAATCCCCGCCCATCGACGAAATTGAAAAAACGATCAACATGTTCGCCGAACTTGGATTGGATATTCAGATCACGGAACTGGATGTGGATAGCGGAATTCCATTTGGTGAAGAGATGTCCGATGAAGTTGCGGTAAAGCAGGCGTATCGATATAAGGAACTGTTGGATTTGTACAAAAAACACAAAGACCACATTTCTTCAGTTACCTTATGGGGACTCCAAGATGAGAAGTCTTACAACAACCAGGCTATGCTGTTTGATTCAGCCCTGAAGGCCAAAAAAGCATACTGGGGACTTGTGGATGAATCCAGCTTGCCTGTGTTGACACAGAGAGCCGTCTCACTTTCGGGTAAACCGGATATCAAAAAACAGTCACAAGATCCGCTCTGGAACAAAGCGGTGTCTACTCCACTGAAGGGTGACTCTGCGGGATCAGCCAATTTCCGCACCTTATGGGATCATAGTAACCTGTATATCCTCGTGGATGTTCAGGATGCGAAGGCAGATGTGAATGACAGAGTAGAACTCTTTGTTGATCTCAATAATGGCAAGACCACTTCATATGAAGCAGATGACCGACACGTAATCATTAAGCGGTCGGGCAAAGCTGAGGGTGTGGAGCAGCGTTCATATCGTGTACGCGAGACAAAAGCCGGATATCAGGTTGAATTGTCCATTCCGTGGGGTGGTATCCAAGTCGGATCAGAATATGAAGCCGGCTTGGATATCCGCGTGACTGATGGCGGTGCAAGTGGGACACAACCTTATAATCCACTGTACTGGAATGATCGAACACAGTCTCAGGAACAAGATACAAGCAAATACGGCGCGATTCAGCTTGCCCCTATGCCCAAATCTGCAAAAGCTGTGCAAGGGATTGTTCAGATTGATGGGAAGAAAGACGCCCTATGGAATAAGGCTGCACCATTTGAAGTAAAACGATTGAATGAGACCGAAGGTGCAGAGGCAGTGGCTCGCGCAATGTGGTCAGGTGAGTATCTATATCTGCTGATCGACGTCACTGATCCAAACATCATTACAGACAGCATCAACCCATGGGATCAGGATTCGGTTGAGATTTTCCTGGACGAGAATCACCAGCGCACACCGTATTTTCAATATGATGATGCCCAGTTCAGAATCAGTGCTGACAATGTGGGAACCTTTGCAGGGGGGGCCTCGCCCGGACGCCTTGTAAGTGCTGTGAAGACAACGAATAAAGGATATCTCGTAGAAGCCAGAATCCAGTTGCAATCATTGACGCCCAAAGCAGGGAATGTTCTCGGTTTCGAGCTTCAAATTAACGACAACCAGGGCGGAGGTAAGCAGAGCGTAGCCAAGTGGAATGATACGACCAATGAGAGCTGGAGAAACACTTCCCAGTACGGAATACTCACTTTTGTCGGAAAGAACAAACTCGGGCATTAAACCATCGGCAGTAGTTGCAAGAATAGAAACCATCATAACAGTGGCTAAAACTCAACCATTGTTGTGATGGTTTCCATCGTTTACATACGTCACCAAAGGTGATGAGGGGCGATACAATCTGCCTTGACTATATTTAACAGCCCTTGATATACTAAATGGATGTTATTTTTTCTTTTATGTGGATAAGAAAGTAATCAACTACATACAACCGTTTGCGAGGGAGCCTTAACCGGCTGAGAGGGTATTAAACCGACCTTACCTGATTTGGATAATGCCAACGTAGGGATGCAACGATGAAACACTGTACTTGGGTAGCTCATGCGAACCCACTTGTTTTAGTGTATTTGTCTGCGAAACATCCTATGGATGTTTCGTTTTTTTGTTTTTGAATACGTACATTATGAATTGGAGGAACACATGTTGACTATTTCAGAGAGACTATATCAGGCAGCACAGCCTGTGTGGAAGGAATGTCTTGAGCATCCCTTTGTTAAAGGAATCGGAGATGGTTCCTTACCGGTCGAACAATTTCGTTATTATTTGCTGCAAGACTACTTGTACCTGTTCGATTATGCCCGTGTATTTGCACTAGGTATCGTCAAGTCGCACGACCCCAAATTGATGCAGTTTTTTAGTAAAAACGTAGATAACATCCTGAATGGTGAAATGAAAATTCATCGTTCTTATATGGAGCGATTAGGAATTACAGAGGATCATGTTTTCCAGGTAAAACCTGCACTGAAAAATGCAGCCTATACTAACTATATGCTCTCTGTTTCCCATGCGGGTGGCATAGCAGAAGTACTTGTATCCATTCTGGCCTGCTCATGGAGCTATGCAGAGATTGGTCAAGTCCTTGCCCAAAAGCCAGGTGCAGCTGAGCATCCTTTTTACGGAGAGTGGATCACAGGATATGCTTCCTCTGAATACAACAGCAACAATCAATCCCTAGTGACGTTAACTGATAAGCTATTAGAAGGCTGTAGCGAGGGAACGTACCAACGGATGGAAGATATTTTCGTGATGTGCAGTCGCTTTGAACTTGATTTTTGGGAGATGTCATGGAGGCTGGAGTCATGAGTTCACTGGTAAAGTAGAGAGCAGCTAATCAAGGTGAGTACAGAATAATCAGAACATGTTAGCCCAAAAATACATGATTAAACATTTGAACAACAAGCCCTGATATAATAAGCAAATAGCAACTATCTATTTTCTGGAGGTGAGGCTATTGAAAACAATCGGAGTAGGATTCTTACATGCACGGCTCTATGCAAAGCCAGTGAAGGATATGGCAATGCTTTGCATAGAGCCCGGGAATAATCACATTGCCAACGACGAATCGTAATATTCTACTAACTGGCTTTGCACCTTATTGATCTATTAAATAAGGAGTGAGGCCCATGAAATATTCAAAAGCCGAGTCTATTTTTCCGGAAGAATTGTTACGTATCATTTAGGAATACGTTCAAGGGGAATTGGTTTATATCCCAAAACCCAAAGAGGCGCACCTGAAATGGGGCGAGAAAACAGAGAGCAAGAGCAGGGTCTCTGCTCGAAACGCTGAGATTAAATCCTTATTCCGCAATGGAGTCAGGATAGAGGAGTTGGCGGATCGGTATTTCTTGTCCTGCGAAAGCATAAAGAAAATAGTCTATACAAAGAACTAATCAAGGAACTAATGAAATCCGCTAACTCGTCGTATCGACGGTTTAGCGGATTTTGTGCAAAGATGACTTAAATCAACTTATACATAGTAACCGTACCTCTAAGTCGATAGACTCAAGTTAAGGTTGTTGTGATGAAGGACGGCCGGATCATACAAAGAGGTGTAACGAATGAACGAAATCATAAAGAAGAAGCTGCTGGACAAAAACGAACTGCTCATTAACATGGTGATTGAACGCGTAAAAAGAGATTTTCTAGATGATATCGCCATTATTGGGCTTACTGGTTCATTTAGCACCGGTGACTTTCACGAGAAGAGCGATCTTGATTTAATTATCATTAATAATACAGAAAAGGGATGGGGAATATCCGATTGCTTCATCTTGGACGACGTTGGATATGATATCTATTGCACGCCATGGGATTCAAGAATACAAGAGCAATCCACCTTGGAGAGTCCCAACGTATCGAGCCTAACCGACCTGAAAATACTCTACTATGCAACGCCTGAGGATTTGGAGAAATTGAACGACTTCCAGCAAAAAGCTCTTGATGCACTTGCGAATCCGATAGGAGAAGTGTGTCTTAATCGAGCAAATAAATGGATCGATCTGGCTAAGCAAGCATACAGTGATACGATGCTTGGTGAAGATATCGGTTCAGTGCGATATGCATCTGCTGGCGTTCTGTACAATCTCGTCAATGCCTTGGTGAGTCTGAATAACACGTGTATCAAACGAGGGATCAAGCGATATTTGGAAGAGATACGTTCGTTTCGCTATGTTCCAGATGATCTCGAATCCTTATACATGTCAATCATCGAAGCTCATACCATTGAAGATATTCGAATAACATCTTTTAATATGTTGAATAGCGTTACGAGGTTACATAGCACGATGTGTGATAACTTCATTGTTAAACCGGCTCCGACCTTTGATAATCTGAGGGGAACATATGAAGAATTGTGGTGCAACTACCGCAATAAAATTTTGAACAGTGTTACAGCGAACGATGCTTCCTACGTCTTTCTTTCGGCCTTTGGAGCACATGGGTATCTTGCTGAAATGGCCATGGAGAAAGGCACCAAGAAATATGATCTTATGCAGTACTTTGATGCAAATGATTTACCAGTTATGAAAGAGAAGCTCCTTGAAGTGATGGATGATTATCGAGAAGAGTATGATAAGGTCGGCAGAAAAGTCGAACGTTTTACAACATTTGAGCAACTATATGCCCATTATATGAATCAATGACCTTACGTTCCAGGTAGTAATAAGTCCAGGAATTGTACACAAGGAAAAAATACTTTTACAATGATTGGCAGTACGTTATAATACAATCACCAGGTAGATCACCCAACAAAAAAGTGAAATATTGTAATACCCAGTCACACTCGGCTCGTCATATTCTTGAGCCGCTTATTACAACATAATAGATATCGGAGGTATGGTTATGGTCAAGAAGAAAATTTCGACAGCCATCAGCGCAGCTTTAATCGTTTCTATGCTGGCTACTGGCGTGATCGTCGCTATTGAAGGTAAAACAACGTTAGAGGTAGCGAAGTCAGCAGGGGATAAAAAGGTTGAAGTTATTAAATGAAGGCAAGACGTTAATTAATTAACCTGCCGCGGGAAATGAACATATTCCTATTGAAGTCGCTATTTTAGCGGCTTTTTTTGTTTTATCGGTAAAATTGGGTTTAATACTAACGATATTTTGTTGAACAAGTAAAGAGAAGTTTAGATGCAACCTTTTTTACATTTGTAAACTCTTAGGTTTAAAGTGATAAAAAAATGATTAGACAACTTAAATAAAAAACTGTTATTTTCTATAATCAATCATAAATTGTGCAAATGTAAACTGAAACGGATTTATACATAAAAAATAGTGTTCATTTAAACAAAAATACTTTGACAAATGAAAACGAGTGGCTTATTTTGTTAATAAGGAATGCAAATTACTTTTTTTAGATTTTAAATAGCCTTAAGGGAGCGTGAATAAAATTAAAAAAGTACATCTATCAGGTGAAAATAGTATCAGCAAAGATCCAGAAAACTTTATTTATAAAAATGAATACCGACCGCAAATACATTATTCCCCTAAGGGAAATTGGATGAACGATCCTAACGGAATGGTTTATTACGAAGGAGAATATCACCTTTTCTACCAATATACTCCCCATGATACGCAGCCTGACTTCGGCAGAATGCATTGGGGGCATGCAGTAAGTAATGATTTAGTACATTGGGATGAACTCCCACCAGCCATCTCGCCTGGGGAAGATGGAGCGATATTTTCGGGAAGTGCGGTAGTCGATAAGAACAATACAAGCGGATTCTTCAACGAAGCAGGATCAGGATTGGTTGCAATTTATACTAATAATGGTAACAACGCTCAACCCGGTAAACCGCAGGTTCAAAGCATCGCTTACAGCAAGGACAAAGGTCGAACCTGGACAAAATATGAAGGTAACCCTGTTTTATTCCCTACGGAGACGCTAGACTTTCGAGACCCAAAGGTATTCTGGCATGAAGAATCTTCAAACTGGGTAATGGTTCTTGCTGTAAGTGACCGTGTAGAATTTTACACATCTTCGAATCTTAAGGATTGGTTTTTTGCAAGCGGTTTCGGTTCTGATATTCCAGGCATACATCGTGGGATTTTTGAATGTCCTGATGTTTTTAAATTCCAAGTGGATGAGGACCCTAATACCACTAAATGGATTCTGACACTAAGTGTCGGAGATAGAAATGGCGTAAATCCAAACGATTCAGAACCACCCGCAGGCGGTTCTGGCATGATGTATTTTATAGGTCACTTTGATGGTAAGGTTTTTACACTAGATGAAACATTGGAATCATTCGATACAATCCAATGGATAGATTACGGATCTGACTTTTACGCGGCCGTGACCTGGGATGGTATACCGAATGAGGATGGGCGAAAGATTTGGGTCGGCTGGATGAATAATTGGCGTTATGCTTCCACTCTTCCTTCTAAAGAATGGCGTGGCCATATGTCCATCCCACGAGAGATTCAGCTCAGGACGTATTCGGAAGGACTTCGCTTAATTCAAGCACCCATAAGTGAGTTAAATCAACTTAGAAGATCAATTCTGTCTCTACAAGACATTACGATTAAACCAGATATGAACGTTTTGTCTGCTGTTTCTGCTGCAAAGATGGAAATTATTGCGGAATTCGAAATCGGTAATGCAATAGAATTTGGGTTCAAGGTGCGAAAGTCTTCCTCTTCCAACCAGGAGACAGTCATCGGATATAATGTCTTGAATGAGGAGTTGTTTGTCGATCGAACGAAGTCAAACGCTGTTGATTTCCATCCTGATTTTGCTGCAAAACACAATGCCCCTATGAAGCCAGAGCATAAACGGTTACAGTTGAGCATCTATGTTGATTGGTCAAGTGTAGAGATCTTTGGCAACAATGGGACAACTATCATTTCAGACACGATTTTCCCCGACTTGGGAAGTAGAGGACTGGAACTCTATGCCATTGGTGGAGAACTAAAGGTCGTGTCGCTTCAAATCAATGATCTCGTAAGCATTTGGGAGAATCAGAGTGTTTAGAATTTAGTAATGGCTTGATTCCCCTTAATGGTTACTGCGCGGTTTTGGGCAACCGAACTGAACTGGTTGTCCAAAACCAATTAAATTTGAACCAACTTCACAATATTATTAGAAAAGAGGGTAAGGAATGAACGATAAATCTAAATTCGCAATATGTCTTCTGATGGCAACGGGATTAACTCTGACTTCAAACGGTATTTTTACATCTAAATCATTTGCGGCTAGTGCTGTGCTCGCTGATCAGGAAACAAATAAACAGGCAAAGGAGGAGCTTGATATTTTTGAAAGCGCATCCAAATCAAATACCAATCTGATAGGCTGGCAAGTGAAAGGAAAAGGAGGATTAGAGGATACTTCAGAAGGAATCTTGCTAACTTCACAGCCTAAAGAAAATGTAATGGCCATCTCAGAGACAGTGTCCGATGATTTTATCTATGAAGCTGATGTCATGATCAGGGATACGAAGGCGGATGCAACATTGTTGTTTCGATCTAATGAGGATGGCTTTAGCTCGTACATGCTGCAAATCGTTCCGGACGCAGGTCTGATTCGGTTAAGAGATGCAAGAAATGGAGATGGGAAATTAAAGGAGGAGCGTAAAGTTTCTGTTGAAATGGGGCAAATCTATCATCTCAAAGTGAAGGCAGTGGGTTCCTCGCTAAAAGTATATTGGGGCAATCAATATAAACCATTAATTGATGTTCAAGACATTTCGTATCAAAGCGGAAAGCTTGGACTCCATGTATGGGATGGATCCGCCTTGTTTTCGAACATCGTGGTGAGCGATCTGAAAGGTAATTTGGGGACGGTGATTTCTAGCAAGGGAAAATGGCAACCTGATATCAACGGCAAAAGAGGGACGGTAGAACAGGGGAGCATAGCACAGCAAATCTATACCAAAGAGGCGACTGATATGGTCTATGAAGGGATTATTACCCTTCGTCCTGATTCTATTGCAGCTCTCGCATTTCGATCTTCAAGCGATGGAGCTGAAGGATATGAAGCTACTCTTACGAAGGAAGGAGATCAGGTCCGTGTAAGTTTGACGAATACAAAAGGAACAGTAATTGCAAGTTCGCAACGTACTTATCCGAGTCAGATGGGAGCCAAACATCATGTGGAAATCAAGGCAAAGGGAGATCGAATTCAGGTCCTCCTGGACGGATACACTACGGCCGCGATTGACGTGAAAGATTCAACCTACAGGAGTGGAAGTACCGGAATCGTCGTAAAAAAGGGGACGGCTTACTTTCAGGATACTTATGTGACGGAACTGAGCCAATATTACAATGAGATATATCGTCCACAATATCATTACACGCCAATACGTGGTTCAGCGAGTGATCCAAATGGACTTGTCTACTTCGAAGGAGAATATCATCTCTTCCATCAGGATGGAGGAACATGGGCGCATGCGGTAAGTAAAGATATGCTGAACTGGAAACGGCTTCCGATTGCACTTCCCTGGAATGATCACGGACATGTCTGGTCTGGGTCGGCTGTTGCGGATATGACAAATGCATCTGGTTTATTCGGAGATTCAGGAGGCAAGGGCCTTATTGCATATTATACTTCCTTTAACCCAGATAGCCCGAATGGGAACCAGCGTATAGGTCTGGCATACAGTAAAGACCAAGGTCGTACTTGGGAGTATTCGAAGGAACGCCCGATTGTGATCGAGAACCCAGGTAAGAGCGGAAATGAAGCTGGGAATTGGGATTTCCGCGATCCGAAAGTGATCCGTGATGATGAGAATAACCGCTGGATTATGGTTGTGTCCGGAGGAGATCATATTCGTTTCTACACGTCAGCGAATTTACTTGACTGGACATTGACAGATAATTGGGGATATGGGGATTACGTCCGCGGAGGCGTATGGGAATGCCCTGATTTGTTCCAGCTTCCGGTAGACGGAACATCACAGAAGAAGTGGGTTATGATGATCAGTACAGGAGCAAATCCCAAAACAGGCGGATCAGATGCCGAGTATTTTATCGGTCATTTAACAGCTGATGGTAAATTCGTGAACGATAATCCGGCAGGTAAGGTGTTAAGAACAGATTTTGGTAAAGAATTTTACGCTTCGATGTCTTTCGCTAATATGCCTGATCATCGCACAGTGATGATGGCGTGGATGACGAATTGGGACTATCCGTTCGCTTTCCCAACGTCCAATTGGAAAGGTGAACTAACCATTCCGAGAGAAGTATCATTGGTAACAACCAAAGATGGAATTCGGATGGCGCAAAGTCCAATCAAAGAATTGGAATCACTGCGTAAACCTTTGTATTCTGCTTCTAACAAGTCGGTGAGTCCTTCTTCCGGGAATCTGTTAAAAGGTATTATTTCAGGTGCTTACGAAATTGAAGCTGAAATTGAAATCCCTGAAACCAGCACAGTGACCGAGTTTGGCTTTAACATTCGTGAGGGTGCAAATCAGAAGACGGTCGTGGGTTATAAGGCAAGTGATAGTCATATGTTTGTGGACCGAACTGCATCCGGTGAAACGGATTTTTCTAACCTTTTCAGTAAGAAACATGAAGCACCTACGCAGATGGAGAATAATCGGATCAAGATGCGTATTCTTGTGGATGAGTCTTCTCTTGAAGCCTTTGGTAACAACGGCAAAGTCGTCTTTTCAGATGTAATATTTCCGGACCCTGCTAGTAGAGCGATGGGTTTTTACGTGAAAGGTGGGAATGTGAACGTTGTTTCCTTGAAAGTGCATCAACTTCAATCTGTCTGGAATGAGGACACTCCTTCAAAAGCTCAAATAAAGATGGATACGAGGGTTCGGGAACTGGGGGTAGGCGAGTCGGATACACTGCAGGCGATGGTCGAGTATGGACCAGGTTTAGGCGCTCAACCGCTTAAGTGGAATTCCAGTAATAACGAAGTAATAGCCATAGACTTGGTAGACAAATCACACGCGGTTATTAAGGCAAAAAAAGAAGGGGAGTCCATAGTCACCGTATCTACTCCGAATGGTAAAACTTCCAGTAGTGTGCTCGTTAAAGTCTCAGGTGGCGAGTTCCGGACAAACCTGAGTGGATGGACTAAAGATCTATCTGCTGCTTCATGGTTAGTTAGTGAACATGGGATTCGTGGTAAATATTTTAGCGATGCGAATTATATTGCCAAAGAAAAGGCTGGGAATTTTACGTATGAAGCAGACATGATGCTTGGTGAAACAGGAGGGGCAGGTTCTATTTTGTTCAGGGCTAGCGAGGATGGTCGCAGTGGTTATTATCTGAATCTAGACCCTAACATGAAAGCAATTCGTCTGTTCTATAAAATCAATGGAGGATTTGAAGAACGTCAGGTTCTTGCAAAAGTACCAACTTTCATTCAGCCAGGTCAAACGTATAAGGTGAAAATAGAAGCGAATGGTCCGCATATTATCGTTCATATGAACAGTCAAAAAGTCATAGATATCATGGATGGTACTTTTGCAGAAGGCCACTTTGGACTGAATGTATTTGGCGGCTCCGCATCTTATCAGAACGTCAATGTCAGCAACGGTGAACCTGCAAACATCACCAAGTCCAGTCTTATAAATGCCGCAACACAGAAATCCATTTATACCGTGAACCTTGTCAACGGGGAGCCGGTTACCTTGCAAGATACAAGTGCAGCTTCCGTCCAGAAGTGGGTATTTGTTCCGACAGGTGACGAAGCAGGTTCGTATTCGATTCGTACTACGGCCGGTCAGACGCTTGATCTGGATATAGGGCAAAACAAACTTCAGTTGTATCATTACTTAGGGTACAACAACCAGCGTTGGGTCCTTCACGAGAACAAAGACGGATCCGTTCATATTACTTCAGCTCATCATCAAAAAGCATTAGAGGTATCGGAAGATGGGACCGAACTCTTCTTAAGTGAACTGAATCCATCACTTGATCGACAAAAGTGGATATTAACGAAATAATAAATTTATTCCATGATGGCGTATCTCATAGATATTCCAATAAAGAAGTGTCGCGAGACAGGAACATGTTCAATTCAAGTCGCTATTATAGCGGCTTTTTTTGTTTTAATCTTGTCCTAGCAGAGGTTCGATGGCTAGCGCTATGCGGATTCGTAAGCTTTCAGTTGGATCTTTGAGTTTCACACCCAGGATTTTTTCACACTTTTCCAGTCGATACACCACCGTATTTCGATGAACGAAAAGTTGCTTGGATGTTTCGACAAGCTGGCATTGTGTATCGTAAAAAGCGTTTAAGGTGCGCAGCAACTCTTTTTTTTCATGTTCGTCTGCAATCTGCAGCAGTCCGTTTAAGGTCGCGTCGTAAAATTGTTTCAGTTCGTTGTGGGGAAGCATGTGGAATAAATATCCGATGTCCTTGGCTTGGTAAGATTGGACAAATTGCTTGCGTTTTAGCCAGTAGCCGAATTGCAATGCATTAACTGCTTCTGTATAAGAATGACGAACGCCGAGTACATTTGTTGCAGGTTTGCCAATGCCGATAGACAGACTCAGTCCTGTCTCAACATGTAGCTCTTTAAGCATTCCCGACAACTGCTCGGTGATTTTCACCTCATCCCACCCCAACTCAGGGATAGATAACAGAAGACAGTAGGTATCATGTTTGGTAAACATGACGAAGGATTGATCTAACCCACCAAAAAGACGTTTGATGTGCTCGTATTGCTCCTCTTGCTCCGTGATATTATCTCCTTTCGGAGGCGCCGAACCTTCGTGATTAGGAAATCTTTGATGCATGTGATGCACCTCGTCATTACGCATGGTCAGCACGACGCTTGCACGCCCCTTGATAAGCCCACATCTCTTGCCGCGGTTCAGCGCCTCCTGCTCAGAAGTGATATATCCCTCAATCAGATCGGAAAAGAATTCGTTTTTGTGTCTGCGGGAGCGCTCTTTGACAGCCTGTGATTTGGTCAGCTCCATTCCAATGACGTTGGAGGCCTGCTCAAGCGTCAGACCAAAAAGGCCAGTCCATTGATCCGGCGAATGAAAGGATAACAAATAGCCTTCGTGGCGGTAAGTTTTTACTGGATATACCAGCATGCAGCAACGCTCTCGGACTGATGTGTTGATGAGGCACAACGAAGTGGGACTAGAAATATCAGAGAAGTCTTGAAGTGTATTTACAGCGGCTGCAGTGAGTTCAGCAACACTTGTATTCTGGCTGGAAGCAGAGATAGTTTGCCATTTGTAGTTTAACAGAACGACTGGGGATGAGAACAGTTTGGACAGAGAATCGATAATGCTGGAAATTCCTTTGCCGCGCATGATCATCTCGGAGAATTTTTTGTGGATGCTGAGTGCATATTGCAGTTCGTCGCTCTTGTTATTCAGAATCACACTGGTCGATCGCTGCAAAATTTCGCCAAGGGATAGACGGACATCGGAAATTTCGATGATGGGAAATTCGTTCTGATCCGCTTCCCAAAGTATTTCATCAGGGATTGGTAGTTCAAAGCGCTTGGTTTTGATGGCCAACCCCGAGCACTGAAGACGCTGCATGTCCCTGATTAGATGAATAAACATCTCTGGCTGCTGCTTCATGAAAAAGCCGTTGGTCAGCAAGAGCTCATTTGGCCTTAGAAACCGAATGATATCCGGACAGTCCATAATGTTGACCGTTTGAACCTCACGTATTAGACCCTTATGCCCCGTAATCACTCTGGCATCATCGTAAATGCCGTTTTTCAGCAAATCTGTCAGCAGCACATCGACCCATCCCTTTCTGGAACAAGTTATTTTATTGTTAAGTAATATAACACTACGATCATGTGGAGTAAATATCTTTGGTTTGATCATCCAAGATTGCTAATTATTTTTATCCTTTTCATCCAATGATTTCTCAGAAAGAGTGAATTATGCTTAAAGTGTTTCTTGCGTGTAATAAAAGCGTACATGAACGGAGGATGTAATTATTGATCTACTTATCACAGATACGGTGATTTCCGGGGCTGAAAGGCGAATGGATGTCGGGATATCCTCAGGCAAGATTGCATTTGTCACGCCATGCGGGGAAAGGAAAACCGAAGCGTCTCGTTTAGTGCGGGGCAAAGGAGGCTTATTGCTGCCCGGATTCGTCGAGCCGCATATTCATTTGGAAAAAGCATATTTGCTGGATTCCATGGATCGGGAGGCGGAGTCTCTCCAGGACGCGATCCAGATAACATCCAAACTGAAAAGTTCATTCACGAGGGAGGACATGTATCGTCGCTCGCTGGTTGTCATTCAGGAAGCCGTCAGGAATGGTGTAACCCATATGCGTTGCCATGCAGAGGTCGATCCGGTTCTTGGACTCAGAGCTGTCGAATCTGCTCTTCGTCTCAAACAATCCTTAAAACATCAACTGGATTTACAGGTAGTTGCCTTTCCGCAAGAAGGGGTGTTCAAGAGTCCGGGGACTGCTGAGTTGATGGAAGAGGCCGTTCGTATGGGAGCCGATGTGATCGGAGGAATCACGTATCAGGATGCAGACCTAGGGGAACACTTGGATTTTGCATTTGCTCTGGCAGGGAAGTACGGAAAACCACTAGATTTTCACGCGGATTTCTCGGTCGATTCCAACGACCGTGCCGTTGTGGAAATTGCAAAAAGGACAATTGCTGCAGGCATGCAGGGGCATGTAGCCGCCGGACATGTAACCTCGCTCGGTTCCCTCCCTAAACACGAAGCTTCGGCTATCGGGAAGCTTCTGTGTCTTGCCGGAATCAGCGTCATTACGCTGCCGATGACGGACCTCTTTTTGAATGGAAGGGAAGGCCCAGAAGGTTATCATAGAGGTCTGACTCCTGTGAAACTGCTCCAGGATTGTGGAGTGAATGTGGCAATCGGAGTCAATAACGTGCGCAACCCATTCACGCCGTTTGGCAAAACAGACCCGATTGAGGTTGCCTGGCTATTGGCGATTACTTCTTACATGGGCGGCAAACGGGATGCGCTCATCTTGACCAACATGCTGACGCATAACGCGGCACAGGCGTTAGGCATTGATAATTATGGCGTTAAGGTTGGCGC
Organism: Paenibacillus sp. GM1FR; assembly: GCF_002803315.1. Lineage (NCBI taxonomy): Bacteria > Bacillati > Bacillota > Bacilli > Caryophanales > Paenibacillaceae > Paenibacillus > Paenibacillus sp. GM1FR. The sequence continues at coordinate 1,268,816 of NZ_MKZL01000011.1, read as the reverse complement.
TCCGGCTGATATGGTATTGTTCCGAGAGCGGTCGGAAAGGGAAGTTCTGCTTAATAAACCGGAGGCCCGCACGGTTTGGAAATCGGGATTACAGGTAGCTTGTACTGACTCAAAACTTTTGGAATTACCGTGGTTGTCGGATGGGATAGAAACAATCTAATTATGAAGTAAGGGGATGGAGTTATGGAGAAAGGCTTAACACTCGTGAAAAATGTCAAATGGTCGGAAAACCTGTTTGATCTAACGATTGATCAAGCAACTGGACTTATTGTCAGCATTGAGACTGTCGGAACGGATGCGGATCTCACATCTGTAAATATTGCCGGTAGGCCGACAACCGTCATTGACGCGGATGGGCTGCACTATGTACCGCCAATGACAGATATGCATACCCATCTGGACAAGCATTTTATTGGTGAGCCGTGGAAATCTTTGCAGCCGTTTGTCACGCTGCCCGGCCAGTTGGAATTTGAGAAAAGTATGTTGGGGGAACTACCGACCGGGGCGGGAGAACGCGCGAAACGAATGTTGGATTTAATGTTAGCCCAAGGCACAACGGCAATCCGCACACACGTTGACGTGGATCCGCAAATTGGCCTCTCTCATCTTGAGGAGGTCTTGGAAGTGCGTGAGATGTACCGGGGACGCATTGATATGGAAATTGTGGCGTTTCCCCAGCAAGGCCTGCTTCGATCCGACTCCGTTTCCGTCATGCGGCAAGCGCTTCGTGCTGGAGCCAACTATGTTGGTGGTGTGGATCCGGCCGGACTGGACCGCCGAGTGGATGCCAGTCTGGAAGCCATGTTTGAACTTGCGACAGAATTCTCTGCTGGCATCGACTTGCATCTGCATGACCCGAGTCATCTCGGAATATACACGATCAGCCGCTTCGCCGAACTGACAGAACAAGCCGGTATGTCCGGCCGTACCGCGGTAAGCCATGCCTACTGTTTGGGCCAGGTTGGGGAAACAGAGGTGCGCTCACTCGCGGAAAGGTTGTGTGCGACCGGCGTAGCCATCATGACGAGCGTGCCCATTGACAGGCCCATGCCCCCCATCAAACTGTTGATGGAAACGGGAGTGTCCGTGCATATCGGTTCCGATAACATTTTGGATTCGTGGAGCCCATTCGGAAATGGCGATATGCTCTCCCGTGGGTCACGTCTCGCTGAAGCATCCGGTTGGGTGGAGGACTTCTGGTTGCTAGAAACGTACAAGCTTATATCCAATGCGCCATTAACTCCAAAAGTGGGTGAACGAGGCACTTTCTCGTTGGTAAATGCCATAAATGCGATGCATGCATTGGCGGCGGCACCTCCACGCGAAGCTGTATTTTCGGGTGGTGTGCTTGTTGGTGGTCGGATGTTTCCCAACAGCAGAAAGATGGCAGCCATCCATTCGTAACAATCTTTAATATACATGAAGCAGCGCATCCTTTTTCAGGTGCGTTGCTTTTTGGCATGAAAAGGCTGATCACAGGGCTTATAATACGTTGCTTAATGCAGTGAATGTAATAATACATAACATTAAAATTTAGACAGGCTTTTCTTTTGGTGTAATAATCCAAATGAAATCATTTTTTTTAGTGAATCACACCAATGACTGAGGCTTACTTACATCGTATTATTCATATAAGAACAATTTCGAGTCATATAAACTGACATTCATAGAATAGGAGGGATGTTGGAGGAGTTACACAAACCAAACATCATTGTTACGAACAGGGGGAGAGAGACATGCGTCGAGGTTTCCATGCAAACCGCATCCAAAACATCAGAAAGCATGGGCTGTTATTGGTCATGATTTTGCCAGGCATCGTCTATCTGTTCATCAACAATTACTTGCCCATGTTCGGCATTGTGATTGCGTTCAAAGATATCAATTTTGCAAAAGGAATCTGGGGAAGTGACTGGGTAGGCTTCGATAATTTCGCCTATCTGTTCCAAACGCAGGATGCTTGGGTGATTACCCGAAACACGTTACTCTACAACGGCGCATTTATCGTGCTTGGAACAGTGCTCTCCATAGCTGTGGCGGTATTGTTGAACGAGGTAAAAAAGCGATTTGCCTCCCGACTGTACCAAAGCATCATTTTGCTGCCCTATCTGATCTCGATGGTCATTGTCGCTTACTTGGTTCTGGCATTGCTCAACGAGGAAAACGGATTCGTCAACCATTACGTGCTTCCTTTACTGGGGATAGACCCTGTGTCGTGGTATGCGGATTCCGGTAAATGGCCCTTTATATTAAGTGTCGTATATCTGTGGAAAAACGTTGGTTATACATGCATTGTTTATCTGGCCTCAATTGTAGGCATCAGCCAAGAATATTATGAATCCGCTACGCTGGACGGAGCATCCAAGTGGAGGCAAGTCTGGAGCATTACCCTTCCTCTGCTTAAACCCACGATGGTCATTATGGTGCTTCTTGCAGTGGGACGCATCTTCAATTCCGATTTCGGATTGTTCTATCAGGTTCCGTTGAATTCGGGTGCACTGCAAACGACTACCGATGTCATTGACACATACGTTTATCGTGGATTGATGACTTTTGGGGATTTCGGAATGTCATCCGCTGCCGGACTTTATCAGTCCATAGTCGGTTTTCTGTTAGTATTAACGACCAATGCGATCGTTCGTCGCAAAAACCGGGATTTGGCGCTGTTTTAGCTAAGGGGGAGAACAACATGTATTCAAATAGGATATATCAAATGGCTGTTCACCTCGTGCTCATCATGATGGGAATCGCTGCAGTGTTTCCGTTTATACTTCTGATATCCGCTTCCCTAACCGAGGAACAAGCCATTATCAGGGATGGTTATCGTTTGTTACCGGCTCAATTCAGCTTTGATGCTTATATGTATCTGTTTAATCAGTATTCGTTGATTCTGCGGTCGTATGGAATTACGACGTTCATCACGGTCGTGGGCACGATCGTTGGGTTGTTGATCACAACCCTGGTCGCTTATCCGCTATCCAGAAATGTGCTTCCATTTCGTTCGTTCCTGTCATTCTTCGTATTTTTCACCCTGCTTTTCAATGGGGGGCTGGTGCCGATGTACCTGGTTTATACGGACCTCTTCCATTTGAAAGATACCATCTGGTCGCTAATCATCCCGAATTTACTGACCAACGGGTTCTACATTTTGTTGATGCGCAGTTTCTTTTCCACATCAATTCCCGGCGAAGTCGTGGAGTCAGCCTATGTGGATGGAGCCAACGAATGGGTTATTTATTGCAAAATCGTTCTCCCGCTTGCTCTTCCAAGCCTGGCAACCATTGGTCTGATGCTCATGATCTCGTATTGGAACGATTGGTTTAACGGTCTGATCTTCATCAATGACGGAAGCCTCTACAGCATTCAAAACCTGCTTAATCGAATGTTGTCTGATGTCCAGTACTTGCAGCAAAGCAGTTTGTCTGGTCAGACAGCAGTTGTCTCATCCGTACCTCTCGGCAGTGTGAGAATGGCTATTGCCGTAATCGGCGTGTTGCCGCTGATCGCAGCGTATCCGTTTTTCCAGAAGTTCTTCGTCAAGGGATTGACTATTGGTGCCGTAAAAGGTTAGTTATGCTTCGTATCCAAGATGTCTTATCCAAAAGCAAACATGGGGAGTGAATGAAGATGTTCAGAAAAAGATTGCCTGTGGGTTTCATAAAGGTAATGTCCTTAATTTGTGCGGCCCCTCTATTGTTGACGGCATGCGGAAACCCAGACAGTAAGGAGGGGGCAGAACTTGGAAAAGCTTCAGCAACAGACATGTATGAAGTGGTCATGACGTATCCGGCTTTTGGGGATGTAACAGATGTTAAGGAAATTCAGGAAGCCATCAGTGATATTACAGCGGAAAAGGTAGGCGCCACCGTGAAGCTCTTGCCTGTTAATGGATCGAACTATGCCAATCAAATGAACTTGATGCTGGCGGGCAGCGAGAAACTGGATCTGGTGTATACCAGCGTATGGTTCGGCCTTGAATCCCAAATCGGCAGGGGGCAGTTACTGCCCATGGACGAATCGTTGAATGAATTTGGTAAAAAGATACTGGAGGCTGTTCCGGAGGAAGCCGCAGAAGCCGGGAAGATGAATGGCGAAACATATGGCGTTCCCAGCATTAAAGCTTGGGCACTTTCCCCCAGTTTTGTGATGGACAAAGAGCTTGCCGATAAACATGCTATTGACCTTAGCGCCATAAAAACCTGGAATGATATCTCTGCTGTATTGCAGCTTATCAAGGACAAGGAGCCGGGTGTCACGCCGATTGTCAGCTATAACTCACAGGAAACACCCGGACAAGCCATGCTGAATTTTGATCCATTGGGAACAGCACCTGGCGTACTGGATTTTGGCGGGGAGGACTTCACCGTGCAGAACCTTTTTGCGACTTCGCGGTTCTCCACAATGGCTGACCTGATGCGTGATTGGTATCAAAAAGGTTATTTCAGCAAAGATGTCGCAACGTCACAGGAAACGGGCTCCAATCTGATCAAGGCAGGCAAAGCCTTCTCGTATATCCGGAATATCAATGAATGTTACTCGGAATCACTTGCGGCTGGGACTGAACTTGTATGCGTCCCCCTTGAGGATTCGTATATGACGCGAAATAGCGTAGCTTCCAACATGATGTCTTTGGCAAGGAACAGTGAGCAGCCGGATAAGGCGATTCAAGTATTGGAACTGTTTTACTCGGACGAAGCAGTCATTAATCTGTTTACGAATGGGATCGAAGGCAAGCATTATGTTAAACGGGATAATGACCTAATCGGCAAGCCGGAAGGTGTTACTGTAACAGGATACGATTCAAACCAATATGCCGTGGGGAACAATTTCCTGTCCTATATATGGGAAGGGAACGATCCTGACATGTGGGAGCACTTGAGGGGCGAAAATGAGAGTGCCGTAAAATCAAGGGCGATGGGTTTCAGCTTCGACATCAATCCGGTCAAAACACAAATTACCTCGGTGGCCAACGTCCAAAACCAGTATGATGCAGGCTTTCAGACAGGAACTTTTGACCCGTCAGAACTGGGTGCTTATACCGACAAACTAAAGAATGCAGGCGTAGAGAAAATATTGACGGAAAAGCAAAACCAGTTAAACCAATGGCTTGAAAATAAATAGAAGGAGCTGATCACGCATGTTTAATCCTGTCATTGATGTTCACCACCATATCATCTCTAAAGAAATGCAACGAAAGCAGCGGGAGTTGGGAATGGAGATTCCAAGTTTTATGCCAAAGTGGACGCCCGAGATCGGGATGCAAAAAATGGATGTATGTGACATCTCGTTTTCATTCCTTTCAGCCCCGTCAGACCTGACGTTCATCGACCAATCTTCTGCCAACGCATTGGCACGTAAAATGAATGAAGAGCTCGCATCGTATGCTCAACTTTATCCTGAGCGGTATGGTGCATTTGCAACGCTTCCACTCCCCGATCCCGCAGCAGCCATGGAAGAAACATTGTATGCACTTGATGTTCTCGGGATGGATGGTGTTGCAATGCTGACAAGTTATCAGGGGAAATATTTAAGCCATCCAGATTACACCGAATTGTTAACCGAATTGGATCGGCGCAGTGCTGTTGTGTTTCTGCATCCCATCCTCATACCGCAAAAAATCGCTGGGCTTAGTCCTGCATTGCTTGAGGGCACCTTCGATACAACGCGGGCTGTCACTACGATGGCTGTTCATCGCATTTTCGACCAATATCCATCCATTACGTTCATTCTTCCCCATACAGGGGGCATGGTGCCGTATATCAAATGGAGAATTGCGCTTGCCGCCATCGGACAAGATTCGATTCAGGTTGAAACAACACCGGAACAATTTCAAGCTGAAATAGCCAAACTGGACCACCTTTATTATGATTCCACGTTGAACCTCGGCACGATCCAAAAGTTGATTGCGCCTGATCGGATTCTGTTCGGAGCGGACATACCTTGGCCAGCGGACAGCGTCCTTCGGATACAACGGGAGTCGGTATTCCATGAAGCACAGCAGATCAGCGAAGAAAACGCGAAAGCGATCGCTTATGGCAATGCCTTTCGTCTATTTCCCCGCATTTCTAAGCTTTTTGATATAGAGAAAAAGTTAATTTAAAGTGAGAGGAAAAGTTAACTCAATAATATTAAGAAAGCAGCTGATCCAAGTGATCGGCTGCTTTTATTCAGCTAACTAGAGGAATCAATCATATATTATATTTTTTCCTTCTTCACTTAGTTTTCTCAAAGAGGTAATCATGTGATTAATCTCTTCTTCAGAGTGTCTTTCCCATGAAGCTAATTCAGCTACTATTTTAAGTGGCGATTTAGATCGATATGAACGTGTTGGATTTCCAGGAAATTTTTTATCAGTTACGTTAGGATCACTTTCAAAATCTCCTAATGGTTCTACAATGTATATTCTTTCTTTTGCATTAGATCTTGCCAATTCAGCACCCCATTTGGCAGCATTTAATGTTGCAGTAAAGTATATATGGTTAGAATTTTTTTCTTGGTAATTTGATAAAAATTGTGGTTCTAATAAATCACCAATTTGCAGTCCTGCTTTTGTACCATGAAAAAAAGGACCTTGGTCTATGATCACTTTTTTGTCATCCATACGGATCCACCTCGTTTTTAGTTTTGTATTTAGCAGTATAGTGTAGGAATCTCAAAAAAAACAGTCTATAAAAAAATAAAAAATAACGGTATAATTTAAGTAGAGAGAACGATACTGAGTCCAATAACCCAAGTTTAAGAAAGCAGCCGATCAGCGTGATCGGCTGCTTTTGTTTAACTAACGAGCAGATTAAAAGATAATCCGTTCAAGGCAGGTCTCTGTCCTGGATTATAGAGTAATGTTGTAATGTCAGAGAATATAGTTGATAAGCATTATCATTCATGATATATTGTTAACCAGTAAACTAAATATAAGAATTTATTTAGAATAACTCTATTTTTAAAAGAATATTTTTGTTTACAAGTAAATAAGGAGCGATCAAAGAATGATCTCAAAAGATCGAACAAAACAGTTGCTTTATGACCAATTTATCCGTTTTTTACATGTGTATGAGAACCACAAGGATACAGAAATCGAGCATTTCCTAAGTATCGCCCAGCGTGAAAGCATCGAGAAAATCCCTCAGCATTTGACCGCGGTTCATATGATAGATTGCATAGGCAAGCATGAGCCCATTAACAACACGGGTATTGCCGAGGCGATGAACTTGTCCAAAGCAAGTATCACCAAAATTGGCAACAAACTGCTAGAGGAAGGATTCGTCAAACGTACGAAAATGAACGACAACAAAAAGGAGAGCTATTTCCGGTTGTCACCGCAAGGCAGAAAAATCTTTGAACTGCATGAACGTCTGCATATACATGAGGCTGAGCGCTTTTATCGTACTCTCGACAAATATTCGGAAACGGAGCTAAAAGTAATCCATCAATTTCTTCAAGACAGCAGTATAAATATTGAATCCAGATAGAACAAAGGAGAGTGAAGCATATGAGTCTGGCGGAATTGATCAGGGAGCGCAGGAGTATTCGTAAATGTAACTCTACGCCGGTGGACCAGAAGTTGGTTGTTGAACTACTGCGTAAGGCTATACGGCTTCAACCATTTGTTGAGTCTGGCTCATGGCGTGTAGTATATGCCGGAACTCCAGAAGCACGCAAACGGTTGGTGGACTGCATGCTGGAACAGATGTCACAAAGCAAGCTCGGCAAGCTGATTCCAGGGAAACTTCTGGATGTTTTTAAAAAGAGATTTACCGATATTCCTGCGCACGTCATTGTTATGTCGACTGTAGGATCGAATCGTCTGACCAATGACCGCAATTATGCGGCTGCCTGCGGGGTGATGCAGAGCTTCCAACTGCTGGGCTGGGAACGAGGGTTAGGAATGTTATGGGATACAGAGTCCATGATTCAGCATGAAGGGTTCTTCAATGGAATTGGCTTACGTGAGGATGAAAGATTTGTTGGTATTCTTCATATAGGATATTACGACAAAGCGCCAAGAAGTCGGAAAAGGACACCAGCCGAGCAGAAGTGGACCGTATTGCGAGGACAGTCTACATAGGAGAGGAGGATAAGAAAATGAAATTGTCAGATCTGGAAGGAGACATGGACGGTCCGAGTGAGTTTTTGGATCAACCGGTATCGCAGGACCTAATCCTTGAATTGCTCAATCATGCCGTATGGGCGCCAAATGATGGCCTCCGAGAGCCGTGGCGATTTATCTTTGTTGATAACCAGTATGGGGACTTCATGCAGGGATTACAGAACCAGGCCCCTGCGTATCTTCTGGTCTTGGTGAAGGAAGAGGCGGATCAATATAAGCGGGAAGAGGATTTTGCAGCTGTCTGCTGCCTAATTCAGAATTTCCGCTTGCTGGCTCATGAGCAAAGTCTGGGTGTGCACTGTACCTTACATGACTGGATGTACGACCCGAGCCGTACTGAAATGTTTGGTGTACTGAGTAACGAGCGCATTGCTGCGGTTCTGGAATTGGGTTACGGTGCACATCAGTGGAAAGGAAATACGAAGTTACCTGAGACTCAACTTCATTTTGAACTGCTGTAAGGTGGGGAGATAGAGGAGGTATGATTATGGTCAAGAAGAAGAAAATGTCCACAGCACTCAGTGCAGCTTTAATCGTTTCTATGTTGGCTACTGGCGTGATAGTCGCTACTCAAGGTACAACAACGTTAGAAGTAGCGAAGTCAGCAGGGGATAAAAAGGTTGAAGTTATTAAATAAAGCATACGCGAGACCTTCTAGAAAGTTAAAAGAACCTCAGCTCGGTTAACCGGGCTGAGGTTTTTTTCTGTATCATTATGCATTGAAAAAATGCAACTCTAGATGAAATAAGAATAGAAAAAAAGTAAAGGGATGCCGCGGGGCAAGAGCTTCTACCAAGTGCCTATTAGGCGTATCTAATCATTATTTTGCCCTTTAATTCGTTAAGCTGCTCACGAAACCGCAAAATCAGTAAGAAACTTTAGAATTTTTTAATATCTTACCACTATTTTCTTAAACACTCTTTTCTAAAATGAGTGGAAAGGGAGGCAAAACAGGAAACAGAATGAAAGACTAAAGTTAACAGTGAAAGGATGAATTTAGAAAACCATGAAAAAATGGCTCCGTAAGGATGCTTCGGCGGCCATGTTCTTCCTTGTGCCAAGCGGCATCGGATTTGCACTCTTTTACCTTATCCCGTTTGCCATGGGCGTGTATTATTCGTTTATGAGCCATTCGGTAGACGGTCATTTTGTGGGACTCGATAATTATCGTGAGCTGCTCGGAAGTGCTTCTTTCCTCAAAGCAGCTTCCAACACGTTATATTTCAGTACGATCAGTGTTCCACTTATGATCATGCTGTCATTGGGGCTCGCGATGCTTCTACATAAAAATGTCTATATCCAAAAATGGCTTCGAACAGCTTATGTGATGCCGCTTGTTGTGCCCACCGCCTCGATCATCATGATTTGGCAGATCCTTTTTGATTGGAACGGGTCCCTTAACGCCTGGCTGGATAGTTTCGGATACGGACGGGTGGATTGGATGAAATCCGAATCGGCACGTATAGTCGTGATTATGGTCTATATATGGAAGAACATAGGTTACAACGTTATTTTATTCCTTGCCGGACTTCAGCAAATACCGAAGGATTACTACGAAACGGCTCGAATTGAAGGTGCTGGTCGTTTACGGCAATTTCGGAGTGTTACACTGGTTTATCTGACTTCGACGATGTTTTTTGTAGTGATTATGTCCATTATTAACTCATTTAAAGTGTTTCGGGAAACGTATCTGATTGCTGGCGGTTATCCCCATGACAGTATTTACATGATGCAGCACTATATGAATAATATGTTCATATCACTCGACATTCAGAAACTAACCGCAGCGGCATCCTTGATGTTTGTCAGTATACTGCTGATCGTTCTGGCTCTGTTTGCGATGGAACGTCGGCATCGGAAATACATGGAATAGGAGGTGAGCGAAGTCTGTGCGAGTAGTGTACATATTGAAAAATGGTGTATTAACATTCAGCCTGAGTGTTATTGCCTTGCTCTTAATATCACCAATTGTGATTATATTCACAAATTCAATGATGACAGAACAGGAAATTGGGATTAATTATGGCCTCATCGGGCAAATGAATGAAACAGCCTTAGGTAGAGACAGTGCATTTGCAAACCTGAAACTGATTCCGGATAAAGTTTCCTTTGCACAGTATGGAAAGGTATTTATCGACAACCCGAAATTTATGATGATGTTCTGGAATTCGGTGTTCATGGTCGTACCGATTATTGTAGGTCAGACTCTTGTTGCGGCTCTGGCTGCCTATGCATTCTCCAAGCTACAATTTCGCGGCCGAGACTCTATGTTTTTGGTATATGTCATGACGATGCTCATGCCATTCCAAGTCACGCTGGTACCCAATTACATTATGGTCGATATGCTTGGGATGCTGAATAGTACGAGTGCCATCATTGTTCCTGGCATCTTCGCAGCTTTCGGTGTGTTTATGCTTAGACAATTCATGCTGGACATTCCCTACGCCTATATTGAAGCTGCCAAAATGGACGGAGCAGGACATTTAAGGATATTTGTTACGATGATTGTTCCGATGATCAAGCCAGGATTAGCCGCACTTGTGATTTTGCTCTTCGTTGATTATTGGAACATGGTGGAACAGCCTCTTATTTTTTTAGACGACCCGTTCAAGCAGCCGCTGTCCGTTTTTTTATCCACGATTAATCAAAGCGACAAGGGCATTGCTTTTGCTGCATCCATGCTCTATATGGCCCCGATGGTGATGGTATTTCTGTATGCGGAGTCGTATTTCATTGAGGGTATTCAATTATCCGGAGTTAAAGGTTAACTTTTCAGTGCTGGTTTTGGGAGGAGAAGAAAGGATATGGAGTTAAATACAGGGGCTGCTGAGCAAAGACGAAAGCGAATCATTCTAGTCGTGTTCATAAGCTTTATGGGATTGTTGCTGCTCTTCACATTGTTCAGCAATACACTGCAATCGCTGACATTACCGAAAGTGACTACGGAGCAGCCAAAAATGGGAGACATCCCGTTAGTTATCGAAGGGAGCGGAATCCTTCAGCCGATCGCTGAAGCCAAGCTGTCCGGTTCAACCGAGCGGAAGACTCAGCAGATTTTTGTGAAAGAAGGCGATCGTGTAAAGAAAGGACAGAAGCTTATCACCTATGATAGTCAATCGACAAAACAAGAAATTGAACTTGAAGTAACAAATCTGGATAAGCAGAAGATCGAGCAGCAGAATCTTCAGGACCAGTTCATCCAATCGTCCCTCGAAGAAGATGAACTTAAGCTGCGCAGCGCACAACGGGAAATTGAAAAAGGCAAACTTGATATTGCTGCGCAGGAGCGCAAGATCAACGAAATGAGAGAACAACTGACCAAAGATCAGGTACTGACCGCTCCGTTCGACGGTATTATAACGAAGTTGAACGCGGTAGAAGGTCTGGCTTCCGCAGGCGAGCCGGACATCATTGTCTCGAACAGCGGGCAAGGGTACAAGTTCGAGGTTAATGCGGATGCAAAGCGTTTGTCCAGATTAGGGATATCCATCGGAGAGCGGATCAAGGTAGAGGTAGATACAGATCAAGAGCAGCAAGCCAACAGCATGGACGGCATCATTGAAGAAATCATTAATGCGGAGCCACTTATAGAGGGAGCATCTGATGAAGGAGCGGGGATGGTAACCCTTCCGCAAAAGATCCTTCGTATTAAGCTCCTCGATGCCGAACTGAAGGGAGGTGAGCAGGCTCGGATTAAAATCGAGAAAAGTTCTCTCGATCAAGGGCTGCTTGTTTCCAATGAAGCTATTCATCAGGACCGGGAAGGCACTTATGTTTTTGTAGTCGAGGAGCAGCCGGGGGCACTCGGTAATGTATTTGTTGTTCGCAAAGTCAAGATTGAGTCCAGCGAGAAGAATGACAAAGAAACGATGATCCAAACCGACATCATCTATGCAGAGGATAAGATCATTCTGAAAAGTAGCGAGCCTCTGCAAGATGGCGACCGTATCCGCTTGGAATAGTGAGACGTAACAATAAGAAGAGTTCAGGAGGAATTATACAATGAAAAAATGGCTTTTGCTCCTTTCTATGGGGGCTATTATCACGAGTTTAACCGCATGCAGTTCAGGGGGAAGTAGTACAGCGGATAAAGTGACATCGAAAGATGGAAAAACAATCCTTACCCTTTCTGTGACAGAGTCGACCCCATTCTATCAAACAGTGGAGAAAAAGTTCGAAGAGAAATACCCGGACATCGATCTGCAGATCAATGCATATAAGACGGGAGGACAATGGGGATCAGGGGACTACGAGAAGTATCGGAATTCTATGAATACAGCCATGTTATCGGGAAAAAGCATGGATATCATTGAAGTTGATGACCTCCCATTCAAAGAATATGTAAGCAAAGGTGTTCTTCTCGACATGAACGACTTGCTCAATAAAGATCAGACATTGGATAAAGACGATTTGCAAATGAATATTTTGAACGGTTTGAAGGTGAATGATGGAATGTATACCGTACCTTTGGGGTACATGTTACGAGCATTTGTAGGAGATGGGGAAATGCTGAGCAACTCTAATGTTAAGTTTGATGATAAGACCTGGAACTGGAAAGAGTTTGAGAAGGTTTCAAAAGAAGTAATCCAAAAGAAAAGCGGTACCGATGAGGTTTATGCGTTAGCGTCCTACCCGCCCGAACTCCTCTTTCAGGAGATGCTTGTTGAGAACTACGCTGCATTTGTCGATCCTTCGGCCAAAAAGGCAACATTCGATTCTACCGAATTTGTGAATCTGTTCGAGCAGGTTAAACAAATGTACGAGGAAAAGATTGTGACATCGGAAGAAGCAAAGCCGGGCAATCAAATGTTCAATTCCACGTCAATTACGTCGCCAATTGATTTTATCGAAGGTCCCTACATGCTTTTTGATCAACCCAAGCTGCTGCAATCACCGCAGGCGGGAGAAACCGGAGATCGAAAAGGCTCGCGAGTAGCTACTATAAAACAGTTCGCAATCCATGCCAAATCGCCCGTAAAGGATGAAGCCTGGAAGTTCATCAGCTTCTTATTGTCGGAAGAAGTGCAAATGTTACAAGATCGAGAAGGATTCTCGATGCTTAAATCCGTGAATGAAAAGAAAATTGATGATCTTCAAGAAAAAGTTAAAAATGGCGAATACAAGCTTCCAAATGGGGAGATGGCAAAAGTATCGGATGAACAGTTCGCCGTGTTTAAACAAATTGTTCAATCCGCCGATCAATATGTAGATCTGGATGTTAAAGTGTTAAGTATTGCCGGAGAAGAGTCCGTTGCATTCTTTAGCGGACAGAAAACTGCCGAGGAAGTAGCCAAACTGATCCAAAACCGGGTCACAACTTATCTAAACGAATAGGTAAATGGCGGGAAGCAGCCTGCATTCGTGCGCTGCTTCCTGCTTCACAGAATGAAAAGCGGGCAAATGTCTTTTTATACAGGGAGGTAGATTCATGTATAGGCCGAAAAAAACAGTTGTGACAATACTACTCAGTGCCGCCGTGTTGGGTCATTTCATGGCCCTTGACGTATACGGGGCATCCACGGCTGATCACCTCGTTTCCAAATCTGCTGTAGCCGCGTCTGGTCTGACATTAGATCAACTGGGCTCAGTTTCGTTGAAGCAGAGCGTCCATGTAAAGCTGACCGGGACGGATGTTTTTACTCAGCCAGGCGGAAGTATTCTCATATATACGCTTCATTACAGTAACAGCAGCGGCAATAGGGTGGATCTTATCGATTATTTTTCCAAGATTTCTACGCCTAGTGGTACGACTATAAAAGGAAAAGCAGTGACCCGTGATGCTGATAAACGAACGGTGCCTGCGAACAGCAGCCTGTCTGTGACGTACTATGCAAACATTGGAAACTCGACAAAGGTCAACGGAATCAAAATTTCCATGTTCGGATGGGATTTTAACAGCGCAAATTATCAGAAAAAGCTGGGACAATTCACGATTCCTGCTCAGTACTCATCTATAATTCCGATAGGTAAGAGCAAAAAGATCACAATAAATAATCTTCCTGTCACAGCCAAGGTGGATACCTTTCAGAGGTATGAAATTAATGGAAAAGTGTATGTTCAATTGGGACTCAGGCTCTCGAACGGAGGAACCAAGATGCTAAGTGACCCTGGGTATAAAGCATATCTAAGGTCAGCGGGCGGTTCAACATTTGAGCTTGTACCCGATTCAGCCAGCTCAGGCTACAAACTTCAGTCTCAGGAGAGCAGAGTCATCAGTTACTGGGCTGAGATACCCTCCACGATGAAGACACCTGGCATGACTCTGCAGCTTGCGCAGGAAGATGAAGTATTGAAGATCCAGATCCCAGTGCAATCGTTCAACCTTCCCGATGCAGCCCCGGATGTTGCTGTAGTGAAGGGCAAAAGCACCAAGATCATGATGAAACAGCAGCCAGTCACGGTCAAGGCGGAACGGATGCAGCGAATGAATCATAATGGAAAAGTATACATGAGAGTGGCCGTTCAATTTGCAAACGGGGGCAAGAAGGTACTAAGCGATCCCGGATATAAAGCACAACTGAAATCGGCCGGGGGCTCAGTATTCGATCTTGTGCCTGAGGATGATACAGGGAGCAACTTCAAGATCCAGCCAGGGCAGAAACGAACGATGTATTATTTGGCAGAGGTTCCATCCAACCTTAAAACAGAACTTATGACGATGCAATTTACGCAAGAAGACGAAACGTTGAACATGATGCTACCAGTAAAAACCTTCAAGCTTCCAGCTGTTACCGCTGATAAGCCTGTGCCGGATTATGGCATCAGAAAAATTTCGGTGAACCATCAAACGATTGAAACCCAGTTGAAATATGCTTCTGTATATACTGAGAACAATACTGGCAAATGGAATATTCAATTCCGCATTAAAAATCTCAATGAAAAATCCGTGAAGCTGCCAGCTTATGAGCTTTCCATCTTTACGGATGAAGGTTATAGCATTCCGGTGAATGCCAAGGCAATTGACCATGTTACGCTGAAACCGATGGAGGAGAAGCTTATCGATCTGGATGTAGATGTGCCATTGCATATGAAACAGAATACGCTGCAGCTGCAATTGACGGAGCCTGCTACGGAAGGGAAGATTAGCTTCCCGACGGCCCTTTATAAAATTCCACATGCTCAAGAAGGCAAAAGTCATCAGGGCTCAGAGAATATCATCGAGAATAGTCACGGGACATTTGGCGTGAAGCTTAGCTCATATCAGCGGCTGCCATGGGGAGATAAAGATCAGATCGTAGCCCGAATCAGCATTCGTAACACCAAAACGACGACCGTGCAGCTGCCTGTGTTAAAAGCAGCAATAAATGCTGGAATGCGGGATCTCAGTAATACAGGCCAAATCGTGGTACAGGATAACCAAACGACCTTGGCGCCCAATGAAACCGTGGAACTCTATATCCTTGCCAACATACCGTATTCGTATAATTTCAATCAATTACGAATTGAGCTCCAGGAAACAGCTGGCGAGGACATTACTAAATTTCTGTCGTTGAACTTTAACGCGTTCAACAACGCTATGAGCCTGGTTCCTGCAGGCGACTCTTATCCCATCCATACTCCGGGCAAGAAATCAGAAGTCCGTGAACGCTTGACCACCATTTACCATGACGCTAAGTCCAATCTAATGTACACGGAACTGGAAATGACCAACCAGGAAAAACGGCAATCCAAGCAGTCA
Organism: Paenibacillus sp. GM1FR; assembly: GCF_002803315.1. Classification (NCBI taxonomy): domain Bacteria; kingdom Bacillati; phylum Bacillota; class Bacilli; order Caryophanales; family Paenibacillaceae; genus Paenibacillus; species Paenibacillus sp. GM1FR. The sequence goes on along the minus strand of NZ_MKZL01000011.1, from coordinate 1,253,034 downwards.
CAGTTAGTTGCTTACTACAAAACACCAGATAATGAGTATTTTGAGGCAGAGGTCAGCCAATCGTCCACCAAGACCAGTCCAAAAGGGAAAAACCTGGTGACGGTCTGGAGCAAGCTTCCACTAAATGTGAATACTTCGCAGCTTGAACTCTATGTCGGAGAAGGGGTTGCGAATGGAAAGATGGCAGATGTGGGGGATGAACTCACGGGTTCTATTAATACTGTTCGTTTAGCACTTAGCCCTAGAGTTGTACAACCAGCAACGAACCTGCAACATGTGGAATTGTTTCCGTATCAGCTCAACATTACGAGAGGTGAAGGAACGCTTAGCGCAGGGGACGATATGCTTAATATCGTTATTTATTATGATCTCTTAAGGAATGGAGATTATGAGACAGGTTCTACTGACCATAAGCTCATTATGGAAGTCATTGACCCGAGCGGGAAATCCATAGAGAAGGTATTAACACTTGGTACCGAATTAACCGTTGGCAATAATAAATCATACTTCATGAACTTGAATACCAACTTAAGCAAAATCATAAATAGTGGGACAGTTCGAATCAATCTGTATGATGAGTTCCAAGGACGAAGAATATTGCTCGGAAGTCAAGTCTATCCATTCATATATGAAGAGCAGGCCAATAAACCAGATAGCGAATAAAGATAATAATATACAAGCTGTTGGAGGACAACATCTCTGAAGATATGATACTATATTTCGGAGATGTTTTTTGTCGACGGACAAGAACATACTCCCATCAAGGTCGCTATTTTAGGCGACTTTTTATTTTATCGGTACACGGGGAAAGATACCCCTGCACCAAAACATCATAACTGATTGAGCTTGCTTTCAGGCTCCTCACCATTTTCTACACGTTTTATATTCTTTATAAAGAAATCATATCTTGTTTTATGAAATTTCCGACCATCAGGCATTCCTGCTGTATGGGGAGTAAGTATCACATTACCCAGATTCCGGAGCTCACTATCAATAGGAAGCGGTTCTGATTCAAACACATCCAGGCATGCGCCTGAAATATCCCCGTTTTTTAATGCATCAATCAAGTCTCTTTCGTTGACAATGCCTCCGCGGGCTGTATTGATAAAAAGAGTGGTATTTTTCATTTTTTTGAATGCCGCTTTGTTGATCAGCTGTTTGGTTTGCTGATTCAAGGGTACATGTACACTGACTATGTCCGATGTGCTTACAAGAGTATCAAAATCCGTCTTCTTCACAAAACCTTCCGATTGTGCAGTGGCATTTCTCGCATACGCCAGCACATTCATATCAAAAACCCTGCAAAACGCAGCGACTTTTTTTCCAATAGCACCCAAACCGATAATCCCAATTGTTTTGCCCTTTAACTCACTCCCTGCATAGTCCAATTGATTTTCATCCATCTTGTTTTTCATGAAAGTATCAAGAAACGGTATGTTTTTATAATAAGACAATATCAGTGCCATTACATGTTCGGCCACTGCCTGTGCATTCACTCCTCCAGCATTGGCCACCCAAATGCCGCGCTGTGTACAGGCAGGGACATCCACATTATCAAATCCTGCACCCGTCTGTACTAATTTTAATTTTTTTGCGTTAGAAAGCAGACTGTGATCCACTTTAATATGTTCAGGGATGAGTACCTGGCAATCTTCAATATGATCCAGCATTTCTTTTCCGGGCGGAACAATTACAACGTTCCAGTCTTGCGGAAAACTCCTTGCAATATTTGATTTTGAGGTCTCGCTAAAATAGCCCACTATGAGAATCTTCATTGCTAAACCACCTTTCATAAGCTATACCATTCTTCGAATAAAACCGTTGATGCTCGTCATTTTATCCTTTTAATACAATTTTATCAATAAAATCTCATCACGTTCTATTGAACGGGAATGGAAAAGAATCTAGATAAACAATATACTAGCTATATAGTTTTTTTTGTTGAGGTGAATAGTTCTAATGTCATTCTGTTGTGGATCGTCATACTCGGAATTGGTGGAGGTTTCGCCTTTAGTTTGGCCATGATGTTTTTCGGGTTGCGTACTGAAAATGCGCATCAAGCAGCGGAACTATCTGGCATGGCCCAATCGATCGGATATCTTCTTGCCGCAATCGGTCCAGCCCTTATAGGATATCTGCACGATGCAACAAATAGTTGGAACCTGCCACTTTTCATTCTTCTTGGGGCTTCGGTGTTACTCTTTGTAGTTGGTATAGGAGCAGCAAGTAATCAAAAACTCAATACCATGAAATAATAAAAAGCCCGCAAGGACGCGGGCTTTTGTTAGTTTTAACATCAAGTATACATTACCTGCCGGAAATTTCCTTCAACGAGATTTCTTGTTCCGCCAGCAGTCGTTTCAGCTTTTGGCGCTGCCGTTTTTCCTTCTGACGGCGCTCTTTGTCCTCAGCCTTTAGAGCCTTGAGCAGGGAGAAACACATACCGATAAGGACAATAGCGAACGGCAATGCGGTTACAATGGATGCTGTCTGGAGGCCAGTTAACCCCCCGCTGATTAGCAGTACTACCGCGATGGAGGACTGCATAATTCCCCAGGTTAATTTCACTCTTGTACTTGGGTCCAGTTTGCCATCTGAAGTGAGCATGCCCAGTACAAAGGTAGCTGAATCAGCCGACGTAATAAAGAAGATCATGATCAGCATTGTGGCGATGAATGCCACGATCGTGCCCAAAGGCAGCTGCTCCAGCATAAGGAATAAAGCGGTTGTCGTATCTTCCTTGACAGCCTCCGCCAGATGAGCGGCATTGAACAATTCCATGTGAAGTCCTGTTCCGCCAAAGACGGAGAACCAGATAAATCCGAAAAGACTTGGAATAACCATGACGTAAATTACAAATTCTTTTATGGTTCTTCCTCTGGATACCCTTGCGATAAAAGTGCCGACAAAAGGAGCCCACGAGATCCACCATGCCCAGTAAAATAACGTCCATGCTCCAATCCAGGTTTCTCTTGAGAACGGCGTCAGTCTCAAACTCATGTTAATAATATTCTGCATGTAACTGCCCAAGGTTGTTGTGAATGTGTCAAATATAAAAGACGTCGGTCCAGTCACCAATACAAACAACATCAATAATAAAGCTATAACGAGGTTGACGTTGCTCAGAATCTTAATACCTTTATCCAGACCGGAGGTTGCCGAGATTAAAAACAGTACGGTTACAACTATGATAATGACAACCTGAGACAGAGTCGAGTTAGGAATACCAAATAAGTGATTCAGACCCCCGCCGATCTGAAGAGCACCCAATCCAAGCGAGGTCGCAACACCAAAGATGGTGGATATGACCGCCAGAATATCAATAACCTTACCAAGCCAGCCTGCAGCAAGACGCTCACCGATCAGAGGAATAAAAGTGGAACTGATCAGCCCTTTGTATCCTTTCCGGAACTGGAAGTAAGCAAGTGCTAAGCCGATGACGGTATAGATAGCCCAAGGATGCAGCCCCCAGTGGAAAAAGGAATAACGCATTGAAAGTATGGCTGCTTGCGTTGTTTCGGGTACCGCCCCTTCAGGTGCAGATAAATAGTGGGACAGCGGTTCAGCAACTCCCCAGAAAACCAGCCCAATGCCCATACCCGCGCTAAACAGCATGGACAGCCAGGAAACCGTAGAATACTCCGGCTCATCATCGTCATCCCCAAGCCTAATACCGCCAAATCGGCTGAACGCCAGATAAAAAGCAAAGATCAGGAAGAACAGTGTCGCTAGCAAATAAAACCAGCCAAAATTCTGAATAGAGAAGTTGTAGGCAACATTAGCCACATCCGCCAGCTGATCAGGAGCGACGGCTCCCCATATTGCAAACAGTGCAACGATGATAATTGTGATTGTAAATACCATGATGAGACCTCCATTATGTAAGCTTCAGCCAACTGTTTCCTTAGTATGTGCTAGTCCAACTTGTAATATTTCGAAAAGCTAGCTGTTGATAAATTAAAACAAACCGCCATGTAATGAAACACTCAGCGGTTTGTTTTGATCTTGCCTGAATAATATATGGCCTATAATCTCTTGTTAATCTGAGATATTGTATCATCTCATCTAACTAGTTTTATTCATTTATGAAAAGAAATCTGAAGAAGGCTGACTGTCATCGTAAATTTACAGATCCTTCAGATTATATTGCATGCGAGTAAGCATGTCGGTCATCATTGCAACTTCTTCTTCACTGAAATCCAGTATCATCTGATGAAGAAACTGGTTTCGATCCTGTTTGAAATTGGCGATATGCGTTAGCCCTTGTTCTGTTAACCGGACGAAGGTTTCCCGATGATCGTCGGGGTTTTTTCTTCGTGACACCAAACCGTCTGCTTCCAGTTGCTTCAAATGGCGTGTAACAGCAGCACTGTCAATATGAATGGCCTTCTGCAAATGGCTTTGTGTAACTTCTTCATGAAGATAGAGATGATACAACAGAACGTATCGTGAGGAACTGATCCCCGTACAACGTTCAAATTTAGGTTTCAACTGATTGCTTATATTTTTAAGTAATATTAATAAGGTTTCTTGTTCCAGCGAACAATTCATGTTTGCCCCTCCTTGAATGGTGCAGAATGTCTTGAAAAGCTTCATGTAACAAGGGCAGATTCCTTCCAAGACATTCAGCAACTAAAGGCAACTATATCACAATGTGGAGACTGCTCGCACTATCGCTTTGAATCATGCCCAAAACGTGGTCTTTTCGGCTGGCATACGGTAGGAGGTGTATCCCTCGCTTGCAGCTTTTCCAATTGTCAGTAGCATGACTGGTACATAGCGTTCTTTATCCAAGCCAAACACTTCGGCTATTTGATCTTTTTCATAACCGCCGACTGGATTGGTGTCATACCCATGTGCACGGGCAACCAGCATCAATTGCATGGAAACCAGACCGGCGTCAAGCATAATGACATCGTTCATTTCAGCATCGGACATGTTGTTATAGATCGGTTTGAATGCCTTCAACTGAAAGTCCTTAACATCTTGTGGCATTAAGCCATGCTCAACAGCTTTTCCATAGATGTTTTCTGCATAATCGAAATTGTTTTTGTCTGCAAACACAGCAATGACAGCAGAAGCTTGAGCGACTTTTTCTTTGTTAAAGCGGGACAGTGGGACGAGTTTTTCTTTTCCCTCTGGAGTATCCACCACAAGGAAGCGCCAAGGCTGCATGTTGATGGAGGAAGGGGCAGTGCTAGCTTCATTGATGATTTGAGTCATTTCTTCCCTGCTGATTTTTACGGATGAATCGTATGTCTTAATGGAACGGCGTCCATAAATAATTTCGTTAAAATCGTTTGTTTGTTGGTATGGTTTCATAATAGTTACTCTCCCTTTATATTTAGTTGATCCATCAATGTTTGACTAGTCAATTGTTGATAAGTCAAATATAAACGAAAACTAAGTCCATTTCAATAGTTTTTTTATGTAAAATTATAACAATAAAAGCAACATTTCCGACAATTCTAACTTAACTTTTGCATAATTTTATCCTGGTTGTTTAAAAATGAGTAAGGATCATATGCATGAACCCCAGTGACTAGATACAAATAAATAATCGGGAATAACATGTAAAAGGATATTAGCTTAGAGGAGTGATACAAAAATGAAAGCAGTTGTGATTAATCAATATGGAAGTAAAGAAGAGTTAGTTGAGCAGGAAGTGAATAAACCGAGGGCAGAAGCCAATCAAGTGGTTGTAAAATTAGAGGCTACATCCATTAATCCAATCGATTGGAAATTAAGAGAGGGTTACTTAAAAGAAATGTATGATTGGGAATTTCCTATTATCTTAGGCTGGGATGTAGCTGGGGTCATAACTGAAATTGGTTCAAACGTTAGAAAATGGAAAGTTGGAGATCGAGTATTCAGTCGTCCTGATACAACACGATTCGGTTCGTATGCTGAATATACAGCAGTTGATGAGCACCTTCTGGCAAAACTACCTGATTCAATCTCATATGAGGAGGCTGCGGCTGTACCTTTGGCTGGTTTAACAGCATGGCAGGTACTGTTTACTCATGGCGATCTAAAAGAAGGTGAAACTGTACTTATTCACGCTGGAGCTGGTGGTGTAGGTATGTATGCCATTCAATTAGCAAAGCATGCCGGCGCTCATGTTATTACAACAGCAAGTGAAAAAAATCATGAACTTCTTTATTCGTTAGGTGCTGATCAGGTGATTGATTACAAAAAGGAAAATTTTGAAGAAATTCTAAAAGATATAGATTTAGTGTTTGACACGATGGGTGGAGAAGTAGCTGAGAATAGCTATAAGGTGCTTAAGCCAAATACCGGAAGACTGATTACCATTGTTGGTGAACCCAATCATGATACTGCTAAGTCTCACAATGTATTAGCAAAGGGGATTTGGCTACAGCCAGATGGTGATCAATTGCAGAGAATGGCAGATCTGATGGAAGAGAACAAGATAAAGTCAATTGTAGGGGCAACATTCCCGTTTAGTAGACAGGGGATTTATGATGCACATGCTTTGAGTGAAACTCACCACGCTGTAGGTAAAATCGTCATTACATTTTAAAAAAGGACCGTAAGTGTTCATCTTCCATCGATGAATGCTTTCGGTCCTTTTATGTTTATCCTGTACTAATGAACGACGGGATCGGTTTCCGCCTCTCTATGTTAACGTCTTCGGAAGGCTCCGCAAAACCCGCAATAATGTTCCCGAGTACACCGCCCGGTACGTCCCGCCCAATCAAGTTGCCGCTTAAACAGCCAATAAATCCACCAACAATGAGTACCCAGAGCAGATCCATGGATTGTTCTCCTTTCTTCGAGTATTACAAGTTATGTTGGGCTGATTGGAATATACGATGAAATCGCAATCAGAGATTTAATTGAGCTTGTACTGAGAAGAGAAAACTACGTCGTTCAAAACGGCTGAGAACGGTAAAATAGCCTTGCAGCTGCTGGATACTTTTGGGCCGGATCTGGTGGTGCTTGATTTGATGCTTTCATAGAGACTGCTCTAATCAGCCCTGCAGAAAAATTACTGAACATGTATTTCCGATTTGATATCATTTTGACTTAAAAATTTCATTAAATCATTACGCAGCTGCACAATCTCATTGTTAGCATTATTCGCATAATCGTGCAGGAATCGGATCGGCTGACACGTTTGATTAATGAACTGTTGTTGCTATCCCGATTCGACAAGGCTGGTTCTAACGAACTGGAAGTCGAGAAGACAGAAATGAACGAACTGATTCAGCAAGTCGCAACGAGTATGGGTGCCAAGGCCAAAGATAAAGGAATCGAGATTATGTTCAGGGAGGATGAAGCGAATTCCGAGGATAAGCTTCTGACGAAAGTCCACGCCAACGTGAATCCAATGCTGATGTCCCATGCGATCGCCAACCTTGTGGACAATGCCATCAAATATTCAGGCAGTCCATCGCTAATCGAATTGAAGTTGAAACATACGACAAGCGAGATAGTTCTACGGATACGTGATCAAGGTATCGGTATCGCGAGCGATGAGCTGGAGAGAGTGCAGGAACGTTTTTACCGGGCGAAAAATGCAAGCACAGCGAACGGTTCAGGTCGATGTAAAAGAACGAATACCCTTTAAAGTCGCTATTTTAGCGGCTTTTTTTGTTGTAAAGAAAAGGTACAAGTGCTTTCCAGAGTCAAGTAATTCACTTTAATGAAAAAATAAAAGTACACCATGAATGGATGTGAATATGTGGCATAGAGAAGGAGGATGACCAAGCCGCTGAAATTGTCGGTCTATAGGAGTTAGAAAAGGATTAGGATATAAGGAATGCAGATTTCTCACCTGTTCCTGAAAACGTAAAGAAAGGGGGGGAATAATTGGCCATTTTATCAACTGGACCGATCGAGAATAATCCCGTTAGTGGCTTGAGACCAACACAACAGTTGACCATTAATATTGATAATAGAAATACGGTTACGAATGCAATTGTTTTAATTCAGGGTTATTACCTAAACGGGACTAGAACGGAATATATACTCGAATTAATTAGCGTAAATCCAAATCAAGCCATAAAAAAAGATTATTTTGCAAACCTAGACGTATTTGAATTTGTCTTTACAACGAGCGGTTTAGCAGAACAACAAGTAGAAATTTCAGTTTGGGGAAAAAACTCCACGGGACAGCTCGTAACGCCTCACCGTATCGTATCTTCAGAATTGTTAGAAGCCAATGGAGCCACAGGCGTAACCGGTGAGACTGGGGCAACGGGCGTAACTGGAGCTACGGGGAACACAGGCACAACCGGTGAAACAGGTGCAACTGGCGTAACTGGAGCCACAGGGATTACTGGCCCCGCTGGAGGAGCCACGGGCGTAACTGGAGCAACGGGCGTAACTGGAGCTATGGGGACCACAGGTGCAACCGGGGAGACAGGGACAACAGGTGCAACAGGTGCAACAGGTCCAACGGGTGCAAGTGGAGCCACAGGCATCACAGGTACAACTGGAGAGACAGGTGCAACGGGCGTAACTGGAGCTACGGGTACCACAGGTCCAACCGGTGAAACAGGAGCCACGGGCGTAACTGGAGCTACGGGTACCACAGGCACAACCGGTGAAACAGGTGCAACTGGCGTAACTGGAGCCACAGGGATTACTGGCCCCGCTGGAGGAGCCACGGGTGATACAGGCACAACGGGCGTAACTGGGGCCACGGGGAACACAGGTGCAACCGGCGTAACCGGAGATACGGGCATCACGGGTGCAACCGGCGAGACTGGGGCCACGGGCGTAACCGGAGCTACGGGCATCACAGGTACTACCGGAGAGACAGGGGCCACGGGCGTAACTGGGGCTACAGGCATCACGGGTGCAACCGGAGAGACTGGGGCCACGGGCGTAACCGGAGCTACGGGCATCACAGGTACTACCGGAGAGACAGGGGCAACCGGCGTAACTGGGGCTACAGGCATCACAGGTACAACCGGAGAGACAGGCGCCACGGGCATAACTGGTGCCACAGGGAACACAGGTGCAACCGGTGTAACAGGTGCAACGGGCGTAACTGGAGCTACGGGCATCTCAGGTGCAACCGGCGAAACAGGTGCAACGGGTGTAACCGGAGCCACAGGCATCTCAGGTGCAACCGGCGTAACCGGGGCAACCGGGATCACAGGTGCTACTGGGGAAACTGGGGCAACCGGCGTAACGGGAGCAACCGGGATCACAGGTGCTACTGGGGAAACTGGGGCAACCGGCGTAACCGGGGCAACCGGGATCACAGGTGCTACTGGGGAAACTGGGGCAACCGGCGTAACCGGGGCAACCGGGATCACAGGTGCTACTGGGGAAACTGGGGCAACCGGCGTAACCGGAGCTACGGGCATCACGGGTGCAACCGGAGAGACTGGGGCAACCGGTGTAACCGGAGCCACGGGCATCACTGGTGTAACCGGCGAGACTGGGGCAACGGGGGTAACCGGAGCCACGGGCATCACGGGCGCAACGGGTGAGACTGGTGAAACAGGTATAACTGGAGCCACGGGCATCACTGGTGTAACCGGCGAGACTGGGGCAACGGGGGTAACCGGAGCCACGGGCATCTCAGGCGCAACCGGCGAGACTGGGGCAACCGGTGTAACCGGAGCCACAGGCATCTCAGGCGCAACCGGAGGGACAGGTGCAACGGGGGTAACCGGAGCCACAGGCATCTCAGGCACAACGGGCATAACTGGGGCAACGGGGATCTCAGGTGCGACTGGGCAAACAGGCACAAGTGGGGCAACAGGTGCAACGGGCTCAACTGGAGCCACAGGGAGCACAGGTGCAACCGGGGCAAATGCCACAATACAAAATGGGTTATTTAATGTTAGTGTACCTTCTGTTGTAAATGCGACAGCTATTTCGTATACGACCGTATTTATTAATGGCACTAACATATTGCATCCTACAAGTACAACCTTTGTACTGGCAATAGGCCACATTTATTTGGTTTCGTATACATTTAGAGCAACGAGTTCTGTAGTTGGGAACGTTACGGTCACACCAAGAACTAACCTCGTATTTCAAAGTCGGTTTTCAGGGAGAGCAGTTACAGGAACTTTAGATGCGAATGTAAGTGTATCGGGTACGTTTTTAGCTGATGCTACTTCAACTGCGCTTACAATCGATTTTCTTTATAATGGATCGGCAACAGCTACACTTACAGATGGTTCTGTTTCGATTATTCAGGTTCAGTAGCGGAGTGGAAGATGAGCGCCTAAATTTTTGTTAGTTTAAAACCAAAGGGGTGGAGGTGGATGAATATTTCTACCTCTAATCATTTTGGAAAAAAGGAGAATAAAATTTTATGGCTATTTTATCAACCGGACCGATTGAGAATAATCCGGTCAGTGGTGTAAGGCCAACGCAGCAACTGACAATTAAAATGGATAACCGAGATTTAATTAATAGTGCCGATATCTTGATTCAAGGATATTATCTAGACGGAGCTCGAAACTTATACGTAAACGAACTCATTAATGTGAATCCAAATGAAGTAATAACGAAGAATTATGATGGGAACTTTAATGCTTTTGAATTTGTCTTTACAACGAGCGGTTTAGCAGAAGATCAGATGGGAATCTCGGTTTGGGGAAAAAATGTAGAGGGGCAACTTGTAATTCCCCATCGCATTGTATCTTCAGAATTGCTAGGCGCAAATGAAGTAACAGGACCCACAGGAACAACGGGAGCTACAGGAGCCATAGGAGCCACTGGGGCTACAGGGGCTACAGGAGTCACAGGAGCGACGGGAGCCCCAGGTACGATTGAGCCTAATGCGACCATCGTGGGAGTAGGACCAAATGTCAGCTCTCAATTTAACGAATTAAGAACCAACGAAAAAACGCCGATTATTGAGTTGACTTCTGTATATGGCTTATCCAACCTAAGAGACATTGTTTTAACATTGGGCGATGCTACAGTGGGAAGTAATAATACGGAATTTCAATTAACTACAACTATATCCGGATCTGACATTGCTATTCTTCAAAGCTCGGAGAGAGGAAGGTATGAATCAGGTTTAGCGGGAGAAATAGGAATAGGAGTTCGATTGCCGGCTCCACCGACAGGGGCCCAAGTGGTCAGATGGGGCGCTTTTGACGATCAGAACGGCTTATTCTTTGGGCAGAGCGTAGTGAATGGAATATTTGTAGCGATCAGAAGAGCAGGTGTTGACACTATTATTCCTCAAGCATCTTGGAATGTGGATAAATTAGATGGAACAGGTCCGAGTGGCGCAACGCTTAGTTTATCTACAGGGAATATATTTCAAATCGTATTTACATGGTACGGGTATGGAGTAATCGAATTTAGAGTCGTCATCCCTGATCCTTCAACTTTAGCACAAGAAGTAATTATCGTTCATCGCTTTTCCCCCAATGGGCAAACCAGTCTGGCCGATCCTAATCTTCCGCTACGTGCGGAAATCTTTAATAATGGCACAGAATCAGAACTCAATTTATTCGTTGGAGGAAGACAATACAGTATATTGGGTAAATATAATCCCGTTTTCAGGGTTACTTCCGAAAGGAGAACTGTAACTGCAACAGGGTCACTCACACCAATTTTGTCTTTCCAGAGAAAGACATCCTTCCCGCCAGGTTCAGGTAGGGCAAATTCAGTGAGTGTCAAATTAGAAAATATTGATCTTATAACTACTGATGATATTTATTATCAGATCATATTAGGCGGAACGATTAATGGAGGCTTCGTAAACTTTCCAACAGCAACGACTAATATTCCAACTTCGGAAACAGCTCTTCTAATTAACAACACACTAACGACAATTGCGGATGGTCAAGTCCTATTACAAGGCTTAGTAGCCGGAGTTGCGGGAAGTGTCAGAATATCAGCTTCAGCTTCATTATTGGATTTCCAATTACCTGACTCTGAAATTGTGACTTTAGCCGTAGCGAATTTAAGCGGGGGGACTAATCCTGTTACGGCCACCTTCAGTCTTACTGAAGAATGGTAAAAAGTAATAGGAGAAGGAGGGAATTCACTTTTCCCTTCCTGCGAAGGAGGAACTAACTTGTCGGATATTATAATCTCAAATGTGGGTCCCAATATAAGTTCGCAATACGATGAGCTAATTGTATCGGAAAAAACCCCAATTGTGGAGTTAACATCTGCATATGGTCTATCCATTCTAAGAGATTCCGTTACAACCATTGGGGATGGTACGGTTACCAATGATGCAACGGAATTTAATCTAAGCAATACCACTAACGGAATAGATTCAGCCATTCTAGAAAGTGTATTACGAGGTAGATACGAGCCAGGATTCGCAGGAGAAGCCGGAATCGGCGTTCGAATACCTATGCTGCCGATAGGTAATCAGATTGGAAGATGGGGATTCTTTGACGATCAGAACGGGGCTTTTTTTGGAGTGGATAGCACAAATGTATTCGTGGCTATACGGCGAGGAGGCTCCGATACAACTTTTCCTCAAAGTTCATGGAATGTGGACCCATTGGATGGTACTGGATTAAGCGGAGCGACACTAAATCTATCTAAAGGGAATATATTTCAAATCGTATTTACTTGGTATGGGTATGGAGTAATCGAATTTAGAGTGGTCATTCCTAATCCGTCGACTTTAGCGCAAGAGGTAATTACCGTCCACCGATTCTCCCCAACAGGTCAAACGAGTTTTATTGACCCCAATCTTCCCATAAGAGCACAAATTGATAATAACGGAACTGCCGAAACCTATACCCTTTTTGTTGGAGGAAGACAATATAGTATTATCGGAAAATATAATCCCACCTTTAGAGTCACTTCGGAAAGGAGGAGGGTTACCAATCTCACATCAGCACTAACACCCGTACTATCATTTACAAGAAAAGCAATCTTCCCTTCGGGATCAGCTAGAACGAACTCTGTTCAGGTGGATCTAGAAGAAATAAACATTATCTCATCCGTAGATCTTAGTTATCAAGTACTTGTGGGTGGAATTCTCGATGGAGCATTTATTAATTATCCAACAGCTACAACGATCATTCCCGATAGTGAAACAGCTTTGTTGGTAAACAATTCGTCTACAACGATTACCGGAGGAGAAGTAGTGTTTCAAGGTGTTACAGGAGGCGGAACAGGTGTTGCCAGAATATTAGCTTCATCAGAACTATTGGACTTCACGCTTCCTGAAAATCAGGTCGTAACATTAGCTGTATCAAATATTGGTGGGGCAGGCTCAAATATAGTTGATGTGGTATTTAGAGTTGCTGAGAGCTGGTAAAACCTCAGGTCATAATGATGCACAATAGATGTTGGGAAGGGGTAAGAGAGAATGATTTTATCCACCGGACCGATAGAAAATAATCCTGTAGATAATGTAAGACCGACACAACAGTTGACGATCAAAATAGATAATCGCAACTTAGTCGATGGCTCGAATATCCTGATTCAAGGTTATTATTTGAATGGAACAAGAACACTATATGTACTTGAGTTAGTTTCTATAAATCCTAATCAAGTCCTAACCAAAAATTATTATGCAGATTTTAATTCTTTTGAATTTGTCTTTACAACGAGCGGTTTAGCAGAACAACAAGTTCAAATTTCAGTTTGGGGTAAGGATGCCGCCGGACAACTTGTCTCAGCTCATCGCTTAGTATCTTCTGAACAACATGACGAAACATAAGAAGCAAGATAAACGGCGGGCTTGAATTAGATAAAACAAACTAGTCAAAGCACTTTAGAAAAGAAATGAAGAGGATGGTGGATGTGTCTTTTGGCTCAGGGGATGATAACTGCCAAAAACCAATCTTCCGAAAACACGACAATGGATGAAATCGGTACAAAAATAAAAAAAGGACCGTAAGTGTTCATCTTCCATCGATGAATGCTTTCGGTCCTTTTATGTTTATCCCATACTAATGAACGACGGGATCGGTTTCCGCCTCTCTATGTTAACGTCTTCGGAAGGCTCCGCAAAACCCGCAATAATGTTCCCAAGTACACCGCCCGGTACGTCCCGCCCAATCAAGTTGCCGCTTAACCAGCCAATAAGTCCACCAACAATGAGTACCCAAAGCAGATCCATGGATTGTTCTCCTTTCTTCGAGTTTATTACAAGTTATGTTGGGCTGAGTGGAATATACCTCACCTTCCAGTTGGTGGAGGAATCTAAAGTGTCTGTGCTAAGATGGGTTAATAGTTGATTGAAGCTGGTGAAAACAAGGCTAGATAGGGGTGTACAGTTGAAGAAAATCCTAATCATTGATGATGAAATCGCAATTCGAGATTTAATTGAGCTGGTGCTAAGGCGAGAAAACTACGATGTGCAGACCGCAGAGGACGGCAAAACGGGCTTGCAGCTGCTCGACTCTTTTCAACCCGATATAGTGGTACTTGATTTAATGCTGCCTGACTGCTCCGGATATGACCTGTGCAAGGAAATCACCGGGAAACGTGCCGTTCCTGTGATCATGCTCTCTGCCAAGAACGAGGTAATCGACAAGGTGTTGGGACTAGAGCTAGGGGCGGAAGATTACATGACCAAACCCTTTGACAACCGTGAATTGCTCGCTCGGATCAAGGTCATTCTGAGAAGAAACGAGAGCAAGGAGGAATCAAGTGAAGGAACAGAAGTGAAATCTACACGCATCATTCATGAAGAACTGACATTTGATCTGGAAAGCCGCAGGGTGCTGAAAAACGGTGTACCCGTGTCTTTAACGGCCAAAGAGTTTAAAATTCTGGAAACGTTACTCAAAAGGCCAGACAAAATCTTTACCCGGGATGAGCTGCTGCAGATCGGATGGGGATATGACTTTATGGGAGACAGTCGCAGTGTGGATATGACCATCATGCGATTACGGAAGAAGCTGGAGGATAACGCCGACGAACCGAAGTATGTCAGGACGATCTATGGATTTGGCTATCAACTTGGAGGTGGCGAGGCCTGAAGTATGCAACCCGGTTACTGCTGAATTATTTATTTTTCTCCGTGCTGTCCTTTGGCATCATCATTTTTGCGGTGAATAAAGCCATCGATTACTACAGCTTCATTACCATTGAGAAACAGATGATGGAGAAGGCGGATCTGTCCGAGTTGTCCTTCCGTGAGGTGTTATCACAGCATAGGTCATCTTCAGGAGAGGCCCAGACCAAGGAAATTGTCAGACTTGCTCTGGAGAAGCTGAAAGCTTCAGGCAAGGAAGTACGTATCTATGACAGCTCCAAGCAGTTGCTGGGCTTGGCTGTGGATGGCATCATCATTAATGATGGCAAACCTCTTATTTTCGAAAAGAATATTGAGAAAGCCCTGAGCGGCAGTTATGCCTACACCGTAACGGAAGATCATCTGCTTTATTTCGCGACGCCCATTCAGGATCAATTCTACGAGAACGCTTATGTGTATGAGTTCGTGGAGGACATTTCCTACTTTTATGCGATTATGGATCAAATCCGTTATATCCTGTTTGCGGGTGCAGGCGGATTTATTGTGCTGATTACCTTATCCAGCCTGTGGATTGCCCGCAACACAACCAAGCCGATTAAACTGTTGCTTAGCGCTGCGCAAAGTTTCTCTAGACAGGAGTTTCGGAGAGTTCATCTCAACCGGAAGGATGAACTGGGCATGCTGGCAGATGGACTGGATTCCATGGGGCGGCAGCTTCATGATTACATTCAGTACCAGAAACAATTTGTCTCCAACGTATCTCACGAGTTAAAAACACCCTTGGCAGCCATTCGTGGTTTCTCTCAGTACTTGGTTGAAGGGGAGAACGAGGACAAGGAGTTGCAAAAAATCTATGCTCACCTGCTGCAGGAATCAGATCGGCTGACACGTTTGATTAATGAACTGTTGTTGTTATCCCGATTCGACAAGGCTGGTTCTAACGAACTGGAAGTCGAGAAAACGGAGATGAACGAACTGATTCAGCAAGTTGCAATGAGTATGGGTGCCAAGGCTAAGGATAAAGGGATAGAGATCAGAGTTAGTCAGGCGGAGGAAGAACCGGATGATGAGGGTAAAACAAGAGTTTACGCCAACGTGAATCCAATGCTGATGTCCCATGCAATCGCCAACGTTGTGGACAATGCCATCAAATATTCCGGCAGTCCATCGCTGATCGAATTAAATTTGGAACATACGCCAAGCGAGGTAGTTATACGGATACGTGATCAAGGTATCGGTATCTCGGGCGAGGAGCTGGAGCGAGTGCAGGAACGTTTTTACCGGGCCAAAAATGCTAGCACAGCGAACGGTTCAGGTCTTGGGCTTTCTATTTGCAAGGAGATTGTCGAGCGGTTTAATGGTTATATTGACATGGAAAGTCAAATCGGGGAAGGAACAACCGTTACGATTGTGTTGCCCCGTGCGGAAACACGCGGGTAAATAATTAACGTTACAAGATTGGTACATTTCTGTTATGAGACTAACAAATGTTTTATTTATAATCACTTCATAAGAACAAATCACACATTTATGGAGGGATCATGATGAAATTGATAAACAAAGCAACAGGTGTTATCGTACTAGGTGCTCTACTAACGGTGGCATTAGCGGGCTGTCAGTCCAATGATGCTACGCCCCCAGCAACCGGACAGAACACAGCGAATGAACAGAGCAAAGGCGAAGGAGCAACCAATTCTCCTGCGCCTGCTTCCGAAAGTTCGGAAGAAAAGGGTACTGAGGCTATTAAAGAAGGTTCGATGGAGAAGGAAGGTAATGTGGTGCTGAAGGAGCTTGCTTTTGTCTATAATGAGCACACCATTGCGATTTCGGATACAGCGAATGAAGATCAGATGGAAAAGATGCTGGGCAAACCGGATAACCTGAAATCTCATACGTACAGTGCCGACGATGGAACCAACATGGATACGTTAATCGGTTTTACAGAAAAGGTCTATACGTATCCTGGTCTGGAGATTAAAACAATCAGTATACCAGAGGGAAAACAAGACTCCATCTTTCATATCGAAATCACAGATCCTAAGTACGCGACAGTGCGAAACATTAAAGCAGGAGATAGCCTGGATACACTCAAAAACGCCTACCCTGAGGGGAAACTGCTTGGTGATGGAGCCCCTAATGAGGAGGATGACTTCCGTTACGAGCCATCCAATTATGTGGATGTGATGTCGTTCCATATCAAGGATGCCAAGGTGGAGAGCATTCAGATCTACAGCCTTTTGGACTAATATTTAGGAATCGATGTTGGTAAGCCATTCATACGATTCACCTTTAATACCTGATAAAAATGAAAAGTTAACCCTCATACTCCTGAAAAGGAGCATTGAGGGTTAACGTAGTTTTAGGACTTTTAAATTAAGCGCTGCTTGGGCAAATGCAGAATAACGTTGAATTGATCACCATGAATTTCTATTTTGATCTCCCCGCCGTGCAGCTCAACGATACTTTTCACAATGGACAGCCCTAGGCCGGAGCCTTCTGTCTGGCGGGATTCATCTGCTCTTTTGAAACGTTCGAACAACTCTTCCGCAGCAAAATCAATCTCATAAGCAGCAGTATTTTGAATTTTGAATAGCACCAGATCATCAGACTCGTCCAAATAAATATAGATTCTGGTTCCCGGAAGCGAATATTTCTGCGCGTTACCAATTAAATTTTCGAATACACGCCAAATTTTATTGCCGTCCAAATGTGCATGGATCGGGAATTTCGCAATCCTCTCCCGAATCACAGGCGACGCTTGTCCCATACTGGTGTTGGACTCGGCAATCGCCTGTGTCAACAATGTCGCGACATCGACGTACTCAATATCCAGCTCTACTGTACCGCTGGCCATCTTTGAGATTTCGAACAGGTCTTCAATCAACAGCTTCATCCGTAGCGCCTTCCGGTCCAGGGTTTCAATATAGGATCGGGTGGTCTCTGTAGACAGATTTTCTTTTTTTAATAAATCAACATAGTTGATAATAGAAGTAAGTGGGGTCTTCAAATCATGCGATACGTTGGTAATCAGCTCTGTTTTTAACCGTTCGCTCTTCATCTGATTCTCCAGCGCGCTTTGATACCCGGCTTTCATATTGTTAATATAACCAGCAAGCTTGGATAGATCATCCTTGCCGGTATCCTGAATTGTGTTCTGAATGTTCCCTTCGGCAATCTCTTTGCTCCCGTTGATAATGGCGATGAATCTTCTAAGCTTGGAAAGTATATATGGAACCAAGAACAACACGTAGAGCAACAAATAAAGTAGAAGCCACCCCTGTCCGTAATATGTGACTGCCTGCCAAATACAAATGCCGGCCATCGCGGTTAGCAAAAGCATCATGATGAGGCCAAACGTTAGTCTCCAGTTTTGTAAACTGGCTCTAAGACCGGTTCTCCAAATATGAAAGTAATCCATCAGCAGACTGCCATGCCAGAAGGAACGACTACTATGGGGTGCCTTAAAATAAAGAAACAGTCTGCTTGCCAGCAGGCAAAGAATAATAATGGCAAGCAGTGTCTGGATGTAACTTGAAGTTGAATAGCTCAGACTCAACCCCGTGTATGAATACCTGTTTATGAGTACGAGGCTCCATAAAATCGCGGCGACAATGATGACAATAAGGTCAATTGGAACCTTCCGATCGGCTTTATTTTTTCTCAATTTTGTATCCAATTCCCCATACCACCTTTAAATATTTTGGGTCTTTGGGATTGATTTCAATTTTTTCACGAATGTTTCTCACATGTACGGCAACCGTATTCTCTGAAGTGAAGATCAGTTCATTCCACACGCGCTCATAAATCTCTTCGATTGAGAAAACTCTGCCCTTGTTCTCCATCAGCAGCTCCAAAATTTTGTATTCTTTCGGGGTCAATCTGACGTCCTCTCCATCTATCTCAACAGTCTTCGAGCTTTTGTTCAGCACGAGTCCTCTTACTTGAATGAGCTCATCCCCGTTTGACTGGAAGGAACCTAAATTCGTAAACCGGCGCAGCTGAGATCGGACTCTAGCGATCAGCTCTAGAGGATTGAACGGCTTCGTAATATAGTCATCAGCCCCAACGTTGAGTCCCAAAATCTTGTCGCTATCTTCTGACTTGGCGGAAAGCATAATGATCGGTATATTTTTGTTTTCACGAATTTTAAATGTCGTTTTAATTCCATCGAGCTGTGGCATCATGTTGTCCATGATAATAAGATGAATGGTTTCTTGTTCAAGAATTTCCAGCGCTTCCAATCCGTTAGAGGCAGTTAATACATCCACATCTTCGCTTTTCAAATAAATAACGAGCGCTTCTCGAATTTCCGGTTCATCGTCTACAACAAGAATGTTATTTATAGCCATTATTTCTCACCTTCATCACGATATTTCTTATATTTACTAATCCGGAACTCATGTATCCCGAAAATTCAACATGGCCGGGGGGAGCGTCTGCAAGCATCAGCTCCTCTGGTGATTTTTCCTGATCCGTGTAAAATCCATGCACCCCGAACCTGGACAGAATCTGCATAACCGGTCTGCTGTTGACGGTGTGAACATAGCTTTTTACCCCAAACTTATGTAGTGTTGGAACTAAATTGGGGTTTAGATACACACGGTATACAGGCATGGCGACCGCTGTCAGTTGTTTGTCCCTTACGAATTCTACAATACTTTCGGCGGAGGCGCCAGTTTTGTAAAGTGAATATATTTTGTTTGGAAAGGGGTGGATTCCCATAACCGTGTCATACATTTCCGGGCTGAAAATTTCAGGTATAATCCGGTTGAGCAGTGCAGGATCCGTACGTCGAACCTCATTGACTAGATGCGCAAACTGCTGCTGAATTTGCTCTTTGCTGCCTGCTTTCGTATCCACAATTAAGTCAAAATCAGGATATTGCTTCATCATCTGCAGTATGTCCGGCAGGGTAAGAGGGCGGAATCTTCCCATAATAAGCGAGTTTGCAAACTGAAGCTTTGTTACGTTTCGTCCGCGATGAGTGGCCAAATCCGGCTGTAGCTTCTGCGACCAATCATGTCTGGCTACAAGTTTCCCGTCCGTCGTCTGCACCAGATCAACCTCGAACAAACGGTACCCTCTATTGTAATTGGTTATAAACGCCTCATAAGAATTGGTGTAGCTAGCCCCGTTAACTCCACCAAATGCATGTGCAATAAGCCTATTTTCCTGCCAGCCGCTGGTGCCAAATGTAGAGTCCGGCTGATTCTGACCTGTCCTAACAAGCCCCCAGTTGAACCAGATCATTCCTGCCGTAATGACTATGAGTAAGGTTAACATTATCGTTTTCTTCATTCGTTGTGCTCCTTCGTTATCCCGATGTAAGACATACTACAGGACGCAAATGAAGAAGGAGTCGTATAAAAACGAAGGAATTTATGAAGTTTTTACATTTCACTACCAAACGAGATTTCTTCACTGAAGAGAAGACATTCACAGTCACAACTTTCCGCCTAGTCACGCCCACCGTATGCACTGTTCAATGACCCCGAATGAAATGAAATTGGTACTTCAGAGTTTAAGAAGAGTTTTGGTAATCAACAAGTATTAATTTTTAATTTGAAAAGGATAGATTTATGGCCTTACCGCTGGCAATACTACCAACTCTCTGAACACCGATGCAAACATCACGATGTTAAATAATTATTTTCGCTTGTTTGATGCATCTCGCACTGACGATCGGGCTATGAAGGACTTGTTATCCCTGTTCACGCAGAATGCTGAAATTGTTTCAAACGGTAGCAGTTGTACAGGATTCGAGGTGGTTATTAAGACTTTTTATGAATACAATAAAGACATTAAACATATGTCGGATGCATGGGTTCTTCAGCCCGACGGCAGTTATCGAACTAACTGGGCAGTATGCGGGCAAGCAGTAGATGGCACGGTGTATGCGAAGGCGGGTATAGATATTATGCGTGTGAACGAGTCAGGGCAGATCGTGTATCTGAAGAACGTGCAGACGACTGAAGATGCTTACAATGAATATAACTCGTAAGATGAATATAGGTGGTTGTTACTTCATAGGCCTCTGGTAAGCAACCATTGCTAGTTTGCTACATAGTAACCCATTTTTTTGATCAGTAGACATAATTTTATCGACTTATATTTTAGATTCACAGCATCTGTGGCCTTCAACCGAACTATCCTAAAACTAAAGAAACCGATGGGACTTTACATAAGTAAAATGCCCATCGGTTTTTATTTTATCTCAACAATAAGATACCTTCTTATTCTGGTGGTGAAAATAGGTCAGGCTGGATAACTTGGCTAGGTACGTCGCGTAGAGTGAGCTTCATGCTAATCTAACATGATTTTCTCGTTAACCATTTGATAGTAATACTCATCCATCTGTTCTGCCGTAACATCTTCTTCAAGATGATATATCCACCACGTCACAAGTAAACTAATGACCCCTGAATGATATTCGGCTAAGAGTTCTATGGGAGGTGAAAATGGTTTACCTCTTCTTTTTAATTCCAGAAAATCTCTTCTGGATATATCTCCGATATAGTTTTCGAAAAAGTCAGTAAATCCCTTGTCATTCTTCTGGTTTTGAACAATCGGCTCCAGTAAATTCTCCAACATGAATCTAGATAGGCTTTGCAAGGGCTGCCGAAGCCGATCTTCTATACTCATTTGTAAATAATCCTGAAGAACCCACGTGAGGGTAGCGGACAACAGCGCAAATTTATCCTCAAAATATTTGTAAAACGTTGTACGGTGAACCATCGCTTTGTCACATATCTCATTAATCGTGATATTGCTGAATAGTTTGCCTTGCTCAGATAACAGATCTCTAAAGGCCGTAATTAACAATTTATGAGTCCGGGCAACTCTTAAATCAAGCTTTTTTTCAATGATTTTCATCTACACCACTTCCATATCGTAGTTTAACTATATACCAACGCTATATTGATTCTTACTATAAAAGAAATTTTGATTATATATTGGTATTATAAGTAATATTTTGATTGATCTACAAGTGTAGATTAAAATCTAATTTCTAGAAAGGATGAATCTTCGGTGTCTGACATGAAAAAAGCTGTGGTGATCGGAGCAGGGATTGCTGGATTAATTACTGCAAGAATGTTAGCTGATTATTATGAGGAAATATGTGTGATTGAGAGGGATGAATTCCCTTCGGAGCCAAATAACCGACAGGGTGTGCCTCAATCTTTTCATCCACACCGTGTACAACCACGCGGCGCGCTAATTATGGAACATTATTTCCCAGGATACAATGACGAATTGATAGCATTGGGAGCGATCTCTTCACACGATGAGAAGCTTATAGTTACTAATCGATACGGTACATTAGTTAACAAAGAGGATCCTTCTTCATTAAAAATTGCATCGTGCAGCAGAGCTTTGCTGGAATGGGTGCTGCGCAAACGAATCCAAAATATCCCTCATATAAGCTTCTTAACAAGTATGGAAGTTACCGGACTCATCGTATCTGAAGACCAGCATGCTGTTACAGGCATTTATACCAAAGAAAGAAGCGGTGAAAAAAGGGAAGACCAACTTCCAGCGGATATGGTTATTGATGCCTCAGGACGTTCTTCCAAATTGATTAGGTGGCTTGATAAAATAAGGTTGAATGTGCCAGAACCAGAAGTGCTAAAGGTATCTCTTGGTTATAGCACTCGTTATTACAAAATAAAATCCTCTATTCCAAATGAATTCGTGATGTCTGATTCAGATCCTGAGCAAGGTATTCGTGCAGGCATATTTACGCGCATTGAAGATGATATCGCTGGACTCATTCTTTTCAATGCTGGAGGGGAGGAGTATCCTTCAACTCAGCCAGAGGAGTTTCAAGAACAACTCAAGCATCTATTTGCTTCAGATAAAATTGTGGAGTTGATGGAACGGTTGGAGCCTGTGCAAGGGCCGCGCGGATATCGTATATCCGAGTCTATTCGTCAGCATTTTGAACTCATGGAAGATTGGCCATCTGGTTTACTCGTCCTTGGTGATGCATTTTGCAGCTTTGATCCAATTCATGGACAAGGCATCACCGTTGCTGCGATCGAAGCTGAGACTATAGGAAAATGTTTGGAAGCACAGCGCTTGCATCCCGATCCGCAGTTTGAACGGAACGTATTGCTGCGTATGCAGCAGGCCATCGATCCGGCTTGGTGGCTTAGTTCCGTGGCTGACCTTCGTTGGAGAGGGGTAGAACATGGTGGGCCTTATGAACTGAAAGGAGTGGATTTTGCTCAGAAATATATCAACTTATTTACGAAGCAAGCGATGAAAAAAGCGGATCAGGAAAAAGATAACCATCTCTTTTTTATGCAATTCCTGATGAATGCTTTGATCCTTCCTCCAAGTGAATATTTTAAAGGTCATGTGCTGGACATGATTCTGAACGACAATGGTTCAGAAGAAGAAAAGGAATTACGAGCAACGCTTGGTATCCAGGATCCGGATTTGTACCAGCAAAAATTAGATGAGGTAATTCCATTATTCCAACTGGACTATGATGAAGAGATTAAGAAACTGCTGGAAACTCTTCAGCCTGCGATGAGCTAATAAAACAACTTAAAAGCTGTGTGTAGGGGTGAGTACAACCACCACAACTAATAGTCGAGAAACCCAGGTGATTCATAGACCTTGGGTTTCTTTCGTGTTTGAATGAGGCCGTACAATTGAATAACGAGGTGACGGTGCTCGCAAGTGAGGAGGCTGCACCCTGTTTGACCGGAGCCATTCCGCTTATTAAAAGTAAAGTTACCCTCGAGCTAGCATGCAGCAATCCTTCGAAACACTGTGTTACTTTTATGTTACAAATGTGAATCTGTGATACCTTGAACTAAATACGAAATAACATATATTTTATGAATTAATCTATGTAGCATAAGTTGTGCAAACAAATACATGATAAAAAAACCGATAAAGCGGGATTCGTTTTTTGTCCAGATCAGCTGAAGGTTTAAAAGAAAGGTGGGCTTACCAAATGAGTAAAACATTTCAATTTCCTAATGGTTTTTTGTGGGGCGGTTCCGTCTCTGCGAACCAAATTGAGGGTGCATATCTAGAGGACGGGAAAGGACTATCCATTTCGGATATCATGCCACACGGCATTCAGACACCTCCAACAACAGAACCAACAGAGGAGAATATGAAGTTAATCGCAATTGACTTCTATCATCGCTACAAAGAAGATATTAAACTCCTTGCCGAAATGGGTTTCAAAGTTTTCCGCACGTCTATCGCCTGGTCCAGAATCTTCCCCAAAGGGGATGAACTTGAGCCAAACGAAAAAGGCCTCCAATTTTACGACAACCTTTTTGACGAGTGCCGGAAATACGGAATTAAACCTCTAGTTACGATCTCTCATTATGAGACTCCTCTACATCTCGTTAGGGAATATGATGGCTGGGCGAATCGAAAAATGATCGGTTTCTATGAACGGTATGTGCGAGCCATTTTCGACAGATATAAAGACAAAGTGAAGTATTGGCTTACATTTAACGAGATTAATTCTATTCTGGAACACCCGTTTGTGGGCGGCGGGATTAACACGCATGCGGATCAACTTAGCAAACAGGATCTGTACCAAGCGGTTCACCACGAGTTTGTTGCAAGTGCTCTGGCGGTTAAAATAGGGCATGAAATTAACCCTGATTTCAAAATTGGTTGTATGGTCATTGCTATGCCGATTTACCCATTGACTCCTGACCCTAATGATATGATCAAAGTGATGGAAGCTGATCATAAGAATACAGGTTTCACGGATGTCCATGTGCGTGGTTACTACCCAGGCTACATGAAACGTTATTTGAAAGATAACGGGATTACTATTCATTTTGAACCTGGCGACGAAGAAATATTGAAAAACACCGTTGACTTTATTTCCTTTAGCTACTATCAAAGTTGTTGTGAAACGGCTGATCCTGCCAAGCAAATTAAAGGAGAAGGAAACCTGATTGGTGGTGTCCCAAATCCGCTCTTGGCCGCGAGTGATTGGGGTTGGCAGATCGACCCCCAAGGCTTAAGGTACATCATGAATGCGATGTATGATCGTTATCAGAAACCATTATTCATCGTTGAAAATGGATTAGGAGCCGTAGATGAACTGATCACGGACGAGCATGGCCACAAAACAGTTATTGATGATTATCGCATCAATTATTTGAAGGAGCACTTGCTTCAAGTCGCTGAAGCCATCCAAGATGGTGTTGAATTAATGGGCTATGCAACATGGGGTTGTATTGACTTGGTTAGTGCAACAACTGCAGAAATGAAAAAACGGTACGGATTCATCTATGTGGATCGTCATGATGATGGTTCAGGAACATTGGAACGCTATCGTAAGAAATCCTTCCACTGGTATAAAGATATCATTCAGAGCAACGGGAGCAGCTTGTTTCGTGAATAGCAACAGGTGCTGATGTTGGAATACGTATATTACAGATTAGCGTACAGGCCTACAGAATAAATTAAGAAAGGGCCGCCAGTCAGCGGCTCTTTCTTAATTTAATATTGATATTTGAACGATTAGGGAGCAGAATATGAGAAAAAAAATGTTTTTAATAATTGCATTATTTGTTGCTACATTGAATTTGCGCCCAGCTATTAATTCTATATCTCCGCTGCTAGATACGATTCGGGAAGATCTGGGGATGAGCGCTGCACTAGCCAGTTTGCTAACTTCTATACCTGTACTATGTATGGGCGTATTTTCACCTTTTGCCGTCAAAGCAAGTGGGAGATGGGGAATAGAACGAATCATTGGATATTCCCTGATTGTGGTGGGAATCGGAATAGGCACTCGGCTATTTACACAGTCTACGTTCGTTTTACTTTTATCTGCATTAATCGTAGGTATCGGGATCGCTTCGATTGGCCCGTTAACTTCAGGTTTTATTAAAAAATATTTTCCCGATCATGTTCCATCTATGATTGCACTCTATAGTATTGCGATCACTGTAGGGGCTGCAGTTAGTTCAATGGTATCCATTCCCTTAGAGGCATACTTCAATTCTTGGCAGACAGCGGTAGGAGGGTGGGCATTAATTGCCTTTGTGGCAGCGATCGTTTGGTGGATCATGGTGAAGCCGCGGTCTGAATCTGTTCATGTGAGTGAAATAAAAGAACGTCCGCAAATTAAACTTCCTTGGGGAAATAGAAGCGCATGGACGCTTACGCTTTCATTTGGATTAATGGCTATGTTGTTTTATTCTTTTACAGCGTGGCTCCCGTTAATGATTCAGGAAATGGGGTATAGCAAATCCTATGCAACGCTTTGTCTGACCATATTTGTTGTAATCCAAATCCCGATTAGCTTTATACTTCCTGTATTATTGAAGAACTTTCCCTCAAGAAGAGTATGGATGGTTGGTGAATCTCTGTTCATGATTGTTGGTTTGATTTTATTGATGATGAATTTCATACCGATGGTTTCCGTTGTACTCTTTGGAGTTGGAGCAGGGGGCTTGTTCACTTTAAACCTGATGTTACCGATTGATTCTACAACCAATGTGAACGATGCAACTTCCTGGTCAGCGATGCAGCAATCTGCCGGGTATGTTATTGGAGCGATGGGTCCAATATTGCTGGGTTGGATTCATGATGCTTCCAATAGTTTCACACCTGCTATGATTGGAATGATTGTAATCATCATCCTAATGATTATGACGCAAATTGCAGCAACACGAGGGAAAAAAGTAATGGAAAGCATCTAACGTAGTCATCCCATAGAGAGTCATAAAGACTGAAAAGAGAGCCTAGAAGGCTCTCTTTCTGGTGCGTATTTATAAAAAGATCGAGTTCTCTCTCATAGCTCTAATTCTGTATTTACCATTTCCTTGAAAACCTCTCGTCCCAGCCATTCCAACAGGAAAGTAACAGGAACCTGAGTGGTGATGTTCGTGGATTCGTAATACTCTTCTTTTACATAATAAGGGATACTTACATCTGATATTTTAGCCATGGTGGATTGGCGATCGTTCGTTATCGCCACAATTTTATTTTTCTCCTGCTTGATCCGTTGGAGATAAGGTAGTACAAACGGGTTTTCACCTCGCGTAGATAATGCAATCGTAACACTGTCTTTTTGAATTCTGGTATGGATGGGGTAATGAGGATCTTTTATGTACACGGAACAGATCCCTAGATTTGAAAAAAATCGGGCTCCATACTCGCCTATTATTCCGGAGCTCCCGATACCAATAAAAATAACGCTACTGGCATTAGCAATTAACTTTGCTGCCGTCCGAATGTTCTCCTCCAATTCAGGAGATTGAGAACGTTCAAAAAACTCATACACAGCATGATGTGGACTTTTTAACTCCTGCTTCGTTAGTTTATCTTTTTGGGAAACGAGCATTTTAAGTTTTACTTTGAATTCCGAAAATCCCTCACATTGATTCTTTCTGCAAAATCGCATAATGGTGGCTGTAGATACATGAGTTTCATCGGCCAGCTCTCTAATCCGCATGTACGCCACTTTTTCCATGTTCTGAGAAATATAATTATATAAAGATAGCTCCAATTCATTATAGGATGAGATTTGTTCACTGGTGAACATGGATATGCACTCCCTTAGACCATAATAAAAATAATAGGTAACCTGCTTAGGCAGTATACATTACCTGTTTTCAAAAAACAACACGTTACATTTTTGTTACAAAAATCATTTCGTGTCAAAGGAAACTAAACACTTAAACAATATATATTTTCTTCTCTGTTCTGAGTAACATGACGTTATAACATATGTTTCGCACTTCCATTATAACTGGCTAACGCGTCCATGGTCAGAGAACGAAGGTGGCAACGAATAAACCAACCTACCCTTAACTAGTTCCAGTTTCAAGCTTGTTGAGCTTCCTTAGTCTGCTTAAGAATGTCACAATAGCTGTCATATGAAAACATAATGAGTTTGTTTTGCCATCCTCAAAAATTTAGCTTTACTACCTTAATATACGTCGAAGGAGCCTTACATCATGGATAAACAACAATTGTCCAAAGATATTCTCAAACTGGTTGGTGGGGAAGAGAATATCGATCAAGTTACGCACTGTATGACTCGACTCAGATTCAATCTAAACGATAACAATCTAGCAGACAGAACAACGTTAAAAAACACACCTGGCGTTATGGGTGTAACGGAAAACGGTGGACAGTTTCAGGTGATTATTGGCAATGAAGTTTCCGAAGTGTACAAAGCACTAGTGAACAATATGAGCATGAAGCCTAACGGAGAGAGTGCTCCAAAAGGTGGAAAGAAACAAAGAAATCCGATCAGCGCATTATTTGATTTCATCTCGGGCATGTTCACGCCAATCCTGCCAGCAATTGCTGGCGCAGGTATGATTAAAGGGATCGTGTCCATTCTGGTGGCTCTTGGTTGGATGACAAATACAAGTTCAACCTATATCATTTTGTCTGCGGTTGGCGATGGCGCATTCTACTTCCTGCCTATTATTCTGGCCATTAGTGCTGCGAAGAAAATGGGGAGCAATGTTTATGTAGGTGCTGCACTAGCGGCTGGTCTCATGCATCCAACCATTACAGCGTTGCTTCAAGAGGGTAATACTTCGTTTGCAGGCATTACGGTTATTGCCACATCCTATGCATCATCGGTTATTCCCATCGTCATTGCAATCTGGATCGCTGCTTACGTGGAGAGAGCGATTGACCGCATCACTCATTCTTCACTGAAACTGATTGTTGTACCAACTGTTACGTTACTCATCATGGTACCACTAACCTTGATCGCGATCGGGCCACTGGGTGGCGTTATTGGAAACGGTTTATCTGGGGGTATCAGATGGTTATTTGATAACGCATCCATTTTGGCAAGTATCTTGATTGGTGGCACAATGTCTGTGCTGATTATTACAGGCATGCATTATGCACTGTTGCCGCTTGCAGTTGGTTCGATTGCAACACTTGGTTACGATTTTATCGTTCCGTTAATGTTCGCAGCTAATATGGCCCAGGGTGGTGCTGCATTTGGTGTGGGCTTTAAGTCTAAAAACACCCAAACCAAATCACTTTCATATTCTACAGGACTGACCGCTCTTATGGGAATTACGGAGCCTGCCATGTACGGAATTAACATGAAATTCAAAAAACCATTTATTGCAGCGCTCATTGGGGGCGCAGTCGCTGGGGCGTTTCTGGGAACCTTTTCTATTAAAGCCTATTTCATTAGCACTGTAGGTCTTCCGGGAGCTGCCTCATATGTCGGTCCAGACATTAGCAACCTGCTCTTTGCACTGATTGCTGCTTTAATTGCATTCGTTGTAGCTAGCATAATTACTTATTTTCTGGGCTTCCAGGAAGAGGTACCTGCACTATCAGCAACGTCTGCAACTATACCTGTAGTAGCTGAAGACACTAAATTACAGGATGAACAAATATTCAGCCCTATGAGTGGGGAAGTTAAGCCACTTAGCCTGGTTCCAGATCCTGCTTTTTCAGAAGAAATGATGGGTAAAGGATTTGCCATTCAACCTTCAGAAGGACGTGCAGTTTCCCCAGTTAACGGCACAGTATTCTCTGTTTCTAAGAGTGGTCACGCTATTGGTCTCGTAAGTGATCTTGGCGCAGAGATGCTGATTCACATCGGGATTGATACGGTAAAGCTGAAAGGCCAATTTTTCTCGCCCAAGATTCAGGCAGGAGCAAAAGTATCCGTAGGTGATCTATTGATAGAATTTGACCGTGAAGAGATCGAAAAAGCGGGTTACAATATGATTACCCCGGTCATTATTACGAACATGGTTCAATATACCGATGTCCAATCGGCTGGGCGTACCACAATTAATGAAAAAGAATTGATGTACACAGTCAAAGCCTAATTTGGTGTTATTAATAGCGGCAGTGATTCCAAGTTATTTCTGGAACGCTGCCGTTTTTGTCATGGTGCTGCATAGTAAAACCAAAAAAAATTGTTCTTTCTACATAATATTAAAAAACACTGCGTTACTTTTGAGTAACAAATGTGATCTCATGTTAATTCAAACTAAAATGCCAAAATGTATATATTTATTTGAATAATAAAAGTAACATAAGTTTTGCAAAACAAAATGTATTACAGACGGATAAGTAGGATTACTCTGAATATGGAGAAATCTCTTACGGAGTTAACACTGAAAGGTGGAACACACAAATGAGTCTAACCATTCGATTAGCGGATGTTTTAATATGGGAAGGTCTTTAGCTACTAATTCAATAGAAGGGGCATATATAGAAAATGGTTTTGTCCCAGATGAGTGAATGTAGAATATTTATTTTAGTGAATAGTTAATTAATCTATTTTTCTAGAAATACAGAAATAAGAAGGTGAAATTGTTGAAAAATATGTGGAAAATATATTTATTAGCTGTAATTAGTTTTCTTAATGGCGCATCAGAATATGTTATTGCCGGGATCCTAGACAAAATTGCTGAATCTAGCAACATTTCAGTTTCTTCTGCTGGACAGCTAATTACAGTGTTCTCTATAGCATTTGGCGTAGGTACTCCTTTTTTAATTGCTTTCACATCTAAATTAGATCGAAAAAAACTCTTAGTTTATGCATTAACTGTATTCTCTGTTATTAACATTTTAATTGCAACGATAACAGGATATGAGATGCTTATCGTAGCTAGAATTATTTCAGCACTTAGTGCCGGTGTTATTCAGGTTACGCTCCTTACTCTTGCTGCGGTTTTGGCTGCTCCAGGAAAGCAAGGCAGTTCAATTGCTACTGTTATTATGGGAAATAGTACGGCATTAGTTATCGGTGTACCCATAGGCAGGGTTGTAGCTTCCCATTATGATTGGAACATCATATTTATTGGTCTTGGAGTAATAGGACTTATTCTCTTATTCCTAGCGCTGCTGATCATACCCAAAGTAGTTGCTGAAGAAGTTGTTCCTTTGCGTGATCAGTTTAAATTCATCATGCAACCGCGTATCGCAGCAGCGTTACTGATTACGTTCGTGTGGTTAGGCTCATATTCCATTTTATTTACGTACATTTCACCGTATCTCCTTGATATATTTAGCATGAGTGATCAAGGTGTAACGGTAGCCCTGTTTATATTTGGTATCGCTAGTGCTATTGGTTCCAAAATAGGAGGACTCAGTACAGATAAATGGGGTACATTCCGTACCCTAGCTGGTGGAATGATACTCCACGCCACTGCATTACTGTTGTTCCCGCTTATAGGCCAATCCATATTTCTTCTATATATATTACTTATTTTCTGGGCAATAGCAGCCTGGTCCTCAGGTACGCCGATCCAATTTCAGCTTATAAGTCTCGCTCCCGCTGCTTCAGGTATTGTACTTAGTTTGCATAGCGCGATTGGACAAGTTGGAATGGCTGCCGGAGCTGGTATCGGGGGTATTGCTGTCAACCACAGTTTGTTGAACTACATCCCATGGATCGGTGCGCTTGCCCTTGTGATTGGCATCGTAACAACGTTGCTTGATAACTCTCTATCTAAAAGAAAACAAACGAAAAAATCTTTGCAATAAATAAACACTTGTATCATCTTCGTTTGTTACATGCCTCTTAACGATGTATAAAACCTTCTATAACAATAAGAAAGCAGCTGACCCAAGTGATCAGCTGCTTTCTTTGTTTTATAATTCATAACTCATTAACCCCATGATAGTAGGTCCAACTGCACCAAAGTTTGATGTGATGGGATTAAGTTCGCAGCGAATGAAGTCAAGCTTATCGACGGTTTCCGCATACATTTATGTTCCGATTGAGGCGAGTACTAACCTCCAAGCCTTGTTACACCACAACTAACAATTCTCAAATTTGCATCTTTCATCTGATAATAGGAAAGTATTTATTTCATCGTATAGCAAAGTAAATCAACTGGAAGAGAATTATGTCGAGTTATTAGAAGAATTTTTTATTTGGTCGATATGAACAACAATCCTTAGCGGCAAATTTTCCATCAGTTATTGAAAACTATTTTAGGAAATATCTTAAAGGAGAATTTTTTTTGTTAAACTAAGGAGTAAGTTAGTGTAATTTCCCGTTTTAGATAACGTTATAATATAAACAGAGTTCAAGACATGAATACAATAAATGGAGGGGTAGGATTGAACAAGTATGTGTTACATATAGTTGCAAGTGTAATTTGCATATTGTTACCTGCTGTTGGTCTCTTATATGTTTTGTGGGATAGCCACCAACCCAAAATAGGACCTGTAGGAGACGGAAAACCAAATTATCCTTCAATATCTCAATGGATATCTATTAGCTCTTCTTTTATTCTTGGAGTAGTTAATTTACCTCTTTCCATAATTCGATATAGACAAAAGGCTAAAGAAGATATTAAAAGTTAATGCTTTATTACGCTAACGTAGAAACTATAATTGAATAAACGACGAAAATGAAGCTGCCTGTGTTAGCCGGCAGCCTTCATTACGTTAATGGGCAGGGTAGATGAATTTTGTGAATATACGCCAGGTATGCGAACGATAAAAACATAAACTTTTAAGATTAAAGACATGCTACAGTCTTCAGAATCGCAGAAAAAAGAGGTCGAACCCGCCCGGATTTTATGGCTATCAGCCCTTCGATGGTGAAGTGCCTTCATGCACAAGATACGATCATAATCCATTAAACCGGAAGGAATATCTCTTACATGTCTTGAATCACGATAAATCTGAATTAAAGCTGGAGGCGAATGAGATGCTGGAATTAGAGTTTACGACTACAGAGGAGTGGGATGAAGCATTGTGGGCGCGGATGGAGCGCATCTATCATGAGGCTTTTCAAAGCGGCGCTAAGACAAAAGCGATTCTGCGCAGTATGCTGGACCGGAAGATTGGTTATTTACACACAGGCGTGCATCATGGAGAAGTGGTTGCGATGGCTGTTACTGGACTGGAGGGGATGGTTGCGGAGCGCATCCTGATCATCGATTACCTCGCGGTTGAACAGAAGTTGCGTGGGTGGGGCATAGGGACCTGGATGCTAGAGCAGCTCAGAGCCTGGGCGTTAAGGGAGCACCGGATCAAAGGTATGATTATCGAGGCGGAGTTCGGGACAACGGAGGCTCATCAGGAGCGCATTCAGTTCTGGCAACGCAACGGGTTCATCCTAACCTCCTATGTCCATCAATATAGAATGGTGCCAGAGCCGTATCAGGCAATGATGCTGCCGCTGGATACAAGTACGCATGTGCCTGATGATGGTGAAGCACTGTTTCGTTATATTAATGCTTTTCACAAGGTTGCTTACCGGAAGAGTTAGACCGCATTCAATGGACCTGCAGGAAAATACCGTAGAGATTAGATGTAAAATGATCAGTTCTTGACTACATGGTCAAAAACTGATACATTAATCCCATGAGCAGACCAAGAGAATTTGATGTCGATCGTGTATTACACCAGTCTATGGAAGTGTTCTGGAATCAAGGCTTCAAAGCAACTTCTTATGAGGACCTTACGCGTACTACAGGAGTCAAAAAGCAAAGTTTGTACTGTGTTTTTAAAGACAAGCGATCGTTGTTCCTGAAGGCGCTGGCACTTTACCGTGAACAGGTTATAGCGAAACTGAAACAGATTGAAGCCCTGGATTCGTCTCCCGTTGATAAACTGAATACCTTACGATATTCCCTTTTAGACGATGAAACTAGCTGCCAAGGGTGTCTAATTGTGAATGCATCACTCGAATTCGGAACAGATGACGAGCAGGTCACACTAGAAGCTGAGCTCATGGCAGAAGAGATTCAACTGGTATTAGAGAAGATCATAAGTAGTGGCCAGAATCAACAGTTAATTTCCAACCGGTATACGAGTATAGAGCTTGCATCTTATCTAAATAACACCATTCTTGGTGTGAGAGTTATGGAGAAATCAGGTTCATCCCGTGAACAGATCGAGACGGTTCTGCGTACTTCATTTGGCATGATCATGTCTTGATCTTTTTTTTGTGAAATTCTTGACTACGAAGTCAAAAATAATTAAAGGCGGATTAATACACCACGAAACCTTGAAGGAGGTGGGGCTTTTCGATAAAAATCGTGTATTGATTCATTTGGAAATAACGTCTAGCTGTTAACCAGGCTGGTTGCTGTTTAACATCCCCTAGGTCAATTTATATAAAACGAAATATGTGGAGGTTATTATGAATTATTCTCAATCCGTAGAAGCATTGTTCCAACCTATAGAGTTAGGTCACTTGAAGTTATCCAATCGAATCGTGATGGCGCCGATGACGCGTCAATTTTCTCCGGACGGTATCCCGGGTTCGAATGTTGCGGGCTATTACCGCCGTAGAGCAGAGAACGCAGTGGGGCTTATTGTGACAGAAGGGACAATAATTAATCATCCGGATGCATCCAATCAAGCCAATGTGCCTCACTTTTATGGCGAAGCTGCGATGAATGGTTGGGCACATGTTGTATCTGAAGTACATGAAGCTGGCGGTCGAATTATTCCACAGATCTGGCATATGGGAGCCAAAGGTCATGTTAATGATTATTCGGAAGCTGAGATTGCTACAATCGTTCAGGAATTCGCACAAGCAGCCTCAGAAGCGAAACGCGTTGGGTTCGATGGTGTTGAAATCCATGGAGCACACGGCTATCTGATCGACCAATTCCTGTATGAGAAAACCAACTCTCGTACCGATCGTTATGGTGGAGATATGATGGCTCGCACACGTTTTGCAGTTGAAGTGATTGAGGCTTGCCGTAAAGTAGTGGGATCGGAATTCCCGATTGTACTGCGTTTATCTCAGTGGAAGACAGATGATTATCAGGCTAAATTGGCTGAAACACCGGAATTACTGGAGCAGCTTCTCGCACCGTTGGTTCAAGCTGGAGTCGATATCTTCCACTGTTCCACACGCCGTTTCTGGGAGCCGGAATTCGAAGGGTCTGATCTGAATTTTGCTGGATGGACCAAAAAACTGACTGGTAAACCGACAATCACTGTTGGATCGATTGGTCTTGATGGTGACTTTACAAGTCTGTTCACAGAAGGTAAAGGCGCAGGTAACGTCGGTATCGAGGGATTGGTACAACGACTTCAGAATGATGAGTTTGATCTGGTTGCTGTAGGCCGTGCTCTTCTAGTCGACCCTGAATGGGTTAAGAAAATTCAAGAAGGACGTACTGATGATCTGGTTCCATTCACAAGAGAGGCGATGACTGTACTTACTTAATTGTAGTTATAATCATTAGGAATATGTATTAATCAAACACACCTTCAAGATCATCTTGGAGGTGTGTTTGTAATGCCAACCAGAGTGAGTTATCCGGTGGAATTAAAGATGAAAGACATAGAAATGAGACTGGCAGAGGATGCAAAAGAAACATCGGATAAGGTCCTCAACTTCATTATTGCTGGTTGCTTAATTTCTACATCATCACTCAACAACACCACTGCTGGGGGAGCTCTCCCTCTGAAAGATCAACGCTTCTCTTCACTGAATTCCCATGCAAGTGACGATCTATTCATTAGTGCTAAGTGACAACAAGTGTTTTAGATTCTCATCAATAAATTGATTATCGGCACTGTTGATTCCACGACCGGCAAAATGGCCCCAGATCGATTGGATTGGTTTCAAGACAGCATTAGGTATACGCTTAACTTCGTATTCATTATCGTCCGCAGTGCAGAAGAGATCCGTGCTTCCCGGCATGATACAGGCATAAGCTTTTATGCTCTGAAGTGCTTTATCAAAGTCTCCGTTATAGGAGGGATTTGCACTGATATCAGCATGTTGGCCTGTCCATAACATGGCCAGAACATTATGCGGATCCATATTCATAAAGCTATTTTCCCAGACACCAGCTACAAAATCCTCCAGTGTGTCAAATCCCATCTCACGGTATAGCTCTTCTCTATAAAACGCATGTGATAGTCCCCATCCTGCATAGACCCGACCAACGGCACGCATGTCTGTAGAACTTAGTTGGTTTAATTTACTTGAGTCGAAGCCGACTGCAGATAGCAGCGAAGCTTTCACGCCTTCCAGGACCACAAATGTGTGTGGCCAAGGTTTGGCGATGCCTCCGAAAGGTGCGATTCGTTCAACCATCTCCGGGTAACTTGCCCCCCATTGAAATGCCTGAATACCACCCATCGACCACCCGACGACGAGAACAATCTTTTCAATACCGAATTTTTCGGTCAGCAGTTGGTGCTGGAAACGTACGTTGTCATAGATGGTTACCTGTGGAAAGTTAGCGCGATCGAATGGAGGAGGCGTGTTACTGGGAGAGGAAGAGAGTCCATTGCCCAGCAAATTGGGAACGATAATAAAATATTTCTCTGGATCCAGTGCCATCCCACTGCCAATGAGCCATTCATTCTGAACATGCTGATCACCAAAAGCCGTTGGATAGACAATAACATTATCTTTCTGTTCATTTAATTTTCCGTAAGTTTGATAAGCGAGATAAGCGTTTGGTAACGTCATTCCTGATTGTAAGATGACATCACCCAAGTTAAAAATTTCATAATCCATCGTATAATTGCTCCCTTCAAAATGAAACACCACAGGTTCACTGTGATCTCTTGTACTCAGTATAGAGCTGTGATACTCTCAATAAAAGTGAATAGAATTCATAATAGTATTCAATAAAATTGAAAGATGAAGGGGGAATCATCGGATGGAATTGCGTCAACTGAATACGTTTTGTACGGTTGCAAAAACATTGAATTTCACGCGGGCAGCGGAAGTGCTGAGCTACGTTCCTTCCAACGTCACGATGCAAATTAAAGCATTGGAAGATGAGCTAGGGGCTCGCCTATTTGATCGGTTGGGCAAGCAACTCGCGCTCACAACTGCGGGTAAACGCTTTTTAACACACGCCCAAGGCGTTCTTGAAAAAATGGACGAAGCTCGTAGTGCTGTCCATGATAATGAAAAACTAAGTGGTACCTTAACGATAAGTGCAAATGAGGTTATTTGCTCCTACCGGCTCCCACCTGTCTTCCAACGGTTTCGTTCGCAGCATCCGGGAGTTCGCCTAATTTTCCGCTCAGTTCCGAATCAAGAGCTCAAGCAAACGCTCTTTGAGGGAACCACGGATATTGTTTATATGTTGGATGAACCCATTCGCTCGAGTGGACTTTCCGTGGAACCTTTGCTGGAAGAACATTTCCGATTGTTAGCTGCTCCAGATCACCCACTCGCCAAACGAACTGTGCTGCAATTGGAAGATTTTCATGATGAAGTGTTCCTGACAAATGAGAAGGGTTGTCCCTATCGAACGATGTTTGATCGGTCATTTGAGAAAGAGGGCATTGATAGCATTACATATTTAGAGTTTCAAAGTGCTGAAGCCATTAAACAATGTGCAATTTCAGGAATAGGTATTGCCTTTCTTCCTGAGATCGTCGCGGAATCTGAAGTTGAACGCGGAGAACTTGTTGTCCTCCCTTGGCAAATTCCGGACTTGCAGGTATATACACAGATGTTGTGGCATAAAGACAAGTGGCTTTCACCAATGATGTTATCTTTTATAGAAGCAACCAGGGTAGTGTTTGGTTCACAGAGTGAGAATAAAACAGGATAACTTATGTACGAGACATCAAACTGTTGAGCACAGTAAAATGCTGTTGAAAGTGAGGAGACATTATTTATGATTCCATTAGTATATGACCAGATTAACCATTGGGGAAAAGACGATGAATTTTTCCTTTCATTATTAAAGAGATTACAAGTAGAATCTATAGCTGACCTGGGCTGTGGAACAGGAAGATGGACTACTCATCTTGTTCAGTGCGGTTATAAAATTACCGCTATAGATCCCAATGAAGAAGCGATTGAAATAGCGAAAAGTAAAGATAATTCTGAAAGTGTGGAATGGATTATAGGTGATAGTGCGGATTTACAAACCAATACCTATGATGCGGTAATTATGACAGCGAATGTTGCACAGGTATTTCTTACAGATGACAGTTGGAAGCGAGTAATCTCAGACGTATTCCGATCCCTAAAAATCGGGGGTCACTTTATTTTTGATACAAGAAACCCTTTGGTAAAAGTATGGGAAGAATGGGAGAAGGACAAAACTCCTGACTTAGCTAAAGATAGACTAAGCGGAGATCCTTTAGAAATTTATACAGAATATGAAGGGTTTGAGGGAGATATTTACACTTTCTATGAAATTGTAAAAAATACTAAAACAGACAAAGTGTTAGTTCATGAAAAAATGCAGCTGAGGTTTCGAAATCAAGAAGAATTCAATGAGTCGCTGAAACAAATCGGTTTTTCAAAAATTAAAACATATGGGGATTGGGAATTTAAACAAGCAAGTTCTGAGAATAGATCGTTTATTTTTCATTGTGTAAAATAGCAGTTAGTAAAAAAACCTCAAGGGACCAGAGCAGATTGAACACACTTCTTATTCCTAAAATAACTACAAACATGGTTCATTCAAATCCATTCAATGAAATTTGTTCATATATGATGAACTGGAGTATGATGGGGGAAGGCGATGCTGATAATTACCATATAATCAATGCCAAGTATAGAGTGTAATTTGATATAGGTCTAAAGCTTTTGGACCCGGCTATACAACACCATACTTCCTTGAAGGGGGACATCTGTTTTGGATGAGCAGTTTCTAGATTTATTGGCCGAGAAATATGATACGGAAGAAAAAATCATAACAGAGATCATCAACCTTGAAGCGATCTCCAATCTCCCGAAGGGAACCGAGCATTTTGTCAGTGATTTGCATGGGGAGTTTCAGGCTTTTCAGCATGTACTACGAAACGGTTCGGGTACCGTCAAAGAGAAAATCAAAGAATTATTCCGGGAAGTTTGGACGGAACAAGAAATCAATGATTTTGCGGCGTTGGTTTATTACCCGGAAGAAAAAATTCAGCTGGTTATAGGGGAACTGAGCAATAAACAGGCTTTGAACCAGTGGTATAGACTAACAATTGAACACATGCTTAAGCTTATTTCTTATGCCTCTTCCAAGTATACACGCTCAAAATTGCGTAAAGCTCTGCCAGAGCAATATGTATATATTGTAGAAGAGCTTTTATACAAGACGGATTCGACCAACAATAAGGATCCTTATTACGAGGAAATATATCGGCAAATTATATCCTTGGGCCAGGCGGACAATCTCATTATCGGCCTTGCTTATACGACACAGCGCCTGGTGGTTGACCATCTTCATGTAGTTGGAGATATCTATGACCGGGGGCCGTACCCCGATAAAATTATGGATACGCTGATCAACTACCATTCTGTAGACATACAGTGGGGGAACCATGATGTCCTCTGGATCGGAGCCTACGCAGGTTCTCTGGTCTGCCTTGCGAATATTATTCGGATCTGCGCCAGATACGATAATCTGGACATCATTGAAGATGTATACGGAATCAATCTGCGCCCACTGCTAAACCTGGCGGAGAAATATTACGAAGACAATCCGTCCTTCAGACCTAAGTTACAGGCTGGACATAATGTATCGGAGCAGGAAATTCTGCAGATCACCAAAATTCACCAAGCCATTGCCATGATTCAGTTTAAACTTGAAAGCCCGATTATCAAGAGACGCCCATACTTTAATATGTCTGAAAGACTTTTGCTGGAGCAGATTGATTACGACAACAATGAAATCAACATCTGCGGTAAAACGTACCTGCTGGAAAACACCTGTTTTGCAACCATAAATCCGCAGAAGCCTGAACAATTGCTGGAGGAAGAACGCCAGGTAATGGAAAAGCTGCTGTTTTCCGTTCAGCATTCCGAAAAGATGGCCAGACATATGAATTTTCTCATGAAAAAGGGTAGCCTTTATTTAAAGTACAACGGGAATTTGTTAATCCACGGCTGTATTCCTTTGGATGAAGAAGGAAATATGGAAGAAATGCAGATTGAAGACAAGACATATGCGGGCCGTCAATTGCTTGATGTTTTTGAAGATTATTTACGTTACGCCTTTGCGCATCCGGAAGAGACAGAAGATCTGGCGACGGATATGGTATGGTACATCTGGACAGGGGAATGTTCCTCGCTCTTTGGAAAGAGAGAAATGACTACTTTTGAGCGGTATTTCATCCAAGATAAAGAAGCACATAAAGAGAGAAAGAATCCTTACTACCATTTACGTGAAAATGAAGATATCTGTCGAATAATCTTGCAGGAGTTTGATTTGAATCCAGATCATGGACATGTCATTAACGGGCACACGCCAGTCAAAGAAATTAGTGGAGAGAGCCCTGTTAAAGCAAACGGAAAAATGATCGTGATTGACGGCGGTTTTTCCAAAGCCTATCAATCCACAACGGGCATTGCCGGATATACCTTGTTGTACAATTCCTTTGGCATGCAGCTCGTTGCCCACAAGAAATTTAATTCAAAAGAAGATGTGTTATGTAACGGAACGGACGTGTTATCTCTAAAAAGATTGGTGGACAAAGAACTGGCGCGGAAGCTGGTGAGGGAAACCAATGTCGGAGAAAAGCTGTTGCAGAAAATTTCAAATTTGAAGGATCTATTAGACTATCGCTACATGAAATGAAACGATTGCTAAAGTACACATTCGGATCAACCGTTTGAGTGCAATATGACATAGACGCTCGTATTGGGCAGGGAAGTAATAATACCCTGCCTGTGCGAGCCTTTCTTTTTTCACAGTGCGATTTAACTACAAACTTTATGACTTAACAGTTGAACTAACGGCGGATTTTCAATTGGTGGAGGGGAGAAAGATATGGACTACAATTCACGGAAGGAAGCGGTTTTTGAGACGAAACGGTTCCGTAACTGTACCATAGCGGCAGGTCGCCGTCATACCGTTGCTCTTAAATCTGACGGAACAGTAATAGCTGTGGGTGATAATAAATATGGTCAATGTAAGGTAAGCGATTGGTGCCATATCGTCGCAGTTGCAGCGGGTAATGTTCATATGGCTACGAACACCGGTAATGCACATACCGTTGGTCTTAAATCTGATGGTACGGTAACTGCTATAGGTTGGAATAAGCATGACCAATGCAATGTAAGCGAATGGCGCGATATTGTAACCGTTTCGGCAGGTTGGTGCCGTACGGTTGGGGTTAAATCAGATGGCACCGTGGTTGCGGTGGGGCGAAATAATGAAGGGGAATGCAACGTGAGCAACTGGCGCGATATTGTATCGGTCACGACGGGTGACTGGCATACAGTCGGTTTAAAAATAGACGGAACGGTAACAGCAGTTGGTAACAATAAGTATAACCAATGTAACGTAAACGACTGGGGCGACATATTGGCTGTTTTGGCGGGGTATCTTCATACAGTTGGGCTTAGATCGGATGGCACGGTATTGGCTGTGGGTAGAAATAATAATGGCGAATGCGACGTAAGCGGATGGCGCGATATTGTAGCAGTTGCAGCGGGGAGTTATCATACTGTTGGTCTTAAGTCCGACGCTACAATGGTTGCTGCGGGTTCGAATAAACATCACCAATGTGATGTACGTGGCTGGCACGGAATTAGAGCTGTTTCGGCGGGGTGTGCCCATACGATTGGACTGAAATCGGATGGTACCATGGTTGCTGTGGGTGATAATGATTATGGACAATGTGATGTAAGCGGATGGAGTAACATTCAACCATAAAATGTCGAGGTATAAGGACATATTCCTATGGAAGTCGCTATTTTAGCGGCACGCTTAACGTATAATTTTAATGGATCGTTTTAAGTTATAGAAAGTACTCCAAATGACTATATTGACAAATTTAACGCCTTCCACTAAGATAATCGTACAAGTAAATAATGAATATAATCAGGATTGTTACTGATCAGCAGGCAAGACCGATTAATATGCAAACATGTAGAGTATAATTACCATGTGTGCACTATTAATGGTCTTTTTTATTTGCTAAATTCTGTTAACGTTTCATTTTAAAAGGAGATTCGT
Organism: Paenibacillus sp. GM1FR; assembly: GCF_002803315.1. Lineage (NCBI taxonomy): Bacteria > Bacillati > Bacillota > Bacilli > Caryophanales > Paenibacillaceae > Paenibacillus > Paenibacillus sp. GM1FR. The sequence continues at coordinate 1,211,265 of NZ_MKZL01000011.1, read as the reverse complement.
ATGAAAATCACGCGAATTATTAATAATAATGTCGTCTGCGCTGTAAATGAAAGACGCCAAGAGATGATGCTTTTAGGAAGTGGCATTGGTTTTCAGAAGAAAAAAGGAGACGATGTGGACACAGAGAAGATTGAGAAAGAATTTTTTCTGAAGTCCAAAAATGTAACTGGCAAATTATATGCCCTGCTCGCGCAGATTCCGATGGAGTACATCCGTGTGTCCGATAGTATTATTCAATATGCCAAGCAGTCCTTGGATAAAGAGCTGAATGAAAATATATATTTGACGCTAACAGACCATATTAACTTCGCCGTATCACGCTATAAACAGGGAATGAACTTCAACAATGCGTTATTGTCTGAAATTAAAGCATTCTACGCCAATGAGTATCGAGTGGCTTTGAAGGCTTTGGATATGATTAATCAAGAATTCAACATTACGTTGCCTGAAGATGAGGCTGGATTTATTGCGCTTCATATTGTCAATGCAGAGCTCGGATCTGAAATGGAAGATACCATGAAGATGACACAATTGATTCAAAAGGTCTTAAATATTATTCGTTATCAGTTCAAAATTCACTTTAACGAAAGCTCCCTTCACTACTCCAGACTGATCACGCATCTAAAGTTTTTTGCCTATCGTCTGTTTAACAATACGGTGATGAAAAGTAATGATAACGATTTCCTCAATATTATTAAAGAAAAATATAAGCTAGAGTACCAATGTAGTCTAAGAATTGCGCAGTTGATTCGGGTAGACTATGGGAAAGAATTAACCGAAGACGAATTGGTGTATTTAACTGTTCATATCAAAAGGGTGACTGATGAAGAAAGGGATTGACCCATCATCGCTCCATAATGACTATACTAGGATTGTTACTGGTGATGCAGGCAAGACCTAGAGTTCCATCGTGTATAGAGCATATCTATATTCGATAGAACTCTAGGTCTTTTTTTGTAGAATAATACATTGAAGGGGGAACAAAAATGAAACATGAACAAACGGCTACCGACATTCTAAAACTTGTTGGTGGTGAAAAAAACATTGAAAGTGTTACACACTGTGCTACCAGGCTGCGCTTTAACTTAAAAGACGAGTCGATTGCTAACAACGAAGCACTGAAAAACGTACAAGGAGTTGTGGGCGTTGCCAGTAGTGGAGGTCAGTATCAGGTCATTATTGGTAATGAGGTCAACAACGTCTATAAAGCCCTTGCGCAGCTAGGGAACTTTACAAGCAAGAATGATGCTCCAACTGTGAAAAAAGGAAAAGTTTCTACTGTTCTGGACACGATTTCCGGAATCTTTACACCCATCCTACCGGCGATGATCGGTTGTGCCATGATTAAGGCAGTTCTTCTTATTTTGAAAACCTTTGATCTCGTTGACCTTGACGGTCAATTTAATACGATTATGACTTTCGTCGGGGATGCGGCTTATTACTTCTTGCCAATGCTACTCGCCTGGAGTGCTGCTGTTAAACTTAAAGCTAATGTGGGCTTTGCGTTAACCATTGCGGGTATCTTGTTACATCCTAGCTTTTCGGCGTTAATGTCTGCAGGTGAGCCTGTTACGTTCTTTGGTCTGCCTGTCACACAAGCGACGTATTCTTCTTCCGTTATTCCAATTATTCTAGCCGTATGGATCCTGTCATATGTGGAACGATTTGCTGAAAAGTATTCTCCTTCCGTGATCAAATCCATTTTGAAACCTTTAGTTGTAATCCTTGTTATGGCGCCTCTAACATTAATTATTCTAGGACCATTGGGTGCAATTGCCGGTAACTATCTTGCTTCTGCTGTATCCTATGTCAATACACACGCAGGATGGTTAGTGTCTGGTATTATCGGCGGGGCATTCCCATTCCTGATTCTGACGGGGATGCACTATAGTTTGGGACCTGTTGTCCTCACTGCTTATGCACAAACAAAAACAGATGGCATTGTTGGCCCAGGTATGCTCGTACATAATGTTGCTCAAGGTGCAGCTGCGCTCGCGGTCGCATTAAGAACCAAAAATAAAGCGTTTAAACAAGTTGCTTACTCTACTAGCGTAACTGCGCTGTTAGGAATTAGCGAACCTGCATTGTTTGGTGTAAATCTACGGTTGAAAAAACCACTGATCGCTGTTGTCATTGGTGGTATTGTAGGCGGAATATACGTTGGCTTGTTCGGAGTAGCCCGATCTGCTCTAGGCATTGCCGGCTTGGCTACGTTACCAGCATTTATCACAGATAATCCATGGAACCTAATCCATGCAGCAATTGGTCTGGTCATTGGCTTTGTTGTTACCTTCTTGATGACGCTTATTTTAGGATTTGAAGATGTGCCTGAGGATGGAGAGGATCAACAAACACCAGCCAATTCATCTTCAACAAACCGTGTGCCTGTTGTTAGTGTTTCTGAACATGTGCTCATAGCACCAATGACTGGTCGAGTTCTAGAGTTATCAACAATAAAGGACGAAGCCTTTGCAACTGGAGCTATGGGAAAAGGGATCGCCATTGAACCTACAATTGGAAAGCTTGTTTCACCAGCCGATGGTGTCATATCCGCGGTATTCCCTACCTTCCACGCAATCGGTATTAGCTCGAATAATGGCGCTGAACTCCTCGTTCATATCGGCATGAACACGGTGAAGCTGAAAGGTGAACATTTCGAGGTGCATGTACAAGAAGGTGATGAAGTAAAAGCTGGGGATTTACTTATTGAATTCGATACAGATGCAATAGCCGCCAAAGGTTATGATCTGACTACACCTATTATTGTTACGAATTCAGATGACTTTACAGATGTAATTGGTATAGACAAACCATCGATTACGATCGGGGAAAAACTAATTAAGATCATATAAGGAGGAATTTCCAATGAAGAACACAACCGTATTCCCAGACTCTTTTATGTGGGGCGGCGCAACAGCGGCGAATCAATACGAGGGTGCCTGGAACATTGATGGTAAAAAGGCAAGTACAGCAGATATGATGACGGGTGGAACGCATACTACTCCAAGACGGATCACCAAACACATTGAGGAGGGCGTAAACTATCCTTCCCATGAGGCAGTAGACTTTTACCATCATTACAAAGAAGATATCCGTCTGTTTGCAGAGATGGGCTTTCGATGCTTCAGAATGTCCATTGCTTGGTCCAGAATATTCCCCAACGGGGACGATGTAACGCCAAATGAAGCAGGACTTCAATTTTACGACAAGGTGTTCAGTGAACTGAAAAAGTATAATATTGAACCTATCGTTACGATCTCACATTACGAAGCTCCGTTTGCGCTAACAGAGAAATTCAATGCCTGGGCTTCCAGAGAGATGATCGACTGCTACGTACGGTATTGTGAGACCATTTTCACCCGTTACAAGGATGTCGTGAAGTACTGGATTACATTTAATGAGATCAATAGTTTAATTGTTCCAGCAGGTGCATATATAGCAGGGGCATTATTAGTTGATGATAGTGGTGTATTTAACAATACGGTTGTGGATAGTACGCAATTAAGATTCCAGGCTTTACATCATCAATTTATAGCAAGTGCAAAAGCAGTCAAACTTGCTCATGAGATTAATCCGGCGTTCCAAATCGGTTGTATGATTAATTATAGTCATGGTTACGGAAGTACATGTAAACCGGAAGATATGTTGAAGGCTCTGAGAATGGATCAGATTAACAATATGCTGAGCAGCGACGTGCAAGTTAGAGGGGAATACCCTGACTTTGCCAAGAGATATTTTAATGAGAACAATATTCAGATTGAGATGGCAGAAGAGGACGTAGAAGTGCTAAAACAAGGCTGTGTTGATTTCTATAGCTTCAGCTACTACAAGTCTCATGTAGTGGGTACCCGCCCAGAAGGTGATGAGACCCAGGGGAATGTCTTTGGTGGATTCAAAAATCCTTATTTGAAGGCAAATGATTGGGGATGGCAAATCGATCCAGTTGGACTTCGTTACGTACTCAATCATGTGTACGATCGGTATAGAATCCCTGTAATGATCGTTGAAAATGGTCTGGGAGCGGTTGATATCATCGAAGAGGATGGCTCTATCCATGATACGTATAGAATCAATTTCCTGCGAGATCATATCGAACAAATGAGAGAAGCTATCCTCGATGGCGTTAATCTTATCGGCTACACGGCTTGGGGTTGCATCGACATCGTTAGTGCCTCAACTGGCGAAATGGAGAAACGCTACGGATTCATTTATGTAGATAAGGATAACGAGGGCAGAGGTACCCTGAAAAGAAGTAAAAAGGATAGTTTCCACTGGTATAAAAAGGTGATTGAATCCAACGGGGAAAGATTGGATTTGGAAATATAATTTGCACTCGAACGAAAGATGATCCAATCTTTAAATTCTATCAAATAGACCAAGTACTTATCACTTTGTGAGACAAGTACTTGGTTTTTTGTGCATCAATAATAAAACTAAAAATTAATTATTTGGATGGCTAAAGTGGCTGACAATATCCAGTCTACAGTTCATTATGGTGTCCAAGGGTTTTCAAAAGCTAATTATAAATATTTACCTCTTGCATAAAGAACGTGCGTTCGGTCTATAATATATACAAACATACGTTCTCAAAAGTACAGGAGTGATTACAGTGTTGACTAAGCAACGAACCATTATGCTCATTGATATGCAGAGCTTTTATGCTTCAGTCGAAAAGGCAAAAATGCCTCAATACAAAAATAGACCATTAGCTGTTGCGGGAGACCCCGCAAGACGCTCTGGAATTATCCTAGCCGCTTGTCCACTAGCCAAAGCGAAGGGTGTGTCTACCGCGGAACCACTCTGGCAGTCTCTTCAGAAGTGCCCTGAACTGATCATTGTGAGACCACACATGCAAGAATATATCGAAGTATCCACTCAAATCATGTCCATTATTGAAGAGTTCACCGATCTGGTCGAACCGTACAGTATAGACGAATTATTCGCTGATTTTACAGGGTCTATGCATCTATTCGGTAATGATCCAGTCGATTTGGCCAAGCAAATTCAAGACAAAATCTATAATGAAACAGGCGTTTACGCGAGAGCTGGCATTGGTGAAAACAAAATCATCAGTAAATTATGCTGCGATATGATCGCTAAAAAAGCAGAGGGGGGCATTTTCCACTTAAAAAAAGAGGAGTTACACCTCCATATTGGAGATAAGCCCATCCGCGATATGTGGGGGATAGGCTCCAGAATGGAAAAACATCTGTGGAAGATGGGCATCCGAACCATTAGAGACCTGGCAAATACACCTCTTACTAAACTAAGAAATAAGTGGGGGGTTAATGGAGAAGTCATCTGGCGAGTCGCAAATGGACTCGACAAGTCGCCGGTAACCGTCAACACGCACAGTACACAAAAAGATATTGGAAACGGAATGACCCTGCCTAGAGATTTCACAGAGGCTTGGGAGATCGAAGTGGTTATTCTCGATATCTGCACAGAAGTATGCAGAAGAGCCCGCAAAAAGGGACTGATGAGTAGCGTCGTATCTGTGAGTGTGTCTGGAGCGGATTTTGACCACCCCACTGGTTTTCACAGGCAGGTTAAACTGTCTGATCCTACAAACATAACCGTTGATGTATGCAAGATAGCCAAACGCATATTTCATCAACACTGGGATGGGCAACCTGTGCGCCGTGTAGGCGTATCCCTGTCTCAATTATCCAACGCGGATACATATCAACTATCTTTTTATGATGATCAAGAACAGAAACGGGCCATTGATCAGGTGATGGACGACATTAAGGATCGATTTGGCGACATTGCCATTCTACGAGCAAGCTCCATTACGGCTGCGGGTCAAGCGATCGATCGAGCATCTAAAATTGGGGGGCATTATAAATGAGCAAAAAACTGGAGGCCAATGGATTATGGGAATCGAGCCGCATGATGCTTCCTCAACATAAAGAACGAATTATACAGCATCGTACTCAAGTTCATTATCTAACGAAACCGCTGATCCATGAAGATGAGTGGGAGATTATTACACAAAATATAGATATGTCGCTCAATTATACATTGCAAGCCACCTTTGAAATATTTACTGAGTCAGGCAATCGGGATATACACGGGATCGTCACTTCAGTCAGTACCTTTGGAAAGAAAATCAAAATTGAAATGGAGAATGGATTTGAATGGGTCGATTTTGATCAATTGGTCGCTGTAAAACTTGAAGAAGGAGGCGTGTAAAGTGCGACAGACTTTCGAGGAACTTTCACTCGTGAAGAGGGTGGTAGAGCTCCCTTATCTGTTAGGTGCTCTGGAGGTAGATAAGCATAAAATATACGCTTCAAACTTCAAAATGAAATCTGTATATGTTGACTACTTGGACGGTACTCAAAAGAAAATTGCTTTAGAGATGTACAAATCAAAACAAAGGCTAAAGGAACATCATATTAAAATCATAGATGAAGTGAGATCTGAGCTGAGTTTAACGGTAGATTATTCGGTGAGAGGTTACATCCATAAAATGACATTATTATGGAGCAAAGTGAAAGTGGATGTAACCTTAATGCTTACCGAACATATGAACGTTGATATTACTGATTTGCTCAAATGAACATAGAAAAGTAAGAGTCTAACTCATCAATGCGGCAACCAATACGAGCAGATCTTTCGGCAAATCGGGAATCACAAAAAAGATAAATAAAAAGGCAGAGTAAACTATGTTTGGATCTCAAAGATAAAAAACTCCATTATTATATATCTGCCCCTGTATTCAGTAAGGACATTCAAAAGAAAAGCCGCGAAGGGGGAGGAATAGCAGAAGGTTTAAGACAGTCTAAAAATCAGCTGGATGCCCAATTTCCGAGTTCGCTTGCGGGACGTAATTATCAAGTCATCATTGTAGGGAAACAATTGCTCCAATATAAGGATTGGTTTAAAGTACTTGATGTCACGTTCCGCGATCCTCGCAATACGATTACCGACCGCATCATTGCTTTTGACGGTCCTATTGCGGATATTTTCAATTTTCAAGCCAAAGATAAGCCGCCGTTACCTTTATTTATAAAAACGGTTGTTTTGTTGTTAACACCCAATAGTTACATTCTGGTTCCTATCTAATAAAAAGGTGCCTACTTTTCAAGTAGCATGAGAAATTTTAAGATAAAACGCAAGAGGAGAAGCGGGCATAAAAGTAATTGAGGGGATGGTAGCGTCATGCCAATTGAAATCAAAGACATTGTGTCTAAGAAAATATTAAGTGAAGTAACAGGTTATCTAGATATTGGTTTTACTCATTCACTAAATCCCTATACGGGTTGTGCATTTGCTTGCGAATACTGTTACGTCAGAGAAATGCCTATTCAAAAGTTTAAGGATATTCCTTGGGGATCGTGGGTGGATGTTAAGAAAAATGCAGCAGAAAACTATCTAAGGGAAGTCTCTCTTCTAAGACGTAAAAATAAACCCATAAGTATATTCATGTCATCAGCCACAGATCCTTATCAACCTGTAGAGCAGAGGGCAAACATTACAAGAAGCCTATTGGAAGAAATGGATAAAAACCCACCAGATTCACTTCAAATTCAAACTAGAAGCCCGCTGGTTGCCAGAGACCTTGATATACTGCTGAAATTAAAGGAAAAATGTAGAATTATGGTTTCAATGACAATCGAGACAGATCGCGAAGACGTGAAACGAATTTTTTCGCCTTATGCTCCTGGAATAGATTTACGAGTTAAAGCCTTGAAAAAGATAAATGATGCAGGGATACATACACAAGTATCTATTTCCCCTGTGCTACCTTTTTCACCTAATTTCGCTAACATGTTACAAGGCATAACTGATCGAATTTGGATTGATACGCTATTGATTGGTGATGGTCAAATGGGGATGAGATCTAAGCGGTTAGGGATGCCACAATTATTTGAGGCGAACGGCTGGGAGAAATGGTACGAGAAAAGCATTCATCTGAAAGTCGAAAAATATTTTAAGGCAAGGTTTCCATCTGAAATTATTCATGTATCCAAAAACAATGCATATCCATTTTGATTTTAAATAGCCAATTATTTAATGAGGATCTTGTCCGTTTTTTCTTCATGCAATAGAAATATTGCAGAAACTGGTGTTCGAAGATCAACTCTCTCATACGAATTAATGGAGGACGCATGAGTCCTCCATTGACTTAACTTGAAGATGTAGAGGAATTTATTCTATTTTGAAATGACCGTGGAGTAACAATTTGACATCATTCACTCTGATGAATATCGTTTGGAAGTTCATCATTGAGTTTCTGGTACCCGAGTCCCCATGTTTCCATAGAGAATATAATTGGCTTCAGTGAATTTCCTAAATCACTTAAGCTGTATTCGACTCTCGGAGGGACTTCTGCAAAAACAGTACGAATGACAATTCCATCCTCTTCCATTGAACGTAAATTTTCAGTGAGAACCTTTTGACTGATCTCCGGGATACTTTTACGAAGTTCTCCGAATCGATGAGTTCCCTTCAAAAGATCCCTCATAACCAATAACTTCCACTTGTTACCTATCAATCCAACTGTCGTTGCGACGGGACACAACGGCAACTCTTTTTTTGAAATCACTGTATTATCGCCTCCAATAGTTACTATTAGTTTCCTATATAACAAAAAGGTGCCTACTTTCAAAATCAATACATTGCTTATATTATAATTCTGTCAATGAAAAATCAAATTAAAATAAATGAAAGGAGGAGGGAGTTTGCAAGAGAGTTTATGCAACTGAGTGACTATTTTTCGAATCATATGTTAACGTTCTTGAATTCTTGGAGACAGCATTTAGAGATCAGTTTATTGGCTCTGCAACCTAGAGATAAAATAATAGTTACAAAAAGGTTCCTATATAACAAAAAGGTGCCTACTTACCAATTATCTAAAGTAGCGATAAAATTTAAGTGAAGGCATATGCTCACGAAAATAGAAAGGGGTTTAAATATGACGATTACAGAAAACAAACAATTGATGCATCGTTTCACGAACTTCATTAATACGGCAAGCAAGGAACTTGCTGAAGAATTGATTTCTCCAGATGCTGTTTTTTATGTACCTATGCAAAAAGAACCAATGAATGGTCCAAGTGGTTATCTCTCCATAATTCATATGATGAGATCTGGTTTTTCCGATATACAATGGACTGTTAAGGAGCTGGTAGCAGAAGAGGATCTAGTAGCAGCTCATTTTGTCATGAAGGGCACACAAGACGGAGAGTTTCTCGGGTTTCCACCAACGAGCAAAAAAATCGAAGTAAATGCAATGAATTTTTATCGGATCTCTAATGGCCAAATTATTGAAGAGTATGGTCAACCCGATATGCTTGGCTTGCTTCAACAAATAGGGGCAATTCCAAAAGCATAATTAGATTAAAGTAGAAGAGGGACTGCATTTTGCAATCCCTCTTCTTAGTGATTTTACAATTAGGAAATATAAACTACTAGTTTTAGCCTAGTTTTTGCGAACCATTGGACCACACGGATTTGATTGACAAGGTATCTGAAATATTAGTGATCGGATCACCGTTTATGAGAATAAGATCAGCACGTGCACCTTCGGTAATCCGGCCACGATCATGTAGACCAAAGCAACGGGCCGGTTTGGAAGTAGCCGACTGAAGAGCTTCGATCGGAGTGAACCCAGCCTTCACCAGCAGCTGCATTTCGTGATGAACACTGGCCCCATGAGCAAGACCACCAAGGTTCGGAACGGGAACCGGTGCGACATCCGTCCCTACAAGAATATCAACTCCGGCACGGTGAAGATCCATCAGATTCTTAAAGCTGTTCTCCATATTGCCTTGTGGGAATGTATTGAAGCTTGAGTTCAAGATATCGATCCAATCAGGACTTAATTTGGAATGAACTCGTGGATCATTAGCCAATTCTGATGCCGGATTACCTATAATCGATGAATTCAACACCAAGCACGGTGTAACAAAAGCTCCAGAATCAGCTATGGATTTGACCAATTCGGACGTGTACTCGGGTCTGTCGATAAACAAGTGGCCCAAACCGTCGACTCCAAAATCGATGGCTGCTTTCGATGAAAGAGCCGTCAAGACGTGGGCAATGACCAACTTATCGAACTTGTGGGCTTCAGTAACAGCTGTTTTTAGAATCTCGTCACTTAGAACAGGCAGGCCAGGTGCACCCATGACCGTTCCCTCTTCAATCATGATCTTAATATAGTCAGATCCATTCTCCACTTGGGTATGCACATGTTTGATCGCTTCTTCAACTGTCGTCACTTGAGGTATTTCGTCGTGATCGTGAGCGTAGGCGGCCAACATTGCTTCCCGGTCTTCCTCCGACAACTTCTCTAGTTCCTTTAATACGAATTCAGGTATTTCATCTCCATCAGGCAGTAATTCATCTGGGTGCCCACCAGGAGCGGTAATCGCCGTACCAGCAGATCGAACGTCTGCGATGTCATCCACATTTTTTAGCTGAATTTCGCGCCCTCTTTTCGTAAAATCGCCGTTCATTTCAAGTTCTGTTGTAACACCGAATTTTAAGGCATCTCGTAATCCACCAATGGAGGTATGGACATGTGCATCAATCAGACCAGGTATTAATGTCGCATTTTCTCCATCGATAATTGTTGCATCGCTTGGGATGTCTCCGCCCACTGAAATAATGGAAACCCCTTTAATGACAATATGTCTGGGAGCAATAATTTGATATCCATCAAAGATTCGTACATTTGTAATCGCCGTAATTTCTTCAGACCCAGCATTCTGATTTAATTTCTCCATCATAAATCCTCCTAATGTGTTTGTAACTGAACACTTCGCAGTATAACTGTTAGATATCTAACAGTCAATAGTCTAACTTTTGTTTGACAAGCCTACTGGGATCACTGTATATTTTAGCTACTTACAATTAGATTCCTAACAATTACAGAGGGGACGATGGACGGTCATGCCTTCCCGAGAAGATACGCCTTATATGGAGTTGTTTCAAATTATCGGTCTTAAGTTAAAGAAAAGAGCGGATGAGAGTATAAAAGAGCTAGGATTAAGTTCTCAACAAGGAAAAGTAATCGATTATATTTATGAGAATCAAGATAATCATATTATTCAAAAGGATCTTGCAGATCGGTTTCATCTGCGTGGGGCAAGCGTTACAAGCATGCTTCAAGGTCTAGAGCAAAAAGGTTTCATCGAACGTAAAATCCCGGCCAATAATGAACGGCAAAAAAATATTTATGTATTACCAAAAGCGGTTGACTTGATTGAAGACTTCAATAACTCATTTCAAAAAGTGGAGGATGAAATCGTTCAAGCCCTTAATGACGAGGAGAAGCAAATCTTAAAGAAATTACTGATCAGAATTAATGAACGCATATAATAGACTGGCAGGCAGAGGTAACTGGTGGCCATAGAACACTGATGACATTGATTTCTCATCAGGAATTATTACTTACAATGGAACGAAAATCTTGGATCAAGAAGATATTTTTCAAGTCAATACTGCATCGTTTGAAAATCTTTCTATTTAAGGCGGTATATTAATGAACAAACTTGAAATTAAAGTATCTAACTATAATCCCAAGTATGCTGAACATACAGTGAAAATGTGGAGAGATAGTAAGGAACGGGCAATTGGTCAGGCTGAAACCCATAGCTTCGAAAACCATCTATATTTTTTAAATCATATACTATCTAAACAGTATCAAATAGATTTAGCGTTAATTGATGAAAAAGTAGTTGGAATGATTGCCTATAGTGAAACTGAGATAAGCCAACTTTATATTCATATTGATTATCAAGGGAATGGAATAGGGCGAACCTTGCTTAATAAAGCAAAAGCACAAGCAAATGGAAAATTAACTTTATATACATTTGAAGTGAATAAAAATGCCCAAAGATTTTATGAGAATAATGGATTTGAAATTACTGGTAGAGGACAAGAAAATGAAGAGAATTTACCTGATATACGATATGAATTGAAGTTGTAAAAATCGAATATAAAGTTACATTCAAAAAAGTGAACAGTCTGCAGGTTAGCAGGATGCTTGACCACCCAACCATTTTCACTGGAAATGTAATCCCATGTATTTGTCTTGACAGTAATTGAGTCTGACTCGTAATATTTAAAGTGGAGATGTAGGAAAGGGGACTCGCCGGACAATGTGGACTTCCTTGTAATGGTTATCTAAACTGGATCGCTCGACTTGGTGTTTTGGTTATAACCACACGCCTGGTTTGTGATGCCGATCCGCAATCATTCAAGGGACGCGAGGAACCGTTTGAATCAAACCCGGGCGCGGATACTTGATGTATCCGCTTTTTGTTATACCTAGGATAATTCCATCTCCAATGAAAAATGGTTTTCTCCCTCCCTTATTAAACGGAGGTAATAAAATGACCAAACTATACGGAAAAACCGCTATTGTGACAGGCACAAGCCGCCCCGGAGGTATTGGAACCGCTGTCTGCCGCACGTTGGCACAAGAAGGCGCTAATGTGTTCTATACCCATCTGTACGATTACGATAAAACAGAGAATCCGGGGGATGCCGACAAAAACTGGCCGGATCTCTTCGCCGAAGAACTTCGCTCTTATGGCATTAAGGCAGCGCATATGGAGGTCGATCTTACCGATCCCAATTCTCCAGCGCAACTGCTTGATGCATGCCGATCGGCTCTCGGGCTGCCGACCATTCTCGTCAACAACGCTACCTACAGTGTAGCAGCTGATTTCCGTCAATTAAATGCATCATTGATCGATGCGCACTGTGCCATGAACATTCGAGGTACATTCATGCTATCGGCCGAATTTGCGCGTATGCTGGAGGTTGAACTGGCCGTCCATCAGGACCTTTGCGGCGGCCGGATCATCAACCTCACGTCCGGTCAAGGTAAGGGGCCGATGCCTGGCAATCTCGCTTATGCCGCAACAAAAGGCGCTGTCTCCACCTTTACCGAATGTCTATCTGCTGAACTGGCTCCGTTTCACATTACTGTGAATGCGGTTGATCCCGGGCCTACTGATACGGGTTGGATGTCAGAAGAAGTGAAAAAAGCTTTGCTACCGGAATTTCCGATGGGCAGGATCGGTCTTCCTGAAGATGTATCCCGTCTGATTGCTTTTCTGGCAAGCGACGATTCCCAATGGATCACCGGACAAATCATTCATTCTAGAGGTGGTTTCTAATTTCCATAAAACCAAAGGAGGCCGCCGATCAACAGGATCGGCGGCTTTATTCGACTACCGGGTGGAAACTACGCTTTGTGAAGAAGATGATGCAACGGTGGCGAAAGAAGCTTTACGTCAATACCCAATCAATTGGGTAAAACTTGTCGTCTCCGCCTGTTAACGTCTTCGGAACGCTCCACCGCGCGCCAGAGCATAGAAAATCAAGAGAGCAATGATTGACCCGACGATCGCGGGTATGATATGAAATCCACCCACCACCGGCCCCCTCGGTCCCAACAGTTCATACCCTAACCACGATCCAACAAAGCCAGCAATGATATTGCCGAGTACACCTCCCGGTACGTCCCGTCCAATCAGATTTCCGCTTAACCAGCCAATTAGCCCACCGACAATAAGTATCCAGATTAAATACACGAATTGGTCCCCCTTCTATTGGTTTATTACAAGTTATGTTTCGTTAGGGGGAATGTTGCGGATCATCTGCGAATCGACCACTAAACCATTTCCATTTTAATCCAAGGGTAGTAAAATCGGTTGTACCACCACTAGTATGAATGCTGGTGCAGATGGGGATGGAGATGGCCAGTATAGAAAGGAGGCGCTCAGGTGTTTATGTTTCGAAGTCCTTTTATTACAGCCTTGTTGATGATGTTTCTGATGTCAGGCTTGTCTGCTTGTTCTGAGTCAGAGCAATCGGAAGATAGGGGTGCTTCGACAAAGGCTGACGTCACGGAGCAGATACAGAGCCTTAATCTGAATCTAGAAGAACCATCATGGAAGCTGGATACCACCCCCGTGAATCTAACGTGGTTCGTTGGAGCCGAATGGTACGGGCATACTTGGGGTGAGAGCCTGACTTCCAAATATGTCACCCAAAAAACAGGGGTCAATATCGAATTTGAAGTATCAACTGGTGAACCAAGCGAGATGTTATCACGAATGTTGACGACCGGTAGTCTGCCGGATCTGATAACTATCGGCTCCTGGGAGAGTGCGGTTAACAAACTTCGGGAGAGTAATCTCATCTATGCCTTGGATGAGCTAGCAAACAAGTACGATCCTTACTTTTACAAGGTAGCAGGTGATGGTTCTCTACAATGGTATCGGCAGGAAGACGGCCATACCTATGTCATCCCCAATGATGCGTACAGTCCCGAACAGATGCGTTCAACCGGCTTGACGGGAGCGAACCAAACCTTTCTCGTACGAAAAGATCTGTATGAGTCGATGGGCAAACCGGACCTTACCACACCGAAAGGTTTTCTAAATGCATTGCAATTGCTGAAGAATCAATATTCTGTTTATAAAGGTCAGCTGATCAGTCCGTTTTGGGCACAGGGGAATGCATCCTATGGGATGACCGAATATTTGCAAAATCTGCTTGCGATCCCCCATGAACAGAACGGTAAAGTATACGACCGAATGACAGATCCGGATTATATTGAGTGGCTGAAAACATTTCGTATCGCTTACGAGCAGGGCCTGATTAATGTTGATTTTCTGGTCGACTCCAGTGCACAGGTGCAGGAAAAAACCAACCAAGCCCAATATTTTATGATGATTCGGGAATGGACAGACATATCGGACCTTAATTCGAAATTGGAAGTCCTTACGAATCAGAATTCATACTATATTGCTGTAGATGGACCCCGGAGCAGCAGGGGAGAATCCGCCAAACTGTTTCCCGGCAGCATGGATGGCTGGATGGTTACGTTGATTAGCAAATCCACGGAAAACCCTGAACGGGCCATTCGATTTTTGACCTATCTGGCCAGCGAAGAAGGCCAAAGGGATTTATTTTTGGGCAAAGAAGGTGAAACCTGGGAGATGAAAAACGGCAAACCACAGTTGACGGCGGCAATGGTTCAGTTGCATGACACGGATAGGGAGCGGCTGGAAAAGGAATATGGCATTATGGATACCTACTGGATGCTGCGAAACCCTGCTTTCGTTAACAAGTGGAGACCAGAGAATGCCCCATCCATTAAGCAAATGGAGGAGTTCGCCAACCAACAGGCCGACCTGGACAGCGGCATCTATAAGGGACTAGATCCTATAGGGGATTCCGATATCGCGTTAGCCTGGTCACGTATTTCTCAGAACTGGGAAGAAGTGTTGCCAGAACTGATTACAGCGAAGGATGAAGCTGCCTTTGACAAAATTTTTGAGAATTTTCTGATACGTCGTGTGAACTACGGCTTTAACCAGGTGATGGAATATCGCCAGGCTGAACTGGAACTGCGAAAAGCCAAGATAGCCAGATAACCATTCCTACTACATTGTTAATTATCAGCTAACTAGTAATATATGGTATAACCAAAGGTGGTGAATACATCAGAATGAAATACCTACTAACGAGATTGAGGAAGCTTTATCGCAATGCCCGTATATCCCAAAAGCTGTTTCTGGCATTTAGCCTGATGATTGCCATACCTGTTATTTTGATATCCTTTGTGTATATCCGCATGCAAGAAACCCAGCTATATAAGGATGCTATGGCAACGGGCAACAGCCACGTTTCATGGCTGAATGAACAATTGCGCAGAAGAATGGATATGATTGAGAACGTTTCCAATACAGCCCTTACTCAAAAGTCATTTGTGGATTTTATTCATTCCAATATGCTTGTGGATGGACTGCGTCTGGTGAAGTTTAAGCAGAACCAGTTTGAGCAAATGCTTAATATCATTCAAAGCAATGCGATGATCAGTGAGCTTAGCTTTTACGTCGATAACCCAAACTTGTATGAAATCTGGCCTGAAATCTATCATTATAAGAAATTTTGGCCGCAGGATTATTGGGTAAAGCTTCGGGACGAAGGTGGTGCGGCTTACCGTTTATTTTCTTTTAGGGATGGTGAACACACATTATCCTACTATCGTCTGGTTCGCCTTCAAGGGCAGGAACAAAAACGCCCTAGTATTATGGAAGTGCGAGTCCCGCACAGCATGTTTTTCAGCGACCTTCTCCAGGAGAGCAAGGGGGACTTCTTTTCGGTGTTGATGAACGCAAGTGATCCTCCCCAGTATGTTTACAATCCCCAGCATGAGTTTTCTGAGAAGTACGGGCAGGGGATGGAGGAGATCCTTGGCAGTATTCATCACCAGCTGGATATATTACCGGAGGAAAGCCCGCTTCAGGTTAAGGTGGGAGATCAGAGCTTCTATGCATTGTATCGATACATCGCTCCGTTGAACACTTATGTGGTCGAGATTGCTTCCCATCAGGCATTGATGAAGGGGCCGCGCAGTTGGTATGCATTTGTGGTAACGATTACATTATGTGTATTGCTGCTGATTATGCTACTCGTATCCCAAACGACACGGCGTATTTTCCGGCGGTTGGACAGCGTACTGGTATCCATGCGTCAGGTACGGAAAGGCGAGCTGGATGCAATGATTGATACAGGCCTTGATGAGAACGAAAGAGGGGATGAAATCGATGAGGTGGCGGTGAATTACAATAAAATGTTACATGAGGTCAAACGTCTAATGACACAGGTCGTGGATAAACAGTTAATTGCCAAAAACGCACAGTTGCACTCGCTACATTCGCAGATTAATTCTCATTTTTTATATAACGCCCTGGAATCGATCCGTATGGTGGCAGAGGTACAGAAGCAGCCTGCTATAGCCAATTCATTGGTGTCGTTGGGCTCGCAGCTACGTTACAGCATGCAGTGGCGTAGCGATACCGTTGCTTTTCGTGAGGAGCTTGCCAATATCCAAAGTTATATTGAATTTATCAACTTTATGGAAGGCGGCAGTATCGTTGTGACGGCGGATCTTCCTCAGGAGATACTTCGCTACGCCATTCCCAAGATGTGTATGCAGCCCATCGTTGAAAATGTAGTTCATCACGGGGAACCTTCAGGCGGCAGGGTAACTATAGAGATTACCTTTTCTGTGGAGAATGACAGTCTGCTTTTCATTAACATAAGAGATGACGGAAAGGGGTTAGAGCCTGAGATGTTACACCGTCTTCAGGCAGTACTGAGGAGCGAATCGGATACACCGATGGTTACTAGCAGGAGCGGACTTGGTTTGGAAAACGTGAATAAGCGATTACAGCTTCATTATGGCAAGAATTGCGGTCTTTGGATTGATAGTGTTCAAGGTGCATATACCTGTGTAACGATACGCTTGCCTTGGGAAAATGTAAATCTTGGAGGGTGGTAGAGCATGATTAATATCCTGATTGTGGACGATCAAAAACACATTCGTGACGGCCTGCAGGCCATGCTGCATCAATTTCCTCTGGAGCTGAACAACATATACTGTGCCGCGAGTGGGATTGAGGCGCTGTCCCTATTGCAGCTGCATTGCATTCACATCGTTATTACCGATATTATGATGCCCGATATGGATGGGTTGACGCTCATGGCTCAAACCAAAGAGGAATACAGGGATGTGGAATACCTCATTATCAGTGGTTATAGTGATTTTACATATGCCCAAAAAGCGATCGGGCTTGGGGCAAAGGGTTACTTGCTCAAACCTTTGAAGCGAGAGGATCTGCAACATTCCCTGGAGCAAATATGGCAAGAGATCCAGACACGGCAGGCACTTACACATAATATGCAGCGTGTATCCCGCCTCGCCCAAGAGACCGATCGTAAAGAATTAAGAATGTTTATGCAAGGTGCGTTAAGTGATGACACATGGATCCTTCAGATTGAGGAACAACAAGATGCGTTATGGCGTAATTATCGCCTAGCCCTGCTGCGGGAAGAAGTTTACATGAACCAGCCCGGAGCCAGCAGCGCTCATAGTATGGAAGCCATTGCTTGTCGTGTGTTTGGCAGACAAGGTTGTATTTGCCTGCAGCATCGCCCATACCTGATCCTTGCGGTGGATGCGTCCATAGATTCAAGTGTTTTGCCTGCAGCGCTCAAGGAAGGAAAGATCAATGCCATAACGGCCATGACTAACCCGATGCAGGGGTTAAAAGAACTACCCGACAGCTATACCCAAGTGCTTGAGCTCTATCGCCACAGTTACCTGTTTCCTGATCAGTACAGTATCTCCCCAGCACATATTGAGCATATGGAACAGCAGTGGCAACTGCCCTATGAAGACTTATATGAACTGTTCCAGTCGATTGGAACAGATAACAGCGGAACAATTACTCAGGGTATTTCTGCAATATTTCACAAAAAGGTGCTGCAACGTTATCCTATTCGCTATACCCAACAGCTCTGCGCCGCCACCGTTCAGATGATGGAGGAATACCAACGAGTTATCCACCCTTATATGGGGGAAGAAGTGCTGGATCTTGAATCCTTGCGTAATCTCTTTGATTATCAAGGGATACGTGAGTATCTACAAGCACTGCAACAGCAGCTGCTTCGGCTGAATCAGTTATATTATGACTATAAGTGCAGCTATCGCCATTCGCAGGATCTAAATGAAGCCATTCGTTTTATACACGAGAGTTACCACAAACCGCTGGACCTCGCGATGGTATCCAATCATGTATCGCTTAATTATGCTTATTTTTCAAATCTGTTTAAGAAGAATATTGGTAAAGGTTTTGCTGAATACCTACGAGATGTGCGTCTGGATAAAGCGCGGCGGCTTCTCGCCGAAACCGATCATAAAATTGTGGAGGTGGCTGCTATGGTTGGCTATGAAAGCTATAAAAGCTTTACACGCGCGTTCCGACTTGCGATGCAGATCCAACCCACAGAGTACCGACAGATGATGCGGCAGAAGGCAGAATGAATCAAAAGCCAAAAAAATGGGATACCACAAAAACAATTGTACCTTTTCAGCGAATTAATCTATTCGATAGAATAAAGATACCCCTTCATGTAAGCGATTTCCTTAATGCGCATGGATTGGGAGAAGCTAATATTTTATTAAAGGAGGACTATCATGAAACCATCTCACTTTGCGGCGAAACGGTTTATGAAAAAGGTACTCGGTATGTTCCTTGTGGTTGTGATGCTGACTAGTATTGGCATACTGCCAGCTTCAAAGGTTCAGGCAGCGGGAACTACCGTAACCTCAATGGAGTACTTCTCACCAGCAGACGGGCCTGTTATTTCAAAATCAGGGGTTGGCAAGGCCAGCTACGGATTTGTTATGCCTAAGTTCAATGGAGGCTCCGCGACATGGAATGATGTTCACAG
This sequence comes from Paenibacillus sp. GM1FR, assembly GCF_002803315.1. Classification (NCBI taxonomy): domain Bacteria; kingdom Bacillati; phylum Bacillota; class Bacilli; order Caryophanales; family Paenibacillaceae; genus Paenibacillus; species Paenibacillus sp. GM1FR. The sequence goes on along the minus strand of NZ_MKZL01000011.1, from coordinate 1,191,990 downwards.
TGATGTCGGCGTGAATGTAAAAGTGGGCAACAACTGGGTTGATATCGACCAGGCAGGCGGTTATATCTATAACCAAAACTGGGGGCACTGGAGCGATGGCGGCTTCAATGGTTATTGGTTCACCCTCTCCGCAACAACTGAGATTCAACTGTACTCCAAAGCGAATGGTGTTAAGCTGGAGTATCAACTTGTATTCCAAAACATCAACAAAACAACTATCACCGCGATGAATCCAACACAAGGTCCACAAATCACAGCAAGTTTCACAGGCGGTGCAGGCTTTACATATCCAACGTTCAACAATAATCCTGCGGTCACTTATGAAGCTGTTGCGGATGATTTGAAGGTGTATGTCAAACCTGTAAACAGCAGCACCTGGATTGATATTGACAATAACGCAGCCAGCGGCTGGATCTACGATCACAACTTTGGCCAATTCACCGACGGTGGAGGAGGCTACTGGTTTAACGTAACGGAATCGATCAATGTCAAATTGGAATCAAAGACTTCTTCGGCTAATCTTGTTTATACCATTACGTTTAATGAACCTACAAGAAATTCATATGTTATTACGCCATACGAAGGAACAACCTTCACAGCAGATGCGAATGGTTCCATCGGGGTTCCGCTTCCCAAAATTGATGGGGGGGCGCCAATCGCCAAGGAACTAGGCAATTTTGTATACCAGATTAACATGAATGGGCAATGGGTTGATTTGAGTAACTCCAGCCAGAGCAAATTTGCATACTCCGCTAATGGGTATAACAATATGTCCGATGCCAACCAGTGGGGTTACTGGGCCGATTATATCTATGGTCTTTGGTTCCAGCCAATCCAAGAAAATATGCAGATCCGTATCGGATATCCGCTGAACGGACAGGCGGGTGGAAATATTGGCAACAACTTCGTCAACTATACCTTCATCGGCAATCCAAATGCTCCGCGTCCGGATGTATTCGATCAAGAGGATATCTCAATCGGAACGCCAACCGACCCGGCAATCGCGGGCATGAACCTCATTTGGCAGGATGAATTCAATGGAACTACGCTGGATACAAATAAATGGAACTATGAAACAGGATATTATCTCAATAACGATCCCGGTACTTGGGGATGGGGAAATGCAGAACTGCAGCACTACACAAACAGCACTCAAAATGTTTATGTACAGGACGGGAAGCTGAATATCAAAGCCATGAACGACAGCAAATCTTTCCCACAAGACCCGAATCGGTATGCACAGTATTCTTCGGGAAAGATTAACACCAAGGATAAGCTGTCCTTGAAATACGGCAGAGTCGATTTTCGTGCCAAGCTTCCTACAGGTGATGGTGTATGGCCAGCACTGTGGATGCTTCCAAAAGATTCAGTATACGGCACTTGGGCTGCATCAGGTGAAATTGATGTTATGGAAGCGAGAGGCCGTCTGCCTGGATCAGTAAGCGGTACCATACACTTTGGTGGACAATGGCCCGGGAACCAGTATTCCGGCGGCGATTATCACTTCCCGGAGGGGCAAACTTTTGCCAATGATTATCATGTATACTCGGTAGTCTGGGAAGAGGACAACATTAAATGGTATGTAGACGGCAAGTTTTACTATAAAGTCACTAACGAGCAGTGGTATTCCGCAGCTGCACCGAATAATCCGAATGCACCTTTTGATGAGCCGTTCTACCTCATTATGAATTTGGCAGTCGGCGGAAACTTTGACGGCGGCCGTACTCCGAACGCCTCCGATATCCCGGCGACGATGCAAGTGGATTATGTGCGCGTGTATAAAGAACAGTAATTTGCGATTTCGGATAGAGCGAATGAAGATCAGATGGAACAGATGCTGGGCAAACCGGAGATCCTGAAATCTCATACTCTATAATTGGCTTACGACCGATTCCCAATATTTTTACCTGGGAATCGGTCGTTTAATTTTAGAATTGATAATGTAGTTCATCGGCTGCAACTCTTGTCGAAGGACATGAACATTAGGAGGAAATATGAATCAGAAAGAATTTGAATCAGTCATCAATCTCCCTGCAAATATTCGTTATGAATACTTCATCAAAAAAGTAGTGGATTCAGAAGAAGTGTGGGGGCTTTATGAGAATGGTTGGTCAGTTACTGAAGATGATAAAGGTAATAAATTACTTCCATTTTGGCCTAAGAAAGAATTCGCGGAATACTGTGCAACTGATGGTTGGGAAATTTACTCAAGTAAACGTATGGATTTGTACGAGTTCATAGACGATTTTCTACCCAATTTAAAAAAAGAGGGTTTTAAACCTTCAATATTCTTAAATAATGCTGATTCTGCTGTATTAGAAGTCGATATACTAATTGAGGATTTAAAGACAGGACTTGAAAAATACTAACTTAAAACCTCAACGAAGGAGTTTGGAAAACCGTGAAAAATACGAGACGTAAACGAATAAAATTGGGTGATATCTACGCTATACCTCTGCCTAACGGTAAGTTTGCCTTTGGGAAAAGGCTTAAAGATGCCAGCATTGCAATCTATAATGTGATAAGTGACACGATAGAAGAGATACCTCAAGAAGAGGAATACCAATTTATCGTGGGTGTATATGATGATGTACTGAAATCAGGCAATTGGCCGGTCATTGAGAATCGTCCATTCCCGGATGAAGAAGAGGCATGGCCCCCACCTGCCTGTATCATTGATAGGATATCAGGAGGGTATGAAATATATCATTTGGGAGAGATTAGACCTTCTACTCGCGAAGAATGTGAAGGGTTAGAGATGGCGGCTGCTTGGGAAGCCCATCATATTGTTGATAGAATAATGGGAGATGATAAGTGGCACCGAGACCCGAATAAATAGTGTACGAGTATACCATCTATGGTTCCAGAGATCAGGTGTAGCAGTTTGAACCGCTTTTTCACTTTCCAATACAAACATTAAGTCACGGCCTACATACGTTTCTATAGGGGTAACACCAAGCGCTTCAACCATTTGCTCTGTTTAAGTAAACTCTTCTGGCATCTTATATAATCAAAAATCAACCGAGCCAAGCCCTCCTTTTACAAAGAGGGGCTTAGCTTGTTTTGCATTCAGAGGTAAGTAAAAATGCAAAGTGAACTTGACACATAATGCAAAGTGAACTATGCTAAAAATGCAAAGTAAACATTGCAAGGACGTGATCACTTGAAGACAAGAATTGCAGAACTGCGTAAGCAGCATAAGCTGTCACAGGAAGAGCTGGGACGAATTGTTGGTGTTACCCGGCAAACCATTACCTCTCTTGAAAGGGGAAAATACACGGCTTCCCTTATTCTTGCTTACAAAATTGCCAATTTTTTTGGACTCGCCATTGAAGATGTTTTTGATTTCAGCGAAGTGGAGGAAATGTAAATGGACAAGTACAAGATTAAAATAAAAACTCGCAAAAACGTACTGTCACTGGTAGCCACTGCTACCCTATTGATCTATGTAGGACTTATATTTTACCGAGGTGGACTACCCGATTTACCTAGTTTTATAAAGGGATTTCACACAGGCGCTTTTATCGGGGTTGAAGTGGCCGTCGCTTTTTTCCTAGTCAGGTATATAAAAGCCAGTAATAATGAAGCCGAGCTGAAGAAGCAGTATATTGAGGAGAATGACGAGCGGAGTGTAATGATACTCCAGAGAGCCGGCACACTCAGCACAGCAATCATTCTCATTGGTATGGGCATCGCCTCCGTGATCGCCGGTTTCTTTAATCCCTTGATATTCTATACCTTACTAACTTGCTTATTATTTGTTTTAATCGTATTTTTTGCACTGTGGATGTTTTATGCGAGAAAAATTTAAGGTTTAGATCAAAGCAGTGGAGAGAGGTGAATGTTTACCGGATATCGATTTACGGACAGGTTATTTTCGGTATATGGTATTATTTGTTTGATGGAGTAAACTAAAGCTTGAGACAAACATCAGTCAGTGTTTTCCAAAAAAAGGTAAGCATAACGATCAAAGTTTTAAAAGGGAGTGAACTATATTAATATACAGCATCCCTATTTACGACAAATTCAGCTTAAGAGGCAACAAGTACCCACCTATAATCGTTACCCCTTTGATTTGGCGGTCATTCGAAACCTAAATACTCTTGATTTTCACCCCAAGGTAACCTATATCGTAGGTGAAAATGGGATGGGCAAATCAACACTGATGGAGTCCATTGCTGTCGCATGGGGATTTAACCCGGAGGGTGGGACGATCAACTTTTCCTTTTCAACCCAGGCTACTCACTCGAGCTTATATGAATATATACAATTGATCAGAGGTCCGCGACGCCCGAGGGATGGCTTCTTTTTCCGGGCAGAAAGTTATTATAATTTAGCCACAACGATCGATGAGTTGGACAGCCAACCATCATTCGCTCGCCCTATTATAGAATCTTACGGTGGCAAGTCCTTGCATGAGCAATCGCACGGAGAGTCGTTCTTTTCCACTTTCATTCATCGGTTCGGGGAGAAGGGATTATATATACTGGATGAGCCTGAGGCTGCATTGTCTCCCCTTCGCCAAATGGCGATGCTGACACGAATCCATGAACTTGTTTTGCAAAACTCTCAATTTATAATTGCGACCCATTCCCCAATCCTTATGGCATATCCAGATTCGATTATTTACAATCTGAAGCCGGATGGTATCGAGGTCCAAGTATTGGAAGAAACCGACCATTATATGATTATGAAAGAGTTTGTAAATAACAAGGATCGGATGCTCAGAGAGTTATTTGAAGAAGCTTAAGATTAATTCCACTACTATCCTATGGAATCTAAAAGCTTAAGAGAGATCGTTACAAAGAAAGCGATCTATTGTCGAGATTAAGCTAACGGGAAACGTTAGCTTAATCAAACTTAATAAGGCATCAAATTGATCATCTGCTGATTTCAACTAGCGGACTGACAACAGGGATCGTTGCAGAAATGCTAACGATCCTTTTTTGTATATGTTTACGTATGAGTATTTAAATCACGAAAAAGGGCTCCTCCGTAGACTAGGACGCCCCAAGTGCAGGTCAGCGATCACGTACCTGGATATAAAGGGAAAACAGTGGGTGTTGCCCAACAAAGTGACGTTTTTATTTTTCACAGTCCGATCGGTAATTTTGGTGATGCTGAGTATCTACATGCTGTAAGCTTAGTAGAAGTGACTTTGTAGAACCATTCAAACGCTCTACACAGAGAAACAACGGATCGAACAGGAAGAACGGTACAACTATATTGGACTGTTATGGAAAAACAAGGTATAGAAAACCGCTGCCTCTATATATTTTAAAACAGAAGATTCTATTTTCTGGCATGGGTGCTTGTAGGGGGGGAATGCATGTTTCATTATTTTCTGAAGATAAGCAGAAACATTGTTAGGATTGCAACTGCGAAGCATTCGTCCTAAATCGAGGAAGTATAAATATACTATTCTCTATTTTCATCATCAAATCGCCGACGAAATATCAAAGCCGAAACAGCAAATATAATAAAAGATAATGTTGAAGCAGCAGTAACCATCTTCAACACACTTCCTATTGGGGGGTTAAACAACAGAGCAATTGAGATGATTAAAACAGCACCTGTTAAACCCATTCCCAAAATCGAGATCGCTAAAATCTTGTTCATCAAATCACCTCACAGGTTGAAATAGAGTTTCTCATTGCATAATAATAGTTTAACACATGATGAATTAGTATAGAATGTAACAAAAAGTATAGCAAAGATTTAGTAGCGATTGCTTCCGAGAATGGGGAAGCAATCGCTATGTATTTTTGCGGATTTTTTTATTTTTTTGTCCGCCACATGTGTACAAAAAATAAAAATGATGATACATTGAATTTAGTTTATTTCCTTTTATAACAGGGTTTTTTCGAATAGTACTGTGTCTCCTGTACGAGGACATGCGTATATCGAGGAGGGAATGGAATGTCAAGTCAAGCATTGGACCAATTTTTAAGTTCGAACATCGAAGATCTAAAGACTAAAGGTCTATATAACGTCATCGATACGCTGCAGGGTGCAAATGGTCCTGTTATTCGTATCGACGGAAAGTCCTTAATCAATTTGTCTTCCAATAACTATTTGGGACTGGCAACAGATCACCGCCTGATTGATGCTTCAGTTAAGGCGTCGCAGACATACGGGGCAGGCGCAGGGGCTGTGAGAACAATTAATGGTACGATGGATCTTCATATTGAGCTTGAAGAAAAACTGGCCCGTTTCAAAAAAACGGAAGCCGTTATCGTGTATCAATCGGGATTTAACTGCAATATGGCTGCTATATCCGCGGTAATGGACCAGCATGATGCGATTTTATCAGATGAGCTGAACCACGCTTCGATTATTGATGGCTGCCGCCTGTCGAGAGCCAAGGTGATTCGCTTTAAGCATTCGGATATGAATGATTTAAGACAGCAGGCGAAAGATGCCAAGGAATCCGGTCAGTACCATAAAATTATGGTCATCACCGACGGGGTTTTCTCCATGGATGGTGATATAGCAAAGCTGCCTGAAATCGTGAAAATAGCAGAAGAATTCGATCTGATTACTTATGTGGATGATGCCCACGGTTCGGGCGTTCTCGGAGCAGGTGCGGGAACCGTGAAGCATTTTGGATTGTCCGACCGCATTGACTTTCAAATTGGTACTCTTTCCAAGGCGATTGGCGTTGTCGGCGGTTATGTGGCGGGTAAAAAACAACTGATCGAATGGTTGAAGCTGAGAAGCCGTCCGTTTCTGTTCTCGACATCGCTACCTCCGGCTGCAATCGCTTCTTGCAGCGCTTCTGTCGACATTTTGATGAATGACAAAGAGCTGATCGAGAAGCTGTGGGAGAACGGCAATGATTTGAAAAATGGCTTGAGCCGGCTTGGATATGATGTAGGCCAAAGCGAAACGCCGATCACACCTTGTATCATTGGCGATGAAGTAACCACCCAACAGTTCAGCAAACGGCTTTATGAAGAAGGAGTTTACGCCAAGGCAATCCTGTTTCCGACGGTTCCGAAAGGAACCGGAAGAATACGCAACATGCCGACAGCTGCCCATACCAAGGAGATGCTCGATCAGGTGATCTCCGTTTATGAGAAAGTTGGCAAGGAAATGAAGCTGATTTAGCTGCATTCGCGGGAGTACATTTCGGGAGGAATGTCTTATGAACAAGATTTTGGTGACCGGAGCACTGGGCCAAATCGGTTCTGAGTTAGTTGTTAAATTACGTGAAATTTATGGTGCGGATCACGTCATTGCTACGGATCTCAGATCATCAGCCCACGAAATTACCCGATCCGGGCCATTCGAGCTGCTGGACGTTACGAATGATAAGGCGATGTTCGAAATCGCCAAGCGGTACGAAGTTGATACCGTCATCCATTTGGCTGCGCTGCTGTCGGCTACCGCAGAGGAGAAACCGCTGCTTGCCTGGAATTTGAATATGGGTGGATTGATGAATGCACTTGAAATATCCAGGGAGCTCGGCTGCCAATTTTTCACTCCAAGCTCCATTGGATCTTTTGGTCCTTTGACTCCGAAAGACAATACCCCTCAGGATACGATCCAGAGGCCCAATACGATGTACGGCGTGAACAAAGTGTCCGGCGAACTGCTTTGTGATTATTATTTTCACAAATACGGCCTGGATACTAGGGGACTGCGATTCCCGGGTTTGATATCTTATATGACGCCTCCCGGCGGAGGAACGACGGATTACGCCGTGGAAATTTATTACGCAGCCGTGACGGCTGGCCGGTATACATCTTATATCGCCAAGGACTCAAACATGGACATGATGTATATGCCGGATGCCCTGAACGCAATCATCGATTTGATGGAAGCGGATTCTTCCCGGTTGATGCACCGAAATTCATTTAATGTCACCGCAATGAGCGTGGATCCAGAGGCGATCGCTGCAGCGATTCGGGATGAGCTTCCCGGCTTTATCCTCGATTATGACGTTGATCCGAAGAGACAGGCGATTGCCGATAGCTGGCCGCATTCCATTGATGCGACGGCAGCGAAAACAGAATGGGGATTTCATGCTCGCTACGACCTGAAGGCCATGACGAAGGATATGCTTTCACATCTAAGCGAGAGACAAATGCTTCGCAAGGCTTAAAGTTATTATGAATTCGATCGAAGAGTGACATCGCTAAAAAAAGCAAGAAAGGGGAACTTATAAAAACAAAAACAGAACGAAATTGTCGAGGGACAAGAACATTGTTCCATTAAAGTCGCTATTACAGCGGCTTTTTTTGTTTTAAGGACAAGAACATTGTGTCATTTCGAATTAGGTATCTATCTAAATAGCATCATGATGAAGATCATGTGGCAAGAAAAAAGCACATGAATTTAAGAATTCGCGTGAATAACGATTTTTTTATTAGAAATAACGTTTTTCCGGTAAAGACCAATCAATCTGCGCCAACCATCGGGACGCGAATATGTGCTTACGAACTCGTCGATGTCGGTTTCGTAGATTGCTCTTGGTATCTCACGCTCATGCTTAGGAACACGAATTGTGGCTTCTTGGCAGAGGTAGTAATTCAAATGTTCGTGTCCAAATATGATTGTCATGTGGATTCATGACAGGCTCATGGTACTTGGAAGCGTTGAGAACGCCGGAGTAAGGACAGTACCGTTATCTTCGTATCTGACTGCAAACATTATTTTATGCCTGCCTAGTTCTGACAGATCTAAGCAGGGAGTCGAGCCAGATCAGATTCGGCAAGAATAGCCTTTCTGTTCAGATCATACTAGTTTATTATCAAGTATCCTTCAGCAAGTCAACCATGTTAGAATAGTGAATTTCACTCAGTTGCTCGATAAAGTTATCTACCCTGTAGTTCTCCGGTTCAACTATCCAGAGACAAATTACTCCTACCAATCCAGATATCATGTATTCGATGCCAATTTTTATCTTCTCATCGTGGCGATGATCGCCGATTCCCGAAAAAATGATCGTTTTAAAAGCCTCTTTCAAGTATACGGAGAAGTTTGGATAAATATTTTGAGTGATCATTGTCTTAAAAAATATCATATTGGCTTCAATATCGTCGAAAATCGTTTTTAACATGGTAGCAAACATATCTTTATCCATCTCATGAATTGAACTCACTTCCAGGCTTAAGCAAGCATTTAAACTCTCCACGTTTTCCTGAAATAACTTCTCCATGAATTGAGGTTTATCTACATAGTGCAAATAAAATGTGTTGCGATTTATCATCGCTTCTTTGGCAATGTCCTGCACAGTAATTCGTTCATAGCCTTTGGTTTGTACTAATCTCAGAAACGCTTCTTTAATGGCTTTCCGCGTTTTGAGAATGCGCAGATCTACTTTATCTTTACCCAATTCGTACTTCCCCTCCATAAATAATAGTCGGATTTATCAAAAGTGATGTTTAATTAACATATTGAACAATATCAACCATTGAGTCGTTTAAGTGTACGTTTTACAATCAAAACTGTCAATTGAACTCACTAACTCATTCATAAAAGGAGAATCATAAATGAAAACACTGGCGATTATTGGTGCAGGTAAGGGATTAGGATTATCTATTGCGAAGAGCTTTGGCAAGCGCGGCTTCCAAGTGGCATTAATTGCAAGAAATGCTGCAAAGCTGCAAGATATGGTGGATGAACTGAAAGCGGATGGTATCGAGGCATCTTATTTCGTAGCAGATATTTTTAACAAGGAACAGATTGAACAGGCTATGACCAACATGAAAGAAAAGTATGGTCAGATTGATGTGTTGGAATTCAGTCCAACAGCAGGCAATTATCCTCCCACTTCTGTATTGGAGCTAACGGCGGAGAACGCCAGGGACGCATTTGAGGCGAATGTGGTTAGTGCCATCCATGTCGTCAATGCTGTTCTCCCTGATATGCTCGCTAGGAAAGAGGGAGCCTTGCTCTTTACCTCAGGATTATCCGCCATGTACCCTGTGTCCATGATGGGGAATATCGGTATTGCTCTTGCAGGGTTACGCAATTATGTTGCTAATCTTCATACTTCATTGTCTGCTCAAGGGATTTTTGTGGGCCACCGCTCATTAGGTTTATTGATCAAGGAGTCAGGTACCGGCGCAATTAATGATCCGGATGTAATTGCAGAGATGTGGTACCAGGCCTATGTAGAGAAAAACGTATGGGAAGAAGAGTATCCTAAGGGGGTTACCCCCGAAACCATTCTGTTTTAACATTGGTGATGATTTCAGCAGGTCATAACATACAGTTTTAACCAAGTAGATGAGCTTGAGAACTAGGCATATATTTTGTGCTAAGAAACGCTTGAAAGAGATGAAGAAGCCGCTAATTTAGCGGCTTTTTTGTTTTTCGGTACAAGTTCTTGTCCCGAGCCAAAGACAAGAACTTGTACCGATGACAAGACAACGCAAAAAAGATCACTTCATTGTAGAATATAAGAATTATGAGATGGGCGGGAATTGTACATTTTTTCGGGGGAAGTTCTTTATTATGTGTACTAGGAAAGAATAAGCGGAGCTTATACAATAACATTAGAGATTGTAAACGCTTGCTTTTAATTCTGAGGATGCAATCAATGAATTACTGTAATCCCGTATATGAAGGATTCTATTATTCCAATACCAAAGGAGATGCCTTATGAATCAACAACAACTACCTAAGCCCCACCAACCGCTCGTAACCCACATCTTCACTGCTGACCCGTCCGCCCATGTCTATGAGGGCAAAATCTACATCTATCCTTCCCATGACCTCGATCATGACGAGCCGAGCAACGATAACGGCGACCAGTATAAAATGGAAGACTATCATGTCCTCTCGATGAACAACTTCGATTCCCCGGTGGTTGATCACGGCGAAGCGTTGCATCTGAGAGATATTCCGTGGGCCTCCAAGCAGCTCTGGGCACCAGATGCCGCTTATAAGAACAATACCTATTACCTGTTTTTCCCGGCACGGGATCATGACGACATCTTCCGTCTGGGTGTGGCAACATCAGAGTCTCCGGCAGGCCCATTCATGCCGCAACCGAATTATATGGAAGGCAGCTTCAGTATCGATCCGGCCGTACTGGTGGATGACGACAATCAGTCATACATCTATTTCGGCGGACTCTGGGGTGGCCAGTTGGAGAAATGGCAGACCGACAGCTTCGTGCCAGATGCAGAAGGACCTGCTCCTGACCAGCCGGCGCTTGGACCGCAAGTTGCACTGCTTAGCGACGACATGCTGTCCTTCCAAGGCAAGCCTGCCGAGATATCGATTGTCGATGAAGACGGGAATCCGATTCTGGCTGGGGATGAGGAACGGAGATATTTTGAAGGCCCATGGGTGCATAAATATAACGGCTATTACTACCTGTCCTACTCTACAGGAACCACGCATAAGCTCGTATATGCGATCGGCAAGAACCCGATGGGACCATTCACGTTCAAGGGCGAGATTCTCTCTCCGGTTATCGGCTGGACAACCCATCACTCCATTGTGCAAGTTGAAGACAAGTGGTATCTGTTCTATCACGACAGCTCCCTGTCGGAAGGCGTCAACCACAAGCGCTGCGTTAAATATTCGGAGCTGAACTACAACGAAGATGGAACGATCCAGAAGATCAATCCTTATCCGGGTGCCGAGTAAGTTAGCTGGTTAGCGGAAACAGATAAGATTACAATATAAGGCATAATACATGAGGCAGCTCCTGACGGGGCTGCTTTTTTGATAGGAGGAGGATCAGTTGTTTCACTCAAACTTGGAGAAAATCTCTGCTGAACAAAGAATACTTCAGCAGTATACTGATTGAATTAATAAATTTATCTTAATTAAACATAAAGCCTTCTTTCCTTCGGAGAGAAGGTTTTTAGTTTAATTAGAATTTTGTTGACACACATATATCCTAATGGCTTTATCCAGTTGAGTGCGTGAAGCGCGTGTCGACGAGTTTTAGTAGAGAACTTCTTTTCCTGTCGAGGGACAAGAAAATAGTCCGATTAACGATTAGATGAGTATCAAAATAAAAAAGCTATATAGAGGAGAGTGGGCTTTAACTCGGGTCAGTAGCGCTACAGGGGAATACTTAACCCATAGAAAGGGATGAAATAGTTGTTTACTTAGATACGTATTGTGTCTTATAATTTTCACAAAGATACATATCGTATCTTAAAAAAGTTTGTATCGCACAAGTAATGTAAGGGTGCTCGCATCTTGGTTCCAGTTTTTGTAGAAAGAGGGGACGACCGATGGAAACGAAAAAAACGCCTTGGCAGGCACCGGAATTAGAGGTGCTGGATGTGCAGCAAACGATGGCTGGCTATGGATTCAGGCAAATTGATTGGATCGAAGAACATGATGCAGACCTATATGATCCATCGTCCTGATGATCATACTTCAAATTGAAAATCGTATTCTTGCTCAAAAGGTCGCCTGCGGGCGGCTTTTTCGATGCTCAGATGAGGGATAAGAACGTAGCCAGCCTCCTGTTGATGTAACATTTGTTCGAATACGTTGCGAAATTCGTTACGCCGCTCGACAAACATTGTCCAATTGAGGCCTCCACGAAAAAATGATTTCTCCAAAAACGGCTTATACAGACAGTTCATAATTATAACGGAACCTGTTCTTTCAAATCCAGTGGTTGAGACACATGTGATGCATCATCGTAAACGGCTCTTCTTTTGTCAGCTTCAAATGGACGGGGGTGAAGGAGTCAAAATGTACTCTTCTCTAAATACGATTGAATTGTGCATGATCAGATTCCCTTCGCTTCGTAAGTCATTTGGATGGAAGCATTGCTTACGGACAGTATGTCTGTATTTTTCGGCGCATTCAACCATATATTGGATTCGTTTATTATGTTAAAGAGGTTCTACACCATTTATAGCGTTGTGAGAGGGGAGTGATCATTTTGAATACTTCTAAACAAATGATGTCTCATAATTCCAATGATCGTTTTAGTAAACTTGGAATTTATAGCGTCCAAAGTGTCTTTATTATTCTGTTCTTGCTGTTAACCCCTGTCTACTATTTGAACAAATGGGACTTTAAACGTCACAAAAAGCGGAATCCTTTCTACACCAGTAAATTGGTTCGATTGCAAGAGCGTTATCCGATTTTCTACGAATTGGCCATGTACGTTCAAAATTTTCCTATTCCTCGTAATGTTTACAAAGTTTTACCCCCTTTAAAGGGCGATGTTCTTCAGGTGGGCTGTGGTACAGGTTTATTGAACAAGTATCTTCGCAAGCAGAATGATGTTCGTTTTCTCAACATGGATCCGAATATAAATGCTCTAAAACTTGGAAAGAAGTGGGGAAGGTTTAATTCTTATATCCATGCTTTCATTGATAAACCGACTTCTTTACCTGATCATAGCTGCGATATGATTTTGTTTGCAAGAAGCTTTCATCACATTCGCTATCACAAAAAAGCCTTCATAGAGAGCTGCAGACTGTTACGTGACGGTGGATCTATCATTATTGCGGACCCGGTTGTTCTCAAGTCTCTTTCAGGTTCTGTAACGGACGGTGGTTATATGGCGAACTCTTCGATTGATGGTGTAATTTGGAGATTTACCAAAGAAACATTAATTACTCACATAGAGCGCTGTCTTCCTCCTGAATTAAAGATAGAATCAGTAACCGAAACGAGACAAGTGCATGTAACGAATTATAATTTATTTGTACCTCAGACAGATATCGTAGTGGTACTGCGAAAAAGGGAGGCTGTAAACAATGACAACTAAATTTATTTATGGTGTTTGAAATCTGCAGCATTATTCAATGTTTATCCGTTGCTCAGCCAGAAACATGTCTTGCGGATAATATAGGTAAAGGTATCTCTCCACAGAGGTGCCTTTTTTTGTTTTTAGGAACCAAGTCTTGTCCCAAGCTGAAGACAAGATCATTGTGTAGGCTGCAACGTTTGTCGTGTCAAGGGAAGATGAGTTGCACGGGAATAACGGCGTTCTTAGGAGAATAGATATCATCCATTTGTTCACGTAACAGCTTTACGGCTGTTCGTGCCATTTCTTGTTCATCCTGCTGCACATAAGCTACGCCTGAAAGATGTGGATTATCAAAAGATAGCAAGTCGATATTTGAGTGAACGTTCAGAAGACTGATAGCGGCGGATGTAAGGCGTGCTGTTTCTTCAGTCAAGGAAAAGGCTGCCGAAATTCCACTGTGGTTCTGCAAGAAGTTGCTTACATAGTCCAATGCTTGCTCGCTGCGTAGAATGTCGAGAGGGATGTGACACCACAAGCTCTTGTCAATCGAGATGCCTTGATCTGTGTACGCCTGCTCAAAGCCGAGCGTACGATCCTCGACGGCTGTATTGGCATTTTCAGGTGAGATGAGCGCAATCTGCTGATGACTCTTGGATAACAAATGGGATACAGCTTTATACGCACCGCCGTAATTGTCGGATGTAATGGTGTACGTCTCAATGTTGCGCAGATAGCGGTCGATGAACACACACGGGAATTTATCGAGCGACAGACGCAGTAATGATTCGTTATACTTCTCATCTTCTGTTGGAAAAACGATCAACCCCTTCACACCGAGCTCCGTTAGTGTACGAATGACGTTTGATTCGATAGAGGAGGACTCGCGCGTGATGCTTAGTACCATGCTGAGGCAGGCTTCTTGTAGGAAGTGTTCCGTGTAGTCAACGAGCTTCTGAATGACACGGGTTCTCATCGTCGGAATGATGAAGCCGATGAGCGGCATGGAGCACGCGCTGCTTGGGGATGGCGAGAAATTGATGCTAGAAACAACAAGACTAGAAGAGACGAATGAGCCTTTGCCTTGTACGCGTATAATTAATCCTTCGTCAGCTAGTAGGGTTAGGGCGTTCCTGACGGTTATTTTACTTACTCTGAATTCGTCCATTAGTTCTTGTTCAGAAGGAATGCGGTCCGTTGGCCGAAGCTGCCCTGATTTAATTTTCTGTATAATATTTTCTCGAATTTGTTTGTAGAGCGCCAGCTTTTTCAAAGAGTAGCATCTCCCCATAAACTTTATGATTTTATAATCAATTGGTTATATAAAGCTTATTTCATATATATTATAATACGGCTTGTAAAGCGCTTACAATATGGAATCTGAGAAATTGTTGCGAAGGGGTCTTTTCTTTGAAAGGTTAGAATTATGTTAAGGATGGTGGTGCCAAGATGGATTGTAACCGCTTAAATTAACAGAACTAACCAGTCAGCCGACTTTTCAAATGCATAACAAAAAAGAGAGGATGACGAACAAATGAAAAAACGCAGTGCTTTAATCTCCATCGTTACACTCCTTATTATGTCACTTGTTTTTACTGCATGTGGTAATCCTTCTGGTTCAAAAACGGAAACACAGCAATTAGGCGCTAATGCCGGTGAGAATGCAACAGAATTATCATTTTGGACATTCGCAGATTTGCACGGCAAGCATTTGGATAAAATGCTGGGGTTATGGAACCAACAGAACCCAGACAAACAGATTAAGTTGAATGTAACGGTTATGCCTTACGATGATATGCACAACAAGCTCTTATTGGCAGTTACAAGCGGAAAAGGTGCTCCTGATATCGCGGATATTGAGCTTGGTCAATTCCCTAAATTCTTGGAAGGTGACAACGTTCCCCTGGAATCTTTGAATGATGTATTTGCACCATACAAAGACGTTGTTGTTTCTTCACGTGTCGAGATTTACTCCAAAGCTGATCAGGTTTATGGCTTTGATTATCACGTAGGTGCTACGCTTGCTTTCTACAACACTGAAATTCTCGAACAAGCAGGTGTTGACTACAAGACAATCAAAACGTGGGAAGATTACAAACAAGCAGGTATCAAGGTTTACGAAAAGACTGGCAAGTACTTAGGTACTGCTGATACATCAGCTTCGTGGCAAGCATCGCTGCTACTAGCTCAGCAAAATGCCGATTTTACAGATGAAAATGGCAATCCAAAAGTGAACTCGCCTGAAATGATTAAAGCGTATGAAATGTTAGTCGATCTGCAGAAGAACAATGTTATTCATACGATCCCTGGCGGACAACCCGACACAGAAGAAGCAAAAGGTGAATATAACAAAGGCAACTACGCAAGTGCATTGATGCCTGAGTGGTACATGTCCCGCTTTGTAAACGAAATGAAAGACCTTAAAGGTAAGTATGCAATAGCTCCATTGCCTGTATTCGAAGAAGGTAATCCTCGTTCAGTTGGCTTAGGCGGTACTGGCACAGTTGTTACTAAGAATGGTAAAAACGTTCAGTTGGCAAAAGAATTTGTAGCCTTTGCTAAGCTTTCGAAAGAAGCTACTACAGAAATCTGGAATACACTTGGATTTGACCCAATCAACATGGAAGTATGGAAAGATGATGCAGTTACGAAAAACCCTGAAAATGAATACGTCCAATACTTTAAAACAAATGCATTTGATACTTTGAATGAAATCAAGGACGAAATTAGAGCGATTAAGTCCGTTAAAGCTTCACCAACCATCGGCAATATATTCAATACGGTTACTTTGAATGCTATCTTTGAAGATGGCCAAGACGTGAAGGAAGCGTTGGATGAAGCACAAGCAGCAATTGAACAAGAATTGAAATAAATATAATAAGTAAATGATTTGATTAAACCTGTCGGCAGGTACAGTGGTCGGCAGGTTTAACCATAGTCAAGGGAGATTGAGAATATGATAAAGAAATTTGTATACTCTCAAAAAGTTGCACCTTATGTTTTTGTATTGCCATTTATACTCATATTTTTGATATTCTGGTTTTTCCCGCTTGTAAATTCATTCGTAATGAGCTTTCAAGATAGGATGCTGGGACAGGATCCTAAATGGATTGGTGAAGCAAATTATTCGAAATTACTTACTGATAAAGTGTTTTTGACATCTATTAAAAATAGCGTTGTGTACATGTTAGGAACCTTAGTGCTGTTGATTCCTTTTCCCATGTTATTCGCCGTTATGATCAACAGTAAGTTAATGATGGGAAGAGAGTTTTTTAAATCTTCTTTCTTTCTCCCTGCATTGACATCTGTCGCAGTTGCGGGTACCATTTTCCGCCTTACATTCGGTGAGATGGAAGGTTCATTAATGAACAGTTTCCTAGGTCTATTTGGTGTAGAGCCTATCAAATTTTTGAAAGACGGAAATTGGAGTATGGCAGCACTGTTAATCCTCGCATGTTGGAGATGGACAGGCGTTAATATGCTTTACTATCTATCGGGTTTGAAAAGCATTGACAATGAATATTATGAGGCTGCTTCAATTGACGGTGCATCTGCTTGGCAGAAGTTTAGAACGATCACAATGCCATTATTGAAGCCGACCACGGTATATGTTACCACAATTAGTGTTTATGCAGGTTTAGCAATGTTTACCGAGAGCCTGATGATGTTCAACGGTAACAAATCACCCCAAAATATTGGCTTAACCATTGTTGGATACCTGTATAGACAAGGGATTGAGCAGAATAAGCTGGGTTACGCAGCAGCAGTTGGTATCGTTCTGTTAGTCATTGCTATGGTTATCAATTTAACGCAGTTGAAATTTAGTGGAATGTTCAAAAAGGAGGAGGATTAAAGTGGGCAGAAGTCAGACGAGGAGTGATTTCATCTCTAGAATAGTAATTATTTGTTTATTCATTATACTATTCGTTATAATTATGATCCCATTCTACGCAGTGGCCCTATCTTCCTTTAAACCAGGTGAATCATTAGTTAGATATGGTCTTAACCTAAGTTTGGATTTTGAAATCATGAGTTTTGATAATTTCATCTTTCTGTTTACTGGAGAACATGATTATTTTGTGTGGTTTTGGAACAGTATGATTTTAACAATCGTTCAAGTGGTTTTAACACTTTTTGTAAGCGCATTTGTTGCATATGGTTTTGCAGCATATCATTTTAAAGGTAAGAACTTCCTCTTTATATGTGTTTTGCTCATTATGATGGTGCCTTTCGAAATACTGCTGGTTCCTTTGTACAGCCTAATTAATGATTTGGGAATGGTGAATAGCTATACGGCAATCATTCTGCCCGGTATAGCCAATGCCGCGACAATATTTTTCTTCAGGCAATATCTACGAAGCATACCCAAAGAGATTATTCAATCTGGGCGGGTTGATGGCGCAAACGAGTATGCGATTTATTTCAGACTAATTATGCCGATTATGAAGCCATCGTTTGCAGCAATGGCCATATTGAATGGTATGAATAGCTGGAATAATCTATTGTGGCCATTCATGGTGCTCGGAGATCAGAGTAAATATACACTTCCAATCGGTTTGAAAACGTTGTTAACTCCTTATGGCAATAACTATGACTTATTGATCGTGGGCTCCTTCTTCTCCATCATTCCAATTTTCATACTATTCATTGCTTTTCAGAAATATTTCATAGACGGTATGACTGCAGGCGCTGTTAAAGGGTAATCTATATTATGATGAAACAGGTGATAAGATGGAAATCCAACAACGAGCGTCACACGACATTCAACCATTAATTGAACAGAGAGCTGATCCTTTTATTTACAGACATTCGGATGGTTATTATTACTTCGTAGCATCCGTTCCGGAGTATGATCGGATTGAAATCCGTAGAGCCCAGAACCTTGAGAAGCTTGTTACATCAACTCCTGTAGTGATCTGGAGAAAGCGCGAGACTGGTATCCTTAGTGCTAATATTTGGGCACCAGAACTGCATTTTATTGATAACAAATGGTACGTGTATTTCGCTGCCGCACACACGACGGAAACGAATGAAGGCTTGTTCGACCATCGGATGTACGTGCTAGAGAATGAAAATGCCAATCCGCTCGAAGGCATTTGGACGGAAAGAGGGCAGGTTCGTACCGAGTGGGAAAGCTTCGCCCTCGATGCCACTACCTTTGAGCATAATGGAAGCCGTTATTACGTATGGGCACAAAAGGATCCGAATATTGAAGGTAACTCTAATCTGTATATATCTAAAATGAGCAATCCGTGGACGCTGACTGGGTCGCAAACGATGATTTCGATGCCGGAATATGACTGGGAGATCATTGGTTATAAAGTGAACGAAGGCGCGGTATTTCTTCGCAAGGGTAATCGGGTATTCCTCTCTTACTCGGCTAGCGCCACCGATTTCAATTATTGCATGGGCTTACTTGAAGCCGATGCGGATGCTGATTTGCTCGATGCCACCTCATGGCGCAAGTCTCAAACAGCGGTTCTCTCGACAGATGAGAGTATCTCAATGTATGGTCCCGGTCATAATTCCTTCACGGTGTCAGAGGACGACGAAGAGACGCTATTTGTGTTTCACGCAAGAACGTACAAGAACATTATAGGAGATCCGCTGTACGATCCGAATCGCCATACATTTGTGACAGCGCTTTTGTGGACGGCTGACGGCAGACCCGATTTCCGCGGTTCTGTTGCAGCACTTGCACGTTCTTTACAATGAACGAGTGTCCCAACAAGGTTGGTTGATGGATTTGAGTTCGTTTATCCAACTTGCCACAGAGAGACAGTAAGAACATCGAAGGCACCCTACTGGGTGCCTTCGATTTCGCTCTACAGATAATACGCCGAACCGTATCATAAGGGCAGGATAGTTTAACAAATAAGTCGAAGAGTTGAGTGGGGCTAACCTTGCTTAAAGAGGAAAGAGATAACGTTAAATTAATAAAAATGTTGTTCACACTTAAATTAACCATGAATTAACCAAAAGTGAGGAAAAAATACTTGTGATAATTTTGGGTTTTATCGAACAGATGGCTTTAAGTAATGATGTTGATGTTCGAAATGTTGTAAGTGTATCAGTTATGGCTCGGTTAGGCGACGATACAACAGTTCTGACTAACGAGTTGAAATATCTAGGGGAACAAACAAATGTATTGTCTAAAGAAATTGAGGCGAGTTGTCGAGGGACAAGAACATATTCCCATTGAAGTCGCTATTTTAGCGGCTTTTTTATTTTATCGGTACAAGTTCTTGTCCCAAGCTAAGGATAAGAACTTGTACCGATTGCCGATTAGATGTATATCTAAATAATCAGCATATGCACTTATTTGGGAACAACTATAAGAATAATGTTACATTAATTAAATCCAAACCCCCGAGTTAGCTGTCTATATAACAGGAGGTGAACGACAATGATCGATGCACAGCAACAAATCAACGCCGCACAAAACGGAGATCACGATGCCTTCGTATCTCTTATAAAGGATCGAACGGATAAGCTGCACCGAGTGGCTCGCCATTATGTACGGGAGTCCAAAGATGCGGAGGATATCGTTCAGGATGCCCTGGTTAAGGCTTATGAGTCACTGCAAACGCTGCAGCAAGCCGAAGCGTTTGAGAGCTGGCTTACCAGAATTGTGGTGAACCGAGCGCTCAATCATTTGAAGAAATCCAAGCGTGTTCACCTGAGCGAAGACCCGCAGGCGCAAGAGCCAGTGGTCGTTAATGATATCGATCAAACCCTGGATCTGGAGCGTGCATTGGCCAGTCTGAATCCGAAGCTGCGTCAGCTCCTGTTCTTAAAATATAAGAAGGACCTGACCCAGCAGCAAATCGCCCATCTCCTGGATATGCCATTAGGTACTGTAAAAACACAATTACGGAAGGGGCTGGAACATTTGCGCAACGAAATGGCTCAAGATTTTCTCGAACGAGACCTTGATACATTACGCCTGCAGTTAAGACAACAGGCAGAGCACCAGTTTGCCGTTTCACCGGATTATGATCTGATCGTCAATGACTATCAAGAGAACACCGGGAGGGGAACAGGGAAGGGAGAAGCGGGATTCTTATGGGTTAAAACGGGGAGTGATGACGCCGTTTCTGCTACGCTCTCCAGGGACGGCAACTTGCTAGACTATGCCATTTCCTGGGCCTCATTGGACAACGAGACACGGATATCTGAGGAGGAGCTCAAACAGCAGGCAGAGCAATTCCTGGAAGATCATTATCCCGGCGCACTGCGTGATTTTCCGTATTGTGAGATGGAGTGGATGGAAGGGATGTTTGTGTACACACGACAGCAGAAGGCGATGGGGCTGCCACTTCCTGAGACGGGATGCCTGATTATGGTTCATCCCAGCGGTCGCGTGGTCGGATTTAGGTACTACGGAACCGTTCCAGGGCCAGCACTCCCAACCATGATCACACCAGAAGAGGAACAGATGGCGTGTATGAAGGCGAATTTTTTGCTACATGTGGAATATTGCGTATTGGACAAAGCCGTGTACACGGATGGTGACGATCAGGTCCATCTTGTTTACGCCCCCCGAAGTAGAGGGCTAATCTATACTGCATCATCACAGGAGGAAGTTCCGACAGCCTATAGGGCAGAAGCTGTCCCCTCTGACCCAAGAACTCTGGACGAGTGGCCAGGTGAGTTCCCGCCCGCACGAAGCCTAGAAGAGTGGATTGGCGTAAACAACGACCAATTTCAGTTAGTACAAGACGACAATATTGGCTCGAACACCAAGTTGATGGTGTGGAAGCAACAGAATGAAGAGCGTCCAGCCAAGAATGACCGGTCTTGGAAGGCCTATTGGGCTGATCAGATGGAGGGAGCGGTCAAGGCGCGAGTAGACAGCCAAACCGGACAACTGATTGACTTTGTTTCGCATGGTAAGCCAGATCAACTAGCTCCATTAACCTGGGATCGAGACGCATGTATAGAAGTAGCTATGGACTATGTCCGAGGACTAGCAGCCGAAATGTTGCCGTATCTCAAGCTTCTAACTGAAGAGACCGACGACGAAGATCGTTTGGAAATCATTCGCTTTGGTGTATATGTTCAAGACGTATCTGTCAGGGATGAATGCTATCAACTAGCTGTTGACCGCTCTAATGGGAGGGTCAAAAGTTTGATGTCCCCCTCCATAAGGCCAGAACAGTTAAAGAAGCTGGAGACCGTGCCTTCATTTGATTACCAGACAGCCATCCTCCGATGGACGGCACAGGCCAAGCTGCGTCTGCAATGGGAACGGATGCACAATACTAGGGCGGAAGAGGCCCCGTACGAACTAGTGTATCGAATGATTGGTAGCGAGCACGAGCGGACGCCCGAAGTGCTTGATGCGCATACGGGGAAGTTATACGAAAATACTTTTTACTGACAAACAAAAACATCTAGCCCGAAACTAAGGGCTGGAAGGCATTCAAAAGCCTGCGGACGTAGAACAGCATTTTAAAAATAGACGTTTAACACAACGTTCTATAGAAAAACTTGTTGAGAAATATGCAACAGCCTTTGGAAAGCCGGCTTTGAGAGTCGATCAAACCGGCATATTAATTGTGTCCATTGAATTTTAAAAACGCCGAACTCGGAATATGAGTTCGGCGTTTTAGGTAGATTATACGACGGAGGGGTGGGAGTTAAAACTACAAACTCATGTCGAGGGACAAGAACATGTACCGATTACCGTAATGGACAAGAACATCGTCCGATTGCCGATTAGATGTGTACTTAAGTAAAAAGTACATAAGCCCTCATTAGTACCAAATATTTTATATAAGAACATTCTCATTAAAATATATTACTTATGTAACATTTCTCAAAGAAAGACTTTTAAATTATAGTTCTCTTTTTTGTCTCAAACTCTCAATAAAAACAGGTAGTGATCTCGATAAACTTAATGGAGCGAGTAAAAAATGAAATAATAATTGCTTCTCGATTATGTATGCGATATATTGCATATAAGAATAATTGTAATGAGGATGAAAAGAATGCCAATACCTAAAGATTTTTCCTTACCAGTCCGTATGTCCGCAAAAGAAAGAGCGTTTTCTCAGATTCAGCGATGGATCATTGATGGAACACTGCAACCAGGTGAAAAGCTTATTGATGCGGAAATGGCTGAATCGCTTGGAGTCAGCCGTACACCGATTCGGGAGGCATTTCAGTTACTCGAAGTTCAAGGCCTCGTGTCCATGCATCCAGGAAAAGAAACAAAAGTAACGAATATTGAGAAAAACGATATTTTTAAGATGTATTCAACGATGGCTGCTCTTCAGGCCTTAGCTGCTGAAATCACCGCCCAAACTATTGTTCCAGAACAGATCGAGAAACTAAGATCCATAAATTTGGAATTCGCAAGTTCTATTAAAAATGGACAAGTTTATCAGGCTATGGAGGTGGATGAGCAATTTCATAATTATATTGTGGAGCTCTCAGATAATCCTTATGTAGCTACATTTAATACATCTCTTCAGATTCACATTAGGCGATTTAAATACGTATTTTTAAAACAACCTATTACGGCTACACTAGCTTCAGTTGAAGAACATGATCAGATTATTAAAGCTTTTGAAGGCAAAAATAGCAACGATGCCCATAATTTAATGAAACAAAATTTTATTCGACCAATGCAGGAACTGAACGAAATACTTTGAAATGAGGGAAGAAACATGGAAAATAAAAAAGATCTTCGCATTCGAAGCAAGGTAATCAGTGAAGGTGCTAACCGGGTACCGAACAGAGCGATGCTGCGTGCAGTTGGATTTCAAGATGAGGATTTTAAAAAGCCAATGATCGGAATAGCAAGTACGTGGAGTGAAGTAACACCGTGTAATATGCACATCAATGATTTAGCGGTGCAAGCTAAGCGGGGCGCACGTAATAACGGCGGTGCCCCACTAATTTTTAATACGATTACCGTTTCTGATGGGATCTCGATGGGGCATGGCGGGATGTTGTTCTCGCTACCAAGTCGGGAAGCTATAGCTGATTCGATTGAAATTGTGACCGGAGCCGAGCGTTTTGACGGCGTTGTTGCAATCGGTGGGTGTGACAAGAATACGCCTGCATGTTTGATGGCTATTGGACGGATGAATATTCCTTCTGTTTATGTATATGGAGGAACCATTCAACCTGGTAATCTCGACGGTAAAAAAGTGGATATCGTTTCAGCTTTTGAAGCCGTTGGGCAATATCAAGATGGAAAAATAACAGACGAACAATTGCATAAGGTCGAATGCAGTGTTTGTCCAGGTCCAGGGGCTTGTGGGGGGATGTATACCGCTAATACGATGGCCGCAGCTGCAGAAGCAATGGGTATGTGTTTGCCTGGTTCTTCTTCGACATCAGCTATCTCAGCGGATAAAGCATTGGAATGCGAAGCAGCCGGTAAGCAGGTCATCTCACTTCTTGAACAGGAAATCTACCCAAGAGACATTATGACGAAGAAAGCATTTGAGAATGCGATCACCGTTGTTATGGCTCTTGGGGGATCAACCAACGCATTTCTCC
This sequence comes from Paenibacillus sp. GM1FR, assembly GCF_002803315.1. Lineage (NCBI taxonomy): Bacteria > Bacillati > Bacillota > Bacilli > Caryophanales > Paenibacillaceae > Paenibacillus > Paenibacillus sp. GM1FR. Next base: position 1,167,788 of record NZ_MKZL01000011.1, on the reverse strand, counting down.
ATCTGCTAGCTATTGCGCACTCCGTAGAAGTGGATTTAACCTTGGATGATTTTGAACGAATTCGCTTGCGTGTTCCTCATTTGGCAGATCTGAAGCCAAGTGGTCAGTATGTCATGCAGGATTTGAATGATATTGGTGGTGTTTCCGGGGTAATGAAGCTATTGCTCGCTGAGGGATTACTTCATGGGGATTGCCTCACCGTAACTGGTAAAACGTTGGCGGAGAATTTAGCGGAAGCTGCTCCACTTCAGAATGATCAAGAGATTATACGTCCACTCAATAATCCGCTTAAACCAAATGGACCACTGGTTGTGCTTCGAGGAAACCTAGCTCCTGAAGGCGCTGTTGCCAAAATGTCAGGCATGAAGATACAACAGTTTTCCGGACCGACAAAGGTGTACGATAGCGAAGATGAAGCGACAGAAGCGATCATGAATGATGAAATTCAAGAAGGGGACGTATTGGTCATACGCTATTGTGGACCGAAGGGTGGACCAGGTATGCCTGAGATGCTTTCCGTTACAGCACTCATTGTAGGGAAAGGTCTCGGTGGGAAAGTTGCTCTCATAACAGATGGTAGGTTCTCGGGTGGCTCGCATGGATTTGTAGTCGGCCATGTATCCCCTGAGGCACAAGTAGGTGGACCGATCTCTTTGCTCCAAAATGGAGATATTATCACCATCGATAGCGACATTCAGGAAATTAAGGTTGAAGTGCCAGAAGAAGAGTTGGCCGCTCGAGCGCAAGCTTGGGTACAACCGCCACTGAAAGTGAAATCCGGTGTACTTGCCAAATATGCTAAATTAGTTTCCTCTGCTTCAAGAGGTGCAGTAACAGATTTGATGGAATAGACAATTAAACATTGATGCTACATATAAAATGGGAGGGGAGAAGCTACTACAACGAATGCATGAAGCGCGCTAAACAAAAAAACGCCAGCTTTAGAGATCAAGAATGTCGCAAGAAAAAGATGAAGAATTTAGTTTCATCATTTGAAAATGAAGTACACCCCCTAGAATAGACATTGGAAAAACCTCTGAGTTTAGCCGATGAAATTCTAGGGGGTGTATTTTTGCTTGTACCGTTTCTCGACTTTCATTAATTGGGGGTTCGCTACGAATAGCAAGCAGGTTCCGGCTAGTGCAGGAATGTTTGGATGGTCTAAATCTCGAATGAGTAAATATTGCCAATGCAAGTCGCTAGCCCGTTAGGCAATCCAAACTAGCTGGTTTCAATATTAAATTAAACTCTCGAATGTCGAGGGACAAGAACATGTTCCTATTTCCGGTTAGACGCATAACTAATCGTCATCTTGCCCTTCAATTCATTAAACTAACGGGCAGTATAGTTCCAATATGTGGTACTATTTGTTTGGGCAATGATGGGGCAGGTATGGCGACCACAATAGGTCTTATTAGACATGGGGTTACTGAATGCAATAATCTTAGATCTTAGCAAGGCTCAAGGAATATCTGATATACCGCTAAACGAAGAAGGAATAGAGCAAGCAACTGCACTGACAAAATGACTTTCAAGCTAAGAATGGGATGTCATATTCTCCAGTAATCTAACGAGAGCTAAGCAAACTGCCGAAATCATTCAGCAATGTTTAGGAGTACTCGTATTCAATGATGAACGTATTAGAGAGATTAATTGCGGCCTAATTGAGGGCACCACAGAGGAAGAGCGTATCACTCGTTGGGGAGCAAATTGGAGTGAGCAAAATCTTGGTATGAAGATTTCAAAATGGTCGCAAAGCGAGGTCTAACTTTTCTCGAAAAACTGATTAAAGAATATGTTGATAAAAGAATATTAGTTATAAGTCATGGAGCATTGATTGGGCTATCATTACAACATCTTTTGCCGCAACATTTCCAAAAAACGTATATAGATAATACTTCTATAACCATATTAGACGCGGTGAACCACACTAAAAGTATCGACAAATTTATCGTCGTTAGCAACTATTAAGCTGGATAATACAGTTTCTGGGTCGAATTTGGTTGGCGGTAAGTTAGAATGGGGGGGATAACATATGGAAAAGTACGGAAGTGACAAGGTACGTTTTCTAAAAGAAATAATGGATTTGATGGTACCCATAGAAGGCGGATCAATTGAACTACGCGATTTTCTTAATACAGATAAATGGCTTAGCACTGATTACACTTTATCTAACCCAGGAAGTAGTAAAAAGACTATAACGTGGACTGAAGCTATAGAGCCATTCCATGTAATGAAGTATCCAGTAACACAGCAGTTATATCATTTTGTCATGCATGAAGAAGAAATAGAGCCGATTGTGAGTAAGCTGCCAATTACGGAAGTTTCGTGGATGGATGCTATTGCTTTCTGTAATGAGTTATCGAGAAAGCTTGGCAGGATGGAATGTTACACAGTTACAAACGAAAGTGAGAACATAATATTTAACAAAATAGCGAATGGATTTCGATTACTGTCAGACGCTGAATGGCAGTATGCGTGCAAAGCAGGATCAAAGGGATATCGGTATGCAAGAATTGATCAAATTGCATGGTATCAAGGAAATTCCAATGGATCTGTTCATAAAGTAGGACAGTTGCTTCCTAATCCATGGGGACTTTATGATTTGATCGGTAACGTCTGGGAATGGTGCTGGGATCTATATGATGCTGAACGATATGGGAACTATAGAGTTTTCAGGGGAGGCAGTTGGGCTGAAGTGGAGAACAATTGTGGTTCTACGAGTAGAAGGAAAAGCATGCCCAATTTTAAAATAGATGATCTTGGTTTTAGAATAGCACTTACAAATCCTTGAGAAAACGACACATCGAGTATGCTCAAGTCGTTGAGCTAACGGTAGGTGTTCAACTATCCGGAAACTATAACTTACTGATGACCAGAAGGCAGCCGACGACTAAGATCGGCTGGCTATTAGTCTTTTATGGTAAGATTATAGAATCACCTACAAAGTAAAACTCAATACTCAATGGAGGACACAACAAGTGTCGAGGGACAAGAACATAGTCCTATTGAAGTCGCTATTTTAGCGGCTTTTAGTTGCCCGCATTCTGAAAAGATTTTTTCAAAAAAGACTCATATCTACACTAAATCCAAGAAAAAAGTTAAAAAGCTATGAGCAGTGGAGCTACTTTATGGATGATACATATACCTTGTTACCATCGAGAACCAGCCATACGCAGTTACTTATTCGGTGGTCACTTAGCCCGAAATTATATATTATACATCCAAATTAGTTAAATTACAGAAAAGACGATTTACATCTATTTAATTATGGTTAGATCGTTTAATTAAGTAGGTCAAAAATCACACAATAAAATGCGGATAATTAACGCCAACATGATCCCTTTGTGTCCTACCCATTCACATTCTATGATTTCGAGCTGGAATATAGGCAAAATGAAGAAGAAGCTACTATCGGCAGATATAACATTGTTCGGTTGACAATAGAATGTTTTTAACGTGTATCTAAATGTTAAAATCGAATATGGTGGAAATGATGAAGATGTCGATCTCAATTGAAATTCTGGGGGGAACTTAATGTACTCACGATTAGTACAAAACACCGATTTATCAAAACTACTGGCAAAGACATACATTAAATATGGATTAACCAATGATGAATTTATTATCTTAAACGCATACTGCATGCATGAAGGGTTCTATACACCAGAAATTGATTGGGATGAGCTCTCTGAGATGACGCATACAAACAAGATACAACTGAAAAAGATTTTCGCTTCACTCGCTGACCGAAACAAACTTATTTTTGACGGGACTCGGATTGATAACCATGAATTAAGCCTAGCTCTTCAAGCTGTGTATGACACTGTTAAAACAATTGGTGATCGAATTACGGAAAGCATTTATTTTACACAAGGAATGGGATATAACCAAAATAAGCATATGGGCTACGTTGTTTTGATTCCATTCAGAGAGGGTGTAGGCGTTACTCGCAATAACGATGACTGGTCTTCAGTTTCTCAAGAAATGTGGGATAAAGAAGATATGTTAAAACTAGCAAATGAGATAAGATCGTTTGCTGAAAAAATTGATGATGAATACGTTTCTGTGTATAACGATAGATTTAAAAGAAATCAGATGTTGGAACTTGAACGTGAAAATGAAAAAAGAGAGGAGGATCATCGGAAGAAACAACAGAGGAAACTGCCTAAACCTGGTTTTGTGATTCTATTCCGTGATTCAGTTAATCGCTATTACTTTTCGTATACAACTACGATTCTACTAGATCAAAAGATGGCAGACATTCGTAATAAACATGGACAAAATAACATTCATTTTGTACATACATTCGAAACTATTGACACTTCGAATTTTATTCATCAGTTTATAAGAAAACAGTTCTCAAACAGGTTAATAGAGAATACTACTTCATATGCGCTTACAGATGACGATGTTAGATTCATCAAGGAAGAAAATTTCCCACCGAATGCCATGAAATGGCTAGAAGGTTAATATGTATCGGCCATTTCTCGCTAATTTAAATGTTACAGTCGAACACAGCCTGGAACTAGCAGTTACGCGTCAATAAACAAGTAACTTATTGGATAAATATAGTTCTTACATGGAAGTCGCTTATAAAGCGGCTTTTTTGTTTGGAACAAGTGCTTTCAAAGAATGGAGTATAGGATATAACTACTTAAATTTATCCATTTATTCAGTAAAATAACTGCAGAATAATTAAAAACGTTCCTGGATAAATTAAATCCCGAGACATCAATGGGCGAAACTGCCAAGTCTATTTGTCGGCAGAAATTTAGATGAGAAAGCCCACCTTATTTTTAACGAACGACAAAGCATGAGAATATAAGAGCGAGAAATAGGAGCGAACAATGATAAAACCAATTGAACCGATCACTCACCCCCCATTCAACCCAATTCACGACAAGCTCTATAATCCGTTTGAGTTACTTGAGCATTTTAATCCGGAAAATGTACTGAGTTTACCTGCTACGCCCGATTTCCAGTGCTTTTTATACTTTCATCAACAAGGGGGGACTACTATCTCGGACCCTTACGCCGCGATGATGGAAGCTTTGCATGACACATCAGTTGTAAGGGAAATGAATGTATTTCTGGCAACAGAGGTGCAGGCAGGACGCCGTCCTGTCGCAATCATGGGCGGGCATCGAGAGCGACGCGGCAGCGATGCATATCGCGAGGTTGCACGAATTGCTCAGAAGCTTTCTGAATCTGGTTTCATCGTTGTTAGTGGTGGTGGACCAGGTTGCATGGAAGCGACTCATCTTGGTGCACTTTTCGCAGGACGTTCAGAAGAATCACTTACATCCGCAATCAATAGGTTAGCGGAAAAACCATATGATGAATTCCCAAAAAACATGCATCACCTCATTGGAAAAGATGGAAGGACAATCAATGAAGATTTGTTAAGTGATCTCCACGCATGGATGCTTCCAGCTTGGAAAATTGCTAATGAACTTAAGGACCAACTTACGCCTCTCAATCGTAGTTTGGCATTGCCGACATGGCATTATGGTCACGAACCATTTACGCCTTTTGCAACCCATGTGGCAAAATACTTCCTAAACAGCATACGAGAAGATGTTCTCCTGACGCTAGCTTCATGCGGCATCGTTTTTTCTGAAGGGCGGGGAGGCACTATCCAAGAAGTGTTCCAAGACGCGGGCCAAGTATACTACCGCGACACAGAAAATAAAGCTCCTATTACTTCAATGTTGTTTCTTGATAGCAAGTTCTGGACAGTTCCGGAAGTCCCAGATGGTAAGGTGCACATACCAGTGTTGGAATTGCTTCATCAACTCTTCGTAGTTAGTGGGAATATGACAGAGGAGGAATTCAAACGCTATATCCGGCTCGTCGATGATGCCGATGAAGTTGTGAACATCATCATTGAAAATGCTCCGTCCGCAAGCGAAGTCGTGCATAAGCTTAGAAGGTTCGGCATCAGTAATATCAATTCAGAGCTCATGGCCGAAAGGGTTGAGACTCTTGTTAGTCAAAGGAGGAAATGAGGCTAAGGCTTGCTGCTTACAATGTGGAAAACTTCTTTGAGCGCGCGAAGATACTAAACGCCGATGAATGGATGAAAAACAGGAGCTTATCTGGTCGGGAAGTTTTGGAAGGATTTGCTCAACTTAATTCGCTTTTAGCCCAGCCGACATACAGCTCATCTGATAAGAATGAAATTGTGCGCTTGATGGAAACACTGGGGCTTAAAGAATTAGATGAGTCCACGTTTGTCATGCTGCGGCGCAATCATGGAACTCTTGTCACCAGAAGGAACGGTGAATTAAAAGTTGTTGCGAACGGTCGAGAAGATTGGATCGGCTGGATTGAGTTGACGACTGAAGCAGTTAACGAACATGCTACGCAGAACACCGCTAGGGTCATCCGAAACGTTGATGCTCAAATCATGGTGGTGGTGGAGGCAGAGCACAGGCCCTCACTTGTTAGATTCAATGAACAAGTGCTTCATCCCATTGCTAAATGGCGTTTTGATCACGTGCGCTTGATGGATGGTAATTACGTAGATCTGGATATTTAAGCTTCCCTATGAGAAAAACAGAAAATAGTAAAATATGAGCGTTTCCCGGTGTTCAATACGGGAAACGCTCTTTTAATCTTAACCTGGAACAATCTAGCTTATCAGGGGTATAATCCAAAGAGAGTAGATAGATATTGGAAAGAATAGGAGGCCAATCATGGGAAGAAATTTTTTGAAAATAAACAATTTTGAATATAGGATGGTAAGCGATCCAGAGGAAACGGATCAAGAAATGATTGATAACGGCTATATAAAAGTTACAGATGCTCAGTTTGACAAAGCATTCAATTTCTATCCAAAGCTAATGAACAATGAGGTTACTTACAGCGATATTTTGAAAGAAATAAAAGTACTACCCTAAAGCACGTTCCGAACGGCACAAACGATATCCACGCAACTCTTCACTGACACAGTGCAATGATAGGAATTATGTCGATTGAAAAGAGCACATTACCATAAAAAGTCGCTAAAATAGAGGGCGTGTGAGCTAAGAACAGATCCCACCAAAAAACTAATTGTAAAGTAATATCCATTTTTAAAGTTAACGGGCAGTTTAGTTTAATGAACAATGCTAAAATAAAGAAAATATAAGAATAAATTGAGGTAAGAAATTGAAAACAAAGAAAAGTATGAGACAGATATGCCCAAAATGTGGGTACGAGAAATGTGTTCCCAAACTGTATATCGATAATCCAAAATATCCTTCTGGTTCGATTCTGAGATGTAAGCAGTGTAAATCACTTTTTTCGCTTAAAAATGGAGGATGGGTCTTTTGGAAGGAATGGGAATAAGCTAACGAGAACCGTTAGCTCAATCAAACATAAAAAGCAGCCGATCATATGCGTTTGGCTTCTTTACACCGTGATCCGTGAGAAGTGCAGTATACTAACATGGCGATTTGTGGAGGGACAAGAACATGTTCCCATTGAAATCGCTATTATAGCGGCTTTTTTGTTTTATCGGTACGTATTGGGGCAGGTATGGCGTATGGCGTTTGACGATTTGATTCCATCTGTACATATGTACAAAATACGAGTTTTGTGAAACAGTACTAATGATTTAAAAGCTCTGTACGTGATTTTTACCCCTGTACAGCCAATTCTTTATAATCTTCGAGTTAATCCCAAACTACTTCTGTTCCTGCTACAAAGTCATGAATCGCACGTCGATCCTCACGCAAACCGACCATAAAAGCACTCACAATAACTCCGATACCCAAAGTTAATACGTACACAAGTCCAGCTACAACAACTCGCATCAGCATCGTACCAATTTTTGGCGGTTCGTGTGTATCGTATTGGCGGATTCGAATTCCACATATACGTTTGCCTATGGTTCGACCATACCAGTAAACTGGTAATAAAATTGAGTATAACGCACTAAGCAGTTTGGCAATCGGCTCATCCGTATCAAAGTTGCCCGTCAGCACACCTGCAATAATCACTAACGGAATTGAAATAATAAGACTATCCAATACACCTGCTCCTAATCTAATCCAAAAACCTGCTTTATACAAAATGCTTTCCTCCAAAATACAATTTTAAACTAAACGGCTAATTTACTTCATGAACTCCCTTCATTAAAATATCTAACTTTATGTACACAACCCAAATAGTATAACAGAAAATTTTACCTTTTTACGATAAAACTCCTATTTCATTTTAATTACATCCTTTGTGAATTTTATAACAAACTATCGAATTAACTTACTGCTGTACATGTTCACTATTTACTCTTACATAATCCTTTCTAAATATTGTATTTGGCCTCTGAGCCCCCAATGAAAACACCATAATAATTATGTAAACCAAGAAGGCTACTCAACATTTGTTAAGTAGCCTTCTGTTCGTTCTGCATCTGCCCTCTTCGCCAAATCTTATTCTCCACAATGGCATAAACTAACCCCGCGATGGCAAATATCCATATCGATGTCATTCGGTTCAGATAGTATCCTTTCACGAAATATGGACTGTACATGAGATCAAAAACCCACAGCCCGCCCCATCCAAACCCAATCATATAGATGAAAGTTCTCACCATAGGAAAGCATACATATTTCCGCAGCAGCCATGAGATCGGGCTAATAATAACAACATAAAAAGCGACTAAATAGTGACCGAATCCCAGGATAAGCGAAAGAATATATATTACTCCCCCTGCATTGCGTAAGCCGTAATACTCTGTCGTTGTAATATGGTACCCTTCAACCCTTTCAAGAACGAGATATGCAGTCAAGCTTATACCTATAAATATAAGTCCTAATACCATGTACCGTTGAACCACGTTCACCAACATCAGATCACCCCAATGTCTAAACGCAGCCAGAACCGCTCAAGTTACATGATTTCGAACAAAATACACAATTCCACAATTAACATAGGCGTTATTAGGTTCTGTTAAATGTTAAATTTAATCTATCGTTTCAATTGCTCTAATCCAACGACTACTTCTGACCTTCCAGAATCATCGTACCCAAACGGTCCATAAGCTCCATTCTCCCCATCGCTGTGTACGAATAATTATAATTATCGACATTAGAGATTTTATAGATCTTTTCATTCTTCACTGCGTTCATGTTATTCCACACCTTACTATCGACCATCTTGTTCTCACTATTCTCCATCAATAACAGACGATCCGGATTAACGGTAGCCAGAGCCTCCAGTGCGATCTGTTTACCGCCCCAGCCCTCTGGATCAGGGATACCCTCTGTGCGCTTCAGGCCCCATTCACCGTATAACATCTCAGCTGCCCCTTTATTGGAATAGATGACCAGGTTGTTTGGATATGTCTCAATTACGGCAAAGGATTCACCATGTACAGTCGCCTCCAGCTTTTGTTTCCACTCTGCAGATTTCGCATCATACTTGGCCAGATATTCATCTTTCTTGCTTTCTTCTCCAAACGTATCTGCCAAGAATGTCAGGCGTTCTCTCCAATCATAGTAAGAATAAGGCAATGCAATCGTAGGCGCAATTTTGGATAAAGTTTCATATTGATCCGTGTTAAAATCCTTTCCCAGAATAATCAGGTCCGGATTAGCACCCGCTATAGCTTCAATGCTGAACGGTGAACCATACCAGCCCAGATTAACAGTATCTGCACTCAGTTGATCCTTAATGGTTGGAGTGATTTCCTCCGGGTTACCGTAATCCGCACTCATCGTTGCAACAGGTGTTTTCCCAATAATCAGTAACTCTTCTGTAGAGCCGGATAGATCAACAATGCGCTCTGGATTCAAAGGGATCGTAATCTCTTCTCCATTCGGGTTAGTAATCATTTTGGTCGTCGCTTGTGTGGTTGCCTCTGAGGAGCTCGCCACTTCATTGGTCGTCTGGGTCGCTCCACAGGCCGCCAACGTGAGCATACAGCATAGTGCAATCCATACAGGAATTCGTTTAAACATCGTTGTCATTCTCCTTTTATGTCAGTTCATTAGCCACATTAGGCTTATTTGCTTCAGTTACTTTATCTATCTCATCGAACTCATTATCCGTTTGCTTTTACCTGCCAGCCTTCTGCATCCTGTTGTAATTGCCACAACCGAGCGTAGATGCCTGAGTGATCTAACAAATGCGCATGAGTTCCTTGCTCTACGAGCTGACCTTGGTCCAAAACAAGGATCTGATCGGCATTTTGAATGGTCTTTAATCGGTGTGCAATCAAAATAACCGTCTTGTCCGCGACTAGCTCATTAATCGCTTGCTGCACCACGGCTTCGTTCTCCGGATCAAGTGAAGCGGTGGCTTCGTCGAGCAAGACGATCGATGCATTTTTCAATAAAGCACGTGCAATGGAGATCCGTTGCTTCTCCCCACCAGATAACGTCGATCCACCCTCGCCAACGAGCGTATCGTACCCTTGAGGCAGACTGGAGATAAACTCATGACAACAAGCTCTGCGTGCTGCTTCCTCAATCTCGAATTGCGAAGCGTCTTTCTTTCCTACACGAATGTTGTTGCCGATCGTATCCTGGAACAGATACACGTCCTGGAAGACCACAGAGATATCCTGCAACAGCTTCTCGGGGTCCATCTGATTAACGGGTCTGCCACCAATGCGAATGGTGCCTTGCTGTACATCCCAGAAGCGGGCAATGAGACGTGTGACTGTACTCTTACCACTACCGGATGGGCCAACCAAGGCAGTAATGGTATGCGGCTCAATCGTAAAGGACAAGTCTTTCAAGACCGGCTGCCGGTCATCATATCCAAAGGTCACCTGGTCGAATGAAATCGCCTGATTGGGCTGTACATCTCTCGTTCCTGCCATCGGGGCCTCCTGCTGCACATCCATAATGCGTCTTGCACTATATGCGGAGTACCGCATCTCCCCATAACTCATCAGTACAACCGTTAACGGTTCGAATACCTTTGTACCTACCAGCAAAAATAACAGAAATACCGGTAAGGACAACTCACCACCTGCAAGCAAATAACTGCCCACCAGAATCATCCACGTCATCCCCGATCGTGCGAGCAACATCGCGCCCATGATCATCGGTCCCATGATACCTTCCAACCGAATGGAAGCTGATTTCAATTCGTCAAAAGAACGACGCAGCCGTTCAAAACGTTTGCCCCCCATATTGTGGGCCTTAATCTCACGAATACCGCTCAGATACTCCTGAAGTCGACTGGCGGCTTCGTTTTTGGCTCGAACATGGTTCTCACTCAGTCGTGCCTGAATGGAATCCGTAAGCCATAACAGAGCCACACCTAAGGGAACCGCAACAAACATGGCTACGGCCATTCTCCAATCCACCAACAGAAGTCCGCCAAAAGCAAGTACCGGAAGCACAATCGCGCTGATCAGCTGCGACAGATTGTGAGAGATCGTATGCTCGACCTGACCATAATCACTCAAGATCAGATTCGTCAGATCCCCAGGATCACGTTTTCCGAAGAATCCTAGCGACAGATGGCGAATATGTTCGGCCAGCTTTAACCTTCCTGAGGCCGCAAGGCTGTATGCTGCCCGATAGGTCTTGTCATAGAGCGAAGCATAAGCCACATACTCCACCAGAAGCCAGGCAAACAGGATGCAGCATACAACCCACATTCGGTTGATATCCAGTCCTTTGTCTGGTTCAGCAAAAGACTTATAGATCGTATTGAATATATCCACAAGCAGCGCCGCAGGAACAATCTTTGCAATCCCGTCCAGAATCGCTGCAATTACCGAAGGTAGCAGACTACGCGGGTTACCCCCAGATATATTGTATAAATAATTCTTCATCGTCCTGCACCTCCAAGCTTCCAGGAAGCCGCACTGATATGGGCCTGCCACATATGCTCATATACTCCGCCTAATGCACGTAATTGATCATGTGTCCCACGCTCGGTAATCGTTCCCTTTCGGATCACGAGTATTTGCTCAGCTGCACGAATCGTTGTTAGACGATGAGCAATAATCAGTACCGTTTTGCCTTGAACCAATTGGGCCAGACCTTGCTGGATCTTGTGTTCATTCTCTGCATCCGCGTAGGCTGTCGCTTCATCCAGGACCAGAATGGGAGCATTTTTGAGCAACGCCCGTGCAATCGCAATTCGCTGTGCTTCACCGCCGGACAGGTACGTGCCGCCTTCTCCGATTTTAGTGTCATATCCAGCATCCAGTTTCTCAATAAACTCATGACAGCAAGCAGTTTGAGCCGCAGCTATAACGTCCTGTAATGAAGCTGATGTATTGCCCATCCGAATATTTTCTTCAATCGTATCGTAGAACAGATGTACATCCTGAAATACAAAGGACACGGTATCCATCAGTTTCTCCGTACCCATCTCCTGAATCGGAATTCCACCAATCGTAATCTCACCTTCCTGTACATCCCAGAAACGAAGCAATAGATTCGCAATGGTTGACTTTCCTCCACCAGAAGGTCCGACAAGTGCGGTCATCTCTCCTGCGTTGGCTACAAAATCAACCTGTTCAAGTACAGGTTTATATGCTTCGCTCTCCTTACGCTCATAAGCAAAAGATACCTGCCGAAAGGCAACCTCATATGTATCCGGAACTTTGGGCAACTCAGGTTCTTGTACAACCGGCTCGGCAAACACCGATTCTATCCGTTTCTGTCCTTCCACAATCTCGCGCATTCCACTGCCCAGATACATTAACTTCAATAACGGAGCAGATAGACTCGGGGTAATGATCAGAAACAGAATAAACGTGATCGCAAACGACTGATTGCCCTCATTTCCACTCGACAGCAGAATACCCACCGGAACGATGAAGGTAAATAACGAGATCATGATTACAAAAAACAGCCCGTAGGATGTTTTACACAAATCTGTTATTTTCAATGAAATATCCCGATACCGCGTCACCGCCTGTTTAAACGTCAGAAACGAATCAGCTGTAATGCCAAATACTTTCACCGCCGGCATACCTCTCACGTATTCAACACCCGTCGCATTCATCTCTTCGATGGCAAGTTGAAAATCACGATAAGCCTGACGGCCGCGTTCACTGCGAAAGATACGACTTTGCAGCCAGAACCCGATTCCGATCGGAACCAACAGCGTCAGCGCCATGCGATAATCGAGCCAGAACAGATATCCCAAGAGCATCAGTGGAATAACGATCGCACTTACCAGATCCGGCAACTGATGGGCGATAAACTTCTCAATTTTCTCCACACTGACTTCGATGATCTTCTTCAGCTCACCGGTTGCCGTCCGAGTGTGATACCCCATGGGTACTTTGGCAACATGCTCCGCAAGTCTCACTCTGAGCTGGTACAAAATGTTGAATGCAGCGATGTGTGAGCACATCCCCCCGATATAAAGCGCAATAAGCCCTGCAATGAGGGCTACGAATGCGACGATCCCCCAATAGATCAACAGATCTCTGTCCATCGCAGATGGTTGGCCCGCATGCGTTAGCAGTTCCTCGACGATCTTATACACTCCGACAAAAGGAACAATCTGCAACAGACTCGACAGGGTCGAGAAGATACTTGCTGTAATCAGCAGACCTTTGCGCTCCTTCGTTACTTGCATTAGTCCGGACACTTCAGATGTGTTGTTCATCTCACCCCTCCTGATATTAATAATCATTCTCAATATAGCACAGTGCTATATACGCACATTAATATCTCATAGAGCCCTGAATGATCACTACCTCTTCACGGAGCATTAATACCTCATCACGGATTATTGTTGTCTAACAGCATCTTATAAGCCCTATTGGACATATGACCTCGTCGCTTAACTTGAGAATGTCTGGTGAAGTATTTACATTCTTGCCAAGCAAAAAAATTGTTGTTGGAGAAAGTTTTCGTTTTTTGCTTGTATAGATAAATATGACTTCTTTGATCTGTAACTCCCGTAATATTTTCCATTTAGTATGGATAAATATGTGAAAGAGTTACTTACATCATTAAACTGCCGCCTATTGAAATCAACTGTTAGTATGTTATATTACACTTTAACATGTTATAACATACAAAAGGAGTGATGCAATGCAATCGCCAGTATTAACTATTGGAGAACGGTTAAAAGAAATACGAGCAACGAGAAATCTTACACTTGAAGATGTTTCTAAACTTACTGATGTAAGTAAGCCTATGCTTGGACAAATTGAAAGAGGACAGTCTTCACCAACGATTACAACTCTTTGGAAAATCGCAGTCGGCTTAAAAGTTCCTTTATCTTTATTATTGGAAGAGCTAGAAGATGAGTGCAGTGTGGTTGATACACGATCCAAAGACGCTATCATTGAAAATGATGGAAAAATGAGAGCATTTCCTGTTTTTCCTTTTGACCCTACCCGTAACGTTGAAATATTTTATATCGAATTTGATCCTGGATGTCACCATCCATCTGAAAGGCACCTTGAAGGTGTGGAAGAATATGTTTTTGTGGTACAAGGTATGTTAGAAATGGTAGTCAACACAAAAAAAATTGTTCTAAAAGAAAATCAAGCACTCCGCTTTCGTGCTAATGTTTTTCATTCCTACAATAATCCCTATCAAGAACCATGTGTCATTTACAACATGATTTTTTACCCAAGAACATAGGCAAGTTTCATCTATGATCTTCTAGAAAATATTTAAAAATGAGGTGTGATGATTATGGCAATTGAAAAAGTAAAAGATTTTTTTAAACAATATGGTATGGATTCTCAAATTATCGAATTTGAAGTATCTAGTGCAACCGTGGATTTGGCTGCATCTGCATTAGGTTGTGAGCCAGAGAGAATCGCAAAAACACTTTCTTTTATGGTGAATGGACAAGCTGTTTTAGTAGTTGCTGCCGGGGATGCAAAAGTGGATAACAAAAAATTCAAAGAGTATTTCAAAACAAAAGCAAAAATGCTTTCTCCTGATGAAGCCATTGATATGGTTGGTCATGCCATTGGAGGTGTTTGTCCATTTGCTATTAAAAATGATGTTTCTGTTTATCTAGACATATCTCTAAAACGTTTTGACACAATCTATCCATCTTGCGGGAGTAGCAATAGTGCTATTGAACTTACAATAGAACAATTAGAAAAATACTCTAGTTATTCAGAGTGGATTGATGTATGTAAAGGATGGAATGATTGATTTATAGTAGTTCTATATGGGGTAGCGCCAACATTTTGACTGTTATATAAGCTAAGTATCAGCGGACATTTGCTTGAAGCAGGAAAAATCCGCTGTCTTTGTGCCTCAACGTCCTTAGCGTATATTTTCGTTAAAATGTTGGCTGTCCCCTCAATCAATTATGAAAAGCTCTCCAGAACGAACCTTCTGTATTAATGATATCCTTGATCTGGACAAAAGGAATCGTAAACGTTGGAAACCCTGCCGCATAGGGTGCGATATCATACGGGTTGAAGTAGAGATGAAGAGCATCCGCTGTGACAAAAAACGGCTGATCCGCACTAATCCCCGTATAGGTGTCCGGAAACACATACGAGTATTGAGGATCATTTTTGATCTGATCCCCCACAATCTGGCTCAACTCTTTTACATAGTCACTATTTGGTTTAAATAAATCCTTCAACTCATACAACTGACCATTCGTCAGATTAATGATCGCATAGATCATCGTAGGCATACCATGCGCTGCACCCGCCGGGTAGTTATAACCTGTGAGTTGCAGTTGCAGCAATTGCTGCTGATAAAACGTAATATCAAAATCACCTGTATACGTATAATCCAGCTGCTGATCGGCAGGGATCGGTTTAACTTGGGAGAGTTGCTTCAACTTGGCATTCAGCGCAATTTGCTCCGCTTGGTTCGTTAATCCCTCCACCTGCGGATAATATACGAGATAGTCCCTGTTCGGTTTGTACTTCTCTTCGCGTACACGGTACGGAGGATGAAGTGGAACGATTGTATTTTGCCGCCAGATGATCTGTCCGGCCCGGTTCACATACGATAAGCGCTGGTCTACATAGGCCTTAATCAGATCTGGTGCCACGACCTCCAGCGTACCCGAACCTTCTACATGTGGATACCCAGCGGCAGGTCTTCCACTCAGATCCAGCAGATAGGTTTGTCTGCCATCCGATGCGGAAGCAAGACCGTTTTTGTAATTGCCTACTTCGCGATATAGGAACTCCGTAAGTCTTCTGCCATTGGTATCTGCAATCGCGTATACAGAGCCAATATACGGCTGCTCCGGATGAATTGCTTGCCCCAGCGCATAACGATGCTCGCCTAGTTCGCGGATGTCATTATAGGCGGGTTGAATGATAAACGATCCCTCCGTATTAATAACACCGTAGATCGATTTGTAGTCCTCTGCTGTATTAACGATCGCTTGCCCGTTGTTAAAAGGAAATGCCGATGAAAATTTGGGCTGAATACGAATATTACCCCGTTCGTCGATGTACCCATATTTGCCCGAGGCCTCTTTTTGAAAAGCAAGCAGTCCATCCCCTAATGGTCCCACATAGGCATATGGATACGTTGCGAGCCGATGTCCATTGCGATTAATGAGTGCATATTCATTGTCCTTAATCTGCACAATCGCTTTACCATCTTGAAAATCATTCGCAGAAGCGAACTGTGCAGGTATCACCTCATTGCCCGACGCATCCAGATAACCATACCGACTCACCGATCCATCTGCCTGCCCAGGATTAGAATCGTAAAATAACGCTCGACCGTCGTTCATATTTGAGATATACGGGTACGCCCGTCTGGTCAGGACTGTACCTTGTTCATTAATCATCTTAAATCCTTGAGAATCAATTGTTATCGCCCGTTCTTCGGAAAAGGAATTGATGGAATCGTATACAGGTTGAACGACATACTGCCCCTGAAGATTAATAACGCCGGCACGACCATCCTTCACAACCACAGCCAATCCATTGGGCTGAAACGCTTGCGCGTCATCCAGAACCGGCTCAAGCCGAATGTGGCCTTGGGCATCCATGTACCCCCAACGCGTCCCACTCGTGGTTCGAACGGAGACTGGATATAACCATGTCGCTACCCGGGCATGACTTATAGGGACCATTGCCTGCTTAATTTTCTTTTCTAGCTCCAGCAGCGCCTCTCTGGAAGGGTACGCTTCCGGGAAGCTGAGTGCTTTTTGAACGGAAGCGAGTGCTGCGGGATACTGGCCCGCATGGTACTGAGCATCCGCAAGGTAATACCAGTAAAAGATATAATCAGGATATTGCTGGGTTAGTTGCTCGTAATATTGCACCACTTTGGGATAATAGGTTGCATATACGTCCGGTGCAGGAACCCATTTCCCATTCTGCCATCGGATAATCTCCACACGATAGGCTTCACCTGTGTCATGTATCCAGAGTGCAATCTCCACTTTCCCATCTCGGCCATGCGGACCAGGCATATCTATAATCTCTGCATAGCTATAGTATAGATCGTCAGGCGCCAGATCTTTGAGCCCTGATTCCGTCCACTCATATACGGCAAGCTTAGACCATATAGAACCAATCCGCCAACCGATAATGAGATTGTTCCTTGCCGTTGAAGTTACAGGGGCTGCAGTCATTAAAGTCACCCCATACCCCAATCCCTTAATTAGTGCCATCTTGATCCAATGTCCTTGAACAAATTTCAGAATGAGCAAATACAGCTCACCATTCAACTGATAGACTGCAGCAATCTCCGGCATACCGTCACCGGTAAGATCTGCCGCATAGATCGCTGGATGTTGAACAGGTTTATCAATAGTGACGACCGTTGCACCAGCCGGAATATGTTGATTCACAATTTGCGTTAACAGCGGTTCGCTCATGGACATCTCAGTTTCCTCCCTTATGACCGCATTCGCCTAATGGTATGCGTCATAAATCGGGATATGACATGTAATTCATTTTATATAAGTTGAACTAAAGAATATTCACACTTACCACTCCGATGACAGAACACCTTCCGATCGCTGTTATCCCCATATTTTTGATTCACCTTTTAATTATTCTTCTTACAAAGTTACTTTCTCTCCATTGATTAGCAGGTAGCTCACATCATTCACCGGAATGGTCTTAGGGGATATCCACTTAATGAGATCCTGATCCAGCTGGAGGAAACCTGATGCGCCAGACAACTTTGTACCATCCTTCAGGTGTACTTCAATACTCAAGTCCTCCATCCGAATCTTGTTCAGTGCCTCCCCTGTAAGCGTGACGCCAACTGCGGATAGGGTTACAGTTGCCCGTGAGGCTCCATTTGCATCAAGCTGAACGTTTCCTGTTTTACTCAAACCATTTTCACTCAAGTTAAAGGTCGTTTTCCAATTCCCTTGTATAACTTCACTAATACTCGTAAAGCTGCCTTGAAGTCTCAGCTTATCTAATTCGTTAACAGCGGACAGATCATACACATACTCATCGTAATCCCCACCAATGTCTACTCCATTTTTCATGTATCTCCCGTAGCTAATAGAATATTGGGGAATATCGAGCTTTTGACCTTGCTCATCCGTGAAGTAGAAGTATCCATGATTATACTCGCCAATCTCATTATCCGGATTAATCTGAATGTGTAACTTGCCATCCACAAAACCCATATTGGAAATATGCGCCCAATTAATACCCTCAACAGGGATATTCGTTACATCCTGATGCAATACCGGAATTGGATCGGTTTCCATTTGAATATCAATTTCACCTCCCCAGCCACTTATACGATCTCGATCCAGGATATCATAGCTATTGATTTGCTTTTCATGTAGCAACTTCTCCCAGTCCACTTGTACGTTGTAACCATCTTGAAGAGATGTACCGGACATCAGCGTATTAATCTGAACGGTAATTCGATTTTTGCTCACTTTTCCTTGAATGAGAAATCGGACAATAGCCGTTTTATTAGCTTCATCATAATGAATAATCTGAGCGTTGTTTGCATTACCTCCGGTGACCCTGTAATCATATACATCCAGCGTCTCGTCAATACGTTGACCCGTCAGATCCGATAATGAAACATAGATTTCCGTTGTATCTCCGTCCCTGACAGCACCTATAACCTCCATTCGAATCCCTTGATCTTCACTCACCTGGTGAACAGGCTGAAGAATGCCAATCCGATCTGCACCTAGAAAATGAAGAATAGAAGGCAGGTCAATGATGCCCATGGATGCAGCTGCCCCTGTAACAAGACATAACGATAACGCAGCGGTTACAGGAATATAGATGGCTTTGCGATACTTTCTTCTCCTATTCATGGACTCCTTTGTCTGTGCGGATGGAGCGGATGGATATAATATAGGTGGATAAAATGATGAATCTGATCTTGTAATGTTTGTTGGTTCATTCATCGCCAATTTATCATAGAACAACTTTTTAATGTTAAAGAGGTTCTGCTCAGTGAATTCTTTTTCGGATTCTCCCATATGATCGCCTCCTTTATTTCCTGTTCATCCACCATGTCCTCAATCGTTGCCTGGAGCGATAAAGCTTGTTATGGACTTGCCTAACGTGTAGGGACAATGCTTCCGATATCTCATGGGGTCTCTGTCCTTCGTAAAACCGACGTTTCATAATCTCCCGTTCCGGTTCTGGAAAAGATTCAATCATTTGATTAAGTTCCGTATATGTCTCTTTACTGACCATCTGAACCAACAAATCATCCGTTTGCACCGAATGAATCTCCTCTTCATATGTAAGCTCAGTTCTTCGATTAAGTTTCCGGTAGCGATCAATCGCTTTATGTTTTGTGATTGTTGCAAGGTAATTTTTCAGGCTACTTCGCCCAGATTGGAATGCATCCGGATTCTGCCAAAAAGCAAAAAATGTATCTGCTACGCATTCTTCAATCTCTTCTGTCGATGCATGATGTAGGATGGAATGAGCAATCTTCCATAACAAACCTGCATAGTGGTTCATCACCCATTCCATGGCTTCAGGATCACGATTCACTACTGCCTTCCGTATTTGTTCTTCTTCCACGATTACATGTACCCTCCCTTCCATCCTCATATGATCACGAGTGCTCGTGTTGATCCGTGCTTCCTACCTATATTCGTTTGGCAAATGACTTTTACTTACTCCACGATAAAAAAAGATTTGCAGTGTCCTTGTGGTCTTCTGCAAATCTTCTTATATCCTATAATACATCGTATTTATTACATCATATCGCTCTCATGGGTCTTCGCTTGGATTACTAACCAAAATTACGCCTCTTCTTGCACACTGAGCTGTACATATTGGGTGAGACGACAATACTGAAATAACAGCAACTCTTCATTACCTTGTCCAAGAGCCACGCTACGCCCTTCCTTGATGAGGTGATTCAACAACTCATGCAGGAAACTCATCTGCAACCGCAAGGATTCCGCTGCGAGCTGCTCAAGTACCTCAATATCTCGGATCGTAAACTGAGATAACCCGCGCAGCAGCAACTCTTCTGACCAGCCGTTAATTTTCTGCATGAACTGATTATATTCTTCCAAGTCTGCCCATCCTCCCATTACCGATATCCAGTTTCAGACTGAGCACCGTTTTGCCCTTCAGGAAACTGATTGGGCTAATCCGTTTTGGTTCCACACGCACAAAGGCATAGAAGTGTTCAAGCGATTGGGAACCATATCCTGACTCCAGTCTTTTGATCATCGCCTGCCAGTCAGATGAATACGGGAGAGTGAGTGCCAGTCTTTCCCCTTCGGTATTCTCAACCGTCAGGACAAGCTCCTGCGTTTGTTTGACAAAGTTATGGTCCACGATTCGAGCAACTCTGATCACTGCCAATCGTTCTTTGGGAGCAGCAAACAAGTCGAACGATCGCGATTCCTCTTGAAGTACTGACGTTACGTCTTGCATGGTTTTGCCCATATTCAACGTTTCCACACCCGTTCGTGGCAAAATCGCAAGTTTGGCACCTTCCCCGGAAGAGATCCGGCGTTCTTCATTCACTTTAACTGAATGGAATTGAACTTCTTCACCCACGAACTGGCGAAAGGTCAGATTAGGCAACCATGGTGTGAATGCACCATAATGCTCTGTATACGAGAACTGCTGATCATCATAATATACAGCACGTACATCGCTATAAGTGTAGATTTCCTCATCATCAAAACAATAGAAATAATAAGTGATTCCACGGAAACCGGATCGTGTCTCCCACGCATCAGCTCCCAGTCCATACAGGTGAAGTGAAGGAACCGTAAAGTATTTACTTCGAAAACTGCCAATGAGCTGACTCTGCTGAATGACAGATACCTTTTCTTCTTCAAGAACCTGGAGTGCAAGATACAGCTTGCTTACCCGATCCAACATGGATTGCATGGAGAAACGTATATGTCTGTTGAAAAACAACTGTAGTTCCCCTTGAATCCCTCGTAAACTGCGTTCTATGTCAGGTAGGTTGCCACTATGAGCTGCAATTGCCAAAGTCTCCAGTTGTGCCATATAGGACTGAGGAAGGCGGGCCAGTCCCGTCTTCAACAATCCTGCCAGCATAACCCGACATTCCTGCACTGTCTGAAGAGAGAACTTGGCTTCGTACACCCGTCCACTTAATGCATCCCTATCATCCAGGCCTTTTAGGTTGCGGTACCGTAGCAAAGCTTCAAGCTTGGCCATTTTCCCGGCTGTCTGCTGCACCTTACATAGTGCTTTTGCAAGGTTCGCTTCCTCAGTAAAAGACACCTCGATATTCTGGGTGGTCAGATGAACCGTAAGAAGTGAATCTTCAAAGATCTTAATTTCCTCTGGGTATCTCAGTCGGAAAACAACTTCCTCAATCATGGAAGAACTATACGATTTAATTAACACGGGAAGGTCAGACTCCGTCATCCAGCGGAAGCGAGACTCGATCTCACGTGATACTGTATGCGGAATTTCGCTTGGATCATCCACATTTGATACTAAGTTTGATGCTGATTCTGTTACTGATACGTTTTTTGGTACGTCCAACGGATCATTATCCGATATCCCTGAGTCCTTATCCAGCGTATGCTTCTCGTCTGCATTCATTGAATCCTCTGCCGTATATTCCCGTTGATCATACAGAATTGCAATAAGCACATGCTTGCAGATATGATCGGCCGGGCAGGAGCATTCCCAATGATCCAGCGTATTTTCAAGCGTACATTGTGTCCCGTCACTGAGCTGACAACTCACAGATGATGCATTCCATGTGTACGTTACACTTACACCATTGTCCAACTCTTTCAAAGACCTTTTGTACAACCCCTTGTTGGCATACCGAATCAAATAATCCTCCGTACACAGCTTCGAAAAACTTCGGAATTTTTCCTTGAATCCATTCACGTCATCAACGCCCCGTTGCTCTCAGAATGTCGTAGATCGTTTCACTGAACACGCGACCTGGAACGTTGCCTAGAGCAATGGGTTTGTTGTCACCATAGTAATAATATTGCTTGTTATTCGGTTTGAAGAAATGAAGGGATTCCAGGGTAATGTCATCCAATCCCTCGTAATACGTGATGCTCGTACCGCTGAATTGCAATTCTGCAACAAGATCTCCGTACTCTTTATAAAATTCATGATACCAGCCGCCGTCCTGTGCCGGTCCTTTGATCCAACCGTATTTCTCCAGTGCTTTGGGGAAAGCCGTTGGTGAAAAATCAGACTCGGGCAGATGATCGTATTCATTCTTCGTTTTATCCTCATCTTCTGGCTGGTGAATCTCACGATTCAATTGCTCGAATGGCTGCTTGATCTCGTAATCCTCCAACTGCGTTGTCCAACCTTCAAGCGTTGCCTGATCCAGTTCCAACGGGTGTATAAGTCCCACCTGCGCATCCGAAGGCAGATCGACCTCATCTTCATCCACAGAATTGAAGGTGCCGTCCTCCATATAACGGAAGGTGCTGATCAGAGCGCCATCCTCATACGTTCCCCAGATCAGACCAACAGCAAATTTTTGCATGATTACATTTTGTACAAACAATGCTTTCCACTCATCGGCAGACCACAGACGTTGCTTGGACAATGACTCTTCCAGACGCTGCGCCTGAATGTTAACCATGGATTTGAGATCTTTTTTCAGCTGTGTGAAACGTGCCTTGGACTGCGCTGCCAATTCAGGATCATCTTTCTGTGCAGGAGCAGGCAGACTTTTCACGGATTTGCCCGTTTCTTCATTTAAGACAACGACTTGTAAGTCTCCATTGACCTTAACCAGGAAGGAACGCTCTCCGTAACTCAGCTGCATAGTTCCTTTTTCATCAAAACCAAGTGTGGTGACCAGCCGATCCTCCAGTTGTTCCGAGGTAAGTCCCATATTATCGGCTGCAAGTTGCAATGCTTCTTCTGCTGCACCTTTCACCTGACGGTTCTTCACGCCACGTTTGATCTTGTCAATCGCCATAAGAGCGGATGGATCTTTCAGATAAGCGAGCACTTTTACAGCATCTGCTGCAATCGCGCCACGACTGTTTTCTGTCCATTCCTTAATTTGCGGAGCCAGAATATTCACAATGTGAATATCGCCAAAGAGTGCTGATACATACATCACCCATTTCTCTTTTGCAGGAGCACCTTCCTGAATCCAGACCTGGAGCAGTTCACTTGCAAAACGAGCGAGCGATGCCTCACTTACGTAATCTCGTAATTCATTCAACCGTTCATTAGGACCGGATGTATGATCCAATGATTGGACCAAAGCATACTGTTTAATCCGGTCATCTAAAGGCTGATTGTCTTCAATACGTATCAGTGAAGGGAGATCTTTCAAGGACAACCAGCTCAGTCTCGACAACTTTTTGGCATCCGCCTGATCAGCGAGTGCAGCATGGGCATACTCTGGACTTAGATCTGCGGTATCCAGCAGAATTTGGATCAAGCTCTTCCAATCGTCGGACTTCTCTTTCTTCAAAAGCTCACCGTACAGTTCCTTGCTGTTTTCCAGACTGCGGATTGCGGTCAGAGCCATTTCTTTGATCGCCACTTTTTTCTCCGAGAGGTAGACGAGCGTATACAAGTCCTGATCAGGAATTCGGTTGAATTCCGCTAACGCCACGCCGTTGGCCTTTTTGGAAGAATCCTGCAATCCGGCACGAATCGCTTCGGCCAATATTTTCTTCGATAACTCATCACGCTGTTCAAAGGTAATCTCCAGAATTAAAATGCGTGTATCTGTTGGCAGTTTCTTGTACTGTGTCAGTGCATAGTCCAGATTCTGCTGAATGATTCGGCGGTATTCGTCATGCGGCATCGATTTGTATCTGTAGTCGGTCATGCCATTAAGTGAGATCAGGCTGGTTAGCAATTTCTCACGTTGCACCTCAGGATCTTGCCCGTAACGTTGAAGCAGCTGCTCTCCACTAAACGCGTATGAATTGTACATGTCCGAGATAATATCCAGTGTCCAATCGGGATGAGTGGTCAGGATTGCGAACCTGCGCATCGCCTCTGAATCCAAGGGCAGAAAACTAATACTAATGAGGTTGTGAACACGCTTCTTATCCCGATTCAGTTGATTAAACAACCCGCGACTATTCGGGTCCTCCCAATATTCCTCCAGGGTGTTTTCCCCACTTAAGTATCTTGCAATCGCAAGTCCTTGACGTCCCCCGTCCAAAGGATGCCGAAGAGCGTTAAATACCGCTTGCTCCAGTAACCCCTCCGCATTAGGCAATGTCAATCCTTGATCCTCCATGAATTTCTGAATGCAGAGTTTGAGGAATGGCGGTTTGATAATCTCGTATGCTCGAATCGCTTGTTCAGGACGATTCGCGATCGCGGATTGTAACATGTTCCAAGATACCGTGTACGAATTAAGCTCGTCCCGCAACATTTCAACCAACTGATAAGGTTCATCCAGAGGCACAAGTCCAGCAAGTAGATCATTTGGACTCTTGGCTCTAGGGTCCATACTCAGCAAGTAACGGCGAACTTCAAGTGGATAAATCTCATGTAATTGATGTACTGTGTGAAGCAAAACATGCCCAATCTCACTATTTGTATCAAGGAACCGTTGTTTACCTCCACTAATGTTAATCAGGTACAACAAGGCACCACTCACAATTACCATAGTTTGATGGAATACTGTGTTTGAACATTGCTCTTTTGAAGAGAAAGACGTATTGGGATACAGTTCAGCTATGAGCTGACTACGCTTCTCCTTGAGGAATTCATCCTTCAATTCTTGGGAAGATCCGTTATGCTTCCCTTGAATATTACTGACCACTACAGGTTCAATCAACGTATGTAGCTCGTCCCGCAACTTATCTGCATCATTAGCCATCACATGTTGAAACAACACTGGTAACGATTGAACAGAAGATTGAACCTCTGCAAGATGAGAAGCCGTGTCACTGAGTCTTGAATATAATTCCAGCAGCATTAAAGCATTAATTACATCCCGGTAGTCCCCTTGACTGTCCGCTTTTTTGGAATCAAAAAGCCACTGGGCACGCTTTAATTTACTCTTTAATTCAGTCAGAATTTCGTTCTCGCCTGCAAACTGTTTGATCTTCTCCAACCGGGACAACAATCCATCCATGCGATCTGCGCTTTTGCTCTTCCCGCTTAATCCGTAGGCTTCGGAGTCATTTCCCATACAGACAGTAAAGGCATCCGTTCTCCATGAATTTCTTTTGGAATAATTGGATTCCAGATATATCACAATAGCCCCGGCACGGTAAAAGATATCTCCATCGTCTTTTTTGGCAAGCTTCATGAGCAGATCAATCGTTTGATACACATAATGACTCGAATTTCCCATCATATCCGGAAACTTGTCTGTCGTTCCCAAGACGTAATCAATAATTTCGGAGCTACGATCTGTTTTCAATGAATACTCGTTTGAACAGGTTACTGCGAATTTCTCCACCAAAGTTTCAACTGCGCGGTCTGCGGTAAGCATTACACATTCCTCCTTGAATTTAAGTGATGATCTCGCCAATCCAATCCGCGAGTTCGTTAGGCGTAATTGCTGCTACATGTGCCCCCATATTGGTTAATGTCTGTGCGGCATGTTTGTTATAGACTGAATCCCCGTTAAAATCGAGCGCGGTGAGAACCAGTAGCTTGCATCCTGTATCGATGATATCTTTACAGGCTTTGTACATTTGCGCGATCGGGTACCCTTCCTCCAGATCACTGACCAGAATAAAGATGGTTTTGCCTGGATTATCGATTAACGTCTCGCCATATCGCAACGCTTTGGTAATATGTGTGCCCCCGCCGAGCTGTACATTCATGAGCACGTCTACGGGGTCTTCCAGCCTGTCGCTCAGATCAACAACCTGCGTATCAAATATGAATAATTTCGTGCGCAGCGCATTCAAGCGATAGAAGATGCTGGCCATCACCGAACTGTAGATGACTGAATCCAGCATACTGCCACTCTCGTCCACACCAATGATGATGTTCCACTTGTTATGGGGCTGGATATTCCCGTCGAAATACAGACGATCAATTACAAACCTGCGCTTGTTTTTATCGTAATTCTTCAAATTCTTGGTGATAGTTCGCTTGAAATTCAGATTGCGCAAAGATCGTACTGAACTCGAGGTATAGCGACTGCGCTTGCCCATGATACTCGCTCGGGTCTGAGATTCCAGCTTACTACGCAGCTCTTCAACCACAGTTCGCACGATATCCTTGGCGCTTTTTAACACCTCACCTTTCATCCGTCCTTTGAACTGCATAATATTCTTGAGCAGATTCATGTTGGGTTCAAGGGATTCAAGCAGCTTTTTGTCCGTTAACAATTCTGTCAGCCCATAACGATCAAGCGCCTGTTTTTCCAATATTTCGACCGTTGGTTTGGGGAATAGGTCCCTGACTTTGTGCAGCCATTTTGGTACAGTCAGATTAGATGCACCGCGTCCTCCCTCTTTTCGATAACCTTGTTCTTCACCGTATTCACGGTTATAGAGATACCCCAGAATCTCATCGATTTCCGTATATTGAAATTCAGCCGAAGTGTATTGGTCTGTATTACACAACCCTTCTTCGGCCGATTCACCGAGAATCAGACGCCATCGATTTAAGGTTTCAGCAGAATGTTGATCCCCTCGGTTGCTTCCATCCGTATTGGAACTTCCATTGATTTCTCTGGTTTCGTCCGTTGTCCGATTCGCTTCATTCATATTAGCTTCCATGCGGCAAACTCCTTTCGAAGCGCTTCATCCCACGTCTTGGACTGAATCAGCATCTGTTCATCGACCGCAGGCCTCAACATCTCCTCTGGTTCAACCTGATGCAGACTCGCCACCCGTTCAGCAATCAAGCCCGTCTCCATTGGTGTAAAGTAGGTGAATGCCAACCGCAATTCCGGTACCATACTGATGAAGTCGTCGTATGACAGCTGTTCAATCAGATAATTCAACTCAGACAACAGCTGATCTTCATATAAAAAAGCGTCACGTGCTACAGTGAATACTCCCTGCAAAAAAAGTGCCGTTTGACGGGTCTGATCCGGTGTACCATGGATATACCCGCGAGCACGATCAACAATCTCATCCCTGGGCCTGTCACCTAGCCCTGAGGAAATAGCCACACACACACCCTCCAGCTGAGCCGGAAGCTGCTGATCCGACAGAAGCTCATTCAGATGTATTCGGAATGTCTCATCCTGAAAATACCCCTCTGATGACTCCGCGAGCATAGCTAACAGCTTCAATCCCTGAATAATGGCTTCATGTTCATCCGGATTGGCTCTGGAGAGCTGTAACAACTTGTCCACGGCGTTTCTATAAGCTTCGGATACCAGATCAGGGAGATGTTGCTCGTCAGATAATCCCAGCAACCTGCGGTGTTGATGAATTCGGTTCAAGATATGCAGACTGTTACATAAGGATAGAAAATTCCCGTCGGTTCTCAGCGCCGAGCGCACCTGTTCATAGAGTTTCATCGCTGTGTCTTGAAGCCCCATGAGCAACGCTTGAAGCATGAGTCGGGCAAGTTCACCGCTATGATGATCCGGTACTTCCTGCATCTGTTCTTCCATTTTGCGTGTAGCGGCCCCGGCAAGTGTTCCACCATAGAGAGAGTTCTCTATCAATCTGGCTTCAATGCGGGATGAGTACATATAAACCCAGGTTTCGCGAACAAGATTCATATCACGCTCTGCGATCCAGTCCGGCCCCGATTGCCGTTTCGCGAATTCCGGAACCAGATAGGTGATGCATTGAATCAATTGGCTTATCTGACGATGCTCCGGTTTCGCATACAGATCCAGCACTTTCTTGTGTTGACCTGTTGTACGAATCTGCAGTTTGTACTCTGTACAACGCGCCTTGAAGTCCTCCACGATGGGAATACTGAATGAATTGGGAGCCACGCTTCCAATGACGTCTCCTGTCAATAACTGCTGCAGCTCTTGCAGCGGTTTATCAGTCGCTAAGGTAAGCTCCCCCTTCACAAAGGAAGAGAGTGCTGCATCCATCAACTCATAGACGCCGCCTTCCCTTTTACCACGAAGCCCGGCAAGACCTTGTATCATACTGTATGCCTCAATTGCATCACTCGTTGATACATGCTCGTGTCCATCCCGTAATTGGCGCATCAGCCGAGATAACAAGTCCAGAGCCGTTAGATTATACGGTGTACTCTTTTTGCGAAGCAGCTGGTTCCAGATCTGATCGTAATAATTTACATAAGGCATGCCGCTCGCATATCCATTGAGCCGATCCGCCTCAGCAAAGGTATAGACCATCGGGTACATTTGTTGGTGAACCGTATCTGGATTAACCGCACTTTGTTGAGACGTTCCTGGTTTACCTTGTCCATCCAAACGTTGGTCTGTATGTCGTTTATTCATTTCTGGCTGTTCCAATTCCGATTCATGTTTCTCTAACATCAACAGTCCATACGTATGAAACCCACCGGTAATGACAAGCACACGGTCATGCTCCTGCACCGCTTGTTGAATATGTTGTTTCATATGTGCTTCTCTTGCCAGATCACCTGAAGACTGTAATCGTTCCGTGGAATAGCACATTCGGGATAAAGTACAATACGTGAATACATCCTGCACGAATGCCCGAGTGGATTTTTCCAGACCACCAATTTCAAACACCTTTTCCCACAATTCATCAAAACTGCGACAGTTTGTTTTTTGGCATAATCGGTTAATGAAATCAGACCCCGCAAGCAAGGTTTCGTCCTGAATAGAGATCTCCTTTTGTTCCGTCTGGCCGGATCTGGATGCACGAGTGGAGAAGTGTTGATAGTCCAGATCAATAAACTTCGCCGGAATATCCAGCCGTTTTGCTTCTTTCAAAGCTACATATTCAGGCGAATAACGAAGCATCGGATAATAGCAAGCTTCTCTCTCCAATTCACTCTCATAGGTATAGTACAGACTGACAGGAGGTATCGTTGCCTCATCACTCAGCACCGAAATTAATGGATTACCGCTCTCCGGTCCTTCGATCAGAATAATATCCGGTTTGTAGTCCCCGATTAATCGTAACAAGTGATATGAACATGCAGGGCTATGGTGTCGTATTGGATAATAGACCGTAGGATTACTCAGGTTATATACCTGGGACTCGAACAAGGATTGTAACTGATCAACATCAGGGTCCAGAACTGCTGTTAACCGATCCATTTTCTCTCCTCATAATAGTCCTTCCACATTCCCTCTTCTCTGGAACGCTCTTTTACGACCTTGGAGAAGTAGGTTTTGAGAATGGACAGATCCTTGTCGTTTTCCTTTGCAATGGTCCCCAGCATGTTCTGCACCAACCGATCCAGCCCAATAGCTTTATCTTCGTAATAATAGGAAGTCATCGCACTCTGGACATAGACAGACACCGCTTCCGCCGTACTCATGGATGCTTGAGGGGTATCGAGCTTGTATCCTTCCCGTGTCATGCCGGTGCGTAGTTCCATAAATGTTGTAGCCAGCAATTCAACCACATCCGGGTTAATGTCAATATCAATTCCACTATGTAATAACAGGCTTCGTGCCTGGGATTCAATAATTTTGGCTTCCATCTTCACGTTATGAATGGGCTTGATTGTTTCAAAATTGAAGCGACGTTTCAATGCACCACTCATTTCGTTAACACCTTTATCCCGAATATTAGCTGTAGCAATGACGTTAAATCCTGGTTGGGCAAACAGTACACCACCGTCCAGTTCAGGAATGCTCATAACCTTGTCACTGAGAATACTGATCAGACTATCCTGCGCTTCAGCTGGACAACGTGTAATCTCTTCAAAACGGGTAAGAATGCCTTTCTTCATGCCGTTATATAACGGTGATGGCACAAGTGCCGCTTCCGAAGGGCCTTTATCAAGCAGCATGGCGTAATTCCAGGAATACTTGATCATATCCTCTGTTGTGCCTGCTGTACCTTGAATCGTGTTTAGACTGGTACCGGAGATCGCTGCGGTCAGCAGTTCGCTAAGCATGGTCTTGGCTGTCCCGGGTTCTCCCACGAGCATTAATCCTCGATTGCCTGCCAGAGTAACCACTGCACGTTCAATTAACACGTCATTGCCATAGAATTTGCGGGTAATCGTGATCTCTTCTCCATTTAATAATGCAGGCTTATCCCTGCCAATAATAAAATCGCGCACATAGGCGGGAGATAACAGCCAGTTCGGGGGACGTTTCCCCTGATCTTCCTCTCGTAGCGCGCGTAATTCAACCTCGTATAATGTCTCGGCGGGTGGTTTAAGCATCTCCATCGTCAAGGTGTCTCCTCTCACGTAAACAGATCGTATGTTCTTATTCCTATCATTTTATCACAGCACTCCAGCAACTACCCGGTAAAACGATAAAAATGGTTGAAACGTCCTTCTTATCAGCACTTCTTCTAAGTCCATGGACATAGCCTCTAGCGCAAATATGAAGGTGAAATATCCTTACAGCCATGCCAACACACTGGTTTCGGATCAGAATCAGCATGCTTATTACCCATTTAAAAGCATTGTAGGTCATATGACCTTAGGATTCATTAAACTTTCGATCATGTGTTTCAACCAAATGAAGCCGATTATTACAAAGAAGACACAGGCCATCAGCAGCCTGTGTCTTCTTATATGTTCAAATCTCACCCAACATCTATGAATTTTGATCGAAACGAACCAATCTCTCAGAATTCCCTACTTACATTCTACGCCCGCATGAAGCGGAATACAGCTCGTACCACTCATAACGGGTAAGCTCAATATTTGTTGCATCACGACAGGCCAGAATACGTTCTGGTCGAATCGAACCAATGACAGGTTGAATCCCTGCTGGATGCTTCATTAACCAAGCCAGTACGATGGATTCCGGTGTAACTCCACGCTCCTTAGCCATTCGATCAACCAGTTGAGCCGTATGCTCAATCTCCGCGCGCTGTCCCTCAACTACCCTGCCAGTAAATCGCCCTTGAGCAAGTGGACCCCAAGCCTGCAGTTGAATATGCTCTGTCTGACAATATTCCATTGTGCCATAAGGAAATACGTTGTCTCTGGCTTGCGGCCGATTTACCGTCACACCAGCCTCTACGAATCCGATTTTGTCCAGACTCATCTCCAGCTGGTTCACAATCAGAGGTACTTTACTATGAAGCTGAAGAAGACGAATCTGTTCAGAACCCATGTTGGACACACCAAAATGGCGCACTTTACCGGAATGATGCAGCTCAGCCAGTGCTTCTCCAATCTCTTGCGGATGGGCAAGTGGGTCAGGACGATGTAACAGCAAAATATCCAGATAATCGATTCCGAGCCGTTCCAGGATACCGTCCACACTCGCCAGGATATGTGCACCTGAGGTGTCATAACGCTGCGGTCCTTCATCATCACCCACAAGACGTATACCACACTTCGACTGTATAATGATCTGTTCACGCAAGCCGGGAGTTTCAGATAAAACTCGCCCCAAGACATGCTCTGCCTTACCACGTGTGTAAATATCCGCCAGGTCAAAGTGATTAATGCCTATTTCGATAGCTGCTTCTACCGCTCGATGACCTTCCACAACAAGATCTGAAGTAATGGGAAGACCATCCCATTCACCCCCAAACCGCATACAGCCAAGAACCATTCGACTTGTCGGAATCTGGTGATGATGCAAAGGAAGTTGTGAGTAAGACATGTCAGCGTTCACCTCATTTTCATTTTTACCAAGCATAATAACCGATTCTCTCTACCATGTCTTCTTCCATCTTCCTCTATTTTCCTGCTCTATCATCCATATGAAGAAAAAACAAGGTTTCAAAAGCTTGTGTATTGAATATATAGAGGGTGCAGGTATTATGCAGGAATATGAGAGGAGATTTTGCATTTGAACCCAAATGAACCGAACGAATCCTCAAGGCCAGCGTTTTTTACCAAAGAATTCACGCATAACCCTTATCCGGTGTATGAAAAGTTAAGAAAAGATGAGTCCTTTTTCAGAGTCATGTTTCCTCACGGGGAATTCGGCTGGATTATTACGCGATACGAGGATGCAGTCCAGATCCTGAAAGATCCTCGCTTCAGCAAAGATATGGTCCGACGTTACGGCGCTGACAATCAAAGCATCTTCTCCAATAATATGTTGTTCTCCGATCCGCCGGATCATAAACGTCTTCGGGGACTTGTGCAGAAAGCATTCACACCCAAACTGGTCGCAGACATGCGGAGCCATATTCAGGACATTGCTGATGAACTGCTGGACAACCTCCCGTCACAGGAAAAAATGAATCTGATCGATGACTTTGCCTTCCCGCTGCCCATCATTGTCATTAGTGAAATTCTGGGAGTCCCTCTTGAGGATCGTGACAAATTCCGCATCTGGTCCAATACGATAATTGATGCTTCCATAGCCGAGAGCGCCGAGCTGTTTGAGCAGCATGCCAAGGAGTTTACGGATTACCTGACGGCCTGGTTTGCGAAAGTTCGCCAAGATCCCGGCACTGATCTGATCAGCCAGCTCGTCATTGCGGAAGAATCCGGGCAGCAATTAACTGAACAAGAACTGCTTGGCGTTGTCTCCTTATTAATTATTGCCGGTCATGAAACAACCGTGAATCTGATTGGAAATGGAATTCTCGCCCTGCTGGAGCATCCGGAGCAACGCGAACTGCTCATCAACCAGCCCGAGCTTATTCACAATGCCATTGAAGAGATGCTTCGCTATAACGGACCGGTGGAGTTCAGCACATCCCGCTGGGCTCTGGAAGATATTGAATTCCGTGGACAACGTATCGCTCAAGGTGACCTTGTCATTGTTGCGCTTGATTCCGCCAACAGGGACGAACAGCAGTTTAAGGATGCTGATATTTTCGATATCACACGTGAGAAGAGTCCGCATCTGGCTTTTGGCAAAGGCATTCATCTCTGCCTGGGAGCACCGCTTGCTCGTCTGGAAGGTGAGATTGCAGTCAGCACACTTCTGAATCGTTTTCCAAATATACAGCTTCAGGCAGATGTGAATGAACTGGAATGGAGACCTGGTATGAATGTTCGTGGTGTCAAGGAAATCCCGGTTCAACTAAAATAATGGCTAAATATGAATAAATGAAAGTGAGGCACATGACATCATGGAAATGAACACCTTGGTATGGATCGTTTTGCTGCTTCTGATCTTTGTGTTACTGGTCAGAGTCACCAGCCTGCAACGTCAATTGAATGAATTGAAAAGAGATGTGGAGCGTCTGGAGAACGGTTCAACCGCAGGCGCACGCTCCGACTTCAATTACACCTTGTCGCCGAAGGAAGCATCCCCTTCCCACACAAGCCAACCAGCCCAAACTGATCTGGATTTGGAGCTGCTTACACTTATACAACAAGGGAAAAAAATTATGGCGATCAAACGACTGCGTGAAGCCAGAGGTCTTTCGTTGAAGGAAGCCAAAGACTATGTTGATTCCCTGGATCGGTAATATACAACTCACATAACTCTCGGGGGAAGTTACTCCAGACTTTCGGCTGTTAACACAGACGCAGTAGAAATTATGGAATCTTCGTCCGAGAGTTTACTTTTCAAATGACATATGCTACTGTATTTCTATATTACTAGAAATAAGAAATAAAGACGAAAGGACGGATCATTATGCAATCAAACTCGAATGAGATTGAACAAGTCGTCAAAATTCATAAAGCACTGGGCGAGCAAACACGGTACAAAATCATTCAGATCTTATCGGGCGAAAGCAACCTGTGTCCTGCCGATCTGGAGAGCCGCCTTGTTACGGTTGCCCTATCGACTCTGTCTCATCATCTGAAACAGCTGTCCGATTGCGGCCTGCTTACATCGCAGAAGAAAGGTACTTATATCTACTACAGCCTGAACACGGAGACCGCACAAAAGTTTGTTCCCTATCTGCTAAATAAATAAAAAAAATTTGAGTTATATTTCTATATAATTAGAAATATTGAAACAACGCACGATATTTATTAGTAAAACTAGGTCACCTAAGTTTACGCTTATACCATTATTCATTATCTAGGTTGTAACATTACCATTCGGCAGATGGGTTGCATTCAGAGCATTCATGTCTTGTTCTATCGTCTTTATTTCTATATTTCTAAAAATATAATAATTATAATCAGAAAGAGGTTATGTTCCCATGTCTTCTACGCTCAAAATCTTTGTTCTTGCCTTGGTCAGTTTCCTTGTAGGAACGTCCGAATATGTCATTGCCGGCATTTTGGATCGCATTGCAGATACCATGAATATCTCTTTAATCGCTGCCGGACAGCTCATTACGATTTTTTCACTCGTATATGCGCTCGGTACACCTGTCATTATTGCACTGACTTCGCGCTGGGACCGTCGCAAGCTGTTGCTATACTTCCTCGGTCTATTCGTTGTGGCTAATGTTCTTGCTTACCTGTTGCCGGGTTATGGACTGTTCGTCGCAGCACGAGTGTTGATGGCTTTAGGCGCGGGCGTTGTTGTTGTCACGGCATTAACGGTTGCTTCCCAAATAGCGGCGGAGGGCAAACAAGCTAGTGCAATCGCCACAGTAATCACTGGATTTACGGCTTCTTTGATCGTTGGCGTTCCGCTCGGAAGGCTTGTAGCTGCATCTTGGGATTGGAAGCTTGTTTTTGCCGGTATCGCCGTTCTTGGCATTCTCGCCATGCTGGTAATCGCGGCCGCCATTCCGCCTTCCAAAGCAGAAGCGCCTGTTCCGCTGAAGAAACAACTGTCTTTGCTCAAACAGCCACGAATTGTACTGGCACTGCTGGTGACATTTTTCTGGTTAGGTGGTTATTCCATTGCCTACACGTACATTTCACCTTACCTTGTATCCGTTTCAGGAATGAGCGAAGCACTACTCAGTTCAGCTTTACTCGCATTTGGCATAGCAAGTCTGATCGGTTCAAAAGTTGGAGGGTTCAG
This sequence comes from Paenibacillus sp. GM1FR, assembly GCF_002803315.1. Classification (NCBI taxonomy): domain Bacteria; kingdom Bacillati; phylum Bacillota; class Bacilli; order Caryophanales; family Paenibacillaceae; genus Paenibacillus; species Paenibacillus sp. GM1FR. Next base: position 1,132,584 of record NZ_MKZL01000011.1, on the reverse strand, counting down.
TGCTGACCGTTTGGGTGTCAAACGTACGTTGATCACAGGCATGACATTGCATATCGTAAGTCTGGTCCTGTTGAATATAACGGCAAGCTCTCATCTCGCTGTCTTCCTTGTTCTGATTTTGTGGTCTTTTGCCGCCTGGTCTTCGGGTCCAACTCAGCAATATAACCTGGTCACCATGGCTCCGGAATCCTCTGGCATCATGCTTAGTCTGAACAGTTCGGTGATGCAATTAGCCATGGCTGCCGGCGCAGGTATTGGCGGAATCGCGGTCAGCAGCGTTTCATTATCATCCATTACCTGGATTGGCGCTGTCGGGGTTGCTGTTGCCGTCATCATCGTTATAGGCTCGTATCGTTCAGCACCTCTCAAAAGTACACAAACCAATACATCGCACAACGTTGCCTGATATGAATTCGTAGTATAAAAGACAAACCAAAAAGAGAGGCACTGTATGCATACAGTGGCCTCTCTTTAACCATTTTAACGGCTATTCTATTACCGATAAACAGAACTCTTTATTGGGCCGTAACTGCACCATCGATCGGATATACTGCACCATTGATATAAGGCGCTTCATCTCCAAGCAGGAAGGAAACCAGGTTCGCGATCTCTTCCGGTCTGCCCAGACGTCCAGATGGAATGCTATCAACGGTTGCCTTGAATACTTCAGGGTTGTCTTTACCGAACTGAATGACCATCGGCGTCTCAATTGTACCTGGGGCAATCGCATTTACACGAATGTTGTCCTTGCCATATTCAATCGCAGCTGTACGCGTCAAGCCCACCACGCCATGTTTGGTTGCTGCGTAAGGTGCAACTGCAGGTACACCAACAATACCGGCTGTGGAGGCCGTGTTCAGAATGGAACCTCCACCTGTTTTGAGCATTTCAGTAATTACATACTTCAACCCGTAGAATACACTTCTCAGGTTAATATCAATAATCTGGTCAAACTGCTCAATTGTATGTTCGATCAGCTTGATACCAGGACCAGCAATACCTGCATTATTAAAGAACATGTCGATTCGTCCGAACTCTTCGACTGTTTTTTTCACATAATTCTCAACTTCAGGTGCTTTACTTACATCTGCTTGTACAAAAATAGCTTTACTTCCCAGCTTCTCAATCTGCTTAACCGTTTCAAGACCTGTCTCTTCGACAAGATCCACAACGACAATGGATGCACCCTTCTCAGCCAGCTTCAATGCTGCTGCTTGGCCCAATCCACTTCCTGCTCCAGTAATAATGGCTACTTTTCCTGCGTGACTCATGTTGATCTCCTCCATGTGTGTGTGTCATCTTGTGATTGGATCGATGAATACGATATGAAACGTACTTACATGCAATGATGCAATATGTAGGTCAAAAATGGCATAAAACCTTCCTGACTTTACCTATTCTAATAGACTTTCGACATAAAAACAAATCATATAATATGTATTCATACTATATCACCTGTCACATTTTCAGCATTTTAATTGAAGGAGCACACAACTATTACGTCTTGTTGCATGCTCCTCTTTTACAAAAAAAATACTTTTTAAGTCAGTATCTCTACAACTTCAAACGGTGCATATCCGCTTATCAAAACACTTTAACGCAGTAAATTTGTTTTTGCCAATTCAATAATTTCGTCCCCGCGTCCGTTGAGCACGGCTTTCATCATCCACAAGGTGAATCCTTCCGCCTGTTTGATATCAATCTTCGGAGGTAAGGACAATTCCTGACGATTCACCACCACGTCAATCAACACAGGACCATCATGCTGAAGCGCACGCTGCACAGCTCCTTCGAGTTCATCCGGATCCTCAACCCGAATACCTTCCATGCCCATGGCTTGAGCAACCATCGCAAAGTTGGGATTGACAAGCTCTGTTCCCGATTCCAGGAATCCGGCAGCTTTCATCTCCAACTCAACAAAACCGAGTGCTCCATTATTAAACACCACAACTTTAATCGGCAGATTATGCTGTTTCAATGTCAACAGATCACCCATCAGCATCGTAATACCGCCATCACCCGACAACGAGATGACTTGTCTGCCCGGATCAGCGACCTGAGCACCAATTGCCTGTGGCAAAGCGTTTGCCATCGTACCATGACTGAATGAACCGAGCAGCCTGCGATTACGAGACATCTCGATATAACGGGCCGCCCATACTGTCGGAGTTCCGACATCACAGGTGAAAATGGCATTTTCAGCTGCGGCATCACTAATGACCTTGGTCAGGTACTGCGGATGAATGGGCTTTTTACCCGGTTTTCCAACGGCCAGCTCGTCCAGATCTTTGCGTACTTTCACATAACGATCCACACTTTTACGCAGATGTTTGTCACTGTGTTCTTCTGTCAGATAAGGAAGCAAAGTTTCAATGGTCGCTTTCACATCCCCACATACGCCGTAATCCAGCTTCGTGCGCCGACCCAGATGGGAAGATTGAATGTCGACCTGAAGGACTTTCGCATCTTCGGGATAGAATTGGCGATATGGGAAATCCGTTCCCAGCATTAATAATACATCACAGTCCATCATGGCATGATAACCGGATGAATACCCAATTAGACCCGTAAGACCCACGGAATAGGGGTTGTCATACTCCAAATATTCCTTGCCTCGTAGCGCAATAACCATCGGGGATTTCAAGCGATCACAGAGCTGCATAAGGGGTTCCCGAGCGCCCGCGCAGCCTGCACCGCACAACAACGTAATTTTTTTGCCTTGATTCAGATATTCCGCCAGTTTAACGAGTTCCGGCTCAGAAGGATGTACCACGGGGTTGGTTGCGTGATACACATGCTCAGGTACAGGAAGATCCGCTGCTTCAAGTCCTGCTACATCCCCCGGCAATACAACGACGGACACACCTGAACGTGCAACTGCTGTCTGAATGGCCATCGTCAGAGAACGTGGCATCTGTTTGGCTGTTGTAATGACTTCACAATAATCGCTACATTCCTGAAACAGATACTCCGGATGGGTCGCCTGAAAATATTCACTGCCAATCTCGTCACTTGGGATATGTGCAGCGATAGCGAGTACAGGAACACGATTGCGGTGACAGTCGTACAGACCATTAATCAGATGCATATTACCAGGACCACTGCTACCTGCGCAGACAGCGATACTTCCACTGACCTGAGCGTCCGCCCCAGCAGCAAATGCAGCTACTTCTTCATGACGTACATGAATCCATTCGATCTTGCCCGAACGACGGATGGAGTCGAGTACCGCATTCAAGGAGTCTCCAACAATGCCATATATGCGTTTGATGCCAGCGTTCAATAAGGATTCAACCAGAACGTCCGCGACTGTTTTTTTCATAAGTGATGGGTCTCCTTTAATTGCTCATTTTGATTATGTTTCCACTCGGTTAATATACCTATTCTTATACCCCAATCTTCTGAAACCCGAACCAACTCAATATGTATGTCTGGATATATGAAACTAAAAACACCCCCTTGAACCGTTATTTCATTGTTAGCAAAATGCCAAAAAATCCGCTTGTCGAATGACAAACGGATTACGGTTAAACTACGTTTATTGTTATTTCATGTGAATTCCCAAATCCAAATCAGACACTAGATAGCAGGCATCACATTGCCACCACTTACCGGGATATAGGCACCTGTGATAAATGAGGACAGATCCGAAGCGAGAAAAGCTACCGCATTGGCGATTTCCTGATCTTCACCCCTGCGCTTCAGCGGCACGGTACGCGTATATGCCTCATCATGTCCAGGCTCACTGGACCGATTACGTTCGCTAATTGTCCATCCAGGTGCAACCTGGTTTACGGTAATCTGATACTCACCAACCTCCTTGGCAAGTACGCGATATACGCCATCCATTCCACGCTTACCAGCGGTATAGGCCGATTGGTGAGCGAAATTTTGCATGGCACATTCCGTATTGATGCCAATGAACCGACCGGCTCTGATATCTTGCATATGTGGTATGAAAGCTTTGGCAAGATACACACTCTGCATGACACAGGATTCAAATTGGCTCAAGTAATCTTCAGGAGACTGTTCCAATACCGTTGTCCATTCATATTGAATGACCGCATTGGCAACAACGATATCCACTCCGCCGAGGACAGACTGAATCTCATCACGCATCCGAAATGCTGTATCCTGCTTTGTAATATCTCCCTGTACAATAACAGCCTGACGACCGAGTGCTTCAATCTCACCTTGAAGCTCCCGAGCCTTGGTATCATTATTTATGTAATGTAGAGCCAGATTGGCGCCACAGGCTGCCAACGTGCGGGCGATGACTCTCCCCAGCTGTCCGGTTGCTCCTGTAACTAGAGCCGTTTTTCCTGAGAGATCCAATTGCATAACAGCGAAAACCTCCTTGTATTAGTTTGTTCGAAAACGATTTCGTAAATATGTTATTTTTGTTCATTAATGACGCGTTATTCAGAGAGATATACAGCATTGTTCAATGCTGTATATGGTAGTTCAACTTTTTTCCTATATGTGGAGACTATTAATTATGATGTTGAATGAGATCAATTTCCTGGAAGCGACTGACTTCCTTTTCCCAACGCTCTTCTACATATTGACGGTGAACCGGGTGATTGTTGTATGCATCATACGCAGCCTGATCCGCAAAGACCATAGAGAAACTGTAGTCAAACTCATTCTTCTCACTTACCTGTTTCAGAACCTGAAATTGCTCTACGCCAGGAATGACAGCCAGTGCATCCGAACTTTCCTTCAAAAAGGCTTCGGCCTCCGGTGTATCTTTACCCGCGTAAAGTGTAAACGTTACCATATGTGTGATGCTGCTCATCTCTATTTCCTCCTCCAATATGTTCTTACTCGTTTCCTAGTGTACATCCGAATGTGTTGTAAGCGCAATAATTGGTTGAATTAATTTTTAATGTACACAAAAAGACCTCAGGACAAATCCCGAGGTTTTTTTGTAATGTATGGACAAACTTATTTGGTGATGTTGTATTTACGGTTAAATTTATCAACACGGCCACCGATATCCACGTTTCTTTGTTTACCAGTGAAGAACGGGTGGGATGCGGAACTAGTGTCCACACGGATTACTGGGTAAGAGTTACCGTCTTCCCATTCCATAGTTTCGTTAGAGAACTTCGTGGAAGAACTCAGGAATTTGAAATCAGCACTTGCATCGTAAAAAATTACGAGTTGTGTCTTTGGATGGATGTCAACTTTTGGCATAATCTATTTACACTCCTTTAATATGGGTACTTCTTTAGAATCAAACTACATTTTATTATACTCTTTTTTTGGACAAAGTACCAGCAGGTTTTGAGGAATAGCTAAAAAAAATATGATATCTGTGATTTTGCACCTAATCAGGTGTCACGCCGTCCCTTTCTCCAGTACATTCAACATGTACTCCAAAGCCTCCAGTTCATCCCTGCCTCTTGTCTGTAATCTGACAACACTACCATATCGAATGGGTAGTAACGCCATTCCAAGCAGGCTTTTGACATCTACACGATGCTCATGCTCAGACTCCATATACGACAAAATAATATCCGAGGAAAAACGCGACGCTTGAGAAGATACCGACATCAAATCATCCCGATGAAAATCAGCGTGTATCATAAATTCATGTACTCTCACAACCTTCAGTTCCTTTCGCTAAGTACTTATTCACCAATATGGTGTGTATCCATTTATATATTAAAATCTTCATGAATTATACCATGTTATGGGAGCTTGACCCATACTTTTTTGCAAAAAAAACAAAAAAAAAGAGTCCTGAACCGCAGGACTCTTCCAGGTTGTTCTTACATACCATTCGGATATACCATGACCTTCAGACTGCCGCTTTTATTGTGTAATGCACGCTCCATCGCTTGCTGTGTCTCTTCGAGTGAATAACGATCTGTAATCAGGGACATCACGTCATGCTGGCCGGAGCTCAGAAATTCAATTCCTGCCGGATACGTATTGGCATAACGGAATATGCCATAGATATCAACTTCATTGTCCGCAATAAATGGAACATTGAGTGCGATCTCGTCCTGTGCAGGCAGGCCCACAATCGCAAGTTTTCCTCCACGTCGAAGTGAATACAGAGCAGATTGTAGCGCCTTCGGATTCCCCGCTGTTTCCCATGCAGTATCAACACCCACACCATTTGTTAACTCGCGAATCACAGCCAGCGCATCTTCATTCCGCACATTAATGGTATGAGTGGCACCCATGCGGCGAGCTGCTTCCAGCCTAACTTCCTCCAGATCCGTTACTATGATCTTCTCTACACCGAAAGATTTGGCAGCAGCCACAGCCATGAGTCCAACGGGACCCATGCCCATAATCGCCAGGGTTGTACCCGGAGCCAGTTTGCTGCGGCGTGCAGCGTGAATACCAACAGAGAATGGCTCGTTCATAGCTGCTTCCTCATAAGACAGATGATCCGGGATCGGGAATACCATATCTTCACGCATCACCATGTATTGTACAAATGCCCCATCCACCGGAGGGGTCGCTAGAAATTGTACATCCGGACACAGGTTATAGCGACCTTCCTTGCATGCCGTGCAGCGTCCGCAAGTCACCCCAGGCTCAATAGCAACCCGATCCCCTGTTTTCAGACGTGATACGTTCGAGCCAACAGCAGCAATGATCCCCGCACACTCATGACCCAGAATGATCGGTTTCTCCACCACAAATCTGCCAATGCGTCCATGTTCAAAATAATGCACATCTGAGCCACACACCCCGACAGCCATAACCTGGATTAACACCTCATCCGCAGCCGGTTGCGGGACAGGTTGTTCCTCAATAATAATGTGTCCTGGCTCTGTCATGATAGCAGCTTTCATGGTCTCGGGCAGTTGATGTTGTCCCATACGGTTCTCCTCCTCATGTATGTCCATGCTGTCTATTGTACATCAAAGAAAACAAGGATCTTCTTTCTTCCTAATTACCAAGTTCATCTGCATCCGCAATTCCACTCAATAGATAGTTCGACCTTGTTCATCCGCAATGCCGCTCTTGCGATAGAAGTAGGTATTGATCATGTCCCGCCATTCCTTTGCATGTTCGGCCTGGTTGTCCTGTAATGAAGCAACTTTACTGAAAATGACTGGGTCGATTTTGCCCTCCAGCTGTCTCCATGTCTCGGCTAACGCCTCCGCCTGCGCAACACCTTCAAAGTGTGTATCATAAATATGTTGAATGACCGTTTTACCCGAATGCAGAACATGGGTGTACGGCACGTGATGGAAAAATAAGATCAGCTCATCCGGACAGGTGTCTACGGACTCATAACGATCAGCATTCTCAGGGTGATACTGTGAAGTGTATCCTGTACCGCTGTTCACGGTTCGATCTACACCAATGCCATGACAATCGGCAAAGTGATACGTTCCCCATTTGGAATACTCGTATCCATCTACATTCGGCCCGTAGTGATGTTCTGGATTAACCATCCAACCCACACCGAGAGGCGCAGTGTAATTCTCATAGATATCTAGTGAAGTCAAAAGCATGCCCGTAACCTGCCGCACAACTTCGTCTTCATGTCCAAAAGTGAGTCTCACCCACTCATCGGCAATCTCTTCCGCGGACAGCTCCGGGTTCCACGCAAGTCTTCCATATCCATATAGATTCGCCTGAGCGAGTGGATGTCCTGTCCAACAGGCATCTGCACCAATATTGGATACTGCGGCGAAGCCACTGTATGGTCGTTTATACAGAGAACCGTCCGCAATTCGCTTGATCTCTGAACCTTCGCCTTTGGCGTATGTGTCAAAGTCCAATACTTCTTTCCACTGGGGAACCAGATAACAGAGATGACGTTGTTGCCCCGTATACTCCTGTGTAATCTGAAATTCAATCACCTGATTTGTATTTTCCATAGCACCGAACAGCGGGGATACCGCCTCTCTCACCTGAAAGTCCATCGGCCCGTTTTTGATCTGCAAAATGACATTTTCAGCAAAACGCCCGTCCAGCGGCGTAAAGTGGTCATAGGCTGCACGTGCACGGTCAGTGGAACGATCCCGCCAGTCCTGCTTGCAGTTATAGACGAAGCAACGCCAGATGACCAATCCACCGAATGGCCGAAGGGCTTCAGCCAACATGTTCGCACCGTCGGCATGATCACGGTTATACGTGAACGGTCCCGGACGATTCTCGGAGTCTGCCTTGATCAGGTAACCGCCAAAATCGGGAATCGCTGCGTACACCTTGGCCGTTTGAATGTTCCACCATTCCCGTACTTGCGCATCCAGCGGATCAGCTGTACGCAATCCACCAATCTCAATTGGACTTGCGTAGTTGGCGCACAGGAACAATCGAATACCATACGCTCTGAATTCAGCGGTAACCTTCGCCACATCACTAAGATAACGTTCCGTCAGAAACAGGCTCTCACGGCGGTGTACATTGACGTTGTTGATCGATATAGCATTGATTCCCGTGGAAGCGAGCAAACGTGCGTAATCCCGGATGCGTCCCAAGTCCAACGTGAATTCCCCATTATCATAGAAAATGGATTCTCCTGCGTACCCACGCTCAATGCTGCCGTCCACGTTATCCCACTGATTAATCATCCGTAGCGCATTGGCTGGCTGCTCTCTAATGAAGCTCCACTTATTCACAGCGTCATCCGCCTCATGTGCTCTTCCTTGATCCATTGTCAGCTCACGAAGCAGATGGAATGCACCATACAGCACACCTTGGGGAGTCTCTGATCCAATGACCAGTACACCTTCGCTCTTGTTCTCACGAATGATGTACCCTTCCCCTTGAACAGTTGAACGCTCTGTCTCGCTGAACGACCCAGCAACCGAATCGCTCTCTGTCCAAGTGCCGATTCGTATTGCGGGAGCGGAAGCATGATTGTCCCGTTCACTTTCCTGAGCATCAGACAGATGACTGACCGACGGTTTCACGCCATATAACCTCTCCAGTCCCCGTGAAAGTTCGGTCAGAGCTGTTGTGATCACTCCATGGTTCTCTTCCACCAGTATCAGTTTGCTCCATGCAGGAGCCGTCTTTTGGGTAAACTCATTCGCTCTTGGCAATTCAGAGTGATATCCCAGCCACGCATCGTACTGTGGACCCGACAAAGCAGATTGAACGACGGATTGGCTCATTGTACCGCCTCCTTGCTGGCATAGATCTGTGCAAGGTGATTCCCTTTTCCTTCGAGTAGCCATAGAATCGACGTTACACCACGCGGATAGTACTTGCTGCCAACCGCCACACCAGACAGGATCTGGTCACTCCAGCACCAGTAGGATTCCTCCGGATGCAGCAGCCAGTTGACATGGGCCGCGTCTGCTGCCTTGCCTGTCTCATTCCATTCCACACCCAGCAGCTCTCTAGCGATAAACTGGGACAAATAGATTTTGCTCAGCCACGAGTTATTGCTTGTTGAGGACAGTTTCCAGCCTCCATCTTCGAACAGACATGTTCCCGGGACAAGAACCGTCTTCAGATGAGTTTGGAGTGCTTTCAGATAAGGGCCAAAGCGACCATTGACATCCAGTGCTGCTTCACAGCCTGTAAAGTACGGGAACACCAGACCTTCAATCGCCGGAATGATTCGAGAATCATTATTTTCTGCAATAACAGCTGGAATGTAGCCGCCATCAGTCAATTGTGCAGCAATACTGGCAGCGCAGCGATCTGCTTGAAGCCCTGCTTGATGGGACAGATCTGCCAACTTCTCAGTTGCGAACAGCTTCTCCAATGCAACATAGACCGCCCAACATTTACCCGCCAGATAGATATTATTGCGAGACTGACCAAGTGACACATCCAGGCTGTCGTAAGTTGTAATCTCCGCTCCACCTTGGGTACGACTGCTATCCAGACCCATCAGACCGTTACGCTGCTCTGCGTCGGGATGGTCACGATTAAGCATGCTTTCGAAGCAATCCTCGATAACAGGCAACATGTTTTTCACAAAAGCTTGATCCTGTGTCTGTTCAATGTATACTGTCGCGCAGCAGAGCCAGTTCACCAGCTCCTCGTGGCTCATCTGTGAGAAACAGTCGTCAATGCCAACCAACTCATATGCCGAGTGTCCAGGGCGTGAGAACACATTGGCAACACCAATATCATGGGTAAAGGTAATTCCGCCCGGATATAACTTCTCTTCCCCCGGGAAACGAACCTGATCCGTATAACTGTATCGTTTCACAAACCACTCCAGCTCATTACGCACCGTCCATGGATTCAAGGCAAGCTCGAAGTACAACTGATCAGCCGTCAGATCAAGTGTGTTCATCATCCGATACTCCCCTTCGTTCACCACCCAGAGTGGCTCACCATCGGCATCCAGCAGTTGAGTACTGGCATAATAGCTGTGAATGGAATGAGCAAGCATGAATGATTGATCTTCGGTCAAAGCAGCCGATCCAAGGCGCTGTTCAACCTCTCCACAGGATGCAGTCAACTCACTAAAGCGTTGTAGTGCATACTCTCCTGCTGCCTGAATATCGGAGAAATAGCGCGTATACCAATACGTTGTATCCATTCCGGTCGTCACAATGCCCCCGCGATAGAAACATACTGCGAATTGATACGTACGTTTCTCTCCAGCCGGAACCTCCATCAGTAGTGCAGCGGTTGAGCCCAGTCCAAATGCCAGATTCTCCCGATGTTTCTCCTGCAACAGTTTCTCCAGCGTAAATCCGCGTGCGGGCCACAGTCCATCATCTGCTGACATAATCGCTGTAAGTCGACCTTGGCCCACACCTGTGATGGAGCCACCTTCCGGTCCCCCAATCAGACGCATCGCAGAGTACGGATCATTGCCCTGATAGCCAAAGTAGGCTTTGCGGGGTTGTTGACCTGCCGTATTGTCAATCGTCATCTCAACCAATACGGCAGGTACGAGTGCATCCATTAATTCTTCACGATCCCCATTCGTTGGATCAGGTACTGGACGTACAGGCGAGTAGATACGGAACGTCAGATCTCCAGCGGTCCACGTATCCGTACCTGAGGTAAATTCACGGGTAATATCTTCATCGCGAAAAGCCGTAATAAGAGGTTTTGGAACTTTGGACGCTGTTGTCGACGCCGTTTCCCCGTTATCCAACTTCTCTACATCATAGCGGCTGCTCTCATCCTCGGAAGCTTCATAAAAAGGAAACGCCTGATAATTGTCGCCATCACGAGATTGTAATCCAATATATACATTCTGGTCTGCCGGCTTGCCGAGTTCAAGACCCAGCCCGCCTTTGGCTCCTTTGTAACCCAGTGTAAAACTCGCAAAAGCACCAATGGGTGCGTGATGTGCATTATAAAAGATGGATTTGGACGTATTCATGAATCATAACCCCTCTCAGAATGGTTGCATACGTTTTCATTAGCCCCATCCTAACACGTGGTTCCACCTCCGACCATGATCAAATCAATCGGATATTTACCCAAATCAAGCTGATAGACTATAATAGATTAAAGCGGTTACACAAAAACATTCCATTAGATATACGTGCGTAATCAAAATCACATTTTTTGAACAACCTCATATGAAGGGGGATCTTCCATGTCTTCAACGTATTTGCCTCCTACTTTGGGAGAAAGTGTCCATGAAGTTTTTTATCCAGATGTACAAACAACGGTCAATCTGTTTGCCATTCATTTACGAAGTGTGGGTATGGACTGGGATTATCCGGCACATGAGCACCCTCAATATGAATTGAATTATGTCACGGAAGGCGAGCAACGCATGATGGTGAATGGTACCCTATACATTCAAAAGGCTGGCGAACTGCTCCTGATTCCTCCGGGAAGCATTCATTCCAGCCAGAGCCATAACGGCAAGGGATTCACGTATTTTTGCATGCATTTTGACATTGATGATCAGTTGTTCTTATCGTTGCTGGCGCGCATCAAACAAGTGCGATTCAGTGCGGATAGTCCGGTTACACAGCAGATTGAGCCGGTTCTGCGCAAATTGATGTCATCTGCGGATGATGAAACAGCAAATACGATGGTACAGCGTATGCAGCTTCAATCTGCGGTATTTGAACTATTTGGCCATCTGTGGGAGGCGGTCTCGAAAGAGGCAGCTCACTGGTTTACCGACGGACACGAGAAGATCGAACTCGCCCACCAGATTCGTAATCGGTTGCAAGGCCTGATGAGTCAGCAATTCAAACAGGGACACGAGTCCAACGGTCACTATGGCATTGATGATATTGCAGCAGAGCTGGGCATCAGTTCTTCTCACTGTAATCGCGTGTTCAGGCAGGTGTTTGGTCAGTCTCCACGTGCTGTATTATCCCAGTTGGTTTTGCATGAAGCGAAGCTTCTTCTGGGCAATCCGAAGCTGTCCGTTCAAAATATTGCCGTCATGCTTGGTTATAAGGATATTGCCCATTTCAGTCGTCAATTCAAGCGCTGGTCCGGCATGTCACCCTCCCGTTACCGACAGGAACAGCCTGCTCTGGAATAGGTCTAGTAGCAGGCTGTTTGTCTTTCTGATTTATTTCAACAAACGCTTAATCAACTTCAGCTTGTTATCATACGGTGGATACAGAATCGGCAGATTCAACTTGGTGCTTTTTTTCAGTACACTTTTGAGATGGGAGAAGGTTTCGAAGCTGTACTGCCCATGATACGAGCCAACACCGGAATGACCAACACCGCCAAACGGCAGACGTGGATTCGCTACATGCGTGATCGTATCGTTAATGCAGCCGCCTCCAAAAGAAACTTCGCGCAGTACTTTGTCCTGAACCCGGGTGTCGGAAGTGAACAGATACAAGGCGAGTGGTTTCGGCCGCTTTACGATTTCTACAATGGCTTCATCAATGTTACGGTAGCTAATGATTGGCAGAATGGGGCCAAAAATCTCATCTTCCATCGTTGCTGCATCCCAGGACTCCGCATCAATTAAAGTAGGTTCAATGAAGCGATCTTCCTCATCCGAAGCTCCCCCATATATCACTTTGGCCTGATCCCGCTCAATCAAAGTCGTCAGACGTTTAAAATGTCCCTTGTTCACGATTCGCCCATAGTCCTTGTTGTGCTGGATATCCGAACCAAAGAAAGACACGATTGCTGCCTTCATCTCTGTAATTAACGGTTCCTTCACGCGCTCATGCACAAGTAAATAATCGGGTGCGATACAGGTCTGTCCTGTATTGAGCAGTTTGCCCCATATAATGCGCTCCGCAGCCACTTTGATATCCGCCTGTTCATCCACGATGACCGGACTTTTGCCTCCCAGTTCTAACGTAACGGGAACGAGATTTTTGGCAGCTGCCTCCATCACAATCTTACCAACCGGTACACTGCCTGTAAAAAAGATATAGTCGAATGGCGCGTTAATCAGCGCTGTTGTTGTATCTTTTGCACCATCGAGCACTTGTACGTATGCCGGTTCGAACACACTCGCAATCATTTCACGTACAACAGCGGACACCGCAGGTGTATTCTCTGACGCTTTGAGCACGGCTGTGTTACCTGCTGCAATAGCACCTACCAATGGTTCGATTAAGAGTTGAAAAGGATAATTAAACGGTCCGATGATCAGAACTGCCCCGTAGGGTTCGGGTATGATATAACTTTTCGAACCCAGGAGCGCCATTTGCGTTTTCACTTTAACGGGTTTCACCCATTTATTCACTTTACGAATGGTGTGTGTGATGCTGTCCATCATAAATCCGATCTCGGTTGTGTAGGATTCAAACTCACTTTTGCCCAAATCCTGATAGAGAGCTTCTGTCAGTCTGGATTCGTACTTTTGAATGGCCTGCTTCAGTTGGGTCAGATGGGCAATTCGAGCTTCTGCCGATCTTGTTGCCCCGGAACGAAAGAACTGTCGTTGCTGCTCTAAAATCTGTTCAACTTCCTGACTGGTTACTTCCTGTATAGTCGTTGTCATATATACATACTCCTCTATTCATTATTGATCAAGCGTTTAAACTTACGAACCTATAAGGCACATGCAAAAGCATGTTTTATCACGATTAATCTACAGACACTCTTCTTCCAAAGCAGCTACCAGTTCCTTCAACAGTTTCACCGATGCATTCAATGAAGCCGAATAATAACGCTGTGTGCCCTTCTGCTCCACAGATATAAGTCCCTTCTCTAACAACAGCTTGAGATGATGAGATATGGCTGGGCGGGATAGGCTGGATTGTTCGGTAATTTCATTCACTGTCATTCTGCCTTTCTCGGTGAGTGTCAGCAAAATGGATTGACGGTGGTTGTCACTTAACACCTGAAATAACGGGATACAGGTTTGAAAAACGCTAATTGCTTTTTGTCCCATGGGTTCACCTCTATACTATTTCTTCTTCATTATTTCTACGTATATTTCTCTGTTTGATGTCTGTTAGTTTAAACATTCGAACCTAATGACTGAATTGTACTCTTTAATCACTTGAACTGCAAGTGAACCATCAACTAAATTTAAAACAATACCGATAAAGCGCTTCCATACTACCATACAAGTATGGTAGTATGGCATTGAAGGAGTTGAAGTTGTGGAATATACCCCAAAGTTATCATCCAAAGCCGGTTTGTTGCCTGTTGCGAGCAATATGTCTTCCATGAATAATAAGCAATCTTACTCAACGCGAGATGTCGTTTACTTCACGCTGAAACAACTCATTTTGAGTCTGAAAATGCCTCCGGGAACAGCTATTTCTGAGAAGGAAATTTCGCTGGAGTTCCAGGTAAGCCGGACACCTGTTCGAGAAAGTTTTGTAAGGCTTGCACAGGAAGGTCTGCTGGAAGTGTATCCACAGCGCGGCACATACGTCTCTCTGATTCAGGTCGATCTCGTTGAGGAAGCACGGTTCATGCGTGAACAGCTCGAACGAGCCGTAATCAGGCTCGCCTGCGAGAACTTTCCGAACGAACAGATGGTCGCTCTTGAACAGAACCTTGCGTGGCAACAGGAATGCAGGGTCAAACCGGATGATGAACGAATGTTCCAATTGGATGAGGAATTCCATAGCACTCTTTTTGCAGGCTGCAACAAAAGCAACACCTGGACTGTTATCCAGCAGATGAATGTACATTTGAATCGAAGTCGCATGTTACGCCTGTCCTCGGACCACCAGTGGGATCACCTGATTGAACAGCACCGGTCTATGGTCAAGGCCATTCAGCAGCATGATGCCGACACAGCAGAGCGACTGATGCAGGAACACTTGCATTTAACTGTCACCGATTTGGCTGTCCTGCAGGATACATATCCGTCCTATTTTCAATGACTGAATTTTTCTTCCTACTATTCATGATGAGGTGAACGTGATGAGAATGGTTTTTCGCTGGTTCGGCGAAGGCAATGATACGGTAACGCTGGATCATATCCGGCAGATTCCGGGTGTTGAAGGTATTGTGTGGGCACTGCACGATGTTCCTGCTGGCGAGGAATGGCCGATGGACAAAATACTCGCTGTCAAAACAGCAGCAGACAAGGCCGGGTTACATCTGGATGTCGTTGAGAGTGTAAACATCCATGAGGATATCAAGTTGGGCCTGCCATCAAGGGATAAATACATTGCAAATTATATTAAAACAATGGAGAAACTGGCTCAGGTGGGTGTGAAGGTCATCTGTTACAACTTTATGCCGATCTTCGACTGGCTTCGCACGGATATGCACAAGGAAATGGAGGATGGCTCAACTGCCCTCTTCTATGAGCACAGTAAACTCGCAGATATAGAACCTCTAGAACTCGTTCGACGCATTACGGAGAACTCCGCACTCACCATGCCAGGTTGGGAACCGGAACGATTGCAGTATTTAACAGGTCTGTTCGAAGCCTACAAGGATGTAACCGAGGAGCATATGTGGGAGCACGCACGTTATTTCCTGCAAGAGATTATGCCTACAGCCGAACGGCTGGGGATTCGAATGGCCATCCATCCGGATGACCCGCCATGGCCAATCTTTGGATTACCAAAGATTATTACAAGTCAGGAGAATGTTCGGAAATATTTGAATCTTTATGATAGCCCTTACAACAGCGTGACACTATGCAGTGGCTCTTTGGGAGCGAATGCTGATAATGACATTATCGGGATGATACACGAGTTCAAGGATCGGATTCCATTTGCCCACATTCGTAATGTAAAAATCTACGATAACGGTGACTTTATCGAAACCTCACATCGCAGTCAGGATGGCAGTGTTGATATTGCAGGGGTTGTTGAGGCTTATCACGATATCGGTTATGAAGGTTATGCAAGACCCGACCACGGTCGTCATCTCTGGGGAGAACAGTGCCGACCTGGGTATGGACTCTATGACCGGGCTTTGGGCATCATGTATCTCTGGGGCGTCTGGGATTCCCTGCAAAGGAGGGCAAAAGCATGAGTGAACGTCAATATGAACGCTCATCTCGTCTTGAAGGCAGAACAGCTGTAATCACCGGAGGTGCTGGAGTATTATGCCGCTCCATGGCGGAAGAACTCGCTCGGCACGGTGCAAGTGTAGCCATCCTGAACCGCACGGTGTCCAAGGGACAGGAAGTTGTATCTGCGATAGAAGCTGCCGGTGGCAAAGCGATTGCTATTGCCTGTGACGTAACCCAGGCCGATAGTGTGCAAGCAGCGGCAGATTCGGTACTGGAACAGCTCGGACCATGTGATATTCTGATCAATGGCGCGGGTGGCAATAACGCCAGTGCCAACACCACAAATGAAATCTTCAGATTGGAAGATCTGGAAAAGAGCGATGTCACTACATTTTTTGATGTGAGTGTAGAGGGATTTCGTCAGGTGATGGATTTGAATTTTGTCGGTTCTCTCATCCCTACTCAAATCTTTGCAAAACATATGATAGAGCGCGATGTTCCCGCTACTGTCATAAACATTTCTTCCATGAGCGCCCCATCGCCCATGACGAAAGTTCCTGCGTATAGCGCTGCGAAGGCAGCCATTAACAACTTCACGCAATGGCTCGCCGTTCATCTGGCCGAATCCGGAATTCGTGTCAACGCTATTGCACCCGGGTTTTTCTTGACCGAGCAAAACCGTAATCTATTACTGCAACCAGACGGCTCACCTACGGAACGTTCCAGTAAAATTATTGCTCATACACCCATGCGCCGTTTTGGCAAACCGGAAGACCTGCTTGGCACATTGATGTGGCTTGCGGATGAAAGGCAGTCCGGCTTTGTCACTGGCACAGTCATTCCGGTAGATGGCGGATTTATGGCGTATTCAGGTGTATAACGATTAACGTGTAAATGAATCAGTTCAACTAATATAGGTATTTAATGAAACCGAAGCTTGGGATACATACCCAGGTTTCGGTTTTTTGCGTTCAAGCATAAGATCATCTAGCGTAGGAAAAGCTTGTTATAATACATGTTCAAAAGCAAACTTTTTAAACAACCTCTTATTAGAGCTACGGTGAACTAAAGGAAGGTGATACATATATGATGGAAGAAACATGGGTTGTTGCCGTACGGTCTATTATTGCCTTTCTGACCCTGATCATCTATACAAGGGTGCTGGGCAAACAGCAGATGGGTAACTTGACGTATTTTGATTACATTAACGGTATTACAATCGGTTCCATTGCGGGTACGTTTGCAACCGATCTCTCGTCCAAGGCGTGGATTCATTTTGTGGCCTTGACCATTTTCACAATCATTACGATCATCTTTCAGTATATTACGCTGAAGAATCGCACCATCTCCAAATTAATGGACTCAGACCCCACATTGATCATCCAGAACGGTAAAATTCTCGAACAGAACCTGAGTAAAATGCGAGTCAAATTTGACGAATTGACCATGATGCTGCGGCAAAAGGATGTATTTGATATTACGACGCTGGATTATGCGATTCTGGAACCGGATGGCAGCCTCTCGATTGTTTTGAAACCTGAGAATCAGCCTGTAACCGCCAAAGACATGCATATGCATCCTCCAAAGAGTAAGCTGATGACTGAGATTATCATTGATGGCCTGCTGATTAAGCAAAATCTGGAGGAAAGACACAAAGATATTAATTGGCTCAGTGAACAGCTTAAGAAACAAAAGATCACGATACAGGATATTGCTTTTGCCGCCATATTGCCTAATGACAAATTGTATGTTGATCTGTTCGAAGATAAAATCACCGAAAAAATCGATATGGGCGATTATGAGGGACCTTTCTAAAATCTTTACATCAAGGAGGCGGTTGAATGAAAACGCGTTTCTGGCTGTTATATGTGCTTCCGATCTTCCTCATTCTTGTATTCGTTGCGATTATGGCTAGCGGAGCCTTTCTCAAAAAGCCCTTTGGCAACGATGATCGCTTGCTTGAATCTATACAAACGTTAGAGAAACAGGTTGAAGGTAAAAAATGGACTGAAGCCAAGTCTCAAGTTAATTACGCAATGAAGGCCTGGGATAAAGTCGTCAACCGCATTCAGTTCAGTGTGGAACGTGAAACGATATATGATATTCTGGGCACGCTTGCTCGGATCAAGGGCGGCGTTGCGGCAGAGGATGATAAGGCGATTATGGAAGAGATTTATTACTTTTATGTGTTATGGGATAATCTTGGAGATTAGGTTCAATATCTTTAATATCAGGCTTGAATATAAGAAGTAAGTCCAACAACAAAAGGCACTATCCTTTTATGAAGAAAGGAAGTGCCTTCTTTGCTTTGATATAACTTTATATCCATTACGCTCTTCGTAATCCCCGAGACCGTGACGATCGCGAAGTGCCTTCTTTGCGGAAAAAGAGACCGAGTGCTCCCTTGGCACACCACAGTGCAAACAAAGCGAACAGCGTGCCCCAAAACAGCGCGGGAAGGAATGTCTGTTGAGCGAGATTCGCTGCATCCCCTGCCCGTGAAGGCTGAGTCCAGGACATAAATCCAACGTATACAGCACTAACAACCGACTCTTCCAGCGTAAGAAACGCCAGTAACAGATAATAGTACTTCACGATCTTGGCACCAAAAATCATAATGACAACGTTCAGTACGATGAACCCGGTCAGCCATAACATGCCGAACTCCCCTCTTACATATAACAGGAGCGACACCAGAGCGACAGCCGTCATAATACCAAGTCCCCACATGTGCAAGCCTTTGCGGTATAAGTAAAACAACAGCAAGGCGAACAGTGATGCACTGATATATCCCGCCAGAGAAACCAGGATCGATCTGCCTGGCGTCAGCATGGAAGAGTAAGTTACACCACTATGATCAGCGTATAATTCAATGCGCAGCACTTTACCGGACAATACCAGTGTCATTAGTGCATGACCGAATTCGTGAATCATCGTATCCAGGTTACGGAACAAGGACGAAAATGGGATGAATCGTGTAAGAAAGACGGAGCCTAGTAGAAAAAGTATCGTATTGACCCACTTATTCAATCGTGCCATACCTCCTTTACCTTCAAGTAAACAAGCCTATCCTTTATATTACGCTTTTTTCACTCGATTCGTTTCGGCTTCCAAACTGTAAGGCACAGTGCTCCATCCACCAGCAGAAGCTCCGATTGTGTCCAATGAAAAAAGAAGATAGATCATAGCGGCCCTTTTCGGCCTCTAGCGTAACGAGCAGTCGATTCCGCATCCGACGGATAGCATAGTGCACGAATTGATCTGCAACCTCACTTTGTATCAGGGTAACATAAGCATAAAGGGAATGATCGACAGGTTCATCAAGCGGACTCACCCCTGCACATGAAAATTCCGTCCTCACGCCCGCACTCTGAAGTATGGACAATGCCTTCACAAGCTCGGCATCAACTTCAACACCGTTCCAAATCTCTGTTTTCTTCGCGGATACTGTATGTTTATCACGTTCCGTCCAGTGCATCAGCTCCAGCTTACGCCGTCTCCACAGATGGGCAGGCTGTTCACTTAACAGCACTTCATGTTCCTCATTTAAATTCATGCAATGCGTCCTCCTGTTCTCCTTGATCCGGTCACCTTATTAAACAAAGAGAGAGCACATCCCTGTGCTCTCTGCTTTGCAAAAAGGCAAAGGAATGGCGATCCATTCCTCAGCATGTTGTATTATTGTACCTTTTTCGGTGACAGGCATCAAACTGATTTTTAATTATTCGTTTAGTGCCAGTTTCAGAGCCTCCAGATTCTGTCTCATCACGCTAATGTAGTCCATTCCCGCCGCAATTTCTTCCTCGGTGAGTCCCTCAATCGGATTCAATACAGCCGTCTTGGCCCCCACTTCACTTGCGATCGTCTCAGACACTTTGGATGAAACCAGTGTTTCGAAGAAAATGGTCTTCACCTGATGCTCTTTCGCAAAATCAATGACAGATGCCATCTGCGCTGCTGAAGGTTCTTGCTCAGGAGACAATCCTGCGATGGGCACCTGTTGCAACCCATATTCCTTGGCAAGGTAACCAAATGCAGCGTGTTGTGTGATGAAATCCTTGCGTTTGCTATCCGTCACAGCCGCTTTGAAGTCCTGATCCAGTGACTCCAATTGAGCAATGTAGGCATCTGCATTCTGCTTGAACTGTTCAGCATGTTTCGGGGCAGCCTGCGCCAAACCTTCTTCAATATTGCGCACTTCCTTTACAGCCAATGCAGGTGACAGCCATACGTGGGGGTCTAGTCCACCGTGATCGTGATCATGTCCTGCTTCTGATTCTGCTTCTGCCTCTGCGTCATGATCATGGTCGTGTTCTTCTGTAGTCGCTTCATCCGCATGCTCATGATCGTGGTCATGTTCTGTTGCCTCTGAATCTTCTTGATGGTGTTCATGCTCTCCACCTTCAAGAAGGTTGATGCCTTTGCTCGCTTCCACCTGAATGAGTGAAGCATTGCTCAGGCTTCCGGTGACCTGATCAATCCAAGATTCCATGCCCGCACCGTTGTATACAAGCACATCCGCTTTTTCAATGCTGGCAATATCTTGTGGTGTAGGCTCCCAATCATGGGGCTCCATTCCTGCTGGAACGAGTGTATGCACATCGGCCAGATCACCTGCCACATTTTTGGTGAACTCATACATCGGGTAGAAGCTGACCTGCACGTTTAATTTTGCGGTTTCCGTCTCGACTGGAACGGAATTGCCTGTCGAAGCTGTATTTGCATCAGAAGCGGATTTTTGTCCGCAGCCTGCGACGATAAGTGTGAGACTGAACAACAATCCGAGCGTAGCTTTTTTACTGAATTTCATGTGATGTATTCCTCCTAGAATGGTTGACCAGAATGACGTGCTGTGATTTCGTTTCTTTGCGGTGACGCTTGCGGTTATATCGTGCAATCAGCTTTTGCGCTGATATTCCAGTCAATAGGATGACCAACAGGATAAGTGCAATTGTTCCTCCCGGTGGTGTATTTAGATGGTAAGATGTTGTGAGTCCGCTAAAAATACCGATTAAACCTGTAATTACCGCGACAATAATCGCTGCTGTAAAACTGCGAGACACTCTTAGTGCCAAGGCAGCAGGCAATACAATGAGAGCAGACACCAGCAACACTCCGACGATCGGCATGGCTGAAGCTACAGTCATTCCTGTCAGAATAGCAAATGCAAACGATAACCCTCTTACCTGAACGCCTCCAATGGAAGCAGTCTCTTCATCAAACGTAAAGTTATACAACGGTCTCCGGAGCAGGATGAAAAAAAGTAAACCAATGACACACACACCTGCCATCATCCACAATTGTATATCGCTAACCGCGACAATAGATCCGAATAAGTATGAGCTGAAGGTCTTGGACAGATTGGTTTTAAGACTCATCAACACTACAGCAAGAGCCAGTCCCGAAGTCATGATGATCGCCACAGGTACCTCGCTGTAGGTTCGGTAGCTTCGCCGTAGTTGTTCAACCAGTAATGCACCGATAATTGCAATGGCGAATCCGCAGATCACGGGGTTAAGATTCATGACCGAACCGAGCGCAACCCCTGCCAGTGAGACATGGGATAACGTGTCTGCCATAAGGACCTGCCGCCTGAGCATCAGATAGACCCCAAGAATTGGAGCGATGACTCCAATCAGTCCACCTGCCCAGAAGGCACGTTGCATGAATTCGTACTCAAACACTGCCATTCCTCACTTTCTTTCCGCTCCAGAGTAATCGTACGATCCAATCGATTCCCCATCTCTTCCAGTCCGTGAGTAACCATAATAATCGTTAACCCATGAACATCAGCATAGTGGCGCATCAGATTGTAAAATCCTTCACGGCTGTGGCGGTCCATTCCCGTTGTTGGCTCATCCAGTACCAGAACTTGCGGTTGCCCAGCCATAGCTCTGGCAATACAGATCCGCTGCTTCTGTCCACCAGACAGCTCACCGACGCGTGTATTCCGATATTCCCACATGCCAACTTCCCGCAAACTGCGTTCAACGATGGCATCCTGCTCTGCTGTGAAGCTGCGGAATAATCCCAGCCTGGTGTAACATCCGGACCGGACCAGTTCATTCACCGTACTGGGAAATCCACTATTAAACGATGCCACCTGCTGGGGCACATAACCGATATTGGACTTGTTCCCACGTTTCAACTGCGGATTCATATGTATCGTGCCGCTCCAGGGCTTCAATAGCCCTAGTAGCAGCTTTAACAGGGTCGTTTTGGCAGAACCATTGGGACCTGTGATGCCTATGAACTCTCCCACATGGATATCCAGCGACAGTTGATCAATGACCGGCTCTTTGCCATATCCAAATACAACATCACGCATGGAGGATAGTATCATGCCTTTCCCTCTTTTCGTAAATATTACGATTTAAAACGAACAAAAAAATTTAGCGTGTTTCCCGGTGGATCGTCATTTTCTTCAAACGTGGGGAGTACTTCTTCATCTCAAGTCTCTCTGGATGGTTACGTTTGTTCTTGGTTGTTGTGTAGTTGCGGTCCCCGCACTCGGTGCAGGCTAAAGTTACAATGACTCTCATGGTTGTTGCCTCCTCTTATTTAATCGTAATTATTACTATTTAATGATATTAGTCTATAGCTTTTCTTTTGTCAACTCCATATCTGTTACAGTAAAATTTTGTATGCACAATATAATTTCATATGATATACTTCTTTGGTATCATTATACTTTACCTACGGAGGAACTAGATGAAGATCAAAAAATCAACTTTTATTGGGTCATTGGTAGCATGCAGTTTGGCTTTCGGTGCCCTGGGTGTAGCAGCTTCAAACGGAATTCAAGATATTGAAGCAGCACTCGACAGCAACATTAGCTTTAAAGTAAACGGTTTGTCTTGGACACCCAAGAATGAAGCTGGAGACAAACTGAATGCACTGGTATATGACGGTGATGTATACTTGCCTGTAAGTACCACAGCAGAAGCACTCGGAGCCAACGTATCTCTGAATGTTAGCAACAAAGTTGTAAGTATCACTAATTCAGGTAGCGGTAAGTCCAGCAGTTCGAGTAGTAATAACAGCAGTACAGGTACCAAAGGTTCTGAAGATTCAAGTAAACCAAGTAGTTCAAGTAACTCAAGCACTTCTGGCTCAATCAAGATGACTGGAACTGACGCTCAGATGATAGTCAAATTGCAGAAAGAATCTTTAACATTGATCAAAATGTATGGTAAAGCACTTAAAACAGGTAGCACTAGTGAATTTGATAAATACATAGATGCTAAAGTTATTGAAAATCCCGAGATCGATATTTTTGATCTGGGTAAGCAATCCCAGAAAGATAAATTTAAGACTACAGTCAAAGGTATCATTGCAGCAAATGATAAAAAAACGCTGACTAAATATGCAGATCAGTTGATTAATGTGAAATCAGCTGATGTTAAAGTGATTGCAATGAATGATAAAACCAAAACAAGACACAGTTACAAAGCCATTTATTATCCACAAGGATGGACGGGTTCCTATGGAGTGTACCTTACCTTTGTGTTTAGTCCGCAAAAAAGTGGCAACGGTGATTTTTATCTTGGCGATTTGTACTTTAGCTAAAGTCCTTAATGCAATATAATCATTGATCTTCAGGGGCACTATTGCACTTGAAGATCTTTTCTTTTCACTTCAACTCCACGCTGGAAAAGGATCTTTCAGTTCACGCCAGTTCATCAACATCTCCTCCTCCGTAAGAAGGGTCTCATCCAATGTACGTTCAATCTCCGCCCGGTCCATGTCAATGCCGATGAACACTAATTTGGTTACCCGGTCATCCCACTCATCATCCCAGTCCGGTATGCTTGGCAGCGTGTCGCCAAAATGAAGTTGCCTTTCCTCCTCACTCATCGTACCTACCCATATTCCTGCTGGTGCAAGCTGCTTCGGTATGTTGCCGCACGTACAAGCATATATTTTAGCAAAGTCCTAGTTGTGGAGGTCTGTTTCATGAAAATGGCAGCCAATCTGAAGCTCCTGTCCTTGCTGATTCCTTGTGCATTTCTTGTTCCCGTGTTGATCACAATGGCTCCAGACTTGAAGGAAGCATGGAACAGTGAAGCTTTGCAAAATATGAAAACCGTATTCATAGGTATTTTCCTTGAAGCCGCACCTTTTCTGCTCATGGGTGTGCTGTTGTCCTCGCTCATGCAGTGGTTCGTATCCGAAGATATGGTCCGCAGACTCACGCCCAAAAATCCGATCGGTGGTGTGCTGGTTGCAGGGCTACTCGGTATTATTTTTCCCATCTGTGAATGTGGCATGATCCCGGTAGTGAGAAGGTTGATGCACAAAGGCATGCCAGCCTATATCGCAGTGACGTTCATCCTGAGTGGTCCCGTAGTCAATCCCATCGTATTTACCGCAACTTTACTTGCCTTTCCCTCCCATCCTGAGATTACCATTGCCCGTATGGGACTGGCCTTTGCTGTAGCAGCTTCCATAGGCATGCTCGTGTATGTGTTTGTTCGTCGAAATCCCCTTCGGATGCCAAAAGTCGCAGTGACAGAGGTTAAGACACATCCTGGGTTTAAAATGGCACAACCTCATGCTCATGCACACGCAAACGCTCATGATCATAACCATGTAAAAAACTGGCGTAGCTTCTTCATCCACGCCGGAGATGAATTTGTCGATATGAGCAAATATCTGGTGATCGGTGCCTTGATTACAGCCTGCATCCAGACATTCATTAGCCGTAGCGATCTGATCTCACTTGGTAATGGTCCTGTTGCCTCTTACGTGTTCATGATGGGATTTGCTTATGTACTGTCTCTCTGCTCTACGTCCGATGCTTTTGTGGCTTCTGCGTTCTCACATACGTTTGCACTTGGGCCGCTGGTATCCTTCCTTGTACTTGGTCCAATGCTGGATTTCAAAAGCACCCTGATGCTGCTCTCCACCTTCCGTACCCGGTTTGTTATTGGTCTAAGTCTAGCCATTATCACGCTTGTCTTTGCCGGCTCGTGGTTGATTAATCTGCTGGTATAAGGGTTGAGCAACATACTTCATGACCTAAATGATTAATCCCATGAACTTTCATCCTGACGATGAATAGAAATGAGGTGATGTTATGAACCACACTATCTATACAATGAACAAACCTGCTGTTCCAAGGTCACACGTAATCCAATGGCATAACTTGATCCGTGCGGTCTGGATCGGCGGGCTTGCGGTATACATTATTCACTTGAATTCAAGTGACTCGCTTCATTATTATTTGGCTCCTACCATGCAAAAACTGCTGTTATGCTGTCCTGTTCCCTTATTGTTTATTGCCATTATCATGGCTTGGCATGGACTGTTCAGTAGAAACGAGGTTCATTGCGATTGTGAGCATCCACCACCCTCGGGGTTCCTACGCAGCTCGTTGGTATATGGTCTGATTGCTATCCCCTTGTTGCTGGGGTTTCTGTTACCTGATCGGGCTCTCGGCAGTTCCATGGCCAGTCAGAAAGGCATGTCTCTCACCTATGCCCCTCCCGAGATTCGTCGAAAAGAGTCTTTACCTGATCCGGCAACGCAATTGAATGTACAAGATCTCACACAAAAACCAACGACCGTTCAGGCTGCTTCGGCTACCAAAGTACAATTCATTCCCCAAGACGAGTATAGCCGCGAATTCGCTGAACTGGCGGAGAAGTTGTATGCAGAACAGGTCATTCGAGTCTATCCTGAGATTTTCTCTGAAACCCTCGGCACGATTGATATGTTCCAGCGACAATTTGCAGGCAAAGATATCTCGTTAACCGGGTTTGTCTACCGTGACAAAAGCATGGATCATGAATCACATTTTGCACTAGGACGATTTCTCGTCATGTGTTGCCCAGCGGATGCGGCTCCCTTTGGCGTGATGATTCACATCCCCGAAGCGGATAGCTTCCCTACAGACAGCTGGGTGCAAATTGATGGCAGCATCGGCTCAGCACAGGTGAATGGTAAGGATACGATTGAAATTCGCGCCACAAAGGTGACACCTGTAGCCGAGCCATCCATGCCTTATATTTATACCAATGCGGACTCGGTGATGGCTTATGAGAAAATAAAGAGCCCGTAGTTGCTAGTAGTAGTAACAACTTGCACCTCAACGACAAAAAGCCCCAAAGCTATGGATTACATAGCTTCGGGGCTTTCATGTTAAGTCAGACATGAGATTACATCTCGTCTTCTCTGATTGTATTATTCCGTTACGATATCATGAACCAACACAGGAGCATCAGCATGATCCGCAATTGTAATGTTTTCTTTGATCTTCGCGATGACGTCTGCTACGTCTTCACGATTGGCATGGATCGTTACGAGGGACTCACCAGCTTTGACTGGGTCACCCACTTTTTTGTTCAGCATCAGACCAACAGCGAGATCGATCTCGGACTCTTTTGTTGCACGGCCTGCGCCGAGCAGCATTGCTGCAGTTCCGATTTCGTCAGCGACGATTCCGGCAACATAGCCGTCTTTATCTGCTGGGACTTCAACCAGATATTGTGCTTGTGGCAAACGATCTGGATGATCCACAACCGAAGCGTCTCCGCCTTGGTTTGCCAAGAAATCTTTGAATTTCTCCAGTGCTTTACCGTTCTGGATCACTTCTTTCAATTTCTCCTCAGCGTGCTCCAAGGAATCTGCCTTGCCAGCAAGGAATACCATCTGACGTCCAAGTGCCATACACAGTTCTTCCAGATCTTTTGGACCTTTACCTTGCAGGGTGAGGATGGCTTCTTTCACTTCAAGTGCGTTACCAATCGCCAGACCCAGTGGTTGGGACATATCGGAGATAACAGCCATCGTTTTACGTCCAACATTGTTACCGATGCTTACCATGGCATGTGCCAATTCTTTAGCATCTTCCGTTGTTTTCATGAATGCACCAGCACCTGTTTTAACATCCAATACGATTGCATCTGCACCTGCTGCAATTTTCTTGCTCATTATGGAGCTGGCGATCAGTGGAATCGAGTTAACGGTAGCTGTTACGTCACGCAGTGCATAGAGCTTTTTGTCTGCAGGCGTAAGGTTACCACTTTGCCCAATAACTGCAACCTTGTGTTCGTTTACGAGGCGAATGAACTCTTCTTTTTCAAGCTCTACGTGGAAACCAGCAACGGATTCCAGCTTGTCTGTTGTACCACCCGTGTGACCAAGTCCACGTCCGGACATTTTGGCAACAGGTACATCTAGCGCAGCAACAAGCGGAGCCAGTACCAGTGTTGTTGTATCGCCCACTCCTCCCGTGGAGTGCTTGTCTACTTTGATGCCTTCGATAGCGGACAGGTCAATCGTTTCACCGGAATTTACCATCGACATTGTCAGATCAGCGCGTTCCTTGTCTGTCATATCTTTGAAGAATACTGCCATCGCCCATGCGCTGACTTGATAGTCCGGGATCTCTCCTTGTGTGTATCCTTGAACAACAAAATCAATCTCAGCAGTTGTCAGTTCTTTTCCGTCGCGTTTCTTAGCAATAATGTCTACCATTCTCATGATGATCTCTCCTTGTGTGTGTATTGATCGTATTGAACACTTTGTTGTTAGTCCGTTACGGCTCCGGATCGTTCCTTAGATCGCTGTTGTCTCCAAGTTTTTTTGATTCCATTTTGCAATGGGGAAAACTCGGAGACAAAGGCGAACGCTTTGCTTCTTCAGAATCGATTCCAGGTCCTTCACTCTGTGCTTAAAACAAAAGTTTCGATCCACATCAATTGATTATGAATATAAAATGCAACAATTACAGTGTGATTGCTGTGTCCAGGGCAACTACCATCATGTCGTTGAACGTTTTTTGACGCTCTTCGGCAGATGTTTCTTCGCCTGTCAGCAAGTGGTCACTTACCGTCAGGATGGTCAGTGCGTTAACACCAAACTTGGCAGCAATAGTGTACAATGCTGTTGTTTCCATCTCTACGCCGAGTACGCCATGTTTCATCAACTTCTCGGTTACGGAACGGTCATCGCGGTAGAAAGAATCAGAGCTGAACACGTTACCAACGTGAATCTTCATACCTTTAGCTGTTGCACGGTCATAGGCTTCTTTCAGCAGGGAGAACGTAGCGATTGGTGAGAAGTCATATCCACCGAATACGTGTTTGTTCATGCTGGAATCTGTACATGCTGCTTGTGCAAGGATAACGTCACGTACTCGTACATGCTCCTGCATACCGCCACAAGTTCCTACACGAATCAGGTTTTTTACGCCATATTCGCTGATCAATTCGTTAGCATAGATTGCAAAGGACGGAATTCCCATCCCTGAACCTTGCACCGAAATCCGGTGTCCTTGATATGTACCTGTGTAACCGAGCATTCCACGAACTTCGTTGTAACATACAACGTCTTCGAGGTACGTATCTGCGATATATTTCGCGCGCAAAGGGTCTCCTGGCAATAAAATCGTTTCTGCGATATCCCCGGGTTTTGCTCCAATATGTGTACTCATGAATGAATCTCCTCCAGTTATACAATTAGTCTATTATGATGGCAGGACCGGAGCAGCCAAGCTACTCCGACCTCCCCTATCCAGTTTTTGAAAAACTTATTTCAAATCCTTCAGGAAGCTGGTGCCGTATTCCGGCATTTTCACTCCAAAGTTCTCGGCTACGGTTGCGCCAAGGTCAGCAAATGTGCTGCGCAGATCAAGCTTTTTGCCCTCGCTGAAGCGCGGAGAGTAGGCAAGCAGTGGTACATATTCACGTGTATGGTCTGTACCGCGGTATGTTGGATCGTTACCATGGTCAGCTGTGATCAGCAGCAGATCATCATTGGTCATTTTGGCAAAAATCTCGGGCAGCCGTGCATCATAGTCTTCAAGTGCCTGAGCATAACCTTGCGGATCACGACGGTGACCGTACAGGGCATCAAAATCAACCAGGTTCAGGAAGCTGAGTCCAGTGAACTCTTCATCCATTGTTTCAGACAACTTGTCCATGCCATCCATGTTAGAGACGGTACGAACAGCCTTGGTTACACCTTCGCCATCATAGATATCTGCGATTTTACCCAAAGCAATCACATCAAATCCGCTATCTTGCAGTTCATTCATAACAGTACGACCAAAAGGTTTAAGCGCATAGTCATGACGATTTGCAGTACGTTTCCAGTTACCCGCTTCACCTACAAATGGACGTGCAATAATGCGGCCGAGCATATACGGATCTTCAAGTGTAATTTCACGGCAGAACTCACAGATCTCATACAGCTCTTTCAGTGGAACAACGTCCTCATGTGCTGCAATTTGCAGAACCGAATCGGCGGATGTATATACGATGAGCGCGCCAGTTTCAACATGCTCTGCACCCAGCTCATCTAGAATTTCCGTGCCACTGGCCGGTTTGTTACCAATTACTTTGCGGCCCGTTTTCTCTTCAATGCGCTGAATCAACTCATCGGGAAAACCATTCTCGAACACACGGAAAGGTGTATCAATGTAAAGACCCATCAGCTCCCAGTGACCTGTCATTGTGTCTTTGCCTCTGGATGCTTCCTGCATCTTGGTGTAATACGCTTTAGGTGCATCCGCTACAGGGACACCCTCAATTTCTTTGATGTTGGACAGTCCGAGACTGGCCATGTGAGGCATTTTCAGACCTCCGCGTTCACGTGCAATGTGACCAAAGGTATCTACATCAAAATCATCAAATTCTGCTGCATCCGGCGCTTCGCCGATCCCTACAGAATCCATAACGATCAGATGTACTCTTTTGAATGTTGACATAACCTAAGCACTCCTTCCAATAATCCGGTTTACAAGAACAGTCCAGTAATGATCGCTGACAGCACGCTGACAAGCGAAGCACCGTAAAGCAGTTTCAGACCGAAGCGGGCGACCACATTACCTTGCTTCTCATGGAGTCCCTTCACCGCACCAGCAATGATACCGATGGAGGAGAAATTGGCGAACGAAACGAGGAAGACAGATACGATACCCGTTGTTCTGGCAGACATTGCAGTCTCCTTCAAATTAAGCATAGCTACGAATTCGTTGGATACCATTTTGGTTGCCATAATACTTCCTGCCTGAATCGCTTCTTTCCATGGAACACCCATGATGAAGGCAAATGGTGCAAACACATAACCAAGTAGCTCTTGGAACGAAATGCCAAGCACCGCGCTGAAAATTCCGTTAACAAGTGCAATCAAGGCAACAAAACCGATTAACATCGCAGCTACGATGATAGCAACTTTGAATCCATCCAGGATGTATTCGCCGAGCATTTCGAAGAAGGACTGTTTCTCCTCTTCCTGCACTTCCAATATATCTTCTTCCTCTGTAACCTCATAAGGATTCACAATCGAAGCAATGATAAAACCGCCAAACAGGTTCAGTACAAGAGCTGTAACCACATATTTCGGCTCGATCATGGTCATATAAGCACCAACAATCGACATCGATACCGTGGACATCGCCGAAGCACACAAGGTGTACAGCCGATGTTTTGGCAACAACCCAATTTGTTTTTTCACAGAAATGAACACTTCAGATTGCCCCAATACAGCCGAAGCAACCGCGTTATATGATTCCAGTCTGCCCATTCCGTTGATTTTGCTTAATACCAGACCAATATATTTTATAACAAAAGGCAAGATTCGGATATACTGCAATATCCCAATGAGTGCCGAGATGACAACAATCGGCATCAATACGCTGAGGAAGAACGGTGCCCCCCCGCTCTCTGCACCTACGGTAGTTAAACCCCCAAATACAAATGCGATACCTTCATTCGCATAGTCGAGTAAACTTTTAAATACGGTCGCGAAACCGCCAATTAAAAAAGTACCCACTCCTGTATTCAACAGAGCATAAGCTAGTATAACTTGCAAAACAATCATGATAGCCAGCGGCCGGTAACGTATCTGCTTTTTGCCGTTGCTTGCGATATAAGCCAGTCCAAAAACAACGAGTAAGCCGATAATGGCAATTAGAAATTTCATTTGAACTCTCCTTTGAAGGTAGTTAAGCCGGATGTGAATCAGCTCAAAGGTTTTTCATGCGTGTAATGAAATAAACCTTTCAGAAAATAAGTAAAGCGCTTACAACAAATTCGTTTTATATCAATTTTCATGCTAAAAAATAAAAAGGCTTTTCAGGCTTGAATCTTGTTCTCCATATTAATGTTTAACATGAAGAACAAGTCCACTCCCGTAGGCAAAGCCTAGATGTTATCTAACGAGTCAGATTCCAACGAATTAATAAGAAGATGTAGACTGACCACCCTGCATGATCTTCACGCCAGAGCTTGCACCAATACGAGTCGCACCCGCTTCGATCATTTTTTGCATATCTTCCAGGCTACGTACGCCACCGGAAGCTTTAACGCCAACATCAGGACCTACAGTACGACGCATCAAAGCGATATCTTCTGGCGTTGCTCCACCTGTGGAGAAACCTGTAGAAGTTTTAACAAAATCAGCTCCAGCTCGCACAGCTGCCTGACAAGCACGTACTTTCTCTTCATCCGTCAACAGACAAGCTTCAATAATAACTTTCACCAAAGCTTTACCCGCAGCCGCTTCAACGACAACACGAATATCTTGTTCAACGTAATCATCTTTGCCATCTTTCAAAGCACTGATGTTGATGACCGTATCGACTTCAGTTGCACCTTTAGCAATCGCATCTTTCGTTTCGAAAGCTTTTGTCTCCGATGTAGATGCTCCCAGAGGGAAACCAATAACGGTGCAGATATCTACGCCAGTACCCTGCAACTGCTCAGCAGCATAAGCAACCCAGCCTGGATTAACACATACGGAAGCAAACTGGTATTGCTTCGCTTCTTCGGTTAACTTGGCCATTTCACTTTGCGTTGCGTCCGCACGAAGCAACGTATGGTCGATCATTTTCGCTAATTGTGGTGTAGTCAATTGAATCTCTCCCTTATCTGAACTAGTTATTTTCTATACACTTACACTAACATGAACATATGTAAAAATCAACTTGAACTTTTGTTCACAATTACACTTACAGTTCTTCTTCGTTATATTTTCTGCCTAAAAAAGAAAAACATCCGCCCTTTTTGCGTGGCAGATGTTGTCATCCATATTCATTTGAAATCAGAATCGCAGTAATGCCTGTGCTGTGTACTGGTCCGTAACCAGAATATTCGCGTAATGACCTTTGAGCGCGGCGTGAATGGCTTCAATTTTGCGTTGTCCCCCGGCAACAAGAATTGATTTTTCCTTATTTCTCAATTCGGCTAGATCAATTCCAACGGTTCTGTTGTTAATCTCTTCACTGATCAACTGACCTTCCGCGTCGAAAAAGCGTGAACAAATGTCACCTGCACCGGAGTTCATCAGCAATTGTTGTTCTTCTTCATTGAAGTAACCGAGCCTGAATAGTAACGCATCTTCCTTCACAGTACCTACGGTAAATAACGCGATGTTAGCCTGTCTGCCAAGTTCCACGATTCTGCCGATATGCCGATCCGCTTCCACCATGTTTTTTACTTCAATGTTGTCGAAAATAACGGGCAGTGGCAGATACCTTGGTACCGTATGGAATGCCTCAGCGAACAAATGTACAATCTCAGCAGCATACGTATTGACATGGGAGTGGCTTACGCCCCCCTTCAATTGAACGACTTCGACACCTTTGACCTGCTTGGGACGAAGTTGGCGTGCTACAGCATGCATGGTTGTTCCCCAAGTCACCCCGATAATATCTGCATCCTGAACCGTCTCTTGAAGATAATCCGCTGCTCGTTTACTGATATGCTTCTGTATTTCCTCATCACTCTTCAACGGGGTAAAACACACAAGTGCCGTATCCAGATCATATTTTGACTTAAGTTCTCCGGCAATGATGTCGATATCCTCCAGCGGGTCCATAATTTCAATCCGGACATATCCACGATCTTTGGCGTACTGAAGTAACCTTGATACGGTTGGACGCGACACGCCCAACCTTGCGGCAATATCCTGCTGGCTATAATCGGACTGATAATACAATTTCGCTGCTTCAATGCTTAATCGTTGCTTCTCCAGGTCCATTCCCATGTGCGCTCATCTCACTCATCCTATTGTCTTTGGAAAATAAATACTCGTCCTGTATATTATACATGGATTGAGTATCCGGTCACTATATAGCATCCAATTCAGTATCATGATCAATCCATACATATCCCTTTCTGACGTATAAAACGGGGGAAACGATGCATACTACTGCGGTCGCTTTATTACTAACAAACATCGGTTCCCCCATGAATCGCACAGAGAGGAAGAATTACATGTCTACCTTATTGTATATTACTGCCCATCCTCACGATCATGAAACCTCCTTCAGCATGGCTACGGGCAAAGCATTTATTGATGCGTATCGTGAAAGTCACCCTTCTGATGAGGTCGTTCACCTCGATCTGTATCGTTCGGATATTCCGCATATCGATGCGGATGTCTTCAGTGGTTGGGGCAAACTGCAATCGGGCAGTGATCTGACTTCCGAAGAGCAGACCAAAGTAAACCGTTTGAATGAACTGTCGGATCAATTTGCCTCAGCAGATAAATATGTTTTTGTAACACCGATGTGGAACTTCTCGTTCCCTCCTATTCTGAAGGCTTATGTGGACTCGATCTGCGTAGCTGGCAAAACATTTCGTTATACCGAACAAGGTCCTGTCGGACTGCTGTCTGATAAAAAAGCACTGCATATTCAGGCTCGCGGCGGCATTTATTCCGATGGCCCAGCGGCTCAGATGGAATCCGGTCATCGTTACTTAAGCATTATCATGTCATTCCTCGGTGTGCCGAAGCTTGATGGCATTTTTGTTGAGGGGCACAATCAATATAAAGATCGTGCAGATGAGATCAAGCAACAAGCTATCGAGCAGGCAACTACTTTCGCAAAACAGTTTTAATAGAAGTAGTTCAAAAAGTCCGCTTTTGAACACTCACTTAAAGTGTAGTAAACAATTAAAACATAAACAAAACCCGCGTGTGACCCAGGAGATAATCCCAGGGAACACGCGGGTTTTCAATGTATAATCAACCTAGAGCTTATTGATGTCCAGCGCTGGCACGGCTCATGGTTTCAAGTTTACGTGTGATCGCATGACGGTCTACTTTCAATCCCCAGATCATTTCAATAATCTGCTCTTTCTCCTCAGGACTGTCGGCATGCTTCAATTGCATTAACAGATCATGCATTTGTTCATTAATGCCTTCGAATTGAATCCATAAATCCTGTCTTACCTCTTTGGAATCCAGATGATGATTCGCATCGACTTCTTCCTTCAATGCTTGCAGAATAGCATCTTTCCATTCGTCATCACCTAGCTGTTTCGCAATGTTCAGGAGATCCAGATAATCGTCAACAAGAAGTGAGTTCAATTCAGCATGTGTTTTCATCGTTTATTGCATCCCCTTTTCGTCTATTTACCAAGTATTATACTCGGTATTTTAGGATATGCAATAGCTGTCGGAAAAAGTTGATTTATGTAGCCTGTCCCTTCAACCTGTGAACAAGCAAATTACACAAGACAAAACCGATCAAAACATACACACCGATCATCCCCACAATGCCTATCCATCCAAAATGACTGTAAAGCAGTCCACCTCCTGTTCCACTTACGCTTGAACCAAGATAGTAGAAAAATAAATACAACGCATTAGCCTGGGATTTGTGCTGAATAGCCACAAGTCCAACCCAGCTGCTTGCGATGGAATGACCGCCAAAGAAACCAAAGGCAAACAGGGCGAGTCCGATAATTTTGACCCAAAGCGCTGGATGAACGGTACAGACTGCACCAGCCAGAATAATTCCCAGCGCGATTCCAAGCACATGTGACCTGCCATACCGATCTGCCAGCCTGCCCATCCAGGTGCTGCTTACCGTGCCCATCAGATATACCACAAAAAGACTTCCAACGATAGACTGGCTCAGATGATAGGGTTCACCCGTTAATTCAAAACCGATATAGTTGAAAAGGGTCACAAATCCCCCCATCAGGAGAAAACCGAGTCCATACAGGCATAATAGCCTCGGATTGCGACATTGTGACCACAAAAGAGGTATTGGATTTTTGAATCCGGGTGCAGCTTTGACAAAATGACGGGATGGCGGGATAACAAGCCAAAAAATAACGGCTGCACACAGTCCAAGAATACCAATGAAACCCACAGCAGCGCGCCAACTGAACCAATCTGTCACCACACCGCTGAAGAAACGGCCGGCCATGCCACCTATCGAATTGCCACTGATATATAGGCCCATAGCATAACCAAGACTTCTAGGTTCAATTTCTTCTGACAAATATGTCATGGCTATCGCTGGCAACCCCGCGAGTGCCACACCCTGGAGAATACGAAGCAGAAGAAGCTCCGTATATCCCGGGCTGAATGCGCTGAGCAAAGCAATAACAGAAGATATCACCAGTGCAGCTGTCATTATAAAGCGTCGGCCCACAGAATCAGACAAGGACCCGATGAACAGCATCGTCAGTGCCATGGCGATCGTTGTAACGGATAACGTAAGACTGGCGTGTGCCGGCGTAATGGAGAATGCGTTGCTAATCTCAGGCATCAGGGGCTGGAGGCTGTAGAGCAAAGCAAAAGTGACAAAACCTCCGGCGAACAGTGCAAGGCTAATGTTACGAAACGTCTTAGTTCCCTGCTGAATCATGGATGTTCCAACTTTCCCAGTAAGAAAGCTTCTTGGATCGACTGTGGTCTGATCGCCGGTCAGCGAAGCCTTCCATCTATCGTTATTTAGTGAACAATTTCCGCTCCATATGGGTTAAAAACTCATAACCATCTGGCGTTACAACAATTGTATCTTCGATTTGGAATCCACCAGCACCTAGCTCGTAATACGGTACCTCAACACATAACACCATACCGGGCTCCAGTATACGCTGGTCCCCAGGGGAGAGGGTTATATCGTCGTACAGTTCCAACCCGATGGCATGTCCGACATGCTGACGTCGGTAATGTGGAATCCCTTCACGCTGTACGCGAGATACTGCCGCATGGAATACTTCCGACGCCTTGACGCCAGGGCGCACCGTTTCAAGTGCCGTCTCCCATCCACTTTTGACCGCAGCAAAATGTTTTTTCATCCAGGCGGTAGGCTCCCCTGCAACAACCGTGCGGCCCGTATCTCCCCAGTATCCTTCCAGCTGTAGGCAAAGATCGAAACGGATCTGATCTCCGGTCTCAATCGTATGAAAATAATTTTCGATGAGTGGCAACGCACTACGTGGCCCTGCCCCTACCGCTGTCATTGCCGGAGTTCCACCTGCTCTCATCACAGCCAGACGATAATGATCGGCAAGTTGCTTCTCATGAACACCTGCAGCAATCAGGTCAATTAGTTCCTGTTCAATCCGTTCATTTAATTGGGCAGCCTGACGCAGTTGCTCAATTTCAAAAGGTGTCTTGACCAAACGGATTTCTCGGAACAGCTTATATGCAGGAATTACC
Organism: Paenibacillus sp. GM1FR; assembly: GCF_002803315.1. Lineage (NCBI taxonomy): Bacteria > Bacillati > Bacillota > Bacilli > Caryophanales > Paenibacillaceae > Paenibacillus > Paenibacillus sp. GM1FR. The sequence continues at coordinate 1,095,890 of NZ_MKZL01000011.1, read as the reverse complement.
GGTCTGTCAGGAACCTCCTCCTTGATTCTAGCCAGAATATCGGGAGCGATCCGCATCTCATCGATTCCAATCGGCTGATCTTCGATCTCAAGCTGTTTTAATGCAGCCTTGAGTGCTTCAACAGGACCCGGATGAATAACCGTCGTTTGCAGAAGAGAATAAAAGAGATCAATGTCGTCAGTGGAAGGTTTGCCTTCAATTGAACCTTCCACAAAGAAATCACTGTAGGCAAATATATCTACCCCCGTAATACCGAACTGAGCTACAACGCCTAACCGATTCGTTGGAATGACGATACAAGACTTTGCAGATCTGTCGGCAGGTAAAACCGCATAAATCTGCATGGTCCAGTTGCTTGCACGTAGCTGGGACCCGATGACATACTGAATGTTCTCTGGAGTTGTTGCGATCAGGGCGCTTAGCCCTTGAGTTTTCATCACTTCTTCCGCCCGGTCCCGGTTCAGACCTGAGCTATGGGATAGATGCTGTGAATTATTCATTTTGATCCAGACCTCCTTTTGTTTTCCTGCGACCAAACAAACTTTCAAGTCCTGGTACAGAGCGCAAAACTAGTTTAATCGTCATAAACAGAGCCAGCGCAAACGCGATCAAAACAACAGATACCACGGCTATCGTTGGGTCCTGCCATTTCTCCATATACAGGAATAGCTGTATTGGCAACGTGTAGCTGTCCTGACGGAGCAGCAACAGTGCAGCCTCGACCTGATCAAAAGTGAAGACAAAAGCGATTGACCCTGACAGAAGCAGGGATAGTCGGAGCCGTGGAAGTGTAATCGTGAAAAAAATACGCATCGGCCCTGCACCAAGGTCCGCGGCAGCTTCCCGATGAGCCGGGTGCAGATTGGCTAACGCACTGCCCACAATAGTGAGCACAAATGGAAGTACAATGACCGCTTCACCCAACATAAGTGCAAACAATCCACCTGCAATATGCATTTTGGAGAATAAAATCAGGTATGCAATACCTAGCGTAATTTTTGGCATAACCATCGGAGATACAAAAAATGCCCTTAAGATACCCGAGCCCGGGAAAGGGTATTGCACGATTGCTAGCGCAGCAAGCGTACCTGTAATCAAAGCCAGCAGAACCGCCCCTGTAGAAGCAATAAGGCTGTTCTTGAATGCATCGAGAAACTGGGTCTGCTCACTCAGATTGGCATACCATTTCAAGGTGAGACCTTCCGGGGGAAATTTGCTGGCTGAACCTGAGCCTACAGATGTCAACATAATCATCAGCAGTGGCAGCAGCAAATAAATCGCTACGGCGCCCACAAAGATGTAGAGTAACAGCTTGGTGCCCCTGTTCGACTTAACCATACGCCTGACCTCCCTTACGGGAACGACGGAACATCAGCATTTCTGCTCCTTTATTCACAAGCAACGAGACGACAATGGAAGACACAAGCAAGAACAGGCTGGCAACCGCAGCCATCGGCCAGTTCGTGTCCAAGGTTCGCTGATATATAAATACCGGAAGTGTCATGACTCTTCCCCCGCCGATCAGCTGAGGTGTGGTGAATGCGGTGAGACATAGCGTAAACACAATCTGCACCCCGCTTGCAATACCTCTTGCCGATAAAGGCAGGGTAATGGTCAGGAATGTTCTCCAGCTGCCCGCCCCCAGATCCTGAGCAGCTGCCTTTAAGGAAGCGTCACTTTGGGACAGTACATTCAGGATCGGAAAGACCATAAATGGCAGGAAAATATGGACAAGGGCCACAATAACACCTGTCTCGTTGTATATCATGCTGAACCCTTCCTCGGTAAGCCCCAACCGGATGAACAGCCAGTTCATGAAACCCTGTTTGGACAGTAACAGCTGCCATCCGTAAGAACGCACAACCGCGCTGACCAGTAGCGGAAGAAACGTGAGCAGCAGCAACAATTGCTTCATGCCAGGCTTCTTTAGACCCGCTATGCAATACGCCAGTGGATAGGCAAGTAGAAGACTCCATAGCGTAACCTTGAAGGCAATGCGAAACGTTGTGCCAATCAGCTTCCAATAGTAAGGATCAGACAGAAACGCACGATAGGCCCCCCAATCCCAGCCCCGAATAAGCTTTCCATTCTCATACATATCAAAGCTATATCTGCCAAAGATCAGCAACCCGCCCAGATACACGATGCCCATCAGAGCAAGCGCAGGCAACAGAAGCAGCAACCGGGTTACCCATGTGCGGTTTCCAAAGGAATACAGATTCACGATCCGTTCCGCGATCCGGTTCATATTCTTGCCCCCTGTACACGGTCATCAATGGGTTCGGATAACAAGAGCGCGTCCTCTGGATCAAAGCCAATTTGTATTGGCTCACCTGGACTATAACGTGAAGCTCCCCGCTGATGCAGCACACTGGCCTGAACCAGAAAACCTTCAGCAATCTGCACACTGTATCGAATATTTGCTCCGCCATACACCGCTTCAATCACGTGTCCATCCAGCTTGTTCAGGCAATGAGTTGCATCTTCTCCAAGTCGAATATACTCATTGCGGATTGATAAGGAATGTCGTGCTCCCGCTTTCGGTACAGCATTGCCATCACTGACTTTCACCAGCAATGGCTTGCCGAAGCATTCCACCCGAATTCCATTCACATCATGTCCCAGTAATTCCGTCTCAAAGAGATTGGTATCTCCAATAAACTTGGCCACGAAACTATCGGTCGGTCTTTCATAGATTTCATCAGGGGTTGCGTATTGCAGCAGCCTTCCATCGCGCATAACGCCAATTCGGTCAGACATATTCATGGCTTCGCTCTGATCATGCGTTACAAAGATAAACGTTCCGCCGAATTCACGCTGGATGCGTTTCAGTTCACGCTGCATATCGAGACGCAGCTGCATGTCCAATGCAGAGAGAGGTTCATCAAGCAGTAGCACTTCGGGTCTGTTGATCAGTGCGCGAGCAATGGCGACGCGTTGTGCCTGACCCCCGGACAGCTCGGATACAGCACGCCTGCCATAGTCTCCGAGCTGGACCAGATCAAGCATTTCACCTACCTGCCGTTGGATATCGACTTTTGGTAACTTCTTCACCTTTAGGCCATAGGCAATGTTGTTGAATACATCCATATGAGGGAACAGCGCAAGCTGCTGAAAAATCATATTGCTATTGCGTCCATAAGCCGGGATGCCAGTAACATCCCGACCTCCCAGCATAATGGTGCCCTGATCCGGCTGCTCAAGTCCGCCAAGCATGCGAAGCAGTGTTGTTTTGCCACAGCCACTCGGACCAAGCAAGGAAACGAATTCCCCCTTTTTCACTTGGAGTGTTACTTGATCAACGGCGGCTCGCTTACCATAAGTCTTCGTGACTTCCCTTGTTTCAATGGATATGGTCTCTTGTCCGCTACTCATCTCTGATTCCCTCCCATCCATTCCAGGTTCAGAGCAGAACCCGGAATTATTGTGTGCCTGGCAACAATCCTTTTATTGAAGTTTTGTTTTCACGAGACGGTCCCATAGTTCTTTCCAGGAAGAGCTGTTCTGTGCAAGCACATCCCAGTCTGGATTAATACCATTACTTTGCGTTTCCACGGAGAATGAAGGATCATCCTTGTACTTGTCCGGAACTGCAGCTGTCGTACTGGTTACCGGCGTACCCGTTGCTTCTGCATATTGTGACAGCGCCTCGGCGCTCAACAACTCGTTAATAATTTCATTTGCAACACGTGCTTGCTCAGGTGTTGAGCCCTTCACTACCTGAAGTGTGTACGGGAAGGAGATGGCACCTTCACTCGGATACGCTACGGCAAGTGGAGAACCACCATCAATCCATGTCTGTGCAACCTGTGCACTGAATGGGGCAATGAGCGCATCACCTGACTCCAGCAGTGCCTTCAGCTGATCATTGGATGAAACCAATGTGCCAATCTGGTCACTGCGATCTGCCCAGAACTGGAAGGCTGGCTCGGGATTTTCATAGGATGCGCCAATCTCTTGACCTTTGGTAGCAATAAGTGGGGAGATATAGGAATAGAACATGTAGTCCCAGAGCGCAGTTTTTCCTTTGAACTCCTCGTTATCCCATAGATCGTTCCAGCTGGTAGGTGGCGTTTTCACCAGATCTTTGTTATATACCAGGGCGAAGCTCGAAACGCCCCAGACCACACCTTTATTGTCTGGCTTGTGGAAGGACTCGGGAATATCCTTAATATTGGTCACGATGCTGGTATCCAGTGGCTCCCACATGTCATCATTCAAGCCTTTTGCCGTCGCATCTGCATTGAAGTAACCGAAGTTAACAATCGGATTGTTGGCATCAGCCTGCTTGCCTGCGACCATCTTGGGGTACATTACCGAATTGGAGGATTCCTCAAAGGTGACTTCAACGTTGGGATGTTCTTTCACATACTCGGCAACCACTTCTTTCGGAACGACATCCTGATTGGAGCCAGCCCAGATAAACATCGTCAGCTTAACTTTGTCTCCGCTTGCTCCTGAAGAGTCGCTCTCTCCGGCAGTATTACTTGAGCTGCCTGCTCCACCGCAGGCGGAAAGCACCAATGTACCGGCCAGTGTCAGAGAGGCGAGGCTGAGAAAGCGTTTTTTGTTGGATTTGAACATGCAAATTCCCCCATCCATGTAGTTGGTTTTACCGATAAGACAGAACTAGATAGTCTCCATACACTTGATCAATGCAATCCTATTTGCTGGCGTAAACCTTCCATAATGTCGGATATCTCCCGTGGATCTACAGATAGGGAATCCTTATACTTCTCCTCTACAACGCCCATGGTCTGACGCTTCAGGTAGTCTCTTAGTGCAAGCGGAGCATTCAGCAAGGCCTGATTCAGTGTTACCTGCATCTCATCGCTCCATATGTCTTCAAATTGCTCCCGCGCCTTGCCAAAGGCGAATTCCTCCTGCTGCCGTGGTCGCTTGGCTCGCATTTGTTCGGTATCGCTCTCGTTCAGCTCCAGGCCGTCAATCACAACACCATATAACTCAAGAGCTTTCTCCGGGGATACCAGCCCACTTCTTACATCCTCCAGAACTACGCGTGGTTCACGTTCAAGTGGATCACCATATCCGCCTCCGCCTTGCGACAGGAACGTAACCGTTTCTCCAGGTTGAAGCAACAGCTCATCAATTCTTCCCAGATGATGCTCACTTGCACGTCCAGCATTAAGAATCGCTTCTCCATGTGAACCTACGCCACCACCGAGCCTGCCCCAGGGCTGGAACTCCATACGCTCCATGTTTCTGGCCGTCATCACGGTATCCGGTGTTAGAATTCTGACGCACAGGTCAATCCCGCTTCCGCCACGGAAGGTTCCTGCACCCGCCGAGTCAGCACGAAGACCATAATGCTCAATCAACACAGGCATCTCGGATTCCACCGTTTCCGCAGGAATATTCCGAAGATGACCGACCGCAAAATCCATGCCATCAATGCCGTCTTTCATCGGCCTAGCTCCCGAACCTCCGCAGATCGGCTGAATTACGCCCACCTTTTTCTTGCCATCGGATGCATCTGTCATCGCCATCATGACAATGCAGGCTTGTCCAGCTCCTGCCGCGGGAACCATACTGCCCTGAGCTTTCCCTAGTGCTCCCGTGATAACGTCCATCAGCCGGATAAAGGTCGCAGCACGTGCCCCAACTGCTGCCATCGGCTCCGGGTTTAGTACGGAAGCAGGCGGCGCGTAATTTCGAACCATACGAATCATGCCCGAATTCCAAGGAATGGTCGGATCGAGCGTACGGAAATAACGAATGAGTGCGGGCACCAGCATGTAATGGCCCTGTTGGTTGTGGGTAGGAATGTTGAATGAAGCCCTGACCTGAGGATCGGTGCCGCTAAAGTCCAGATGAATGTCACTACCTGCAATCGTCATCTTGCAACGCAACCGAATAGGATATCCCCCTGGTCCTTTCTCCAGATAGTCCCAGAAGTCATAGGAACCGTCCGGGATATCTTGCACGATAACACGTGCCTTCAGCTCGGCATATTCCAGCAAATGTTCGATGCCCTGCTGGATTTTTCCCACGCCATATCGTGCAATGAGTTCCTCAAGCCGTTGCTCTCCCCGATTCAATGCAGCCATAAGCGCTTTGAGATCACCGAGATTTTGCTCCGGAATTCGGCTGTTGTCCAGAAACATGCGCAGGATCTGCTCGTTCAGAACACCAGCTTCATACAGTTTGACTGGTGCAATTCGAATGCCTTCCATATGAATATCGTAGGCGCTGGGAGATACGCTCCCCGGTACCTTGCCGCCCACATCGGATGAATGAACAAAGCACATGCCGTAAGCGATGATTCGCCCTTCGTGAAAATAAGGCTTGATGAGATGAATGTCTGGAAGGTGTGTGACCATGCCTTTAGTGGAATAAGGATCATTACATATGACGAGATCCCCTTCTTTCCAGTCTTCTACACTGTTAATGGTCGCAGCAGCAGGGATGCCCAGGGACAGGTTGTAACCCGTCTCCAGCGGTGACCCAAACGTTTCCCCGGATGGAGATAAGAGGTAGGTTCCAAAATCGCCAGTTTCTTTGACAAAAGCGGTGAATCCTGTACGCAGAACAACATTTGCCATTTCTTCCACGGCAGCTTGAATCCGGTTGTTAAAAATCTCAAGAAAGACCTTGTCGCCGATCATGCTTCCACCTCCCCAATCACGTTCCCGTGGACATCCCGGTATACCTTATATCCAGGCGGGATAAAGATCGTTGTATCATATTCCTCCACAATAATGGGCCCGGGGATGGGAGCATCCACCGATGGAATTTGTCCCCTTTTCAGTACCTTGGCAATCTGCTGTACATGGTCAAAAGTGATGAGCCTTTCTTCCGCTGCACTCTCATCAAATGGCAAATTTGCCGGATCTACCGTGTTATGGGTAGGTAAAACACCAACAATGGTTGCTCTGAGACTTACAAACATTACCTCTGCCTCTGGCTGACTAATGCCAAATACGTTTTGGTAAGATGTATGGAATTTAATCCCTGCCTTCTTGGGATCTTGAATTTCTTCCAATGTCAGCGTGACCTCAAGATCAAAGGCCTGTCCCTCATATCGCATATCCGCACTGTACAGGCAATAAATATTGTCCAGCTTGACACCACCACGGGCTTCCTCATCTACCCAGCTACGTCCCAGGTTTTCCAATTCAGCAAAAAGAGAGCTTAATTCACCAGACTCCAGAGTCTGAGTGCTTTTGTGTAACGTATGAACGAAATCATTGCGGAGATTGGCAACCGTGCAGCCCATGGCACACAGTGTTCCCGGAGATGGCGGGATCAGCACTCTGCCGATACCTACCTCACGTGCCATCAGAAAAGCATGCATCGGGCCGGCTCCACCATATGCGAGCAACGTAAAATCGCGGGGATCAACACCCTTGCGAGCCATGAGGGGAGAAAACTGGGCATACATATTGGCGGTTGCCACATCAAGAATGGCTTGCGCAGTCTGTTCGGCATTCAGTCCAAGCTTCTCTCCCAGATTGCCCAGAGTACGCTCTGCAAGTTCGGGATACAGGCGCATTTGTCCGCCAAGGAAATGGTCAGCATGCAGGATACCGAGCTGTAGATAGGCATCTGTGGTTGTCGGCTCTTCTCCCCCGCGCTGATAACATGCCGGACCGGGATTGGCTCCCGCGCTGCGCGGTCCAACCTTGAGTACGCCTACGGAATCAAGCCAAGCAATTGAACCACCACCAGCCCCAATCGCTGTTACATCAACAGCGGGAATGATGACAGGAAAATCTCCAACCTTGTTCTCAGAAGAATAACTCGGTTCTTTGTCAATGAGGGCAACGTCAACACTTGTCCCACCCATGTCAAATGTGATGACCTGATGAATGCCCGCTCGTTCAGCAATATGCGTCGCGGCGATTACACCGGAAGCAGGCCCGGACAGAAGCGTACGTACCGGCTCATTAGCCGCTCTGGCAGCCGTCATAATTCCACCGTTGGACATGGTCGACAGCAAGTTGGCTTTGAGGCCGTATGCCTGAATCCCTTCTTGCAGACGCAGGAAGTAAGACCCCATCCGTTCACCTACATAAGCGTTCATGGCCGTTGCGAGTGTTCGTTCGAACTCACGCTGTTGTGGCCAGATGGCGCTGCTTCGGCAGATGAACAGTTGCGGATAACGTTCCCTGATCAGATCTTCCGCAAGCTGCTCATGAGCGGGATTCACATAAGCATGTAAAAAGCTAATCGCCAAAGCGGTAACGCCATCCTCCACCAGCTCATCCACCGCTTGCAACAGTTGTTCCTCATTCAGTGGCTGGAGTATGCCCCCACTCGCAATGACCCGTTCATCGACTTCCTTAACGCGATGTCTCGGTACCAGCGCATCGGTCTTGTCACCATACAGATTGGTTGTATCCTCAAGTCGCAACCGGCGGATTTCAAGAATGTCACGGAATCCTTTAGTGACCAGCAGACCTGTAACTGCGCCATTTCGCTCAATCAACGTGTTGACACCAAGCGTTGTTCCATGCACAAACAGATCAATCTCATGAATATTCACGCCACTCGCCTTCAACTGATCAAGTGCGTTAAAAATCGCCTGTTCCGGAGCTACTGCAATCGATGGCGTCTTCAGCGCCGCAATCACCCTGCCCTGATGGTCCATCACCAGCGCATCCGTGAAAGTACCTCCGATATCTATGCCTAGACGGTAGTTTGTGTCCACAAGCTCAACTCCTTTATCACCGGGTCTGTTTCTAAGGAATGTTATTGGTTTTGCATGGCGAAATAACGTTTGACATCATCGATCATTTGGTTGATATGATTCACCATTGCCGCTTCAGCCTGCTCCGGAGAGCCCGCTACAATAGCATCCAGAATCTGCTGATGATCTACAACTAATTCACTTCCTACTCTCCGGCGAATATACGCTGTTTCCAGAAAATCGCGGCTTGTTTCCCATACCAGTTCAACCGCGTGCAGAAGAATTTGGTTTTGCGCAGCATAAGCCAGCAATCTGTGGAACTCCCGGTCCTCCTCATATGGTATAATATTCTTGGAAAGCAATTCATGCTGGTTGGCAATAGATGCTTGCAACAGTACTATGTATTCTTTCGAGGCACGTTGTGCTGCCAAGGAAGCGATCTCCCGCTCAAGTGCCCTTCTGGCAACGAGAACATCCAACAGAGCCTTTTCCCCAGAATGGTTCAGCATCTGAATTAACTGTGAGTTCACGCTTTGTTGCTGCAAATCTTTTTCCAACGTCTTCATTCGATCCAGACCCTGTTCGGTCAAAGTTCTTCCCTTGCGACCTTCCAGAACTGTAAAACCTTCAACATCCATCTCCATAAGTCTTCTTCCGATGGTTGCCTGACTCAGACCATACGTTTTGCCCAAAGTATGAACCAACGTACTGGCCCCGATGGGAGCATTAGCGTCTCGAAGCTGCTTTAGCAGTTCGTATTCCAACTCCATTTCGTTTAGCTCAGGACCCACTGATTTCACCCCTCTTAGTTACTTAATTGTTTTTTTAATCTTCTTCGTAGTTGTTACTCACTGATGATTAACGTTAGTATACCTTGCAGACATCACAATTTCAACAATTCTCATCAAAATAGTGCGAATTATTCCCTCAGCTATACTGTGCACCTTTTCAATTCAAAATTAAAATTAAAAAAGAGCATTTCACATCCTTTATTCCAGCGTTTATCTGGAGGATGCAATCTGCCCTTAACGTAGCAATCTTTTAAGATCACGAATGTAATCATTAATACTCAAATCAGGTATCAGGACTTGAGTTGTTGCAGTAACTGCACACGGTAGGCTTCACTTTCAAGCGATTGAATTTCCTTATATTCTTCGGCAGTAAGCACTTGGGGTTCCCCGGCTGCTTTGGCGATCATATATACCTTCGCGCTTTCTTCCACCACTTGGGTGCGGTAATAGGCTTCGCGGAGGTTTTTACCGGTCGTAACCAATCCGTGATTGACGAGAATGAGTGCCGTATGTTCTTCTACCTTTGCTGAGACTGCATCGGCAAGAAGCTTCGTCGTTGGCAGAACGTATGGAACAAATCCGATATCACCTACCAAGGCGGACTGATCAGGGAACAAGTGTGGCAATTCATCGAAAACGAGACTAAGTGCGATCGTATATGCCGGGTGCGTATGCACAATGGCTTGGATATCAGGACTCACACGATAACTGTACAGATGCATCAATACTTCGGAAGAAGGGCGTGTTGCTCCCGCGCTAGTCGCCCCTGTCTCGATATCAATAGCGATCCATTCGTCAGGCTCCAGATCCTCAAGTGCATAACCACTAGGAGACAACAACATCGTTCCCCCAGAGCGAGCGCTCAGATTCCCACCGGGTCCTACCACCAACCCTTGGGCAACTGCTCTACGTGCATACTTCGTTAACTCTTCCCTTACTTGCTGTTCAGACATGTTGCTCACCACTCCTCATACTTTTCTTTTTAGCATTTTGCGTCAATGCTCATTGCATTGAATCTGTTCATTACCTTTTGATTTGATTCAGACTTTGGTAGTTTTCATAAGCTTCCTGCCACAGCTCTGTATCCTCAGGCTCATAGGTCTCGGGGGAAAAGGAAGCAGCCATGACCTCCCGTACCTCGGCCAAGCTACTCACTTCTCCATGCGCAAGGAATTGCAGCATGCAATTCCCGGCTGAAGTCGCCTCTGCCGGGCCTGCCACCACCGGGACACCGGCTGCATTGGCTGTAAACTGGCACAATAGTCGATTGTGCACACCGCCGCCAACCATATGAATGACACGAGGTCTTATACCTGTAATCAACTGCAATTCATCCAGCGTCTGTCTGAATTCCAATGCAAGACTTTCCAGAATGCAGCGCACAATCGCTCCAGTCGTTTCAGGCACAGTCTGTCCGGTGAGACTGCATTGTTGCCGTATTCGTTCAGACATATTTCCTGGCGCCAAATACACGCCATCTCCCGGCGATACATAACTTTGATGCGGCGTTGCCAAGGTAGCCAATTGAATCAGTTCTTCATGTGTAAAAGGTTGATTCTCCCGCTCCCACTGTCGTTTGCATTCCTGTAGCAACCACAAGCCTGAACGATTTTTCAAGGTGCGTACTTTTCCACTTACCGTCCCTTCATTGGTGAATCCTAATGCACGACTTCGGTTATCCAATACAGGTGTATCACGCTCCACCCCCATAAGAGACCAGGTACCACAGCTGATAAAAGCAAAATCCGAATCCATTGCAGGAATCGCTGCCAAGGCAGATGCCGTATCATGTGAGCCCACAGAGACTACCTGCATCGGTCCAGTCCGTAACTCGGCGCACAACTCATTTGTTAGATCGCCCAGCACGGTACCCGGTTGAACGAGTTTTGGAAATAATGTTTCCGGTATACCGAGACGCCCGATCAGATGTTCATTCCAACGCGCCTCGCCTGCATGCAACAGCCCGCTGGTACTTGCAATCGTATACTCACAAGCCTGCTGACCAGATAGATAATAGTGAAATAAATCCGGCATAAATAACATGCGCACATCCGTACGCAAACCTTCGGCCTGCTCTCGTACACTGCCTAGTAGTTGAAATACTGTATTGATCTGCTGCGGCAAAACGCCGGACATGGCATACAGTTCTTCATCTTTCACCATGTGCAGAACTTCTTCCATCCACTGTGCGTTGCGTGCTTCCCGATAGTGACGTGGGTTCGAGCACAACCTTCCCGCACCATCCACCAGTCCATAGTCCACTCCCCACGTATCCACAGCTATAGAACGGACCGATGGAGAGATGCCTTGCGTCCCTTTCACAATGCCTTGTTTTAATTCATGAAAAAGTCGCAAGAAATCCCAATACAATCCGTCCCCCAGCTGCACGGGTTCGTTGTTGAATCGATGCACTTCTTGTAACGAGAGTCTATTTCCGTCAAAAGAACCACGGACTACGCGTCCACTACCGGCGCCGTAATCGGCAGCAAGCACATGTGTTGCTTGATTGCCCATTCTTTCAAGCCTCCTTAACTCTTCGCGATAAGCCGTATTCGAGTTCTGAGCACAGCTTTCAAGAGAAAGCCATGTTACCTCATCTCACAAGGAACATGGCGTTTGACAGGAATGGAACTTTATTTTAACGATACAACGGGCCAAACACACTGCAAGCACGGTAGTCTGCACTCTCCGGCTCACTTGTGCCGAACAATCCCCATGCACGCGGACGGAAAATTTCCGTTTCAGGTACATTATGCATATTTACCGGAATGCGAAGCATGGAAGCGAGCGTAATCAGATCTGCACCAATATGTCCGTATGAGATGGAGCCATGGTTCGCTCCCCATTGATTCATGACCTCGTATACGGAAGTAAAAGCTCCCGCTCCAGTTAGAACAGGTGCAAACCAGGTGGATGGCCAGGTTGGATCTGTCCGCTGATCCAGCGTATCATGTACATCTTCAGGCAGATCGACCGTGTAACCCTGAGCGATTTGCAGCACTGGTCCCAGTCCTTTGACCAGATTCAGACGTGTCATCGTTACAGGCATGCCGCCTTTGGTCAGGAAATCCGCTGAATAGCCGCCCCCGCGGAAATACTCTACGGATGCCGGTCTCCACGATGTTGCTTTCAGGCAGTCCTGAACTTCCTCATCTGTAATTTCCCAGAATGGCTTGAGTACAGGCTTACCATCTCTGGACTGTTGCCCAGTGCCATCCAAGGCTGCCGAACCAGAGTTGATCAGATGCAGGATGCCATCCTTTGCATTTCCTTCCAACTGGTGTCCCGTCACACGTTGTACTGAATCCGGACTCCAATACGTACGCACATCAGCAAAGATCTGTGCCGTATGTGTCAGCAGCGAACCGAACAACATGGACACGCCATTCAGGCTGTCATTCTCCGTTGCAACCAGATAAGGCGCACGTTTGCCATTCCAGTCAAAGGAAGAGTTTAATATCGACTCCAGAAAATCTCCGTTAGGTGAATGATCTGTCCACTGCCGTTGTCCCTGGAAGCCGGATACAATCGCGTGGTGGCCCATCGATTCCTCTGTGAAACCAAGCTGAGCCAATCTTGGGTTGCCCGCCATCAAGTCACGCACAATTTGGGTCATTTTCACAACGGTTTCCCATTCGTACTCTTTGCGTTTGCGATCCGTTTGCAGATGGGCAGCGTTGTTGTCCGGACCTTCGCTACAATTCTCCTTCACCCAGGCCAGTGCGAGCTTATACTCCTCGGGGTCGTAGATTTCTTCTTCGATACGACGAGTGAGTTCACTCATATCCACGTATTCATTACGCATGCCCAGATACTCCTGGAAAAATGAATCGTTCACAATTGAGCCTGCAATCCCCATGGATACTGATCCAATAGACAGATAGGCTTGCCCTTTCAAGGTCGCGGCTGCAAGTCCCGCACGGCTGAACCGGAGCAATTTCTCACGCACATCCTCGGGAATCGTTGTATCTCCGCCGTCCTGCACATCCTCTCCATAGATCCCAAAGGCCGGAATCCCCTTCTGTGCATGGGCAGAGAGAACTGCCGCCAGATATACAGCACCCGGACGTTCAGTTCCGTTAAAACCCCAGATGGCTGTAGGAATGGATGGTGACATATCCATCGTTTCCGTACCATAACACCAGCATGGTGTCACGGTGATTGTTACGCCAACGTTCGAACGGCTGAACAATTCTGATGCTGCGGCCGCCTCGGCCACCCCGCCAATACAGGTCTCAGCCACAACACACTCCACTGCGGACCCGTCAGGATAACGTAGTTCTGCTGCAAGCAACTCGGCAACAGATGTCGCCATCCGCATCGTTTGTTCTTCCAGTGACTCCCGAACACCTTTGCGTCTTCCATCAATCGTGGGACGAATACCAATCTTGGGGAAAGCCTGTTTATAACGATAATCCTGATGTGTCATACTGGAATGTCCTCCTTCAATTCGTTTCATAGAATTTGGGTTGAATTGAGTAGCCTTCTGTCTGATCCATGTGCAGTGATTGGAATAAGATAATGACGGAAATACAACCGATACCCGGGTGGCACGCAAGAGCTGCATACACAGATTACCAAGAGCCTTATTTTAGTTTGAATACGTTTACATATTTAAAAAATAACAATAAACCATTTCATTAATTAGCTATGTATGTAGTTCCTCTATTCAAGAAAATGGAACGTGCATGAGCGAATTCAACGAAATGGTTTATGTAGTAAAGACGTTCAGAACCCTTTAGGGTTATCGGTAACCCTAACATAGCACGAGCCTATCTTGCTGTCAATTGACATTATCCTATAGAATGGTAAGACTATGTTGCGGAAAGGTTAGATTCTAATGATTACCATTTACGATATTGCCAAAAAAGCCAACGTCTCCGCCATGACGGTCTCCAAGGTCATTAATCATACAGGCCGTATAAGTTCCGCGACACGTGAACGTGTGCAACAGGTGATCGACGAACTGGGTTACATCCCGAACTCCAATGCACGCAGCCTTGTGCTTCAACGAACTCAGATGCTCTCTCTTCTTATCACGGATATTACCAACCCTTTTTATACCACACTGGCCCGTGGTGCTGAAGATGCAGCCCATCTTCGTGGGTACCGTCTTTTATTCGGCAATAGTGACGAGGATTACAATAAGGAAAAGGATTACGTGGATGCGATTCTGTCTACTCGTGTGGATGGTGTACTTTATGCTCCGGCGGGAGATCGTTCACTCACTCATCTGAAACAGCTGCAGGAACGTCACATTCCGTTTGTCTTTCTGGACCGCACCGTACCTGGTATTACGTCAGATATCATTGCTGGAGATAGCCGGGAAGGCGCGATTGAGCTGATCCGATATCTGGTGCAATTGGGGCACCGGCGCATTGCACTGGTCAATGGTTCTTCGGAGGTTTCTACCGCCAGACTGCGGGAGGAAGGATATGTAGCGGGTTTACGAGAGGACGGAGCTGATATCGATCCCGAGCTTGTGCTTCGAACCGGGTACCGGGATTTCAGCGATGAAGAAGGACTGGATCGACTACTCTCTCAACCGGATCAACCAACAGCCATTTTTGCCGCCAACAACATGCTGGCGATTGGGGTCATTCGGCTTTTGCGCAAACGAGGACTGCGTGTACCAGAAGACATTTCCGTTGTGTGCTTCGACGATCTGGATCTGGCTTCTGCTTTTGATCCTTTCCTAACTGTAGCTGCACAGCCAGCATATGACTTTGGGTTTCAGGGCGTACAGATGCTGATTGACCGAATTGAGGGCAAGGCCCCTTCCGAAGCCCAAACCGTCATTCTACCGTCAGAACTGCGCATACGGGCTTCGGCTACTGCTCCACGTGAGCAAGAATAGAGTTAAGCACGTGAGTTGACTAAATATTATCGTGTAAATGATTAGTCCCACTTATCTGGATTAGGTCCCGTTCAAACTCGAAAAATGTACATCATAAACAGGGTGCACCGGAGATTACGCTCTGGCTGCACCCTGTTTTACATTCATTCGTTGAAATAATTCGTCGTTCAAGCCGTTTGGTTCGTCTGTTTCATTCAGGCTCGTCGTTTCATTTGAGTTCCATCCATGCCGATATTCTACCGCTCCGACTGTAATGCTAAAGCGACCTCACGAACGAGTCCCGGGAACCAGTCCATCAAAGGTTCGAACGTATACCCCGCTTGTTCAGCTTTGGTCGTCTCCATCGTCCATGATTGCTCAATTCCGAAGGGTGACATGTCCTCTTTCACCGTTTCCGTGAGGATCTGGGACTGCATGCCCGTGACCGTCTCGATCAGATGTATCATGGCTGACAGTGTAATCGCACCCTTGGAAGCTGCATTCACCGGACCGGTAATGGACGAATGTCCAAGCCAAGCGAGAAATCTTGCCGCTTCGGTGGAATTGATAAATCCAATCTCCGCATCCGGATTTGGCATGCCGATCGGTTTTCCTTTTTGCACATGTTCAATATGAAAATGAAGTCTTCTCGTATAATCATCAATCCCGAGTACAATGGGAATGCGCATCGCCACAACCGGGAAATCCGCTTCCTGGAAAAATACAGCCTCCGCAAGCCGTTTGCCTTCTCCATACGAAAAATCATCTGCACTTCCATACTGTAATGGATATGTATACGGGTCAAAATCCGTTTCCTTAAATCCAGGTCTGGGATCACCATACACCGAGAGTGTGGATGTCAGAACGTATCTTTTGGTGCGTCCTGCAAAAGCTTCACATGCCGCTTTCGCCGCATCTGGGGAATAACAGATATTATCGTACACAACATCCCACATGTCTGTCTGTGCAACCTCTGCCAGAGATCCCGGGTCTTCACGATCCATCTTGATTCGGTTTACTTCGGGTCCGAAGTCAACATCCGTTTTACCACGAGTTGCGACTGTGATCTGAGACTTTCCTTCCCACAGCAAGTGATCCACCAGACGTTTACCGAAAAAACGTGTACCCCCAAGTATAAGTACTTTATTCATCCAAAAAACCTCCTATCTTGTTCGATTATGTTTAACAATTTGAAGCATGGTATGAGCATTCCGTTGAAACTCATATGAAGTTGGTTCTTCGGATACCGTACACCCACGCTCTTCGAGTATTAATTTCAACTCATCCATGTGCTTGTAACGTTCGCCAGACAGATCCACTGTTGGAAAAATGCGAACCTCTTGTTTGGTCACACGCAGCAGCTCCATTACGGTTGCAACATGAAAATCAACATCCAATCGATCCGCATACGTAAACAGGAAATGGGCGGATAACGTCAGATCGAATTGTTCATCTGCAAAGGGTAGATCCGGGAGCACAGACGCCACATAATGGTCAGGAAACATTCTCATATCTGCAACGCAATCTGTGATGGCACGAGTTCGCTCTTCCTTTAACCCCTGGATTGATCCAAATTGATCCCACACATATATGCTTTGCACAGGTTCCATCTGTTTCATCGTATGCTCAATGTCCTGAAATCCCTTTACTTCAAGCTCGTCGATCTCATGTTCGTAGGCAATATCCACGGCCACGGGATCAGCACCCAACTTGCGCGCCTGGCTACTGAACGAACACGCTCCACCTGGACAATCCAGAATAGACTTGCCATTAATCTCGTCCACCGTCAGGTTGAACATCTTCATATATTCTTCGAAGGTTCTTCCTATGAAAACGATCTGTTTCAGTTCCAAACCTCCAGAATCATTGGACTGCTGATCTTCTCTACTGTTCTTCTGCACTTCTCTACTGTTCTTCTGCACTTCTTTACTGTTGCTCTGCTCATCTCTGCTCATCTCGTCTCAGCTTCCTTTCCTGCGCTTGAATCAATCGTTAGGGAACACAAGCCCAATCTGCTTCCGAATCTGATCCATAACCTGCATCGTCACATAAGAGCGTTCATACGTGTTCATGTCAGACTCCTTTTGGCCCTGCTCAACCAGATTCACGAACTCCTCCACTTCATAATACATCGCCGGATGGTTTTGTTCGACTGTGAGCTGCTCCACCGTACCGTCATTGTAACGTATCTCTGCATGTTCCGGTGAGCCAATCTTGTCAATGATGATGCTTCCCAGCTCACCCATGATTTCGCTTGGTAGATGAGAGTTGGAGATTTTGGAGTATGTAACGACCGCATCCATCCCATCATAGTCCAGCAGCACACTACCTTGTCCATCCACGCCAGATTCCAGCATCATCGCTTGGGATTGAACCCGGTTAGGTTCACCGAACAACGTAATCAATGGATAGAGACAATACACACCGAGATCCATTAACGCCCCATTAGCGAGTTCAGGCTTGAACGCGTTCAGGACAATCCCCTCTTTGTACTTGTCGTAACGCGAAGAATACTGAGAGTATCCTGCTACGTATTTGCGGACAGGACCGATTTTATGCAGGCTCTTCTGCACCATTTTGAACTGGGGAACAAGAGTCGATTTCATCGCTTCCATGAGCAGAACCTCGTGTTCTCGTGCAGTATCGATCATACTCCGAACTTCGGCGCTATTTGCAGCCAGAGGTTTCTCGCACAATACATGTTTACCGTTTCTCAGAAAAAGCTCAGCCTGCTCCGCATGAACCGTATTCGGTGTTGCGATGTAGACTGCATCAATCACATCACTTGCCGCCAACTCTTCCAGATCGGTGAATCGGTGTTCAACATCATATTTATCTGCGAATGCATTAGCCTTATCTTCAGTTCTTGAATACACGGCGGTTAATTTGAATCCTTCAACCTGTGCTGCGGCTTCAAGAAGCCTTTCTGTAATCCAGTTGGTACCCACTACTCCAAAA
This sequence comes from Paenibacillus sp. GM1FR, assembly GCF_002803315.1. Classification (NCBI taxonomy): domain Bacteria; kingdom Bacillati; phylum Bacillota; class Bacilli; order Caryophanales; family Paenibacillaceae; genus Paenibacillus; species Paenibacillus sp. GM1FR. Next base: position 1,077,655 of record NZ_MKZL01000011.1, on the reverse strand, counting down.
CGAACCATGCTTACCTACCTCTTTCATCTATAAATTTCATTTGAGATATAAACCACTTCCATACTGTATATTGTAGCTCATATTTCGTTCAGATTGAAGGAAGGGGCCATATCCCCAAATATTGATATCTTGCTTTTTAAGTTAGAACTTCGTCAATCCCTTCGAATCAAGGGTATAATTAGAGATGAGGTGATCACCGTGGAAAGTCGAGATCAAGATCGCATACTGCCCGAATCTATAGATGAAAAATACTGGCACGCCATCATCCACAACGATAATTCTTATGATGGAACGTTCTTTTACGGTGTGCAGACAACGGGTATCTTTTGCCGACCTTCCTGTAAGTCAAGAGCACCCAAAGCTGAAAATGTGCTGATATTTCAAAATGTTGAAGAAGCATTGGCACGAAAGTTCAGACCCTGCAAACGTTGTAAACCTACAGGCGAGCGGGTACCTGATCAGGAGTGGATATACGGGATCACGGATTACATTGAACATCATTACGCCGAACCTCTAACCTTGGATGTCCTTGCCACTGTAAGTCATGGCAGTCCTTATCATCTGCATCGTGTGTTCAAGCGGATTACAGGCCGCACACCGGTTCAATATATTCAGGATAAACGAATTACCGAAGCCCGGAAGTTGCTTGAACATACCGGACTTACCGTCACCGATATTGGCCGCCATGTCGGTATACCTAACTCAGCTTATTTCATTACTGTATTTCGCAAACACACAGGTCTCACACCTGCACACTACCGCGAAAGGCATGAGAACTTATGAAGACAAATCTTACTTACAAAGTACCCAAAACGTTACTCAACAAGGGGACAGGGTTCCTTAATGGCTATACACATACACTGAATCCTTACACAGGCTGCGCCTTCGGTTGTTCTTATTGTTATGTCAGACAGATGCCTGTCTCCCTATTTCGTAAAGAGGATTGGGGGAGCTGGGTTGATGTGAAACAAGAGGCCTCCCGAGTGTTGGCCAAAGAGTTGCAGCGTGCTCTGACGAAAGGCAAAGTCACTCTGTTCATGTCATCCAGTACCGATCCGTATCAACCCGCCGAATACAAAGAGTGTATCACGCGTTCATTGCTTGAAACGATGGTACAGTATCCTCCAGATTTCGTATTAGTCCAGACCCGTAGTCCACTCGTTACCCGGGATATAGATCTGCTACAGCAGTTAGGTGACCGGGTTCGGGTCAGCATGACGGTGGAGACAGATCTGGACGATATGCGGAAGCATTTCAGTCCTTCCGCTCCCCCAATTGCAGGCCGATTACGTGCACTGGAACAGTTGCGGGATGCCGGAATACCCACGCAGGTTGCGATTGCTCCCGTATTACCCAGCAGTGAACAGTTTGCTGCCATCTTGAGACCTCTGGTTCAGCGTGTATGCATTGACGATTATTTCATGGGCGATGGCAGCGAGGGCAAGCGAACCCGGCGACTCGGCATGGAGTCGCTCTATCAGCAAGTGGGGATGGAGCATTGGTATCATCCAGATGCGTATCAGACTGTAGTTCAGCGAATGAAAGACTATTTTGCCGAGGATGAGATCTGGATCAGTCAGGCGGGATTTGAGCCCTAAATGGCTATATAAGTTGGACTAAAGAATATTTACACTGGACACTCCAATGACCGAACAACCTTCCGATCGCTGTTATTCCCAGATTTTTTTGATTTAATAAAAAACAGCCCCTTTCCTTGTTCGAAGGAAAAGGGGCTGTTTATCATGATATAAGTCATAATGGCTATCTTATTTATCCAATGTATACAATGGCAGATCCACCGGCAATGCAGCCGGGCGCTGACACGAGCTTTTCATCTGGTAGAACGTCTGCTCATCTGATGAATCGTGGAATGCCCACATGGCTTCAAGTACGTGGTATGCCAGTTCCCCACTCGCACGGTGTGCACGTCCACTATGTGCTGCATAGGCCATATCTGCCACACCGATGCCGCGTGTATTTTCCTGATATCCTGGGAGAAGCGGAACTTCCGTCCATTCATGTTCACCCAGCAAGCGATAACGAACTGGACCGCCGAAGGTATTGGGATCAGGTACCTGCAATGTACCGTGCGTGCCATATATCTCAATCGGTGGCAGTGCACTTCCGCCAAATACGTCAAAGCTCGTAATCAGTGTGCCAATGGCTCCCTGTTCAAACTGTAACAGACCGGTAACATGAGTAGGAATTTCGACGGGAACCGTCTGACCCCTCTTTTTCTCACTCGTAATCGTCCGTTCTTCCATGGCTTTACCTGTCATACCTGCGATCGACTTGATCGGTCCCATCAGTTGGATCAATGCGGTGAGATAGTACGGACCCATGTCAAACATTGGCCCACCGCCTGACGCGTAATAAAACTCCGGATCTGGGTGCCAGTGCTCATGACCACGGCTCATCATAAATGCGGTCGCCGCCACCGGCTTGCCGATTACCCCTTCTTCCACCAATTGAAGTGAAGTCTGGATACCTGAACCAAAGAACGTTTCTGGTGCACAACCCACAAGCAATCCTTTACGCTTTGCTGTTTCGAGCACGGCCTGCCCTTCTTCACGGGTAACCGCGAGCGGTTTTTCTACATACACATGTTTGCCAGATTCAAGCGCCCGCAAGCATACATCCGCATGAACGGAAGGAATCGTCAGGTTGATGATCAGCTCAATCTCGGGATCAGCCAAGATTTCGTCGACGCTGTATACGTTAGGCACGTTATAGGCTGCTGCCTGCTCCTCGGCACGTTTCCGGTCGAGATCCGCAACAGCAACAAGTTCCAGCACCTCGAATCGGTGACAGTTTTCCATATAAATACCGCTGATTTTACCGCAGCCAATAATGCCTACTTTCATTGTTTTCATGCCTGGGGCTCCCTTCGCCGTGGATCAGAAATGGTTTATCCGTTAAGGATGAATGGTTAACACTGAAGTTACGTTTGCAATCCAACTACAATCTCATTAGTTCTGGTTGTCCGCCATACCTGTGTACACTTCGGTTGCTGAACTTACTCGACTCTTGGCAAGCTCTTTGCCTGCTGCTGTCCATTTGAAACCACTGCGCATCATTTCAGTCACGGGTTTCATGTCTACAATGTCTGCATGGTGTCCCAGGGAGTTGTAGAATACCCGCCCTGCGCCCCAGCGTTTCGTCCAGACAACAGGCATATCTACAGGACCATTCGCCGCATGCGGACCAGCCACCACTGGGAAACGAGTTGTTGCCAGCACTTCCACTGCCGGGTCTACGTGCAGGTAGTACTGTTCACTTTTCACCTGAAAATCTTCGATATGATCCAATAACGGGCTAGAGCCACGCTTCATGTTCACCATATACTCCACACCATCGTTACCTGGATGAGCAACCCATTGTCCACCCGTCATAAACTGCCAGTCTACATTATTTCGGAAAGCATCACACATCCCGCCATGAAGACCAGCCAAGCCCACACCACTCTGAACAGCCGCTGATACGTTATTGACGAGTTCCTGCTCAATCTGTCCCATTGTCCACAACGGCACGATCAGATCCAGACCCATCAGCTTCTCTGCATCCGCATAAGACTCCAACGTATTCGAGACTTCAACCTCAAACTGCTCTTCCTTCAAAATACGCTCAAAAATCGCTGCTACCTGCTCCGGTTCATGTCCATCCCAGCCGCCCCATACAATCAGTGCTTTACTCATCGTTTATTCACTCGCTTTCACCTAGTTTAGTTGTGTTCAACCTTATTTCTGACGTCACTGTTTTGCTTGCTCACATCTCTTCAAGCGTCACCCAGCGCCGTTCTGTTACCGAACGTTCTACCGCTTCCAGTACAGCCTGACAAGCGACCCCATCGTGGAAACTCGGTGATGGTTGGCGTCCTTCAGAGATTGCTGTCACCAGCTCCAGCATTTCATGGGTGAACGTGTGCTCGAATCCAATCGTATGTCCAGCAGGCCACCAGGCTTCGGAATATTTGTGTGCCGGATCGGTTGCCAGTACACGGCGGAATCCCTGTACGTCCTCTTCATCCTTTGTAAAATACACTTCCAGTTCATTCATCCGTTCAAAATCAAATCGTACACTGCCGAGACTGCCGTTAATCTCAAACGAGTTCGTACTGCGATGCCCCGCTGCAAAACGTGTAGCTTCGAAGCTGCCCAGCGCCCCTCCTGCGAATCGTGCCAGGAACAACGTAGCGTCGTCGACGGTCACTTCTCCTTTCGGTGCATCCGCGTTCGAGCTGCCCTTTGCACTCAGACCGGTCATCTCGGCTGCAAGTGGTCGTTCTTTGATAAATGTTTCGCTCATGCCGATGACTTCCTGGAATTCACCAACGAGGAAACGAGCCAGATCGATTAAGTGCGCGCCCAGATCCCCATGGGAACCGGAGCCAGCCACTTCTTTTTGCAAACGCCATACCAGCGGGAACGAAGGGTCCATGATCCAGTCCTGCAAGAAAAAAGCACGGAAATGATAGATTTTACCCAGTCGTCCGCTCTCCACCAGATCCTTCGCTAGTTGTACCGCTGGTGAGAAACGGTAGTTGAACCCGACCATATGTGCGACTCCAGCATCCTCTGCTGCCTGAAGCATCTCGCGCGAATCCGCAAGCGACAGGGCAAGTGGTTTCTCACAAAACAGATGTTTGCCCTGACGAGCTGCTTCCAACGCAATTTCCTTATGGGCATCACTTGGTGCGTTAATATCAATCAGATCGATATCATCCCGCTTTACCAGTTCACGCCAATCCGTTACACTTTCGGACCAACCGAACTGATTCGCTGCCTGGTGCACTCCCTGCTCGTTACGTCCACAGATCACAGACATCTCAGGTTGCAACGGAGCAGACGGGAAAAACATCGGCAGACTGCGATAGGCATTACTGTGGGCCTTCCCCATAAACTTGTATCCAACCATTCCGACACGAAGACGATTTGACATGATCATTTCCTCCTTTGGAATAATAAAAAGTCTTTCAATATGTGTACCAATAAACTATTGACGGATAGAAGAAGCACGGATGATCAGTTCGGTAGGCAACAACGCTCTCGCTGATTCGGTTACCGCTACAACAGAGTTATTCGCTTTATGTGTGTCACCCACAGACCCATGCATAAGCTTCGATACTGCAAGTTCACCCATCTCAAAAAATGGAACCCTGACGCTGCTCAGCGGCGGAACCGCCATCTCGGCGGCATCGGAGTCGTCATAACCCACAAATGCCGGAAAATCCCCAGGCCCTATTCCCCGCTCACGCAAACCATGCATGACACCAATGGCCATCCGGTCATTGGCCGCAAATACAGCATCAATCTCATGTAGGCGATCTGCTACAGTCGCTGCCGCCTCAATGCCACTTCTTCTACTATAATTCCCCTCAAGCAATAGACTCGGGTCCAGCTCCATACCTGCTTCTTGTAAGCCACGACGGACACCTTCCATTCGCTCCTGGCTGTTGGAATAGCTGTCTGGACCATTGAGAAAAGCGATTTTGCGATACCCCTGATCCGTAAGATGACGTATGGCAAGTCTGCTTCCTTCCACATGATCCGCATCCACTTCCGTGAACGATTGGCCCTCAAAATGCTGATTCATGACACAAAATGGGTGTCCTTCCTGATGAAGTTGCTGCATGGCCGCCAGTTCTTCATGATCATCTCTGGCACCAAGGATAATGCAAGCGTCCACTTTCTGACGCCGGAACAGATCCGCATAATTCATCACTTCACCGGATGTTCGGAACATAACCAACAGGTCCATGCTATTGTCTCTGGCTTTGCTTCCAATCCCACTCAGCATTTCCGAGAAAAAATACGCCGAGAACAGGTGCGCCTTCGGAACATAAGGTAATACCACACCAAGGTTCCCGCTTTTACTTCTGGCAAAACTGCGAGCAAGAGCGCTGGGCACATAGCCTAACTGTTCGGAAGCTTCAAGAACCTTGCGGCGTGTCTCTTCTTTAATAGGGCCTACCCCATTAAGCACCCGGGAGACCGTCGCCTCGGAAACACCCGCAAGATCAGCCACTTCTTTACGAGATGCCATGAATTTCACCCCCTTTTATATAAGTTGAACTAAAGATTATTTACACTGAACTACGATGACAGAACAACCTTCCAATCGCTGTTATCCCCAGATTTTTCGATTCCTTTTTATAAAGGGGAAAATCCGGGGATAGCGTATGCTTCCGATGCAGCTTTCTTTCAGAAAGCTTTTAGGCGAACGCTTCGCTTTTTCAGGTTTTTTCTATCCTCTCCGTTATCGTGCAAATGATTAGTTCAACATATATAGCTCATCAATAAATCAAATAGTAATTAAAAATCGATATTTATGTACGCGCGTACATTTTCTCATGCCATGTAACCGTTGTCAATGCTTTTAACACAAAAAAATAATGAGGGTTTGGGTTAATCCAAGCCCTCATTATTATCTTGCCAGAGATGGTACTTTCATTAACTTCATGCTCTGTAATCTTAGGGGTTCAAGTTACTTATCAACCTTAAATACAACGATTTCAGTTGATCCTGTTTGTTCAATTATGGGGAGTGCAGCTCACAACGTCGTTGTAACGCCAAGATCAACGGAGGATTGACTAAACTCAGCTTGCTCCATCGTTTTCGCATGACTCGGAATGCGATCCGAGGGTTCTGGCGTGGATTGGAGCTGTCTTACTTTGTGCAACACTTCTTTGTTCGGCAGGAAGTGTTGGGAACGAATAAACCGAATTGTTTTGGTTTTGGCACGCATAACTATCGAATCCGTCTCGGCACGATCATCCGCAAGATATCGTACCCCTCCCAAGATCTCACCTGGCGTCACACCCGTTGCGGCAAAAATGACATCCTCCGTGCCGATCATATCCTGCATCGTTAACACTTTGTAGGGATTATCGATCCCCATCTGCAAGCAACGCTGGAATTCGTCTGCGTTGGCAGGCATCAGACGACCTTGGATCTCACCCCCAAGGCAAGATAGCGCTGCGGCAGCCAGCACACCTTCTGGCGCTCCTCCAGATCCGACATACAGATCAATGCCCGCCTCCGGGAAGGCCGGTGCCATCGCACCCGCAACATCACCGTCACTGAGAAACTTGATCCGTACGCCAACCTTGCGTAGCGTCTTGATGGTACTCTCGTGTCGCACACGATCCAGAATCATCACAGTGAGGTCCGAGATGTTTTTGTTCAATGCGGCAGCGGCTTTCTCCAGTGTGACTTCAACCGGGTCTTCAATGCTGACCTTGCCTACAAGCGCAGGCCCTACCGCCAGTTTCTCCATATACATGTCCGGTGCGTGGAGCAGGTTACCTTTTCCCGCCACTGCAATAACCGATAGAGCGTTGTTTAGTCCTTTGGCCACGATTTCTGTACCTTCGAGCGGGTCTACAGCCACGTCAACCTCAGGGCCCTCAGCGTTGCCTACTTCCTCGCCGATGTACAACATGGGTGCTTCATCCATTTCTCCTTCACCGATTACCACCGTGCCGCGAATGGACACGGAATCGAACATGGCGCGCATGGCCAAAGTAGCCGCTTCATCTGCACTGTTCTTGTCACCTCGTCCCATCCAGGGTGCTGAAGCTAACGCAGCCAATTCTGTTACTCTGACAATTTCCAACGCCAGTTCGCGTTCCATTTTTCCCACTTCCTTTCCAATTTCCAAAAGCATAACGTGAAAGCGGTACTAAATCCATCGCAAATCCATATGAAATTGATCTATAATCGGCGTAGTAGCACCTTTTTAACGATTAACCCCTTATTTATCCAATTAATATATTGATCGATTTCGCTCCTTTTTTCGGCTGGTTTTAAGAGTCCAATCCTCCTGATTTCTTACTTGAAATATTAATTTTATTTTCCATTTTCCGCTCTAAAACTAAATAATTCAACATGGTGGATTAACACGTCCGTTTCATGCGCAAAAAGTTCTTTTAACATGAGGTATATACAACTTATATACTGATTATTAAGAACGTAACGCTATCTAACAAACTACGAACGAAAACGATTTTCGGCCGACTGTCCAAACGTAGGAATAAACTAATAAATTGTATTGATGATCCTTGAGATCAGCCTATTACCTTCACGATTATTGAGCAAAATATTACTGCCAATTATGTATTAATCAGGCCTTTAACTTTTGCTAAAGCCATAGATGCAGCTTATGAAGGTCATCGAAAATAATAAGTTTACATAATATTTATTATGTAATAAAGTTCGTCAATTTCTTCATTTTATGATTCAACGGTTCTGGCAAAACATAAAAAAGCCCGAAAGAATTCTGCTCAATAGCATTTTTCTCCCAAGCTTTTCCCTCGATGATCCCGTTACAGTATCGTTTTTTTCATTATAAAATCAATCTGTTTCTCATCTCCCATGTAAAAAGCATGAGCTCCTGTCTGTACAAACCCCATCTTTTCATAAAATGCGATGGCATTTTCATTTTTCTCCCACACGCCTAACCAGATATTCGTTTTGTGTTGTTCTGTTGCCATCTCTATGGCTTTATTAAGCAGTACCTTACCCAAGCCATGTTTTTGGAACTCTTTCTTGATGTACACACGCTCGATCTCAAGAGATTCCACACCCATATTCTCAGACTGAGCATCATTGATATTTACCTTCATGTACCCTGCCACTTTGTGGTTGACATAAATAAAAAGAAATTGTGAATCCGCAATAGACAGTTCAGTTTCTAATTGCACCCTATTAAATGCCTTTTCCAGATAAGCTTTCATATTTTCGGGTGAATTTTGCGCTTTAAACGTTTCATTAAACGTCTCATAACTAATCTCCTGCAGTTCACATACATGTTCAATGGTACATATCTCTATACGAATCGTCATCTATATTCACGTTCCTTTATCAAGTTAATCGTTTGTTGCAAATGCACTAAAAAAGGGTTACATTGAATTTAGCTCAATTTTGTTGTATTTGCAACATAACATCAAAAAAAGAGGTTGAATGAATTTGAAATATGTACTTTTTGTCGCAGGTATTCTAATCTTAACACTTGGCATTTCCCTTACCATCCAATCTGAACTGGGCACCTCACCGTTTGATGCACTTCTGGTAGGGCTGTCACATCATGTAGGGCTTTTACAGACCAATTTTGCACCCATTCCGATTGACCGCTTAACATTAATCTTGCATGAAATCACTCAAACGCCCTTATTTGTATCGAGAACATTCATTTACCTTGTATTTTTAATTCTGGCGTTTCTGCTCAGTGGGCCAATCGGGCTTGGAACGTTGATAACCGTATGTTGTGCAGGTGTACTTCTTCAGTTCATTATGGGCCATACGAAAAGGATAATAGATCGCATATTAACAGACATGGATACATCGTCACATACTAAAAGTGAAAAAGAACATTCGGTCTAATCGGTGTACTCCTTCTACACCATAAAAAGGCTGGATCAGAGGTTTAATCCCTGATCCAGCCCATTAAACGTGCTACCTACCTTTACGGCTCAATTCCCCATACCAGCTGACCGTTCACATACCCGGTAACCTTATCATGGTTTGCGAACTGACTACCGGATGCCTTGAACGAGTAATCATTAGTCTGTGTGTAATTCGTCCAATTGTTTTTGGAAAAGCGTGTTTGAATCTCTGCGCTCTGGCCCGCATTCAGTGATCCCGCCGCACTTGTAAAGCCCACTTCCAGATAATGATCCGCTCCGGCAACTGGAGTCGCCAGTTTAACAAATTGGCTCGTTACATTCGCACTGCCCATACTGGCCCAGTCGGACCAGAAACTCTGAGTTTCCTCCCCGTCAATTGTATAGTAATACCGGAGTTTTACATCACTTAACGGAATAGCCGAATTGCCTGAGTTGACCAACTTGAACTTGGGTGATACGCCGTTGGTCGATGCACTTGTATTGCCGTTAAAAGCTTGAATCGTCAAATCCCCTGCTGGCACAGTAACCGTGCTGTCTACCACATTCACCGTTAACACAGCGTTATTTCCTCCATTGAATTGAAAGGTCAATACATTCTGACCCAAGGGCAGCGTAGCGAGATAGGATTTATTCAGAACTACAGCAGAGCTGGATGCCGTATAATTCTGACCTGATACAAGCGTAACATCTCCCTTTGTGATGCTTGTAAGCTGACGGCCGTTTAAGGTGAGAGATACGGTAACATGCTGCGCGGGATTCGTCGCTTTATCAAATGTTGCATTCACAGGAGAAATTACAGCATTTGTACCCGGTGTTGAATCCACAATTTTGACTTTTAACACAGGGTCCTGACCTTGATTAAAATCCAGAACAATCGAATGCTCGCCAACTGGCAGGGTTGCCAGATAAGCTTTTTTCAACAGCAATGTGCTTCCGCTCAAGGTATAGTCTGTCGTTGCGGTCAATGCATTGTTGCCTGCCCGGATAACAGTCAGCGTATTGCCGTTTGCATTCACGGTTACAGCTTTGTCGCTTTGATTGGGTGTGTATTTGTCAAATTCAACGTTTCCAGGTGTGATGGATGCACTGGGGTTGGGATTGTTAACCTTTAGATTTGGCAGCTCATCCAACGTAATGACATAATCACTTTGATAAAGCGTTTTCAATGTTGCCGGATAATTAAAAGCAGAACTCATCAGATGCTCGCCATACCAAGGACAGAAGTACAGCCATCCTGATTTCTCCTCTGTCAGATTTTTCACGCTTGGAATCGTGTCGTTCTCCGTCATGGCTACCATTTTCGTACCGTTCGTCAACTCAACAAGTTTATAGAAAATCGAGGTAATTGCATCCTCATTGGGCACGCCAGACAAACCGTCATAACGGTTGTAGATTGTATTGTACTTATCATATCCGACAAGATCTACCTGATCATCGCCCGGATACCAGGCTGGAGAAGTGCTGTATACGTAGCTGTTGTAAGTCCAGATCAGATTATGCAAGCCATACGTCTCGGTCAATTCGGTATATAGCAGATCCCATAGCTCTTTGTACACTTCTGCACCTGCCGAAGCCCACCAGAACCATGCACCTTCCCCGTTCAGCCCGCCGTTGCCTTCTGCTTCATGATACGGACGGAAAAGCACTGGCACATCGTTATCTTGCAAAATCAGCAATTGTTCTGCCAGATCCTCGATAGTCATCATAACGTATTGATACTCTTTCGTACCGGGAATTACCGCATTTGCTGTATTAAAATTCGTTTCTGTTGGCTTGTAGGTAGCCTCTTTCCAATCCACAAAGTCCCCAAGCTCATACGTATTGAAATTACGAGGTACATTGATATGCCAGGAAGCTGTTGCAATACCTTCACGGTTATTCACCCAATCAATCATGCGATCAGTTGTACCGTCCTCCCAACCATACAACGGATTATAATTCATCAGATCAAAGCCACGGATTGCCGGGTACTTTCCGGTCAGATCATGAATCCATTCGAATTCAAGCTCTGTATCTCCGTCATTCCCTCCTCCATAGATCTCTTGCTGACCAGAAATAATGTTGTTTCCGTATACCTCCGTTAAATAATTCATCAAAATTTGTGTTTCCGGTGTAGCTTCAGGATCAGTGAGAACTGGCTGCACATTCAGGGGATCCAGATCCGCATGATCCACTGTAAAAGTATCAAAATACGCGAAGCCCCAGCCAGCCTTCAGCTCAATCGTGTTGGCACCCTGATTCAGCTTGTGAAAGCCAAAATCGAAGTCTGACCATGTTGTCGTGTAAGGTAGCATGAACGCCCCTTTCGTAACACCATTCACGATTAAATTTTGTGACCTGCCATCTGCACTGAGCTCCTGCATATATCGTGTGGAGATCGCGTACATGCCGGTTTCCGGGACAGTTACTGTGAAGGTTAATGTGCCAGAGTTCTGCATCCAGACAAATCCGGCCCCTGAGAATCCGGGCTTGGGTTGCCCATAGATTGAAGTAACCACTTGAAGATCCGGGGTGAGCTGAGCATCTTCGCTTTCGATGGTGAACAATGGTGTGTCTGCATGAACGGGCGCTGTCATTAATCCAAGCAGTAGGACCAATGCCAGCATCATTGCGGTTGCCTTTTTGAGCAAATTTTTCATCAATTCCATCTTCCTTCCCAAGTGAAATATGATAATGAAATGTCAATGAACCCATTCATGATGGCGCTTTCATTTTAAACATAGCATGCACACCAATATTTGTAAATATATGGTGAATGAGAATGTTTGAAATTCTTTTGTACCAGTACTTTGAACATTATATTTCCTTTCTCTCATCCGAGTTGATAATTGACGAAAACGGTTCATAATCTAATCAATTTAGCGTATGAAACTTCATCTCACATTAGATGTGCACTTGAAAGAAAAACTGATAAACAACAAAAAAAGCATTCCTATTCGGATGCTTTTTCACGTATGTTTCTTCAATTGCCCTTGCTTATGTCTGCGTCCTGCGTCCCGCCTCAACTTACGGTTTCCTCGGCAGACGTTTCTTTTACCACACAGCGTTCCCCTGCCTTGCGTACCGCCCGAATAATGCCACCGTAGCCGGTACAACGACACAGATTTCCACATAATCCTGTTTCAATCTGTTCTTGAGAAGGCTCAGGATGTGCATCCAGTAATGCCTTGGTTGAGATCACCATGCCTGGAGTACAGTAGCCGCACTGAAAACCACCTTCCTCCACAAAAGCCTGTTGAATCGGATGCAGAGTGCCTTTCTCCTCGCCGTGCAGACCTTCAATCGTCATAATGTCACTGCCTTCACATTGATAAGCCATGACAAGACAGGAATTCACGGGTTCTCCATCCATCAGAACCATACATGCGCCGCAGCGACCAACTTCGCAGGATATTTTGGTACCCGTTAGTTGCAAATGAGTCCGAAGCACATCGACAAGTCGGGTCGTTTGCGCGATCTCCAGATGTTTCTGTTCGCCATTCACAACGGCTGTCCAGTGATTCTCAAGTGGTTTACTCATGATGGACTCACTCCTTCCTGCAAAGGTACATTTAAAGGTCTGACCAGTTGTTCCCTCGGTACAGGAAGACGGTTAACCCATACGCCTGTCGCCTGGTGAATTGCAGCTGTTATGGCCGGCGCAAGCGCAACGGAGCCTATCTCACCGATCCCCCTAGGACCAAACGCATCACCTTCGGGTAAGTCTTCAATAGCCTCAACCTCCAGATTGGTATGAATATCCTGAATGGTTGGGATCAGATACGTGTCGAGGTTCGTGGTTACATAACGGCTGTCCTGCATGACCGCATCCTCCGTTAACGTGAATCCAAGCGCCATGACACTGCCACCTTCAATCTGTCCGATATAACCCATCGGGTTGATAACTGGACCTGCCGCAACAACATGGCGCGTATCAAGAAGCTTGGTTTCTCCGGTCAAAGTATTTACTTCCACCTCTGCCGCAACCGCCGCATACGTATACAAATAATGCCCGCCTACCACATTGTCCGGCGTAGTTGGATAATCGAACTTTGTATCGAAAATCCATTCATCGGCTTCGCCCTGCGTCGTGAGTTCGGCATACGAGATCAATAAGCCTGATGAAACTCCCTCTTTCGCCAGGTATTGAGATGCACCTAAATAACTACTTTCAGCAGTTTGATCACTTTCAGTCCCTCCAGCAACGATATCAGCCACTTTAGTTCTTTCAGCCTTCTCTAGTTTTCCTGCTTCTTCAGACGTTTGATTTACGCCTTCCAGCGCCAATGCTACTTTCTTCTCGCTCTTTCCTGTTCTTTGCACATCTGTTTCTACTTCTGAACTTTCGGCAGGAAGCTGGCCTTTGCGCCATATACCACCAGGCCCTGTCACCAGTTCATCTGCCGGAATGCCCCACATTTCAGACGCAACAGTGAGAACACGGGAACGAAATGGAGTCTGCAAACGTTGAAGAGCCATCCAGGCCATCGTTGTTGAACGTGAAGCTGTACTTGATCCGCTGTGTGGCACTCGATCCGTATCTCCAATGATGATACTGAGATCCGATGTACTGCATTGGAATAGATCACATAACATAATTTCCAGAGTTGCAATGAGCCCCTGACCAAATTCCTCGTAGCTGAATGCCACCTCAATCTTGCCTTCGTTATTCAGGGACAGGCGGCCTCCGGCAGGGTCCGGAATGCCGTAACCCAGCCCTGCACCATGCATGGCGATGGCTGCTCCGACTCCGCGTTTGATCCACGGCGGTAGAGTAGGATCTGCCGGGGGACTCTGATGTTTTTGCCACAGTTCGGAGCGATCCAATGCCTCCCATACTTGGGACAGTCCATCCGTAACCAGAATGCGTTGATTCAGCGGTCCAGGATCATTCTTTTCCCTCATATTACGTCTGCGGAACTCCCAAGGGTCCATGTCCATGATTTCTGCAAGCCGATCCATCTGGCCTTCCATGGCAAAAATCGCCTGATTCCCGCCAAATCCGCGAAACTCACCTGACAGCCCGTTATTCGTATATACAGATACGCCTTCCACATCCACATTTGGAATAGCGTACGGTCCAAGGCAATGCTCGGTACAGAAGTTCAGTACGGGTGCACCAAGTGTGGCATACGCTCCGGTATCTGCTGTTATACGGACACGATGCGCTTGGATGATGCCTTCTCGACTCATGCCGGTCTGCATTTCAATCTTCATTGGGTGACGTTTCAGTCCTGCACGCACGGATTCTTTACGAGAATTATGCATTTTCACAGGACGTCCGCATCTCAAGGCCAGTAGTGCACCATAGGGCTGTACGTTTAGTTCATCTTTTCCGCCAAATGAACCACCAATCGGTGAAGACACCACCCGGATATCTTCTTCAGGACAACCAATAATGCGTGCAAGCTGCATCCGGTCTTTATAACCATGTTGCGTTGCAGCGTATACATTCAGCCTTCCCTCTTCATCCGGGACAAACAGGCCACCTTCTGTCTCCATGTACGCATGCATCTGGCGAGGCGTATAATACGTCTCTGTCACGATATGATCACAAGTGGCAAAAGCTTGCTCGGCATCTCCACGTTTGATCTCCGTCCGATGCAGCACATTACCTGGACCATGCTCATGCAGCTCTGGTGCGCCGGGAGCCAATGCAGCGTCTGTACTATTCAGCGGAGTGAGTTCCTCATACTCTACGCGAATCGCATCCAGCGCAAGTGACGCACGTTCCGGGGAATCCGCAGCAACCGCTGCAATGGCGTCCCCAACATAACGTACAATATCCTCGCAGAACACAGGCTGATCCGGGGTCGCTATGCCAAAACGATTCAGACCAGGCACATCTTTGGAGGTCAGCACCGCATAGACACCTTCCAACGCCTCAGCTTCCGAAGTATCTATAGACAATAGACGAGCATAAGGATATTCGCTTCGCAATACTCTGCCATGAATCATGTCAGGTAGCGTCATATCCGTCAGATATTGAAGCTGGCCTGTAACTTTGGGTGCCCCATCTGGCCGCAGGTGCCAGCGTTTCCCGCTCTGTTGCCGATTCAGCAGCATGATGCCTCTCCTCCTTTGCTTGATCGAAGTCTTCTATTCGTGAAGTGCTTCCCATAACCCGGCACCAAGCATGTTGCCTGCGGTCTGTTTGCGATAATGTTCCGTTGCAAATGCATCGCCATAAGTCGTAAATTCGCTAGCCACGGCAGCTGCAAGAGTCGCCGCTTGCATAACAGTAGCTTCGCTACCAAGAAGCTGTCGTTCCGAATCCAGAAGTCGCATCGCCATGCCTGAGCCTCCACCAGCCGCAATCGCAATCTTGGTCCAGCGGTTATCCAAATCAATCTCACCGTATAACGCAACCGTCACCAGCGAAGCACTGAACGTCTCCCGTCGACCCAACTTGCGGTAAAAGGAAACTTCTCGTGCTGCATGTCTCTGCTCACTGTCCGCATCAAGCAGAGAGAACGGTCTCATCGGGATATGAATCGAGATTAATACATCCCCTGGATTACGGCTGCCATTCCGTCCACCCTGAAGCCAGGAAGACATGCTGCGGGTCTCGATTCCGCTATCCGTCAACCAGTGCAGCTTCGCATCATATACAAGCAAAGCAGGCAGCGTATCCCCTACTCCGCACACAATATTCCCGCCAATGGTTGCCACATTTCGAATGGAAGGGGCCGCAATTGCATTCACCGCTTCTTGCAGGATCGGCAGATGATGCAGCAACGCTTGTGCAGCACATTCCTTTAATCGGGTCATTGCGCCAATGACCATCTCATCTCCACGAATAGATATACCGCTCATTCCAGGAATACAACCCAGACTAATCATGTGTTCAGGCGCTGGAACCAAGCCGCCCTCCCACTGGGTTCGCAGCAATGTTCCACCTGCCGTGAAACAACATATCCCTTTCAGTCTACTTCTCAACGTTTGCAGTTCTTGCAGATTCTCAGGCTGCCATACCGATGGCATGGCTCCAGAACCGTATGCCGGTGTTACCATCGCTGCATCCCCTTTCTCTCTCTTCCTTGGGCAGGAAATTCAACCGTCTGATCCAGATAATTCTTCAAATCATATGAGAGTTCAGCAGCAACGTCAATTACCTTTACATCGTTTTGGATAAATGTATAAAACCTGCGTTTTATTTGTGCTTGATGCATCATGATCTATCGAAAGCTAACATTGGCTCTCTTTCACCATACGTGAAAAGAAGACAAACAGGCCAACCAGACTGCCTGGCTGACCTGATCATGTAATTAAATTATACATAGTTAATAATCTTCTCCTGTTATTTAGTCTGTCTGCTGCGATTCATATACATGACTCAGAATGCGTTCCAATTCCGGTTCTGTATCCGCATCCCAGAAACTAGTCTCAGACAGTGGTACATGTACACCTGAATAGTTAGCGCTGCGCATAATCTTGCGTGCCCCCTCATCTCCATCCAAGGACAACAGAGGACCGAACATATGGGAGCGAAAAGCAACGGGCGGCTTACCTCCCTCACCGTCAGTAGCTGCGACATAGTCACACAGTTTGTGGGTAGCCAGTGCTGTGGTTACCCGATTAATATCCTGTGCTTGTAATAAAGGCTGATCACCCAGTAACATGAGAATGCCCTCCGGTTTGTACTCCATGGCCGACAATACGCCAGAATGAAGAGAATTGGCCATGCCGCAGGCATAGTCAGCACAGACCACAATTCGAAGTCTCGCTGTGGGATGGTAGGCATAGGTAGCAGAATCAAACCATTTTACAGGTAGCCATGCCAGCGAATCTTCCGGTTTGACCACACAGACCACTTGATCTAGCTCCGAATTCAACGCAGCTTCCAATGACCATGCAGCCAGTGACCTTCCGTCAGGCATGACAACCGAGAGTTTATCCCGACCAAGGCGACGACTCTTACCAGCTGCCAGAACTATGCCCGTCATTCGCATGTGCAACGCTCCCCCTCTGCACCTCAGAACTCAAGGAAGAAACCTTATGTTTATATGCGATCAATTCCGCTGCAATGCTGATGGCGATCTGTTCGGGACCGTCTGCTCCGATGCTCAAACCAACGGGAGAATGCACATATTTCAACGGTGGTAAGCCATCCAGCAGACGGGCTGTTCGTGTTTTGGAACCCATGATGCCAAGATACGCGTACTCACAGTCCACTACCATCTCCAACAGTTCACGTTCGCGGGGAAAATTGTGACTCATTAAAATCAAATAATCTCCGTTGTTTACGTTTAACAAAGGCATAATCTCACGTGGGAAACCCATTACCAGTTCAGCTTCAGGGAATCGTTCCGAGGTGCATAAGGACTCTCGCCAATCGGCTACGACTACTCGGAATCCTGCGGATTGGGCGAGTCTGGCAACAGGAATAACATCATTCCCGGCTCCGATGATAATCAGGCGAGGTTTAGGCGTGTACAGCGAAGTAAGTTGCTGCGGGAGGTCCCAGGGATTCGTTGAAACCGTGTTGTTTGTCGCTATTTCAGCATCAGACTCAGAGATATGTTGTGAATCACCGGATAGATGGGAAGAGTGAGATTCGTTTGACAAAACAGGTACCACTTCAGGCACAAGCGTAAGGCGAGGTATGTCGGGAGAATATTGTTTTGATGCCGTATGTTCATGCTTGATATTACCACTGCTGTGTTGTACATCAACCTGCAATGAAGCTGGATTATAATTCGCCACGCGATCAGGAGGAGGGACGAGCGAAGGACGCAAGACTGGCTGGTGTCGGGTACCCGCTGGTTCAATCCGTCTCCAGCCATATTGAACCCTTGTGTAATCATTTTGGAACGTTCGGGTTAACGCTGTTGCAACGCCGGATTGAAAACACTCTTGCATCTTCTGTAACGTATGTTGGAGTTCACCACACACAGGTTCAAGCAGCACAACAACGAGTCCGCCGCAGCCAATCGTCTCACCCCAGGACAGATCATCCTCGGGACGCATGTCGTATTCCGCGAATTCCATCTGCTTCGTATCCAGCACATGGCTCACCCGGGCCTGAAGATCACTCTCCAGACATCCCGGACTGATACTGCCAACCATTTTGCCATCCTCAGTCAACAGCATAGAGACTCCCTGCTTACGGTAAGCATGACCCTCTACCTTAATCGCTGTTGCGAGCACGCAGCGCGTTTCACGGGCTGCAATTGCACACAGATCATGCATTTCCATAGCGGTCTCCATCCTTTCTGGAATTGCATAAACTTCCTTCGATCAGATACGTTTCATCAATCTTGCAATACTCTTATCCGACTCACGCAGCACAATGCCACGATCAATCGTCTGAATCTTACGATTCTTGAGCACGATACTTCCGTCAATAATAACGGTATCCACACAGCTACGTGTTGCGGAATACACTACGCGGGAATAGACATCCGTCTCATAGGAAGGGTACGTGTGGAAATCATCCAGATCCAGCAGCAGCATATCTGCCTTTTTGCCCACTTCGAGACTGCCAATTTCCTTCGACAAGCCAAGCACCTCTGCACCGCCCATGGTAGCCATGCGTAATACGGTCCGAGCATCCATCACCGTTGGACCATGAGGAATCTTCTGCATCAGGGCCGTCAGGCGCATCTCCTGAAACATATCCAGATTATTGTTGCATGCGGCACCATCTGCCCCAATCCCAACCGCGATCTGCCGATTCAGTAGATCCGGAATATCTGCTACCCCGGAGGAAAGTTTCATATTTGATCCAGGACAGTGAGTGACTTTGACACCGCGCTTGCGGATGATCTCCTTCTCTTCCTCACTCAGCCATACACAGTGGGCCAGCACCAATCTTGGGGTAGCCAGACCGATATGATCAAGGTATACGATATTACGCATTCCGCGTTCGTGTTCTACCAGTTCAATCTCTCCGCGATTCTCGGAGGCATGGGTGTGGACTTTGACATGATATTTATTCGACAGGTCGCGCACCTCTACCAGCAATTCTTCGGTACACGATACAACGAAGCGTGGACAGAAAGCATACTGAATGCGACCTCCGCCAAACCCGTTCCATTTCTCCAGCAGATCCACACTCTGTTGTAGCGAAGTTGCTGTATCCTCACGCAGGGGTTCCGGAACCTCGTCCCCATGATCCATCATCACTTTGCCAGAGATGACCCGGATGCCGCTCTGTGCCATCGCCTGAAACGCCGAGTCCGTGTGATGTACCGTCTCCATATCCAGAATGGTCGTGGTTCCGCTGGAGATCAATTCGCCGAGTCCAAGCATTGCCGAATAATACACGGACTCCTCATCATGTGCTGCTTCCAGCGGCCAGATTCGTTGACGGAGCCAATCCATCAGTTCCAGATCATCCGCACGTCCACGGAACAAGGTCTGACACAGATGAATATGCGTCTGAATGAAACCTGGCAACAGCACTTTGCCACGAGCATCAATGACCTGGTCAGCCTGAACGTCAATGTGAGCTGCAATCTCCTTGATTTTGTTATCCTCGATCAACAGATCTCCGATGAACACTTCCTCTTCTGCATTCATCGTCACAAGCTGTGCGCCTTTCAGCAGGATCGTTCCCATGCCAATCTCCCCTATCTGTGTCTGTCTATATAGTACAACTCATACATATTTACACTCTCACTCCAATGACAGACTAACCTTCCGATCGCTGTTATCGTGTAAATATCTAGTTGAACTTATAAGTGTTCATGTAACTGTTACCACCCAATAGCCATGCCATCGCCTCTGGGATCTGCTGCGCCGCTAATCATGCCGTCCTCACGAATGACAATGCCTTGCGATTGTCCCATAATGCCGTCCCACGGCGCTCTCGCTTCAACGTTATGTCCCCATTGGGCAAGGGTTGCACATACGTCATCGTGATATCGGTTCTCCACACGCATCGTATCGCCTTCTTCGCCCCAGGTACGTCCATACACCCAACGCGGCAGGCTGATTGCTTCCTGAATGTTCAGCCCATAATCAAGCACTCCGGTAAGCACAGATAATTGTGTCTGCGGCTGCCCTTCTCCCCCCTGTGTACCCACGAGCATATAAGGTTTGCCATCTCGTGTAACAAGGCCCGGCATGAGGGTGTGGAATGAGCGTTTGTTGGGTTCCAGAACGTTGGCATCCCTCGGATCTAAGGAGAAAAACGACCCCCGGTTCTGCATGATAACCCCCGTATCCCCCGGAACATACGCTGCACCGAAGTCAAAATACAGGCTTTGGATGAATGAAACGGCATTGCCTTCGCTATCAACAACCGCTGCATACGCCGTGTCCTGACCTATCGTTTTGGACAAAAACGGCTGTGCCACAGGTGGAGCAGACTGAATCTCATTCCACAGTTGGTCTCCGTAACTCTTGGATAACAGAAGATCCAGCGGAATGTCCCTGAAATCCGGGTCCGTCAGATAACGGTCACGATCACGAAACGCCTTTTTCACCACTTCCGCCATCAGATGATAGAATTCAGGTGAGGTACGTGCTACAGAGGACAGATCCGTATGCTCCAGCATATTTAACATCATCAGCATCGAGAATCCCTGCGAGTTGGGCGGCATCTGATGAACTTCATAGCCACGATACTCCGTGCTAACGGGTTTCACCCACTCGCCACGATGTCCTGCAAAGTCTGCTGGGGCAAGCATGCCCCCATCCTCACGAATAGCTGAAGTCAGACGATCCGCGAGTTCTCCTGTATAAAAAGTATCTCGCCCTTCCGTCTGAATCAGACGAATGGAGGCAGCAAGATCAGGCTGGATCAGCAGTTCACCTTCCTGCAAAAGTGTACCCAAAGGCGCAAATACCGCTCGCAGCGGTGAATGGTCCATAATGAAATCTTCATCCCTTTCCATCCACAGGCGGAGATTCCGGGATACAGGGCATCCTTTTTCCGCATACTGCGCGGCAGGTTCAAGCAACTGCTCCCACGGTAACTTACCGTACCGGGACCAGACTTCCCACCAGGCATCCACCATTCCCGGAACCGTGATGGCACTAAGTACACCGCGTTGAGGGATGGCATTCATGCCCATCGCTTTGAACGTATCGGCATGAATGCCTGCGGCTGAGCGGCCACTTCCGTTATAGGCGGTAATCTCACCGCTGGCTCCGTCATAAATCAGGAAGAAGGCATCCCCTCCAAGTCCGGTCATATGCGGATATACCACACCCAGAGCTGCACTGACCGCAACAGCAGCATCATAAGCATTCCCGCCCTGCTGGAGGATAGAGCTTCCAACTGCACTCGCCAGATAATGAGGAGAGGTGACCATGACCTCTCTGGAGATTGGCATCTGGTTTAACATAAAGCGCCCTCCTTCCCTGCATACACATCCAATGCCGCCTGCACTGCTTCACCGGCAGGTAGTAAATGTCGATGACGTAATAGAACAGCTTCCAGCGCTCCGAGCACATGAAGTACGTTCTTGCGCTGGCAGCTGAATCCCATTGTACCGATCCGCCAGATTTGTCCTTTTAACGGTCCAAATGAACTGGCAATCTCAATGCTGAAATCGTTCAGCAACATGTTGCGCACCGACTCACCATCAATCCCCTCCGGAATCGTGATACAAGTAACCACCGGAAGTTTGCTTGACATATCCCCGTACAGTTGCAGTCCCATTCCCTGAATTCCAGCAACCAACGCACGTTCATTTACCAGATGTCTCTGGAATCTGGCCTCCAATCCTTCTTGCAGCAGAATACGCAATCCTTCGTGAAGACCATATAGCATGGAAGTGGCCTCCGTATGGTGGTTCAACCTTGCTGAACTCCAGTAATCCTGCAATTGGCTCAGGTCAAAATAATTACTGGCAATCGTGCGGCCTTCTGCCCGCGCACTGGTTGCATCTCGCAGTCCGCGTTCAACTGTTTTGCGGCTCATTAGTTTCTGTTCCACACGACTGTTGTACGTAAGAGGCGCCATCCCTGAAGGAACGGACAGGCACTTCTGCGTACCACCCATTACCGCATCCAGATGCCAGGCATCCGTCTCCACCGGAGTCCCACCAATGGTTGCTACAGCATCCACGACGAGTAAGATATCAAGGTCGCGACAGGCTTTGCCAATCTCGGCAAGGGGCTGCATCTGACCGGTGGAAGTTTCACCGTGAACCATCGCAACCAGACTCGGTTTATGGGTATGAATCGCCTTGATCACTTCTTCTGGATCAAATACCGTTCCCCATTCCGTTTCAAAAAAAACAACCTCTGCACCGCAGCGTTCCGAGATTTCAACCAGCAGATGTCCGAATCGTCCGTAGATCGGGACGAGAACTTTATCACCGGGCTGGATCAGACTGACCAACACAGCTTCTATCCCTGAACGGGATGTACCATCGACTGGATAACACCACTCGTTATCTGTCATATATAACTCTCGTAGCATCGCCATCGTCTCGTTCATCAAAGATGTGAACTCCGGGTCAAACTGCCCCAGGATCGGAAAAGATAATGCTCTAAGTACGCGTGGATCAACCTCAACGGGTCCCGGGGTCATAATGGTCCGCAAGGACGGAGATAACTCTTTATAGTTGGACATCTTCATTCAACTCCCGTAACCGTATTTATAGAGTAGCCGGACCAGAACCCGAAAACCGTGCATCAGGTCTGCTTCAGCTGTATATTCAAGTGGATTATGACTGATACCGTCCTGACTCGGCACAAAAATCATGGCCGTTGGACAAGCCGGCTGAAAAATCTGCGAATCATGTCCCGCGCCGCTTGGCATTAACCAGTAGGACAACTGCACCTGCTCACAGGTATCCTGAATGTCTGAGATCATCTGCGCATTCATGGGGATGGGTGTGACAGATAGATGTTCTTCCCAGTCCAGTCCAAGCTGCTGCTCGGCTGCGATACGACTAAATGCCTGGAGCATATCCTGCCAGCAGCGATCAATACTCTCCTGCCGGATATGGCGGATATCCAGTGAAAACACCGCCCGTGCTGCAACCACGTTCCCAACACCCGGATCGGCCGTGATTCGCCCAACCGTGGCTACGAGCGGTTCGCCAACATCCAATGCGATACTCCTTACCGCAGCAATCATCTCGGCTGCTCCGGCAAGTGCATCCTTGCGCCAGGACATCGGCGTCGTCCCCGCGTGATTCGCTTCACCGCTTACGGTGATACTGAATCGCTTCTGACCTACAATGTCGGATACAACTCCAATCGAATGTCCAAGACGTTCCAGAACCTGACCTTGCTCAATGTGAAGCTCAATAAAGGCACCGTAATTTTTCGCGGCAGGTCTATATGCACTATCGGGTCCAAAGCCCGCATCGCGGATCGCTTGTGCAAAGGTAATGCCGTCTTGATCTTTTAGATGCTCTATATCTTCCAGTGTCGTTATTCCTGTTATACTGCGTGAACCCCAATACGCGAAAGGGAAACGACTTCCTTCTTCTTCGCATAACGACACCACTTGAAGTGTGCGCATCGGTGCTCCGAAATGCTTCTGCAAATACTCCAATGCCAGGACTCCCGCCACCACACCGTAAGCACCATCATATTTGCCACCATACACCACAGTATCAATATGTGATCCGGTCACAATCGGTAATTCTTCAGCACCAGTCGCTGATTCCTTACCCTCGCTCTTGAGTGTGCCATACAGATTACCGGACTGGTCAAATTCGGGAGACAGCCCTTTCTCCTGCATTTTGGCTGCAAGGGCATCTTGTGCTTCACACCAAGCCGAGTCATACAACAGTCGTGTGACGCCGCCATGTGCATCCGCACCATATGTCGACAGCCAGTCAAGCATGCCTTGCAGCTCCACCTGTTCCACATCCGGCAAAGGAAGAGGTGCATTATTGGTACCGGATGACCGGTATACTCCAGACTCCGTCATGGCGTCTCCTCCGTTCCCGCTTCGATGGGACTAGAAAAGTAAGCCGCAATGTGTTGCCCGAGAGGCACAGGAGATAATCCGGATTCCGAGTTATAAACACGCTGCCCACGACAAAGTACGTCTGCAATCTGACAGTTAAATGTACGTCCCACATAAGGGCTCTGTTTATGCGTATAGAGCAGATCCTCTGTGTTCAGGCTTGTGCTTTTCTCCCAGTCAATCAGGACCAGATCTGCATCCTTGCCAATCGCAATCTCTCCTTTGTGCTCCAGACCAAGCCTTCTGGCAGGCTGAAGGGAGAGCACTCTTCCGAGCAACGGGAGGTCGATATCCCGCTGAAGATGTCCGTCCTCCAGCATGATTAACAATGTGCTTTGCGCACCGGATATACCGCCCCAAATTTCGAAGAAGTTATCAGATTGTTTCATGGATGGAGGACATGGAGAATGGTCTGAGGCAATAATATCAATCAATCCCGAAGTCAGTGCATCCCATAACTGCTCCTGTTCGGAAGAGCTGCGAAGCGGTGGAGCACATTTTGCCACAGCACCCAAACGGACCACATCCTGATCGACCAGCGTCAGATAATGAGGGCATGTCTCCGAAGTGACGTCTTGCCCACGCCGTTTAGCCGCTGCAATCAAGTCCAGCGCTTCCCGGGTGCTAATATGCACAAAATGCAGCGCACAACCGGTCAGTTCACCATACTTCAACGCCCGGGCAACCGCGACGACTTCAGCTTCCACAGGACGGGATCGGATATAATCCATCGGTTCAGTCTTTCCCTCCGCAATGCTTCTCACAGCGAGTTCGGCAACGATGCCTTCGTCCTCTGCATGAAGTGCCAGCACACGGTTTAATTTGGCAAGCTCATGCATTCCGTCCAGCAATGTATGGTCATCGGCTCTGGCAAAAATATCTTCCCCATCTCCACCCGGCTCAGACATAAATGCCTTGAATCCGGCAGCACCCAACCCTGCCAGTGGAGCAAGTTCATCACGATTGCCGGGAACCAAACCGCCCCAGAACGCATAATCAACATAGGATTGGTCTGCAGCTGCTTTCTTTTTCATCTCCCATGCTTCCGGCCTTGTGGTTGGTGGTACGCCGTTAAGTGGCATATCGACATAGGTCGTGATTCCCCCTGCGGCAAGGGCTGCCGAGCCCGATCGAAATCCCTCCCAACTGGCGAGTCCAGGTTCATTGAAGTGTACATGAATGTCCACGACACCCGGCATCACTGTAAGCCCCTCAGCTTCTATGATGCAAGTCGCTTCACCAGCGGTCAGCCGCGTGGATAGTTCCGTTATTTTCTCACCAGTAATGCCGATATCCAGTTGTTCTACCCGATCTCTCAGCACCACCCGGGCCCCCCGGATGATGGTATCAAATGTTGTCATGTGGATGACCCTCCCCCTGAATCAGAACCGGATGTGTGCATATTCAGCTTCCCCGGTATGTACTGTAACCTCCTGGAGCAATCAATAACGGAATATGATAATGGCTTGAGGCATCAGATACGGCAAAACGAATCGGAACAATCGTCCATAATGCCTGGCCTAGCTCCTCCAACGAACGCTGTGCGTAATAACTCTCGACATGGAATTGAAGCTCATATATCGCTGACTCCAACTTGCCTCCATCCAGCAGAGGTGCATCCAAACGTCCATCCGCATTGGTCACGGACTCAGCCACTTTTATCTTGCTTTCCTGTTCTCCATCCCTCTTCAGGGTATACAGCTCGATCCGAACACCCGCAGCAGGCACACCTTTGGATGTATCCAGCACATGTGTTGTAATTCGTCCACCAGATATCGACATCAGACGTCACCTTCTTTCCCGGAGTTACGGCCGTCTGCTCCCAGATCATCCCTTGTCATCGAGAAACCCTGGAATCCATATGGTGGTCTCGGCTCGGTAAATACTTTGCCTTCTCCCTCTTTCACTTCCTCCAGCACCGTCTCCCAAGTCCGATTGTTGGACTCAAATGAAACCTCACTCAGTTGCTCAAATCGACTTAACAACCTTCGTCCAATCTGGTAGATCAGATGTTGAATAGAAGCGGATCGACACTCATGAAATACCGCAGCAGCCAAATCTCTGACCTGTTCCGCCGCTACATACCGTCCACGCTGATCGTCCATGCCATCTCTCGGATCTTCATAACGCCAATTGATGTTCAGGAAAATAAATAACGGTCGATCCCATGTCTCTGGAAGAGTGGTATATTCATCCTGCATAAATCCGGCAAATTCACTGCCTTTGACCTTGATCAGTCTCAGATCGGCTACACCACTGAAATGGTTGCTGAGTTCAATCGAGTCTCCTGTTCGTTCTGCTTCCACGGCAGCTGTCGCACGATCATTCTGCGAATAACGAAATACGAGCGCACTCGGTCGATAACTTCCTTCTAATCCAATGGGTATATCTTCAAAAGGAATCTGATCTGCTGTCATCTGAACCTTGCTCATCTGCGGATACGTCTCCAGGAAACGCCGACTTACCAGCGCAAGAAATCCTTCCACCGTCGCACCTGTGTAGTCCGCTGCATGTTTGAGAATGAAATTTTTCATCGAATCGGTTGCGACCACCAGCGAATTATCCCCTTCTGCAAAAGAAGGCAAGAATTCATCCCCCTGCACAGCCACCTTGATGTTCAATCCAAACAGAATATTACTGCGTCCCATAAAAGGAGATTCCGGAATGGACTGGATACCCGTCAACGGTTTGGCGTAGGAACGGTACATCCACACATCCCCTTTGCCGTAATACATCGTCCGCTGCTGCACTGCGGCTGGCTTGCTCACGAACTCATGTTCATGACCGATCTGTGCAAGCCACTGCTCCAAACGAATGCCCGCTATCTTGAATACTTCTTTCATTGCAGTCTCGAATTCTTCTTCCCTGCCTCGGCGATGACGTTGTCTCATGGATTCGAGGATGGAGCTTGCGGTATGGCCTTTTACGGCCAATATGAAAGGAAAGCCAAATTGGCTTGTATATGCTTTGTTTAATTGTTGAAGTTCGTTGTATTGCTCTTGTGAGAGTGAATCAAGTCCTGCACCAGCCTGCTCCTGAATGGAGTTGCTGCTCATGCTGATACGTGCTCCAAGATCCGGGTGATTTCGAAGCAACTGCAACTTCACCTGGTCATCCGATGCCTGAACCACGTTTTTCATTACTTTCATCATCTGTTCAAATGAATCAAAAGGTCGTGAAAGCCCGGCACGCTCAGCCACCCATGGTGATTCCTCAAATAAGCCGCCAAACGTATGCACAAACTGTGTGATAGACCAGTTGTTAACAAGTTTAATTAAGTCGCTCATGTTAGAACCTCCGGTCTGTTGTGGATTATTGTTCTTCATTCTAAGTGCCGTTCAATGTCACGACAACAATATTTACGCAATTTTGTAATATAACATAACATCAGAGTTGTGATTTGTTTGCTGTGCACGGGGAGAGCAGCTTTTGTGGTCCTTAAACATGAAAGAACCGCATTCCATCAAGGGAATGCGGTTCTCGGGGATATGACCCGTTAGCATTGTCATGTTGCACAATGTACGGTCTAGAGTTGGACATTGTGGGGTCTTGCCGCTGCTTTGTCCCGCACGAACTTGCGGAAGGTGAATACCAGCTTTAACTTAAGCAAATCATTTGTTTTCTTAAAGTCCATTTGCAGCAAGCTGCCAACTTTCTCCATCCGATAAGTGACCGTGTTGCGATGCACAAACAGTTGCTTGGCAGCTTCATTGATCAGTCCGTCATTCTCGATAAAGGACTCCAATGTATTCATCAGCACCTGATTGGGATCACCATCCCTGGCAAGTAACGGTTCAAGTACTTTATTGCAGTAGTTCTCCATGATGTTATCCGGTACGTGTTGGAACACATAGGCAAATTCGAGCATTTCAAATTGCAACGCACGGTCTTTCATGCCGAATCGACGAGCCAGTTGTCGTGTATCCAGACACTCCTGGTATGCTTCACGGAGCGATTTGGGTTCATGTTTCATTTTGCTTATCCAGAAACGCGGAGCCGGTGCCCCTTTTGCTTCTTGCGCTGCCAGAACATCACCGAAACGGCTCAAGAGAAAACTTGACAGCTCCTCTCCATAATCTCGCCCTGTTGGGCAGGTGTAGATGGACAGAATGCCATCTTCGATCTGAAAATGCTGTGAGGCCGTGAATTGCATCAGCGGATTGTATTGCAACTCGCGATGAATCTGTTTAAGCAGCTTTCCCTCGGCAAACAGAGTCGGCTCAAGTGTAATCAATACGCACTGATAGGTTCCCTGGAACAGATGTACACCTTTGTTTTCACTCAAAGTGGTCAATTCCTGAACAGTCATTTTGTTATCCAGATACTGCGAAAGCAGTGTGCGCATCTCATCTTGCACAGTCGGATTAATATGCTCGCGATAAGTCATATCCATATAAAATGCCAGTACATCGGCAGCCTGCTGGAACAGTTCTTCCTCCGCTCGAAGGGATAAGGCTGAATCGGTAAACACAAGCAACGATCCGTATTCTTCATCATTTTGCTTGATGGGTACGCGATGACAACTTCCCTGATTCCATTTCACTCGGTGCATGACGGATTTCCAAGGCCAGCCTTGGGTTACAGCATCCCCTGCAATGCCTTCACTACCATACAGCACATGCCCACGTGAACCAATGACGGCAAGCGGATAGTTCAGCACCGTGGCAAGTTCGGCAAACACATTCCGATGTGGCTGCTGTTGCAGTGCAAACTGCATTAATTTCTTCTGTTTCTGCACAACCTCATGCAGTAATCGGTTACTGCGTTCATGTTCAGCCTTGAACAAGGCATTCATCTGGTCCGAGAAGGTGAATTGAAAGGGGAGCTCAAGCAGTGGCAACCGAAGTCGATCAGCTTCTTCGACAATACCTTGGGGAATGGACTGCCAGAAACGCCCCAGCTTGATGCCGAGTCCTGCGCAGCCGCGTTCATTCAAACGTCGCATCAAACGTAGTGCATCCGTCTCACTGTCTTTCATAATAAAAGCAGTGGTGAACAACATTTCTCCGGATTTGATCCAATCCGCGATATCAGGAGCGTCCATGACATTAACGGATTTCATCATCCGTGAAGTCCCTTCTCCACCCGCAACCAGTTTGGCCTCTGACAACGGGTATACCTGTAAAGCCTCTTTAACCGTAAGTTGCATGGACACTACCTCCCATATATATAACACAATGTTATGTCATTCTGGTTAACGAAACTAAATTTCGCATTGTTTTTCTAATTAAATCCATATTTATGCGTTCAACTTTTATTTATTGTTAAGTATTATAACATCAATTTTCTGAATAAAGCTTACACGGCAAAAAAATAAAACCTATGACCTAATTACAGCGCACTTTCCTGTAATCGGCATAGGTTTTTAGATCAGATTTCCATGGTTTCGGGATTCATCCATAATTTCATACGGGATAATACATCTTTGATATTCAATGGCTTGCTGAGATAGTCCGAAGCACCTGCTGCAATACATTTCTCCCGATCCTCTTTCATGGCCTTGGCTGTCAGCGCAATAATCGGAAGCTGAGTCAGACCAAGTCGTTCACGGATCTGGCGAGTTGTCTCATAACCATCAAGTTCCGGCATCATAATATCCATCATGATGATATCAGGTTTGACTCCTCCACGCTCCAACAATTCCAGACACTCGTACCCGTTTTGCGCTGAAATGACATTCATACCGTATTGCTCAAGGGCGTTAGCCAGGGCATATACATTACGTATATCATCATCAACGACAAGTACTTGGCGTCCGCTGAGCAACGCTTCTTCCAGAGGTGTCAATAAAACATCCGATTGTCCGGAAGTGATTGAAGGAAGCTTATTGATCTCAGGTGTAGTGGTAGCCACCTCATTCAGGAACAACCGCGATGCATTCATAGTCTCAGGTTCATCTCTTCGCAGTGGCAGGAATAGCGTGAACACACTGCCATGTCCTTCACGACTTGTAGCCGAGATTGAACCCCCCAACAAATTCGCAAGCGATTGAGAGATCGACAGGCCAAGTCCGGTTCCTCCGTATTTACGTGCTGTAGCTCCATCCGCCTGTTTGAAAGCATCGAAGATCTGCACGAGTTTGTTATCCGCAATTCCGATCCCTGTATCACTGACGGAAAAAGCAATCACGTCGGTCTCTTGATCTTTCAATTCAGGATGAGCCAGACTCATTTTGGAGATGGTTAAGGCAACTTCACCCTCACTGGTGAACTTGAATGCGTTCGAGAGCAGGTTTCGGAGAATCTGATGCAATCTCATCTCATCCGTCACGATCGTTTCCGGTAAAGGACTTTGGAGCTGAATTCGGAAATCTATTTTTTTCTGTTCCGCTGTTTTCAGGAAATACTGGTTCATAACTTCAGGAACACTGCCCAGATAGACATCATCGAAATCCACTTCCATCTGTCCGGCTTCCACCTTGGATAGATCCAGAATATCATTGATCAGATTCAGCAGGTCTTTTCCTGATTTGTGAATGACTGAAGCATAGTTCTGCTCTTCACTATTCAAGTGTTGATTTTTATTTTCAGACAATATCTCAGATAAAATCAACATGCTGTTGAGCGGTGTCCGCAGTTCATGGGACATGTTCGCCAAGAATTCGGATTTGTACCCCGAGCTCGTTCGTAACTGATCTGCCACAACCGAAAGTTCATTGGCTGATGTCTCTGCAGCACTCTTCTGTACTTCCAGACGATCGTTAAGCATATGAAGTTCTTCGGTCTGCATTTGCAGTTCCTCCGTCTGAGACAACATCTCTTCGGTCTGAGCCTGAAGTTTCTCCGATTGTGCCTGTAATTCTTCATTCAGAACTTGTGACTCATCATATAATTGCTGTAATTCCATGCGAGTGACGGTAGAGTGTAGGGAAACACTAAAAATATCCGTCAGCTCTTGCATCAGCTTCATATCATTCTCTTGCAACGGCTTCATTGAAGCAAGCTCGATTACTGCAATCGTTCTGCCTTCGAACAGGACCGGGACTACAGTAAGTGATGTGGCAGATGTATACCCAAGACCCGAAGAGATTCGGATATAGTTCTGGGGCAGATCATTCATGCGTAGAACTCGCTTCTCCACAGCACTTTGACCTACAAGCCCCTCACCCGGAGCAAGCGACACTTTACCGAGCGAACGTTCTTTCTCTCCATCCCCAGCATATGCAGCCACGCGCAGCAGTCGATTGTCTTTCCAGTAATATAAGACGCTATAGGGAACTTCAAACAACATGGCTAGCTCGTTCAGGAACAAGCGGGACAATCCTTCCATATTGGTCGGGTTCTGTAAGAGTGTGGCAATGCCTGTGATCTGGTCTTTGACCCGATTCTGTTCCTGTACTTCATCCAGTAATTTGTTGGTTTCGTGGCCCAGGTCTCCCACTTCATCATGTGTGCGCACCTGAATTCGCTGCTTCAGGTTTCCACCTTTGGAGATATCACTGATGGTTTGCATAACATCTCGCAACGTTTTGACGATATTTCCTGATATCACAATCGCGGCTGCAATGGATAATGCTGCAATAATACCCCACAGCGTGTACATAATCGACAGCAGTGTAGAACTGCGTCTGGCAAGTTCAGTAACCCTCGCCTCGGTCAGAGTGATCTCTGTGTTACGGAAGGTTGTAAGTTGAGAGCGCAGTAGATCAATTTCAGTTTTACCCGGATCAGATTCGAAGAATGCAACTACTTTTGCTTGATCCCCTTGCTTTTTCAAGTCTACCGACGGCTCCCCAGCAATCTCAATCCAGCGTGTAATATGAGCTTTGATGCTTTGCAGACTCTGCTGCTGTGAAGGATTATCGCTAATGAGAGCATTCAACTGATCATAGTTGGAACTCCACTGGGATAGGCCTTGGGAATAAGGCTCCAAGTAACTTTCATTACCTGTAATCATGAATCCACGCTGTCCTGTCTCCATGTTCAAGACATTTTTTTCAATCGCGTTGGTCAGATTATGTACTTCCAGATCATGATGGGAGATAAAATCATTTTCCTTCTGTAACACATTAATTTGGGCCGTAAGCACTAACAGAACAGCTCCAAACAAAAGCACAACCACAAGATAGCCCAATAAAATTTTGGAGCGTATCGTAAATCTTCTCGTTTTTGACAACGCGGAAACCTCCAAATATATACGAATCCCATAATTAAATTAAAACTGGTGCATATGTAGTTTATATGTATACGTATAGTCTGACAAGCTTTAAGTTCATCGGTAATCATAAGAAAAACGACCTGCTTGTGCAGGTCGTCCTCTTCAGTGATCTATATTGCTCATTTTGGCTGATTTTAGGCCTTTGGAGCGATCATTTTGGCTGGATCGACATATTGATCAAATTGCTCTTCGGTAAGCAGGCCCGTTTGTAACGTCGCCTGTTTCAAAGACAAACCTTCTTTATGTGCAAGTTTCGCGATTTTGGCTGCATTCTCATAACCAATATGCGGGTTAAGCGCTGTAACCAGCATAAGCGAATTGTTCAGATTATGTTCAATCTGATCCAGATTAGGCTCGATGCCCACGGCACACTTGTCATTAAACGCAATAATGGAGTCCGCCAAGAGTTGCACGGATTGCAAGAAGTTATAGATGATAACCGGTTTGAATACATTCAGTTCAAAATTACCCTGACTTGCCGCGAAACCAATCGCTGCATCATTACCCATGACCTGCGTAACCACCATAGTGATGGCCTCGCTCTGAGTTGGATTGACTTTACCTGGCATAATGGAGCTGCCTGGCTCATTCTCAGGAATACGGATCTCGCCCAATCCACTACGAGGACCACTGGCCAACCATCGGACATCATTGGCAATTTTCATCAAATCAGCTGCAAGCGCTTTAACCGCACCGTGCGCATACACAACTTCATCATGACTTGTAAGTGCGTGGAATTTGTTTGGTGCAGATACAAAATCTTTCCCCGTATGTTTGCCAATCTCCTTGGCAGTGAAGTCCCCAAAGTCCGGATGTGCATTAATGCCCGTTCCGACAGCTGTACCGCCGATCGCAAGCTCCTTCAGATACTGTACGCTTTCACGGATCATACGCTCACTCTTGCCCAGCATGGCTTCCCAACCACTGATCTCCTGACCAAGCGTAATTGGTGTTGCATCCTGGAGGTGGGTACGTCCAATCTTGATAATATCCTTGAATGCCTCCGACTTGTCTGCAAAAGTGGCTTTTAATACCGCAATGGCCGGCAAGAGTTGATCCTCAACAGCCAGAACACCCGCGACATGCAGAGCCGTTGGGAATGTATCGTTGGAGCTCTGGGACATGTTCACGTCATCATTTGGATGCAGACGCTCTTCCTTGCCCTTTTGCTCCAGCAGTTGGTTCCCCAGATTGGCAATCACTTCGTTCACGTTCATATTGGATTGTGTTCCGCTTCCCGTCTGCCATACTACCAGTGGGAAATGGTCATCAATTCGGCCTGCAATAATCTCGTCTGCTGCATAAGCAATAGCATCGGACTTAGCCGCAGATAATTTACCTAATTTATGGTTACTGGCCGCAGCACTTTTTTTCAAAATGGCAAGGGCACGGATAACTTCCATCGGCATATGTTCACTGCCAATCGGGAAGTTCTCCTTGCTGCGCTGCGTCTGAGCTCCCCACAGCCTGTCGGCTGGTACTTTCATTTCGCCTAACGTATCTCTCTCAATGCGGTATTCCACTTGCTTGTCCTCCTCCAAAAAGATGGTCTGGGTCTCTACAAAGCTTGTGTATCTCGTCATATTATACATGATTTACGAGCAGGTTTTCACCTTTTCGACAAAATTGTAAGCGTAGTGCAAAATGAGCGTGAATTATTTTTGTGACGCAATTGGATACAATCGGCTGCTCTGTTCGAATAGTTCACCTGGTTCCAAACCGATCAATCCGATTTCTTCTGCAGGTATGCCTTCAACATTAGGAGCGTTAACCAGGTTCATCTGTGGTTCAGGACAGAAGAATTCGCCACCCATGTTATTGTTCCAGATCATCCAGTGCTTGTAGGAAGTACCCACATCGTATACCAGTTTGTCTCCAGTACGGTGATCCGTAAGTTCCATATAGTTACGTCCATTCTGCGGCTCCGCAGTGTAATGATTATCCATGGCAGCAAAGAACGGACTGACCCCGTCTTTCTTCAATTGTTCTTCCTCAGGTGTAAGCGGTTGAAATTGTCCTGTTGGCAGAGAACGCTCGTTCAATTCACGACGTTGTCCAATCGTAACTTTGGCCGTGTAATCCGAGGCTTGACTGTCCGGTGCAAAAGGTACAGCAATCGCCGTATGGAATGCAAACAAATTCGGCATATATTCAGTCCCGTTGTTGCGAACGATCAATTGCTGCTGAAGTCCTTGGCTGCTCAAAGAGTAACGAAGCGTCACCGTGAACGTAAACGGCAGGTACTGATGGAATGTATGCCCTTCTTTCACGTCCTGGCTAAGCAACACATAACTCTCCAGCTGATCCGAACCGTATCCCTCAACCTTCCACTCGGCATCATGCAAAAATCCATGCAAATGGTTACCTGTAGCCGGTTCGTTCACAGGCAACTGATAGACTTTACCATTCCAGGGGAAGCGTCCATCCTCATAACGGTTCGGTGGAGAAAGAATCGGAATTCCATAGACCGCAGGTGCAGCCATAAACTCATCCATCTGATCCTGATTCGGTTCTCTCAAGTAACGAAAATCCTTTTCTGTATCACGAAAAGCAACGAGGTTGGCACCCACGCTAGGAATAACTGCCGCTTCAAACTGATTAAAACGAAGCCAAATGGCCGGAATCCCTCCAAATTGTTCTTCAAATGCTGCATTTTGCTGTGTCATCGTTATATGTACCTCCTGCATACTAAGGTTATATTATACGGCTCGACTATATCATGCCCGAGCGCAAAATACCAATCTATGATAGAGAACAAATTCATAATAGAAAGACAAAAAAGACAGGAAAAAGACAGCTGTAATACGTTACGGCTGTCTCTGCTGCCTTTCATATGATGGTTCAATTAATCCACATATTTGCCGTGATCCGGCACAGTGCTCTCTTCAAAGTCCAGATCAAGTCGCTTCAAGGATTCACTCAGCATATCTCCGCTCAAGGCATGCCCATGCCCGGTAATCGCAAGTTTCGGCTCCAGATGCCTTATATGCTGTACAGATTGATGAGCAGCCTGCCAATCGGTTGTAAAATAGGAAGGCGGGCCATGCAACTGTTTGTCCTGAAGCAACACACTCCACAGCGACTCCTGCTTCACTGTGATGATTGCGTCCCCCGCAATTAACAAACGGTCTGCTTCCCGAAACAGCGACACATGTCCAGGCGTATGACCTGGCGTGTGCACCCACTCCCATCCTGATAGACCTGGAACGGAATGATCTTTAGGTAGACTGAATATCCGATCATCCAGATTGATTGCCTCATTGGGATAAGCAAATGACAACCTGGACATCAGACCTCCACCCACAGAAGGGTCCGCTGGCGGGTAATCTTTTAATCCCGTTAAATACGGAATTTCAAGCGGATGAGCATACACTGGCACACCCCAGAATTGTTCCAGTTCAATAACGGTTCCTACATGGTCGAAGTGACCGTGTGTCAAAATGATCGCAGATGGCGGACCTTGAAAACGTTCGTTTGCAACCTGAACAATATGATCCGTGAACCTCGCCATTCCAGTGTCCACGAGGACCCAGTTCCTGCTTCCTGGCTCTCCGATGAACACGACATTAACGAATAGTGTACGTAGACTGAGAATATCGGGCGCGACTTCTTCAAGCCCCGTCAACCCTTCTGTAATCAGATTGTCAGATGCCATTCACGGTTACCTCCCATTAGGCGGATTGTCTCTCTGGTTCCATTCATCTCGTAGACTTCCCTTTTCTGGATCATCTATTCAACATTTCCAATAAAATAGACGGTATACACCCTGTTTCGGGCATACACCGTCTAGTATAGTCATCGACACAACACAATAGAACAAGAACATCTCGGCCAGTTAAGCCGGAAATGCCTCCAAAGCAGCATCGAGCAATTGATTGTACAGATCGTCATCATTCTCAAGCAACTCGTCCATCCGCAGTAACTCTTCTTCATCACCGGATTGCTCCGTGAAATGCAAGCTATAGTCCCAATCTTTTCCGTTCTTGCTCATGAAGGTAATCTCATATACTGACTTTTCGCCTTCTGTGCGGTAAACGGTATTTCCCACGTATCCTTTTTCACCTTCACGGCGCATTTCAGTACTTATAATTTCAATATTCACAATCATTCTCTCCTTTAATCTTTCATCTACAGTCGGTCTCCAACATTTCTGGTAAACCTAGTTTGGTAATTATTATTGGTTAATTGTACAATATATAACGTAGCAACGTATACCTTATTCAATGAAGGAACCATTCTGAGTCCTTACATAGTTGTAATGAGGACTATAATAGCCAACAAGCTACGATATTATTATCACATTGGAGGAAAAAATAGCATGAATACTTTTGAAACGAATCTGCAGCAATATGCTGAACTGGCTGTACAAGTCGGTGTCAATGTTCATCCTGGACAGACACTCGTGGTTAACGCTCCAATCTCGGCAGCACACTTTGTACGACTGATTGTCAAAGCAGCCTACGGTAAAGGTGCGAAATTGGTCAAAGTAAACTGGAGTGATGAAACCGTTACACGTCTTCATTACGATCTTGCACCTGATGAAGCCTTCTCCATTGAACCAAAATGGTTTGCAGCTGAAATGACTGAACTGGTTGAAGAAGGTGCCGCTATTCTGCACGTCATCGCTGAAAATCCGGATCTGCTGAACGGTGTAGCGCAGGAACGCATTATTACTAGCCAAAAAGTGCGCGGCAAAGCGCTCGAAAAATATCGTTCTTATCAGATGGCTGACAAATTCAGCTGGTCTATCGTGGCCGTTCCTTCTCCGGAATGGGCAGCTAAAGTGTTCCCGGATCTTCCAGAAGCGCAACAAGTAGACCGCCTATGGGATGTCATTTTCAAAACAGTACGGATCGGTGAGCAGGATGCTGTTGCCGAATGGAAAACCCATTTGCAAAACCTGGATTCCCGCGCTGATCTGTTGAACAACAAAAAATACAAGAAGCTTCACTATACAGCTCCAGGCACAGACTTGACCATTGAACTTCCAGAAGGCCATATCTGGGTATCCGGTGGAAGTGTGAATGAGCAAGGACATGTCTTTATTGCCAATATGCCTACGGAAGAAGTATTCACGGCTCCGCTGAAAACGGGTGTTAACGGTACAGTGCGAAGCACGAAACCACTGAGCTACGGCGGCAACCTGATTGACGGTTTCTCACTAACATTCGAGAACGGCCGAATTGTTGACTATACCGCCGATCAAGGTCTCGATGCACTCAAAAACCTGATCGAGATAGATGATGGCGCACACTATCTGGGTGAAGTAGCCCTCGTTCCACATCAGTCCCCAATTTCCGATACCAATATTTTGTTCTACAATACTTTGTTTGATGAAAATGCCTCCAACCATTTGGC
This sequence comes from Paenibacillus sp. GM1FR, assembly GCF_002803315.1. NCBI lineage: Bacteria > Bacillati > Bacillota > Bacilli > Caryophanales > Paenibacillaceae > Paenibacillus > Paenibacillus sp. GM1FR. The sequence continues at coordinate 1,039,874 of NZ_MKZL01000011.1, read as the reverse complement.
GATTGGTAATGCCTATGCCTTCTGTCTGGAAGGTGGTAAAACGATGTCCAAAGAAGAGCTGATTGAACGTGGCATGAACTCCAGCCTCACTCATGTAGACTTCATGATTGGATCCGGAGAAATGAACATCCACGGTGTGACCTCCGAAGGCACGGAAGAGCCGATCTTCCTGCAAGGAAACTGGGCATTTTAATCCCGTTTGATGTGATTAGGAGAGAGGAGATTACTCCTCTCTTTTCCTGCGTCAACAGGTCAAAAATTCAACAAATGGAGGGAACTCATATGTTAAGTTTTGAACAAAAACTGGATCGTTACGCTGAACTTGCTGTAAGAGTAGGTGCTAACGTGCAACCAGGACAAGTATTTGTCATCTCTGCGATGATTGATACCGCTGAATTCGTACGTTTGCTGGTACGTAAGGGATATGAAGCTGGCGCCAAGCAGGTGATTGTAAAATACGGAGATGAAACCGTCAATCGATTGCGGTTCGAGATGGCCCCTGAGGAATCCTTCCAAGAGCCGCCGAAATGGCATGCAGCGGAGCTTGAAGAACTGGCGGCCAATAATGCAGCCTTTCTGACCGTATTGTCATCCAGCCCAGATCTGATGAAAGGTATTGACCCGGAGCGGATTTCCACTCATCAGCGTACATATGGCCAGGCGATGGCCAAGTACCGTCAGTATCAACAGGCGGATAAAATGAGCTGGACGGGTGTGGCATGTCCTTCCCCCGATTGGGCAGCCAAAGTATTCCCGGATCTCCCGGCAGCTGAGCAGGTTAGCCAGTTGTGGGAAGCCATTTTTGCTGCGGTGAGAGCCGATCTGGAGGACCCTGTAGCGGCTTGGGAACAGCATATTGAACGACTGGAGACCAAAGCCGTTGCCCTGAACAACAAGAAGTATCAAGCATTACATTTCCTCTCCCCAGGGACGGATCTTACTGTCGAGCTTCCAGAAGGTCATATCTGGGCGCAGGCAGGTAGCGTGAATGAGCAAGGCACCCCTTTTGTCGCGAATATCCCGACAGAGGAAGTATTCACCGCTCCAGCCAAACATGGCGTTAATGGCAAGGTGTCCAGCACCAAACCACTCAGCTATGGCGGCAGTATTATTGATCGTTTTTCACTCACATTTGAGAACGGACGTATCATTGATTTTAATGCTGAAAAAGGTCAGGATACGCTGGAAAGACTCATTTCCATGGATGAAGGATCTCATTACCTCGGCGAAGTCGCTTTGGTTCCTTTCCATTCACCGATCTCTGAGAGTGGTATCCTGTATTACACGACATTGTATGATGAGAATGCGTCGTGCCATCTTGCGATTGGCAGTTCCTATGCATTCAATATCGAAGGTGGAAAAACGATGTCTCCTGAAGAGCTTGCAGCTCGCGGCATGAACACCAGCATCACCCACGTGGACTTCATGATGGGCTCTCCCGAGACGGACATTTACGGTATCACGGCAAACGGCGAACGCGAAGCCATCTTCCTTAAGGGAGACTGGGCATTCTAACTTATTACGGAGAGTTATCTCCCTTAATGTAATTTCTCTGAATAGTCGAAAAAGGCTGTCTTGCAATCATGTTTTCATGGTTGGCGAGACGGCCTTTTATTAATTTTCAGCAAACTTTCCCGGAGCTACACACGCTCTCCTCGTCTGGTTTTTCTCGGACCAACCTCCCATTGTACCGTTTCCATATTATGTTGTAAAATGTAATGATACCAATGTTTGTGGATTGTTCACCAGAAAGGAGAACATCATGGCCAATCGGCTCCAGTTATTACTAGCCTCAGATTTCCATAATTTAGGCTCTTCACTTCAAGAAGAAGTGTATTATGAATATTATAATATGGTACATGGTCTTATCGTTTATATCATCAAGGAGCGTGCTGCAGCAGAAGATATTATTCAGGAAGCTTTTATCAAAATCATTAAAAACAAACCCATCTTTGAAGACGAGGTCAAACTGAAAGCCTGGCTCAAGGTTGTCACACGGAACACAGCTATTAATTATCTGAGAAAAAATAAAAATAACCGTAACCAATTGGATACGGATAGTGTTTTTATAGATATGGAGACAATGAATCAGACGGCAGCTTCCGTGGAAAGCATGGTAGAAACGCAGATGATGGAAGAGTCCATTGAATATTATCTCAGACAGCTCAAACCGGAATATCGTGTATTGGTGGAGTTACGGTGGAAAAAAGGTCTCTCCTACCGAGAGATGGCTGAACTGCTGGATACCTCCGAAGACATTGTGAAGCAACGCTTGTTCAGAGCCCGTGGCAGTATCAAGAAGAAATTACATAAGGAATGGGGTGGAAGCATTGAGCAAAGGCAAGTCCGATAAAAACGTGGAGCAATTCGATTCAGAGCTGGAAGACGAATATTTCGACGCTGCGTTTGACCTGGCTTTTGATGAAGCTTTCCATCAGGCCGTCTCTGCCCCTTCCGCCTCCCATACCGAATCCATGCAGCAATCCTGGCAGAAGGTAAACAGGGAAATTAACAGAATCGGTTTACGTAAAAAAAGAATACGTACCTTGCGACTTTCAATTGTCGTAGCTACGTCCGTGACCATCGGAGCCGTTATTTTCAGCCTGCCGTCCGGTACGCAAGCGGTGTCCCCTTTTGTGCAATCCATCAAAGATTGGGGTAATGGCATGAAATCCATTGTCATCGAGGATCGCACGACCCATCTGGGGGCTGATCCGTCAACAGCCAAAACGCCTCCACCACCGGAAACCAGCTTAGACGACATTCTTAAAGTACAAGAAGAAGAAGCTCTTAATACACCTTCGTATGAGTTATCGAGCCATCTGTTTCGTCCAGTACTTGTTACGGAAGATATTGCACGCGAAGGGTTCATGGGTGACTTTCTGTTATCCAATGCCATTCCCGAGCGATTCAACAAGGTCAAATTCGAACTCGTGCTTGATACTGAAAACCCTGTGAATCCAGACGATTATTATGAGTCCAACCAAATGAGAGTTCAATATACCAGTGAAGGCAAGAGCATAGAGGATGAGATCATCCAGTTTGATTATGTCCATGTCATGCCTGGCGAGAAAATTGAAGGGGCCATGCTTCGTGATATGAGAACCGTAAAGCTGGCGGATGGCTCGGAAGCACTGATGTATATCGGCCCACCCTATAACTCCTTTCAGTGGATGATGGGTTCCAACAATATGAGTCTGTTTGGCACCCTTTCGGAAGAAGAAATGACTGCTATTGCCAACGATTTTCAAGAGCAGAAGTTTCCAGGCAGCACCCGTCGATAAGATCAGAATAACACGGTGCCAGAGACATGTTTGCTTGTTTCCGTGGTACTTCCATCATACGCTGTATGAATACTGGTAACGCGATAATAATATCCTGGCATAACGGTCCAATCCGATGCGGCATTCAGTAAGTTTGTATTCGTTGCATTGTTGGAACTCGTTTTGAAAGTTACCCATGCTGTTCCTGTCCAGCGCTCAAGTCGATAATCTACGGCAAGTGTCTTCATTGCTGTATATGTCATGGTCTTGGTATTGACGATAGCCGATAGTCCACCCCCAGGAATGACTGCACCGACCGCTTGATAGATATGTCCAAGTTCTCGAGTGTTAGCAAACGAATGGATGGATGGTTCTGGCGGTGGCGGAGCTGTAAGGGCACCAGAGGACACGTTGATCATCGGGCTTGCAACGGCTGGTTCGGACGTAGGTATAGCCAAGATTGTTGGCACCATTAACAAGGCAACAAGGGTTATTTTTAGTATAGATGCTGCACTCTTCGTTTTCATTTTCCGCATATTGATCCATCCTCCGGTTCCATATTTGATTTTGTGTAAGGGTATAAACGGACGGATCGGGTGACAGGTTTCAAAAAAAATTAGACGCTCCGATGTTTCTGTCGGCAGCGTCTTTTGTCTATGCTTGCATCTCCAGCATGGTTGAAACCTAAATTATTCCAGCCCGTATGTATTGGGTAATGGATACACGAAACCATATTAACCAACAAGATTTGCAAATGAGGGGTATAACTTGAGTAAATTTCAATCCAAATCCAGAAGGCATCGTCACAGCTCCAATCCGAATCAACTACATATCGAAGTTTCCGGCTCGTTCAAACGTTGGCTTGTTATCTTGGTGAGTGCGCTTACCGCAGGGACCTTAATATATTTCTTGGCTACAGCTCGGGAAAGCTGGATAAGCATGGGGATTGAACGCTATGTATTGCCCTTTATGATCTGGGGACTTGTACTGTCCCCCGTCCTTGCTTTTCTTTTACTCAAGCAGAGCGGACGAACCCTTTCCCATGTCAAATTTTTACGTGTTTTCGGGATTGCTTTCTGCCTTCTGCCTCTGGTACTTCTGTTTTATGTGTTACCCGTAACACTTGGCATGGTGAATGATCACCTGACCCAGTTTAAGCAAAATCCCGTGTTATCCACCATTAAGGTGGGGGACTACAATTCTCACGAGGTTACTTTTGTCGATACGCCTATGTACGCCATCATCACCATTAAGACACCGACAACAACCCAATCCACTCGAAAAAAGCTGAATATCCAGTATGATCTTGCTCCGGGAGAGAATGTTTACGTCACTTATAAGCGAATTTCTATCGAGAACAGCTTGGTCACGGAGAATCGTTACGCCGATATTGTCATTCATGCACCCAAAGAATCATGAACATGCAAAGAAGCTGTACGATGACCATTACGTCAACATACAGCTTCATTTGTTACAATTTCGATCCGGCTACGCGCCTTCTTCTTCAACCAACAGTTCCAGCTTAATCACATTCACTCGGGAAATCCGCTTATGCTCTGTCTCTTGAATGACAAATACATAACCCCCATACTCAACCGATTGACCGACCTCAGGTGGAATGGCATCTACTCTGGAGTATAACCAGCCCCCGATGGTATCGTAATCGGCACGATCCATCTCCAGTCCGAATCGTTCGCTGACTTCTTCAATCAGCATCAATCCATCAATAGAGTATTCCATCTCATCCACTTGTTCAATGACAGGACGCTCATGGTCGAATTCATCCTGAATCTCGCCTACGATCTCTTCCATGATATCTTCAAGTGTGACAAGGCCGGAGGTTCCGCCGTATTCATCAATCAAAATCGCAATCTGTGTCTTGCTACGCTGCATACGTTTGAGCAGATCACTGATTAGCGTGGTATCTGGCACAGCCAGGATGGGCCGGATCACGGAGATGGTATCCGTAAGTTGGGATCGCATCAGATCCTTAATGTGAATAAAGCCGATAATATGATCCTTGTCTCCGTTATATACCGGATACCTTGTTCGCATACTCTCACTGGCAATCTCCAGATTCTCCAGCATGGACTCATTGGCATTCAGACAGATCATTTCCGTCCGCGGAATCATAATTTCACGGGCGGTTGTATCCGTAAAATCAAATATATTATCAACAAGTGCTAATTCAGTGTTATCAATTAAACCGCTCTTATTGCTTTCTTTCATCAGAATGCGTATTTCATCTTCGCTATGTGCGGAGTCCATCTCCGAAGCTGGTGCCATTCGGAACAGTCTCAACAAGCCGTTAGCCATACCGTTCAGTGCCCATATGAATGGATACATTAACTTGTAGAAGAACGTTAGCAAAGCCGCAGACCACAACGTGATCGTCTCAGACTTTCGAATTGCCATCGTTTTGGGAGCAAGTTCTCCCAGTACAATGTGCAAGATCGTAATAATCACAAATGCAATGGCAATAGAGATTCCATGAACGTAGACTGGTCCCAGTCCCAATGCGGTAAACATCGGCTCTAACAGATGTGCAATTGCCGGTTCTCCCAGCCACCCGAGTCCCAGTGAAGCCAAAGTTATACCTAGTTGGCAAGCTGACAGATATGCATCCAGATTACGTACGATATTGGAAGCATAGATGGCATTTTTGTTGCCTGTTTCCACCAAAGCCTCAATCCGGCTTCCACGAACTTTCACCATCGCAAATTCCGCCGACACAAAGAAACCATTCATTAATACAAGTAAACCAATGATTACTAAATTTAAAATACTCGGTAAGGGGTCACTCAAATTTTCATCCTATTCGCCGTCATTCTTCGGCAAATAGGTCCACCTCCTTCGAAAATGTAGGATATTTGCCATTCTGCCGCTCATATGCAATTTCAACTTCCCAATGCTTCCACCTCCACCTTGTTCTGTCGAATAAAAAAGATATGCTTCTTTTATTATATAATTCTAAACTACACAGTCAATCCGTGTCCTATGACAACGAAATGGCACAAACGCCTTTTTTCTTTAACAAAAGTCTCGATTACGCTGTTTTTTTAACATTTCACAAACAATGATCTACCAGAACCAAACCAAAGAGAGCATCCTCGCTCATGCTTCCGCATGGCTGGATACTCTCTTTTTGTAATACGTTATTTCCTCAGATTCTATCCGTTAATTACGATGTCGACTCAATCTCCACTACGGTTTCCGAAGCGGTATTCCAACGCCATCTGGCTAGTTTCCCGCTTGGGTTATACAATCCACCAATCCAGAATTCATCCTGCTTCAGTAGTGCCCAATCGACTTCTCCATTCAACACCTGAATTCCGAGTTCCGTTAGCGACAGGACTCCGTCACGGAATTTTTCATCATGCTGCTTGAAATTAGGAAAAGTGGTTGCACCGGTCATCTGAAGAAGGGCATGAGGTCCTTCTGTCATTCGCTTCAGATGTGCCCAGTATTCAAGATCACCCATCCCGAGAATATGCAGCTTGTCCCCTACCTCGCGAAATAATGGATACGGATGCTCCACACCTGCTCTTATGGTCTCCAGTGTTGTCTGTTCAATGAGTCCCAGACCGTTCGATACAGATGGCAGACGGGACAAATGTGCCTTAAAGGCAGCTTTCGCAAAGGGTAGCGCAGAAGTGTCTGCCTGCAAGTAATTCAGATGATGCCGGAAATCAGTCGACGTATAGGCTTCCCAGAACTGCGCACCGGCTTGTAACTCGTTTTTCTCAATCACATGCCAACTGCCGGACAGACGTTCAATCTGTGTGGAGGTAAGCTGTCCCAGTCCTCTAAAGTGCTCAATCTCTGGATACGAGTCAATACAGAGCAGATTCAGTTTTGTATTCTGGAGTGCTTGTCCTCTGAAATAATGCAATAGATACGATAACATCGTCTGATCATAGAGATCGTATTCGAACCATAAAACAATTTCTTTGTATTTTTGAAACGAATGCACCTTGAGTTCAAGCTCCTCAATCTTCAAGTATTCCGCCTGTGGAATGCCCAACTGCTGCTCTAACACGGAAGCCCGATTCTGCCGCTCTTTCGTATCTCCCATCTCTTTGGCTACCGGGCCGAACGTATACAACTCTCTCCATACCAGGATGTCTCCCTGAATTCCACTTTCTCTTAAACGATTGGCAGCGTGATCCCCATTCATAATGTGTAACAATCCTTTTCCCCCTTCATACAAGTCACTGAATACAGACACCAGATCCCTTACTGGCATAGAGCGCTTAAGTTTGGATCGGGCATCGAACAGTCTTTTCTTTAATGCAGGTACCTTCACCCCGAGGAAATCCGATATTTCCTTGAGCGAGTATCCTTCCAAATAAAACAGTTCAACAGCAATCCGCATCGATGATGGCAGTATTGCAATAGAATCACGCAGCGTACGATGCATTTCGTTTTGCACCGCTTGTTTTTCCGGATTATGCGCCTGATCCTCTTCATGGAATACATGCTCCAGCTCCTGAACTGGAATCATGGTATGTTGCTTGCGTCTTAGCCAGCGATAACATTGCCTCTCCACGATCACCTTGAACCACCCGGGAAAAGCCTCAGGAGCTTCCAGCTTGGACAGATTGCCAAAGGCTTCAGTAAACGCCTCCTGTACGACATCTTCAGCCCAAAATGTATCTCCTAAACGATTGTAGGCAACAGCAAGAGCCATCCCGCGATATTGAGACATCAGTTGTGCGTAAGCTTCGGTTTCGCCCTTCATCGCTCCTTCAATCCATGAATTCAATGCTATGGACTCCCTTCATATAAGCATGCTGCTTGTTCTATTCATGTATAAGTGCCATGTTATCACCAAAAGGTTACGTATAACTCTAAACCTAGAGTAACCTCCGTATATATGTTTATGTAAAAAGCTGTCCTGTCTGCGGATTACCTCCACATTCAGGACAGCGAAGTAAATCAGTATGTGTTAGACATGTGACATGTCAGTTATCAATCAACATGATGAGGTGCCAATGATTATCTGCTTGGAGCTTGCGGGTAATTGCCTACTACGCCCGGATATTGATACAACAACGGCTCATCAAATGTAGCATAGTCGAAGTTGACCATCAACAGCATGATTCGTCTACCTGTCTTTGGGTCACTGATGATAATATGGTCACGTCCCGCTGCTTCAATGATACCTTGGAATATGCGAGCGTTCCATTCTTTGTTGCCTTCATATGTCATGTAGAATGTACCGAATTTACCAAGATTCAAACGTAAAATATTCTCAATGTATGACTGCTCAAACTGTGGAGCCGTTGTTGTAATCACTGCACCTGTTGGTGTCATTGGGCTTCCACTGGATACGAGTGGGGGTACACTTGTGGAGCTTGGTGATACCATCCCTGGCGTTGGTGACATGGCAGGCATTCCGTTACCGATTTTGTAAGACGTACCTTGAACCTGAGAATTGGCTTGTTGACCCAACACGGAATTCGCTTGCTGACCCAGTGTTTGAGTTGTTGGTTGATAAGGCTGATTAATCATGATGATTCCTCCCAAAATTTAATATACTTCCGGACAGTCTTCGCCTGAAGGACTGAAGAAACAATGCGCTTTGAAACGTCCTGTATTTTGCTGGTCATACCACGTTGCCGGACACTCGGCCACAGGTCGGAAGAACCACAATGAATTGCTGGCAGGCCAGAAGCGCTCTCCATTAATCACCCGTTGTGCGAGACGAATCTCGGACTGTCTTGCCCGTTGGTAAAAGTACCCCTTCTGTGTTGACTCGTAGCCTCCTGGATTCTGGAATACCATACGATTGATATCGCGAATATCCTTGAAATCCAGACAATCCACCAGCACCCGGTTCACACTTACATTGCCTACAAGCAACATACCCTGTTCGCCGTCACCTTCAGCCTCTGCCCTCATGAGCCTAGCCAGCAGCTTGACGTCCTCTGAGTTGGCTTTAATAACAGCCATAGTCTGTTTCCTCCCTTGTTTCAGCTGTTCATCACCGTACATCGTATTGTGCAGGAGCCCATTCGGTGACACGATTCCATCTTTTTTCCATAAAAAAAAGCCCGGAACCTCACCCAAGGTGAAGTCCCGAAGCAACTCGTTTCTTATAATACTCGCCTGTTCAGGGCTTGGCTTCAATCCAATAATCATAGGCATGAACAATGTTGCCTTGGTAAGCCTGATATTCGGCCAGCAGATCCGGAAGCTTGGCAAGCTGAAGTTCCATCTCCGCTGCCCCTTTTTCATAAAAAGAAATATGAGGACCTTCGTGGTTCTGCTTCATTTCGACCGAAATCATCAACCTTTTACCGATACGATCGGCGATCTCCATCTCCTGACTCACAACAGCAGCAATCCCATTGAAACCTTCGGCGTTGTTACGGAAAGCCATCAGCGACACATGATCGAGTGTACCGATCATAAATTCAGCCACAGATATATCCTTTCCTGGCAACGCGAAGCTATCCAACCATACAGCAAGGTCTGCGCTTGTTTCGAGATCACTGTCCTTCTTCGTTTCTTCCTGGAAAAATGTAATATTGGCAGCCCATTCGGTCAATAAGGTGTCCCGACTATTCTCCCACTCTGGCAAAGTGTAAGGCTCAATATCCAGATGGATGCCTTCAAATCGTTCATCCGGCTCGGATTCAGCATTATAGTTTTTCACATAATCAATCAAGCGCTGAATGCGTGGACGATTCTCCTTCTTGCCCCAGATGGGGTGTCCACCCATCGCATGGATCTCAATGCCCTGCGCTTTTGCCCGTTTCACAAAACTGCGATAGCTGGAATAGGGTTGATCCAGGTCCAACCGGACATACAACCAGTTAATATTCTGCTCTCTAGCAAATGCTAGTATGTGCTCTCCCCCGTCATTCGTCACCTGAGAGGCCTCCCAGATATACGTTCCCCGAATCTCTGGCTGATTGGATGGAATCTCCGGTGATGGCAGTTCCGACGGCTCCAGTTGTCCCCAGTATACGATGTCATGTACAGCAGAACCTGCATAGGAACTATGCTCGCCGAATGCGGAGGCAACTTCTTCAATAACACTTTCCAGTTGTGCTGCACCTTTCCCGGCAAATGACGTGAACTCCTCGCCAGGCATTGGCTTGGTGTTCAACCCAACCGTGACGCTCACATTGCTGGCATCTGCCCAGTTCATTTCCTGTTCAATCAAACGTATGATACCATTGTTCCCTTGCGCGTTGTCACGGTAAGCGAGTAAAGTGACATGCTCCACTTGTTCAATGAACCAACGTGACAATGGTTCGTTATCTGCATCCTCAGAAACTCTATTTCCTGTGACGGTATAGGAATCCAGCCAAAATGGCAGGTCAATATTCACTGTAACTGCGCCATCCTGTCTCACTTGCTCAAATAACAGATTCATATTGGCTACCCAGGATTGTACCAGTGGCTTAGCATCTTCTTTCCAGGCTGGTAACACATAGGGCTTGATATCCAGATGTATGGCATCAAATTGCTCGTTGGTCTCAGCAGCTTGATTGTAATCACTTACCCACGACGCTAATCTGAGCATGGGGCCTTCACGGCCACTGAGTGCCCAGGATGGATCGCCTCCCAGCGCTTCAACCGCAATACCTGCACGGCTTGCTTTGGCTATAAACGTCTGGTATACCTCCTTGGACAGCGTCATGTCTACATTCACGTACAGCCTGTTTATCTTATGTTTAGCTGCATTGGCCAACAGCTCATCTCCGTTGCTAACAGACTGTGCCTGCCATACCCAGGCCGCCCGTATATCTGCGCCATCAGCTTCAGCAGGTGACTCATTCCCTATCATTATCATCCCTCCGATCAGCAGTAACAGCCAAAATACCTTCCGGGATTGTTTCCCGAACATATACTCCCTCCATTCCTCTACTGTTGTAAAATCACATTTATTATAGCAACCGAGTTATTAAAAACAAATAAGCCCAAGTGCTTAACTTGGGCTTATTACTCTTATGTTGGATAATCTTAGGGCTTGCCCGAGTCAATCCCGGTTCTAGTCCTCATATATCATTTTTCGGGTCATGCCTCCATCAATAACGAGGTTGGTCCCTGTGACAAAGGTATTGCTTGGGTCAGACAAATATAAACAAGCACGGGAGATATCCGAAGGAACACCCACACGACCGGAGGGATGCTGTTCATGATCCTCCTTTTTCAATTTCTCCACGTCTCCTGTCTCAATCCATCCCGGACTGATACAATTGACCCGAATTTGGTCCTTGCCCAGTGAGACCGCCAGCGCATGTGTCAGAGCTACAATCGCTCCTTTGGATGCGGCATAAGCTTCGGTATCCGGCTCAGACATCAGCGCACGAGTTGAAGCCATGTTGATAATGGCACCCCCATGTTCATTACTTTTCATATGTTTGGCTGCTTCCCGACTCGCCAAAAAGCAACTTCTCACATTGGTATTGAGTACATCGTCCCATTCTTCCAGCGTCAGCTCATAGGGTGACTTCCACTTGGCGAGTCCTGCATTATTCACCAAAACATCAATTTGTTTGAATTCTTCCACGGTTGTCCGAAACAGATTCGTAATATCCTGCTCGCTCCGAACATCACATTGCACAAAGATGGCTTCTCCACCTTCATTACGAATGGAAGCTGCCGCTGCCGCCCCTTCTGCTTCCTTGTAGTCGGCAAGTACAACTTTGGCTCCAGCGACTGCATAAGCCTCGGCCACACTTCGTCCTATTCCCTGAGCGGCCCCGGTTACAACAACGACCTGATCTGTAAATGACATATTGATTGCCTCCTCTATGGTAATGATCCTTTGATCATAATCTTATTAAGCCTCTTCTTATATAAAAACACGTTAGGCCCATTAAGAAACGCTTGTCCAGTAAATAATCAAAAAAAGCTCACGCCATTCTGGCGCAAGCTGCTCAGTTTAACCCCGTAGGTGTTCAGAATATACGCGATTATATCGCTCGAAGCCTACATAACGCGTTCCTTTGAACGAGAGCCGTCCTTCATCCCCCTCAGCACACAAACCATACTCTTCGCCATTGACTTTGAATTCGAGCCGATCTCCACTTTCTACTTCAAAGGTGACGTAGTATAACGTTCGTGCTGTACTACCCGGTTCAGATTGCGACTGACTCATCTTCATCCGTCTGCTGGTGATACGTGAAGGCACGGTCAATAGCGGCTCCGAGTTGTTGCGTCCCCACCTCCATACCTCCTTTCCCATCGACAGAAGGACTATACCTATAATCAGAACAAATACAACCGGAAAGACGGTTCCAAACAAATCAAACATCCAGGATGATTCAATGCCCATGTCTCTCCCTCCGTTCATACAACTTAGGACAGCCGGAGTCTTGACCCGTCTCCTGTAATGTATATGCACGTAAACAAGGAACTTGTTATCCGGATTGAAATCGAACGGTGTGAAGGGAAAAACCCTCCGGCAGAATACCGAAGGGTTGCTTCATACGAAAAATAAGTACTATTTCATTATCTAATACCCTGCTGCCTAGCAGCCATGTTTTACTTAAAGGTTGTTGCAAATCGTTGATCCGACAATATAACCTGATTAACCTGTCCCTCTTTTGTCAGCATAAACGATGCACGATAGATAGCCAAATCATCTTTTTCCGCTTGCAGCGACTTCTCATCCAGGAATGTTTCCTTCTGAATATTATAGGCATAATCGATATTACGTTCAGATTCGACCAAAACATGTTCCTTGCCATACAGATCGAGAATCTCTTGATGTGTCATCCCCGCCTCTGCCCCGCGAGCGGTCTTAAAGTACCCTTTCGAGTCCTTATTCAAGATGATACTAACGACATTGGCATCCCTATAACCAATCGTGATTCCGTTATTGTATTGATAGGATTGACCCACACCGGTTGATGTTCCCTCACCGAGGATTTTCTCCGCCTCTTCCTGACTCATTCCATACGTAATCTTATCCTCACTGTCGGTCTTCGTCACAGCCAGATCCTGTTCTGAAAATTCATTTGGATTGAATTTGCTATCGCTGCAAGCCGTGATCATGATTAATAATAATGCCGCAACAACCCATGTTATTTTTCTCCAGTGTCCATTCTTCATGTACTCACCTCTGAGGCTTTTCCAATATTTTATCATATTATCTACTGAAAAAATAATTTAGTAGTGACGTTTTCACCATTCCTCAAAAACAAAAAGGGTATCCGATATGTACTTACTCCTGTACCATTATCCGCTCCAACTGAGATAACAGCCTCAGGTAAAGCACTGCTATCTCAGTTCAAGCAAACCCGTATTACCAATGTGGATGCATATTTAATAAAGCTGAGGAGAGTTTGCTAGCCTGTTAACGGATTCACGCTATTTGTGTGATCACAAGATGTGCCGATACAGGTCTTGTTCCGCCTGCAAGAGGCGTCATGGTTAATGCAGTGGAATTACCTGCTGGATTTCGTACGGTTAGAATTGAATTTATTACTGTTGTTTGCACGAGAGCCATTCCTGGCATCTGACTTGTACCTGTTGCCCGTCCCACTACTGAATTGAAAAGATCAGCACCATTGAGTGTTAACATAAGTTGCCCAGCTTCATTCATACTCCCCTGGAACATAACTAAATACGTACCAATGGCTGCCAAATTGAATGAACTAGGGCCCGTGCGAGAGATCGTCGTTCCACTTGTTGGACCATCTTGAGGGAAGTTAACATCTGCACCTGGAGCAACCGTTGCAGCATTATCAGGTGGCATCAGGGCGAAAAAGTCAGCGAACCCCAATACGCCTCCAGCTGCTCCTGTCGCACCTGTAACTCCTGTGGCTCCAGCGGGACCAGCTACTCCAGTCGCACCTGTCAGGCCTACTGCTCCCGTTGCACCTGCTGGTCCTGTCGAGCCAACTGCTCCAGCAGGGCCTACCGCGCCTGCCGGTCCTGCTACTCCTGTCGCCCCCGTCGGCCCAACAGCTCCAGGAAAACCTTGAGGTCCAATTGCTCCGGCAGGACCTGGATTACCTTGCGGACCTTGTGGCCCTACGGCCCCTGCTTCTCCCGGAATCCCCTGTGCTCCCATAGGTCCAGCAGGTCCGACCGGACCTTGAGAACCTACCGCTCCAGCAGGACCAGGCTGTCCCTGAGGTCCTTGTGGTCCAGGTGGCCCCCCCGCTGGTCCTTGAGCTCCAGTTGGCCCTTCAACCCCTTGTTTACCTGGAATACCTTGTACGCCCTGTACGCCTTGTATACCTTAGGGTCCTGTTGGTCCAACAACAGTAGGGGTAGATATATTCACTTCTGGAGGCGGACATTTTACTTGAACGAACTTTTTAACCACTTTTAATCGGCGGTCTTTTCTTTTAACTTTACACGGATGGCATGTTGCCTTTTTTCTCTTCACACGTTTCTTCACTTCTGAATGACTCACAGTGTGGACACCTCCCTATAGACATAGTTTAACGTACGTATGTAGATGAATAGATGCGTGGACGAACAACCATTTTAGTAAAAAACTCAGCTAATTCCCAGAAAAAACAATAAAATGGATATCACACCGCCCATACGGTTGATCTATTTTGTTCAAAACCATTAATTGAGTCGAGCTGGTTTACGTGAGGAGATTTGTTCAAAAAAACTCATGCCATTTGGGCATGAGTTGCTTGGTTTAACCACTCAGACGTTCCGAATAAAGCAGATTAGTTCGTTTAAAGCTAATAAATCATGCCCATTGAAAGAGAGCCGTCTTAAATCTGCGTCGGATGGACGACGATATAGGAGTTTTGAGAAAAAGGTAACCACGACCTCCATAACGCGTTGAGTTCACTTATGCTGATTTTTCGATTGTAATATTCTTCATCACAATTAATCTTGTGGTCTAACGATTCTGCCAAGTAAAAATGCGTTTCATCATAGCCAACGACGGGAACAAAATGCAAATAACGTTGTTTGGGATGTACTCTAATAAATAAAATAACAGGCACACCCTGGCTGATCTGTTTTTTCAACGTATTCACATTTCCTCGTAAGTACATTGCCTGATATCCTAGTTTTCTGAAAAAAACAACGACCGCTTTGGGATATACCGTCCCATCCAGTAATTTGCGAGGATAGGTTTCATATAGCTTTGTTCCGTTGGACTCCAAACCGAAATGTCTCAAGACAAACGCACTGGAAAATGCAGCGCATTCGTAGTTTTTCTGAATATCCAACTGATTTGAAGATTGAATGTAATATGTGCTCGGCACATTGACTGTGTACATGCGATCTTTCTTAGGGAAACTGAAATAAAGGGAGATCACCCAGAGAATAATCAACCAAAGTAATACATTGAGAAACAATTCGTGACCTCCTTCGTCTCATCAGACGATGTCTTTTAGATGTTCATTCAACACACCAGTTCTTTAGAACCCATTCTTTAATTTGTTCAGCTACTCCCACTGCTGTAAGC
Source organism: Paenibacillus sp. GM1FR (assembly GCF_002803315.1). NCBI lineage: Bacteria > Bacillati > Bacillota > Bacilli > Caryophanales > Paenibacillaceae > Paenibacillus > Paenibacillus sp. GM1FR. The sequence continues at coordinate 1,024,205 of NZ_MKZL01000011.1, read as the reverse complement.
TCTGTCGTATAAATTGTTTGCATTGGCGGGTCAAACGTAGTTTCCGAATTCTGGAGTAACCAGTTGGCAAAACTTTTGTGATCTTCAACCAGGTTCTCGTCCACTTAGCGATATGTTATACGCAATCCTCAACCAATTCTCTTTGGCAATCTGCCAATCCACGTTATCGATGATATCCATGTCAAAGACGTCAAATTCGGGAAGTTGCTTGCGAACAAGCGAAGAGATCGTTGTTTTTCCTGTCCCACTTGCGCCTGTCACTATAAACAGCGGTAATTTTCTCATAACTAGCTCCTTTAGTTAAAATAAAATTTGATTTATTACGTTCTCCATTGATCTGCTTTCAACCCATAAATAATAGCGATATATAGGTAGCAGTATCCATTTGATATTTAAACATAGCCCACTCTCCGATTCATTTCATTTAATCACCGTTTTCTTGCTTTAATCACAAAGGATACAGGTAACATCTTCGCTCTTTTAAGGAGACTATCGCTATTATTATGTAATTGCATGATATCCTCATCGGATTCTTCTATCATTTGTTCAATGACAAATCCGGCTTTCGCTAACGCATTGACATAGGTTGATAGTTGACGATCAGCCAAGTTTAATTCACCCTGACAAAAGTCAGGAGATATCGCATACCACGATTCATCAGAATATGGCTTATTGAAGACAAATCTATCATTTTCTTCAACGACACATCTATGAATTGGATGAGACCAACTGAAAATAAAAATACCATCTTTCTTTAAATAAGAAGCGATTCGGCTGAAAGTACCTTCAAGATCGGTTGTCCAACCTATGGCATAAATCGAATACACAGCGTCAAAATAATTAGTAGGAATCCCACATTCCTCTTCCATGGGTGAACATATCAATGTTGCAGGAATTCCGTATGTTCTCAAGTGTTGTTGTGTCTTTTCTATCTGTTTCTGGGATATATCCATACCCCATAGCTCGCCAGCTTTGCGGTCTCCATGATACTGCAAGGATTGACCATTTCCACAGCCCACCTCTAACATCTTTAATCCTGAGACATCACCAAAAAGTTGGTGTTTTTCTTCTGAGTTAAATGCTCCATAATGTGGAAGCACGATTGCACTCAAAAAGTCATTCCCTTTTGTATCCCAATAAAAGCTGTTTGTTTCATAAACACTGTACTTGTTCATCTGATAGCCTCCTTTATACACTACATTCAGAACATCACTTGTTACCTTCGTTGAAATATGTAATCTACATCGACTCGTTTCATTGATTGAACTTCCTTTCCGGAAACTTTTAAATATTATTCTTATCACTGAACTCAATGCAAAAAGGTTGCATCTCAGGTTTTAAGCAATACTCTATTCTTTCTCTGAAGTTTTTCCATTCGACTTTTAAAATGGCTTCTTCGATCGGAAAGAAACCAGACTCTAAGCTCTCCGATGTTGTCGTTAATTCTCCTCCAATTGGTTTGGCTAGAAATAATGTGTTACATATTGAATTTTCGATATTTTGAAATATTCCACAGAATTTGATGATTTCAATGTCGATTCCGGACTCCTCTTTCGTTTCTCTGATCGCAGCTTGACTTAGGGATTCTCCTTCTTCTACTTGACCACCTGGCATTTCCCATCCTCTTCGTGGTCCTTTAATAAGTAATAATTCATTTTGTTCGTTGATCACGATTGCAGCGGCAGATAAGATATGTTTTGGAGGGCTCATTTATTCGACTCCTTCTAGAGAGATTAATATACGTTTGAAGAGCAATTTATAGCCAGACTAAAAGAAGTTATATATCCCATCTTCAAAATAATTATATTCTTCATCCGTTATTCTTAACTTTCCATACCCGTTATAAAATATTTCTCTATCTCTTTCATTATCAAACGCATTATGTTTCGGTCTAATGGCTAATGCTACATCATATCTTGGATCGCCATAAGCTGCTCCTGCCCAGTCAATAACTCCAACAATATTGCAATCATTAACTAGCACATTATCTATAGTGAAATCTCCATGAATGAGAGTGTTCTCTATTGGTTTGGGTCTTGCTTCTTTCAACTGTTGAAGTAGTTCTTCTGATCCGTCTACAGCAAAGTGAGTTAGATTATATTCTGCTTTGTTAAGCATTGTATCTAACCAAGGAGTGTTATTGTTCAATAATTCAACAGGACAAGAGCATTCATGTATTTTCTTTAAACAAAGCCCAAAGTTAAAAATCGCTTTTTCTTTACTTTGGAGGTCAGGCATCTTAGAGAGAAATTCTCTTAAACTTATCCCGTCAATATAATCCATCAGAAGCCATCTCGATGTGTCCTCAGTATGAAATGAGTATACCTTTGGAACAGGGAGTCCCGTATGGTAAAGGTATTGGAGCACCTTATATTCATCGGATAACCATTCATTATAAAGATCGTTTTCTGTCTTCTTGATGATGTACTTTTGATCGAACGTATCCAGAATAGCCACAGTAGAAGTATGACCTTGCTTAGGAAAAGTGATTTTCTGGACTTCCCCTATATGTTCTTTTATTTCAATTGGAAGATCTTGAATGTTCATAGTTTAGTCCTTTCTACAATTTCATGCCCTTTCTGATAACGTTCTCGTCGATAATTCCGCTCTAAAAGTATAAATCCCATCCCATAATAAAAGCAGCAAATAGGAGGGCCGACATGCCAGACATGATGTATACCGCCTTTTGCTTGTTACTGTAGCTTCTCTTCAGCAGTTTGTAGAACAACAAGACAAGATACGCCACAGCTAGAATCACATAAACCAGGTTCAAAATGAGATGTATGCGTAACGAAGAATAAGGGGCAAAGCCTAAGGCGCGCATGAACAATAGGATCGTATTTAAAATTAATGCCAGACTGGCAATATTAATAACCATATGATATTTATCAAATCCCGTACCTGGTCTTTCCCAGTTTTTTATTTTGTATTTAGATAACAGAATAAAATAGCCAATTATCGCTCTCAAACTGAGTAGGATGGCTACTGCAAGAGCAATAAAAGATGCTTTGATCAAGTTTATCGTTAAGTTGGATACGGGCAAAAAGTCATTATAAGGGATGGAGACCTTCTCAATAGCACCGTTACTCTCAACAACATTTGCAAAGTTACTAAGGTCAAATGTGGTATATTTCTGTAGACTTAACATCGAATATGCCTTCGTAAAACCGGAAACGACCCGGCGCGCAGGCAGATAATATCCTCCACTCTCAGATTCAACTGAATTCGTGCTGAAACTACTTCCAAACACCTTCTGGACAAGACCAACGTTATAAGCCATTTCATTTGACTGGTTTGTCATGACTACTAACCCAAAATTAGACTCCGGGTCAAAAACAAATTTACTTGAAAATCCCGCCGTACTTCCAGCGTGTTCCAGTGCAGGCACCCAGTACTCTACTTCAAAGAAGCCATGTGCAATTCGTGGAGTAGAAGTCCCATCGTAATATAGACTTGTTGACAGCATCTCGTCTAACGTGTCCTTGTTCTCAAACAATAAATTGCTACGATCCACAGGCATCAAGGCTGCGAGAAATTTAGCTGCATCCTCTGCTGTTCCAATGGCGCCCCCCGCAGGGTATAAGCTTATGTATGCTCTGTTCTTAGGAATTAGTTTCAGATTCGTAGTGTATCCTTGAATCTCATTTCTTCGTTTCAAGACGTTTAGATTATCATACTGTGACGGGTGAATCGATGTGTCTTTCATGTTCAGTTGTTTAAATATATGTTCGTTGACATATTTGTAAAAGGGTTGTCCGCTTTGTAATTCAACGATGTAAGCAGCCATAGCGGTACCATAGTTTGAATAAGCAACAACACTCCCAGGTTTATTGATCTGCCTTGGTTCAAATTTTTGTAAAGCTTCACCTAATTCCACAATATCACTCTCGGATGAATACCATAAATCGATCAATCTATCCTCCCATCCTGCGTTATGATGCATAAGGTTCATTAGGGTAATGGGAGCATCGTATTCAAGCTTCTTTAGAAATCCTTCCGGCAAATAGTCCTGAATATCAGTATCCAAATCAAGCTTTCCCTGTTCTACAAGCTGCATAACACTCGTCCAGACCAATAATTTAGAAGTTGAACCCCATTCAAATACAGTAGAGGTGTCTGCCTTTCTCTGTTGCTCAAGATCTGCGTATCCATAGGCCTTATTCACAATAGTCTCACCGTTCTTGATAGCTACAACCGAAACGGCAGCGGTATTCTTCTGATTCGTGGCCACATATGAATCAATCGTTTCCTCTAACGACGACAACGCAATTCTGGAGGGCGTAGTCTCTACATTCTCTACCTCAGCGTTTACAGGTACCGCACATGTCGTAATGATGAATGCAAGTATCAGAACACAAGCGATTACTTTATTAACATAGTAATATTTTCGATTAATCTTCATTAGCTATCCCCTTATTGTTCTACTATAGTTTTCGTGCCTATATCACATAGGTTGCAGGGAGCATATTTGCTTTATTGGCAAAATCATCATTCTGCAGTCGCATCAATTATCAAAGTAACATTTTTTAAAAACAAGTCTATCCTCTTCTGCAGCAATACATTTGTGGATGACAAAAGTTGTCCTTTGGTATCCCAAAACAAACCATTGGTTTAATGAATACTACGTTTATCCATGTCACCTTCCTCCAAACTAAGAGTCAATAAACAATTCCACATTTTGATTAATTTACCTTAATTATTTCTATAATAACCCATGCTGCAATATTTGCGAAGTGAATTTAAAGCGTATACATTTCTCTTTAAATCAAAAAGAACCCTCCCGCAGGAGCGTTCTCCGTGATTGATCCGTGTATCATTAGCCTAAGCGTACATTAGATCCATATACCCGCGAGTTACATCTCCACCTTCGGCTGGTTCGGGCTGGTCTGCCTGTGCGTGTTCTGCCATGCAAGCCTTCACTGCTTCCTCTGTTGTACAACGATTCGCATCGTCACATGTGTAGCATAATTGAAGCATATATCTGGTTAATTCATCCGCCTGCGTGAATTGAGTTTGACCGTTGGTTCTCATCTTCATCACTCCTTCTCTTGTTGAGTTAAATATATCACCTTCTAGTGGATTTATTTGTGATTTATTTCACAAACTAAGCAAAAAAAGAAAAGGAACCCTTAGGCGCCTCTCCTTTCTCCTATCTATTCACATCGATAACACTCTACTTTAGAGTACTTTCCAATGAACACCGCCATCTACCGTTTGCAATAACAACGATCTTTTGGCATCTGTATTTTCAACCAATATCCAGCCAAGCTTGGGGGTGACCATCTGCATCTTCACAATTTCCGGATAATCTTCGAGAATTTTCTCCAGTACACTGCTTGCAGGAAGAGCGCTCCACGTTTTGCCCGCATCCTTGGTGTGGTAGGTTATGCCCTTTTGCATCGCCCAACCTTCCGATGCGTTCAGAAATACTGGTGAAAGGTTACGATTCGGACCCGTTTGTTTGTTTAAAGTGAAATTGGACAGCTTCCAGCTCTTTCCGCCATCGGTGGTAAAGAATCCATTAAATGTCGTGCTCTCCCCTTGAGAACAGGACATTGACATCCAGGCTGATTGCGCTTCACGTCCAAAAAATTGTGGTGAACTAACACTGAAATTACCACACCCGTTGAATTTGTTTCGATCAAAGAAGGATGGTCCAGTATTCCAGTTCTCTCCGCCGTCTGATGTTACATACAACTTCGGTGTGCCGAACTCCAGCGCTGTTAAGAAACCATGTTTTGGATCCGAGAAAGTCATGCCCGTGGTGTATCCACGTTTGGAAATCTCTTCTGCTTCCTGTTTGCCATCTTCATCACTGGATGACATCCGATTCCAGGTAATTCCACCGTCCTCGGTGAAGTAAAGTTTCTTGTCCTGTTTACCAATAGCGGTATCAACCGTGGTGAGAATCCAGCCTTTCTCAGGAGATACAAATGAGATCGCAGTCACTTTATCCGTCTTGGACAGAGAAGACAGGCTCCAAGTTACGCCCCCATTGTTGGTGCGAAGCACCATGGTATCTGTTCCACCCATACCTTCACGAACAATCCAACCATGTGCACGATCTACAAAATAAATGCTTTGTCCATATTTAGGGTTAGCCGGAAACTGTACATTTTCCGAAGGTGAAATATTGGTCCAGGTCTTTCCCTGATCCTGAGTGTAGTACAGGCGCAGCGCATTCCGCGTCACACCCCACGCCAATCCTCCGTTGTCATTGAGCAACTGAAAATCGGTCAAACGGGTCTGTATCTGGTACTTAGCCATATCTGCAGATTCTGTACTGTTCACAGGGGGAACGACAGTTAATGTCTGCCCTGTATTCCCGGCGTCCTCCTGCTGCTGCGGAGGTTCTGCTACCGGAGGTTGATCTGAGTCGGTGCATGCAGCCAATACAGCTGCTATACCTATAGACAGCAATGCTGTCTGCGCGATTTTAATCCATTGCAAACGCAAGTGGGTTCCACCTCTCTCATCCAATATACAGGCGCGCATGCCTGTCCTATGGCGTTTTATTTACGATTCATCAGAATCCACTGCTCCTATTCTACCACAAACCTTATGTAAAAGGCTCATTGCCCACTCATGGTCGGCCCGCTCCCTTTTTCCAGCTCATACTCTGGGCTATAGGTCGCACATTTATTGCCATTAATTTTATCCTAAACTGTTTTTCGACGGAATAATTGGTAAAAAGACATGAAATGTGAACTATTTTATAGACAACACTCGCTTTATATTCTCTAATCCCTTAATATGGATGGGAGTATAACCCAAAAAGGAGAGGATATTGAACATGACAAATAGTGCAGCTCTGAAACCAAGTCGTGTCGTGATTGTAGGCATGGGTGCGGTGGGAACAACAACGGGATACACGCTAATGTTGAGACAGCGTTCGTCCGAGTTGGTATTTGTGGATGTGAATCATGATAAAGCAACCGGCGAAATGCTGGATATGAACCACGGTCTTCCATTTACGGGAGGCGTGAAAGTATGGGCTGGCGATTATTCCGACTGCAAAGATGCAGATATCATTATTATTACAGCCGGTGCTTCCCAGAAGCCGGGCGAAACCCGGATTGATCTGCTGAAGAAAAATGCAAGCATTTTCAAAGATATTATTGAGCGCATTACTGAAGTGAATTCTCATGGTATTTTGCTGATTGCAACCAATCCTGTAGATATTTTGTCCTATACTTCGTGGAAACAAAGCGGATGGCCTGCTTCCCGTGTCATCGGTTCAGGTACATTGCTCGATAGCGCACGTTTCCGTTACCTGATTGGTAAGAATAAAGGGATCGACCCGCGTAGTATTCACGCACACATTATTGGTGAGCATGGAGATTCCGAAGTACCGGTATGGAGCCTGGCTAACGTTGCAGGAACAGATCTGGAATTGGATGAAGAAACACAACAGGATATCTTCGACCGTACCAAAAATGCTGCGTATGAGATTATTAATGCCAAAGGAGCGACTTCCTATGCAATCGCCCTTGCTCTGGACCGCATTGTAGCTGCAATTCTCGGCAACGAAGGCTCCGTTCTGAACGTATCCACGTACCTTGAAGATTACAATGGTGTATCGGATGTTTATCTGGGTGTTCCATGTGTTGTCGATCGCAACGGTGTACGCGAAATTCTGCCTCTTCCGTTGAATGAAACCGAAAAAGTGGCTTTCCAGGCTTCTGCTAACAAATTAAAAGAACAGATCGCTGGACTCGAGTAATTCAATCGCGCAATCATTCATATCGTGAACGATTCAGCACGTTAAAAGTTGTAAATTAAGATATCTGTCTTAGCCAAAAGGGCCATTTGTTTCTTCTAAAGAGAAGAGGCGAATGGTTCTTTTGTTTGATTTCTATTATAGGCCTATTTAGATATCAGATTTTAGTTTACATAATATTAATTATGTTTAAATCTCCACCATCCAAATCAATAACAAAAAAAGCCTGTCACTTGGACAGACTACTTTTCGGATTAAATATTGGCTTTTTTCTTCTAATATGTCGGAAGTTTTACGTCCAGCAGAGCCATAGCCTCTTCTTTCTCCCTACTGGTGACGTGTGTGTACACGGTTGTTGTTTGAATCGATGCATGACCAAGCAGTTCCTGTACCGTACGCAAGTCGGCTCCACGCCGTAACATCATGGTCGCGAACGAGTGACGCAGCTTATGACTGGAGTAGTTTTGACGTTGATTGGCTGGTGATTCCTGCTGGAAGCGTTCAAAGGTTTCCGTAGATATGAGCTGGATGCTGCGAATCGACAGTCTCTTCCCTTTTTGCGAGACAAATAACGCTTCCTCTTTTGGCCGCCAAGGATCGAGACGCTCAGCCATCGCTTGAGATAATACTTTTGCCACAGTCTCCGGTACAGGGAGTGAGCGCCATTTACGACCTTTACCAAATACATCTAATGTACGCCGCTCCGCATTATAGTCTTTGCAATCCAACGCATGCACTTCTCCAACCCGTAATCCCATATACCCCATCAATAGAAAAACAGCCAGATTACGTGTACGATACTTGCCTTCTACCGACTCCAGGAAACGTGTCAGCCCACTTTCATCAAGGAAAACGGGCGCACGGTTTTTCTCGGTTTTGGATTTTTTGATCCCAAACGCCGGATTATTGGTTAACAATTCGAGTTCAATGAGGGACTTGTAAAAACAGTTCACCGCCGCATGTTTGCGATTTCTCGTGGCATCACTAACCCCACGCTCCCGGGCACGGGACAGAAAAGACAGCACATGCAGCTTTTTGACCTGCTCCAGTGACTTCCCTTGAATGGAGACCAGGAATTCCACTACGTCACCCGTGTATGATTTTACCGTATGGCCTGTATATCCGGCATCCTTCATCCATATGTGAAAAGCTTCTAGCTCGTCCGCATATTGCTCCTGAATCTCCTCGGTCATCATCTGTCTACGTCACCTCAATTCGGTTCTTTATAAATTGACTAAGATTATTTACACGGGCACTGCGATGACAGAACAACCTTCTTAAGCTGAACAGAGCCCCTAGGCTTCATCCACAATGACAACGTCGATCAGCGGAATGATCACTTCGGGTTTGCCTTGACTACGGGTAAGTACAAACGATGGCAATGGATTCTCGTGCAGGCCATTCACGGATTCACAGATCTGAGTATATAAATCCATGTGCAACGTCTCGCCTTCACCAGCCACATCAATAACAGGCCAATCGTTCTGAACGCAGGCAGGCCAGTAAGCTAGCTCATTCGCAGGTACGATACTTAATTGTTGAATGGACGGATCGAGATGGTAGATCCCTTGCCGTTCAGGTTCATCGCCCAGCTTGTCCACGGCGAGTATTCGAGCAGACTGCTCATCTGGTGCAGAATAGAGTGAATAACACCACGGAGTCACGCCCCAGGCAATTGCCATCAGCCCCTCATCCAGCAAAGTATCCGACAAGTTTCCTTCAGCAAATTGTTCGATCAGATTATGGTTACCCGGTCCCATCAGTTCCTCTACACGTTCAGCGAGTCGAGGCAGGTCAGCGAGAATAAATCCCCCTCTGCCATAGGAGTCAAACACATGATGGTTTCTGCTCCACACAGCTTGAGATGGTGAACTCAACGACGCTGCTTCTGCCGGGAAAAGCGATATATATACGGTGATAACTTGCGCATACTTAACCATTGCAAGTTGTTCAGGTTCGAGTGTACCTTCAGCAATACGAGGTGTTTTCATATGCAGGGAGATTCGAAGTTCGTATTCCCCCTCTGTAAATACTGACCAACCAAGATTAACAGACTGTTCAACGCCTTCAATAGATGCAATGGAGATTGAGCTATCCGGTTTCAGGTTAACAGCATACTGCACGTATGCCAGCTCCTGACCATAGATGATATTGGCATCCTGACGATTGACCGGTGAGTCCAACTGTTGTGCAATGACAGATACTTTACGTCCATCCTTCAGAAGGCGCTGCGGATCAATATCTAACTGTAGGTCACCTGCACCTCCTGATTGTGAAACAACTAATTGTGCCTCTGCAAGTACGGATGAGTCAGCTAATGCAAATCCAAAAGCTGCATTTTGATGATCTGAATTCGTATGTAATGGTGTGTTCATGATACATCCCCTCTCTTATGTCTGATGGCATGTCACATCCCCAAATATATTTCATATTTGGCTTAGCCGCAACCCCGCCCCCGTGATTAAGTTCGTCACGTCCCTTATTACTTACCCATATATGAAGAAAATCCCAACCTTCCCCTGCTGTTATCATCCTTTATCTTTCTATATAAAAAAATCCCCATCCCGCTTCGCCTAAGCGATACGAAATGAGGAAAAATGAAGATATTCTCGGTTAAAGATGTTCTCGACTAATCTAATTATCCTTTGCTCTGAAAGCACTCGAGATCCGGCGTTTCGGATTCAGATGACTGTAATGCCTTCCATACGCAAAGTAGATAATTAATCCAATGATCAACCAAGCAAAAAACGTAATCCATGTCAGCGCTGCAAGGCGTGTCATTAAGTATACACAACCCAAGGCACTCAGAATCGGAATCAGCGGCACAAGTGGAACGCGAAATCCGCGTTTGAGATCCGGGTTATTTTTACGCAATACGATAATGCCCAGACTTACAACTGCAAAAGCAAACAACGTTCCGATGTTCGTAAGCTCCGCCAAATGTCCCAACGAGATGAACCCGGAGAACAGAGCCACGATAATGCCTGCAACCCATGTCCCTACCGCAGGTGTCTGACTCTTGCCACTAACTTTGGAGAAGACAGGTGACAGCAGTCCGTCACGAGACATGGAATAGAGCAGACGTGTCTGACCATACATCATGACCAGCAATACGGTCGTAATGCCGGCAATCGCTCCAAGAGATACAATCCAGGACAATCCCTTCAATTGAACAAATTCAAATGCAAACGCAACTGGATCACTTACATTCAACATGTTATAAGGCACAATCCCTGTGAGGATCAATGATACAACAATGTAGAGAACGGTACAGATTGCCAGTGACGCAATAATTCCAATCGGCAAATCCCGTTGTGGCTGCTTAACTTCTTCTGCCGCTGTGGAGACCGCATCAAATCCGATGTAAGCAAAAAATACGGTTGCTGCTCCAGCTGTTACACCTGAGATACCAAAAGGCAAAAATGGCTGCCAGTTGGTTGGCTCTACATAGAAAACACCTACACCAATGAAGATCAGCACCACGATAATTTTAATCGCTACCATGATGCCATTAGCACGAGCCGCCTCCTTCACCCCTCGGGTAAGCAGAAAAGTGATAATTAACGTAATGACCGCAGCTGTGATGTCAAAATAAGTTCCCTTTTCCGGGCTGAACGCACTCGTAAGAGCATGTGGTAACTCCAGCCCGAATCCGGACAACAACGTTTGAAAGTATCCAGACCATCCACTGGCTACCGCCGCACTCGCAAAACCATACTCCAATATCAGATCCCATCCCAGAATCCAGGCAATCACCTCTCCAAAAGCCGTATAGCTATAGGTGTACGCACTGCCCGAGGCCGGTATGCTTGAGGCAAATTCCGAGTAACATAATGCCGCGAATGCACATATGATACCTGCCAGCAAAAATGACAGTACAAGTCCCGGGCCGGCATACGTTGCGGCAGCTACACCAGTCAGCACAAAAATGCCCGTACCAATAATGGCACCTACCCCAAGTGTGGTTAAGTCCAACGGACCGAGCGCCCTTTTCAATGCACTGCTGTTATCACCCGCTGAGGCAATTGGTTTTTTACGAAATAATGAAGATCGTTGTTTGTTCTCACGCATAGTCATGTTCCTCTCGTCATGAATCTTGAATGTGCTATGGATGTAGCAGCGATTGGATGGCTTCCCAACTGTTCTATGAAAAAGTCATTTGTTCTATCTTATCGATCACCTATAAAAACCTATCGAATTCTACACGTTATCGCGTTGCTTGGTTAAATTTATTTTTGTAGATCACTTATTTTGTTCTTTTTCCGCGAAATTTATCATGATCTGTTGCACGTGGTTGAATATGAAAATCGATTTAAAACAAAACTGCGTATAATTTATATTATGCGCAGTTTTTATGAGCCTATTTTTCCGTAAAAAACATCTCATATACCTTGTTATCTGAAGTTAAGAAAAAGAGAGCTCTTTTCGTCTTTTTCCGCTGTATCTTCCTCCCTTATCCTGTCTAATTCGACGATATGAAGGCATGTAAAAGAGCCACATATCATTATGCGGCCCTTCATTTCTTACTATAGGTAGAATTGTATATAAAAATACAAACTGACTTCATTTCAGGTTTCTATGAAAAAGTAAATTATGAGAAAGCAATTCTCTCTGCATCTGACATCCTGTATTGGGTTAACAAATAATCTTTGCTTTGCATCGCTGCATGACGAATCGCATCCAGATCAACATTCAACAGTTTACCCTCTCGCTTCACGAGTCTACCTGCCACAAAGACCGTATCCACGTTGGATGGATTGGCAAATTGCACAACAGCGCCGATTGGATCATGAACGGGGAACATATTCAGATCGGTGGTACGAATCATGATCAGATCCGCTTCCTTCCCTGGGGTCAACGTACCCACCTTCTGCTCCAATCCCAACGCTTGGGCACCAGCTGAAGTTGCAAATCTCAGCACTTGGCTGGACTGCAAGTTCAACTCACCAGGCATCTCACCCTGCTGTAAAAGTTGTTCATTGGCTCTGGATCGTTCAGCCTGAAGTGCAAACTTCATCTGCGAGAACATATCTCCGCCTGCAGACGTCACTACATCTATACCAAGTGTAGGTGTTCCTCCATGTTCAAGAAAATAGCCGGTGGCCGGATATCCATGCCCCATCATCATTTCAACCTCAGGTGTGACCGACAAGGAAGCGCCGCTATCTGCCAGCATTTTGTATTCATCCATGCCCATGGTGTTACCATGAACGATATTCACCCGTGGACTTAAGAGTCCGGCTTCGTACAAGTGACTGATCGAGCGATCCACAGATCCCCAACTGCCAAATCCGGCATGCATGGAACAGATCGCATCCAGTTCTTGTGCTAGTTCAATCTCTTTCACGGTTGTATCCCAATGACTGAACTCCGGACCACGAATGGCAAGCCCATAAGTAAGCAATTGATCCCGTGATGAAAAATATCGTTCTTTGACTCTTCTCACATCATTACTCGAATACGTGAGTTGACTATCCCGATTCCAGTAGTCCGTCTCACCAGGGACTCCGTGAGCAAATACCGCCCGAATGCCAGCATCCTGAAGTCCACGAATCAGTTCATCCGTATGGTCAGGGGAATATGGCATGCTCCAATCCATTACTGTCGTCACTCCTGCGTTAAGCGCTTCCAAGGAACCGAGCAGATTGGCAATATAACTATCTTGTGGGCGGAGCTTGCTTCCCATCGCACCATAATAGAGATTTTGCAAATAAACTGGTAACGACCAGTTGGTTCCCGCTGTTTTGACAAGTGATTCCCACATATGCCGATGTGTGTCCACCAGCCCAGGCATAATAATCATCGATGAAGCATCAATGATCTCCGCATCCGGAATATCCAGGTCGGGCTGAATAGCCATGATTAGTGAATCCTGAATCAGAACGTCCGCCCTCTTATACTGTCCAATTTTAGCATCCATCGACAACACACAGCCATTTTTCAACAGATAACTTGTCCGCACAAGAAACATCTCCCATCTATTTTGGTTTGAAAGACGATCACATCCTGCTTACGAATCCGTACTGCTTCTGACTATTTTTTCGCTAGTATATATACATTATATAGTTATTGTTAGTATTTATCAATTTTGGGATTTGCGTTTTGCCCGAAATCTTCTAACCTTCATCAGATTGCCACACATCTTATCATCACAGTACTTCTGTGTTCTGCTTCGGGTATCATCATAGAACATCCAGCGACAATCCGAATTATCACAGATCCGGATCCTGCCGCCTTCTCCCTCTACCAAAGTCAAAGCAAAGTCAGCAGCTACCTCAGCTATAACCTGATGCCAATGCGCTTCCACAGCTATCAGTTGGAGTTTCAGTTCCTGATCAATTGTAGTCAATGTTCTTCTCACATGCCCTGCTTCCATAACGTCGTTCAACCATTGTTTTTCTACATCTGTTAATAATGCTCCAGAAGACAAGCGGGCTCCAAGAGCTATCAATTCATTCCTGAAATTTCTCATCGACAACTCATCTTCTGGAGATGCAGGGACAGAAGCGTTAAGTTGCCATCGTTCCAGAAAATCTTGCTGCCAGCTCGCCTTCCCGAGTCTGTCCTCCGATCGATCTCCCCCACGCCAGTCGTGATAATCGCTGTTTACAAAATCGGTCCATAACCTGTCCATATATACCTCCGTTCAATGTAACCATCTAATTAAATAAAGAAGGTTACAACTCATCTTTGATGTGTTATATTGAGTGTAACCTTATTAATCAGTTTTAGCTAGTTACATCACCTATCACAATTATACGCAAGGAGGAAAAGGCAATGACAAAAACAACAGCACTAGATGTGTTACTTATTCAAAAGGATGATACTTGGGATCAATGTAATTGGATTGTACCTTTGTCGAAATCCTTGGAAGGTCTTACAGCAGAACAAGCAGCCTGGATTCCACCCTCAGGAGGATTAAGCATCTGGCAGTTGGTTAACCATATGTATTATTACAACCATCGCTTATTATGTCGCATGCAAGGTAAGGAGCCTACCCTTCCTGCTGTAGACTCCAATGAATACACATTTGGTAATCCGGGAGATGCAACGGATGCAGCTGGTTGGAATACACTGATGCAGGGTACAACTCGATTAGCCCAGCAGTTGCGAGATCAATTAGCTGCACTACAAGAGTCTGATCTTGAAGCCGCATATATGGACTCCGAAGAGAAATGGGCACACGAACTAGCTCGCTGGGTACTCCATGATGCGTATCACGCAGGTCAGATCGTGCTCCTTCGCAGACAGCAAGGAAGCTGGAAAATCGTTTTCTAAAAAAAATGCTTGAACTGCTAGCGCTTACAGGAATAAGATGAACTTATTAATGTTACAGCTTGTTCAACACACTATATAATTGAATAGGATCTTCGGGGTAGGGTGCAATTCCCAACCGGCGGTGATGTTCTTCGGAACCAGCCCGCGACTCGCTAATTGTTCTTAACGAAGGACATTCAGCGACTGACTTGGTGTGAATCCAAGGCCGACGGTACAGTCCGGATGAGAGAAGATCAACACATTGACATGCCGTTCACGGGAAGGCCTCTTTCCTGACGCATGTCCTTGGATGAGCCCCCGTGGTATATACCAAAACGGGGGCTTTTGTCGATTTTGCCAACTGAAGATTCCGTGTTCTGACGAAGGAGTCCTGAATATGGAAAAGACATCAGCAGCATCACCTGTTTACCGCAAGGAACGAAGTAATACCGGATTCTGGCTTGTAGTTCTCGGCGCCGCCTTATGGGGGGTCGACCCACTCTTCCGAATTATTTTGCTAAACACGATGACATCCACGCAGATTGTACTGGTGGAACATATCATCGTCAGTCTTATTGCCATTCCCGTGCTGTGGAAATTCCGGTCTGACCTAAAAAACCTGCGCGCTCGCCACTGGATTGCCGTGATTTTTATCTCATGGGGAGGATCAGCACTCGCAACGGTATTGTTCACCATGGCGCTTACACATAACGATCCGAATACGGTGCTTTTATTGCAAAAAATGCAACCACTCTTCGCTATCGTGCTGGCTAAACTGTTATTAAAAGAGACGTTACCACGTCGCTTCGGTGGATTGTTCTTCATTGCATTAGCAGGAACGTACCTGCTTACATTTGGCTTCACATTGCCATTAGGTAACTGGGACAACTGGATTCATGCTGGAAGCTTGTTATCCCTTGGGGCTGCTGCCTTATGGGGAGGTTCAACCGTTATGGGACGATTGATGCTGGGTCAGGCGCGTTACGAAACCGTCACCTCTCTGCGCTTTGTCGTTGCTCTCCCGCTCCTGATCTTTATGACGTGGAATGAAGGTGCGGCATGGACGTTTCCGTCCGGAACGGGTGAACAGACTGCTGTCATCCTCAACATTCTCGGTCAGGCATTGTTACCAGGTCTGCTCAGTCTTCTGTTGTATTACAAAGGTCTGTCGTCAACCAAAGCTTCTGTTGCAACACTCGCAGAACTTAGCTTCCCGATGGCGGGTGTGTTGGTGAACTGGATTGCTTTCCGTACACTGATTACATGGGAGCAGTTGCTTGGTTTTATCCTGATCTGGGTGGCCCTCTTCGCCATTTCCAGACAGCAGGAAAGATCATCAACTGCGGCCGATGCTGCACCAAAGCTGCGTACAGAATAAGTAGATATATCTGAGGTTCACATATAAACAAATAGTCAAATATAAAATAAAACCATTGCACATCAAATTAGATGAGCAGTGGTTTTTTTATTTCCATGACTCGATATTACTCGTTCATTTTCTCACTTAGCAATATGAGCTATTGACCCTGTGCTTTATTTCTATATCGCATATGCAAATACTCCCCCTCTTTTCCCTCCAACCTCATAACGAGTATGCATATCATCGCACTACGATTCTTCTATGTTTTGTCTTTTGTCTAATCCGGTGGTACGATGACATATGGAATAAACAGATGAATTATATTCAGAGAGGAACGATCATGATGTCTTCATTCTCATATACCTCCTACGACGCCGTAGGTTTGGCTGAACTGATCCGATCCCGGGAAGTATCCCCGGTTGAAATGCTTGAAGCGGCGTTTGCACGCCTTGAAGAAGTGAATCCGCAACTTAATGCGGTTATTCGTACATATGAATCTCGCGCACGTGAGGAAGCCGGTTTGGTTCTCCCTGGAGAACAACCTTTTGCCGGTGTTCCCCTGCTCCTGAAAGATATCTCGCAATCCTTGGAAGGTGAATTTCTGACTTCAGGCTCACGTTTGTTCAGCGAGCATCGGGCATTACGCAATTCCAATTTTGTCACTCGACTCCGTGATGCAGGCTTTATCTTCATAGGACATACCAATACGCCTGAATTTGGTTTAAAAAATATTACCGAGCCCCGTCTTCATGGTCCAACTCGCAATCCATGGAATATCAATCATTCCCCAGGTGGTTCAAGTGGTGGTGCCGCTGCCGCTGTAGCTTCAGGTATTGTTCCTCTTGCGGGAGCCAGTGACGGAGGAGGTTCGATTCGTATCCCGGCTTCCTTTAGCGGATTGTTTGGATTAAAACCAACGCGTGGACGGACACCTGTGGGGCCTGGAGTTGGTCGTCAATGGCAAGGCGCATCGATTGATTTTGCCCTCTCTCGCTCGGTTCGGGACAGTGCTGCATTGCTTGATACGTTACAAGTCATTCAGCCCGAAGCTGCGTTCCATGCTCCACTCTTTCCAGGCAGTTACTTGGCTGATATGAGCTATCCACATCAACGCAAACTGAAAATTGCATACACAACGGATTCGCCCGTGGGAACACCTGTCAGCGCAGAAGCCAAAGAGTCTGTATACAAGCTCGTTCGCTGGTTGGAAGATCAAGGTCATCATGTTGAAGAAAAACTGAGTCCAGTCAATGGAGTTCGGTTGATGGAGAACTATTACATGATGAACAGCGGTGAGATGGCTGCGATGATCTCTTCCATGGAACGATCCATGGGCCGGGCTCTGACCTCCGATGATATGGAGATTGAATCTTGGGTTCTGGCTGAAGCAGGCAAAAAGGTGTCCGCTGCGGAATTTGTACATAGCTTAGCTGAATGGGATGTAGCTGCAGCCCAGATGTCCACTTTGTTCGAGCGTTATGACTTCTACGTCACACCTGTTAATGCTTTTCCTGCGCCTAAGATTGGTGAATTAACGCCTCATGACGAACAGATTCGTAACCTAATGCGGATTAGTGAATTGGACAAGACCCAGCAGCAGCAACTCATCTATGAAATGTTTGAGCCAAGTCTTACGTATACACCGTTCACCCAGCTTGCGAATCTGACAGGTCAGCCTGCGATAAGTGTACCTCTGCATATGACACCTGAAGGGTTGCCAATGGGCGTTCAAGTGATGGCAACCAAGGGACGCGAAGATTGGTTATTACATCTGGCTGGACAGCTTGAACAATCAGACCTCTGGATCGGGATGAGAGGTAATCCACTGTTCCCAGCATAAAGGCATATAATGTGGTTTGTGTTTAAATTCACCATTGGATGTTCCTGCCTGAGTAGAGTACGGCGCCATAACAGTGCATGAAAGCTTCATCTGCTCCGCATACTGAAAGCAAAAAGTAGCGGAGGAATGTGACGGATGAATACGAATCAGCGCCATAAACAGTCTTATCGTATCCCAGCCAAAACGGGATATGCCCTGAAAGTAAGCAAGGGTTCTTTACTACGCATAACGGATCTGGAGGGACAGCAAGTCATTGATTTTGTGGCATATGATGCTACGGATGCTAACCATCGCTTGGATCCCGGCGTGACAATGGACGTATTGCGTACTTATCGAATTAAACCAGGACAATTTGTATATTCCAATCAGTATCAACCTTTACTCAAGATTGTCCGTGACACCGTTGGGGTACATGATTTCTTCAACTCTGCTTGTCGTCCAGAGATGTATGAGGTGTTATACGACAAAAAGGATCACGCCAGTTGTTATCACAATCTGAACACGGCACTAGAACCCTTCGGAATCTTACCGCCGGATCAACACTATCCATTTAACCTGTTTATGAAGTCCGTTGTAGACAGTGAAGGCAAGATTGATGTTGTAGCTCCCGACTCTCGTGCAGGTGATTATATCGAGATGGAGGCATTAATGGATCTCACAATTGGGCTCTCCGCCTGTCCTTGTGAAGAAAGCTCATGCAACGGATATAACTGCACCCCTATTCAATTGGATGTGGAACTTTAACAGAATGAAAAGGCCTTGACACAGTATGAGATAAAAGTAGTTTGTTCTAATTCGCTCCTTGCGGGAATACGATGACTTGTACCCATTTTCTGTGACAACTGGTACAATTCATCGAACCCGTTAAGGAGTGAACGTGTTTATGTCTGTACTGTTCAGTTATATCATTCTGGGAATATCATTGTCCGCTCCAATCGGTCCGATTAACGCCGCCCAACTCGACCGTGGAGCCCGCCACGGATTCATGCATGCTTGGATTCTAGGACTCGGAGCTATGTTTGCAGATTTGGTGTATATGCTGCTGATTTATTTTGGAGTTGCCCATTTTCTGGACACGCCGTTCATGCGCTCTTTTCTCTGGTCATTTGGCAGTTTTATTCTGATTTACACGGGAGTGGAAACGCTCTCGAAGCTAAAGCAAGGCATTCAAGGTACATCTACTGCGGAAGCAACTGTTCGAAAATCTTTTATTTCCGGATTTTTGATGGCCCTGTCCAATCCACTGAATATATTATTTTGGCTGGGGATCTACGGCTCTATTCTCGCGACAACTGTGAAACATACGGATACTGCTCATTTGCTGCTCTACAGTTCAGGCATATTCATTGGTATCCTGGTATGGGATGTCATTATGGCTGGAATGGCCAGTCGATTCCACAAACATAGCAGTGAGAATGTATTACGCTGGATCTCTATCATTTCGGGAATCTGCCTGATCGGATTTGGTTTGTATTTTGGGTACGAAGCTGTACGTTCCATTTTTTTCTGACAACAAAATCAGGCTGGACAGTCACCCAACTTCCCCCACATTAATACTGTAACGGTATCATGTGGAATGGAGTTGGGAATCAATGGCGGAGCTGTATAGTGCCGACGAAATAAACACCTTGTTTGAGCGTCTTCCATCTTGGCAGCAGGACGCTTATTCGCAATTTGCAGATATGATCGCCGATGAAAATAATACGTATCCGTGTGTACCTGGACGAATGGGATTTCTGTCAGGGCATTTGAGGTACGGCTTTACGTGTGACCCCCGATCTGAACATGCTGCCGAAGATATGGCCGATCTGCTTAGACAATATGGTCCTGTCTCCAGAGACACTGGTCATTACGCTTCCATGGTTGTGATCTGTGAGACGCCAAGTGATCTGAAAGATCATACAACGGTAGAGCAATATCAGACGTTATTCTGGCAAATGCTTAATCGGGTAAGTTCACACGATACCGAGCCGTGGCCGGAACATATTTCAACCGATCCTCATGATTCATCATGGGAGTTTTGCTTTGGTGGAGAGCCTTACTTTTGTTTCTGTGCAACTCCTGCACATGAACTCCGAGCCAGCCGGCATTTTCCTTATCTCATGTTTGCTTTTCAACCACGGTGGGTATTCGAATCCATTAATGACAACACCCCTCTTGGCCGCAAAATGAAAACCTTAATTCGCAAACGTCTCGCTGCGTATGATGCTGTACCTGCTCACCCTTCGCTGATGTGGTATGGTCAGCAGGATAATCTGGAATGGAAACAATATTTCCTGCCTGATGATGAGCAGACACCTTCCAAATGTCCATTCATGCGGATGAAGCAAGCCCTAGGCAAGTTGACGAAATAATCTTAAAGCACTCATTAATCCGTTGTGCGACCTCCACGAAAGTTGCTGAAAGGTACTTATGGTTTGGATGGTGCTGACTGCGGTGTTTTCGAGCCACGTACCTTATGAACAACATACGTGATGATCCCAAGGAACACCAAAAGTCCCACACTTGCCAGCAGACCCGTTCTGCTGGCTTTTTCCATCGCTGTCCCAGCCACAGCAGCCACAATTAATACTATGGCAATCCACACTTTGATGCGATTCCACTTCACGGGCTTCATTTTTTTAATGTACGTGATGCAGATGAGCAGCCATGTATACATTAATACCAGACTACCTGCTGTCGTCACATATTCAAACAAACTCTTGGGCATCCATAATGCCATCAACGTAGACAGGACTAATCCAGCCGCTGTACAACACAATGCCTGAAGTGGCATGTCCTTTTTTCCCCGGGTCTTCGTGAACAACTTTGGTGCATCTCCATCTTCCGCGAGTTTCACCAACATGGACGTAATGGCATATAACGAAGCCACCATTGTCGAGAATCCGGCTATAATCAGAATTCCGTTGAGAATGTGGACCACAACAGTGAATCCAATGGTTGACATGGCTTTGACAAGCGGACTTTCATCTGGAGTTAACTGAACTGAAGGCACAAGCAACAGGATCAACGCAATTGCAATCACATAGAGTGTACTCACCGTCAATAGCATTACTCGACCTGATTTCACTGCATCTTTTGGTTCTTTCAGGTTAGCTGCCATCAAACCCATAACCTCGATCCCGGCAAAAGCAAAGAATGCATAGATGAAACCGGTCCATACGCCTTTACCTCCATGCGGGAACCATTCATTCTTCAATTGCTCGGGTGTGACTTTTACAGGTAACCAACCCAGACAAGCCGCTCCTGCTATAGCTATAAATGCAACCGTTGCAGCAAGTTTGATTACAGCAAGAATATTCTCCGTTTTGGTTAATCCCTTCGCTCCCAGTGCAGCAATGAACAGACCTATAGCGGCATAGATCGCAACAAATGCCCATAGCGGAAACTTGGGAAACCAGAATTGAGAGAACAGCCCAAGTGCCGTTAATGAGCTGCCCATGATGAGCATTTCAGAGAACCAGTACATCCATCCACTACCAAAACCAGCCCAAGGTCCGAATGCTTCGCCCGCATACGTTCGAAAAGCACCTTCCTTTGGATCTTCTGCGGTCATCTGTGCCAGCGCACCAAATACAAAGTAAGTACCTGCCGCCGCCAGCACCAACAATATAAGTACGGATATGCCTGCCCAATGAATCGCGAGACTGGTTCCTAGAAAAAATCCCGTTCCCAGTGTGCAACCCGCGCCAAACAAGGATAGGCTGACCCAACTTAATTTTTCGTCGTCGTTTTTACGGTGTTGCTGACTTTTCATGAAGCTCCTCCTTCTGCCTTATCCCCTTACGATTTACAGGTCATGGAGGTTTTATGTCTGTATTACCAAAAGAATTATTATAGTTTACATAATAATTAATATGTTAAAATTTTTCTGATAATGAATTTAAGCTGTATGCTTTTAGAGATTATTCATAAAGATATATATTCAATTTGATTAAAATTCGTAAAAAAATTGGTTGACTTCAATCGCTTAGAATGGTTTCCCTTTTAAACTTGGTGGTGTGTCAATGTGGCTGTATGAGCGATGGTAACTAAGGTGAGAAAATGATCTTTCTATTGTGAATTTTTCATATGTTGAAATATTATAAATTAAGTCTTTATTTCTATTATCTCGAACGCGGACTGCCCATTTTTCGTATTTTCTCAATATCTTCGTCGTTTTTTATAAATTTAGTCGCTTATAAGAAGGGATATTTCCTGGGATTTTTCCTCTTTCATCCTTTGTCACCCGTTTTGAACTAAGCTGACGTATAGACATTATTCCCTAAATTTTTTTGCAGCCCCTGATCCGAAAGTTGTTATGAATTTTTCATATATTGAAAATATTTTATGTTTATCATAAAAAAAACCGCCATATGGCGGCTTCGCTAATATTTCTGATTTAAGTCCGGCCAGTCCAATCTGCTCCGGCGATTTCTTTCCATCGTGCTCTAATCTCATCATACAGTTCCTGGAGGAGTGGCCCTTTAGCCACAAGATCAGCATTTTGCTGCCAGCGATTGGGCTTGGCTGTTCCTACAATAGCTGTGTCTACACCTTTGGTACTTAGCGTAAAACGCAGTGCTGTTTCCACCGCTACCTGGGCATCTTCACCCAGAAAACCATAGTTCAGTTCACTTAAGCGCTTCCAGTATATAAATGGATAAGCCTCTTCTGAAAGTGTATCATACGTCCAGGCCGCATTGGCAATTGGTCTTTTGGCGATGACACCCATGTTTCTTTTTCTTGCCTCAGGCAACGTAAGATCAATTGCTTCCTGATCTGCGATATTTAATGAAGTCTCCAGGCTGTCAAATACTCCGGTCTGAATCGCATATAGCGCATCTGTTGTATCCCCACTGTATCCGATAAACCTAGTCTTACCTGATTCCTTGGCACGCTGTAGCACTTCGATCACTGCTCCTTGTCGGAGTACTTCTTCGGAGCAGCTATGCAAATGGATAACATCCACATAGTCCGTTTTCAGCCTTTTCAGACTGCGGTCAATCGTTTGCTCCAGTACTTTGGCATCCCAATCCGGACCTTCGATCCCGGTAGCATGTCCACATTTGGTGAACAAATAGTAGTCATCACGCCGATGTGACAACACCTCGCCGATTAATTCCTCGCTGTCACCGTAACATTCAGCCGTGTCTATCACGTTTAATCCAGCATCCAGGGCACTATTCAGCAATGTCGCTACATCCGTTTTGGATACATTTTTGCCTATTTCCGCTCCGCCAAATCCAAGTGTACTTACGTTCATGCCAGTATTACCGTACTTGCGCGTTTCCATGGTTATCTTCCTCCAAGTTCAGTGAATTGGGTACAGATAAATAGAAATACAGATTAACTTCAATTTCCCTTATGTTATTACCCATGATTTGGTTATGCCACCCACTTTTCCAAACTGCAACCAACTTCATTTATTTAAAAGCCATAAATGGACATTCCACCGTCAACCAATAACGTCTGACCCGTTATGTATCCCGCTGCATCTGATGCCAGAAATACAACCGGCCCTACCACTTCTTCCAGTTCTCCCACTCGCTGTAGCGGTGTGCGGCTTACAATTTCCTGCAAATACTGGGGATCATCCAGCAGTTTTTCAGTCAGAGGTGTTCGGAAATACCATGGCCCTACTGAATTGACACGGATTCCATACTTGCCCCATTCCAGTGCGAGAACTTTGGTCATATGAATTAACGCAGCTTTGGTCGCACCATATACAACCCCTGTCCGCAAAGCCGTATGCCCACCTACCGAAGAGATGTTAATGATCTTCCCAGTCCCACGTTCTTTCATATGCTGACCCGCCAATTGCGAAGCAAAGAAAGCAGATTTTAAGTTTGTCTGCATGATGGTCTCCCACTGCTCGTCTGTTACTTCAAGTGCTGGTGTCCGTATGTTCATACCTGCGTTATTCACCAGAATGTCCAGGCTACCCATCTCCGAGATCGCCTCTTGAAACGTCTCTTCCATTTGTTCTTTTGATGTCACATCCGCAGTCAGAGCGAGCGCTTTACGCCCTGTCTGTTCATAGATGTAGGCTGCTGTCTCCTCAATTTCTTTCATCGTTCGGGATACAAGTACAACGTCACTGCCTGACTGGGCAAGTCCAACCGCAATTGCTTTTCCGATCCCTCTCCCTGCACCTGTCACCAGTGCTGTCTGTCCATCGAGATGGAA
This sequence comes from Paenibacillus sp. GM1FR, assembly GCF_002803315.1. Classification (NCBI taxonomy): domain Bacteria; kingdom Bacillati; phylum Bacillota; class Bacilli; order Caryophanales; family Paenibacillaceae; genus Paenibacillus; species Paenibacillus sp. GM1FR. Next base: position 999,860 of record NZ_MKZL01000011.1, on the reverse strand, counting down.
TGTGGGTACGTTCATGTCACTCACTCCTTCATCAGATTCTTTATTTCAGCATTCAAGCAGAATGCTTTATATGTAGGTAAACCCCGATGGGAATCAGGTTACAAAATACTGGCTTGGATTGCCCAGTTCCGGATGGAACTTTTCTCGAAAGCGGCCTCCGGTATAATCCCCTATAATTTTTCTCCAGAACGCCTGCGCAATAACATTGTTCCGAACTTGGGTCACTTTCCATCTTCCTGGAAAACGTTTAAACAGCTCATATGCTGCTCGAGTGCCCACTCCACTGCGCCGATATTTTTGCATCACAAAAAACTCAGTCAAATAGTAGTCGTTATCCTTACTACCAGGCTCCAATTTCTCCACCAGAGCAAACCCTGCAGGTGCCCCATCACTTGTAATCAAAAAAGGAAACTTACGGTCCTTTTCTGCCCAGAATGCCTCCAGACCGGGATATTCCGGAAAAATGCCGTTACTGTCCACATCAATATTCAGGTATTTGGTAAAATCATATAAATAAAATTGCATTAAATGCCGAATCACCTGACTGCGTTCCCGGGGAACCAGTTCTATTTTCATATTCATCCGGTTCACCTCCTCTGCTCTACGTATACTAATTACTTTAAAGGTTTACGCGCCGAAGGGCAAGGAAGCATACCCTACTTACTGCCTGCTTTGGTGAACAAGCTGTTAGCATGTAAATTATGGTACACTAGAGCATAGAATACTATTAAATTGAATATTAATTTTATATGTTTTTCACATGGAGGTGTCGAACTTGACCAACGTGCAAAAAGAGATTGATCGACGCAAGCTGGATGACAAACTACCTTCCATGCCTTGGTTCGTTCAGCAATTCATGGACTACAAGCTGCCTGACCTGTCCCCCTCTACTCTGCTCGAATATCTGAGAGATTACGAAGCTTTCTTCGGATGGTTGCGAGCAGAAGGGCTCTCCGAGGCAAGCTCTAATAAAGAAGTTACCTTGACTGAACTGGAAGTCCTTCGCATGGATTCGGTTACCGCCTATCGGTTATTTCTCACAACCAAACGAGAAGGAACCAATTCCAGAATTACCGTCTCCCGCAAGCTCTCTTCCCTTCGCTCCCTTTTTCATTACCTGAGCCAAATTGCGGAAGATGAAGACTTTTATCCTTTGCTGAAGCGGAACATTATGGCCAAAATCGAGATCAAGCGTACCCATAAACCCAAGGACACCGCTGCCAAACTCAAAGGTAAAATCCTGGAGGAAGAGGAATTACTGGAATTTATCGGCTATATTCTTGAAGGTTACGCTGTCGATATGGAGAAGAACAAGCAGGCCCTATACTCCCATGAAATCAACAAAGAACGGGACGCCTGTATTGCCAGCCTGATTCTGAATTCAGGTTTGCGGGTGTCGGAGGTTGTGAATCTGAACGTCGATGACCTTGATCTGAACAACAAACTCCTGTATGTCTATCGCAAAGGTAATAATGATGAGACGTACAAAACACCCGTTTATTTCAGGGAACAGGCCAAGGACGAACTCGCGACTTATATGAACCTGCGGCAATCACGTTACCGTACGCCCAAGCGGGAGAAAGGTCTGTTCATTGCTTTGCGTAACGGAGATTCAGAAGGCAGTCGAATGACCAAAAGAGCGATCCAGGCCATGATTATGAAATACGCCAAGCGCTTTGGCAAACCATACTTGACCGTGCACAAATTACGCCATTCATTCGCAACCGACTATTATTTGCAAAATGATATATACAAAACGAAGGAGCAACTCGGACACGCTTCTACGGAAACGACCGAGATCTATGCTCACCTTACCGACAAAACGATGTCCGAAGCCATCGAACGTCGTACCGAAGACGGGATGTAACATCCCGAACAACATAAAAGCAGCAAGCCACATCAAGGATTTCGATCCGAGAAAGGTCTGCTGCATTTTTTTATTTTTTTGCATCATTAAAGGAGAAGAGTACAAGCAGAAATAATTTAGTTTACATAATAAATATTACGTTGTATTAAAAAGAATTAATCACGCTCTCTGTACATTCAATCATATCCAGCGATCATAATATCCCACTTTTGACGTTTCTACCATTAGACTTCACCATTCTGCCTACACTCGCTCTCAACCATCGCTAGCAACGCTTTGGCTATATCCTCCGTTTCATGAACCGAGTACCATGTTATATCTCTGCTTACGGTACTCCGCTCTATAAACTGCTCTGAAGGTAACCATGAGATTATACCCACTACCCCTTTAAGTTGATTAACCAAGGTCAGATCTTTCTCTTCTCGAACCATCACAAATTTGGGATAAGAAGCATCCTTGAATCCTTCAACAACAATCCAATCATAATCCGATAGATAGCTCAGCATATCCTCCAGCTTGGTTGCCTGTCGCTCCATAATCGCAGTACGTTTCTCTGACATGATAACCACCGCCGAAGCCCCAGACTCTCCAAATCGATAAGAATCCGTTCCTTCTTGATCCATCTCAAAATGATCATGACCATCATGCTTAATTGCTGCTACTTTAAGTCCCATAGAAGAAAAGTGCCCGATCAGCGCGGCTGTCAGGGTTGTCTTGCCTGTGTTTTTGTATCCAACAATCTGTATGATATGTGGCTTTGTATCACTCATTGTAGTCATCCACCACTACCTCACATGACCTGAGGGCAGTTTGAGAATACGTACCTGCTCACCCGCAGGAATGCCTTTTTTCTCAGGTGGAACAACAATCAGGCAATCACTGTCCTTAATGGTGATCATCACGCTGGATTCATCTACACGGGCGGCAGCCGGTATTGCGTACACCATGCCGTTGCGGATCTCCGTGCGTCCACGGACGAACCGTGTGAAATTATTAACTTTGGTGTACTCTTCTTCCAAGATCGCAGTCCATTCTTCCATATAAGGATGAGCATCCGCCTGCATGGAACGTATGGTTGGACGAACAAACAAACCAAAACCTACAAAACAAGCCCCCGGGTTACCCGAAAGTGCAAAAAGCAATTTATCTTTATATATAGCAGCTGTGGTCACACTGCCTGGTCGCATCGTCACTTTGTTAAACAACATCTCCACATGTTCTTCCAGCACAAGTTCGCCCATAATATCATAATCCCCGACGGATACACCGCCTGTGGTCACCACGATATCATTATCTTGAATGGCTTCTTCCAGTTTGGCCCTTGCCGTATTCACATCGTCTGCAATAGAACCGTACATCACAGGCTCTCCACCTGCTTCAACAACCAGAGAGCGCAGCATGTAACTGTTGCTGTTCCGAATCCGACCTGGTTGTAATGGCTCATCTACATCAAGCAATTCCGTGCCGGTTGCGAATATCGCCACCTTTGGACGTTGAAATACAGGAACTTCTGCTATGCCAAAAGTAGCTAACACGGACTGCTCTCCTGCCCTGATGATCGTTCCTGCTTCGAGCAGTTGCTGTCCCTCTTGGACTTCCAGTCCGATTGGGGTGATATTAGCACCCGACAATATGTGCCGTTTCAATGCAATCCACTGTTCTCCATTCTCTACCTTGCTCTCGGTCATCTCCATCATAACTACCGCATCCGCACCTTCCGGAACCTGTGCACCGGTCATGATACGAGCCGTCGTACCTGAAACAATGGTGTGATCCGAGGTGTAGCCGCAAGGAATTTCATCAATTACTCGAAACCAAACTTGATGATCACTCGATGCATCTATGGTATCTGTACTTATAATCGCGAATCCATCCATACCTGATCTCCGAAAGAATGGATACGGATGAGGTGCCTGAATCGTCTCTGCAAGTGTGCGGCCATGAGCAGATTCAAGATGAACTTTCTCTATGGAGCCTACAGTAACTCTTGCAGCTATTTTGGCTTGGGCATCCGGTACCTGTACAGCTGTACGATTGAATTTGGCAGTTGTCATATCATGGGAATGTGAGTTCATTTTCAAAAGTATTCTTACCTCCTAAAGACTATCATCCTTTAAGAAAGTGTAGCCCGAATACTGTAAGATAACAAGTACATCACTTATTGAATCCTGTGACAAAATCTTATTTCTTACAGGTGTAACATTCCTTGACCTATGTTCAACATGAAAGGCATCTTGTCTGCCCATAATATAAGTGACAAAGGGAGGCGATGATCATGAGTAATCGATGTGAATTATGCGGAAGAGAACCTGTGAATACGACCGTTCATCATCTGACACCCAAAGAAATGGGCGGAACATTTCTGCCAACGGCCAACCTGTGTATCCCCTGTCACAAACAGATTCATTCGCTATACACCAATCTCGACATTGTAACCCTTGGTCTCACGGATCTGCAATCCTTGAGACAGGATGAACGAATGATTCCATTTATCCGCTGGATTCGCAAGCAGCCTGCTACAACGATTCCCCGCGTACGCAAGTCCAATCATGTTCGCAAATCGTAAACCAAAAAGAACAGTTCCAAGGTCATATGCCGGCGAGGTGAATCCGCCTTCCCTTGTCACTGTTCTTAAATGAACTATGCGATTGGCAGCCATCCTTATGATTAGATGTTTATTATCTTCGCCTCTTAATTCGGCCGCCGCCCACTCTGGTTTTTGGTTTTTTATAGGATTTCTTAGGTGAATCAAACAACCCACCACTGCTCTTGTTGCGATCAATGGTTCCCTTGCTCTGATCCTTGTTGCGGTTGAATAATCCTCCGCCAGATCCCACGCTTGAATCTTTATCGCTTCCGCGCCTTGTAATCGTACCTTTCCGATCAACAGTAATAGGTGGAGCAAGCTTCTTGTCATTACTTGTTGGTGCACGATAAGATCCTGCACTCGGTTTATACGTATCTTTATTGGTATATCCTCTATAGTTGCCATAACCTCGCCCGCCAAAAGAATCGAACAGATTACCAATTAATGTAGCGGTGAGGTAACCTTGTAAAAAAGATGAATCGTAGTTCTGCCGAACATATTCCTTGGAGTCCACCTCAACCAAGGTATCCTCCGGCTTGTTCGGATCTTGTTGCAGGTGATAATACTCGTCCTGATACACGAGGAACATACGCTCTGTGTTCTCTGCCGAGATCTGATCCGGTTGCCGCTGGTCAGACAATTCCTGAGCCACTTCCGGAACGGTACGGTCCGAAGCCCGGTACACATAGGACGTTGAGTTACCACTGCCGTTAACCGATTCAAGCGGATAGGTGTCCTGAACAGAAGGTGCTGCTCCGCACGCGGACAACAGAGACATCACAAGGCTGAGGACCAGCATTAATTTTAATCCATGTGCCAAGCGTTTTTTCATTGGGAACCTCTCCTAGCTCGAACGAATCACTTTGATATCCGCAGGAAGAATGGACTCACCCTCATACAGTGTAAATCTTCTGTCTTGCCACTCCACCCGAAGAAGCATATTATCATCCGACTGATACTGCCATACCAATTGTTCTCCAGCCTGGCCATATGGAGTTCTACCTGCCGTTGATACCATGCCTCCATACTCTTCCTCCAGATGAAATGCACGTCCATCCAGGTCCAGCAATGTAGGCACCTCATCAGGCGCATCAAGCCTGCCATCAATTGGTGTATATAGGGCGTAACGTGTGAGTTCCCGTTCTTCGATATGCAAATATCGAAATGCGGTACCATCTTGTAGCGTGAGCACAACTGCATTTCGAGCACGATTTTGTACCCGACCAACGACTTCATAAGTGACCAGAGAAACCTCACAGATATCACCAGGTGCAAGCTGAAGCATCGTTTTCTCTGCCTGCGGTGGTTCAGGTTTCGTTAGTATTCCTTTAATTCGTTTCCATACACTCATGAGAATTACTCCTGTTCCTTATCTTATAAACAAGCTGCAATAATCAGTGCGCCCACGATATGTAAAGCGCCAGAGAACAACCCGTATCCTGTCTTCCCTTGCTGAATTCCCGTATCCAGATCCAGATTGGCCCATTTGCGAATCATAAAGTGTACAACACTCTCCAGAATCAACAAAATAATAAAGGATACAACGGAGACCAGCAGTGCTTCTCCCAGGTGACCGGCCGTAGAAATGGACGTAGCGAGTACATATCCTTGTGCAAATAATTTCATAACCATACGTGTCGTAACGGCCATATTGCCGGCCTTAACTTCAGCAAAATCCTTATATTTCGTGAACAGTGAATCAACATACATCAGGACAAACAGCAAAACCGAACCAGATCCGGTCCAGACCAGCATCGCCAAAATGTTCAAATCCATTTACACAGCCCCCACATATCAACATGAACCGCATTTAAAAGCGAAGGAGAAATACTCTTCTCCTCCGCTGGTTAACCTTGCTGACAACCAAGGTATTAGTTCTTATTATCGTACTGTTTCATCAATGCTGCGAGTTCGTCTTCAACAGCCTGATCTTTACCCAACTTCTCGAACTCATCATCCAAAGATTTTCCTTTGGAAGACATTTCGTTACTTGCTTCGGCCTGTGCTTCCATCTGCATCATTTTCTCTTCCATACGCTTCATACCAGCACTTGCAGTATCAGAGCCAAACCCATTCAACGCTTTGTTGATTTCCGTTTGGGCTTTTGCTGCATTGTAACGGGCTACCAGCGTTTCGCGTTTGTTCTTCATTTGAGTCAGTTGCTTACGCATCTCGTCGAGCTTGCCACGCAGGTTATCTGCAGAAGCCTTGTTTTGGTCATAGCTGGTTTTGTACTCAGCCATCTTCTCTTCAGCAGCCTTTTTCTCTTCCAGAGCACGTCGAGCCAAATCCATATTCTGAGCACGTGCCGCCGTATGCGCCTGCTCTTCACGTTTCTTCACAAGAGCTTCCTGCTCTTCGAACAACTGCTTGAATTTCTTCTCAATGGCGATCTGTTGAGCTACTGCTTTCTCCGCATCTTCCAGATCCTCTTGCATGTCACGGATATATTGGTCCGTCATCTTGATTGGATCTTCCGCCTTGTCAATAATGGCGTTGATGTTAGACATAGTTAGATCACGCAAACGTTTGAAAATGGACATTATGTTATTCCTCCTAGTCGATATTACATCGTATATAAACATACATACGTAACAATCTACAACTCGTTTCAATTTTAGCAAATAAAATCAAAACATTCGATGGCACTTATGTCAGGAAGATCGTTTATCTTTGTTCAGATGATTCTCCATCAACCTCTCTGCAGTCTGCACGATTTCGTCGATCTGCATCCGCGTGATGGAATCAAAATGAATACCCATGATCACCGTAACGGTTACTTTCAGCTGCAAGGCAGCCTTTCGGGCAAGCCGCTCACACAGCTCTTGTTCTTTATGCCCAGGAATATGTACCGTCGTCCCGCTTACGCGCTCATGATCCACATAGAATGTGGCTACGGCGCCAATATGCGCCTTTCCTCCGGTAACGAGAAAAACCTTATCTTCTCCTGCTTCAATCACCTGTAAACGTATGGATTTCAAATCATATGTACTCATACCCATCCACCTATCCTTTTCTATATGTTATATATGGAGGAATTATGGCTGTCATGAGCTAAATCCACAATGAAACTTCTCACACTGCGCATATTTTATGGAGCCCCCGGGCATACCAAGGAGAACGTCATTTTGGAAAAGGAGGCCGTTATTATGCGCGTACGCCTCATTATGCTAATGGTTATCGTTATTTTTCTCGGAGGATATCATGCTCCAGTTTCATCGCGGGATGTTTCAAGCCCATCAAGTGAATCAGTATCAGGTTCGGATTCTGCAGAAGAAGAACAACTGACATTGGGACAGTTACGTCAAAAATATGCCGATACGTTCAAAACCAATGGTCCTTCAACCAAGAAGGTTGCACTGACTTTTGATGATGTACCTGATCCACGGTTTACTCCACAAGTACTGGATGTATTGAAGAAGTACAATGTCAGAGCTACATTCTTCATCGTGGGTAGTCGTGCTGAGAAACATCCGGATCTGGTGAAACGCATTGTTAAGGAAGGGCATATGGTTGGTAATCACAGCTACAATCATCCTGAATTCAGTAAGCTGTCGATGAATGCCTTTCGCAAACAAATTTTACATACCGGGGATATTATTCAACGTTTGGCGGGTTATACGCCCAAGATGATTCGGCCACCTTATGGAGACATTAATGAAGAACAGCTGAGATGGGCTGCCAAACAACACTATAGCATTGTGAACTGGAACGTAGACTCCCTGGACTGGAAAGGCCTTTCAAAGGAACAGGTGAAAGATAACATCCTGTCTGCCGTGAAACCTGGCTCCATCGTTCTGCAACATGCTGGAGGCGGTGTAGGGTCAAACCTGAACGGCACGATTAAGGCTTTGCCTGAAATTATTGAGGAACTACGTAATCGGGGATATGAACTGGTCACCTTGGACGAAATGCTGGGATTGCCAAAGGCCAAAGATTAGGATGACCGTGATAACAAATAATGAGAATATTAAAAGGGTGCTGTTCAATCGCGAATTAGCGACTGGCAGACACCCTGTTTGAATTCATTTTAAATGTTATTTTCTCTCTACTTCAGAATGTACAGCTCGATATCCTGAAATCCAAATGTGCTTACGGACTGTTTGCTACCCGGGATGAAGATATCAATCCGGTGACCTTTGATTGCACCGCCCACATCACGTGCTGTGGCTACAAAAGCTTGTTTTGGCAATCCTGGATGGCTGTGACCAGTTACCAGTACTTTAGTTCCAAGTGGAATCACACTTGGATCAACCGCAATCGTACCCAGTTCAAGGTCATTCCCGAAATAATCGACTGCACCCCAGCCTCCATTTTCAGACGGATCTGCAGAGTATGCCGTTGCTTTTACGTTCACAGCTTTGCTGTAATCGAATGTCTTACCCCAGGCTTGAACCACTTTGTTATCTGCGTTAACGTCCAAACTTGCTGTGGTAACCGTTTTGGCTGGGGTCTTGCTCTCCGTTGCCGCAGCGGCTGCAACATTGTTTGCCTTACCGGGAATCGTAATTTTCAAACCACCATAAATGTTGTAAGCCGAAATGTCGTTGTTTGCTTTAACCAACGTGTTGAGTGCTACTCCATATTGTTTTGATAAGGTGTAGAAGGTATCCCCTTCTTTGGCCACATGAACTGAATCGGCGTGAGCCGGAACGGCTTGAATGAGCATTGCTGTTGTCATTAATGCTACTGCTGTTTTGGCTATACGTTTCTTGTTAATCATGGTCTTCCTCCCTCATTGTGCCTGCGAAGTTAGTTGTCGGATTCGGATGAGGAGCCCACCCTATAGGTTATTCGTTACATTTGAAACGTTATGTACCCAATTCACCCCAAGCAGTGTGCCGTAGATCTTCCCCCTGCACAATCTGCATCGTTACATCCCCCGCACTCCCTGTCCGGAAGTTTCGGCAGAGTTCAATATATCACAATTTTGTAACCTGAACTTGTAGTAATTCTTACCAAATGGTTTTTAGCATGTAAGCATTTGTAAGAATACTGGTTAATTCAGAAAATTTGGTTGACCCGATTCCTTTACATTTGGTAACAGAATAGTTACTTTTCCGAATCCATACGTCATTATTATCCATAAAAAATAGCGTTACCGACTCGAAGTCAGTAACGCTATTTGATCACATCGTTTAGAGTACTTTCGCAAGAAAATCACGTGTACGTGAATTTTTGGGTGCTCCAAACACCTCATCAGGTGTTCCCTCTTCCACAATAACCCCGCCATCCATGAACAGGATTCGGTCTCCCACTTCACGTGCAAAACCCATCTCATGCGTTACGATGACCATCGTCATCCCGCCTTCTGCAAGACGTTTCATGACATCCAGCACTTCGCCGACCATCTCAGGGTCCAGTGCCGACGTAGGCTCGTCAAACAGCATCACATGCGGCTGCATGGCCAATGCTCTAGCAATGGCGATCCGCTGCTTCTGTCCACCAGACAGCTGATTCGGGAATGTATCTTTTTTATCGTACAAGCCTACGGTGTTAAGCAGATCAGCGGCAATTTTCTCCGCTTCCTGAGTGGATTGTTTCTTTACTTTAATCGGAGCAATCGTAATGTTTTGCTCTACCGTTTTGTGTGGGAACAGGTTGAAGTGCTGGAACACCATGCCCATTTTCTCACGAGTTGCGTTAATGTTATGCTTGGGGTCCGTGATTGACACGCCTTCAAAATCAATCTCTCCTGAGGTAGGCTGTTCCAGCAGGTTCAAACAACGCAAGAACGTACTTTTACCTGAACCGGAAGGACCGATAACCACGACAACCTCACCTTTGCCAATCGTCACGTTTATGCCCTTAAGCACATCGTTATTTCCATAAGATTTGTGTAATTGTCTAACGTCTATCACTTGCACTCAACTTCCTTTCCAGTCGTCCCAGCAGCTTGGACAAAATGAACGTCATTACAAAGTAGATGGCTGCTGCAATCAAAAATGGACTCAAGCCTTGGTACGTAATGTTCTTGACTACACTTGCCTGATACATAATATCCACCATACCGATAACGGAGATAATGGAGGATTCTTTGATGATAGTTATGAATTCATTACCGATCGCTGGTAATACAGCTTTGAAGGCTTGTGGCAATATGATATAACGCATCGCGGCGCCTCTTCCCATACCTAATGAACGCGCTGCCTCCAACTGACCACGATCCACACCTTGGATACCTGCACGGAAAATCTCCGCCAGATAGGCACCACTATTGATTGAAAGTGTAATGATACCTGCCTGAAGTGCAGTGAAGTTAATGCCAAAGCTCAGGGAAAAACCATAGTAAATAATCATCAATTGTACCAGCATCGGTGTGCCACGGATCACTTCAACGTATGCCGTACCGATCCAGCGCAAGATTGCAGCGTCATGCAAACGGAACAAACAGATGATCAATCCAATAATTACCCCGAAGATAACCCCAAGTGCAGACAACAGAAGTGTGTATCCTACACCTGTAGCATAGAAACTTTTGTACTCCCAGAATACTTGGAAAATATTTTGTGATTTGTTCGCTTTATCCGCCATCAAGAGGCTGGCGTCCGTCACCATCTGATTGATTTTATCTTCGCTTTTCAGTCGCTCCAGGGTTCCATTTACTGCAGCTAGCAGCTCGGTATTACCTTTACGAATCCCGATTGCCGCTTCTGCTTGCTCTTCGTCCGGAACAGCAGCAGCAAGTCCAGTGATATCGTCCAGATAACCTGCAGCAACGGTATCTTCAACGATTGCCGCATCAATGCGTTTTGTTTGCAGTTGAAGCACGATATCCGAGATTTTATCCAGCGCAGTAAGCTTCGCCCCTGGAATACTCTGTCCGATCGTTTCCTGAATGGAGCCTTTCTGAACGCCAATCTTCGCATTTTCAAGTTCTGCCATAGTTGGATATTTGTCTTTATCCACATTTCGAACCATAATCACTTGTTTTGATTTATAATAGGTGTCGGAAAAATCGATACTTTTCTTCCGCTCATCCGTCGGCGTCATACCTGAAATCACCAGATCAACACGCCCGCTCTGCAATGAAGGCAGGAGACCGTCGAAGCCCATATCCTCAATCACAAGCTCAGCGCCAAGATCTTTGGCAATCTCTTTGGCGATCTCAATATCGAAGCCAACGATTTCATCTTTGCCATTAATCACTTTATGGAATTCATATGGTGCAAAATCGGCACTTGTACCGAGCACCAGCTTTTTACTGCTTGAATTATCTGTAGTTCCACTTGCAAGTGCCACAGGAACGGCAGTCGTCAGCAGAATAACAAAGGTCAACAGCATCATGGTGTAACGACTTATTAATTTCAACCTTTTTCTCTCCCCTTACAATACTTTGTATGCTTCTCATGTTGATGACTGAGTCATTATAAAGTACAATGCATGATTATGCAATGCATTTGTCAATACAAATCTTGACTTGTTTCTGAAAAAATAAAGCAAACATGATATAATCAATGAATTATTTTCATTTTTGCATAAGGAGTTTACTAATGACAGCTAACAAATCACAAATTCTGACGGTTATTGATCAATATGCTTCCCGTTTTAAAGCCATTTCATCATATATCGGTGCCAACCCCGAACTGGGAAATGAAGAGTATCTCGCTTCTGCCCGTTTGAAAGAAGAACTGCTCTTCCACGGTTTCACTGTAGAGGCTCCAATCCTCGGTCTGGAGACAGCCTTTATCGGAACCTATTCAGCCGCCAAACCCGGCCCTACCGTTGCTTTATTGTGCGAATATGACGCCTTGCCGGAGATCGGTCACGCTTGTGGTCACCATCTGATCTGTATGATGAGTCTTGGGGCCGCTGTTGGGCTAAAATCTATTCTGGATGAAGTAGGTGGAACCATTAAAGTGTTTGGTACCCCCGCTGAAGAGACACGTGGTGCCAAAGTTCCGATGGCTGAAGCAGGTTTGTTCGATGACTGTGACGTCGCTCTCATGGCGCATCCGTATTATGCCTACGAAAAGTCAGGCAGCTCGCTGGCGATTGACGCTGTGCAATTTGAATTCCATGGCCGATCTTCACATGCTGCTGCAAGTCCGCACGAAGGCATTAATGCTCTTGATGCCGTCATTCAAACGTTCAACGGGATTAATGCATTCCGTCAACAAGTGAAAAGCACCGTTCGGATTCATGGTGTGATCAACAACGGAGGTCAGGCAGCAAATATCATTCCTGACTATGCTTCTGCGCAATTTTATGTACGGGCAGCAACTCGTAAAGAACTGAATATCCTCACAGAACGTGTGATTCAGATCGCTGAAGGTTCTGCTCTCCAGACAGGATGCAAGCTGGTGACATCCAACTATGAAACGTCCTATGACGAGATGGTTACCAATGAAGCATTCTCAGTTGCGTTTAGTCAAAATCTGATGGAACTTGGAATCCCGCAAGAAGAGATTGTGAGTGGTAATGATCACGGCTCTATGGACATCGGTAACGTTTCCCTGAAATGTCCTGCAATTCATCCCTACATTCGTGTTGTAGACGAGGTGCATACACTGCACTCCATAGCCTTCCGTGACCTTGCACTTCAGGAGCGTGCGCTGGATGGCATGATTCTGGGAGCCAAGGCACTTGCAACAACAGCCTATGACGTACTGAGCCAGCCAGAGCTCCTTCAAACCATCCGCACGGAGTTCGAGCAAGCTATTCGCTAAAATTCACTTTCAACATGTTATATAGGGGTGCCCTGAACAATCTTGAATTCCAAGCTGTTCAGGGCACCCTTTTTTCTAAATTAGCTGTAAGTATATTCAGCACAAAGCTGGAAATGCTGTGAAAGAAACCTTTGAAAACGATGAAAATAATACATTTTATTACAGTAAATGTGATTCGTTTGCTGGCTAACTTGGTTAATTATAACTATAAGTGCGTGTTCTAAAGACTGGTTTTCATAACTTATCCTATATTCAGGAGGTGCTGTCATGCTGCTCGAAGCCATGTATCATGTTCCTCGTGACAAATGGGCTTATGCTTATAATTTGTCTACCATACATCTGCGCGTACGAACCAAACGTAATGATGTGCAATACGTGACTGCACTGACCGGAGATAAGTACGATTGGAATGGAACGTACAAGGAAATTCAATTGGAGAAGGCTGCTTCTGATAACATGTTTGATTATTGGGAGGCTGCCGTCAAGCCACAATTCAAACGTCTCACTTATATATTTCGGATAACTGCCGGTTCAGAAGATGTTTTTCTTGCGGATAACGGAATTCATTATGAGACCCCCTATCCAACTGGAGGATATTATGAGTTCTCGTATATACATGAAATTGATGTGTTTAAAGTGCCCGAGTGGGCCAAAGAAGCCGTCTTTTATCAGATCATGACGGAACGGTTTGCTAATGGAGACCCCAAGCTGAATCCAATAGAAACGCATGACTGGGGTGGCAAACCTGAGTTAGACAATTATTTTGGTGGAGATCTGCAAGGTGTGCTGGATCATCTGTATGACTTAACTGAACTTGGCGTGAACGCCATTTACTTTACCCCGTTATTCCAGGCCAATTCCTACCACAAATACGACACAATTGATTATAAAAAAGTCGACCCCCATTTCGGTGATAATGCCCTGCTTAAACAATTGACAGAAGAATGTCATCGCCTGGGTATACGTGTCATGCTTGACGCGGTGTTTAACCATTGCAGCGAAGACTTCCCTCCTTTTCAAGACGTTCTCCAGAATGAAAAAAACTCTAAGTATGCCGATTGGTTCCACATCAATGAATATCCGGTTCAGATCAAGGATGGTATACCAACCTACGATACATTTGGGTTCTATGGCAACATGCCCAAGTTCAATACAGCCAACCCTGAGGTTAAGGCATATCTACTTGATGTAGCTGAGTACTGGATCAAGGAAATTAAGCTGGATGGGTGGCGTCTGGATGTAGCAAATGAGGTGGACAACCACTTCTGGCGTGATTTTCGCAAGGTCGTTAAGGCAGCGAACCCTGAAGCCTATATTGTTGGTGAAGTATGGAGCGACTCCTTGACCTGGCTTATGGGAGATCAATTCGATTCCGTCATGAATTATCCATTTGCCGACAAAGTGCTTCAGTTCTTCTGTGGTTCAATGGACGGTTATAACTTTGCCAACGAGATGGGTTCACTGATTATGCGCTATCCGCAACAAACCAACGAAGTGATCTTTAATATGCTGTGCAGCCACGATACCCCACGACTGCTCAGCCGGTTAGGAGAAGACAAACGCCGTTTAAAGTTGTCGGTTGTATTTCTTTTCACCTATATCGGTACACCTTGTATCTTCTACGGCGACGAAGTTGGGATTAGTGGTGATGCTGACCCGGATTGTCGAAAATGTATGGAATGGGACCCGGACAAGCAAGACAGAGAATTGTATGATTTCTATCGTCTGATGATCGATCTACGCAAAAGCAATGAAGCCCTGCGCAAAGGACGCTTCCGATTCCTCAAGGCGGATCACAATGATCCCTGTATCGTGTACGAGCGTGTGGATGACAACCTTCACTTTACCGTATGGATGAACAATACACCTCAAGATCGAACGCTTTCTCATCCCATGGAAACAAAAGACTGGAAAGATGCATTAACTGAAGAGCCTGTGTTTCCAGCCGATGGAATGATGAACATTAAGCTTGACCCCTATGGGTATCGCATTTTGTACAGACAGCTTGATCCGGCAACTATCCAACACAACTGAGGTTTAAATTCTAAACAGTCATATAAAAGAAAAGAAAAACACTTCCACCGTCTCAGATGATACTTCATTCTGAACTTTGGAAGTGTTTTTTTGGATGAGAAAAAGCCACAGCATCATGTGCTGTGACTCATTCAAGACTACATCAATTTACAGGGTCAAGTGTGATCCGACGATAAATATCCATATATTCTTCAGCTGAGACATTCCAGCTGTATTCTCCGCCCATTGCATTTTTCACAATTTTCTTCCAGTGTTCTGGCTGTTTGTAGATCTCCTCAGCACGCCGAATGGTACTCATCATGTCATGAGCGTTAAAGCTTGTGAATGAGAAACCATTACCTTCTCCAGTAAACTCGTTATATGCCTGCACAGTATCGTTCAGACCGCCTGTTTCCCTTACGAGAGGCACACTACCGTACCGCAGAGCCAGTAACTGACTAATACCACACGGTTCGAATCTGGATGGCATCAGGAAGATATCACTGCCTGCATAAAACCGACGGGATAACCCGTCGTTGAACTTGATCTGTGCAGACATTTTAAGTGGATAACGATTCGCGGCTTCACGGAACCAGTGTTCATAGGACTTCTCCCCTGTTCCAAGTACAGCGAATTGAATATCATCATAATACAACAATTCATCCAAGATACGGCAGACCAGATCAAGTCCTTTAGAGTCCACGAGCCTTGTCACCATCACCATGAGTGGTACATCAGGGCGAACAGGCAATCCAAGTTCCTTTTGCAGTTCAATTTTGTTCTCCGTTTTCTTGGACAGACTTGTTCTGTATTTCACTGGAATTTTGGTGTCCGTTGCCGGGTTGTAGCTCTTGGTATCAATCCCGTTCACAATCCCGCTGAAACGATCTCCAAGTGAACTGAGCAGTCCGTCCAGGCCGTATCCGTAATAAGACGTTTGCACTTCCTGTGCGTATGTTGGGCTTACGGTTGTCACATGGTCAGCATACACAATTCCTGCTTTCAAGAAGTTGACATTACCGTAATATTCGGCTCCATCCACGGTGAAATATCGATCGTCCAGCTCAAGGATATCACTGAATAACTCATGCGGGAATACCCCTTGATACAACAAGTTATGTATGGTGAATACCGTACGAATATCACTGTAGAATGGATCGTGTCTGTAGTGTGCTTCAAGCACCAAAGGAATCATTCCTGCATGCCAGTCATGACTGTGCAACACGTCAGGCTTGAACTCAATCTGTGGCAACACTTCGAGCACTGCACGGTTGAAGAAGGCGAAACGCTCGCCATCATCCATATAACCGTACACTCCATCACGCCCAAAATAATACTCATTATCCACAAAATAGACTGGAATCCCATCATGAACCAGCATTTCTATTCCACAATAGGGTCTACGCCAGCCAAGAGGCACATCCGTTGTAATTACGGGCTGTAACGCGTCTTTATACTCATCGGGAATCCCCTTGTACTTAGGCATAATCACCCGCACATCTGCCCCGCTTTTCTTCAAAGCAAACGGGAGAGCACCGATTACGTCAGCAAGGCCTCCTGTTTTGATAAATGGATGTACTTCAGCAGCAGCAAATAGAATATTCATGCCTTTGTCCTCCTCTTCGGTTTGAGCGTGTTGCTTTCATTTTTATTCTTCGTTTTTGAACTGACGGAAGTTATACTCGCAGGTGATTCATCCGTTTTCCGACGTGTGTTCTTTTTTAGAATCACGATGCTAAGCGGAGGTAATACCAATTCGAGACTATGGGGATGCCCATGAAAAGGAATCTTTTCGGTAGGCAGTTGCATATCATTAGTAATGCCTGAACCGCCGTAAACGGAATGGTCACTGTTCAGAACTTCGGTATACATACCGGGACGCATGACACCAATCCGGTAACGCTCCCGCTTGACCGGCTGAAAGTTAATGAGCACAAGGAGTGTATCCGCAGGTTTTTTTCCTTTGCGTACGTATGAAATGACACTCTGGTCCTGATCATCCGGAGTGATCCATTCATAACCGTCCAAGGAATGATCAAGCTCCCACAAAGCTTTTTCACTCAAGTACAGGTTAGACAGCTCACGCTCAAACTTATGCAAATTGCGGTGACTGTCATAATCCAGCAAGAACCAATCCAGTTGATCCTCATCTTTCCATTCGATGAACTGGCCAAAGTCTCCACCCATAAACAACAGCTTTTTCCCTGGGAAAGTCATAAAATAGCCCAGAAAAGCACGCATGCCGGCAAATTTCTGCTCATAGGTTCCTGGCATCTTGTCGAGGAGCGACTTTTTGCCATGAACAACCTCGTCATGTGACAGAGGTAGCACATAATTTTCAGCAAAGGAGTATACGACCGGGAAAGTCAGCAAATGATGTTTGGAAGGACGCTCATGAAAATCAGATTCCATGTAATCAAGCGTATCGTTCATCCAGCCCATGTTCCATTTGTAGTTAAAACCCAGACCACCTTCATCTACAGGTAAAGTCACCATAGGCCATGCACTGGATTCTTCAGCCATCATCAACGCATAAGGGAAATACTTGAACACCGTCTCATTCAGCTGCTGCAAAAAGGCTACAGCTTCCTTGTTCTCAAGACCTCCTTCATCATTGGTACGATATTGTCCTGGCTGCTTCTCAAAATCAAGCCGAAGCATACTCGTAACCGCATCAACACGGAGTCCGTCAAAATGATACATCTCCATCCAATATAATGCATTGGAGATCAGAAATGAACGAATCTCAGGTTTCGAGTAGTCAAAGCTAAGTGTACCCCAGCCCGGCTTCTCTGCTAACATCGGATCTGCATACTCATACAAAGGCGTACCATCAAACATACGCAACCCATGAGCGTCTTTGGCAAAATGTGCAGGTACCCAATCCAGCAATACGCCAATCCCAGCCTGATGTAGTGTATCCACTAGATACATCAGATCTTTTGGATGCCCATAACGACTGGTTGGCGCATAAAACCCTGTGTTTTGGTAGCCCCACGAAAGGTCATATGGATGCTCACTGAGGGGCATCATTTCAACATGTGTATATTTCATTTCTAATAAGTAAGGAACAAGCAAATCAGCCATCTCGCGATAACTATAGAGGCTTCCGTCTTCTTTGCGCTTCCAGGTTCCCATGTGCATTTCGTAAATATGTAGAGGTTTGTTATACATGGCACGTTGTTTGCGTCTCCAGGCTCCATCATTCCATTTGTACCCTTCGATTGAACTGGTGACAGAGGCTGTCTGAGGTCGAACCTCTGCTTGAAACGCATATGGGTCCGCTTTGAGCAATTCTGTTCCATCTTCCGTTAATATACGGAACTTGTATAAAGTTCCTTCGCTGATTTCCGGAAAAAAACGACTCCAAAATCCTGATTCGGGTATCTTATATAAAGGTTCCTTTTCGCCTTTCCATTCATTGCGGTCCAGAGCCAGTCCTACTTCTACGGCATTTGGTGCCCATACGGTAAAGCGATACCCCCGAAGGCCATCGCAAGTCTCAGGCTGCGCGCCCAACATTCGATAACTGTGATGAAGGTTACCTTCATGAAATAAATAAATATGCTCCGGCAATATGTCCGGGTGTGCTAACGGTTGAATGGCCAAGAGATCACCTTCTTCTCAAGAAAATAGATATAACAGTAACCATTACCCCAGTCTAGCCAAGTTGAAAAGAAAAATGCGGTGGTTTAGAAAATGTTGTCTTTTTTCTGAATTTTTACAGTAACAATCGTTTCATCTGCTCTACTTTGCGTTAATGATGTACTACAATGCACAATATTTTGGGAGGGAAACGATTATGTTTAATAAAGATTGCATCGCTATGCTGTTGGCGGGAGGAGAAGGGAAGCGATTAGCCCCTTTGACCTCGAGTATCGCAAAACCCGCTGTACCGTTTGGCGGGCACTACCGGATCATCGATTTTCCTCTCAGTAACTGCGTAAACTCAGGGATCGATACTGTAGGAGTATTGACGCAGTACCAAGCGGAATCTTTACACGATCACATCGGTGGAGGAGAACCATGGGGACATGGCAACTCAAGTGAGGCAGGAATATCCTTGCTTCCATCTTATCATACAGGAAATGACGAATACTTGGGAACGGCGGATGCTATTTATAAAAATATCGACTATATTGATCAACAAAACCCCGAAAATGTTCTAATTTTGTCGGGTGACCATATTTATCATATGAATTATCGCGATATGTTGGAGGCTCATCAAGCCAATAATGCCGCAGCAACGATTTCAGTTATGGAAGTTCCATGGGATGAAGCACATCGCTTTGGGATCATGGCTGCCGATGCTGATTTGCGTGTAACCGAGTTTGCCGAGAAACCGGCTGAACCAAAAAGTAATCTGGCTTCAATGGGCATTTACATGTTCAAATGGGATTATCTGAAACGCCATCTCTTGCAAGATGCCGCTAACCCTGAATCCAGCCATGACTTCGGTAAAGATGTTATTCCTCAAATGTTGAACGAAAATAATCCCCTCTTTGTCTATAATTTTAATGGTTATTGGAAAGACGTAGGTACGGTTAAGAGCCTTTGGGATGCACATATGGATCTGTTACACAACGAGGAAGACTGGAGTCTGCAAAAAGAAAACTGGCCGATGTTTACTCGCGACTGGCGCTCCAAGCCAAGTGCTTACAAAGCAAGACATACAAAGATCGAACATGTTACTTCCATGATTCACGACTCTTGTGCAATCGAAGGTCGTTCAGAACGTTCCGTTATCTTCTGCGGTGCAGAAGTGGGTAAAGGCTCTGAGGTTAAAGACAGTGTTGTTATGCCTAACGCACGCATAGGCCGTGGGGTTCACATCGAACGCGCCATCATCGGTGAAGGTGCAATAATCAAGGACGGTGCAATCGTTAAAGGTACGGCGGATGAAATTGTGGTCGTTGGACCTAACGAGATCGTCTCTGCCAAACCGGCTGTCCGTACGCAACCTGTTCGTATGTTGAAAGAAGTATATGAAAAAAGTGGGCGCCTGCGCACTGGCGAACTTTCTTCATAATGAAGTAAACATAATATGTAAAAGGCGAGCCTCAGATGGCTCGCCTTTTTTTGGTGTTGATGTTGATATGGATATTATAAAGCGTACATGCTCGATCATCAGGTAGAAAAATCGCTTATCTTTTAAAACCTTAAGACTTTTCTAGATCTGATTTTGTATCGCTTGCATCACTAGCTGTTCGCTCATCTGTGACTTCAGCATCACCAGACGCGGTTACAGACTCTTCTGGACCCATCTCCTCAGCCACAGCCGGTAATGTAACCGTAACGGTTGTACCCGATCCGAGTTCACTTTGCATCGTGATCGTTCCCTCATGCAGTTCTACCAATTCTTGCGTAATCGCAAGACCTAGTCCCGTTCCCCCATTTTGATGATTCACTTGGAAGAAACGGTCCCGTACTTTAATTAAATGTTCTTCACTAATTCCGATACCGGTGTCCTGAACAGCTGCAATGATCTGACCATTCTCCTCTTTGACCGACAAGAAGATCCAGGAATTCTCATGTGAAAATTTGATCGCATTATCCACAACATTCAGGAAGACTTGTTTCAGTCTGTTACCGTCTCCATGGACATTATAAGCACGAGTCTCGTCCGTTTCCAACTTGAGATGGACCTGTTTTTGTTCCGCTTTGGCCCAGACATTCAACATCGTTTCCTGTACAATTTCACGAATGTTGACGGTTCCTTTGACCAGCTTCATCTGATTCTGCTGCAATTTGGAGAAATCCAGCATCTCTTCAACAAGTCCAATCAGTCGTTCGGTTTCCTTGGAGATAATACCCATACCGATACGGGTTTCTTCCGGATCATAACCGCCTGAATCCAGTGTCTCGCTCCAGCCTTTGATACTGGTCAGAGGTGTTCTTAATTCATGTGAGATCGAAGAGATAAAATCATCTTTGATCTGATTACTGCGCACGATTTCATGTGCCATGAAGTTAAGTGTTGATGCCAATTCGCCCAGTTCGTGCTTATAATTCCCCTTAACCCTGACATCCAGCCGTCCTCTAGCCATTTGGGCAGATACTGCGGTGATGTTATTAATTGGACGTACAATGGAATTTGCCATACCAATGCTGATGATCAATACAAGAGAAAGCACAGCAACACCTACAGCAGCTGCAAGCAATCCCATCACTAGTAATTTTGAATTAACTAGGTCAAGAGATGTCAAGTACCTGACAACGTAAGTATTCTCGCCTCCAAGGTCAAGTTTATGAGATACTGCCATCACTTGTTCTCCTGTAATTGGCTGTCTCCCGACCCAACGACCCACATTCCCGTTCATCGCCTGAGAGATGTCACTGGTCTGAAGAACAGCATGTTCTGACTCAAATGCCGTAGAACTGGCCAATACTCTTCCGTTCAAATCGAGAATTTGTAATTCAGTATTATCAAGTTGAAGATTCACAAGCAGATACGATAGATTATTACCATCTTCTGCACCATTCACTAGAGACAAAGGTTCTTTAAAATCATTTGTCATCGTAATCCGCTGGTTTATAGTATTATAGATACTCTCATAATAGTATCTTTGCACTGCAAGCATAAATATGAATTCAACTAACAACAGAGCAAGAAAAACTACGATGAAGTAATGTAATACGATCTGTCGCGTAATGCCTTTTTTAATCATTGCTCCCGGCCCTTCCATTTGTAGCCGTGACCCCATACAGTCTGGAGGTATTCGGGCTCGGAAGGATTGTTCTCAATTTTCTGACGCAGACGACGAATGTTGACATCCACAATTTTGGGATCACCCATGTACTCTTTGCCCCATACATGATCTAACAACACATCGCGGCTGAGCGGTGTATTTTCTTTTTCCAGGAAAAACTGAATTAAGGAAAACTCCGTTGGAGTCAATTCAATGGCTTCATTCTGTTTCTTGAATTGCTTCGAGATCAAGTCCAGTGAAAATGGTCCAGACTGGAACGTAACCTTCGCCGCAGTTTCCCGGTGCACGTTCACACGGCGTAATAAAGACTGAATACGCGCAATCAACTCTGTTGGGCTGAAAGGCTTACTTACATGATCATCTGCACCAACAGAGAGTGCGTATACTTTATCTTGTTCCTGAACTTTGGCGGTTAAGAAAATGATACCCAGACGTTCATTGGTCTCACGGATCCTGCGACACACCTCGAAACCATCTATACCAGGTACCATAACATCCAGTAGAGCCAGATCAATGTCAGGTACTGTTTGCAGTATGCGAAGCGCTTCATGCCCGTCTCCAGCTTCAAGTACTTCGAATCCGTTTCTCTTCAAATTGATTACAATAAAACTGCGGATGGATTCCTCATCCTCAAGAATAAGTACTTTACTCATTAAGTTCTTCCTTTCTATTTGTCTGCGATAAATTTTCTAAGAGTCCAGGGTTCCCATCAAGTTGAGAACCACGTGAAGCAATAATATGTTCATTGTTCCGTGTAATTTCTTTCCAACTCTTTCCCTTCTCCTGTTCCCACTGCGAAAGTGTGAAGTATTTAATTTCACCAACAGTTTCATCAGTGTCAATCATTTTAAAGCGAATATACTTGTTTTTTTCCGATTTAGTATCAATAGTTATTTTCCCATACCAATCCGATTTGAGATTTAAATGGAATGAATTTGCATCGTCTCGATACTGAAAAGAGACAAATTTCTTCCCATCTTTTCCATCCCATTGGTAAAAAGTATAGAACCACATTCGCTCATCAAAAACATAATGCTCCCAACCCTTTGGTGTTTCTTTTAATCCAAACTCAATAATATCATCATTATTGACATCACTACTTAAAATTTTGTCATCTCTATAAGTTTGATCGGGTGATTTGAAAGCATTTATCAATTTATCGTCTTTTACATATATGATCTGTGAAAAAGTACTTCGATCATCTAACTCAGCATCCAAAACAATACCCATTTTGTTCTCAGCAATCTGTCCGCCGAGTGCGCTATATATTTCTTTAACAGTATAGTCAGTCTGCATGCGATCAACTTCTTTAAAACTACCCTCATTAAATTGATATAAGGCAATTGTGGCAAAACCACTCGTATTTAATGTCACTATCACAAAATCACTTTCGTTGTCCCCATTTAAATCCAGCGCGTTTCCTTGAATATCGTCAATAATAAATTGATTGTAGGGCACACCACCCATTACCTGTTCAAGGGCACCTCCTTTGTAGGAGTAGGCCATTAAGGCTTTCTGGGCTTCAACACTTACCCCGAGAACAATGTCTGGATTTCCGTCATCTGTAATATCCAATAATTTAAATGATTGCAAGCTATTCCCCGGAACGTCAAATGTAAGTTTTTTCACCCATGTATCACCCTGTTCCTCTAAGAGCATTCCATGAATCCGCACATTCTCATTAGGGGTTTCGTAGAAAACAATAGCCTCACGAGTACCATCACCATTCAGATCAGCAACACGAATCATGCTTGTATTATTCAGATCTTTGGGCCGGATTAACTTACTCTCCGATGGTTGTTCCTTCTGTACAATCGTATATAATTTCTCCTTGTCCATGGACATCATAGGTTGCTTCATCAGAAGCTTGGGATCACTTATGACTGTACATCCGCTTAGAACAGAACCAAGCATAATTGCCATAGTTCCTGCTGCTACAAAGCGTCCCCACCGTGAATTAAACAATCTCATCACTCTTTTCAATAGTTTAAATCTGGTTTTTTTCTTGCTGTGTCAGTCTTCGTCCACGAATATCAAAAGCAATCTTGCCTTCTGCCAATCCCCAGATCCGTGTGGCATGTTTCTCAGCAAGTTCAATAGGCAGTACTGCAATGACTGTTGCACGTTCTTCTTCACATAATTTGCGCAGCGTTTCCAGCACCGAATCTGCTGTGTGAGGGTCAAGACCAATCACTGGTTCATCGGCCAAAACCACTTTGGCACCATGAGCAAGTGCTCTTGCAATAGCAACACGCTGCTTCTCGCCACCACTGAGCTTCTCTGCTATTTGATGTGCTTTATCAAGTAATCCCAATCCTTCGAGATAATCCATAGCACCCATATAATCATCGGAACGTACCATACCGGTTACCATTCTCCATACAGGAGTCTGACCCGATCGTCCGATTAATACATTTTTAAGGGCCGTACGTCTAGGAAATAATTCTGGATTTTGTTCCAAGTATGCCCATTCCCGTTTGATTTTCCGTTTTCCAGACCAGCCTTCTTTCAAAATCTCGGCGCCATCCACCGTAAACCGGCCGGAATCCCATTTTTCCATCATGGCCAAACATTTAAGCAACATGCTTTTACCGCTACCGCTTGAGCCAACTACAGCTATCATTTCACCCTGTTGCATATCAAATCGAATATCCCGTAGAACGGGAACGCGGTCCACGCCAACGGATTTACTCAAGTTCTCTACTCTGATCATCGCGATGTCTCCTCTTGTCCATGTTTTTCCCTACCACTAGTGTACTCGGAAATGGACATCAATTTCCATGCGAACACCAGCTTCTATTTTAACACAGATTCGAGCTCAGGTTTACGACGAAATAATATACCTGCCAAGCCGAAAAGAAGGTACAGGATTCCGAGCAAGGTGAACATGCTTCCGGGTGAAACCCAGTTGATCATCTGACCACCCAGATTCGGTCCAATAATACTTCCAATCGTGAAATGAAAGGAAGCAACGACGTTGGCTGCAGGCAGCAACACCTTAGGCAAAATGTCTGCGGCATAGGCCAGGCCCAGTGAGAAAAAGGAGCCGACCAGGCCGCCTGCGATTGTTAACAATACAAGCGTCCACCAGAAATGCGTACCTGCGACTGGAACCAGCATGAAGATGATTCCCCCGCTGATGCCCGCAAACATCAATATCTTCTTCCGCCCATATCGGTCACTCAACATTCCGAGAGGTAATTGAAGGAACAAACCTCCAATCCCGATAAAAGGAAGCAACGACGAAATCTGATTGGTATCGAATCCAATACGTAGCCCATAAACGGGGAAGTTACTATTCATACCCGCTTCCATATATCCGTATAAGAGTGCTGGTAAAAGTGCATACCAGGCCCATGCCAGACTACGACGGAAGCGACGTTCAGGCAGTTGGCCATGCTCTGCTTTTTCCGGTTTTGTATCCGGAAGCTTCATTAATACCAGTATAAGTACTGCTACTATACAGATGAACAAGACCCAGAAAGGGACAGCATCACCGAAGCCAAGCAGCTTAATTCCCAGCGGACCAATACTGAATCCCAACCCGTAGGACATGCCATATAGTGATATGTAGCGTCCACGCTTTTCAGGAGCGGTAACAAGTAGCACCCAGAGCTGAGCCGCATAATGAAGTGCGCTATCTCCTATTCCAACGATCAGACGCAATATGAACCATATTTTAATATCTGGTAAATACGGAAATAGTATTAAAGGGACCATGACTAATATCAGGCCACCTACAATCAACTTTTTGAAACCGAATGCACCCAGTAGTCTCTCCGCAACGAGAGTCATGGCAAAAGAGCCAATGTACAACGCGGCGGCGTTTAATCCGTTTAAACCTGGTGAAACCCCTTTTTGCTCCAAAAAAATCGAAAGCACAGGTAGCAAAAGCCCCTGACTTATTCCCGCCACCACAATAACCGTAATCAAAATGAGATAGTTGGCTGTCGAGTGTGATAGTTTGGGACGAGTAATCGATGACACGAATTCATTCCTCCTGCGAGCACACAAAGAAAAATCGCCATCGCTGACGACTTTTGTATGTTATACATATGGTTTTAAACTGCTATTCAAAGATCAGGGCTTTGCCCCGGACTTGAACATTATAGTGGACAACGCCCTGCAAAACAAGCCATAATAGAGGTTGTTCAAAAAGTTCACTTTTGATTACGAATCATGCCTAGTGGCATCATCAGCTTCGAAGATGAATTTCAGCCGAAATGTCCGTTGCTCACGTAGTTTTCCTACGCTCCGCTACTCCATTTCCATCTTCTTGGTACTGAAAACCAGACTTTTTGAACACGCACTAATCGTACTTAAGTCGCTGCGTACATTTAGATGTGACGGGAGGATTCTGCAACAATATGGCTTATCATGTGAAAATTGATGTTTCACCGATATATGAAATGCTCAACAGCTTTCTGGTTTATGTCACGAAAAAATGGATTCAGCATCTGGATATTGGTCCTGAATGGATTCTGGAAGTGGAAGGCAAACTAAGTTCCAATGTACGGGCTGCGCTCGCACCTGCTGCCACTTGGCCTTTTGATGATTTTGATGTTTTGTTTGCATGGGCAGCCTATCAAAATGATACATCGGAGAATCGTGATTTCCTGGACATGCTTGCCGGAATGACAGCGGAAGACCTGTTTGCACGTGTGTCTCCTCTTCTGCCGGCTCTTACTATAGAAGAATCTACTCGCATTCGGAACAGTTATGTCCCATTATTGCGACTATGGGATGAACACTACTGTCAGAATATGAGCGAAGATCAGCGTGTGTGGCTGGAAGAAGATGCCGAAGAAAAACGCATTTTGCTTGATAAAATGGGCTCTGAACTGCTTATTGAATATGCTACAGCGGGCGTTCTTGTTGAACCGATGCCGGGACTGAACGAAGTCATCCTGTTTCCAACGGTGCACAATCGTCCTATTAATATGTACTGTTTCTATGAGGGTATGATGATCATGCAGTATCCCGTAGATGCACCTGAAGAGAACGAAGACCAGCCACCAACATGTCTTTTACGTTTTACCCATGCGCTGGCTGATCCCGAAAGACTTCGCCTGCTTCGTTACGTATCGGATGAACCCAAATCCCTCGCTGAGATGTGCGAAGAACTGGGTAAAGACGAAGACACGGTCAAAGACCAGGTGATGGCGCTACGCATCGCAGGTCTGCTACGGACCCATCTGCTCGGAAGTAACCGTAAAGAGAAATACAGTATTCGGCCGGATGGCGTATCTGAATTAAATATGTTCCTGGAATCCTATATTCGCATTTAATTTAGTTGAATCATTGTGGATTTACTGGCTACAAGGAGTGAGTTAGATCATGAAAATAATGAAACAACATATTTTGTTTGACCTTGATGATACACTCGTATATTGCAACAAGTACTTCAACCTGATTTTGGGAGAATTCTTTGAGAATATGCAAGAGTGGTTTGATGGACATTCTCTGACAACACAAGAGATTCGGGAAAAACAGCTGGAGATCGATGTAACCGGAGTGAACAAGCTTGGTTTTGCGAGTCATCATTTCCCGCAATCCCTGATTGATACCTATCGTTATTTCTCCGGCAAGTTTGCCAGATTAACCTCTCCCAGAGAAGAATCTTATCTGAGCAAGTTGGGTATGAGTGTGTACGATCAGGAGGTTGAACCCTACCCTCATATGGTTGAAACGCTTGAGAACCTCAAGGGTGCTGGACACTCCCTCTACTTATATACGGGCGGCGAAACCGTGATCCAACAGCGCAAGATTGATCAGATGAAACTCTCGGCTTATTTTGATGATCGGATCTATATCCGACAACACAAAAACGTCGAGGCACTGGAAGGCATTCTGTCTAACGGTCCGTTTGATCGTCGTGCAACATGGATGATTGGCAACTCACTACGCACAGATATTATGCCTGCGGTAAAAGCCGGAATTCACAGCATTTATATCAAACAACCGAATGAATGGCAATACAACATCGTAGAACTTCAGCCTAATCCGGAAACGTCGATGTATACCATCACTGCACTGGAAGAAGTCCCTAAAGTCATACACGAAAATATACAACAGCAGCAACAGAAAAGGACCCTTGGTTAAGGGTCCTTTTGCTGTATGTTAACTGTTAACTAAGATCAAGCATCCTGCTTCTCACCAGATAATTTGCCTGTTACTACGTCCTGCAAAATAATACGTGCTTTCACCATACTCCCGTCTTTTCGTTTAAACGACAGTACTTGTGTACTCCCCTTCTCAATCAGCGATTTTAACATCGTACTGGTAATTTTTTTGCCCGCATACTCTTTCCAGACCACAAATGAACAGCCTTCCTTGAAACGTGAGCATCCATAACCCTTCTTGCCCTCTATAATCTGACCCGTGCAGCCAGGAGAGGGGCAAGGTGCCAGTAACTCTCTCACTCCCGATGGGCTCGCACTTGAGGACGGCGCCTTGGTGGTCGCATTTTTCCCACTGCCGGCTCTCGATGAAGATGCCGAAGTCTGACGGGACGTTTTTACAGTTGAACCGCCACTAGCCGTCTTGGCTGATGTCCTTGTATTGCCTGCCTGGGTTCTGGCTCCCTTGCCTTTCCCCCTGCCTGCCCGTGAATCTTCTCCAAAAGCATCTGCTGGAGCAGGAGCTTGTACACGCACTTTCTCAATGATGGACAAGGTGAATTTCTTGACGTTCTCCATGAACTTGTCCTGACCTGCCTCACCTTTGGAAATCTGATATAACCTTCTTTCCCATTGCCCGGTCATCTCAGGTGAAGTTAACAGATCCACACCCGCGCGACGAATCAACTCAATAGCTGTTCTGCCTTTGAGCGTTAACTGCATTTTCTTCCCTTGCAGCGTAATGTAACCTACGTTTTTGAGGCGTTCAATTGTAGCCGCACGTGTAGCCGGAGTACCCAGGCCACTATCTTTCATCGCGTCTCGCAGCTCTTCATTCTCGATCTGCTTGCCTGCACTCTCCATCGCTTTCAGCAATGTTCCCTCGGTATAACTCTTGGGAGGCTGGGTCGCCTTCTCCTTGAACTCACTCTTCGTGCATTGAACAGGCAATTCAGGTTGCACACTAAAAGCCTTGTCCGTCCACTCTTCAGCTTCCTCTTCCTCATTGCCGTTTTTCTTGGTCTTCTTCTTGCCTGCACCGCCCTGTTCCTGATCTCCAGAACCGAGAACCACTTTCCATCCGAGGGACAACAGCTCTTTGACAGATGTCTTAAACTGATGTTTCTCCACTTCGGTGAGCACGGTATGTTGCTTATACTCTGCCGGAGGATAAAAGTGAGACAAGAAACGTCTGACAATCAAATCATAGATGTTCTGCTCATCCTTGGATAAGGTACCTGGTCGCTTCAAAGTAGGTAGGATCGCATGGTGATCCTCAACCCTGCTCGGATTACATACCCCTTTATTATTCTTATGAACAAGCTCTGGCTTGGCCCCTTGTGCAAGCTCACTATAGGTACCATTTTTAAGCAGGTTTAGTGTTTTGTGCATACCTTCAATATTCTGTTCTGTAACATAGTTGGAGTTTGTCCGCGGATACGAAATTACCTTGTGTTTTTCATACAAGGCCTGTGCGATATCCAGTGTTTTTTTGGCTCCATATCCAAACTTGGCATTGGCTTCACGCTGTAAAAGGGTCAGGTCATACAAACGATACGGATACTCCTTCGTCTGCTTCGCTTCGTATTTGGTAATCTGCCCTGTCTTGCCCTTCACACTGGCTGCAATGGCCTCTGCTGCCTCCGCATCGGTCAACTTATCTCCCTGACGCAGTCCCCGGTACTCAACACCTTCCTGCCGAAACCAGGCGGCTACTTCATAAAAGGTCTGTGACTGGAACGCTTCAATCTCGATTTCACGATCGTAGATTAGCGCGAGTACCGGCGTCTGCACACGACCTACAGACAACAATGCATTATGGCGGGTTGTAAACGCCCGTGAGGCATTCATCCCGATCAGCCAATCGGCTTCACTTCTGGCGCGAGCAGCATGGGTCAGATTTTCAAATTCAGAGGCATCCTTCAGACCATCAAAACCACGTCTAATGCTCTCTGCCGTCAAATCCGATATCCATAAACGCTTTACAGGCTGACGCAGCTTCAATTGCTGTTGTATGAGGGCGAAGATGTACTGACCTTCTCTCCCTGCATCGCAAGCATTAACGATCGCTGAAGCCCGTTTTGCCAGTTCTCCAATCATTTTAAGCTGATCTTTAGTCCTCGGATTGGGTACAATCTTGAACTGATCGGGTATGATCGGCAGGTCCGCTATATTCCAGCGTTTGTACTTTGTATCATAGGCATCCGGTTCAGCCAGTCCAAGCAAATGCCCTATCGCCCAAGTGATGATGTAATGTTCACCCTCCAGATACGTGCGATTGTTCTTGGCCTTTGGTTCTATGACGGCGGCAATGGTTCGACCCATGTCGGGTTTTTCCGCTATAACCAGTGTCTTCATCCGTCCATCTCTCCTCCTTCACCGTCCGCATGACGGCAAAAAGGGGCATTCCGCCGACGGAAGCCCCTTGCTTCTGAAACTCATTATATCAGATTTTGGATTCGGGAGCACCTTCCCGAAATGAATTATCCTGCTGCCTGCTCCTTTAATACATGCTTTTGTCTGCACTCTTTGCACACACCCTGGAAATCCAGACGATGATCCGTAACAGCAAAGCCATACTGACGCTCGATTTGTTGTTCCAAACGAAGCAGACCATCTTCCATAATCTCTTCCACTTTACCACATTCTGTACAGATCAAATGATGGTGATGATGGGAACCGTCTGTACTTCGCAGATCAAAGCGCGCAGCGCCGTCACCAAAGTTAATCTTTTCAACGACCTGAAGGTCACTCAGCAGTTCGAGAGTGCGGTATACGGTAGCCAATCCAATCTCAGGGAACTGCTCCTTAACCAGCAGAAATACTTCCTCTGCGCTAAAATGATCCTTTTCATGTTCAAGCAATACACGTACAGTAACTTCCCGTTGTTGTGTTAACTTATACCCCTTTTCAACCAATTGATTTTTAATGTGAAAGATCTGTTCTGAAATGGACTTGTCCCGGTTACTTGCCATAGCAGGTCGCACCTCCGATTTATATTCATTGAAATTTACTTTTATCGTACGGATTCATGGTTTCAGTTAACCCTTATTTATAATCATTATAATATAATAATAAATCTTTATCACTTAAAAAGCAATGATATTGCTCACACTTACATGAAATATGTAGTCAAATTGGTTAAAATAACAGCAAACAACCCTCGCTGATCGCGAAGGTTGTCATTGATATCTTGTTCTATACTTTTACACCAGAACCGAAGCACCCATCAAGTATTTGTCCACTTCACGAGCAGCCTCACGGCCTTCATTAATCGCCCATACAACCAAGCTTTGACCACGACGCATGTCACCTGCTGCAAATACTTTATCCACATTGGTGTTGTATTTGCCGTAACGTGCCTTAACGTTTGTGCGACGATCTGTTGCAAGTCCCAGTTGCTCGACCAACGTTTGTTCCGGTCCATCAAAACCAATGGCAATCATGGCCATCTGAGCCGGGAATACACGCTCTGTACCTGGAATCGGCTGATAAATCTTGCGACCAGTCTCATCCACAATACGCTCGATCTGTACTGTATGCAATTCTTTGAGGTTCCCCTCATCGTCTCCGACAAATTTCGTTGTCATGATGGAGAACTCACGCGGATCTTGACCAAACAACGCTTTGGCTTCCTCTTGCGCATAATCAAGTGTGTATACGTTCGGGAATTGCGGCCAAGGGTTGTTAATTCGATCACGCTCCATAGGCGCTTGTGTATGCGTACCGAATTGAGTGATCGTACGACAACCATGGCGCAGCGATGTAGCCACACAGTCAGATCCTGTATCACCGCCACCAATGACGATAATATCTTTATCTTTAGCGGACAGATATTGACCATCTTCCAGATTGGAGTCCAGATAACTCTTAATGCTGCCATTCAGGAAATCCATTGCGTAATGAACGCCTTTCAAGTCGCTGCCTTCAATATTGAATTCACGCGGCTTCGTTGCACCACCGCACAATACAACAGCGTCATATTCATCCACCAGTTGTTGTGCTGCAATATCTTTACCAATCTCGGTGTTCGTAATGAATTGAATGCCTTCTGCTTCGAGCAGATCAACACGACGTTGAACTACGTTTTTATCCAATTTCATCGTTGGGATACCGTACATCAGCAATCCGCCGACACGGTCCGAACGCTCATATACGGTTACCGAGTGTCCTGCTTTATTCAACTGAGCGGCAGTAGCTAATCCCGCTGGACCTGAACCTACCACAGCTACACGTTTACCCGTGCGTTTTTCAGGAGGTTGGGGAACCACCCATCCTTCTTCGAAACCTTTTTCAATAATTGCTTCTTCAATCGTTTTGATGGTTACAGGCTGACCAATTAGGCCAACTGTACATGATCCTTCACAAGGAGCTGGACAGACGCGACCTGTAAACTCTGGGAAATTATTCGTTTTGTGAAGGCGCTCAAGTGCTTCTCTCCACAGTCCGCGATATACAAGATTATTCCATTCTGGAATCAGGTTATGCACGGGGCAACCTGATGTGCCGCCAATCATATCTATACCTGTATGGCAATACGGGGTACCACAATCCATGCATCGTGCACCTTGTGTTCTGAGCTCTTCTTCAGCCATGTGTTTATGAAACTCTTCCCAATCCTTAATCCGCTCCGCTGGCTCACGATCTGTTGGCAGTTGACGTTTGTATTCCATAAATCCAGTAGGTGTAGACATCTTACGTTTTCCCCCATCCGTTCTTGTCTTAATCCCTTCATGTGCATGGTTCTATATGAAATGGATTACTCATTACTTGAGTTTTTGTATATTGTATCACAAAATCTTCTCGAAGATATTTCAATTATAGTAGCATTTACTGTGCTGAATATTAAATGGATTATCCGCATAATTATTTGTATTTTATACATCATATCTTTCAAGTCTACCCATGGTCAATACCCTTATTTTGGTGTTAAATGTGGTTTTGAACTGCGAAATCTGGTGTGTGTTACAGAAATAAAAGGTCGAAACGTTAAGTGAATGTTAGATAATTTGTCATCAAATCCAACATGTTTTGCTATAAATCGTTCTCAATTCCGAATATCAGACCTGTTTTAGGGCTTCACGACGTTAAACCCCCAAAACTTTTACACTTTTTTACTGTTTAATGCTTGGCCGTATGTATATTATACATAAATTCCAATTACTTATGTTATATTAATGTTATATGTATTCTAGTTTAAACAAGTGACTCATTTTTTTATAAAGAAAAGACGCTGTTCACGAATATTTCGTAATCAGCGCCCTCTCATCATACAAATACGACCGAAGTCAGGAATTTCCTATACCATATTTACCGTTTACGTTCGTAAAATTCGAATGTATACTCATGAACATTTTTTTCATCCTGTTCGCCTTCAATCTGTTCAATCAGTTCCCATTCGGACCAATCCACTTCAGGGAAAAACGTATCTCCCTCAAAATTCTCATGAATTTTGGTCACCACAAGACGATCTGCAAGTGGCAGGAACTCACGATACACTTGGGAACCCCCAATTACGCACAGTTCCTCACCTTTGGTTACACTCAGACCCTCCTCAATCGTATGTACGACTTCAGCCTGTTCCACCTTGTAGTTCAGATCTCTTGTCACTACGATATTACGACGCTGAGGAAGCGGCTTACCGCCAAAAGATTCCCACGTATTACGTCCCATGATAATGGTTTTGTTCAGCGTACGTTGTTTGAAAAAGGCCATATCCTTGGGTAAACGCCATGGAATCGAATTATTTAATCCGATCACACCGTTCTCCCCCATTGCCCATACCAATTCAATACTCAAGGGTAATACACTCCTTCAATCCAAGTCTCTTGTCGAGATTGAACACATAATTAGACTGCAATTGGAGCTTTAATGCCCGGATGATGCTGATAGTTCTCAAACTCGAAATCTTCAAACTTATAATCAAAAATAGAATCCGGTTTACGTTTGATTACCAGCTTAGGTAAAGCATAAGGTTCACGCTCCAGCTGCGTTTTAACCTGATCAACATGGTTAGAGTAGATGTGAACATCCCCTCCAGACCAGATGAACTCACCTACCTCAAGATCACATTGCTGGGCGATCATATGAGTCAAGAGCGCATAACTCGCGATGTTAAACGGCAATCCGAGGAACGTATCCACGGAACGCATCGTAAGCATACAAGATAATTTACCCTCTGCAACGTAAAACTGAAACGCAAAATGACAAGGTGGAAGCTTCATATTATTGATCTCAGCCACATTCCATGCGCTGACAAGGTGACGCCGTGAATCCGGATTATTTTTGATCGAATCAATGACTGCGGCGATCTGATCAATTTTTTCTCCGTTTGGTGCTTCCCATGTGCGCCACTGCGAGCCGTATACCGGACCGAGATCCCCATTTTCGTCCGCCCAATCGTCCCAGATCTTCACACCGTTTTCTTTCAAATAAGATATATTGGTATCGCCACTCAAAAACCATAACAGTTCATGAATAACCGATTTGAGATGAATTCGTTTGGTTGTTACCAGCGGAAATCCTTTGGAGAGATCATAACGGAGTTGTCTGCCAAATACAGATTGTGTTCCTGTTCCTGTACGGTCTCCTTTATGCACGCCGTTGTTCAGAATATCCTGCAATAAATCGAGATAGTTTTTCATGTTGTTATCCCCTCACTAAAGAATATTTACACTTACCACTCCGATGACAGAACAACCTTCCGATCGCTGTTATCCCCAGATTTTTTTAATCTCCTTTTCCAAAGGTAAAATCCGGGGATAAAGTCAAAGCGTATGCTTCCGATGCAGCTTTCCTTCAGAAAGCTTTTAGCTCCGCTTCTTCAGGTTTTTTCTGTCCTCTACGTTCTCGTGTAAAAGGTTAGTTTAACTAAATATATAGACCGTGATTGGCTTGGAGCCACATCATGACTGATCATTACTACAGTGTACCACAATTGAGTTGTTGGATAAAATCAATTCACTGAAACTTATGAGCGTGTAAATTTTCATCATATTACATACACGAGTATCTTAAATTTCTTGGCTCTTGCTCAGAAAAAAGAGACGAATAACGCGTTAACGTCATTCGTCTCTTCTGATATACGTATAATGCCGGACGGATCCGAAGCTTAGATGATCTTAACGGGAGATGATGTGGATCGGGTGACCCATAACCAATTCCGCAGCTTCCATCACGATTTCGCCCAAAGTTGGGTGAGCGTGAATTGTGAGAGCCAGATCTTCCAAAGTTGCGCCCATCTCAATTGCCAAACCAAGCTCAGCAATCAAGTTGGAAGCTTCCAGACCTACGATTTGGCAACCCAATACAAGGCCGCTTTCTTCGTCAGCTACGATTTTCACGAAGCCTTCAGCGTGGTTCAAAGATACAGCACGGCCGTTACCCGCATAAGGGAACTTGCCAGCTTTTACTTTGTAACCTTTTTCTTTAGCTTCTTTCTCAGTGTAACCTACGCTGGAACACTCTGGATCTGTGAACACAACAGCTGGCATACATTTGTAGTCAACTACAGATGGTTGTCCTGCGATTGCTTCAGCAGCCACTTTACCTTCATAAGAAGCTTTGTGTGCCAGAGCCAAGCCAGATACGATATCACCGATTGCGAAGATGTGAGGAATGCTGGTACGACCTTGGTGGTCAACTTTGACAAATCCACGCTCGTCAACGTCAACACCAATCATGTCAAGACCCAGTTCTCCATCTGTGTTTGGACGACGTCCAACAGTTACTAGCAGGTAATCTGCAGTTACTTCTTTGGACTCACCATTTACAGAGTACTTAACAGTTACATCTTTATCCGTTTGCTCAGCACTTTCAGCTTTTGCACCCGTTACGATTTCGATGCCTGTTTTCTTCATGTTTTTAGCCACGAGGCTAGTCATGTCTTTATCGAAACCTGGCAGTACTGTATCCAAACCTTCGATGATTGTTACTTTCGCACCAAATTTGGAGTACATTTGACCAAGCTCAGCACCGATATATCCGCCACCGATAACGATCATGCTTTTTGGTACTTCAGGCAAATTCAGAGCTTCTGTCGAAGACAGAATGCGTCCGCCAAACGGGAAAGGTTTCAGTTCGATTGGACGGGAACCTGTTGCAATAATTGCATTTTTAAACTTGTAACGTGGAGACTCGTGGTCATTGAATACACGAGCTTCGTTTTCGTTGATGAACATGCACTCACCGTTGAAAACTTCAACTTTGTTGCCTTTGAGCAAACCAGCTACGCCGCCAGTCATTTTCTTAACAACGCCGTTTTTGAACTCTTGAGTTTTGCTGAAGTCCACTTTTACGTTCTCAGCAGAGATACCAAAAGCTTCACCGTGAAGTGCAGACTCATATTGGTGTGCAGCAGAGATCAGGGCTTTGGATGGAATACATCCACGGTTCAAACAAACACCGCCCAGTTCGGATTTGTCTACGATCAATACGCTTTGGCCCAGTTGAGCAGCGCGGATGGCAGCTACATAGCCGCCAGGACCCGCACCAATTACTAATGTGTCGATATTGAGAGAAGCGTCGCCTACTACCATATCTTACACCTCCATAACAAGCAGCTCAGGGTTAGCGAGCAGCTGTTTAATGTAATTCATAAAGTTTTGTGCTGTTGCGCCATCGATGATACGGTGGTCAAAGCTCAGGGAAAGAGCCATTACAGGTGCTGCAACTACTTCGCCGTTTTTGATCACTGCTTTTTCGCTGATGCGTCCTGTTCCGAGAATAGCAACTTCAGGGAAGTTGATGATTGGAGTGAAGAACATACCGCCAGCAGAACCGATGTTACTGATGGAGATTGTGCTTCCTCTCATTTCATTCGCGCTCAATTTGCCCTCACGACCACGAGCAGCCAGATCACGGATAGAATCAGCAATCATCCAGATGGATTTACGATCAGCATCTTTGATAACAGGAACGATCAAGCCGTTGTCTGTATCTGTAGCGATACCGATGTTGTAGTATTTTTTGTAAACAATTTCGTTAGCTTCTTCATCAATCATAGCGTTCAGAGCCGGGAATTGGCGGGAAGCCGCAACCAGTGCTTTAACGATGAATGGCAGATAAGTAACTTTTGTTCCTTTTTTCTCTGCAATTGGTTTCATGCGAGTACGGAAAGCAACCAATTCAGTTACGTCCACTTCGTCCATGATTGTAACGTGAGGTGCTGTGTAAGCCGATTTAACCATTGCATTAGAGATCGCTTTACGGATACCTTTGAATGGTACGCGCTCTTCTTCAACGTGTTGATCAGCTGCAGCTGCTGGTGCTGCGGATTTTTTCTCTTCTTGAGCCGGAGCTTCGGATGATGCCGCTGCGGAAGAACCGCCACCGTTTTTGAAGGATTCAACATCTTCTTTGGTTACTTTACCGTTGTTGCCAGTGCCGTTAACCTGAGCGATGTCTACACCTTGTTCGCGAGCAAATTTACGCACGCTTGGTGTTGCCAGAACGTCTTTGGCAGGTACTGCCGGAACGCTATTGTTGCCGCCTTCTTTAGCTGCATCCGAGCTGGAAGCTGCTGCAGAAGAACCGCTTGTGTCAGCTCCGCCTTGAGCTGCATCTTTCTCTTGCTCGCCTTGATCGCCAGCAGGAGCGTCGTCTTGCTCAGGAAGTTCGCCTTCTGCATCGATGATCGCTACAACTTCACCAACGTGGCAGACTTGACCGTCTTTAGCGAATACTTCTGTAACTGTTCCGTTAACCGGACAAGGTACTTCTACAACCGCTTTGTCGTTCTGTACTTCCATGATGATGTCGTCGTCAGTTACTTTGTCACCGACTTTGATGTGCATCTTGATGATTTCGCCTTCGTGCAGGCCTTCGCCCAATTCAGGGAATTTATATTCAAATTTAGCCAACTGAAAAACCTCCTTGATTATGTGCTCAATCCTGAAAACAACCCTTAACTCCAAGAAACAACTGTTACTGCTAATGCAAATAACTGTTACTCAAGGGGCTAATGGCTGTTTACAGTGCAGCTTGCGCTGCGGTGTGAATCACCATACTGCGCCTTGCGGCATGTCAGATGATTAAATTAGAAATTTACGACTTTGTTAACCGCAGCAATGATACGCGCCGGGTTAGGCAGCCATGTATCTTCGATTTGTGCAAATGGATATACAGTGTCCGGACCAGCTACACGCAGAACCGGCGCTTCCAAGTGCAGGATTGCTTTTTCATTGATTTGGGCAATGACTTCAGCTGCAACACCTGCGCTCTTTTGAGCTTCCTGTACAACAATTGCACGGTTTGTTTTCTTAACGGAAGCAACGATAGTATCGATGTCGATCGGGCTAACCGTACGAAGGTCGATAACTTCAACTTTGATTCCTTGTTTTTCGAGTTCATCTGCTGCTTTCACAGAAGTGTGAACCATCATACCGTAAGTAATGATCGTTACATCAGAACCTTCACGAACAACGTTCGCTTTACCCAACTCAACAACGTAATCTTCTTCAGGCACTTCTGCACGGAAAGCATGGTACAAGTTCAAGTGCTCCATGAAGAATACAGGATCGTTATCGCGAATAGAAGCGATCATCAGACCTTTTGCATCGTAAGGGTTAGAAGGAACAACGACTTTGATACCTGGTGTTTGCGTGAGCAGACCTTCCAAGGAATCTGTATGCAATTCTGCCGCTTTTACGCCGCCACCGAATGGTGTACGGAATACGATTGGAGAATTGTATTTTCCACCGGAGCGGAAACGCATACGAGCAGCTTGCACTACCATTTGGTCAAGGGCTTCGAAGATAAAACCAACGAATTGGATCTCAGCAACCGGACGGAAGCCTTGTACACCCAGACCTACAGCCAGACCACCAATAGCGGACTCAGCCAGTGGTGTATCAAATACACGCTCTTCGCCAAACTCTTTTTGCAGACCTTCCGTTACGCGGAAAACGCCGCCTACATTACCTACGTCTTCACCGAAAAGCAGAACGTTAGGATCACGTTTCAACTCCACGCGAAGCGCATCACGGATTGCTTCTTTCATGTTCATTTGTGCCATTTGCTTCATTTCCTCCTTAAACATTGACAGTTCACATTTGAATTCGTACATGTATACCGGGACATTAAAGTCGCGGATGTTTATGCTTTATCGGAAAAAACTTATTGGAAATCAGCTTTTTGCTCTTCCAAGTGCTTAGGCGTTTGTTCGAACATGCTGTCGATCAAGCCTGAAATCGTCATTTTCTCGGTTTTTTCCGCTTTTTTGATCTCTTCATTTACTTTAGCTTTTGCTTCTTCTTTCACACGTGCTGTATCTTCTTCAGTCCAAAGACCTTTTTTCTCCAGATATTTAGCGAAACGTGCGATAGGATCTTTAGCAGACCATTCTGCCTCTTCTTCTTTTGTACGATACTTGGAAGCATCATCAGAAAGGGAGTGAGGACGGAAACGGTAAGTTACTGCTTCGATCAATGTTGCGCCTTCTCCGTTACGTCCACGCTCAGCAGCTTCCTGAACAGCTTTGATAACAGCGAAGATGTCCATACCGTCAACTTTAACACCTTTGATACCTGCTGCTACCGCTTTGTGAGCGATGGAAAGAGCTGCAGTTTGTTTAGCAAAAGGAGTAGTGATGGCATAACCATTGTTTTGTACAAAGAAGATAACAGGCAGTTTGTATACACCAGCGTAGTTCAGACCTTCATAGAAGTCACCTTCAGAAGAACCGCCATCACCTGTGTACGTGATAACAACTTGTTTTTGTTTCTTCAATTTGTAACCCATAGCGATACCCATTGCATGCAGAATTTGTGCACCAATGATGATTTGTGGCATCAATACATTAACGCCATCTGGAATTTGTCCACCATGTTGGTGTCCACGGGAGTACAAGAATGCTTGATAAAGAGGAAGTCCATGCCATACGAGTTGCGGAATGTCACGATAGCCAGGACATACAAAGTCTTCTTTTTCAATTGCAAATTCACTACCAACCATTGTCGCTTCTTGACCAGATACTGGAGCATAGAAACCAAGACGACCTTGACGGCCCAGGTTTACTGCACGGTCATCCCAAGTACGGGTAAATACCATGCGGTACATAATTTCTTTTAATTGATCATCGGAAAGTGTAGGCATCATGTCTTTGTTAACAATTTCGCCGTCAGGAGACAGCACGGACAGAGCTTCTACATCCTCTGTATACACTTCATAAGGAACCTTGCTCATTTTTTTCTTCACCTCAACAAAAAATTTGAATATCAAGTTCCGCTGTTATAATATTATTATACACCTGTTTCACTCCATACGTCAAAGAAATCCGTAATTTTTTTATGTTTCCTGCCGGATTGTATGTATAACAGGGGATTAATATTGGTATAACAGCATAATACATGACTGCGTGTTTGACCTAACCCCGCACAAGGGTAATCTTACCGTATTGCGCGGTCGAATGCAAAAAATTAACCGAGAAAGGTGACGTTTTATGACGGATTCCCGCTATTTGAAACGCACGATTGTG
This sequence comes from Paenibacillus sp. GM1FR, assembly GCF_002803315.1. Lineage (NCBI taxonomy): Bacteria > Bacillati > Bacillota > Bacilli > Caryophanales > Paenibacillaceae > Paenibacillus > Paenibacillus sp. GM1FR. The sequence goes on along the minus strand of NZ_MKZL01000011.1, from coordinate 959,420 downwards.
AAGGAAGAGATTGAAAGTCGCTATCTCGGAGAGAAGCGAACGCTCCGTATTTACCTTCCTCCGGGCTATAACGAATTGCTTAGCTACCCTGTCGTATATTGTCAGGATGGCGAAGAATTTTTTAATTTCGGACGAATTGCTACAACAGCTAACCAAATTATTCTGGACGAAGGAGCCGAACCTTTCATTATTGTAGGGGTTCAGGTCGATGTGTCCGTGAGAACGAAGGAATATGCTCCATTTGGAGATCGGTTCAAGGCATATACCGCTTGCTTCGCTGAAGAGATTATTCCCTATATAGAAGAGAAATATCCTGTGCGCCGTTCTCCGCAGGAACGCATTCTTGCCGGAGACTCGCTCGGTGGTAGTGTTTCGCTTCATCTTGCTCTGTTATATCCGGATCTGTTCACACGTGTGATCAGCCTGTCTGGCGCCTTCTACTCTGCTTCTCAGGAAATCTATGCCGCAGCTGAAGATCTTTCTTGGCTCTCGATCTGGATGATTGTTGGTTTGCAGGAGACTGATTTCGAAGCAGACACAGGTACGTATGATTTCGTTCAATTAAACCGGGATACTCGAGAATTGCTGGAAAAACGTGGTGCCCTCGTCTCCTACCAGGAGAAAGACGGAAAACACCAATGGGGTTTTTGGCAGAAGGAATTGCCCGAAGCATTACTTTATTTTCTTCAGGAAAGATAAAAGGACCACTTTAACAGGCGGCTGAAATGCCGCTATTGTTTTTTATTTTAATGATACCGCTTACAATTGTAACCTGAAAAAGAAGCAGGATATCCTGCTTGCTTTAAGTGCTCTACTCCTGCTTCTTTGTCGAATTACAAATTAAGCATGAATTTCGTTTACTTTTTAGGCTAAGGAATGTTCCGATTCAATCTTACTCAACAGAACATCGCAGCCTGCGTTAACCAGCTCGTACACCTCTTCAAAATTGCCCGTATAATATGGGTCAGGTACTTCTCTGAGTTTTTCCTCGGGAAGCATGTCCATGAACTTGATGATGTCCGCCTCAGCTCCGCCTGGAACGTTGCGCACATTATCTGCATTGGAATTGTCCATACACACAATGTAATCAAATTGAGTAAAGTCTTCGCTGGCGAACTGTCTTGCTGCCATGTTGGCATAAGAAATCTGGTACGAATCCAGCAATTTTCGAGTCCCTTCATGCGGAGGTTTACCAACATGCCAGTCCCCTGTACCCGCTGAGTCCACACGAATCTGGTGTTCAAACCCCTTCTCAAGGACTTTGTGACGCAAAACGGCTTCAGCCATTGGTGATCTACATATATTACCCAGACATACAAACAACACATTAATCATATTAATCCCCCTTGCTTAACGTACCTTGAAGTACCGACGATGATGGCTGTGTCACAATGCTCTCTGGCTGAGGACTGACGTTTCCGGTCTCAGATGGTACGAGCGAACGACGTGGCAGTTTCCATTTATAATGTACAGAACACATCCGGAAGAACACAACGGCCGCGAAACAAAATAATAATCCAGCATTCGTTGTTAACCAACCCATACCTATAACAAAACCGGCTGTCATTGCCCATACAGCATAGATTTCGTCACGCAATACAAGCGGTTTACGTCCAGCAAGCACATCACGAATAACGCCTCCACCAATACCGGTCATCACTGCTGCAACGATAACTGCGCTAATGGGATGTCCCATGTTCGCCGCGTACAGCGCCCCTTGAATTGCAAATGCTGCGAGTCCGATTGCATCAAACAACGCCTCTGTTCGCTTCCAGTGACTAATCCACTTGAGAGGTAATATAAACGCAATCGCTACAGATACTAAGGCTAACATAATAAGTGATCCCTGACTCCATAGTGTCGTTACAGGTATACCTATAAGTACATTCCGGATAATCCCGCCTCCGAATGCCGTGACAAGTCCAAGCACTAGTACACCCAGAATGTCATACTCCTCTTCCATTGCCACGAAAGCGCCGGACATTGCAAATGCGATAGTGCCTATAATGCTGAATACTTCAAAAATGTGTAAGTCCAACCTGTTCAAACCTCACTTTTCAAGTCATCTCCATGTCGCTCTACCCATTGTATCCGCGAGCACTTAAATTGTGCAACCACATTTTGTGGATTATACTGGTTTGGTGAATATATTTGTACAGGTTCCAACATTATATTTGGACTATGAACTATTTTTCTCTGAATTAGGAAGGATGAAATAAAATGACGGCGAAACGGATTATTATTTTTACAGGCGGAAACTTATCTGTAGAATTACTTCAGGAAATACGAGAAGATGATATGATCATCGCGGCCGATCGCGGTGCATTATTTTTAATTGAACACGGCATTCAGCCACACATTTCAGTTGGTGACTTCGACTCCATTAATGAAGAGGAACGTATTATTGTAAGTAACAATAGCATTCGATTCATTACATGTGACCCTGTTCATAAAGATCTCACTGATACAGAAATGGCTTTTGAGACAGCGCTAGATTACGAACCTTCTCACATCTTAATGTTAGGTGCTACAGGTACACGTATGGATCACACACTCGCCAATGTACATATCATGGTTCGCGCGATGCAGCATCATATCTCCTGTGCCATTCAGGACAAGCACAACTACATGACACTGACCACATCCAAAGCTGAAGTTGAGCACCGGGACTATAAATATGTTTCTCTGCTCCCCTTGACTCATGAAGTTACAGGAATAACTCTAGATGGTTTTATGTATCCACTAGATCAAGCCACCATACGCATGGGACAATCCTTGGGTGTAAGCAACCAGCTTTTAGGCTCCTCCGGTACAGTCACTATCGATAGCGGCTTATTACTGATTATTCAGAGCAAAGATTGAATCTACTCGTATGCTTTATAGTTATTTATTACGTTTTTGTAACCAGTGATTCAATGAAGAAAATAGGTTCACACATAACAAAGACCCTTGATATTCAAGGGTCTTTGTTGTTTCATCATTATTCTTCATTCGTCAATGATTAATTTTTTGACATTTTTAATCATATTTTAATAAACATACCCAAACCATTGTGGCGCAAGGGATTACACTCCCCTATCCAATTTCTAGGCTGTTACAAAGCTGTTATACTCGCTCTAGCAACTTAACGAAAACGAATTTTGGAGGTACTAACTAACATGAAAACAAACATCTTTGTCCAAAAGGCCGTAACCGTCGGGTTGTGCGCTACACTAGGTTTTGGAGCTGTATTAATGACTAACGCACCTGTTGCACAGGCAGCAACTGCTTCTGTATCCACAGGTCAACAGATTGTTAACTATGGTAAACAATTCACTGGAACTCCATATAAATTTGGTGCTTCAACCTCAACAACCAAAGTTTTTGATTGCTCTTCTTTTATGAAATATATTTTCAAAAAGTATGGTGTAGATTTGCCGCGCACTTCCGTGAAACAATCCAAAGAAGGTAAAGCTGTGTCTAAAGCTAATCTGCGTGTCGGCGATCTGGTATTTTTCTCCAGTGGTAGCCGTTCTACCGGTTCCAATGTAACTCACGTAGGCGTTTATGCTGGAAATGGTAAGATTCTGCATACGTACGGATCTCCAGGCGTAACCCTCTCTGATCTGGACTCTGGTACTTGGAAGAGAACGTATGTTAAAGCTCGTCGTGTACTTTAGAATCACATCATAGCTAATGAGTAAGGACCGGGGTTTATTATCCGGTCTTTTATTTTTACCCTCTTTTTGCCACACTTTAAACTGGTGATTCATGGAACTAACCTAGTAATCTAATTTTTATCATGCAGCATATAACCGATCCCACGCACAGTATGAATCAGTTTCACACTTCTTCCCTTATCCACCTTAACCCTCAGATGTTTGATATACACATCCACAACGTTGGTATCCATCGCATACTCATATCCCCATACTTCCCGCAAAATATCACTCCGAGTACATGCTTCATTCACATGCAGGGCCAGAAATTCCAGCAATTCGTACTCTTTTGGTGTTAATGTCAGGTATTCACCCGCACGATTTACCCGTCTTGAACGCAAATTCACTTTAAGATCATGAACTACAATTACTTCTTCGCCCTCTGGTGTTGCATTCGCAAAAACACGCAATAAGTTTCGTATTCTGGCAAGCATTACGGTCATGTGGATAGGTTCCTCCATCACGTCATTAGCTCCATAATCCAGCCATTCCACGATGAACTGAGGAGATGCAATTGAAGTAATAACCAGTAGAGGTATAACCTGACCTTTATCTAACCATCGTTTTAATTCTAATTTCTGATCCTGGCCACAATGTTTCGTCCCCTCTTCCCGGTCTACCAGGATGATCAGGTTAATATGCAACAACGAAGGCTCGACGGATTGGTTTAGTTCGGACCACTCCATTCGTTGCACCTCATACCCTTCGCTACATAAAACATCCTGAATAAGGCTGACCTGCTCTCCTGCTCCAATCAGTAAAATGGCTGTTTTCACTCTTTTTCACCCGGCCTGTCTCTATCCCCACTGCTCGCAGCAATGGTTGGTACAGATAGCATGCCGTAAAATGAAAAAGTCCATTCCCTCAAGGGAACAGACTTTGCTTCTTTCTTGCTTTAACCAAAGTAACGATGGACGAGCGTACGTGCTTCAGCTGTGTCTTTTGTTCCGTGTACGAGGACACGTCCATCTTGAAAAATGACCATTCTATGGACTCCTGTTGTAAAAGAAACCAGAAACGGATTGGATTCCACTTTTCCTTCTTGAAGCCTGTTCAGGCGATCTGCTGTATGTTGAAGATCCAGATTCATGCGCCGTGCAGGTCGGATCTGAACGGTGTCCCTGCCACACAACACATCGGTTTTCTCCAGATTGGACGCAGAAAGATATGGATACGTTGCCGAATCTCCGCAGGAAGGACAGTCTTTCTTTTTCGCACCATCCACATTGATGGATATGTATTCGTTCCTCCACACGTCAAATGACAATAACTTACGTCTCAATGCATTTGCATTGCCACTAAGTAACTTCATCGCTTCTGCGGTCTGATTCGCCGTTACCATCTGTACGGCTTGAGGTATGATGCCAGACGTATCACAAGTATCTCCACCCAGAGGGACTTCACCCAGCAAACAATTTAAACATGGCGTATCTCCAGGCATAAATGTATAGGTAATACCGTAACTACCTACGCATCCACCATAAATCCAGGGAATACGGTGCTTCTGTGCCATATCATTAATGAGTAGCCGAGTATCAAAATTATCCGTTGCATCCATGATCAAGTCTGTATGCTGAACGAGTTCTTCCAACTCATCTACTCTGACGTCCAACACTTTCCCTTCCACATGAACCGTGGAATTAATGGCAGATAAACGTTTTTCCGCCGCCATTGCCTTCGGTATCCGCTCCATCGCGTCCTGTTCTACATATAATTGCTGCCGCTGCAGGTTACTCCACTCCACATAATCACGATCCACAATCGTTAAGTGTCCGACTCCTGAACGAACTAACGTTTCTGCAATTCCTGTTCCGAGTGCGCCAGCGCCTACAATTAAAACTCTGCTGCCCTTTAATCTGGCCTGGCCTTCCTTGCCAAGTGGCGCGTACCGTTCCTGTCTGGAATAACGATCGGCCTGCTCGGAAGATGTTAATTGATCTGTCATGTATGAACCATTCCTTCCACCGGACTACTGGCTGCTGCATAACGCTTTACGGGAATCATGCCTGCCTCATATGCCAATCTACCCGCTTCTACCCCCAATCGCATCGCTTTAGCCATGCTCACTGGATCCCCTGATCCGGATACGGCTGTATTTAACAATACGCCATCGGCACCAAGTTCCATCGCATAAGCAACATCTTTTGGGGAGCGCAATCCTGCATCCACAATTACAGGTACAACGGCCTGCTCAATGATGATCTCAAGGTTATAGGGATTGATGATACCTCTACCAGCTCCGATGGGAGAAGCGCCAGGCATTACAGCATGTACGCCAAGCAATTGCAGCCTTTTGGCCAGAATGACATCATCTGAAATATAAGGCAATACCGTGAAGCCCTTTTCCAGCAAAATTTCGCAAGCCTTGTACGTTTCAATCGGATCTGGGAGTAACGTCATTCCATCTCCGATGACTTCGACTTTTATCATATCACAAAGTCCTGAAGCCCGCGCAAGCTCAGCAATCCGCACCGCCTCTTCCGCATTGGAAGCCCCCGCCGTATTCGGAAGAAGTGTGTATTTGTTCAAATCCAACGTATCCAGGAAATGCTTCTGATTACGTTCCTCCAGATTCAGACGACGAACAGCAAAGGTTAAAACTTCCGTTTCAGATGCTTCCACAGCCTGACTTTGCACTTCCAGATCGGAAAACTTGCCTGTTCCGAGCAACAATCTGGACTCAAACGTATATTTACCAATGTTCAACATCATCAACCGCCTCCTACAAAATGTACAATCTCAATTCGATCGCCTTCTCTTAATGCCGTCGTTTCATGGTACTCGCGGGTTAAAATATGCTTATTCAGCTCTACAACTACAGTCTTGACTTGCAGATCAAAAGATTGAAGCAGTTTATCCACACGATTCAATCTGTCTTCAATCTCCATCCGTTGACCATTAACGATGATATTCACTGCACCACTCCCTTTCTGTTCAATCGCTCAGGGCTCAGCGCCTCAATTCCGAGCTCTTCTGAGCTTTTGCCCGCGAGCAATTCAGCGATTAGTCTGCCTGTTATCGCACTGAGCAAAATACCGTTACGGTAATGTCCAAAGGCGGCAAACAGCCCGGGAACACTTTCGCAAGCACCTATATAAGGCAGTCCATCGGGAGTTGCCGGTCTTACGCCTGCCCACGCTCGTATAAATTGCGCTTCTTTCATCCCAGGCACCCAGTGGGTAGCCGCTGTGATCAGCTTCTGAACACCCTGTACAGAAACGTTCAGATCCGTTCTGCCTGGTAGACTGGTTGCCCCGAGCCAAACTTCGCCATTGGCTTTGGGAACAATATAGATATCCTCTGCATACACCGTTCTGTCAGGTCTGTACCCTGCATGTTCATCTGCGAACTGAACGGCGGCTATTTCACCTTTTACCGACCACACAGGCAAGCTCAGATTCACATGTCTCATCAACTCTTCACTCTGTAATCCAGCCGCTATAATGACATGTTTGCATCTCATCTCGCCGATCGATGTGTTGATCCCCTGCACGCCGTGTTCGTTTGCTTGCACACGTATATCCTGTATGTCCTCCATAACCTGTGCTCCCAATACTTGAGCGGATTCAGCATATGCCTTTGTTAGATGGACTGGAAGAATCTCACTCTCGTAAGGTCTGTAGTAGGCTCCATACGTATCTCTGTTAAGCCATGGTGCCTCCTGTTGCACAACGGAACGATCCCACCACACCTCATCAGCAGACAACGCAGACTTCCGATTATTCTTATAGCTGCTTAATTCACTGTATGAACGAAAAGGAGTTAGGAATCCATGGCGTTGCAGACCAACCTCTACATCACTGAGGGTAGCCATTAGTACCTTTTGCTCATGAAGTAACTGCCTGCTCTGCCTGGCAAGCTTAGCCATCAAAGGATGAGCAAAATCCTCACTGTCTGCCGCCAGCATTCCAGCAGCTGCGCAAGAAGTGCCTCCTGCAATCGCCGAACGATCTACCAGCAGTACATCCTGTCCACGGGAAGCAAGCTCATACGCAATGGCACATCCAACAACGCCTCCACCTACAATAATCGTTTCTGCATGAATCTTATCCGGTCTATCAGTAATGATCTTTTTCATCCTCTCATCTCCTTGATTCAGCGGCTCAGACTTTCTGTAGCAACGATAGCCTGCCTTAATAATGCAGCCGCCCGATCCGGGGAATCGCTCGCCCATACATTCGAAATCACAGCGACTCCCTGTGCGCCTGCAGAGCGAATAGCGTGAATGTTTCCCGGTTCGATGCCCCCAATCGCCATGACAGGAATGGAGACACCAGAGCACACTTCAGCCAGAGCATATAATCCTCTTGGTTCAAGATCAGGCTTACTGTTGGTTGAGTAGACATGCCCGAAGAAAAGGTAATCGGCTCCCCGTTCTTCAGCGATTTTTGCCTCATCGATTGAATGAACAGATACACCCAGACGAAGTCGCTGCACATTGCTTATAACAGCAGGGTTATAGTTACGTATCGCATCTTGCCCCCAATGTACACCGCCATAGATGTCATTCTGTGAAGGCAGCTCTGAACCATTGATAACGATGCGACAAGATGGAACGCCAACACCGCGCAGACTTTCAGCCCAACCGATCTTTTGTTGCCACGGGAGTTGTTTCTCTCGTATATGGATGTAGTCCACCCATGGCCAAACGTCCTTTGCAGCTTTTACAAAAGATGCTTGATTCCCTACACCCGTAGATACAACATGCAGTTCAAATGATCCGTGTACACGTACATGAGAAATTACCGTACTTTTCATCTCCTTCCATGCGTGAATGCTATGAAAACACAAAAAAGCCACTCCCGTAGGGGAGTGGCTGCGTATTAATTATAGGACCAGATGACTGACTGATACATACAGTTCATTTCGTGCAATAAAGCTATAGACCTTATAGCCATAACGTTATACACGCAACTGCATGTTTCAATTTACTAAGCAGACGGTTGAGATCCTTTTGAGTTGCCGTTTGCTCACGTCATTCACTGAAACGCGCTCGCCACTTCCCTACGCTGGTATGATCCAGATCAGGTGCAAAGGGTCCGGAATCGCATTCTTCCATCTCAGCCACATCGTGCGGCCCCCCTAGTGTTCATATGAAGTTGTAGCCTATGTTACCATAGAAGGATTTTTTTGTCACCGTTCATTTCTATTAGCGTTGCTTGAATTGTCTAATTTTTCTCAGACCATTCTTCAACATTCCATGTTTTGGTAACCCAACCCTCGTAGAAATCAGGTTCATGAGATACCAGCAACACCGTTCCCTTGAATTCTTGCAAGGCACGCTGTAACTCAGCTTTAGCTGTGACATCCAAATGGTTCGTCGGCTCATCGAATAGAATCCAGTTGCTTTCACGCATCAAGAGTTTGCATAAACGAACCTTGGCTTGCTCTCCACCACTCAGCATGTTAAGCGGACGGGTAATGTGCTCATTTTTCAACCCACAGCGAGCGAGATGACCCCTGACTTCATTCTGGGTCAAATGTGAAAACTCATTCCAGACATCCTCAATCGGCGTGATATTCCCAGCACGAACTTCCTGCTCAAAATATGCCGTTTCGAGATAATCTCCCAAAAAGGTTTTTCCACTGAGTGGAGATATTCTTCCCAAGATCGTCTTCAGCAGTGTCGATTTACCCACACCATTACAGCCTACGATGGCAATTTTCTCACCACGTTCAATCGTCATTGTCATTTTAGGTAGCAAAGGATACGTATATCCAATTTCAAAATCAATACCCTCAAAGACCGTTTTGCTGCTCGCGCGGGCATCCTTGAATTTGAACGTTGGTTTGGCCGCTTCATCTGGACGATCAATTCGATCAATCTTGTCCAGCTGCTTCTCCCGGCTCTTCGCTCGACCTGAAGTGGAAGCACGTGCCTTGTTACGCTGAATGAAATCTTCCTGCTTCTTGATGTACTCTTGCTGCTTCTCGTACGCATCAATATGCTGAGCTTTATTCATATCGGCCATCTCCAGGAACTTGTTATAGTTCGCTGCATATCGCGTTAATTTGGCAAACTCCAAATGATAAATGACATTTACGACTTCATTCATGAATTCCGTATCATGGGAGATTAGAAGAAATGCGTGCGGGTAGTCCTTCAGGTAACGTGACAACCATTCAATGTGCTCTACATCCAGATAGTTGGTCGGCTCATCCAGCAAAAGAGCTGTAGGTTTCTCGAGCAGAAGCTTGGCAAGAAGCACCTTGGTACGTTGTCCACCACTTAGAGCTGCGACATCCCGATCAAGACCAATTGCGGACAAACCAAGACCATTGGCCATCTCTTCTACTTTTACGTCAATCAGATAGAAGTCGCCCTGCTCCAGTTGTTCCTGAATATCGCCCATCTCTTCCAGCAACTGTTCCAGCTTATCTGGATCTGCATCTGCCATCTGGTCCGTAATATTCATCATTTCTTTTTCTAATTCAAGCAACGGAAGGAATGCATCCTTAAGAACGTCACGAATAGTTTTGCCTGGGGTAAGCTTCGTGTGCTGATCCAGATATCCATAACGGACCTTAGGTGTCCATTCCACTTTTCCACTATCTTTAAGCAATTTACCGGTAAGGATGTTCATTAATGTGGATTTACCCACACCATTGGCACCAACAAGTCCTACGCGCTCTCCGGCAAGTAAACGAAACGATACATTTTTAAATAACGTGCGATCTCCAAAATTGTGACTTACGTTCTCTACTGACAATAAACTCATAAGATGAGGTTGCTCCTATCTATTAGACATTACTTTTGTTATTGTTCCGAAACCCTATTCTAGCACAGGTTCCGTCTTTTCTGAAAGTAATGTAAACAGTTCACGAACCTCTTACATGATTTTGTCATACAGGCTACCCTAACGATTAGAGCATTTATATTCGAAATAGCCTTGTGCAGCTGCTTGTTTTGCGTCTGTAAACACCTCTTCAGCACGGTAACCATTACCACATGTGGAGGGATAGTAGTACTTGATACCCGTTAAAGGATCTACCCCACCTACGATGGCCGTTTTCTTCACAAGTCTGCCTCCACCGATCGCATAATTGTTGATCTTTTGGTCACCCACACCTATACCTTGGATAAAGGCCATAATCCCTGTATCGTTAATGGAGTTGTACCAATCTTCCTGCGCAATCAGGGGCATCGTAAACGTATAGGAAATACCGTTCTTTCTGGCAAACTCATTATGGCGGTTAATCACATCAGCCAGATCATCCTGCACAGTAGTCACAATCCGGCTTTGTCTAACTTGCTCAAATACGCTGGTATTCTGAAGTAAAGGAATCTGTGTGGTTGAAGCCAGTTCTTTTTGAAATCCCTCAATCCATTTCCCTGCACTTGCGTCGTAGGCATATACGTAGTCGTCCAGTGTAAAGTTAATACTGTTACCATTAGAATCTGAATATGTATAAGGTTTCTTGGGGCTCCATACTCGCCTGAAAGAATCTTCAAGGTTACCTGTCAACTCTGTTTCTGTGGACAACATATAATAGCCGTCATAATCCAGAATAAGTACGGCAGGAATGTAATTAAACATGTTTCGAATAGCTGCGGGATCATCCTGAATCCCCATATTCAAAGCCATCGTCTGCGTAAATGTCAACAAGGCAAGCTCCTTATCGGCTTTAACAAACTTGGTTGAATCATAACCTGCTTCATCATTTTGCTTCTCATTCTGATGCATCACTGCACCTGCATCCATGACTGCAGTTTGAAGTGCAGATCTGTATCGATGACCAAGATATTGAGCCTCTTCGGCATCTTGGGTATGGAGTGAGATGATCCAGAAGAGCGGGAAGAAGATCAGCACAAATACAATGGATAGCTCAGTAATCTTCATTGAGGACCATACCTCCGTATGTTACAAATACTGCTGAAGCCTGAGCCGTACCACTCAACCATTCACGAATGAGCATGGAAGGTGTACGATTTGTATTTTGGAGCGTCACGGTGAAAAAATCCCCTGTCGTCAACGTATATCTTCGGCCAGGATCATCAACCGGTATCACACCTGAGGATGAGAATAGTCTCTCTCGAATCTGAGCTGCATAATATCCATCCTGCACTACTTCATAGGTCCCGTTAAAACTGTTATTGTCCATCGGGTCTATATAGTGAGGTACATATTTCTTATGTAAATGTTCCATCGACACCTCATACACATTGCCCGTCTGGGCCAGTTGCTCCTCAAACTCAGCCAACATTCGAGGTGAAATATACCCTTTTGTTCGGACAGCATCAACAAAACGTGTTACATTCTGAACAGCCGTCATACGTGCTATATCATCCTGCCGATCGGCTGTTTCAGCAGCTGGGTACACATAGAGCAGAAGGACTGCGAGCAATACGGCAAGCAGCTTGGATGCGGCATTAATCAATTCACACTCGCCTCCTTCCAAAAAACAATCTTGAGCAGTTCTCCAGTTTCATTTCTTATAAACTCTGGTCTGTAGGTGGCATCGAGCTGGACAGGAATCGTCGCTGTTTTGCTGACAAGTGGATCGATCACATACGAAGTTCCATCTACCTCCACAGTAATGCCTGTGCCTGTCATCTGTCTCACGGTATGCAACACTTCCGCACCACTATACTGATACGGATTGGTGGTATGCAGTGTTGTTGTCAGCCGACCTTCCATGCCTGCTGTTGTCTGTACTCTGTCGTTCAAGGCCGCTGATAAAATCTTAACATTCTGTTGCCCGTACAGGCAGGCTGTCACAAACAGGACAACCGCCGTACAAAACAACATGAGATGCTGTGTATTCCGGGACATGTTAAACCAACTCCTGTCAGGATTGCTGGAAGATCAGCCCTCTTACCACGTTCGAACGGTCTTTTACGATAATGGCTTTGAATTTACCACTTGGATTGACATATTGATTTTCTTTTTCACTCATGGTCTGGTTAATAATCCCCACTTTATCGTCGGGTGCAATAACCGAGCCGTAGTCCGCATTATTGAGATCCTGTGAAATGTTTAATTGATTGCCGTACCATTGACCCGCTTTATTTTTACCTGTAATAACTTGAATACCGAACTGATCCTTGTCCGCATATTTACGCAGCGCATTCGTTACCTGTGATCCACTGATGGTTGTTCCGTCATATACCGTAAATGCAGCCTGGGACAACTCGGTTTGGATATCAGCAAAATTGTTCTGGGCCGTCTTGGTTGCCTCCTGAGCCGAAATAAACAACAGAACTACAATTGTGATCAAAGCGATTGTTAAGAATATCCCTGCTGCCACCTTTAAAGCGCTTGATGCATTGTTCATGATAAATCCTCCCAAGTTATAAGTTATTAAAATATTTCAGACTGTCACACAGATGAATTGTGCTACAGTTTCTGAATTTGCTCATAATAAATGCTCATCTGTAAGAAGCTCATACCGACTAATGGAATAACCAGATACAAAAAGATAAGGGCGTACATAGGTGTAAATCCGATGGTTCTGCCCCATGATGCTTTGACATCTATCATTTTGCTGTATTCCTGCTTGCGTTGTTCAAAATAAAATGCCATCATGCTCTCGAGATCATCGAAGGCTTCACGTATTGAGATTTTGCCAAGGGCAAGCTGTAATTTATCAACCAGTCGCTGGAACTCGGGCAAGCCCGCCTCTTCCTTTAATTGTTCAAGTGCAAGCTCTGGTCCATGTTCAAAATGCAACAAACATTTTTGCAGCGGGCGCTTGAAAATGACGGCAAATCGATTTAGCCACTCCAATATCTCCTCGACTGACATCCGGTCCATCTCACGCAAAATGGAAATCACTGTCTGGAATTGATAGATTTCATGTCGCATATCCAACCTTCGCATTTTCCGCTGAAATAACATGAGCCATACGGGCATGTAGTACCCCGCTGCACCCATGAGAATGGCTATAATCATTTCCCACCAGCGTACATATTGTTTGTTATATACCTCAAGTTTCTGCATAATGCGCGTGATGGTCTCATTCTGGGTATCATGGTCTAACTGAACTGGAGATAACTGCTGTAACGCTTTGGAGACTTCTTCGTATGTAGCTCCTCGGTTCATTTCTACACTTTCCAGCACGGATTGATCCAACGCTGTTTTTTCCTCAGCTTTCCTGAGATCCGCTTCAGCCATTGCACCAAACATTCGATCATCGCGGATTGGATCATACAAGATGTGGTTACGTTCAACCTGGTGCAACAGCAAGATGCAACCCATTGTAAGGACCAAACAACCTGCGAATAACAACACTCGTCGAATGGCAAGCCATTCGTATTTCAACTCTGAACTGCTCTCCCTCATGAGCCGTATCGTTTGACTGTACTGTGTACTGCCAGGTTTCGCCGCAAACAACATCGCCAATTTCCGTATGAAGATTTGCTTGTACAGAAACTGATCCAACCATGAATGCTTATGCCCTGACCGATAACGGGTCTCATCGTATTGCTGGAGTCTTTGCAGAAGCAAATAAGCAAGGATGATGATCACATAGATCGATATTTTGGTAACAAAACCGATTTTGCTGCGATAAAATTCATCCATCGTTGGGAAACTGACTCTAGCCCAGCGTTCGATCGGAGCGGTGAATAATACCGGAGCGAGCGCGATGATATTAAGTCCTTTGAGCAGGTAATCCAATTTATCACGCCGCAAAATCTCCAGATGAATCTCCTGAGTCAGATTACCAAGTCCCTTGAGATAGATAGACCCTTGTGCTCTGTCCTTATCCCCGAACTCCATGACCATATAGGAAACGCCTGCGAATCCTTTGAGAAAACGGTTGGGAGCCACTTCATAATAACGCTCAAGTGCTTCATTTGGATCTGGAGAAGTCAGAGCTTCGTAGATCAGTCTTACTTGTTCTGCTGCTTCTCCTGTACCTGCTTCAGCGGCTTCATAGAGCGCTTCCTCAACCATGCCATGCTGATGATACCGATGCCTTACATCTGCAAAGAGATCCAACATCTGCACCAGCAACCTTTTCTCCATACGACTAAGGCACATATCCAATACCAGGCTGTTTAGTACCACAGCACAGAGCACGGACAGTATTACAAAAGCGATACCCGGCTGCAGAAGAAACAGAATGACACTTATGCCGCCATAACCTCCAAGAATAATTAGAACCACTGTCATCGTCAGCCTGCGAAGTGAGGGCTCATCCCCAACATGGCGGAATGAAATACGTTTCTGCACCTGTAGAATATAAGCTGATAGCAATGGCACTTTCATTCCAAGACGGTAGGACTGCAACAAGATTGATCCCAGTCCTTTGAATCCCTTCCCGCTAGGAACAAAAATCACGCCGGATTGACTTGTTGAACCACCTCCTCTGTGACGTAACATACTTAAAACCAGAAGTGTAATCAGCAAACCCCCTGCACAAATACTTAATACGAGGAGCAAAATCCATTTAATTGTCATGCTGATCACCCCAGTGTTGCTTCATAAACTGTTCGAACTTCTCAGCATCCTGTAATGTCATTTGTTCTCGCATATCCACCATGCATCCAGAGGAGATTGGAGCTGTTGCAACATACGCTCCATCTCTGTACTCCACAACATTATGAAATGTAAAACCTGCCCTCTCTTCCACACTATCACCTTGATTCGCACGAGGAAGACATTCCGTAATTCGTTCGATATATCTTCGTCCCTCAGCATCTTTCTTCATATGAACATCGAAATTGATGACACTCACAACCTGCTCCTCAGCAATATGCTCATGCTGGAACATACCTGTCTTGAGCAAGGAATTACGGAGGGAGAAGACCAGATCACGAAACGTTTTGGCATGGTGGGTAAACAGGGTGAACAGACTGGCAACCTGAGACATTTGAATCATCCATGCGGCCACCTCATCACTCGCCACCTCACCGAGAATATTAACGGTACCATCCGTTTTTTTCTGCAAATCAAGTCCTTGTTGACCTGAAATGTGTTCGGTTTCTCGGAAACTCAAAATATTACGTCGGCTATAGATCCGTCTTAATTGAAGTTCAAACGCCATCTCCTGCACCCGAAGGGTGTACGATGCATAGATGTGTTTGACCATAGCCATAAGCAACGTTGTTTTACCAGAACCTTGGGCCCCGGTTACAGCTGTGATCCGGCTTCCTTTCATCAGGTATTGAAGCAATGTAATTGGCAGATCTGCGTTGTTACCCGTAATTAACTGTTCAAGTGAAGCATTCGGAATATCGAACTTCCGGACGAAGAACGCCCACGATTCTGCAAAAGGAGGTCTAACAACAACGACACGGGAGCCGTCTTTCATCTCGTTCACCTTGTAGCCTCTTGCTTCCGACAACTGTCCGGGATAATTGTATTTGTATATATTCTGGCATACCCTTTTCAGTTCACGGATGCTTCCGAATGACAGAAAGGATAGATGAATGGACTTACCTTTATAGAAAATCCAGACACTTTCCATGCCGCTAAGCGGTTCTTCAACTCCATCATCCTCCAGTCCCTGATCCAGCAAATCATTCCATGATGCCGGTTTTCGAAGTCCCATATTATGAACAGCATCAAGCATACCGCTAACACCACCACTAACACCGTCAATACGTTGGTCCCTTATCTCATCAACAACCGAGAATCCTTTATAATGTTGGTAGATACGTTGCACGATGATATCCGTCTTTTCTCTGAATCCAAGCTCTCGATATTCGCACTCGAAAACATACTGAATATCCTCCTCAGAGATATAATAACTTCCTCCATCGTCCGTACCTTCCTCCATTCTCAGTCTGCCAAGATCGTAGGTATCAATCATTCGGGAGAGTGCATCCACACCGAATTGCTGTCGGTACAGATAAAACACAATTTCGAATTGGTCCTGGATCGTCAACAAATCTGGTTCTGCAAACAAAATAACTTCATCTACATTTGATTTGTTCAGCCCTATGCTTCGGGTCAGAAGATCCCCTATCAGATTTTTGACATACGTTTTGTCGCTGATACTGCCTGAGACACAGCCCTTCAGTGCTTTTCTCATCTCGGCACGCTGATTAATTCTTCGACGATATTCTTCTTCATGCAGACCCGCATCCGCGAGCTGACTATGACTAAGCTCATGAAGTGAGTTCTTCACCTTCTCAATCAACATGTCAATCGTGAATGATTCCTGTTCAGGAACACGAGCACTCTTTGCACGAAGAAACGTTCTATACTTGAACCAGATATAAGTCAGGCACAGAATCAAAATCAAACTTATCCATATGGTATTCCAGAGCATCGGAGGTTCAGGCTCCCCTTTCCAGCCTCTTCAGAACTGTGCGCATACCTGCACCGTCCATAATCAGGCGAGCGAGTTCGCTCATGCTTGCAGCAAAACTCCCTTTACGAATATCCTTATCCTCAGTCAAACTTTCCAACTGCAAGTATCTAGCGACATCTCGCCGATTCATTGCATCCAGGTATCCGGTTGTGTACGGTATCGCAGATATCGTGCCTTTATATCTGAACTGGCGCCGAATATTGGAAAGCGTTGCACGGGAATGCAAATCGTATTTGTTAATGACGACATGTATATTCTTATTGTTCATTCGTTCTGGCAGGATCTCTTCAAAGAACAACTCCAGATTTCGCATATTTTGATCGAGATTAATTACAACATAGTCCGCCTGTTGCAGCTTGAGCTGTGAATCAACACCAGCATGATCCGCATCCAGAAGAACCAGATCATAATACTCGTTAGCTACATTTAGCAGCTTTTTCACTGTCTCACCATGTTCCTGCGGGGAACGTTCCATCTCATCAATTCTTCCGGTTAGGAAATCAAGTCTTTCCTTCAGAAGTGGCTTGGTATAATCCCTGAGATTATGCTTATTCAGACTGCCACTCGAATGCAGCCGTTCAATCGCATCCCAGCCGCCCTCTTCAAAGGAGAACATAAAATCTGCTGAATCCGTATCTTTGGATGGTAGAGCAGCTTCTGTGCCAGTTCCTGCAAAGCCTGCATTAACAAGTAACACTCTTGTCCTGTAGTGAAGTGCCATCGCATAAGCACTAATTAATGTGCTTGAAGTGCAACCTGTTCCTGCAAAAGGGCTCCAAAAGGTAATGGTGCTCATGCTCTCATCCTCTCTGCTTCTTTCATCGCACGGCGACTGCGAACACTTTCCCAACCTGTTAACTGCTCTACCACGCGACACAACGATTTTTTGTAATTTCGTGACAGAGGTCCAAGATGAACTCGGCGATGATGCTCATTCTCAAGCTTAACCGCAGCTGTTAACTCATCCCACGGAAGCACTAAGGATTCTCCTGTCCACACAAATGGACTGCCTTCCAGATACGCCCACAGATAACGAGCTTCAAGCTTGCAGTCAACCCCGTTAATTAAGAGCCGCTGAAATGACAGCTCACCAGGTAATGACTGTTCTTCAAGCAACCGCTTCAACCAGCCCTTGCCACGTTCCAGATTGTAACGCTCATAATCACTCACCCAGACTCTTACATCAGCGGTTAGCCAGAGATTACGTGAAGCAAAATGTGAGGTCTCCATGTCATATAACACATAGTCATAACTATCCAATCGCTCTCCATTTACTTCAAGATGATTCTCTACAGCTGCTGAAGTAACAAAATGACAAGCGATATCAAATCCTTCAAATTCCGTAATTCGCAAAGACTGCTGACTGTCACCTACACCGTACCCATACTTCTGCTGTAAGGTTCCATCTACGAGCAAGACCTTGTTGCCTGTAGAAGCCAGTATCTTGCAAAGATACAGCATCAGATCATTCTTCTCACATAAACCCGCAAAGATCCATGTATGCATAGATGTTACAACTCCTTTCTTTTTCTAAAACTCCCTGTTATCTGAATTATTTTAAAGAGAACCTCGGATTTCGCTCTATTCTCCACCCGTTAGCAAGCTCTGCTGTTCTGTTTGTAAAGCATCAGCAGGATCATTTACGCTTCCAGAATTAGCTCCTGCTCCGTTTCCTGAACCATCATTCCACATCACTCCATCCGACGTTGCCGGATTATTGGCTGATGGACGACTGTTATATGTAACTGAGGATTGTGCCACATCCTGTTCAACCCCTTTTGATGGTGCTGTCATGGAAGCGGCCAGTGAACTTTCAAGCGAACTTCGCACCTGTCTGGATAATTCCTGTTCGGCTCGTCGAACAATATTCGGATCACTCTCCAGCAGTTTTAACACTTCTGAATTGGCAGGATACGTCGCGATTGCAGGTGTCTGAAACTGTGGTTCTACATAGGTTAAGGCATAGATTGAAGCTTTATGTAAATAGGCATCTACAATTGCACTTGAGAGTGACAGAATCTCTTCCTCCGTCATCGTAATCCATAAGGTAGCTGCATTGAGTCGTTCCACTTTCTTCTTCGATAAGAGAACATAGTCTTGTCCCGTAGGGAATTGGATACGAACATCAATAATATCTCCCTTAACAAGTGAGGACGGCAGTAATACAACTTGCAACTCTCGATTTCTTAAATCAGGCGGAGCCGGTACATCCTCATACACCATCTCGGTGGTAATGGCTGTTCCTTTTTTTAACTCTATTTTGGCCACTTGGCCTTCCATCTGCTTGGTACTGGACCAGAGGTTTCGCGGTGCTTGTGCATCCGGAACAGCAATGAGCTTCAGATCCTCCGGTAATATCGGTTCACCTGCTTCAATATCCCGAATCGTAACCCATCCTTGTGCTCCCGAATCCCATTGTTGCTTTAATTCAGCTTCCTTTTCCTCATATGCCGATAAATAACGGGCTTCTACAGCTGACCTGACCTCCCCCATCGTTTTGACATTGTAAATAACATATCCTCCGAACACCAACCCTACAGCTCCTGCTCCGATAAGTCCGGCATAGATCAGTTGACGGCTTTGTTTTCTTAATTTAGACAAAAGAGGCTCTCCTTTCGTAATCTTCTAATCATGTACTTTCCTTCTTGAAAAGAATGAACGTTTCTTGGGCTGCTGTGCCATCATATGCATTAAAATATGTGAAAACACTTTATCCATCTGTGCGTCCTTGTCAAAAGGATCAATATGTAACGGCAGACCATATACACTCGATGTATCCAGAGCTTTACGAATGCGCTGAACAGCTTCACTTGCTGCCAGGGGCAGACAGTAGATCCATTTCTCTCTTGGATACCGATGATGTGATCGAACAAAAGCGCCAATCTCCGCCTGTCTCCATTCGGCACCTGAGCCTATAACAATAGGCAGATCTGCACGCAGGAATTCTTCCAGCCGGTTCTGGTCCTGACCACTACCGAGATCCATCACGATGAACTGATAACTCCCCCCAAGCAAAGACAAAATATCCGCTCGCCCGGATTGTTTCCAATAATGCACACCATCCACTGCAAACTGTCTGCCTGCTGGCACCGGTTTACCCGCTTGAGCGATTTGTTGAATCCTTGCAAAGGATTGAGAGCGAGGTGACATTTCAATCACAGCTACTTTGAAGTTTTGCCTTTCGAGATAATGACTGATAGCTATAGCCGTGTGGGTAACCCCTACACCAGATGAAGCACCAGTCAGGGCAATAACTCTTGTTCCCCCATTCAAGGTCATCGTTGTATCTCCACCGGGCATTGTTCCGCCGGGTATTCGGAGCAGTTCCTTCCTTACCTCATCGGCAGATTGGAATCGCTCTTCGGCATTATACCTTAACAGTCTTCTCGCCACAGGGATGTATGTCCGCGGAACATCACTCCGGATAGAGCTTTCCACACCCTGAATCCATTCCGTATACGCACCACTTGTCATAAGATACAGCAGCAATGCTCCGAGTCCATAAAGATCTGAACGCGCATCGGTCTGACCCAAGCCATATTGTTCTGGAGCGGCGAAACCAGCGGTTCCCAACTTAACGGTATCTTCAGCACTTTGCGGTTTGTAACTTCTGGCGATGCCAAAATCAATTAATCTTACTTCATGTTCCGGCGTGATCATAATGTTTGATGGTTTCAGATCCCTATAGATCACAGGTGGATTCAGATTATGCAAATAACTCAACACATCCAGCAATTGAAGTACAAGCTCCGTCAACTGCTCCATCGGGATCTTCCCACGACACTGCTTGAAATACTCACTGAGCGTTAACCCGTCGATGTATTCCATCACCAAGTATGTGTACCCGTCTTCATCCGGGACAAAAAAATCAACAATTTGCGGCAATCTTGGATGACGAAGTGATGTCAGAAGAGCGGCTTCCGTCTCCATACTGCCTTCATATGGCATAATCGTTACGCTTTCTTTAATTGCCCATATCTTGCCCGGCAACTTCAGATCTTCCGCCTCGTATACATGGCTCATTCCGCCTGCTCCCAGAATGGATACGATACGATATCTACCTCCCAGCAGGCTTCCGCGTTCCAGCCTGGCCGGATGTCTCATACCAATTCCTCCTTCAATACACAACAAAAAAGGGAAAGCTTCACCGAAGAAGAACAGACCGGATATCCGGTTTCGTTCACTTCGGGATGCTTTCCCTCAGGTTTGTTATGGTTAATATTGGTATCATTATAGTACAGGCAGGAATAGATTGTAAAGCACAAAATAAAATGAGCTTAATCGTATCAATTTCATAATGCCTTTAGCTACTTTAATTAAAGCTAGATCTCTTAATATTTGACCATATAAAGTGTAATCTCTTCCCGGTTATGGAACAACTGCTTGGACCGTTGAATCTGCATCCGCGAACGCTCAAACGTATCAATTACATCTTTAATGAGTGCGAGCGGTTTTTTATGCAATAATTTCACGGTAACAATTGCTGTTCCCCCAGGCTGAAGGCTATATAGAAGATCCGATACAAGTCGGCTCATCAGCTTCGGACTCCAACTCATATCACATACGAGCAGATCGAATTCTCCTTCGCGGAAGCGTACATCCCCTGCATTTTTCTTCAAGAAAGTCAGTTTTGGTGATGCCAGCAGCGTTGCATCCATCTTCGCCGGATCTACCGCCGTTACTTCAAGCCCACGTTCAAGCAGGAAGGAGGTCCATCCACCTGGTGCTGCCCCGATATCAAGTGCTTTATGAAATGAAGTAAAGTCAATGCCAAACGTTAGCTCGGCTTCAAGCAATTTGAATTTGGCCCGCGAGATCTGCCCATCTTCTTTTTGAAAACGTACGGCTCCCCCGCTCCAGTCTGACAGATTCTGTTCAGGTCTGGATATGCCAGCATACAACATATCATTCGTTGCAAATACAGAAATGACATATTCAGCATCACGTACAACCCATTCACAGCCTAACTCATCCAGCTTTTCAGTTAGCAGTTGCTTCAATGAGACTGCATTTTCTTGCCAAAAGGCCCCTTCTGTCTTCCGTACCTGTAGCACGACAGAGGCACCGTTCAATTCCTTATGATTCAACACAAATGCAATCAATTTCTCAATAGACTGCTCCGAATCTTCTGTATTCTCCTGAAACTGAACAGGTTGAATATGACGTAAAAACGTTGGATACTCTGCCCACAACTTATCTGCAACTTCTTCCTCCGCTACAGGCAGACCCGCAAGCAATATTTCTCCTGGTACGAGTACCGTGCTCTTCACCGCACCAAACGTACGGCGCAACTCTTCCTGAGCATAAGGGGCAAAGCCATGATTGGCCGTGCAGATAAAACGGGAGAAGTTGCCTTCTTCCCAAGACGATTGTGTACTCAAATTGTGTTACCCTCCAGAACGTACGCGTATCCACGGACGACCATTATCCCACTGGATATCGACCGGAACATCGTACGTATGCTTAATTGTATCTTGTGTCAAAACTTCATGTTTGGGGCCGGCTGCCGCAATACGTCCATCGCGGATCAAGGCCACATGTGTAAATAAAGGTACGATCTCTTCAACATGATGTGTTACATACACAACTGTAATGTTACGCTGGCGCAGACGATCAATCTCAGCCAGCATTTTCTCACGTTCATATAAATCTAGGCCGGCACAAGGCTCGTCCATAATCAGCAATTTTGGCTCGGCCATTAATGAACGAGCGAGCATGACTTTTTTGCGCTCCCCTTGGGATAACGTTCCAAGCGGGTTGTTAGCCAGGTTGGCAAAATCCATGTCATCCAGCAAACTCATTGCCTTTGCTTTTACTTCATCCGGAATTGTCTGATAAAAACGCAAAAAAGCATAAGCTCCTGTAGCGACGACCTCCCATACCGGATCTCTTGGTGTGAGTTTCTCAATCAACGTTTGGCTGATATAACCGATTTCCTTACGAACTTCCCTGACGTCACATTGTCCATACAGATTACCGAGTACTTCAATACGTCCCTGGCTTGGAAACATATATCCGTTCATCATTTCCAATAACGTTGTTTTGCCAGAACCATTCCGACCCAGAATAACCCAATGTTCTCCTTGTTCGATGCGCAAATGTACGTCATCCAAAATCTGACTCTCTTCTCGTCTAAGTGAGACATGTTCCATCGAGATTATACTCATTTCAGCACCGCCTTCCGGATCTCCGAGAGCAAATGCTCCACAGAGCTCATCCGATAAACCATTTTTGGAACATCTAACTGGCCGTCAAAAAGCATCACTGCTGGAACGCTTGAAATTTTAAATTGTTGTACAAGTTCAGGAATGTCATGGATGTTCATTTCGGATAAAATACCTTCTGGCAGCATATGCTCTACTACCTCCAACATACGACGGGCTGCCGCACATGTCCCACATAAAGGGGTATATATAAATACAGCCTGTGGCATGCCTTCCCATACACTGCGCATTAACATTTTTGATGTAATTGGCTTCATTAACTTTCTTCTCCCGCGGCAACACGCAGCATGACCTCACCCGTCATTGGTCCATTATGAATGGTTACCGAATCCGGTTTATTGCTATATAACATCTCGTACATCTGGCGTTTCCCAAACATACTGGACGTATGCAAATAGATCTCGCGCGGAAATAAACCTTCTCGTACAATAGATGCCGCGACCTCACCGCCATTGGGCGAATCTGGACCAAGCTCATAATCCAGAGACAAAATGTCCACGTCACCTTCTCTTAGCAGCATCAGGCACTCTTCTGCATTCGTTGCCAGAACAAATCCTTTCGGACATGCCCGATAGTCATCCAAAAAAACATGCATACAATCGCTCCTCTCCCCATTATAACCAGGAACGCATGAGCGCTATATCATCACGGTGCGTTCCATCTTCGCCCGTTTCTGTCTCGAGCACAACAACCGCATTTCGGAACTCAGGCGCCTTTAACAATGCTTTCATTGATTCATTGCCGATATATCCCTGTCCGATCCTCGCATGTCTATCCTTACACAAACCAGACGCATATTTGGAATCATTAAAATGGACAGCAGCAACATTATCCCAGTATCCGAGCATCCTGCCCTTTTCGAGCATCGCCGCTTCGTTGCCTGACGACCACAAACCTGAAGCAAAAGCATGGCATGTGTCAAAACAAAATGCAATATGCTCCGGATATCGGCTCAATTTGCGAATCTGTATCATTTCTTCCATTGTCGTGCCCATCGGGCCATGATCACCTGCCTGATTCTCAATCAGCACCTTTGAATGTCCATTCCAATTCTCCAAGGCGGTATCCAGACAATGAATGAGGTTCTGATAACCCTCCAGCGGATCGTTTGTTTTGATATGTCCAAAATGGACCACCGTCCCAACAGAACCGCAAGCATTCGAAATTTCAAGATCATTGCGAATAGAAGCTATTGTAGCATGAAACCCCGCCTCTCCACGGGTCATGCCCAACGCCGGATTCGTGGGATAGGGTGAATGTGCAATCGAAGCAAGTCCCTGCTGTTCACACCAATCCCTGCACTGCTCAGCATCCTTGAGATCCAGACTTTTCAGACCAAGACTACGCGGGTTCTTCGGAAAATACTGAAACGCCGTTGCCCCCATCACATGTGCTCTCTTGGCTGCCTGAAGAAATCCGCCTCTGGTGCTGACATGTGCCCCGATTCCGGTTTTAGGCTTCATGCTGGCATTTCGGACAGAAGAATGCCTTCTTGCCCGTAATTTCCACTCGTTCAATCGTTCCCCCGCAGCGCGGACAAGTCTCGCCTTCCCGATCGTATACGCGACATTGCTCGTCAAAACTTCCTGTCTTCGTATCCCCTTGCATCAGCGGCATTTCCATATAACCGCCCTCAGAAGCTGCTTCACGCAACACGGACTGCATTGAATGGAACAAACGCTCCGTCAACTCTGGTGAAGTCGCGATGTTCTGCGTTTTGGAGCTTGGTCTCAGACCGGCAGCAAAAGCAATCTCATCCGAATAACAATTGCCAATCCCCGCAATAATATGTTGGTTTACCAACGTTGTCTTAAGCGTACCCCGGCGACCTTTCAACAGAGAAGCAAAACGTTCCACATTCATCCGTCGATCTAAAGGTTCAGGTCCAAGATCAGACATCGCCTCTTCGGTTTCTTTCGAAGTAAGCAGATGTAAATAACCCAAGCGCAGTCCAATGAAGAATAAAATGTGATCGCCAAACTGAATTTCCACTTGCGTGGAACGATCAGGACGTTCTTGTTCCGTGCCCCAGAAAATCATACCGCCCAACATGAGGTGCAGCACCAGGCGTTTGCCATTAGCCAAGTGGAAAATCAGATGCTTCGCTCGGCGCTCAACAAATATGATGCGATTACCTGTAAGTTCATTGATAAACAGATCAGGCTCCGTATTTATCGTTTTATCGCGATTAATTACAACACCTGTAATTAGTAGATCAAGTATTTTCTCGGACAGCAAGGTCCGGTAATTTTCCATTTCCGGTAGTTCCGGCATCGTACATTACCCCTTTTTGGAAGCTTGGTCTGCCTCTTGCGACAGCCACTCCATCAATTTATGCAAATCTTCAAACACATGATCAGGTCGAGCCTTCGCTGCTTGAATGTGTCCATCCATATTATCCCGTGTTGTCACACCGGTAAGTACCAACAGCGTCTCACACCCTGCTGCCACTCCAGCAGCAATATCGGTTCGCATATTATCTCCGATTACTGCCACTTCATGAGACGCCAGGTTTAGCCGGCTAATGGCTGACTTCATTATAACACTCGATGGCTTGCCAATAACGGTAGGATGAACTCCGGTTGCTGCTTCAATTGCTGCTCCAATAGTTCCCGCCCCAGGTGTCAGTCCATCATCGGAAGGAAGCTGCAGATCCGGGTTGGTCATGATGAATTTTGATCCCGCATTAATCCACCTTAGCGCCTTGGTCAGTTTATGATAGGAAAATTCACGATCAATCCCCTGTATCACGTAATCTGGTACATCTTCCGTTAGCTGTAGTCCTGCTTTTTCTATGGCTTCCAGCAGTCCTGCTTCTCCAATACATGCCACTTTTGCACCCCGGGACTCTTCAGCAACATATTCAGCAGCCGCCACAGCAGAAGTACATACCTGAGACGCGTCCGCAGGTATACCCATCCCGTTCAGATGATCTGCCACACCTTGTGGTGTACGGGAAGAATTATTTGTTACGAATAAATACGGCTTTCCTAGCTCTTGCAGTGTTCGAATAAGCTGATCGGCTCCTTCGATACGATGTCTGCCATGATAGAGCGTACCATCCAAGTCAATCAGATAGGCTTTAATCACACACAGCACTTCCTTTCTTAATTCCATTAACGTTTCATGTCCTTAATCAATTTACCTCGAACTTGACCGCGAATCTATGTATTCAGGCAAAAAATAATGGCTTGCTGACATATGTACGCAACAAGTCGAACCGGATCGAACACCGACGGTTTAACCCGCGCGTCTTCTGTACAAGCTTGTCATTTCCTGCGCTTTCCCGGAAAATAATTTGAATCATTTCCCTCTTCATATTGCCCATCCTACACGCTTTCTGACCAGATTGCAAAAGGGACCGCGGGAGTTCCTCTCCCTCAGTCCCGTGCAATTACCCGGATTTTTATATGACGTGTTTAAGCCGTGCGCTGGTTCGGAATCAGGGTTAAGATTCTTGCTTGCGATGCACGACAGGAATAAGCTGGTGTTCGTTTGCAAGTCTGGTATTAGGGAATACGGACTGCGCCTCTTCCAAAAGTGGCTGAAGTTGATCCTCATCCTTATAGCGTGAACTGAAGTGAGTCATGATTAGTTGCCCTACATTGGCTGCTCTAGCCGCTTCTGCCGCTTGTTTAGAAGTACTATGATAGTACTCATGCGCTGTATGGGCCAGATCATGCATGAATGTAGCTTCATGTACAAGTACATCTGCATTGATGGAAAGTGGCTGTACGTTGTCACATGGACGTGTATCACCCAATATGGTGATCACCATGCCTCGTTTTGGCGCTCCCAATACATCTTCTGGACGAAGCGAATCACCGTTATCCAGCGTAATGGTTTCTCCACGTTTCAGTCGGCCGAACAATGGGCCTGGTTTCAAACCGTATTCCGCCAGTTTGGCTGGGTCCAGGCTTCCTGGACGATCTTTTTCTGTGATCCGGTATCCATAACTGTCAATCCGATGCTCAAGCAAAGCAGCTTCAACGATAAAACTATCATCCTCGAACAGGACCCCGCCTGTATGTTCCACGATATTCAGATCATAGTTAACCCGGGATTGGCTCAGCTCCATTGTTGTACTGATCATTCGTTCCGTGCCTGGCGGACCATATACGGTTAAAGGTGTGGTGCCACCTTGATAGGCTCTGCTCGAAAGCAGTCCTGGAAGTCCAAATACATGATCACCATGCAGGTGAGTAATGAATATTTTCTCCAATTTGCTCAGTTTAAGCGGAGAACTTAAAATCTGGTGCTGCGTTCCTTCCCCGCAGTCAAACAACCACAAGGCTCTGCGCTCATCCAACATGCGTAGCCCAATGGAAGTTACATTCCGTTGAAGCGTAGGTACACCAGCATTAGTTCCCAGGAAATATAGTTCCATTCTGGATCGCACCTCTTTCTGTTGCCAGCAAAAAACCTCCGACAATGCGGAGGGCTTTGCCTGACATTCTACTGAATTTATGCCTTCTCTACATTAAAATACTTAGCTTGCGGGTGGCTGAATACCATCGCTGATACGGAAGCTTCAGGTTCCATCATGAAACCTTCCGTCAATTCCACACCGATATCCTCAGGCTGCAGCAACTTGAATAGCGGCCCTTGGTCTTCCAGATCCGGACAAGCCGGATATCCAAAAGATACCCTGATGCCTTGATAGCGTGCACCATGACGTTGCTTCATGGTCATCTGGGCAGAATCCGGGAATCCCCATATATCTCTCATCATATGATGCACACGCTCAGCTAATCCCTCTGCTACTTCGAGCGCTACGGATTGCAGAGCATGCGAGCGAAGATAATCCCCTTGATCTTTCCACGCCGTGGATAGTTCACGCACACCGTGTCCGGCAGTAACTACCATGAAACCAACGTAATCCATCTGACCGGATTCAACAGGTTTCAGGAAGTCGGACAGGCATAGGAACGGCTCGACTTTTTGACGTGGGAACGTAAATGTATGCAAAATATTACTGGTGTCCTTTGGATCATAGATAATGACGCTGTTACCACTGGACTGAGCCGGGAAGAAACGATACATTGCATGCGCCTGAATAATCCCGTCACGAACAGCCTCTTGCATAATATCATCCACGACTGCTTTCAGGTCGGTAGCCTTCTTATCACCTGAAGCAAGCAGTTGTTCTACTGAACCGCGCAACCCCAGATGATGTCCAAGCAACATCTGCATGTTCACGTATGGCAGGATATGTGATAAAGGATAGTTACGCATCGTATGCCGCTCCAGATCAGGCGGTACAAGAACCGGATGATCTACAGCAATATCCGAACGTTCTACCCGGGTAAGCTCTGGAAGAGCCTGAACAGCTACAGCACTTGAAGCATCAGCTTCTTTCTCAGCTTCCATCTCCAGTTGCATCACTTCACGTGAAACGGGATTCATCAATTTGTTCGCCAGATCCAGACCGTCCATCGCATCTTTCGCATATACAACCATTCCGTTATATTCAGGACGAATACGATTTTTGGTGAATTTACGTGTTAGCGCCGCTCCGCCAACCATAATAGGCACATCAATACCTGCTGTTCGCAAATCCTGAGCGGTAAGAATCATCTGTTGCGCTGATTTTACCAATAGACCCGAGAGACCGATTGCATCGACTTTTTCTTCTCGGTATGCCTCAATGATACGTTCTGGTGGTACTTTTATACCCAAATTAATGATCCGGTAACCGTTATTGGACAGGATGATCTCAACCAGATTCTTCCCGATGTCATGCACATCGCCCTTGACCGTGGCGAGAATGATCTTACCTTTAACCGAAGTCTCGTTCTTCTCCATGAATTGCTCCAGATATGCTACAGAAGCCTTCATAACCTCCGCACTCTGCAACACCTCAGCTACAATCAACTCATTGTTGTTAAAGAGACGACCTACTTCCTCCATCCCCCGCATCAGTGGACCGTTAATCACTTGAAGTGCTGTGTATTTGGCAAGTGCCTGCTCCAGATCCGGCAGCAATCCTTCTTTGCTTCCTTCCACAACATATGAAGCTAGACGCTCTTCTAATGAAAGGTTTGAGATTTTTTCCTTCTTCTCAACCTTCTTGTTACGGAACGCCGCTACGAACGCCGCCAGAGTTTCATCATTCGTGTTATATAAAAGCTCTTCGGAGAGTCTGCGTTCTTCTTCAGGAATGGAGGCATAACGCTCCAGTTTCTCTGTGTTCACGATCGCATAGTCAAGACCTGCTTTGGTACATTCATATAAGAATACTGAGTTCAGCACCTCACGGCCCGCTTCAGGCAGTCCGAATGAAATGTTACTGATCCCGAGGATCGTATGACATTCTGGCATCGCTTCCTTAATCACTCTTATACCTTCAATGGTTTCTTTGGCTGAACCGATGTACTGTTCATCTCCCGTACCTACCGGGAACACCAACGTATCGAAAATGAGGTCTTCTGGTTTGAGACCATATTTGTTCACCAGCAGATCGTAAGAGCGCTTGGCTACGTCAAGCTTGTCTTCCCGACTAATCGCCTGACCCCGTTCGTCAATCGTTCCGACAACTACTGCACCACCATATTTATGAAGCAACGGTGTAATCAGCTCAAATTTCTCTTCGCCATCCTCAAGGTTAATGGAGTTAATTATCGCTTTACCTTGCGAGTACTGGAGGGCCAGATCAATTACTGAAGCATCTGTTGTATCAATCATGAGAGGAACCTTTACTTTTTTTACAACCAATTCAAGGAACTTCACCATGTCTTCAGACTCTTCGCGGTCCGGATCTTGTACACACACGTCAACAATGTGCGCTCCATTTTTCACTTGAGCACGAGCAATTTCCGAGGCTTCTTCATATTTACCTTCTACAATGAGTCGTTTGAATTTCCGTGATCCCAGCACATTCGTACGCTCTCCGACCATATATGGGCGATTGTCCTGTTCGATGTAGATCGGTTCTATACCAGACAATGCCGGTGGATGTGTTCCGTTCATTTCTCTTGGGGGGTACTGGGCAAGTGTATCGCGCATCGCCCGAATATGTGCAGGGGTTGTCCCGCAACATCCACCAGCGATATTCAACCAGCCCTGTTCGGCAAAAGCACCGATCTTCTGAGCAAGCGAGTCTGGTGACTCATGGTAATTACCATTCTCATCCGGAAGACCCGCGTTCGGGTAACAACTAACGGCAACCGATGCCATTCCGGAAAGTGAGCGAATGTGATCACGCATGAACTCCGGACCCGTAGCACAGTTTAGTCCTACCGAAATTGGGTTAAGGTGTTCTAGGGATATATAAAAGGATTCGATGTTCTGACCTGCAAGGGTCGTTCCCATCGGTTCTATCGTTCCTGATATCATCAGGGGCAGTGTAACACCACTCTGTTCGAAGGCCTGCTGAATTCCAATGCTGCCTGCTTTTACATTGAGGGTGTCCTGTGAGGTTTCGAGTAGTAGCGCATCAACGCCTCCCTCTATTAAAGCAAGCGCTTGCTCCAAATAACTGTCGATAAGTTCCTGGAACGTTACGCCCCCAGTTACAGACAGTGTTTTGGTTGTTGGTCCCATCGCACCTACCACATAACGTGGAGATTCAGGTGTAGAGAAACGATCAACCGCAGCTCTCGCAATTCTGGCTGCTTCCAGGTTGATCTCGCGTGCCCGATCCTGAATATCGTACTCAGCAAGCACAACGGATGTGGCACCAAATGTATTGGTTTCAATTAAATCGGCGCCCGCCTCCAGATATTCTTCATGAATGCGCTGGATCAGTTCTGGACGAGTAAGCACTAACATTTCATTACATCCATCCAGATCTTCGCCGCCAAAATCTTCGCCAGTCAGATCAACTTGTTGAATCATGGTCCCCATTGCACCGTCGAGGATTAATATTCGTTGTTTTAATGCATCGTGTAGACTAATCTTATCCAATATCTTCACCCCCGCAAAACGTTAGATCTTAGTTTAACAGAAACTAACTTAATGTGAAAGATCGGGTTTGGTCCCGAACGATGGCGGGTTTGCACGAATATGAACGGAATTTGAGAATCGACAAAAACAAAGCAATCCGATATAATTCAATTAAACCAAGTGGAAAAGAGGGAAAGAACATGGCTGAAATTGTTATCCGAAATACGAACGAACGCATCACTGGTGACGAAAATGTTCGAAATTTCTTGAACAAATACGAAGTATTATATGAGAAGTGGGACGCTTCCAAACTGAACACTGATCTGCAAAATAACTTTGGATTAACTGATGAACAGAAAACCGAGGTTTTGGAAACTTACGATTATGAAATCAGAGATTTGGCTGCACGTCGCGGATACCAGATCTGGGATGTCATCACGCTGTCCGAACAAACACCAGATATCGAAGAAAAGCTCGCCAAGTTCGAAGAAATTCACACCCACGCTGAAGATGAGATCCGTGCAATTGTCGCTGGTAAAGGAATCTTTGTTATCAAAGCTACAGATGATGTGGGCTACTTTAATGTAGAACTGTCTCCTGGAGACGTCATCTCTGTTCCTGAGAATACACCGCACTTCTTCACTTTAATGGAGAACAAACAAATTATTGCTGTACGTCTGTTCATCGAAAAAGATGGCTGGATTGCAGATCCATACCCTGATCCTACATTTATCAAACAAGCCTAAAACTCTCGTGTTACAACTTGCTTAACCAAAACCCCTGTTCAATTGAACAGGGGTTTTGGTTAAGCATATGGAGAGTAGTATACAACATCGGTGCATTATACAAAATAATGCGGGTATTTCGCCCTTATCGATTCCTGTTCAATAACAACGAGTCTAAGATGAGCTTCCATCACCTGAACAGCTTGCTCGGTCTGACGCTCTGTGATAAGACGATAAATCTCTTTGTGCTGGGAGATAATGACCTCCAGGTTGGAGTCCTCAGCTAGACGTAATAAACGCAACCGATTAAACGGAATATTCAGTTGTTGCAACATTCTCCATGTTCTTAGTTTACCCGTGCCCTGGAACAAAATCTGATGAAACTCTTCATCCAGTTCAAAAAGCCGATAGAAATTGTTTTTCCCTATACAGACTTCCTGCATTGCAATGTTGGTCTCAAGTCGAAATCTGAATTCTTCAGGAAAAGAAACACAAGCCAAAGTCACGATTTCCTTCTCCATCTTCTCCCGCATAAACCTGCCTTCTTCCACATGCTCCAGATTAATATGAGAGACGATCGTTCCACTCTGGGGAATAATGTCCAGCAGTTCTTCTTCAGCAAGCTTCATGAATGCTTCTCTAACGGGTGTTCTGCTCACCTGCAGTTCATCTGCAATCTCTTTCTCTGAAATCTTGGTACCCGGCTTAAGTTCCAGGTGAAGAATTCGTTCTTTTAACAGGTTATATGAATATGCCCGGGTCGAGCCTCTAATTTTTTGATTAAGTGACATGCCTAGACCTCTTTCTATCAGCCGTATTCATTCATCTTAGCACAAATTACCGTTCCACTTATATATCGGTGTGAAACGGTAATCTGGCCAGCATCAACTATATTATTGCTTGTTTTCTTTGTAGGCTTTGTACGTGTCATTTGCCAGCTTCAGATAATTAGATAATCCTTGGCTATCCAGCTCTTTGGCAAACGTATCGAATTCAGACAAGTCCCGTTCACCCAAGATAAATTTAAGTGTATTTTGATCCGAATAATCTTTCAGTGGTGTACTCAGAAGTGTCACCCGTTCACGGTCCTCTGAAGAGTAAGGAATTGGTGGTTCTGCCGGGATCACTTCCTTGGTATCCTTCATGTCTTGCTGGAATTTCAACTCTTCTTCACTAAACATCGATTGCAGCAGATCTGTCGTACCACCGTAGGCAAATACTCCACCAGAGAAACCAAAGTCAATACGCAGATCCTTCGTGCCTTTAGGATTCAAGCCATTGTAGTTCACATCTTCTACCAATTCACGTTTTCCGCCCTCTTTGGTAAATGTCTCGCCTTCAACGCCCCATTTGGCAAACTCTTGACCCTCATCACTGTAGTATAACCAATCCACAAATTGCATAATGGCTTTGAAGTTTTCGCTTTTTTGAATTTTCCCGGATATCATGACACCGTTTTCAAGTCTTGAGCCAGACATTAATTGCCCTTTTGGCCCACCAGGAACTGTAATCTTCGCAACAGAGTATTTACCTTCTCCCAGCGTTTTGTTCATATCATTTCGGTGCAGCACTACCGTTTGGGAATTACCATTAATCATGAATGATTTGCCGGATACAAATTTCTGTACAGCCTGATCATCATCCTGTGTGAAACTTTCTTTGTCCAGCAATCCTTCGGATACCAACTTGTTAAAGTACGTTAGCATTTCCTTATACTCCGGCGTAGTAGCCGTGTACACAAATTCATCCTGATCTTCCTTATACGTCAATCCGTTACCAAAACCCCATCCAGCCTTGGTACCAAAGCCGGTAGCCGCAATACCTAATGTGCTATTAAATTTGAAACGGTCCGAGAACGGAACGGAATCCGGGTACAGCTCTTTGAGTTTCTTTGCAGCGTCATACAGTTCATCCCATGTGGTTGGGATCGCAATGTTATTTTCTTCAAAAACATCTGTTCTTACGATTAATGTATAATCTGGCCATACTTCTTCATGCAGACCCGGGAGTACATAATACTTGCCATCTTCCTGTCGAAGTCCTTCGATTTCTTCTTCCAATCCCCATTTTTCAACTTTATCCTTGAAGTTGGGCATCAAATCAATATAATCACTAACGGGCAGAATCGCACCGGAAGATACAAAAGCAGATTCTTCACCAGGATAGGTCTTTGGAATAACCAGCGGTGCATCACCAGAACTGATTAGAAGAGATCTCTTCTGAGAATAGTCACTCATAGGAACAATCGTTGGCTCAAGTGTAACACCAGTCATTTCAGTCATCTTTTCGAAAAGCAACCAGTCTTTTTTGTACGGATAGGTAGGTTGATCACTATACAGTATCGATAGATTAAACGGCTCAGTCGCCTTGAATGTATCCCCTACATTGTACGTCTCCATCGCTGCCTTGGTTTGAACTTCTGTGACGTCACCTCCAGCTCCATTACCGCTACTACATGCTGCCAGAACAACGGTCATCATTGATGCCAACACCATTTTACCAACAAACTTACGTGGCTTTTGATTCATTTAGGTTATCCCCCTGAATTTGGTTTAGGTTGACCTTACCTTAAAACTTTTTAATCAATAAAAAGCGAAGCGCGCCTTTATCACCGGAGTGTTTCGTGTAAATCATCTTTAGTTCAATTTATATAGCTGCTGCGTATTACTGTTTAACAGACCCTAACATGATCCCGGTTACAAAGTATCTTTGGACAAATGGATAGATGGTGAGTATCGGCAAGATGGTTAATACCATCGTTACTGACTTAATATTGGCAGCAATCTGTGTCAGGTTATCAGCTGAGGTTGCACCGGCAGATGCCCCACTTGTCGCTCCTGCAATCATATTGCGCAAATAAATGGTGACCGGGAACAGTTCTTTTTTGTCCAGATACAGAAAGGCTGGGAACCAGGAATTCCAATGACCTACTGCGTAGAACAGCACCATGGTTGCCATAACGGCTTTACTAAGCGGCAAGATAATGCGTAACAAGATCCCGTAGGTGTTCAAACCGTCAATGGAGGCAGCTTCCTCCAGTTCTTCAGGCATATTTTCAAAAAATGACTTCATGATCAGCATGTTGTATATGCTAATTGCGCCAGGAACAACAAGTGCCCACATAGTGTTATTGAACCCAAGAGAATTAATCAACACATAGTTTGGAATCAATCCACCACTGAAGAACATCGTGAATACGGCGAACATCGTCAGAAACTTGCGACCCATCAATCTCTTTTTGGACAGGGCATATGCGAAAATAGTCGTCATAAACATGGAGATTAACGTACCTACTACAGTGTAGATAATCGTATTTTTATAATTCGTCCAGAACATGCTGTCACGTGAGATGGTCTTGTATGTCTCCACATTGAATCCTCTTGGGAACAAACTAACCTTACCCGAATTAATATAGGACTCACTACTGAAGGATTGTGCCACGACATTTAAGAATGGATAGAGCGTAATAAATACCACGAACAGCAGAAAGATGACATTGAATACTTTAAATACCTTGTAAGATCTGGATTCCTGCATGGTGCTCCTCCTTTACCATAAGCTTCTTTGTGTCAGCCTGCGTGAAATGGCATTTACGGAGAACACCAGAATCAGACCGATCAGCGATTCGAACAAGCCAATTGCGGTAGCATAACTGAAGTTACTGGATTCCAGTCCCACCCGATACAGGTAAGTGGAGATCACATCAGATGTCTCGTAGATCAGCGGATTGTACAAGAGTAAGATTTTTTCAAATCCAACAGCCAGGAAATTACCCATGTTCAAAATCAATAACGTCACAATCGTTGGTAAGATCCCTGGTAACGTTACATGAATCGTTTGCTTCCACCGATTGGCACCATCAATACGCGCAGCTTCATACAAAGAATCATCAATGGTTGTCAGTGCAGCCAGATACAGAATCGCTCCCCAACCCATACCCTGCCATACCTCAGAAGTGATATAGATTGTTCTGAACCATTCAGCCCGCTGCATAAAAGGAATATTGTCTCCGGTGAAGAAAGCCACCAGTCCATTAATGGAACCATTCACTGCTGTCAGCTGCAGGATCATACCCGTAACGATAACGATGGACAGAAAATGAGGCAGATAAGACGCGGTCTGTACAAACTTTTTGAATCGTTTACTCTTCACTTCGTTAAGCATCAAGGCAAAAATGATTGGAACCGGGAATGTAAAGAGTAACGCAAGTCCGCCTAACATCAGCGTATTACCGAATACTCTCCAGAAGGTAGGGTCCTCAATGAACATTTTGAAGTACCTTAAACCAACCCACGTTTCTCCAAATATACTTCCCCCGGGAACAAAACGTCTGAACGCAATCACATTACCAATCATCGGTCCATATTTGAAAATAAGGAGATAAATGATGGGAAGGATTAATAGTGAATACAGCTGCCAGTCTTTGCGGAACAAAGTTGCTGCCGTTCGTAATCTGCTCTCTTTACGTAAAGATGTCATGGTTAACGTTGTTTTAGCGGTTTCCGACTCCATGTGTTTTCACTCCGATCCAGGACTTGATAAGTAAGAGTAATTCATGTACAGTTCCCATCGTTTCTCCTCTAGTAGAAGACAACAACTCCTTTAACTTCACCCCCACTACCAAATAGATAATTGCTAAATGTAAGCGATATCAATTTGATGTATTATGTAGAATCACACAATCCAAGGTGCTTCACATCATTCATTAGCACTTACTAAGTGGTGTGATCTCCAAATCGGAAGAAGATACTCTAAAATATTAAGCGCTTACAATCAATCGAAAATAATAAGCAATAACTCCCTGCTTCCATTTAATGAAGTAAGTCAAAAAGAAATTGCTTTATGACAATATAAATACTAGTCATACTAGTATGTTAGTTATATTCTAATTCAGCTTCCCCCTAATTTCAATAACTTTTAGCAAAAAAAATGGAGATCTCTTTTAACAAGGTAATTTAGTCAACAAACTCAAATAAAAAAACATTGGTAACTTCAAGAACGACATCATCGTTCATTGAAGCTTCCAATGTTTCAGGGTGCTGAGGAAAGATGTTATAGCTGATCTGCTTAGAAATTAGCAATAAGCTGATTTAATTCCGATAAATGTGTTATTTCATGGTCTGGCGCATACGTTTCATTGTTGGTCTTATGCTCACGGTTAATCCATACGGATTGGATGCCAGATGATAAAGCACCACGAATATCAGTCGTTAACTTGTCTCCAACCATCATGCTCTCTTCGGGTTTAACACCCAGTTTACTCAAAGCATGTTCAAATATCGACGGATCTGGTTTTCCTTTTCCGAAGTTACCCGAGATAATAATCTCATCAAAGAAAGGAGTTAATTCAGGTACACCATCCAACTTCTCTTGTTGCAAAGCAGGACAACCGTTTGTTAACAGCAACAGTTTGTACTTTCCTTGTAACTGACGCAAGGTATCCATCGTTTCTTCGTATACATGAGGTCTGGATCTCCGTTCTACTCCAAACTGCGCGGCAAGTTGTTCAGCAAGATCTTCCCGATCTATACCCAACTTCAACAAGCCACGACGCCAGGATTCTTTACGGTAAACTGGAGCAAGCTGTTCCAACTGACGGAACTCAGGTTGATCCCCACCAGTAAAGTTAGCCCATAGGCCTTCAAACGGATTGATTCCAATCATTTTGGTAAAAGGAAAGGTTTCATATGATTCATACAGTCCACGTGCCTCATTACGAACAGCTTCTTCAAGTTCTTCTGGTTTGACCCCAGTCTCTTGCGCTGCGATTAGACAAGTCTCATGAAAAGCTTCTCGAACACTACGCTCATCCCATAATAAAGTATCATCTAGGTCGAACAAAATCGCTTTTAACGCCATTCCGATCATCTACCCCTTTATGCAATAATTACTTTTCGACGGTTTCCACGGTGATCTGGTGTGCTTTTGCAAATTTCAGCAAACGTTCTGCAATCGCATCTGTATCGTAACGGTTCAATAACTTGGTAAACACCCATCTTTTCCCGCGACTGTTATGTTCGATAACAACTGTACCTGGTTCAATTCTGAATTTGACGATATCTTCAACCCCAATTGAACGTTCACGATTACCCTTCGTCGTTATAATCCGATTACTGCTAATCTTGATGTACGGACGACGAAGCATGAAGATGACTGCCAAAAATACGTAAAGCAGCATGGTCACCCAGTCCCAAGTTGTCATTGGAGCTTGCACAAGGAATGTGCTCATAAACAGATACAAAAAGGCGAGACCAATCAAAAATATAGGGAACAAAAGGCTGCGTCCCTTAAAGACTTCTTCACCTGGTGTACCTGTGATTGGTTGACCACTTTTTTTGCGTTGCTGATTTAACTGCTTGGAATTTTTCTTAACCGTTCTCTCGAACGAACGCGACATGAGAATCCCCCTTATGTGTCTTTGTATCGGCTTACATAACTGTAAACCAACATTTCCCCCTATAAATTGCACACTCAAAATAACAGGAAGAAACCTAAATATCATAATGATATCATTAGGTTTCGTTAGTGTTTGAGTTTGCCTTGGTGGCCTTTGTCATTCTCATCATCAACAATCTCAATGGTATCCAGTTGTTGTCTGAAATTGCTGCGAATATTACTCAAATAAATCTCTCTTAGCTCGGCACGTTCAGCAAGCTCTTCCTCCGACAATCCAGTGGACTTTTGCTTACGAGCCAATTCGTTAATGCGTGCTACCAGACTATCTATATCCAAGCTTGTCCCCTCCAAAAATACAAAGTCATATTAACTTTGCCATTATAAAGGCTGCTTGTCAAGCTGACACGCGCTAACACTCATTGATGTGCATTTTATTCTGCAAATTGCGGTAGAGCTAGTACTTGTCCCACTTGGATGGAAGTTGTATGAAGTTGATTCACTTTCTTAATTGCTTCTATATATATACGTGTATCCATATTCGTCGGTTTATGTTCCAAAGAAATACTCCATAATGTTTCCCCTTGTGAAACAGCTATCTTTCCTCCAGGCAGAACAGCATTCTCATTGCCGGCAAATACAGTTAAAACGGTGCTGCATCCAATAAATATAATCATAGAGGTAATGACTACCTTTAACATCCATGAAGAAATCTTGAAACGCGCTAAAACCTTCTTGTAGTTCCCTATGTTAGACTTCACCAGTTCCGAATTCATTGGTTCATAAATGCTTTGATAAGTAGAATATCTCATTAAATACCCGCCTCCAAACGTTTGTTCCTATCTGTTGGAATCAATATAACACGAACACTTGTTTTGTTCAATAGATTTTTAGAACAATTGTTCGCTTCTTTTTTGAAGGAGAAATATCTTATTTCAAGTCCTTTTACAAAACATTTGCAGTATTATGCTCTGACTTTTGGACAATTTCTGTTCTATAAGCTAAAAAACACCGATTTAATGCTATTTTATTTAGAACTTATGTTTGTACGAACGGAGGTTCTATGTTATAATTTTCCCAAACGTTACTAAAATGGGGTTGATACGGTATGTCGAAGATATCCAGCAGGCAGCAGGCTATTCTGGAGTTTATACGAAATGAAGTCCGGTTGAAGGGGTATCCTCCTTCCGTACGGGAAATTGGTGAAGCGGTTGGACTGGCTTCCAGCTCAACAGTACATGGACATTTGGATCGTTTGGAGAAAAAAGGTTTGATCCGACGCGACCCTACCAAGCCAAGAGCCATTGAGCTTTTGAGCCAAGAAGAATCTGAGCATTCTCATCAATTTGCTCATAGCGTTGCACGTATTCCTGTTGTTGGTAAGGTTACAGCCGGGGTTCCAATCACTGCAACCGAGAACATTGAAGACTACTTCCCTCTTCCTACACATTATGTAGGCGAACAGAAAGTGTTTATGCTTTCGGTAGTCGGAGATAGCATGGTGGAAGCTGGAATCGTTAACGGAGATTACGTTATTGTCCGTCAACAGCAAACTGCTGATAACGGTGATATCGTCGTTGCAATGACTGAAGACGATGAAGCTACAGTGAAAACGTTCTATAAAGAGAAAGATCATATTCGCCTTCAACCGGAGAATGCGACCTTCGAACCTTTACGTTTGAAACATGTTAGTATTCTGGGTAAAGTCATTGGCCTTTTCCGAGATATTCATTAATATTTAACTTGAGTAACAAAACTAGATGTAATGAAATACGAAAGAGGTTATCCTGATCAACAGGACAACCTCTTTTTTTCATGTTTATGTTATTTTAGCGGCTAATTATTCACTGCGTTTCAGAACACTCTTGTGATGCGAGAACACATCAAAGCTCTGTTGTCCGTGATATGAGCCCATACCGCTCTCTCCTACACCACCAAACGGGAGGTAGTGTGAAGTCATATGAGAAAGTGTGTCATTAATACATCCCCCACCGAAGGATACTTGATTCAGAACCTGATCCTGCAGCTGCTCATCCTGTGTGAAGAGATATAGCGCCAATGGTTTTGGCCGGCGAACAATCTCATCTAGCATAGGATTCAGGTCACTGTACGTAAATACAGGAAGAATCGGACCAAAGATCTCTTCTTGCATGACAGCTGATTCCCAGTTCACATCTCCAAGTACAGTCGGCTCAATGAGCAACTGCTCTCGTACAGAACGTCCACCAATCAGCGTTTTGCCATCTGTTAGGAATTTCGACAACCGATCAAAGTTACGCGAGTTAACAATATGCGGGAAATCAGCGTTCTGTAACACATCGTCCCCAAATTTATCTTTGATCTCTGCGCCAATCAGATTGATCAATTCGTCATGAACTTGTTCATGTACAAGCAAATAATCCGGAGCAACGCAAGTTTGGCCTGCATTCAGGAACTTACCACGAACAATACGCTGGGCCACCAGCTTCAGTTCTGCATCGTTATGGACAATAGCAGGACTCTTGCCCCCTAGCTCCAGGGTTACAGGAGTCAAATGCTCCGCAGCTGCCTTCATAACAATGCGACCAACACCTGTGCTTCCTGTGAAGAAAATATAATCAAACTTCTCTTTCAACAATGCTGTACTGGCTTCAACTTCCCCTTCCATAACGGCGATATACTCCTGAGGGAAGATCTCCTGAATCAGATCATATGTCAGACGAGATACCGCTGGTGTTAATTCAGAAGGCTTGATAACTGCACAGTTACCGGCTGCAATTGCTCCAATCAGTGGACCAAAGGCCAGTTGGAAAGGATAGTTCCAAGGTGCAATAATAAGAGCCACTCCGTATGGTTCAGGGTAAATGGTGCTCACCCCATCCGGCATAGCCGAATTGGTTGGGACTTGTTTTGGTACAGCCCATTCCTGCAGGTGTTCTAATGCAAAATCCAGTTCACCCAGAACAATGCGAATCTCGGAACCGTAAGCTTCCGCCTCTGATTTGTTCAAATCTGCCCGAAGTGCATCTTGAATCCGTTGCTGATACTTTTCAATTCCTTTTCTAAGCTGCTGAAGCGCATTAATCCGATACTCGATATTTTTAGTTTGTCCTGTATAAAAAAATGTACGTTGTTCTGTCACAAGTTGTTTTGCCTGATCCATATTAACATCTCCAATTAATTATTTAAAATTAAATTGCTCAAAATTTAATTAAAGTATACCTCTTCTATATGAAACTTTCAACATACAAATGAAACATTGATTTGAAAGTTAGTGGAGTTAGATATCACATTTTGTTTCATGGCTTTCAGATAACTAATGAAGAGGAATATTACGATTATTACAGATAAAACATAGATATATTATATGGACTAATAAAGAATGATCTGGGACATTTAAAGATTTAGGCAATTACTTTATTTTTGATTTTATCTGCTTTTACGCACAAAAAGCCCCTTAGGGCTAGGGCGCCAAGAAATTGAGCTATAAGTACAACCTGATATATCGATCGCGTTCCCTATGGAGGACGATTCATTTCCTAGCAAAAACAAAAAAGAACAATGAGGCTATTTAGTTTTAGACCTCGCTGCTCTATTTTGTGTTTTGAGATCATCCCTTTAGAGAAAAAGAATCCCTTAGGACACCGATTGTAAAAATCAGTGTCCCATATAGAATCCCATAATCATCAAATTAATTTATACAATAACGCAGTAACTAATAGTATCCAAGCATACTCCATAAAACTTCTCTTTGTGCGATGAGATGTGTTCGTCGAGTTTTTCTAAATAGGTAAGTTGGGAAATTGTCTAGAAAATTCTTGTAGAGTGAGGGGGAAAATATTTTTTAAAACTAGTCAGGGAAACGTCTTTTATTTTATAATTATCGCTTTATAAGTAAAAAATTAGTTGTTTACCAAACTTTTTCCATGATATACTAACCTCATACTAATTCTTAGGAGGTATGTTTATGAAAAATGTAAGAAATTTCTTGATTTTATTAACACTTTCACTCTCGATTTTTTCTATTCCTTCACTATCTTCACAGGCCTTTGCTAAAGAAGTAACAACTAATTCTTCAGTTGTACTTCAAGGGGAACTTATCGCAACTGTTAATTTCAACATGCTCAGGAATTCAAATGTAAAATTATTCGCTACCAATCAAAATGTTCAAATCCAGTCTGGCGCACACCTTATTTCAATAAGCAATGGGGGAGTGGTTTCATCTAATAGTTCCCTTGGAACGGCTGTTGTATATTCTTTTAATCCTAATGGTGATTACGTAAAATACCTCATAACTGTAAATGCAAGCTAATGAGCTTAATAACAAAAATCTCAAAGTTGCTCAGAAATAAATTTACTTAAGCAAAGTCATTTGAAACTGCCTGTTAAATTTTATCTACCAATTTAGCCATCAGTCATCCAGAAACCGCCATGCTTTTGATGCGGTTTCTTACTGTTTTATTTTTAGTTAAGCATGAGAAGATGGCACCATCTACCATCCAAACGCTGGAACGTAACTGGGTAATTCTCTAAGCTTAAATACTCATGTCGAATTGACCAGGGTACGCTTGCTGCGCTTCATCTCGGCAAAAGCTTGACCAAAACTTCCTCACACTGGGCAACGACATCCTCGGTAGCCCGTTTCTCCACATCTTCCATATCTAGTGCATACCTGCCTCCTCGATATGCTTGGTCATGGCTTGGGCAATCTCTTCATTTTCCGCAATGAGATGTTGATGATGACAAAGCTCTTGCCGTTCCATATGCCATAAGAAGTCCAAACTTCGGTGAGCAACCCGGAGTTTCAAAGTACGTTATATTTGTCTTCATCAAATTCTTCTAATATTTGTGATCGATTTTGAGAATCCTCATTTACCTCAGAAACTCAGAGTCCAATTGAATTTAGAATCTGAGTAAATTTCTGACTGTTCTTCACCAATGGAGGAATTCAACAATCTTCCGATCCATGGCGACAAGCAACATTCTTCCACTATTGGATTCAAGATACAGGGCCAATGCAGTGCACAAATTTCGCATGTCTCAACGGTCAGGTTAGCCGTTATATCAGTTTGTATAATACCGACGACTACGCGGTACCAGCTGCTGATAGATGTCTGATCTGCTTTTTCTGTAGCTGTTTTTAATCCAGTGGATTTCTCAAACTTCTCAGAGGCTTAGGCTTAAGCAGAGAACTACTGAGATCATTAACTCAACCGTCTATTCGGCAATAGAACATGCAGTAATTCAAGGAAAGTTAGAGTGGAATCCATTGCAAGGGGTCTATCATTAAAGGAGACTGAGAAAGAAATCAGTTAATTTCATTGAGTCTAAAGTTATAGCTGATTGACTTCAAGCTGCGAGGGGTTAGGGATATGTTTACTGGATATTCTTCAAAATTCTTCTAGAAACTCGTATGAGAAAAGATGAAGCTGCATCTTTAAAATGGTATGACATTAACTTTAAAGAAAAGAGGATCATTATTGATGATAGACTTAATTTCCAAGCAGAAAATGAAGAACTATTTGGAAACACAAAAACATTCAGATCGGCGTGCAGAATTGAGTGATTATCTACGCATCCATTCTCTTCCACACACCTATGCTGTACCCATGCTTAGGCCGTTGCAAGCATAAACTTTGTTCAAGAACAGCTTGGTCATGGAAGTGTGCAGATCACCTCTGATATATATGCTCACATCTACAAAAGTTAGAGCAACGCAATATTGATTGTTATGAACAGTATACCGCCAACATTGTTGGATCAGAAAATCAAAAACCGGGGGACG
The DNA here is from genome assembly GCF_002803315.1 of Paenibacillus sp. GM1FR. Lineage (NCBI taxonomy): Bacteria > Bacillati > Bacillota > Bacilli > Caryophanales > Paenibacillaceae > Paenibacillus > Paenibacillus sp. GM1FR. The sequence continues at coordinate 915,469 of NZ_MKZL01000011.1, read as the reverse complement.
TTTGGGGGACGCAACCTCAATAGAAGTGCAATTCCCTCAAAACGTCCCCCGGTTCATTCCTTCAAAACCCCGTAGTTACAAGGTTTTTTCGATTAGTACAACGTAATATATTGATCGCGTTCCCATTGGTGGACTTGTGTGCGGTTTATGTACGTTAACTTCATATGATTGTATATCTCAATGAAAACGGGCTTTATAGGAATAAATACAGAAACACACGGTCAAAATTGATCATAAGTTTTCATAAGTTGGGGGACGTCCCCCTAATCCTATATGAATCAAGCATACGGCTTTATTCAAAATAGAAATTGCTTATTTGGAACATATATGTAGAAGAAAAAACTGAGTCCCTGGGATAATCGCTTGGGCTCGATCAATTATAAACTTGCCTAAGCGATCTCTTCAAGCTTGATCCAACTATAATCCTCTTCACCTCTGACAAGCTTAATCCTTCTATTTAGCCTATCAATAGGAACTATGCGAATAGGTACTCACATAGTCTAGGCTAGAATAAAAGGCTGGGCAAGATCCAGCTCCTCCTCAACAAACCGTATGTTAGATTTTCCCTTTACGGGTTTCCGATGTTCGTCATTCATGCGCATGCAGATTACAGTAACGTTTTTAATCCATATTGCCTGGCAATATACTTCACCTCGACCTGTGATCGCATCCAGCTTCTGGGTTGTCTATTCTTTATATATACAAACCGATTTAATCGTTGCAGAATTTACCAGTACAGTCTAGCTAACTTCTACTGACTGAAGTTTATATATTAATAGTTTCTCCTTCCCTGAATCTTTGGATCGAGCCACGCTACATGTTCCTAAAATGTTCTTACCCGCATATCCGCCGGTTTGGAAATAGTGCCACCGTACAGGCTGCGGATGGTGGTTACATTTCTTTCAACTCTCGCTCGAAGTCCTTGAGGAAGTTCCGTTCTCCTTGTTCCCCAATCTCTGTCAGCGGTCACTGTATCCACGACTTCTGCCACCCTATACGCTTTCACTCGTTTACACGCCTCGTACAGCACACCCCCGTGGAAGAATTTATCATACATGACATGCCATTTGTGCTTGTTGTTCTCCTTTGCCGCATGAACTAGCTTTTCAAGTTGTTTAATCATTTTCTTGGTTGTTATGAGCACCTCGGACTCCCTACCTCAGACGTTTCAATTCGTCTTTTTGGAATTATAGATTGTCTCTTTACGGATTCCTAAAAAAACTGTGTGAAGGAGGGTCTGCCATGATCACTGCAGGATTTTTCATTCCATTCTGTTCCCCATTACGCCGAATTGTTATCCACTGCTGCTCCAAGTTCTGCATAGCTTTCTTAGCCTTCGTCCAGTTTCACAATACTCGTCAGCCTCTTTCCTCCCTTGCGAGGCCTTTTGGATAACGTGGCAGGATTTCTTCATGTTGCGGCCTGAATTGTTGCTCGTCCTGTCTCTGACGGGTACTATTGTCGATGTGCTCTTACACACAGACTTCGCCATATGCAAGCATCCTGGCTACCATTGCTCCTTGGTCGGACTTTCACCAACAAGATCATACGTGTATCTGGGCACACTAAAACAAAAAAAGCCGCTATAATAGCGACTTTAATGGGATATTTTCTATCCGACATAAATAGATTTAATATTCGTTCACTGGCCCACAACCAAAAGGTTGGCAAGTCTGGATTGTCGAAGCGGTATCAATAAAACCGGTATAATCATGATATTTGTAATAATGATGGCTCAATGCCAGTTTAAAAAATCACGAAACGACCCAAACAGCTCCGTCAAAATACACCCCGAAAATGAAGGGGAACTAGAGAAGCTGAAGAACAACTGGATCGGACAAACTTCATGAATAAGCATAAATCTTCATAATAAACAGAAAAGTTTCAGCGCTAAGTACACAAGTAGATCTTATATAAACTCGAAGTCATAGCTCACGTTTTTAAAACTTGATGATACGAACAAACACTCTAAACAGCGACCTATTGTAAATCATCACCATAAGATATCATTATTTTAGCCCGGTATCGGTTAGTATTAATCCACATTTACAGGCTCGATCACTTCGAATAAAAATGGATTACCATTTAAATATTCTCTTATGTATGCTTGGGCATACTTTTGTTCATCGATTAAACTGGTTGTTTCTCTTGGATCAGAGGAGTGATGGCAGGAGTTCTCGATCATGAACATGACAAAAAAACATTCCAGATCCCGAATATAGTCCGTTTCCAACTTCCTAATACTCTCATAACCTTGGATAAGCATCCATCGATGCTTTGGCCAAAGCTCCAATATGGTGCCTGCCATATCGTAGAGATAATATCCGTACCCACATCTTCCAAAATCAATCGGATAGGGTTGATTATCCTCAAATACCATATTACCGGTATGTAAATCAGCATGAATGAGCCCATAGTTATGTTCACTTGGATGCATCGTGGTAAGTTGGGATACAACCTTCTCAGCTGCATCTTGATACAGCTTCCATCCCTCTTCGGATAAAAAACGCTCATAGTAACGTTCCAACTTAGCCATTTCACGTTTAAAACTTTCTACTCCCCAAGTAGGTCTTACAAAATCAGAAGGTGGATTGAAATCCTTTGCTGCTTCATGGAGCCTGCTCATCAATACACCCATATTATATGCTTGACTATCTGTAAATTCACCTGCTGCTTTTTCACCCTCTATCCATCGCATCATCGTTATATAAGGGCGCCTATATCCTGTCTCTGTTTCGATGTCCAATACATAAATACCATCACAATTTGCCATCCCTTCTGGTACTTTTAGATCTTTCGATTTGTTCAGTGCTTGTAACAGTAGGAGTTCCGAACGAATTTCCTCTCTGCTTAATCGGTCCGAATGAATGCGAAGTAAATAATTGTTATCTGTACTGGTTTCAATTTTATACGTGATCGTATCGGATAGTTGAATAAACTGGATGTTATCCCATTCTAAGTCATACTTTCGAATTGCAGATAAAGCGACTTTCCTTGCTCTGATTAATAACGCCTGCCGTTCTTCATCAGTATCAAATCTAAAAAAATCATTCATTTGTTATTCCCCTGCAGTTTTTATGAAGTAAATCAACTACTTCTCTTATATGTTATTATAACGATAGTAAAAGCTTGAAAATATGTAATAAACAATTTAAACTATACTATACACAAAAAAGTCACATTAGAATTTCTTCCAATGCGACTTTTGTTAAAACTATTATTTTGTATAAACGATCTTTTTAATAGTATCGCTTGAAAGGCAAAATCGATCTGAAAGTTTCTCGATAGTGTCACCATCGAGAAACTTTCGCCGGATTATTTCATCATTTCTAAGATTAAAATTTTCCTACTGCCTGAATTTTCACCCCAATTTTTTACGCAAACCTTTTGATTTAGGGACGTAAACCAATCCACCGTTCATATACTTTTGTATTTCATTTAATAATTCTTCCGGAAAGATGATGTCGGCATTTACATATCTCATGATAGCCGCTCCTTAAAATAGTTGAATATTAAGGTAGCAAAGTCTACACTATAACAATTATCACTATCCGGATTTAAGCGGTTACTTATATTATTAGCTCTATACAAACAACCGCCGTTGTTCATAAAATAGACTTTGCATAGAACATATCTCGAACATTGTCATAGTGTCTCTCCTTCATAAATAACATTCAAACTATCTTCATCAGAAATAGAATGCTATCTCAATAGTAACATATTACTCCAAGTGGGCGAAGTGTCAACACTATACAATTAAGTCGTTTGAGCTAAACTGTCACATCTCATCTATTCCTTACGGACCATCAATATTAGACACTCCACATGTATCGAGTACGTGAATACTTTAAGCTCCTTCCTGCAAACTCAGCATTGCCGATGCGATATCCAGTTCAATTCTCTGCTTTATCACTAGCGATGATATGGTTCACCTCAGTTAATCATAAACTAAACTGCCCGCTAGCTTAATGAATTAGAGCAGTGCAAGTAGTTAAATACTTATCTAATCGGTAATCAGATCATTTCCTTTTCGGCAATCGGTACAAGTTCCGGTCTCGAACCAAGGACAAGAACTTTAAAGCTAAAGTATGATCAAATCCTGTGAAATAGGGTAGAATTGTTTTAGTTACTTTTCCGCAAGAAACCTCTGCACTAATTTAAACATAGTTATTGGAGCCAAATATGACTCCTGCACAAACGAGCCTTAGTTACCGAAGGCTCGTTTTTTGATGATTTTTTTAAAATATCTTTTCCGACTTTAATTCGAAGCTCTTTCTCCTTTTTCATCTTTAACCCAGAATATTTCACTACTCTGCTCAAAATTGATTAACTTACGCTTATATCGCTGTGAGGCGGTTTAACACACATAAAAAAAGAACATACGTTTTGATAGAGGTGATTTTTATGGCAAGCTTCAAGAAACACGCCACTGGCTGGGAGTATCGTCTAAGGTACAAAGATCCACTCACACAAACTTTTCGTGAAAAGTCTCAGCGGGGCTTTGAATCCAAAAAGGAAGCTCAATTAGCTGCTGCAGAGTTCGAAAGGAGTCTCTCCGCTGGCTACGAGCAAAGTGATTTGAGTTTAAAAGATTATCTGAATTTTTGGATTGATCAATACAAAAAAGGGAGTGTTCGAAAAAACACATTACTTCTACATCAAAACAACATCAAGAATCACATCTTGCCTTATTTCAGAAACATACTACTTCGAGATGTTAAACCAATTATGTATCAGAATTTCATTAATTCGATTTCAGAAAAAGGTCCCAGCCGCAGAACAGTTGAGTTAATACACGCTACTATGCACAACGCGCTACAAAAAGCAGTTATTATCGGTAAGATTGAAAAAAATCCATGTATAGGCGTTGAAATAAAAATTAAAAGGAAAAAGAGAGAGGTTCACTTTATTGATTCCTCAGACATCTCAAGGTTCTTACAAAACGCTTACGAATACGGCTACATTTATTGGATCTTTTTCAAAGTCTTAATTGAAACAGGAATGAGAAAAGGTGAAGCTGCCGCCTTGAAATGGCCTGATATTGATCTAGAAAATCAGTTTATAACAATTGATGAAACTTTAGATTTTACCGCTAAAGATAAGGAGGGATTATTCGGAGATACCAAGACCATCAAATCAGAGAGAACGATTAAAATATCCCAATCATTAGCTAATGATTTAAAGTATCACCAAGAGTGGCAAAAGCAGAATAAAGGAGTTTTAGGGGAACGATATCATCTGGACCTTGATCTATTGCTATGCAGAGAAGACGGTAACTATATGCCGAAGTCATCCTTGTTCAATGCTTTCTCTCGGATACTAGACCGAAGCGACCTCCCCTCCCTCCCCATTCACTCACTCCGACATACCTGTGCTGTATTGTTGCTTGAAGCTGGAGCAGATATGAAATTCGTACAAGAGCAATTGGGCCACGGCAGCATTCAAATTACGTCGGATGTCTATGCCCACATTTCTTCTAAAATCCAGAAAAACAACATGAATAAGTTCGAAGTATTTACTAAAGGTATTCTTCAAGATTAAATTTTTGTGGGCATTTTGTGGGCACTTTCGTTTTATTTGAATTCATAATGTTTTGCCCACAAAAAGAAAAACCCCTAGGCGCTAGAGCGCCAAGGGATTCAGCTATTAGTACAATGTGATATATTGATCGCGTTCCCATTGGTGGACTTGTGTTCTATACATATCCCACTCAATTTCTTTCAGCTCATAGAAGTGAGCCAAGGCGTGGTCGCCGAGAGCATCACAGATGACTTCGCTACGGATCAATTCATTCAATGCTTCTTTCAGGTCAGCTGGCAAGCTTGGAATGCCTTCTTCCACACGCTCTTCTTCTGACATGATGTAGATGTTACGGTCAATTGGAGTTGGTAAGGAAAGCTCACGTTTGATTCCGTCCAGACCTGCTTTTAACAGAACAGACAAAGCCAGGTAAGGGTTAGCAGCCGGATCCGGGTTACGAACCTCAACACGTGTACTCAGACCACGGGAAGCTGGAATACGAATCATTGGGCTACGGTTACTAGCAGACCATGCTACATAACAAGGTGCTTCATAACCTGGTACAAGACGTTTGTATGAGTTCACAGTTGGGTTAGTAATTGCTGCAAACGCACGTGCGTGCTTCAGAGTTCCAGCCATGAAGTGACGAGCAGTTTTGCTCAGACCCAACTCGTCCGACTCATCAACAAATGCGTTCTCATTACCTTTGAACAAGGATTGGTTACAGTGCATACCGGATCCGTTCATACCAAACAGTGGTTTCGGCATGAATGTAGCATGTAAACCATGCTGACGTGCAATCGTTTTAACAACGAGTTTGAACGTTTGGATCTGGTCAGCAGCTTTCAGAGCATCAGCATATTTAAAGTCGATCTCATGCTGACCTGGAGCTACCTCATGGTGGGAAGCTTCGATCTCAAAGCCCATTTCTTCAAGTGTGATAACGATGTCACGACGACAGTTTTCACCAAGATCCGTAGGCGCAAGGTCGAAATAACCACCTTGGTCATTCAGTTCGTTAGTTGGGTTTCCTTTTTCGTCGGTTTTGAACAAGAAGAACTCGGGTTCAGGACCAACGTTAAAGGAAGTGAATCCCATATCTTGGGCTTCCTTCAGGTTTCGTTTCAAGATGCCACGTGGATCTCCTGGGAACGGATTACCATCCGGAAGATATACGTCGCAAATCAGGCGTGCAACACGGTTCTCTGCAACCCATGGGAAAATAAGCCAAGAATCTAGATCTGGATAGAGGTACATGTCGGACTCTTCAATACGTACATAACCTTCAATGGAAGATCCATCGAACATCATTTTGTTATCCAGAGCCTTAGTCAACTGACTCACAGGAATCTCAACGTTTTTGATAGCTCCAAGCAAATCAGTAAATTGCAATCGAATGAATCGTACGTTTTCTTCTTTCGAAATGCGGAGAATGTCTTCTTTTGTATAACTCACTATAACCTCTCCCTTTCTTATCTGCGTATTTGGCTTGCCTGTTATATTTGTACATTAGAAAGTTCCACGGGTCAAGGAGTCTCACACCAAAAGTGCATGTTTTCCCCTCACTCGCCAAGTTATGCGAATTTAATTTTTATTAAAGAATCGGGAAAGTTCTCCCTGAATGAGAGATACTTGTCCTGGTCTCTTACCTGATACAAGCTGCTGCTTCAGCAAGCGGTGCAACTGCGTATCGGACAGCTCTCTGCGTTTAACTTCAGTATCTGGCGTGATAACTGTAGCTTCCTCGGATTCTTTTGAAACAGGATTCATCACTTGTTTGATGCCCGCGATGTTAACTCCTTTTTCAATCAAAGCCTTGATCTCTAGCAATCTCTCTACGTCATTAAAAGAGAATAACCGTTGATTACCTGACGTTCTCGCAGGAACGATCAAGCTGTGCTGCTCATAGTAACGAATCTGACGTGCAGACAGATCCGTAAGTTTCATTACAATACCAATTGGGAATAAGGCCATATTTCTGCGGATTTCATCACCCATGTTCATCAACCTTCCAGTCATCTATTCTTCACCCTATTGTACATTTAGTTATTACCAAGTGTCAATGACGTGTTAGATAAACTCACAATAATTTACGATCTTTCATAGTCTGTAACGCCATTAAAACGCCATATTTGACATGAGAGTACGTTAATCCGCCTTGCATATACCCGATATACGGCTCCCGAATAGGCGCGTCGGCTGATAATTCCAGACTTCCACCCTGAATGAACGTACCTGCCGCCATAATGACAGGGTGCTCATAACCAGGCATATCCCACGGTTCAGGAACCACATGGCTATCCACAGCTGCTGCACGCTGAATCCCCTGCACGAAGGCGATCAGATGCTCGGCAGAGCTAAACTTAACAGCCTGGATCAGATCTGTGCGAGCTTCATTCCAGGCGGGTTTGGTTACAAATCCGGATTCAGCAAACATCGCAGCAGCAAACGTACTTCCTTTGATAGCTTGTCCTACAATTGTCGGTGCCATGTAAAGTCCTTGGTAGATGCCACGTGTTGTCCCCAGCATTGCTCCCACCTCTCCCCCAATTCCAGGGGCTGTCAGACGATAAGCTGCCAACTGTACGTATTGTTCCTTCCCACATATGTATCCACCGGTTTCCGCAATGCCTCCACCAGGATTCTTGATCAGTGATCCGGCCATCAGATCAACTCCGACTTCTGTCGGTTCACGTTCCTCCGTGAATTCACCGTAACAATTGTCTACGAATACGATGACATCTTCCTTAAGCTCTTTAACACGCGTAACCATGTCAGCAATCTCAGCAACACAGAAGGATGAGCGCCAGTCATAACCACGTGAACGTTGAATCCCAATGACTTTTGTAGCCGGTGTAATGCTTTTTTCAACTGCTGCCCAGTCCACTCCACCTTCATCAGTTAATGCCGTCTCACGGTAACCGATGCCAAAATCGCGTAATGAACCTGTACCATCACCGGGTTTGCCAATAACTTTATGCAATGTGTCGTAAGGCTTACCCGTGATGTACAATAATTCGTCACCTGGACGCAAAACTCCAAAGAGAGCTGTACTAATCGTATGAGTGCCTGAAGCAAAATGAGGACGCACCAACGCGGCTTCCGCGCCGAAAACATCAGCATATACTTCATCAAGCACTTCACGGCCACGATCGTTATAGGCATAACCTGTTGAACCTGCAAAGTGAAAATCACTTACTTTTCGCTGTTGGAACGCATGAATCACCTTCCATTGATTGTGATCTGTGATCCGATCAATCTGTTGCAGTTGTCCTTCAATCTGACGCTCCACTTGACGTTGAAGTTCAGATATTTCTGAATCAAAGCTTACCATCTTACTTCATTCCCTTCATAGCACGAATCTGACGTCGAATATCCATTATCGTGTAACTTATCACATCAATATGTCATGAATATTACAATTCAATGAATTCTTCAAGCATATAACCAAATTTCTCATATTCACCTTTTTGCAATTCAACTTCATAAATCACATCATTCTCTTCAAAGCTGGTATCCACTACATCACCAATTTTATAGAGTACCGACGTAAGATCACCACGTTCTGCCGGAATACGGAAGCGCTTCGTATCACCTGTCAGCTCTGTCTGAATGAATTCACGGATTTTAAGCAGATCCTCCGAGTCTAATGCGCTTACTTTAATATGGTCTTTATCCAATGGAAGCATCTCAAGCTGCTCTGGTGTGCACGCATCTTTTTTGTTATATAGGACTAACTGCGGCTTGTCCCCTGAACCAAGTTCTTGCAGAATTGTATTAACCGTCCGCATCTGATCTTCACGCATAGCTGATGAGGCGTCCACAACATGCAGGATCAGGTCTGCTTCATTCACTTCCTCCAGCGTTGCACGGAATGCTGCAATCAGATCATGCGGTAGATTTTGAATAAATCCAACCGTGTCGGTAAGTACGATTTCTTTTCCACTCGGAAGTTCCATCGTACGTGATGTAGGGTCCAATGTAGCGAATAGCTGATCTTGAATATACACATCTGCAGCCGTCAACTGCTTAAGCAAGGTTGATTTACCAGCATTGGTATAACCAACAAGGGCTACCTGGACAATACCTGTTTTTTTACGGCGTTCACGATGCAATTTGCGATGACGAGTCAATTCTTCCAGATGACGCTTCAGATCATCGATGCGACCACGAATGTGACGGCGGTCTGTCTCCAGCTTGCTTTCACCTGGGCCTCTTGTTCCGATTCCGCCCCCGAGTCTGGACAGGTTCTTGCCATGACCCGACAAACGTGGCAGCAAGTAACTATGTTGAGCCAATTCCACTTGAATAATACCTTCTCTAGTGTTGGCACGTTGTGCAAAGATGTCCAAAATCAGTTGGGTACGGTCAATAATTTTGAGATCGAGGGTTTCTTCCAGATTACGAACCTGTGCACCTGACAATTCCTGATCAAAAATAGCCGTAGTTGCTCCGAGCTCCTCCGCGATTGCACGGAGTTCTTCCACCTTACCTTTACCAATGAACCATTTGGTATCACGTTTTTCCCTGTTCTGAGAAAGTACACTTAGCACTTCCACTCCAGCTGTCTCGGCAAGTTTCACCAGTTCCTCTAAAGAGTACTCAGGGTTGATACCTGTACGTTTTACATCATCCGTAACAAGACTCACCAAGACGGCGCGATCTTTTTTGACCATATCTGTATCATGCGTGCCATTTGTCATGTATATGTTCACTCCCTCTAATTACTAAATTAATCCGTTGATATACATTGCCACAAATATGCCATGGCATGCCTTAAGCCGAACCGGTTGGCCCGGCCGGCTGGTGTAAAAACTATATTATCGCTTACTTTCGCTCAAAGTTCAAATCCTCTGTACGGATTGTCATCAGCTCCAGTTTTCCTGGACTGCCTTCCGAGTATTGTTCCAACAAACGAACCGCCTGATGCCTGATCGAACGCTCAATGGCATTACGAACGTATCTGGCGTTACTGAACGCATGCAGCGAATCATTTTTTTCCTGAAGCAAATGTTGCTTTAGCTTGAGTATGGTCTGAGGCATTAGAATATAATCACGCTCTTTGGCCATAATCTCAGAGATTTGAATCAACTGATCAATGCTATAGTCTGGAAACTCCACTTGAATGGGAAAGCGGGAAGGTAATCCGGGATTGGTCTGGAGAAAAAAATCAATTTCTTCCGAATACCCGGCAAGAATCAGTATAAACTGATTTTTGTTATCTTCCATGGACTTAACAAGCGTATCAATAGCTTCCTTGCCAAAATCCTTCTCTCCCCCACGGGCCAAACTGTAAGCTTCGTCAATGAACAATATCCCACCGAGAGCCTTCTTAACCAGATCTCTTGTTTTCTGAGCCGTGTGACCGATATATTCTCCAACCAGATCCGCACGCTCTACTTCAATAAGATGACCTTTACTTAACACCCCCATCTTCTGAAAGAGTTTGGCAACGATCCTCGCTACAGTGGTCTTACCGGTACCCGGATTGCCTTTGAAGATCATATGATACACGTGCGCACCACTAAGTAAGCCTGCTTCGGTACGCATCTGAGCAATCTGTAGGAAAGCATAGATCTCAAACACCAAGTCTTTGATATTTTCAAGTCCAACCAGTTGCTCCAATTCACCCTGTATCTCCTGGAAGTGCGCATGTTTGGTTATACTCTTGGCTGCCTGTACTGCCGCTGCTTCATCTTTGACCAACATCTGAGGTTCCTGGTTACGCAACACAATATTAATTTGTCTGGATGGTCTGCCTCCTGGTTGCTCTCCTGCAGCCATGACCCGTCCGTTCATTCGCCATCACCTCTATTTTATCGGGCTGAACTCTCCTGATTATTAATGTATTCTATCAGGTGCTCCAATATTAGAAGGATCATGAAGAATTCTACGGATAAGTAGATGACTCAAATCTGAATGTTTTTTCGAAACTCTCCGTTCTCAAACAAACTCGGCCTATGTTTCAGTGATAACTGAAAGTATGGGAATACATGTGCATCAATGGCATGCAGCAGTTCCTTTGCCGTCTTGTTAGCCAAGTCATAATCACCCGTTGTAATATGTTTTCGTGACAGTGCATCTTCAAGCTCATCTTCATCCAGCAAAAATACTTCCCCATCTTTCAGTACAACGACATCCAGATACAGGTCATCAAACCAAGGAACACCCTGATCGGTTATCCCCTGACTACGACATGTATCAATGTACCACTCTACAATCCGTTCCTGATCGTCAAACATCGCTGTAACTACAAAGTGTTCTCCCTTCGGATAGTATTGCAGCCAGGAATAACCTTTATCTGCGATACAGAAGGTACTGCCTCCATAAGTTTTCCACAGAGGTTCTTTCAAATCCTGTATGGTGTACAACGTAATATAACCTGTGAAAATTTTGGATTGAACGAACCGGCATGTGAATTGTCGGTTCGTAATCCGGCGCCAGTTCGCGCGATCCCCGAATTTCCGTTTCATACGAACCCCTCTTTGCCGACTACAGGTCCGTGACCTGCTCTGATGTTATTGGTGAACAATGTAATAACGTCCGCCTGATGGATTCCAGCGCTCTGGGCCCGCCCTTGCACAACGTATTACGAATAGTTACAGCTTACCATATTTAAGGTTTACACTCAAAATCAAGCTTTGTCACACCTATTCATCAAATCGGCTTCCATTACAGTTGGTTCTGTATAACACAAAAAAACTGCTTCACCGGTTTCCCGGGAAGCAGTTTTTTCAATGTAGCTATAATGTAGCTATTTAGTGATTCATTGGCTTAGCCGCCGGTTCCAGCTTGGGAATCTGCAGGTGCATCTGTCCCTCCAGTATCCCCACTTGTTCCGCTGTCCGGAGTTACAACTTCGCCTGGCGTTGTTACGCCCCCATCATCGGAACCTTCACCATTTCCGCCAGGATCTGTTGTGCCCTGACCAGGTGGGGTCGTATTTCCTTCCCCAGGTTGACCGTTTCCGCCGTTATTACCACCGTTGCCATTGTTTCCGTTATTACCATTACCATTTCCGTTGTTGCCATTTTCATTTCCATTACCGTTATTACCGTTCGAGTTGCCATTATCCGGTGTACCATTGTCCGGATTCTCCGTACCCGGCTGCTCAGGATCTATCTCTGTTCCAGGATCTATACCAGGATCAGGTTCTTCCGGCGGCACTTCCTGCGCTTCAATCATCAAGGAGATGGTGTTGGAAGGATCCGTCTCAAGTCCTGATGCCAAGTCGTAAGCTGTCACATAGTACTCATAGGTTAGACCAGGCAACGCACTTAAATCTTGTGCATTGGTCGCTCCTATTGCATCAATGAGATGAGTGAACTGGGCTTCAGATGTTTCTTTCCGATAAATTCGATATTGCGTACTCGCGTCACCCGTTCCAGTCCAACTCAGGGAGACGGTTTGTGCATTTGGATCGTATGATCCACTCAGCCCACTAACGGACAGAGCCGGCTTTTCTGGTACTTCTACTGGCGGAGGTGCCTGCCCTCCAGCTGGTGCTTTGAATTGCTTCACTGGAACGCCTTTTAAAGCATCTCCCATGACTTTGGCAAAGAAAGCTGCCGACAGCTTACTGCTGTTCTTAAGCATATGATTGGCATCCGGATTGTCATAGCCCATCCAGACTGCGGCAGTCCATTCCGGGGTGTATCCAACAAACCATACATCACGGTTGGCACTGTTGCCAGAGATACCACTTTGAACTGTTCCTGTTTTACCCGCTACCGGACGATCCAGACGTGCTGAACGTCCCGTACCGTCATTAACGACGTTCTGCAGCATCTGTGTAAGCTGATACGCATTTTGCTCACTCATGACACGCGTTGTGTCCGAGTTATCATGTTTATAAGTGGTTTTGCCTGCGCTATCCTTGATTTCTTTAATCGCATAGGCTTGTCGGTATTCTCCGAGGTTGGCAAATGCACTATAGGCTTGCGCCATTTCCAGTGTATTTGTACCTTTACTTAGACCACCGAGGGCAATCGCCAAGTTTTTGTCTTCATCTGTCAGCTGTATGCCTACACTCTTGGCAAAATTAATGCCTGTGTTAACACCTATTTTATCAAGCAGCCAAACCGCAGGGATATTTTCCGACTTCGTAATTGCATCCGTCATACTGATCGTTGAAGAATATCCATGCAAGTTACCAGGACAGTAGTTACCAAAGCATTGCTTCGCATTACTCAGCGACGAGTTGGCACTGTAATTTCCTGATTCAAGCGCCGGTGCATAAGACACAATCGGTTTAAAAGCTGAACCTGGTTGTCTTCGACTCTGCGTTACACGGCTATAACCTTTAGTCTGATAATCCCGTCCACCCAAGAGGGCAACGAGACTGCCATTCTCATGGTTCATAATAACCATGGAGCCTTGAACCTGTTGATCGTCTTTACTTGCCTCGAACAGATTATCATCTGTGAAGGCAGTTTCCATGGCTGTTTGAGCCTGAGCATCCATAGTTGTATAGATTTTGTACCCGCCGATATTCAGATCATCTTCCGTTTTACCTGTTACTCGTTCAGCTTCACGGAGCACATAATCGATAAAACCTTGATACTTCTTGTCTTTCTCTGGTCGCTTGTAGTTATAATCTACCTCTTTAGCTTTATCCATCTCTTCCTTCGTGATGTAGCCTTGTTCATACATTAGCTGGAGAACAACACCACGACGTGCCTTGGAATCATTCGGATTGCTCACCGGATTGTAGGCAGAAGGCCCCTTGGGCATCGCGGCGAGTGTGGCAATTTCCCACAAATCCAGATCATTCAGATTTTTTTTGCCAAAATAAAATTCAGATGCTGCTTTAATCCCGTAACGCTGATGACCGAAGAAAATCCGGTTCAGATACATCGTCAGGATTTCGTCTTTTGTGTACTTGCGCTCTAATGCCATGGCAATCGATACTTCCGTTGCTTTACGGAAGAACGTCTTGTCACGGGACAAGAACATGTTCTTGGCAAGCTGTTGGGTTAGTGTACTACCACCTTCCACCATGGAACGAGCCATGACATCCTTAACCGCCGCACGCCCAATGGACCAAATATCCACGCCCTGATGATCGTAGAATCGCTTATCCTCCGTTGCAACAAAGGCTTGCTTCACAAGCTCAGGAATATCATCTTCTTTGACAGGTTCCAGCTTCTGAATGGATAGTTCCCCCATTAATTGGCCATTGCGATCATATACTTTTGAAGTTTCATTAATTGTGGTTTTGTCTTTGTTAGCTTTGAGCAGATTTTCGCCACTCACCATAATAAATAAATATCCGCCAAGTGCACAGAATATGGCGATTGCCATTGTGAAAAACAGTGTCCATCCAACGCGTTTACCCGTAATTTTTTTCTTTTTAGAGGTCTTTGGCTTCGCTTTTTTGGGTGACTTGTTATTGTTGTTGCGATTGTTAGACCTCGACAACGGATCGTTTGGCATGTTACCTCCTGACTCCCTTTCGGTTGCATAATTTCTAATCGTCTGTAGGCTCAGGCATATATTAAACATATTTTGCCCGGAATGAAAAGAACAACCCTTTATTCAGGTTGCTCTGTTTCAATACCTATACTTGTAGACGAAATGGTTGGTGAAAAGGTTTCGTAATTTTTTTAAGCTTCGCCGCTGTTATCTTGCTGCATCAGCGATACGCTGCGTTGCGGCGTGAACGTGGAGATGGCATGCTTGTAGACCATTTGCTGGCGTCCGTCGCTGTCAATGACGATCGTAAAATTGTCAAATGCCTTGATCGTCCCGCGGATTTGGAAGCCGTTGGTCAGATAGACCGTAGCAGGAATATTTTCTTTCCGCAGTTGGTTCAAGAACGTATCTTGGATGTTGATGGACTTGTTCATTAGCCGTACCCCCATTGGTTCATTTGAATTCGTGTTCAAGTAATATTCAATATCGCTGAGTAGCTTTCGTGCTATTATATCATGAACAGTTTCATATAATCCACAAAAACCCCTTGTCTGCTATTTTACCCCCATTCTTAGCGAGGTGAACAAATAGAAGACTTATCCATTATACACCGCTTGTCTGTTTTGCAAAAGAGGGACAAAATCTTCATTTTAAGGCACATTTATTCGTTGTTTAGCGAATGTTTAATCTCTACCATCTTTTCTAGTGATAAATAAAAACCTCTATCCTTTTGATGACCAGAAGGTAGAGGTTTACATATCTTGATCTAATCGATGCCTGTCAGAAGAATACTAACAATCGCTTAAATCAATCAAATTTTTGTGTAATCAATTCACTTATCTGCTTGTATTTCCCTTCAAAATCCTGGGTATCCGTCATGTCCACCCATTCAATATCCTTCATATGGCGGAACCAAGAAAGCTGCCGTTTGGCAAACCGACGCGTATCCCTCTTCAACCACTCAACCGCAGCTTCCCAACTCACTTCCCCTTGCAGAAACGCTGCAATCTCCTTATATCCCAACCCTTGCATGGAAATATGACCTCTGGCCACTCCACGTCCCAACAGGGACTTCACTTCATCCACCAGACCTTGTTCGATCATCAGATCAATCCGCTCTTCTACCCGGGCGTACAACTTCTGCCGATCCATTGTCAAACCAACAATAAGAAGGTCATAAGGCGATTCTTTCTTCTGTACTGCCAGCTGATCAGACCACTTCTCGCCTGTGAGGTGATGGATCTCAAGCGCACGTACAATTCGCCGCTGGTCATTCGGATGCAAACGATCCGCACTAACGGGGTCAACTTCCCTCAATCGATCATGAAGGGCCTGTGCTCCATTTAGCTCAGCATAGCTGAATTGTTCCTCTCTGAATGCTTCATCTGAACCGCTATCCGAGAATTGGAAGCCGTAACATACCGATTCCACATACAGACCGGTGCCACCAACAATAAAAGGCATTTTACCGCGTTCATGGATTTCACTAATCAATCGTGTACAACTCTCCTGAAACTCGGCCACAGAATACGGATATTCCGGTTCATGGATATCAATGAGATGATGGGGTACACCCTTCATTTCTTCAGAGGTAATCTTGGCAGTTCCGATATCCATTTCTCGATATACCTGCATCGAATCTCCTGAGATAATCTCACAATTGAAAGCTTGGGCAAGCTCGATGCTCATTCTTGTTTTGCCTACTGCTGTTGGTCCAACCAACACAAGCAGTTTAGGTTTTGGTTTAACTTCCACTTTCAACATTAATCACTCCGTACAGGGTTTTTGCATTCGCCCGATCAAGTATTTCGAATCCGAGCCTGTCAAACTCCGCGCTGCCGCGCTTTTCTTTCATGACTACCCGTTTACGGGCAACCCGTTTTGCTTCCATAATGCTCTGTTCATCCAGCGCGTGAGCATTTGCATAATCTCGCAAGGGCTGTATAGCACTTGAATCCATCATTGGCTCACGAAACATGGGGTCAAAATATACGGTGTCACAGCTTTGATCTGGCAACGATCGAAGCAAATCGAGATGATTCGCATGATGCAGCTCAATACGCCGGAAAGCTTCATTTACCGCTGGCTTGATCGTCTCATATTGAGACATCCCCTCCACTAATAGTGTATATAGCGGAAGAGAGCTCTCACATGCAATCACCCGTCCACTTTTGCCCACTGCAACCGAGAACACCAGTGCATCCGTGCCCAGTCCGGCTGTACAATCGATGATGGTATCCCCTTCATTCACCGCCCCCGCCTCCAGCAGTGGATCAGGTTCTCCTCGCAATATACGTTTGGCACGAACAAATCCCATGCTGGGGTGGAACTCCAGCAACGGTGAATCCTTCCGAAATAGACGCGCTTTACCCTGGAGTACAACCAGAACCTCCTCCGCCTCATAGTGTTCAATCATCATCGGCAGAGACATTTTATTACGGCGCACGTAAGTACCCCCTGTTGTTTCAGCAAGGTTTCGGGCCCGCTCCACAAGTAAAGCCGCTTCCTTTTCACCGGTTGTAATATACATAGATTCCTCCTAAATAGCTACATAACACGTTTGAACAATTTTTCCAGATCATATGTTGAAAATGAAACCACAATCGGCCGCCCATGTGGACAAGTGTAGGGCTGACGACATGAACCCAGACGCTGAATTAGCATCTCTGCTTCCTGATCGGTCAACTTTTGGTTTGCTTTGATGGACGCCTTGCAGGAGCACATAATGGATGCAGCTTCTCGCATCTTGGCTACATCTATGCTGCGTTCACTAAGAACCCATTCGGACATTTCTTCGATAATGTCTTTCTCGTCCCCTTTGGGGAACCAGAACGGGTGGGAGCGCACACGGAACGTCTGTCCACCGAAATGCTCCAAATATACCCCCGCCTGTTCGAACCAGGCCAGCCTTGTTTTCAGCTTTTCCGTCTCCGAAGGTGTAAATTCGAGCGTAATAGGCAGCAGTAACTCTTGTGAGGCCTGGGCAGGGTTACCAAATTTCTCGTAATAGTACTCATAATTCACGCGTTCATGAGCGGCATGCTGATCAATCAAATATAAACCTTGGTCATTTTGCGCAATCAAATACGTACCATGATGCTGTCCGATCAGACTCAGCTCCGGAAATTCAGGCATGGATGCATCTGATTTAATGGCAGCAGCAAGTTTAGTGGCATCAGGCAGACCTGAGTTTTTCCACGTCCGTTCCCCTCTTGCAATCGAAGACGGGTTGTAGGTTGACCGAGCTTCCCTAACCGGTGAATTTACGGATTCGGAGCGATACGTAGCTGGTTTACCTTCAGCCAAAGGTTTTTCTGTTGCTCCACGATCCCCACCATCTTGAGAAGAGAGGTCAGATTTGGGAACAGTTTCGGTAGAACTTGTATTTGAACTTGTACTTACATCCTTAGTGCCTTCTTGCACGTTAGCGGATGTCTGCCCCTCGCCATGACTAGCAATCTTCTGCAAAATATCCCCGTTCCAACTTTCTAACTGCTCCGGGGGCTGTGTAACCTCAGGTGGAGCTTCGGGCAACGGCACTGAGTGACCCTGTTCAGATACCAACTGTGCTGTAGACACATCCGCCGGAGCATCCAAATCCAGATCATCATCTTCTGCAGTTAACTTCAGAGGTGCAACAGTAGGTTTCCCAAGTGGCCCTTGTTGCCCATATCCTTCTGCATCAGATGCATCTTTCAGCGGACCACGTGGAAAGAGGAATTGTTCCTGGATAAAGGAACTATCGTCCCCACGTCGAATCTGCTGTTTTTTGACCTGTGGAATCAGTACCTCCTGCCTGAGTATACCCCGCAACGTCGTCTCTATGAATTCATACAGTTCTGGTTCCTTGCTAAAGCGAACCTCCAACTTGGCCGGATGCACATTCACATCCACAAGAGAGGGGTGCATCTCCAACTGCACCACGACAAGTGGGAAGCGATTGATGGGCAGCAAGGTATGGTAGGCTTTGAGAATCGCCTGATTGAGACCGTAATTGCGAACAAATCTCCCATTAACAATCGTTGACATACCATTACGATTCGCTCGTGTCCATTCTGGCAGGCTGATCAGCCCGCTCACCCGGTAATCCAGACTTTCACCCTGGATGGGAAGCATCGCTTTCGCTGCACTTGTCCCATAGATCGCTGCAACCACTTGCAGCAGATCGCCGTTGCCCAACGTCTGAAGCAACACATTCTCATTATGGCGCAGTCGGAACGAAATGTTTGGATGAGACATCGCCATCCGGTATAGGACATCTGATATATGTCCCAGTTCCGTCTGGATCGTTTTCATATATTTGAGTCTGGCTGGTGTATTGTAAAATAGTTCTCTCACTGCAAAATCTGTACCTTGGGGTGAGGTTGCATCTTCATGAGAGACAAGGTTACCGCCTTCAATCACGATGCGGCGTCCTCGCCCGTCATTATCACTTGCGGATAATACCTCTACCTTGGACACGGCGGCAATACTCGCCAAGGCTTCTCCGCGGAATCCAAGACTTGTGATCTGGAACAGATCTCGGCCATGGGCTATTTTACTGGTCGCATGACGATAAAAGGCGGTTTCCATGTCCTCTGGCTCAATACCTGTACCATTGTCTTTGACACGAATACTGAGGAGTCCGCCCTCTTCCACCGTCACTTCAATCTTGGTGGCGCCTGCATCCACCGAGTTTTCGAGCAACTCTTTGACAACTGAAGCAGGCCGTTCGACCACTTCACCCGCCGCGATCTGGTTGGCAATATGTTCATCAAGCACATGTATTTTCGCCACAGGTTTTCCCCTCCCTTATACTCAGGATAATTGCTGTGCCTTCAATTTGAGATCATTCAATATCTGCATCGCCTGAAGAGGCGTCATATTCATGACATCGATATCTTTCATCGTACGGATGAATTCTCGCGCTGGTTTATCCACCGCAACTACATCCGGTTTCGTTGCCACATTCGGCTCATCATCTCCAAAGATGGACAGTTGAACCACATCCGAATGGTTTGCGCTGGACTGTCCTTTGCTGTTTGAGTTCTTAGCATGTTGCTTCCCAACCGAATCTTCAATAGAAGGTGTGTACTCTGCACTCTCCACAATCTCGTGTTCCCGGATCAATGGTGCTGAATCCGTGTGCTGGAATTCTCCACCTTTTAATTTCAAGCCTTCTTCCTGCTTCTCGTTTCCGATATATTCACTGCCCACAGCTACTTGCGCGGCCGCATGTTCGAACCCATGCAATAGTCCATTCGCCCGCTCAATAATGCTATCAGGCAGACCTGCAAGGCGTGCACAATAGATACCATAACTGCTGCTGGCTGCCCCGGCAATCAATTTGCGCAGGAAATTAACTTTGTCACCACTCTCCTGTACCGCCATCGAGTAGTTGGCCAGCTTGTCCAGACTCTCCTCCAGATGAGCAAGTTCATGGAAATGAGTTGATACAAGAGCTTTACAGCCGATAATATCATGTACATATTCAATAACAGACTGAGCAATCGCCATACCTTCGCTGGTCGATGTCCCACGTCCCAATTCATCGATAATAATCAGACTGCGTGGTGTGGCTTTGTCCGTCATGACCTGAATGTCGGCCATCTCCACCATGAATGTGCTTTGTCCACCAATGAGATCATCCGCGGCACCAATCCGTGTGAAAATACGATCCATGATCGGCACTTCCGCCTGACCCGCAGGTACAAAACAACCTACTTGCGCCAAAATGGAGATTAAAGCGACCTGTCGCATATACGTACTCTTACCAGCCATATTTGGTCCAGTAATCAGCAGAATACGTGCCTCTTCCTTGGTCAT
Organism: Paenibacillus sp. GM1FR; assembly: GCF_002803315.1. NCBI lineage: Bacteria > Bacillati > Bacillota > Bacilli > Caryophanales > Paenibacillaceae > Paenibacillus > Paenibacillus sp. GM1FR. The sequence goes on along the minus strand of NZ_MKZL01000011.1, from coordinate 894,730 downwards.
TGCGGTGTGATTGGCAATAAATGCGCCATCTCGCATGACCGCCTCAACGACCGGATGGCGTCCTTCTTCCACAACCAGATCATAACCGTCGGTCAGCGTAGGCCGTACAAAGTTACGCTCAGCGCTAATCACCGCAAAAGATTGATACACATCAATTTCGGCTACCTGTTCGGCCAGCTTCTGCAATCTTGCGATCTCTTTGTTCAGCCGCTCGCGTAGCTCTGCGAACAGTCCATACTCAATATCAACCATTTTGTCCTGAGCTTCGAGAATCAACGTCTCTTTTTCCTTCAACTCCGGCGTAATATATCGTTCTGCATTGGCAAGTGTCTGTTTACGTTCATAACGTCCCTCTGGCAACGCGGACAGATTGGACTTGGTGATCTCGATATAATAACCAAACACTTTGTTATATCCAATCTTCAGCGATCGAATGCCTGTCGCCTCACGCTCTCGCGCTTCCAGCTCCGCAATCCACTGTTTCCCGTTAACTGAAGCCTCACGCAATTCATCCAGACGTTCATGGTACCCTTCACGAATCAGACCTCCGTCCCTTACCGATACCGGCGGCTCGTCCACAATGGCATGCCCGATGGCTTCACGCAGATCATTGCAATCATCCATCGTTTCGGCAATATGCTGCAATGTTGCGGAAGATGATCCTGCGCAATGTTGACGAAGTCCTGGAATTTTCTCCAGCGATGACTTGAGCGCATTCAGGTCACGACCATTGGCATTACCAAACGCGATCCGACCTACCAGACGCTCCAGATCGTAGATGTCTTTGAGTTCTGCCCGCAGGTCTTCACGCAATATAAACTGGTTGTATAGCGTATCCACAGCTTCCAGACGCTCATTGATCTTCCCTTTTTGCAACAATGGCTTATCGACCCAACGACGCAGCATTCTCGCACCCATGGACGTCTCGGTCCGATCAAGCAACCAGAGTAATGAACCTTTTTTGGAGCGTTCACGCACAGTTTCCACCAATTCCAGGTTCCGGCGGGTAAACGGGTCCAAGATCATGTAATGATCGGGCTCATACGTTGAGATTTGAGTTAACTGCCCCAGAGAACGTTTCTGTGTCTCACTCAGATAGGAGAAAAGACGTGCAATGCACGCTTGACGTTCAGGCTCTAATCTTGCCCAGACAGCCTCGCCAAACTGCTGACGGACCAGATCTTCCTTATTTTTTGTCCACGACGTGTAGACCACCGGGCGACCGATTGGAGACGCCTCGGCTTCTACCATTTCAAGCAGCGCTACATCCCCCACCAGCTCCGATGGTTCGTAGATGCCGATTTCATCCTTGAGCCATTCCTTGGAATAGGGTACGGATGTCACATACAACTCACCCGTTGACAGATCACAGGCCGCGAGCGCCAGCGTATTTTGATTACCTGTAAGACACACCATGTAGTTGTTGGACTTGTCACCGAGTGTCTTGCCTTCCATTACCGTTCCCGGTGTAACCACACGTACAATTTCACGTCGTACCATGCCTTTGGTTACACTTGCATCTTCCATCTGCTCACAAATTGCAACTTTATATCCTTTTTCAATCAGACGCTGTATGTAATTGTCAGCCGAATGATAAGGTACACCGCACATCGGAATTTTGTCATCCGTGCCTCCGTTGCGTGCGGTCAGCGTGATCTCAAGTTCACGGGAAGCATTAATCGCATCCTCGAAGAACAATTCATAGAAGTCACCCAGTCTAAAAAATAGAAAAGCATCTTGTGCTTCGGCCTTCACTTGCAAATATTGTTGAATCATTGGCGTATACTGAGCCATGATGAATATCCTCCATCCCGTTCCTATAATGTCAGGAAGAAACGCGTCCTGGAAGGACAATAAGACGGTCAGGCACTGTGTTTGCGCCTCCGCCTTATGTGTTGGCTAATCGCCACTTCCTTCAAGGGTTGCTGCTCCATATCTTCCGTAGTAGCTTATTACTCATAAAAGACTTGTTTCTTATTATATCAAAAAAACGTCCGTACTTCATGAACCTGCCCGAATATTCCAGAGTTTGCGAATATCGCGGCTCTCATCCCAAGTTCTTCCCAGTTTTAATTGAAGGATTAACGGAGACGCATATCTTTCATAACGTGCATATCCATCCAACCTCTTCAGATCATCTACGAGTGCTGGGATGTGTTCCTTAATCACTTCGCGCTTTCCCTCATAAAAAGCGGCATGAACCTCAGCTTTCACCAACGGACGCTGCCGTAATTGAGTATACCCGCTCGCGATCAAACCTGCCAAGGCCACAACACCTTTTGCAACAAGGGGCGACACAAGAAAGCTGGGTAACGTACGATACTCAAACCCACCATAGGATTTCAGACGAAAATCACCAAGTGCTCCATAACGGGGTCGTCTTCCCGATCCACGGGGGTCTTGCAGAAATGCCAGTGGCAATGCCAGATAATTGTCCAGTGCACGAAGCAGTTCCCCGGTAAGATTCACCCCGCTAAAATGAATATGACCACCCAAAGGTAACCCCCGTTGTGGCATCCCTCCTGCCTGCCAGATGAGCGAGTGATCACTAATGCTGCGGGAAGCAGCTGCGAATGCCCTCATCAGATGAGCCAGCAGTTCTCGTGGTTCGGAGCTGGGAGCAGGCCGCAATTCGGCAACCGGATATATGCGCCGTCCACCAATCGTCACGGAATCACAGCCTGCCATTCCTGTACGTTCAAGAAATCTGGAGGCGGGTACGATTTTGGATTCCGGCATCTGCACCAGAAGAAACTCCGGGTCCATGCCGAGTATTGGAATGGGTCTGTGACTCAGTTCCTCATCCAGCAGTTCCTGATGCTGCTTCCAGCTTTCCCTATAGGTAGCAGCAAGGTTGGTCACCCCTTTCCAGGGACACGGGTCGATCGAAATCACTGCACAGCCGCCATTCCCTGAGGATTCCATTCGAACAGCTCCATGATCCAGCCCTAGCGTATACAGCGTTTTGATCGCAAGTCGTTCTATGCGCTTGAACAAGGTTGAACTCGCTTCACGCTCCAACAGAGTTTCCTGTGCCCCTCCCATGCCACTAGTATCCTTGCGTTTGATCCGGATCGCCTGCAGACAGCTTATCTCTACGTCATAGCGTACACGCAAGCCTGGTTCACGTTTGCGCCGATCGTGCAGTGACAATACTTCAATGCCTGCCTGTTTCAACCGTTCTGCACGTTCTCCAGATGTCATCCTTTCATATCGGCGCAGCGCTTCCTCCGCTTGTTCCATCACATTCATTACGTCCCCCCTCCCGGATCATGCAACCAAAAATAAAAATAACCCCGCAATGCGGAGCCTTCCCGTGAAAGGTATTCCAGGCACATTGCGAGGCTCGTTACCACCCATTTTTCAATATTTAAGAAGAAAGAGGGCTTACGCCCTCTTCACCGCGCCTTCTGGCGCATATGATACCTTAGGTTATCAAATACAGGCGTCAAACTCACAGCTCATCGTCGAGCAGATCGGGATCGAGATCGTCATAATCTCCATCGGCACTGCCAAAGTCATAGTCCTTGTCTTCGTAATCACCGCAACCATCTGTGCAGACCTTCACACAAACTTTAGTCTCGGCAACGAGTTCCACAGCGAATTCCCGTTCTACTCGGATAATTACACTGCTTCCACCTGCTGATACTGTGGCTTCCACACAGCTAGGTTCCTGCGTTGCATCCGCAGATACCTCTACTGTGGAAGTCCGGTGTTTCGGGTCCAGATAGGACAAAGGCACATGTTCTACATACGACACCGTTTCTTTGGCTACATCCGTCTGCGAATTCTTGTCATAGGAATACCAAATGTTGATATCGTAAGTACCAATAACTTCAATTCCGTCACCCGCTGATACGGCTTCATATTGGTGGTTGATAATCCAAGCCCCCAAAATACTTGTCGGACCATTTGGCGGAGTCACGGTATGTGTTACGGTAGAGAACTTACGACCTTTGCCGCAGATCGCCTTCGTGATAATCTCTCTACATTGATGTTTATGACTCAATGACATCTTTAAACCTCCTCCATACAATCATTCACTACAAGTGTATGCAGGGCATTCGTCTAGGGTGACAACTATTTTCTATTATTCGTTTGTAGATTGGGACCGGTCCGAGATTGGGGACGGCGCTTTGTCCTTCTTCGCGACTTTCAGATACAGCGCGAGTTCACGGCACAGCTGGAGAATTGCAGAACGAATCTCGAATTCTTCCCTTGTATCCGGCAGCTCCATACGTTTGAATTCTTCTTGCACATCCGCAAGAAGTTTTTCAGTTCGTCCGGTGTAAGATTCAGTAAGTACATCCTGACTAAGCTGATCGAACAGCTCCGATACCATTTCCGCATGTGGCATCTTCTGATAGATCTGGGACACCAGATGCATCATGTGTTGGATGGAATCCAGCTGCGTTTTGCGCATATAGAAGTAGACACTCCATTCCTCATTCGGATGAATTACCTGATTCTCCAAAGAACGCTTGGCAGCATCAATACCGCCCAGAATCGCTTTATCTGCTTCAATCAGCTCTCTCCCCGCCCACGCTTCATTGGGATTACGCAGCGTGGCTGCAAATTCCTTAAAAATCTTCGAGAAGAGTTCATCGATTCGTTTGCGAATGCGCAGCATCTGTGGATCTGCTGCCGGCATATAGGCCAGGTTAACCGCCATTGCGGAACCAAGACCAATTAACAGCAAAGCAATTTGTACGAGGACGACATGCACGTCCATCTCCCCGCCGCCGAACACCCGAAACACCACAACAGAACCTGTAACAATACCTTCTTTGAAGCCTACCCGGACAATAGCCGGGAATGCGATCAATATGTATACTGCCAGCACCCAATAATGGAAGCCTAGAAAGTGAAAAAGTACACTTGCAAATAAAAGTCCAACTACGGAAGCAAAGAACCGCGCTGATATGGTGCGAATACTTCGTTTTCTCGTTACATCCACGCCAAGAATGGCAAGCAATCCCGCTGATGTTGGTCCCGGCAAGCGACACCAGTCTGCAATCAATACAGCCATTAATGCGGCGATTGCAGTTTTAATTACCCTAAAACCCATTTAACATTCCATCTCCTCTAAGCTGCAAAAAAATTCTTAGCCAGCTCGTCGCCTCATTCATTTATCATGACTAGTATGTCTCTTCCAAATGTAAACTAGACGACATCAACCGACATGCGCATGCATGCCGGTCACAGCAACACGCCCCGAATGAGGGACGCTGGCAAGTTAGATCGTTGCGACAGAACCTCAAGGCCCTCTTCTCCAATCATCGCATTCATTCCGGATCTGCGCGGAATAATCATACTAAATATGGTACTTGATTTTACGGTATCGGGCAACGTGACACCCCTTGTGAAATTGTATACATATCATACCTGGTCATATTACGAGTAAATCACTTCCGAATCACCTGCGGCCAGCCAGCATTTTGCGTTCTGCATAGACAACAAGTTGGTACATGGCTGTTGCAACTGCAGCAATAATTAACAGACTTGATAATACAAGTGTGAAGTTGAATACCTGGAATCCGTAGATAATGAGATAACCGAGCCCTTGTTTGGCGACAAGAAACTCACCCACAATTACACCCACCCAAGCCATGCCAACGTTCACTTTCAAGGTGGATACAATCGCTGGAAAAGAAGCAGGTAATACAACTTTTGTAAAAATCTCGGAACGGTCTCCACCAAACGTACGAATGACTTTAATATAATTGGGATCGACTTCATTGAAGCTGTTATACACGACCAGTGTCGTGATAATGACCGTGATGGACAATGTGGTCATAACAATCGCTGTAAAACCCGCGCCGAACATCACAATAAAGATCGGGCCAAGTGCTACCTTTGGCATACTGTTGAATACAACCATATAGGGGTCCAGCACTTTGGACAAAAAAGGAGACCACCAAATTAAAACCGCAAGTAAGGTTCCCACCAGTGTTCCCAGTAAAAAACCAACTGCCGTTTCCCCTACGGTTACCCCAACATGTGCCCACAACTCGCCACTAGCGATGTCCTTGCCAATCTGGGCAAAAACCTTACTCGGATAACTGAATAACAGTACATCAATCCAGCGAAGTCTGCCTGCCACTTCCCATAGCAAAAACATACATACTAGCATAGATAACTGTACAGCAAGCACTTGGTGTCGCCATCTGGCCACCTGCTGAATATGATTCCGATGCAGCTGCCCCATCCATTCGTCACGCTTTTCCTGCTTCGGATTCATTGGATTCACGCGTCTTCCTCACCTCCCCCGGACTGATCCAGTTCACTCCACAACGCCTGAAACAACGCATTGAATCCTTCTTGCTCCCTGGCATGAAACGGCTGAGATTTACGAATTCCATCGGGAATGATAAATTCACGACGGATGCGCCCAGGATTGCGATCCAGTACAATGACGCGGTCACTGACCGCAATGGCTTCAGACAAATCATGGGTGACGAGGACGGATGTTTTGCCAAACTGTTTTAACGTGTCCGAGACCAGATCCTCCAATTGCAGCTTGGTTTGATAATCAAGTGCTGAGAATGGTTCATCCAACAATAAAATCCCCGGGTCGGTTGCTAGCGTGCGCACCAGGGCTACTCGCTGTCTCATGCCTCCTGAAAGCTCTGAAGGGTACTGATTCTCCGTTCCGGCCAACCCCATACTTACCAGCAGTTCCCGTACACGCTCACGGCTCCGTTCATCCAGTCTGCCTGTCAGTTCAAGACCAATCAATGCATTATCCAGAATGTTCCGCCATGGAAACAGATAGTCCTGTTGAAGCATATAACCAATCTGTGCTGAGGGGCCGCCAACGAGTTTGCCTTTAACCTTAACCTCTCCTCGGGTGGGTGTGAGCAGCCCGGCGATGATCGACAACAATGTCGTTTTACCGCATCCACTCGGTCCAACCAGACTGACGAACTCTCCTTTTTGGATCTCCAGACTCAAGTCTTCAATCACCAAGGAAGCTTCCCGCTCGCTGACGTATACTTGAGAGATCCCCTCCAGTCGGATCACACTTTCGGATTCAGGCATTCTGCTCACTTCCTTTCCTGAATACCCCATTACTTTGATTTCGTAACCTCTTCCGCATAGGCATTATCCACAATGGCATTCAAATCCACACGTTCTTTCAACTCTCCGGCGGCACTCATGACATCAAGCAGATTGTTCCACTCTTCCTCATCAATGATCGGATCCGTTGCATAGCTGCCCTGTTCCTTATAACGGTTCACACTGCTTACCAAAATGGCTGGATCGATGTCTTTGAAAAAAGGAGAAATAACTTCGGCAATCTCTTCAGCCGTATGGGAATCTACCCATGCCTGCGCTTTGTGTAGGCCATTCGTAAACTTCTGTACGATATCCTTATTGTCGTTAAGATAACTCTGCTTCGTCATGAAGACGGTGTAAGGCAGAAGACCACCTTCTGTGCCAAACGATGCAACAACCTTACCCCGATCTTCTTGTTCAAAGATGGATGCTTGGGGTTCAAACAGTTGAACATAATCTCCCGTGCCTGAGGCGAAAGCAGACGCAATGTTGGCAAAGTCCACATTTTGAATCAGCTCCAGATCACTTTGAGGATCAATGCCATGTTTGCTCAGTGCGAACTCCCCTGCCATTTGCGGCATGCCGCCTTTGCGTTGACCGAGAAATGTGGAATCCCTCAGTTGCTCCCAATCGAAGCTACCTTCTGTGTTACGAGCGAACAGAAATGTACCATCCGTCTGGGTGAGCTGGGCAAAGTTAATGACCGGATCTTCCGCTCCCTGCTGATAGACATATATGGACGTCTCCGCCCCTACCAGTGCGATATCCACTGAACCTGCGAGTAATGCCGCCATCGTTTTGTCACCACCAGCAGTCGTTTGAATATCCACCTCAAGTCCCTGCTCTTCAAAAAAACCTTGAGCCACAGCCACATACTCCGGTGCGTAAAATACCGAACGAGTCACTTCGCCAATCGTAATCTTGGCTTCATTCTCTTCCTTATTACAGCTGGTGAGCGCCACAATGATAATCAGCAGAATAACGATGCCCCGGACGAACCATGGCGTGTATTTCATGTTGTTTCCCTCCTTCACTGGTTTCAGCAGTTTCTCTCTATTATGGATATGCCGATGCCCAACAAAAGGTTAAGAACTTAAATGCAAAAAAGAGCCGGGCAATGATGCCCGACTCTTCAGCTCTTCGAAATGTTATTTAATATGTTATATATGGGATATCTACAGCTTGTAAATCTCGGCATATTTGGCTTCCAGATAATCGGCCAGATAATCCGGATTCAATTCTTCACCCGTTACGGCAACAATCAATTCGGAAGGTGTGCGACTTCTACCATACTGGTAGATCTTGTCTGTAAGCCATTCCTTAATTGGAATCAGATTTCCTTCGGCAATGAGGGTATCAAATTCCGGCATTTCCTTGCGCAATGTATGTAGAATTTGAGCTGCATACATATTACCCAGAGAATACGAAGCAAAGTAACCAAAGTCACCACCGGACCAGTGAACATCCTGAAGAACGCCGTCTCCATCATTCGTTGGCATAATACCGAGGTATTCCTTGTATTTTGCATTCCAGGTCTCCGGCAGGTCCTTCACTTCCAGACCATCGTTGAATAACATTTTCTCGATCTCATACCGGATAATAATATGCAGGTTATAGGTCAGTTCATCCGCTTCAATCCGAATGAGTGAACTCTCCACCCGGTTGATTGCACGATAGAAATCTTCCAGTTCAACCTCGCTCAGTTGCGGGAAATGCTGCTGCAAATCTTTGTAATAACGTGTCCAGAATGGCAGGCTGCGACCAATCATGTTTTCCCAAAGACGGGACTGGGACTCATGAATCCCCATGGACGTTCCTTCGGCAAGAAGGGTACCCGCCAGACTGTCATCAATATTTTGCTCGTACAGGGCATGTCCGCCCTCATGCAGTGAACTGAAGACTGCGCTTGCTACATCATCTTGCAGATAATGTGTTGTGATACGCACATCACCCGGGTTAAGACCCGTTGCAAAAGGATGAACACTCTCGTCCAATCGTCCAGCTTCAAAGTCATAGCCCATTTGTTCCAGGATGAACAGACTGAATTTTTCCTGCTGTTTGGTGTCAAACAACTGATTCAGGAACTCTGTATTTGGCTTGTTTTCTGAAGCATTAATCTTCTCTTGTAGAGGCACCAAACGTGCTTTGAGGCGGGTGAACACAGCGTCCACTTTCTCAACCGTCAGATCCGGTTCATACATATCAAGCAGCGTATCATAACGTGTATCCTTCACACCCCAATAATCAATAAACTCCTGTTTGAGCTTAACGATATCTGTGAGATAAGGTGAGAATCCTGCAAAATCACTGTTATGCTTGGCATCTTCCCATGCCGTTTCCGACTTGGCTGTTAGCACGGTATAAGCTTGTACTTTCTCAGGTGGTACGGATTGACTGCGATCATATTCTTTCTTGCAATCTTCAACCAGACGACGATCTATATCTTCGAGCTGTTCCAATACTGCTGGAGTCGTTAATGCATCCAGGTAAGTCTTCATCTCAGCCGAGGTTTGCAGCTTGAATGCTTCGGTGGACAACATACCCAGCGTCTCCGAACGAGTCGGAACACCTTTTTTCGGCGCACCTGTGCGCAGATCCCAGTGAAGCAAACCAATGGCTTCATGATAGCTCTTAATTTTACGAGCCAGATTACGGAAGGATTCCAAATGTTCCTGTGTTTGTTTATCCATTGTTATCGTTCACCTCTTCAAAAAAAATGTTATACCCTATTGATGATACTTTTTGCATTGCGTATAATCAACTTTTAACAGATGAAAATTGCATTGTTCTCCTAAAGATACGTGTTCAAAAAGTCTGGTTTTCATTACCGAGAAGATAGAAATGGCGTTCAACTTCGATGCTGATGATGCCCTCAGGCATGATTTGTAATCAAAAGTGGACTTTTTGAACAACCTCTAAAGGGTTGGAGTAATGCCATCTGCTGACCGTGAAATACTATTTAAAGCAAAGGCGCGTAGGACAAGCTGCATCATATGCAAGTGGCCGTGCTCGTCGTATTGGATAACAGGAGGCAATGGACATGAACAACATTCAAGAGATTTTGGCTTACAACAAATCATTTGTCGAGACCAAAGAATACGAAAAGTATACGGCTGGCAAGTTTCCAACCAGAAAGATGGTTATCATCACTTGTATGGATACACGTCTGGTGGAATTGCTGCCCAAGGCCATGAACCTGAAAAACGGTGATGTGAAAATCATCAAAAACGCAGGCGCAATTATCTCTCAGCCTTTCGGGAGTGTAATGCGTAGTGTACTTGTCGCCATCTATGAACTGGGTGCAGATGAAGTCCTGGTAGTGGGGCATACGGAATGTGGTATGGCTTCCCTTCACGCTGAGACCATGATTGGACATATGGTTGAGCGTGGCGTATCGGAAGAAGTCATGACTACTCTGGAGAACTCTGGCATCCGTTTGCAAAAATGGTTGCGCGGGTTTGACAGCGTCGAAGAAGGGGTAAAACATACTGTGGAAGTGATCAAGAAGCATCCTTTACTTCCTCCCAATGTACCCGTCCACGGCATGGTTATCGATTCTGCTACAGGTGAACTTGATCTTGTCGCTGAGGGGTATGGACAACAGGCATCTCTCTAAATGGTTTGGAGTGCGGACCTTATGGTTCGCACTTTTTTTGTCTAAATTAAGGCAGTTGCTCTGTCAGGTTGTCAAACCATACAGTTTCAGTGTACACTTTTTATGAAAGCGGTCAAAGAAAGTAAAAACGATTGTTCTCTCTGACCTAGCCCTAATATTAAGGAGACATGTGCATGAACATACTTTCCTACGGATTACTCGGGCTGCTTACCCGCGAGGAGTCATCGGGCTATGATCTGATGCTGAAAATCCAGCCTCATTGGCAGGCGAAACACAGCCAGATCTATCCACTCCTGTCCAAGATGGAAAACGATGAGTTATTGGCCTCCCGCTGGGTACAACAGTCTGACAAACCGGACAAGAAAATGTACGCAGTTACGGAAAAAGGCATTGAAAAGCTCTTGGAATGGATGATTACTCCTGTTACCGCACCGGTTACACGCGATGAATTTAATTTGCGTATTTTGTGTGTTGGCATAGCGGAAGACGGAAGCATGAGACGCATTCTTAACGAGCGTAAAAGCTGGTTTATGGAACGCATACGTTATTTCGAGGATCTGAAGTCACGTATACCTCAGGATAATCTTCGTGTAGGCAACCGAGATTTTGGAAGCTACATCCTGGTACAAAAAGGGTTAATGCACGCACAAACAGGCCTGGAATGGTGTCATTGGGTTACCCAATTGCTTGATGGCCAAGCTGCAATTCAAGACCCAAGTCCAAGCGTTTCAGAAATTTAATAAAATTTGAAACGTTCCTGCAAGTTGACCGTATTACATGAGTAAGGCCCATTTTTGGGCGATTCAAACAAATTAATCGGGGGGTTACGATCTTTACAATGAAGAAAAAATTCGGAGTTAAACATCTAATGATGGTATTTATGGCCTTTACATTATTGTTCGCAACAGTGGGAGTAACGAATCCGGATTCTGCAGATGCAAGACGTGGTGGCGGATTCAAATCCGGTACGAAAAGTTATAGCAATACACCTAAGAAATCCGACAGCAATGTAAGCAAATCGAATACGAATAACAATTCCAGCAATGGAGCAGCTACAACGAACCGTGGCGGATTCTTCGGCGGTGGCGGCGGATTCATGAAAGGCATGATGCTTGGTGGTCTTGCTGGTATGATGTTTGGCGGATTGTTCGGTGGCATGGGCGCTCTGGGTAACATCCTTGGATTGCTCGTGAACGTTGCAGCAATTATGTTGATTGTTATGCTGGCTATGGCACTCTTCAGAGCCATCTCCAATCGTCGCAAACCTGCAGCGGATGGTCGTTATGACCGTCGCAATGATCGTGATGATGACCGTAACAGAAACGGACGGTACTAATCTCTATGGTTCTGAGCATGGATGAAATTGTGAATGCAATCTGTATTCATATGGCAGAACGTAAGGGTGTACGTCCAACCGATGTGAATGTAGAACTGAGTTGGGAAGAAGATACAGGTTATTCCGCTGAAGTTTGGATTCAAGGCCGTAGTCAATATCTGGTGGAGTCCAATATGATTGAAGCGATTCTTCGTTACCTGCACAGTGAATATAACATCCGGGCGTACCGTGAGAATGTGCGACTTGATCTGGATGAAGAAATCACAGCGATCGTTAATCAATAAGATAGGTCACTCACTGGACTGATATACGAAAGACCGCCTCCCCTCTGTCCTGACAGAGATGGAAGGCGGTCTTTTTGTTTCTGTATTTGTAGCTTTATTTGTGTGTCTATTATAGTCTCTATACGTCTCTGTGTTACGTTCTAATTCTTGGAAACTACGATTGTAGTTTAACCAGGCTGTAGTTCTTCTTACCTTTACGGATAATGATGAATTTACCGCCAATGGCATGCTCTGCCGACACTGTGAATTCAAGCTCCGTGATTTTCTCACCGTTCATGGAGATAGCGCCTTTAGTGACATCCTCACGGGCCTGGCGTTTGGATGGCTCCAACCCCAGATCTACGAGCCAGTCGACGATATTTTTCGCTTCGCCGTCCGTTTCGAATGTTGGCATTTCCTTGAAACCCTGCTCGATTTCATCTGCTGTCAGGGAACGGATATCACCACTAAACAGCGCCGCTGTAATACGTTTAGCCTGTTCGAGCATATCTTCGCCGTGAACGAATTTTGTCATTTCTTCCGCGAGTGATTTCTGTGCTTCACGTCTGTGCGGCTCTGTCTCTACCTTTTCAGCCAAAGCTTCGATTTGTTCTTTGCTGAGGAAAGTAAAGTATTTCAAGTATTTAATGACATCACGGTCATCTGTATTCGCCCAGAACTGGTAGAACTCAAATGGTGTCGTTTTGTTCGGGTCAAGCCAGATTGCGCCGCCAGCCGTTTTACCAAATTTCGTACCGTCTGATTTGAGCATGAGTGGAATGGTCAGACCGTACGCCTTCGCTTCAGATCCTTCTTTTTTACGAATCAGATCGAGACCACTTGTGATGTTACCCCATTGATCCGAACCACCGATTTGAAGCTGTACATCTTCTTTCTGGAACAGGTGCAGGTAGTCGAGTGATTGAAGGATCTGGTAGGAAAACTCGGTGAACGAGATTCCGCCTTCCAGTCTGCTCGCAACTACATCCTTAGCCAACATTGTATTGAGATTAAAGTTTTTGCCGTAGTCACGCAAGAATTCAATCACATTGATTTTGTGTGTCCAATCGTAGTTGTTCACCATGCGAACCTGATTATCGCCATCTGTTACGAACAATTTCTTCATCTGCGCTGTCAGTGCATCCACATTCTCCTGCACTTGCTCCATCGTTTGCAAAGAACGTTCTGCCTGCCGACCACTTGGATCACCAATCGTTCCTGTAGCTCCACCTATCAAAATAACCGGACGGTGTCCTGCCAGTTGAAAACGTTTCAGCATCATGAATGGAATGAGATGTCCGATATGCATGCTGTCCCCCGTAGGGTCAACGCCGCAGTACAATGAGATTGATTTGGTTTCAGTCAACTCACGCAGTCCCTCTGCATCTGTCTGCTGGTTAATGGCGTCACGCCACTGTAGTTCATCAATAATATTCATCATGTGTATAACCCCTTTTCTATCCTCAAGATTCAGTCATGATCAACGTTAAATTACGAAATTACACGCTGGAACGGCTTTTTTGGACACAAAAAAATCGCCTCCTTGTCTTCATTAGACACAGGGACGATTATCATAACCGTGGTACCACCCAAATTGCATGGACAACACGTGACCTTAACACGTTATCCATACCACTTTTGGCAATATATCGTTTGCCCATCCGCTTGGCATTACCCAAGTACTCCAGAGTGTAATTCGCAGCCCTTGTATGTATCAGGTTCCATCAACCCCTGACTTTCTGTAACAGGGACAAAGCCGCTACTGCGCTCTATCAACGTGATTCATGTATTCAATTTATAGCAAGTATAGCCGAACGTTTCAGTCATTGCAAGACCAAGTATTAATCTTTGAACAGAGCAACGGATGCATAGTTGAAACCAGATTATATAATCATCATGTTCAATTTTCCGTGATAATAACCATAAGCTTTCTCCGCGATCTGATCCTCATTGTTCCAAAACTGCTGATCCAGCGCATCTAACTGCTGCTCTTGTTCCTTTGTCAGGAATTTAGGAATATCCCACAGTTCGGTAAGCCTTTCATCCTCTTTCAAGTGCTCAATGCAGCCGTATGCTGACGTTATAATCTCCACGACTTGAGTCGCATCAATGATATGTAATGCCCGCAACGCGTAACGGTATACCTCTTCCCACCAATTGCAGAAAAACTGTATAAAACCGCCATTAAAGACATCCGCCTCTAACAGCCATAAAGCAGCAATGTCCTGCTCGTTCGAAGTCAGCGATGCCCAGCCCTGTTCAGATTCATTCTTTTTTTCGACAAATAACACAGCATAGTCATACCATACATCATTAATATCTTGATCGCTCATGTAACACACCTCACTTTTCTTTATGCCATGCCCTCTAACTCCTGACGTTTACCCGTCTGATACCAATGTAAATACGGATCACCGATCTGCTGGAAGGCTTCCTGAACACCCCTGTTCAGGTCCTTCATCACTTCATTTGTATAGTTCAAATGCGTTTCTTTATTATCCACGCCATGTCTTTCCAACAACCCTACATGCGTCGCGGTGAAAATAATATCTTCCAGCAACCAATAGATGACTTCATCCGGCTGTTTCACCCGTTTCTCCAACGAGACGAGACCACGTTCGTAAATTCGAACGATATACGCATCTTCTCTACTCTCTACATAGGGCACCCCATCCCATTTAAAGGTCTCAAACAAGCGGTTAACATAGTTCTGCATCTGTTCCCTAGGGAAAGATGTACGCTCTAAAAGCTGTAAAAGGATGTCTGCCAATTGTTGTTTGCTTAACATGTTGGACATGAATGCACCTGCCTCTATAAAGTAACGTCGATGACAGAATGAAAAATGAAAAAGCTGCCCAAGGCAGCCTCTTCATATTTATTCCTACTGTTCAATCAGGTCCCACAAAAAGTCTGATACGAAGTATTACATTGTGCAGGTAGTTCGGCATATTCAGCCTGTTCAGGTGAGTGTGCAAACGGATCTGAAAGAACTGCCAAAAGCTTCTCCATCACGCTAAGATCTCCATGATTCTCTGCTCGCTCAAGCGCTTCTTCAACCCGATGATTGCGAGGAATGACAGCTGGATTGTTTGTTCGCATCAACTGCCCAGAGACTTCCTTCTCCCCTTGCTGTCTATCCAATCTTGCTTGCCAACGTTCATACCATTCAGCAAATTCTGTCGTGCCAAACAAAGCTGTGCCTTCCAATGTATCAAAGGTCAAAGCCAGGAACGTATTGGTGTAATCTGCACTACGCTTCTCCATAAGTTCAAGAAGATCCTTAATCAACGCTTCATCTTCGGCCTCTTCATCCAACAAGCCCAGTTTGGCACGCATTCCCTTGAGCCAATCATGATGGTACAATTCAGAAAATTGTGCGATAGCATCCTGAGCGAGTTGCACGGCCTGTTCTTCATCTTCATGCAACAACGGCAGAAGCGTCTCGGCAAAGCGAGCCAAATTCCACCCGGCAATATACGGTTGATTACCATAAGCATAGCGACCTTGTCTGTCAATGGAGCTGAATACGGTTGAAGGATTGTAAGCATCCATAAAGGCACACGGACCATAATCGATGGTCTCACCACTGATTGCCATGTTATCCGTGTTCATCACGCCATGAATGAAACCAACACGCTGCCATTGGGCAATGAGTGCCGCCTGCCGTTTAATAACTTCCTGAAGGAGCAAAAGATAACGATTCTCAGCTTGAGCAACATCAGGAAAATGTCGATGCAACGTATAATCAGCCAATGCCCGAAGATCTTCAATAGACCCCCATCTTGCTGCGTACTGAAAGGTTGCTACCCGGATATGACTGGAAGCCACCCGGGTTAAAATGGCACCCGACCGCTCCGTTTCGCGGATAATGTTTTCTCCAGTTGATACCACAGCCAGACTACGTGTTGTTGGGATCCCCAGTGCATACATCGCTTCACTAATAATATACTCTCGCAACATGGGCCCAACAGCAGCACGTCCATCTCCTCCACGAGAGTACGGTGTTCTTCCTGATCCTTTGAGCTGGATATCCACTCGCTCGCCCTGTGGCGTAATCTGTTCACCCAGCAGCAAAGCACGTCCATCTCCAAGCATGTTAAAATTGCCAAATTGATGCCCTGCATAGGCCTGAGCCAAAGGCTCGGCTCCTTCAGGGATCGAATTACCTGCAAAAATTTGCGCTCCTTCATCACTGTCAAGAGACTCCACATCCAGTCCCAAGCTGGATGCAAGCAATCTATTGAAAATGATCAGCTTTGGTGATTCAACAGGCACTGCGCCCTGACTTGTAAAAAAGGGTTGCGGTAACTTCGCATAACTATTCTCCAAGTTCCACCCTTTGTTCAACGTTTCTTGTTGCATGGTGATCACAACTCCTTTTCTGCACCAGGGATATCCCTTGGTTATATTGTAGCCTTGTGAACCAATGCTCATTTATGTAGTCGCATGGAAATTCAATTCAAGAGGTTGTTGACTTAAACGAACATCTAAAATGTTCTTGATGAAACTTTAGCATATTTGCATGTCTTTTGCATTCCTCATGAATCGTAAGCACCAAAAAATCCAAGAAGTTTCTTGGCCAAGTGGAATCATTGACTTGCATTCCACTTCCCAGAAAACCTTCTTGGATCTATTCCGCTTACTTACTACTATAGATGACACGTCTGTTATTACAAGGATTACGTGTGTGCTTCCTGAGCCTGTACAGGCTGTACTGGCAAGCTCTCTTTTTTCAGAGCAAGGTTAAAGAAGACATTAAGCAGGATCGCTGACAGGCTTCCCGTAATGATACCATCGCTAACAATAATCCGAATACTTTGAGGAAGCTGGGCAAACAGATCGGGTACAGCAGTAACACCGAGCCCAAGTGAAACGGAGCAAGCCACGATCAATAGATTGGATTGTTTGCCAAAATCGACGTTTTGCAGCATTTTGATCCCGGATGAGACGACCATTCCAAACAAGACAACAGTCGCTCCTCCGAGGACAGCACTTGGAATAATGGTTGCAAAAGCAGCTACTTTCGGAATGAGTCCCAGAAAGACCAGAATACCTCCGGCTGCAACAACAACATTGGTCGTTTTCACTTTGGAGAGCTGAACCAAACCAACATTCTGTGCAAATGTATTGTATGGAAAAGCATTAAAGATGCCGCCCAGGACAAACGCGAGACCTTCTGCACGATATCCCCGTGCCAGATCGTTTTCGTTGATCGGTTGATCACAGATTTTGCTCAAAGCCATAAATACACCTGTTGATTCGATGATAACCACCGTACCTACAATAATCATTGTAATGATTGGGCCAATTTCAAAGGTAGGCCATCCAAAGTAAAAGGGTTGAGGTAAATGGAACCAAGAGGCTTCCTGTACAGAGGCAAAATTCACTTTTCCCATGATGGCTGCGATGAGGGTTCCCACAATAATACCAAGGAGAACAGCCAGGGATTTTACAAAACCGCGAGCATATCGATTCAGGATTAGAATGAACAGTAATACACCAAATGAAAGCGCCAAATTGTCCAAACTTCCGAAATTCTCACTGTTTGCTCCACCCGCCATGTTTTTAATTCCCGTTGGAATCAGCGCAAGACCGATGATGGTTACCACTGTACCGATCACAACTGGCGGAAACAATTTGACGATTTTGCTGAAAAATACGGCAAAGATGACGATAAATAACCCGGCTGCGATGATCGACCCATATATGGCAGGAATTCCGTATTGCGATCCAATCGCAATCATCGGTGTCACCGCTACAAAAGAACTTCCGAGCACCGCTGGCAAACCAATACCCAAGTACTTCCCTTTCCGAGCCTGAAGCCATGTTGCAATCCCACACGTTAACAGGTCAATGGATACCAGATACGCCAACTGTTCTGCAGTCAGATTTAGTGCTCTGCCCACAAGCAAAGGCACCAGAATTGCTCCCGCATACATCGCGAGTACGTGCTGAATCCCCAGTGAAAAAACTCTCATCTTTTTGGTTTCTTTCATCCCACGTTGCCCCCCTGAAATTAGAATCAACCAAACCGCTGCAAAATCATGTTATGTTGATTCACATTATATAAACTATTCAGGGAAGTTCCATGATTCATAACATAGAATTGTGATAAGAGATAAAGAGCCCAACTAAAATTGGGCGTGTTATACAAAAAGGACTCTCAAACCGTTTGTTTAGTGTTATATTAGTTGACGCAGAAAAACGAAAGTACTCTTTACACTCAGAAGCAATGAAACATGAACTTTGGATTTAACTTCAGTGATTCATGTAAATGCATAATGTCAGAACATCACTTCTTTCATATTCTCAGCTTGTCGAGTTAAGAGGTTTGATGTTAAAACGTTGCTCCATTACCTCTCCGTTCTGGTGAACCCGCTCCGTAAAAAACACTTCTTCTCTGTTCATCAGAACAGCAGATGAAGCTCTGGTCCCATAGTCGAATTTTTCACTTTTTACGAAAATGGGAGAAAGCAAACGTTCCCACTCCAATGGAACACCTGTATGAGGCAGAAGTTCATCCACTGAAGGGTCTGCCATTTGCAGCAAACCTAATATTTGTTCTGTCAGGGTAGCTTTGTCCTCCCCTTGGATGATTTTCTCCAGCCCTTCTTTTCCACGTTTCACCTTGGGCCAATCTGTATTAATCAAGTGATTACTAATCCCGTATATTCCAGGTTTCAACTTCATCACAACATTACCCACATTAGAATAATAATAGAGGTCGTCAGGATCACCCACTAACAAATTGTAGCCAGGATAATCATTTTGGCTTTGCTCCGCATGTTGCATATATTGCTTGGGTGTGGACGTTCCCTTTAAAAAATCAGCAACCAGATCTCCTCTTGAGCCTTTGGCATGTACATCTTCATTCGGATCACGATAATTTGTGACAGCAGCCAGACGCCCACCTTTGGTTACGCCCATCCAGGTTCCCATTTTCGACAAATCCCGCCCAGCCAATATATGAGGATGATCTTCCCAATAGTGTGCTTGAGCCGTAGGTCTGTGATAGAATTCATCCCTATTTGATCCCAATATAAGCGGATACTTTGGATGCATGTTGTAAGCAAATAAAATTAAACACATGGGAATCTTCAACTCCTATATTGGTTAAACCTCTGATTTCGCGCCTTTAAATAGCATAGTCAACTACAATTACATCTTCCACCCAACCATCGAGGGAAGCTACAAATGCCTGATGAGCAGGATGTGGACCATAGGCGCGCAATGCCTCCTGATCTTCAAACGTCACTCTCAATCCAATCGTGTAACCTTGGATACGATCCGTTTCTTCCGTTGCATTGATCCCTGCGGTCAGCCCGACAATCCCCGGTATTTGTTCCTGTAACGCGAGCAATTGATCCACCCATTCCTGCTGTTTAGCTAGTGTGGTTTTATCGTTAAATTTAAAAACAACCAAATGTTCAAACATCTTGTTATTCCTCCATATCCATCCGAATATTAATGCAATTTCGTTAAATAAAGTTAATTCAACAATTCCAATCCACCCATCATATAAGGGACCACTCTGTTGGCTAATTCAGCCGGAGATTCCTGCCCGCCTTCAATATTCCATCGATACGTCATTCCATAGATCGACCAACTTAGCGTGGTTGCCGTAATTTTCAGCGTTTTGGGATCTACATCACCCGCTACTTTGCTCAATAATTCAAGAAGGAATTGCTCCAGTTGAGTCTTGATGTTCTCTTCAATAATTGGTGCAACTGTCTCATATTTTTTGATGCAACCATTACTTGAGACGTGATAATCACATAATGAAAATATAAGCTGCTGTATGGTTTCGGCTGATAACCGGGCATCCGGGTTCACTCTTTTCGTCACATATTCCATAAAAGCATCCGCTAAAAAGGCTTCAAGCAGTGCATATTTATCCTGAAAATGGGCGTAGAATGTAGCCCTGTTAATTGTGGCTTGTTCCGTAATGTTTTGAATCGTAATGCTGTTGAAATTTTTAATATTCAATTGGTTTAAAAACGCATCAAGAATTAATTGACGCGTGCGGATTACACGCGGATCATTCGAGTTTGGAGACAATACACCAGACATGTCCCAATCCTCCTTTGTACACAAAATATTTGGTTAGACTCCTTCATTATAGATAAGTGTTAATTGTTCAACAAGTGAAAGTAAGTGCAAAGACACCATACAATAATCCGTGTCTTTCGCTTAAGCAACAAAATGCTTCGATTGTTGGTTGAGCATGCCTATACACCTTGTTAAGATTGCACTTGTACCCGCTTGAAGGTGCATAATAATGGAGGTGCTTAGTTTGAGTAATCAACAACATAACGTTATTTCTACGGAGCTTCTGTTCCAACCATACACTGTTCAAAAGTTAACCCTATCCTCGCGCATCGTCATGTCCCCCATGGCTCGTGCCTTCTCCCCGGATGGTGTGCCAGGTCCCGATGTAGCTGCATATTATCGCCGACGTGCCGAGCATGGTGTTGGACTCATTATTACAGAGGGTGCAACTATTGAGCATCTGTCTGCATCAAGTGAGCCTAGGCTCCCTCATATGTATGGAGAAGCAGCTCTTCACGGCTGGGCTGAAGTAGTCAAACAAGTCCATGAAGCTGGCGGCAAGATTTTCCCGCAAATTCTGCACTTGGGTATTACCCGCCCTTCTGGATCTCAACCTCACCCAGAAGCTGAATCTCTTAGTCCATCGGGAGTTGATATGGAAGGTACTCAAGTAGGTGCGCCCATGACGGAGGCAGAGATCGCAACTGTGATTCAAGCTTATGCAGATGCAGCAGCCAATGCACAAAGCATTGGTTTTGACGGAATTGAGCTTCACGGTGCACACGGTTTTCTGATCGATCAATTTTTCTGGAAAACAACGAATAGGAGAACAGACCGCTATGGCGGTGACCTACAGAAACGAACTCAATTCGCGGTTGAAGTTGTAATGGCAGTTCGTGCTGCGGTAGGTCCTGATTTCCCTATCGCGATGCGGATTTCCCAATGGAAGATGAATGATTATCAAGCCAGACTGTTCGACACCCCCGAACAACTGGAACAATTCCTTCATTTGCTGGTTGACGCAGGTGTAGATATCTTCCACTGCTCGACACGACGCTTCTGGGAGCCCGAGTTTGAAGGATCTGAGCTTGGATTTGCAGGCTGGGTGCGAAAACTAAGTGGTCAAACCACCATTACCGTCGGTTCTGTGGGTATGCCAGATGAGCCTGAAGCAGGAGCAGATAAAGCAACACATCCAGGTATGAGCGAGCTTATGAAGCGTTTCGATCAACAGGAATTTGATCTGGTGGCTGTGGGACGTGCGCTTCTTGGTGACCCGGCATGGGCAGTTAAAATACAGGAAGGCCGCGCATCTGAAATTCACCCTTTTACACCTGAAGCACTGGCTACGTTAAACTAAGAACAATACCTTATTGTTCCAGACATTTTTTTGTCTCATATATATAGGTTTGAACTCATGAATCAACTATACTAAGCAAAGGGCTCGCTTTCCCTCCGGGATTGCGGGTATTTTGTTTTTATAGATATCTGTCCGATCAAACACTTCGAGCAATAGCAATATCGTTCAAGAAAATTCCTTCTTTGCAACCTATAATGACGTTAACATACCAGAAAGAAGGTGCATCATGACTCGGGAAGTCCGGACTGTCGTATTTGATACCCATCTACAGCTAGAAGCTTATCAATTTGAAGGCATTATGCAGAAGTTTCCCAATCATTTTCATGACTATTACGTCATTGGATTCATTGAACAAGGCAAGCGACACCTCGTCTGTAACAACGAAGAATACATGCTGAATAGCGGAGATATGATTGTCTTTAATCCACATGATCCTCATGCCTGCGAACAGGTCGATGGAAGAACCCTCGATTATCGCTGTATCAATGTCCAGCCTGAGGTTATGCGAGAGTATGCGAGAGAGATTACTGGACAAGCTTACTTGCCACGGTTTACATCCCCCGTTCTCTACCAAAGTGAACTTGTAGGTTCCCTGCACGAGCTGCATCAGATGATTCTGGAAGAGCAATCCGATTTTTGCAAAGAAGAATTGTTACTCTTACTACTGGATCAATTGCTGCGAGATTATTCGGATGCTGAACCACCTGTTTCCACACAGGATGTGACCACAGAGATCAGACGCATATGTGATTACATAGAAGCTCATTACATGGAGAGCATCTCACTGAACGAGTTAGCCGATTTGACAGAGATGAGCAAGTACCACCTGCTGCGTTTATTCACGCGCCAGAAAGGGATATCACCTTACCGTTACCTGGAAACGATTCGCATTAATCAAGCCAAACGTCTGCTGGAACAAGGTCTGCTTCCGATTGAAGTAGCCGCACAGACAGGATTCAGTGACCAGAGCCATTTCACGAATTTTTTCAAAAAACTGATTGGCCTGACACCCAAGCAATATAGACGTATCTTCAATCATGATTCAGAGTTGAAACGAACCACCACTAACATCGTATGACAAGTCATCTTGATCATCAAAACACTAGAGCCTCTACCGGACATTTACTCGCTTTGTTTACTATACTGATCTGGGGAACTACCTTTGTCTCGACCAAAGTTCTGCTGATTGACTTTACTCCAGTGGAGATTCTATTTTTCCGCTTCCTGATCGGGTATTTGATACTGTTATTGATCTATCCACGTTCACTGCGGATCGTCTCATTCAGAGAAGAATGGTTATTTATTGGAGCAGGACTATGTGGGGTGACGTTATATTTTCTTATTGAAAATATTGCTCTGGTGTACACAACAGCTTCCAACGTGGGTGTTATTGTCTCCATTGCCCCGTTCTTCACTGCCGTGCTCGCACACTTCTTCTTAGATGGTGAGAAGTTAACTCGCCGCTTCATTATCGGATTCGGGATTGCCTTGAGCGGCATCCTACTCATCGCACTGAACGGCAGTTTCATTCTGCAACTGAATCCGATTGGTGATCTGCTTGCTTTCATAGCACCTGCGGTATGGGCGATCCACTCTGTGTTAATGCGGAAAATTGGCCAGCTTCGTTATCACACCATTGGCGCGACCCGCAAAGTATTCTTCTATGGCCTGATCTTTATGCTGCCAGCTCTTTTCCTGTTTGAATTCCATTGGGAACTCGGGCGCTTCACGAGCGTGACCAATCTTTCCAATTTTCTATACCTCGGTCTAGGTGCCTCCGCGCTGTGTTTCGTGACCTGGAACCGGGCCGTGAATCTTCTCGGAGCTATCCAAACGAGCGTATATATCTATCTGGTGCCTATCATTACTGTTGTGTCATCTGCACTGATTCTTCAAGAGCAGATAACCTGGGTGATTGTACTCGGTGCGTTCTTAACCCTATTTGGCTCTTACATTTCAGAACAAAAAGGACACAAGCTTAACAACAAAAACACTAATCCACATAGGGGTTAGTGTTTGCTTCATTTTTTACTGATATAACTGGACATCATGGTTGACCACCGTTGACATGCAGCAGAAGTCATTCATTTTATCTCATTTAATTGAGACAGCAGAATCTCCAGTTCCTCTTGCTCCAGATGACGCCATTGCCCCCGCTCCAGTTGATCCAGCGTAATATTCATAATTCGTACACGCTCCAGCTTGAGGACTCGGTACCCCAAGGCTTTGCACATTCTGCGGATCTGCAGGTTGAGACCCTGTGTCAGAATAATACGAAATACATTGTCACTTTGCCTATACACTTCGCAGGGCTTGGTCACCACGTCCAGAATTTCAACGCCATCAGACATGGACTTTACGAATTCGTCAGTTATGGGTTTGTCTACAGTCACTATATATTCTTTATCATGATTATGCTCCGAACGCATCATCTTGTTCACAATACCTCCGTCATTCGTAAGCAAAATTAACCCCTCAGATGCCTTATCCAGCCTGCCTATCGCAAATATGCGAGAAGGATAATTCATATATTGAATGATGTTCCCCTTCACATGTTCTGCTGCTGTGCAGACAATACCGATGGGTTTGTTCAGAGCAATGTAGACAGGTTCGCTGTCATTACGAGGAATCTTCTTCCCATCAATAAGTACCACATCGTGAGGTTCAACTTCCGCCCCTTTTTCACATACCCTCCCATTGATCGTTATTCGTCCAGCCGCAATTAAACGGTTCGTTTCCCTGCGGGAGCAGAATCCCGTTTCACTTATGTATTTGTTAATTAACATGTGTCACCACTTCTCATCTATAGTATTGCCACTGGTGCTTAGAGTGCTGGTATGTTCATTCGCATCGTGCAATGAGTTAGTACCTTGTACTGATTTTCATTCCACATCATCTCATTTATACTGAAACGAAGCAATAAATTGTTATATAAAAACACATACAACGCTATATATGAATGCCAAAATACACTCTGAAAGGAGCCTCTCATGTACAAAGTTACTCGATTTACAGTTGACCCCAATGATCCAAACCAAGACTCTGGCATGTGGATTGGTGGAGAAACTGCATACGTTTCCGACTGGCCGCTCAACCCTGAGGGTCAGCCTTTATTACATCTGTTCTCCATCAATTGCAATACACTTTCACAGCAGGTCCATATCCCTTCCTTACCAAAAGATAAATATATCTCGGTCTTCTCGACCTACTCCGCCTCCGAATACTTTCTGGATCTGGTAACCTATACGGGAGATGAACTGGAATGGAACGAGAATATTCTTGCCGGGTGCACTTATGTCACAGTATCTTCGCATCCACTCACTTCCGTATGTCCCGTTCCACCCATTCCGCTAAGCGGCGTACGTTTGATTGAAACGGAGTTAGACGAACGGGAGTTCCCTGCATTTTCATTTTTCTCTCCCACTGTACCAAACGGTGTGAAAGGAATTGACCATTTGCTAGAGGAACATCAACTGGTGTGTCAAATATATTCCGGAGATTTTCCTGAGCCTTATCGGGATATATTGGGTCTTCCCGATGCAAATGGTTATTTATTTTTGCGAAAGGGTCCCGCGTCTGCTCACGCACCATTCGATGGAATTTTCTTTGTACAGACTGCTTAAGAGCGATACGTGGAAGTCAGGTATCATCATATAAAACGATTAATCAGAACGTTTCCCGTCTACCTAGACAGGGAACGTTTTTTTATATATGCACGTTTTACTATTCTCGATCAATACAGATGCCAAACCCTGTTAAAAGGTCATATGGATTGAATCATATCTACCCTTTCGACACGAAATCGTTTTAGAAAAAACTTAGCACGAGAAATATTTCTTTTCATCAAAATTTAACATTATTTTACAACAAAAAGCATGTACATTTGGACAATTATGGTATAAGTTATATATAAATTAAACATTAATTACATAATATAAAATTTTTACCCAACTAGGAGGCGGGCTTTTGAAAAGAATATTCGCTCTAAGCTGCGGTTTTTATCTGTTAATCGGCATAACCAGCGTTGTGCTCGGTGCACTTCTCCCTGTTTTATTGTCACATTATGAGCGCGGTTACAGTGATGGCGGATTTTTGTTATTTCTGCAGTTTCTTGGATTTCTTGTCGGTGTAATTGTAGCTCCTGCCCTGACGGCCCGTATCGGAAGAAAAGCGATGCTGACCCTTGCCCTAATCTGTATTGTAGTTGCTTATATATTACTCGGTTTTTTGCCATCCTGGTCTGTAGTTCTTCTTCTCACGATTATCGTAGGTTTCGGTTCAGGTATCATCGAACCCTCTGTAGGTGCATTCACGATCGAATTCACTGAGAATCAAAAGGCGGTCGCCATGTCCAAGCTGGATGTCTTCTTTGCTCTTGGAGCACTTCTCATCCCGGCTGTCGCTGCTTTATTCATCTGGATAGATCTGTGGCATCTTACTTTTTATACAGTGGCCGTGTTGTCACTAGTTCTCATGCTACTGTGGATCACTATGCCCCGGCCAGCCGCACTGTATCTGGAACAGGCTGGCGAGAATACAGTGGCACATGCAGCAGGTAAAGCCCAATATTCGAGAAAACATCTGGGTCTGCTCACAATCTTCGTCATCTTCTTTTTCATCTACATGGGATTGGAACTGGGATTGATGAACTTCCTGCCCTCCATTCTCGTAGAACGATTGCACCTTCAGGAATCTGTCGCATCGCTGAGTGTCTCCATCCTGTGGATTGCGATGATCATCGGTCGTCTTTTCTCCGGGAAAATAGCGGAAGCCGTCAACTATATGCCATTCCTGATCTGGAGCACGGTTGGCACGCTTTTGTTTACTGTCGCTATGGTATTTGTAACTGGACAGTGGGCAACGTATGTGCTGATCTTCGGAACCGGTCTGTTCATGTCAGGGCTGTTCTGTATCGCACTGGTCTACGCAAATGTTCTGATTCCCGGTATGACCGAGCGGACAACCAGTATCCTGATCGCATCGGGTGGTATTGGAGGTGCCATCTTGCAGTATGTGACTGGATGGAGTATGAGTACAGGGCCTGTCGTTAATACAATCTGGATTTTGGCCGGATTCTGTCTGATTCTGCTGCTCACATTGATGGTCTCTCATCTATGGACTGTAAAAAATAATGCAGTACGTGCTGCTCTCGCACAACATAGCAAGGAAATGTAAACATCGTTTCTTAAGGGAGGTGATGCCCGCATCATCCGGGATTGTTGAGCTTCGTTCGAGCTAGTACACCATTATATTGGAGGAAATCGTATGCAAACTTTAACCAACAACCGCTTCATAGCCGGAAAAGGGATTAAGTTGATTGACGATTCAGGTGTTGAATACCTGGATGGCGTGTCGGGAACATTCAATCTGTCACTGGGCTATAATCACCCACATGTAGTCAGCAAAATTCAGGAACAAGTCGGCAATCTGACGCATATGTCTTCCTCCTTCACCGAACCGTACGTAAATGAAGTACTTGATCACTTAATCGAATATGCTCCAAACGACATTAATGCCGGATGGATGCGGGATATCACTGGTTCAACTGCCAACGAATGTGCAACCAAAATTGCACAGAAGTATACCGAATCAACAGACATCATCAGCCTGTATCTATCCCATCATGGGCAGACCCAATTTGCCACCGGAATTTCGGGAAATGCCTTCCGGCGGAAACGGTTCCCCAATTCGGCTGTGGCTAACGCTGTCCATGTACCTGCCCCATACTGTTATCGCTGCCCCTTCAAATCTTCAAGCGGAGACTGCGCCTATCAATGTGTTGAAGCCATCTCTGATGCCATAGAATATGCCAGTTCCGGCTCAGTCGCCTGCATGATTATTGAACCTATTCTCGGGAATGGCGGCAATATCATTCCTCCTGCCGGATATTTCAAACGACTGCGTAAACTGTGTGATGAGTACAATATTATTCTTATTGCCGACGAAGTACAGACAGGCATCGGTCGTACCGGAACCATGTTCGCCAGCGAACTGTTTGATATCCAGCCTGATATGATTACCCTTGCAAAAGGTCTTGGCGGGATCGGCGTACCTGTTGCTGCGGTATTAATGCAATCCCGGTTGAATGTGCTCGAAAAGCACGAACACTCCTTCACCTCAGGAAGCAATTTGATCTCCGTAACTGCTGCCAAATCCACCTTGGAAGTGGTATCCGAACCCGGATTCCTGGATGCGGTGAAACGTAAAGGTGAAATTTTGGGTGAATTGCTGCAAGAATTGGCAATGAAATACCCAAGTATCGGTGAAGCTCGTGGTGTCGGGTTAATGTGGGGGCTCGAGATTGTAGGTGACGGTAATGAACCGGATACGCTCAAAACCAATGCCATTGTTGACCGCGCTTTTACAGATGAGCATCTGATCTTGAGAAGTTCAAGATATGGCTTCGGCAACGTTGTTAAGGTCCGGCCTTCCCTTACCACAACCGAAGACGAACTGGTTGAGATTGTAGAGCGGCTGGATTCAGTGCTCGCCAGCGTTAATTAAAACATTTCAATGCAACTGTTCGAAGTGGTCGTTTCGGTTACGAATCGTTCTTATGATCGCTGTTATCCACGGATTTTCTTGATTTCCCTTTCCCAAGGGAAAAATCCATTGATAGCATATGCTTCCGAAGCAGCTTTCTTTCAGAAAGCTTTGAGGCGAACACTTCGCTTCTCCAGAATCGATTTCGTCCCTTCACTACTTTCGTATCTTGAAAAAACTATTTTAAGATGAATCGCTATTTTTATATTTTATATAATTATAAGGAGGTTATATCATGCTTGCATTGGTATACAAATCGGCTTGGGATGTGGCGCTTGAGGACCGGCCTGTTCCGGAAATTACAAGAGATAATCAGGTGTTGGTTCGTATTCGGGCGACAGGTGTATGTGGTACCGATCTCGGTATTGTAAGCGGCAAATATCATGCAGTTCCTTCTGTCATTCTCGGTCATGAGTCTGCCGGGGAAGTCATTGATGTTGGCTCTGCGGTAACGACATTACAGCCGGGCGACCGTGTTGTGATCGATCCTACCTACTATTGCGGACAGTGTGACATGTGCAGAACAGGCAGACAAAATCATTGCACACACAAGTCTGTTACCGAGACAGGTGTGAGTGCTGACGGAACATTTACAGATTATTATGTGACCGAGGATCGTTTTTTGTACAAATTGAAGGATCATGTGAGCTATGAAGAAGCAACTTTGACGGAACCACTCAGCTGTATGCTGACGGGGATTAATCAGATTCATCTACTGCCGAATTTCAGAACAATTATCCTAGGCGCAGGCCCGATTGGCATTCTGTACAGCTACGCGCTCGCTTCCAAAGGGGTTACCGGCTGTCTGGTCGACATCTCTGAGGAACGCTTAGCCATTGCCGGTTCCATTGCACCTGATCGTTGGGAAGTTCATTCATCCTTTGAAAATGCAATAGAATCGCTGTCACCCGCAACCCATCAGGTCGATATGATCGTGGATACAACAGGTGTTGTGGGCACACAAGTGCTTTCCCAGCTCGCCAGTGGCGGTTACCTGATGCTGGTTGGTCTGAGAGATGGAAACACATCATTCAATCCCAAGGAAGTTGTGGACCGCAGTCTGAAAATTATTGGTTCCATCGATTCTCTGGGGACATTTGCTACCGCACATTATATGATTGAACAAGGGATTATTCCGGCAAAAAAAATCATCACCCACTCCTTCCCGTTGGAGGATTACGAAGAGGCATTCCGCACACTTGGCTGCGATATTCAGGGACGCACACTTCAAGCCTCTTCACATGCCATTAAAGTTGTGCTGCAATCCAGCGGTTCCAGTTTCTAAAGTGGAAAGTTAACCATGAAAGGACTACATTAGAGATATATGTATACACAATCCTGGAGGAGGAATACAACATGGCAGCAAACAAAGAATCTAACGGACTGGGAGCACCCAATGATGACATCATTCAAGCGGTCATTTTTGATATGGATGGTGTACTAATTGACAGCGAACCGATTTATTTTGAGATTGAGCGCAGCTCATTTTCCCATTTTGGAGCAAGGGTGACTGATGAAGAACATCATACCTATGTTGGAGTTACGCTGGAATCCATGTGGCAGCAAGTACTGGACAAACATCAGCTGACAGCTACGCTGGAAGAAATATTTACTTATCATCAGCATAATGTGATGCAAACGATGCTCGCCCATCCGAATCTGACGGCGATGCCTTCCGTGGAACGCTGGTTAAGTTGGCTGCATGAGCAGCACATACCCATAGCTGTAGCTTCTTCCTCTCCACGTGCACTGATCGATCTGATCATGGACAAAACCGGACTTGAGCAATACTTTGAGGTGCGAATGACAGGTGAGGAAGTTACAAACGGCAAGCCGGCACCAGATATTTTCCTGACCACAGCTGAGATGATTGGTGCATCCCCTTCGAATTGTCTGGTGATCGAGGACTCGCGCAATGGTGTCCACGCCGCCAAAAGTGCAGGCATGCGTTGCATCGGATATCGTAATCCGGGATCAGGCAATCAGGACTTGTCCAAAGCCGATCTTCAGATTTCCAGTTACGATGAGTTATGGACATTGAAGGATACGCTGCCCTTTGAAGGCAGATTGCCAAGCTTGTCAAAGTTTCGCTGAGAAGATCGTAATAAAAAGATCATAATTTCGGAATGTATTTAGAAAAAAAACAACCCAAACGGCTTCAATTCATTCGAATTGGAGCTGTTTGGGTTTTGCTTGCTGCAATGGGTATTACATGAGGACACATACTGTAATTTCAACTAAACCGAAAGATCGAGACTTCCACCCAGATTGGGATGAGGAGCAGGCATTGACTTCAACATTTCTGCCATCTGCTGGCCTTGCTGCTGTGCCATGTCTTTTGTAATCGACATCACTTGCAAGCTTGCCGACTGCACTACTGACGCTCGGCTCATCGCCATTGATAATGCTGCAATATCCATGTTCTGCACTCCTTTCACTTTCTGATTACATAGATGTACTTATTATATATCGGTCAGAAGGGAGGAATTGTTAAAAGGTCGATCAAAATGTATACGGAGGCTTCTTTCGTTTCAACGATCTGTTGAATGAACTTCCGCAGTTTCAACAGCTGATCTGCCTCGCTTGTGACATCACAATGTTGATCCGACCACGTAAGAGACTTCATTTCTCCATCTACAGTAATTTTCCAGCTATCATCATTAACGGAGCATAAAAAGGGGATGCCTCAGTCATGAGCATGACTGAGGCATCCCTTATTAAAGTTATTTAATTCTAATGAACCTGGTACACGCTATTCGCTCAGATTTGCACAGGTCTGTGATGTAACGAATCACAGAGACGTTATTCCGTCGATTGGGTCGATTTTTAGGTTCTGACACCCTGATATGATGAAATAACATTACTGAGGTTCGTTGAAGTTTGCCATTCACGTCTAATAACTGTTCGACGTACTCAACGCAAGTTCGTTTATTTTAACTTCCGGGTTACTTACCACCTGTTGAATCATGGAAATAAAGTGTTTTTGAATCTGTTCAACGGTAGATGAGTCATACACATTGGCATTGTACATCAATATGATTTTCATATTTTCATGGGGTTTGACAATCAAAGTAAAATCAAAACTATTGTGTTCTGTACCCCCAACATTCATAATCTCAAGCGGTATTTCACCTTTCTGGCCCAGACTCTCCATTCGGTTCTCTACCGGGAAGTTCTGATATACAACAACATGGTTAATCAGAGATTGTTTTTGCTTGGTCAGATTTTGAATATCATATAACGAATACGTATCATATGCATGTGACTCCACAGCTTGTGCCTGATTCATTTTCATTAGAGATATAAATGACTCATCGGCCTGAGCCTGGATACGAACAGGAATCGCATTAATAAATAACCCAATCATGCTTTCGATCCCAGGGATGACAGGCGGTCTGCCCGATACCACACTTCCGAATACAACATCATTGCTTTCATTGTATTGCTGCAACAATACACCCCAGGCCGTCTGCACTAACGTATGGAGAGTAACATGCTGCTGTTCTGCAATCTGTTTCATTTGCTCGACCAGTACATCATCCAAATAGCAGTTTAGCGTTCTGGAATCCTGTCTTTCATGTTTCGGTTTGACTTTTTCTCCGGGCAGTTTCGTTTGCCCCTCATAACCATCAAGGTAATGACTCCAATACGTTATTGCACCTTGATGATCTTGCTGTTCCAACCATTCAATGAATTGACTATAAGGTGTTAATAGAGTCACTTGAGGCTTTCTATTCTCCCGAATCGCAAAGTAATTCTCAAATATTTCTTTGCTTACCAGAGACATACACCAGCCATCCATCAAAATATGGTGAAAACTCCATATGACGCGGTATTCCTCATGCTTTGTTCGTAAAACAGACATACGTATTAGCGAATCTCGTTGTAAGTCAAATCCTCTTGCCTTGTCTTGCTCGATATACTCGTCAACATACGTTTTACGTTGCAGCTCACTTGTGCCAGCTACAACTTCATAGTTAAATTCAAATTTCTTCTCTTGATACACAATTTGAAGAGGGATATCCACGAAATCACTGTAAAAATTAGTTCTTAATATCGCATGCCTTTGCATTAATTGATCCAAACTTTGCGCAAAAGAGGTAACATCCAAATCTCCACGCATATCAAACATGATTTGTACAAAGTAAGCGCCCGAAATTGGATTCCGTTCACTTTCGTACAACATTTCCTTCTGTAATGGTGTAAGTGGGTACACATTTTCGATTCGACCGATGTGCCCAGTGTGTTCCACGATTTGATCCAATTGATCAATGGTTAATGACTTGCATGAAATATCACTTGGTGTAAGCTCGGTTTGTTCCTTCCTTACACAATGTTCAACGATTCTATCAAGACCTTCCTTATAGAGACAAGCCAATTGCTCCATCGTTTCCCGGCGATATTGTTTTGAACTATAGTTAATGGACAACGACAACCGACCCTCTGTAACAATGCCATTGATATTCAGCACAAAAGGTCTCTTGTTGTTTTCACTTACGGATGGCCCGCTGGAATAAGGCGAGAATTTAATGCCATCTTGGCCCGAATCCTGATTCACCTGTCCCATATAGTTGAAACTAATTTCGGGATTTTTCTCTAACTTGAATCCTTCATTTCCATGTGACAAATACCTCGAAATCCCGTAACCAATGCCCTTGGTTGGGATCTGGCGCAGTCCTTCCTTGACGGTCTTAATCTTCCTTGATAAGTCAGCCCCGGACTCCATCGTAATCATAACGGGGTACATACTTGTAAACCATCCCACTGTACGCGTAATGTCCAGCTCTGGCAGGATGTCTTCTCTACCATGCCCTTCCAGATTTACGAGGATTTCTCCCATGCCTGTCCAATCATCAACAGCCATTCCTAATGCCGTTAGCAATATATCATTAATTTCCGTATGGTACGCATGATGTGTTTGCTTTAATAATTGCTCGGTTTCCGCTGCTGTCCAATGAAGGGTGATCGTTTCACTATCTTTGCCAATCGTCTCATCACAATCCATATCTTTTGGCAGCGGGCTTAGCTGGGCCTGCTCCACACGACTCCAGTATGGATTCTCTTGCTTCATCGCCGGGCTGTCTGCAAACGTCGACAATTGTTCTGCCCATTGTTTAAACGAGGTCGTTTTTTGAGGAAGCCGGATTTCTTCACCTCTTAAGAACTGGTCTTGCCCTGTCTGGATATCTTCATATAAAATACGCCATGAAACCCCGTCTACCAACAAATGATGAATGGCAATAAGCAGGTGATCCCCTTCAGCACATTGGAAAAACCCAAGTTTGATCAAAGGTCCGTGAGACAGATCCATACCACTCTGAATTTCTTTTGCTTTATTTTCAATGAACGATGCAGGATCTGCTTCTGTTTTGAGGTCAACGATTTCAAGGCTGTATAATCCTTCTTCGTCTGCCCCTCGGTTCCACGCTTCATATCCGCCTTCAGGAGCTTGTCGATAAAGGATGCGGAGAGCATCATGCTGTTTCACGATCTTATCCATGATGCTGTGAATAAAACGAACATCAAACCCTTTTTCACGAAAGAACATCATTTCCTGATTGTAATGATGTGCGTCCACCATATTTTGATCAAAGAACCAGCGCTGAACAGGTGTCAGCATCACTTGTCCCGTAACTTCCCCTTGTTCAGAAATAGTGCTCACGGATGTAACGTGTTCACTCAACTCCGCTACTGTCGGATAGGTGAAGAAATGCTTCATTTCCACTTTATACCCTGCTTGAA
Organism: Paenibacillus sp. GM1FR; assembly: GCF_002803315.1. Classification (NCBI taxonomy): domain Bacteria; kingdom Bacillati; phylum Bacillota; class Bacilli; order Caryophanales; family Paenibacillaceae; genus Paenibacillus; species Paenibacillus sp. GM1FR. The sequence continues at coordinate 860,762 of NZ_MKZL01000011.1, read as the reverse complement.
GCAGTCGTGAGGAAACTTGAATACATTTAATCGAATCGCCCCCGAGTTCAAAGAAATGATCTGATGTGCTAACCTTTTGAACACCAAGCACAGCTTCCCAGGCAGCGACGATCGCTTGTTCTACAGCGTTCTGCGGCGCCATATACTCGGTCCCTTTTTGCATATGTTCTTGTGGAGATGGCAATGCCTTACGGTCAACCTTCCCATTGGAAGTTAACGGTATATGCTCTAATTGAACAAAATAAGACGGGATCATATAATCCGGAATTTCATGAGATAATGCCATTCTGATTTTCTTCGCTGTCAGTGAGCTGTCGCCTTTCCAATACGCACACAACTGCTTCGAACCATCCTTATGCTCACGGGCAATAACGACTGCTTCCTGAATGGAGTCTATTTGCAAGAGCGCAGTTTCCACTTCGCCAAGCTCAATTCGGTAACCGCGAATTTTCACTTGATGATCGATTCGTCCCAGATATTCAATATTCCCATCCGACAGCCATCTTGCGGCATCTCCTGTGCGATACATTTTCCCTTTTGTAATCCAGGGATGATCAACAAATTTCTCTGCGGTTAAATCAGGCCGGTTCAGATAACCTCTGGCAAGGCCCTCACCTGCTACAACTAATTCTCCCTGAACACCGATCGGTTGAATGCGCTGGTGTTTATCCAAAATATAGGTCTGCAACGTTGGGATTGGTTTTCCAATATTGCTCTTTCCAGCATGTATTTCAATGTCGGTTATTTCCTTATACGTTACATGAACCGTTGTTTCGGTTATCCCATACATATTAATTAACTGGATAAATGGATATTTCAGCTTCCAATCCTTCAATAACACGGGATTGAGGGCTTCTCCTCCAAAAATCACTTTTCTTAATTTCAGATCTGTTGCATGACCTGCCAGTTCTTCCTGAAGAAGATGATAGAAATACGTTGGCGTTTGATTCAATATCGTCACTTGCTCGTTTTTTAACAATTGTAGAAATTGTTCCGGACTTTTTGCCGTCATTTGAGGTACGATAACCAGTTTTCCGCCATAGAGCAATGCCCCGTACATTTCCCATACCGAAAAATCAAAACAAAAGGAATGGAATAATGTCCATGTATCTGATGCATTAAAATCAAACAAATTTTTACTGTTGAACAACAATCGCACCACATTTTTATGTTCAATACATGTCCCTTTTGGTTTACCTGTTGTTCCTGAGGTATAAATTACATAAGCCAGGCCTGTTGGTGCAGCAGTCATTCCCAAATTGGAATGATCTTCATGATAGGACTCAGGTTGATCCAGGCAAACGACCTCTCCTGCAAAAGAGATGCGTTCTTGCAAATGACTTTGCATTAATAATACATGTACACCCGAATCCTCAAGCATGTAGTTTATACGATCCTCCGGATATTCAGGATCAATCGGCACGTATGCGCCACCCGCTTTCAAAATCGCAAGGATCCCTACAACCATGTCTAGCGAACGATCAGCGATGATCCCGATTAACTGATCATTTTGAATGCCTTTAGCCTTCAACGTTCTTGCCAATTGGTTGGCTTTCTCGTTCAGCGTTTGATAGGTTAAATGTCGATCATCATATACAACCGCAACGTTTTCGGGAGTTCTTGCTGCTTGTTCCTCAAACAGTCCATGAATTGTCTTGTCCATTGGATATTCAGCCATAGAATCATTAAACTGTTCCAAAATTTGTGTTTTCTCCTGTGTTGTAGTCAAGTCAATGTCATGGATAGGGATAAGCGGATTGTTGGCCACTTGCTCCAACATCTGAATCAAGTGACCTTGAATGCGTTCTACGCTTGCCCGGTCATAGACATTAGCATTGTAATAGAACATGCATTTCATCGATTGGCCTGGTTTGATAATCAGGTTAAAGTCATAATTTGTTTGTTCATCTGCTTCTACATTCGTAATCCGAAGAGCTGTCTCTTCCTGATCCCCAAACTGTTCCATAATGCCCTGTACAGGATAATTTTCGAATATCAGGATATGATCAATCAAATTTTGCTTTTGCGATGTTTCCGCCTGAATCTCGTATAACGGATACGTGTCATGTGGATGCGAAGCCACAGCTTGTTCCTGATTCCGCTTCATAACCGCTGCAAATGTCTCGTTACCTTGAGTCTGAACGCGTACAGGAATGGTATTGATGAATAAACCAATGATTCGCTCAACTCCAACAATCGCCGCAGGTCTGCCCGACACCACGCTTCCGAATACAACATCCTCACTGCCGTTATATATCTGTAGCAACATTCCCCAGGCTGTCTGCATGAACGTGTTCAGCGTCACCTGATTCTGACTGGCCACTTGTGCGAGCTGTCCGGTTAATTCCTGACTAAGTGTACAAATCATATGCTCTGAATGATATTCATCACTCTTCGTAATTGAATGTTCTTTTGGCAAAGTGGTCTGCTCATCATAACCTTGCAGATAGTCACGCCAGTATTTCAGGGATTCTTCATGATCTTGGTTGTCCAGCCATTCAATATAGTGTTTGTATGGAATCGTACTCTTTGCCTCCAGTTTTCGTTGTTCCTGAATAGCAAAGTATCCATCAAACAACTCCTGGATTACAAGAGACAGGCACCAGCCATCCATTAAAATATGATGATAATTCCAAATGAAACGATAGGTTTGGTCATGCGTTTGCAAGATCGAAATACGCATTAAGACATCCTGAGACAGGTCGAAACCTTTTATTTTATCTGTTCTTGTATATTCTGCCACGTATGCTTCACGATCTTTTTCATTCATCTCACGCAAATCTTCGTATATTAGTCCATTCCGTTTATGACGGTATACCACTTGCAGAGGTCCATTCTTCCATTTGCTATGAAAATTTGTTCTGAGAATCGAATTACGCTGCATCAACTGATCCAGACTCTTCGTAAAAGCTTCCACGTCTAACGGACCATGAAGATCCAGCGTGGTTTGAAGGAAATACGCTTCCGATTTTGAATGAAGCAAATGATGAAAGAACATCCCATTTTGCATCGGTGACAAAGCATATATATCTTCGATTTCACCAATGTGTTCCGATTCTTGAACAAATCCTTCTAATTCTTCAATCGTAATTCCTTTTAACGTTAGATCACTTGGTGTACATTCCGGCTTCTCTTTTGTCACACAGTGCATCACGATTTCTTGCAGATGATCTCTAAAATATGTTACCACTCGCTCCATCGTTTCTTTTTGATATTTGGTGCGACTATACCGAAGTGACAACGTCAATTTGCCTTCTACAATTAAGGCATTCATATCGATAAGAACATTTCTTCTGTGATTGTCGCTTGCTGTTGCTCCGCCTGGGTAGGGAGAGATCTGCATCCCGCTATTCTGAAGATCCTGATCAAATTGACCCAAATAGTTAAAGCTAATTTCAGGATTCAAGGTAAAGGGCGTTTCTTGCTGATGTGCACTTAAATATCGTAAAATACAATAACCAATCCCTTTTTTAGGGATTTGACGAATCATTTCTTTGTTGGTTTTGATGAAAAGAGACATATTTGAACTTGCTTCCATATCAAGTACAACCGGATACTGGCTCGTAAACCATCCGATCGTTCGTGTAATATCGAGATCCGGTAAAATTTGTTCTCTTCCATGTCCCTCCAGATTGACCAGCACTTTATCCATGCCCGTCCATTGGTGAATAGACATGCCTAATGCATGGAGCAGCAAATCGCTAATCTCCGTTTTATACGCACGATTCGCTTGTTTTAATAATTGTTCCGTTTCTGCCGCTGACCATTCCATAGTGATCTCTTCGCTGTCTCTTTCCAGTGCATGATCCGCTTCGAAATCTGTAGGTAACGGTTTATAGGTTACTTGTTCAATTTCATTCCAATAGGCTAGCTCTTGCGTTATCGCATCACTGTTCGCATACAACTGAAGCTGTTCTGCCCATAATTGGAATGAAGCCGTTTTTTGCGGTAGTTGAATCGATTCTCCATCACTTAATTGTTCATATCCTCTGGATAGGTCTTCGATCAAAATTCGCCATGAAACCCCGTCGATGACGAGGTGATGAATAACGATTAATAGATGATCTCCATCTGCACACTGAAATACGCCCAACTTCATCAAAGGTCCACGTTCCAAAGTGAACGTGCTCTGCATTTCATTTGCCTTCTTCTCGATTTCTTGAGACGGATCTGCTAATGACTTGAAGTCCATCACTTCAAGTGTATATAAGGATTCCCTTGCCAACCCTTCATTCCACGCTTCATAACCCTGTTCTGTAAAGCGATATACTGTACGAAGTGCATCATGATGCTCACTCAATTTATCGAATACACGGCGAAGTGTGACTTCATGAAAACCTTCTTTCCGGTACAACATCACGGACTGATTATAATGATGGGCGTCCACCTTGTAATGCTCAAAAAACCAATGTTGGATTGGAGTCAGCATCACTTTTCCAGTGATAATTCCCTGTTCTGACAGGGTACTTATGGGTTGAACATAGGGAATCAAGCTTGCTATGGTTGGATTTTTAAACAGATGATCCATCTGCACCTGGTAACCTGCTTGATATAACCTCGAAGAAACTTGAATGGATTTAATCGAATCTCCTCCAAGTTCGAAGAAATTATCCAAAATCCCAATGTTCTCTACCCCAAGTACCTCTTCCCAGATCGATACAAGTTGTTGTTCCACCATCGTTCGGGGTGCTTCGTACTCCATGCTCTTCAACATATGTTCTTTGGGAGCAGGCAAAGCTTTGCGATCGATTTTCCCGTTGGACGTGAGCGGCATCTGAGCCAGCTGTACAAAATAGGACGGAATCATGTAGTTTGGCAGTTGCTGGGACAGCGTCTCCCGCAGTTCCCCGATCGTGATTGCATCCTCTCCTACCAGGTACGCACATAATTGTTTGGTTCCTGTTTCATCTTCTCTGGCTATGACGATGGCCTCTTTTATCTGGGTACTATTTAGAAGAGCCGTCTCCACTTCACCAAGTTCAATCCGGTGTCCACGAATTTTCTCTTGATGATCTACCCTTCCTATATACTCTATGTTCCCATCGGGCAGCCATCTTGCGAAGTCACCTGTCTTGTACATTTTTGCTCCCGAAACAAATGGATCATCCACGAATTTCTCCGCAGTCAGATCTGGACGGTTCAAGTAACCTCTGGATAGCCCTGCTCCGGCTACACATAATTCTCCCTGAACTCCAATTGGCTGCAATTCATTCCGTTCTCCTAAAATGTAGACTCTATTGTTCGCAATAGGCTTCCCGATTGAGATATTTTGATCTGCCGACTTGATCGACAAAACTGTGGATACAACACTATTTTCGGTTGGACCGTATTCATTACACACTTCGATGCGTGGATTGATGCGCTGCAATTTGTGTATTAAGGCAGGAACAATCTTCTCTCCCGCAGCCACCACATTTTTCATAGATGCCCAATCTTCCGCGCTTACTTGTTCCAATAGGGTCATCAAGAAACTGGGTGGACTTTGGATGTGCGTAATTTGCTGTTTTTTGACCATCGTATTGATGGCTATAGCATCTTTACACTGTTGCTGGTTTAACAAATACACTGTCGAGCCAGATATCATCGGACCAAAGAAATGAGTAATAAATGAATCAAAAACGAAAGGATTCAGCATTAATACCCGATCATCTCCGGTAAAATGATAAAAATCCGATTTCCATTGCAGGGAATTTACAATGCTGGCATGTTCAATCATTACGCCTTTGGGATGACCTGTTGTTCCAGACGTGTAGATCATATATGCCAGATCACTGGAGATCGCTCCATCGTCCAATTTTAAATGATCATCATAGTGATTTATTTCAGAATCCAGAATGACACATGTCCCTGCATAATGTTCCGGCTTCTGTATATGACTTTGATGCAGCAACCAAGCCACTTTTGAATCCTCAAGGATATAGTGAATACGGTCTGCCGGATATTCCGGATCGATTGGGACATATGCCCCGCCAGCTTTTAAAATACCGAATAGACCTATGATCATCTCAAGTGAGCGCTCTGCCATAATGCCAACGAACTGACCCGCCTGCACCCCCTTAGCTTGAAGTAATCGGGCCAATAGGTTGGATTTTTGATTTAACTCTCTGTACGTTAACTGTCTATTCTCAAATACGACTGCCGGATGGTCCGGTGTTCGCTCCACCTGTTCTTCAAATAATTGATGCATCGTTTTGTTCTGTGGATACCCCACGCTTGTATCGTTAAAGTCATATAACAACTTGTTTCGATGAAACTCTGATAGCATATCTACTTGACTTAACTCCAGATCAGGTTGGTTTAGAACTACGGAAAACAATTGGTCAAGATGCTCTACAATTTGTACCATATAATCGCGATCATAACGATCATCATCATAAACTAATCTTAACTGAATGAAGTCGTTCTCGAGATCAAAGTGGAACATCGTCGCCGCTTTTACGTTATTTTCATCAAGGGCAGGATGAATTTCATTCAACGAAACCAAGGTATGAATTAGAGGTACATGGTTCGAATCATACTGAACATTTAAACGTTCAACCATTTTTCTGAAAGGGATTCGTTGATGCTGAATGGCTTCAGTTAAACTGGTCTTCACTTGATTAAATAAGGATTTGAATGACATCGCATGATTGATATTATTTTTTAAGACAAGAACCTTATTCGAGAGCGATAGATCAGTGTTCTTTTCTTCCATCGTTGGTATACCAATAATCATCTTGGTTTCATTCGTGTATTTATATAACAGACACTGAACTCCCGTTAATAAGATCGTATAGATCGCCATAGGAGCATTTCGCGACATGGACTTGATTTTATGTGAAACATCGGCTGACAAAGACTTATATATATCATTCTGGTGCTGCGTATCGTCTGGGTGTTTGGAGGTTGTCTTGCAATAAGGCAAATGAACAAGATGATCATCATCTTCAAATCGGCTTGCCCAATACGATTCCTGTTTCTTAAAAATAGACATACGGCACCCCGATCACTTTATATTTTTAGGTTAGCTTAGAAGAAATCTACTTCAATTAGATCAGCCAGCGTAGCCCCATCTATTAATTCTTCAACCAATTGAATCTTCTTGATTTCAATATGAGGGTCGTTGGCAATGGCTGTTAATATGACCAACAGATTTTGTGACATCGCTTCAATCGTTGTTTTCTCAAATAAAATCGTACTGTATTCAAAGGCCACTTCTAACTTGTGTTGCAATTCGGTAACATACAACGTTAAATCGAATTTGGATACTCTCGTATTTGGAGCATAAGGCTTACAGGTTACCCCATCCATCTGAATCTCTGAAGCATCTGTATTCTGCAATACAAACATAGTGTCAAACAACGGATTCCGCCGAGCATCTTTGGTTACATTCACTTTCTCAATCAATTCTTCAAACGGATAATCCTGATTCTCATAAGCGTTCAACATATTTTCTTTCACTTCCAGCAGATACTCCGTGAATGTTTTATCCGCGGCAGGATAATTGCGAATAGCCAGTGTGTTCACAAACATCCCCATGACCGGCTCCAGCTCAGCATGTGTCCTGCCTGCAATCGGCGTGCCCACAATGATATCTTCTTGTCCGCTGTATTTGGACAACAGAATCGTATAGGAGGCTAATAGAATCATGTATAGCGTTGTTCCTGTCAGAGCTTCCATTTTTCTCAAGCCCGGAAGGATGTCTTCCTCCAAAACAATGTCCAATACATCTCCCGCATAGCTTAGCGTTTCAGGTCTCTCATAGTCTGTTGGCAGATCCAATAGCGGGATACTCTCATCAAACACAGTAAGCCAATACTTCTCCTGCTTTTTCATCCGCTCACTACGAAGTTGCATTTGCTGCCATTCAGCATAGTCCTTATATTGAATTCGAAGAGGAGACAGCTCCTCTCCCTTATAGAACTGGCTAAGTTCAGTCATCAGAAGATGCACGGATAGTCCGTCTGCAATGATATGGTGGAGATCTACCAGCAATACATGACCCTCCTGCTGAAGTTCAATAAGTCCCACCCTCATAAGAGGTGCTTGCCCGAGATCAAATGTGCGAACAAACTGTTCAATTCGATCTTCGATCTCTACTTCCGTTGACTCGATCAATTCAATTGCAAAGTTCACTTTAGGGTATACGATCTGTTTCGGTTCTCCGTGTATGACTTTGAATCCAGTCCGAAGCGATTCATGACGATGAATCAATTGTTGGAATGCTTCTTCCAATCTGGTGCGATCAAGCGATCCTTCCAACATAAACATACCTGACATGTTGTACATGAGTTCCTTGCCAGCTTTGATGCTCATAATGTACATTCTCATTTGCGCCGAAGAAATAGGATAATATTCTTTTTCCTCCACTTGAGGAATGGAAACTGATACTTCCTGTTCCATTTGTTCAATAGATTGAGCCATCTGTTCAATGGTCTGCCATTCAAAGACGTTTCTTACCGATATGTGGATATTCAGCTTTTGATTGATTTTAGCGGCCAGCTTGGTCGCACGTAAAGAGTTGCCTCCTACATCAAAAAAATGGTCTTTTACACTGATTTTTTTCACGGCAAGCACATCCTGCCAAATAGGCAGCAACTGTTTTTCCACCCCAGTTTGGGGTTCTATATATTCACTTCCCGTTTGTATGTTCTCTTCTGGACTCGGAAGCAATTTGCGATCGATTTTCCCGTTCGCTGTGAGAGGCATGTGATCCAATTGTATAAAGTAGGCTGGAACCATGTAATTCGGCAACACTTTAGAGAGGCTTTGTTTTAACTCTCCCACCGTCAGCGTGGAATCCGCTGTAAAGTATGCACATAACGATTTGTCCCCGTGATCATCCTCATGTGCAACGACGATAACTTCTTTCACACACTCTAGATCTAACAGCGTTGCTTCGACTTCTCCTACTTCGATCCGATATCCGCGAATCTTAATTTGGTGATCCATTCTTCCCAGATACTCGATATGCCCATCGGGAAGCCATCTCACCAAATCTCCCGTTTTGTACATTGTCGCTCCCTGGACAAACGGATCACGTACAAATTTTTCTGCTGTCAGCTCAGGTAAATTCAAGTATCCTCTACCAACCCCATCGCCAGAGATACATAATTCCCCTACGACGCCTACAGGCTGAACTTTGCCATGTTTGTTCAATACATACAGGCGATTATTTCCTAATGTTCGACCAATCGGTAGGTGAGCTCGTTGATTCGCTGTATCCAGGTGTTCTGGAAGTACACGGTATGTCGCAACATCCACACAACATTCTGTTGGACCGTACACATTAACTATGGTTGGAGGCGTGATCTGATTGAGAGCAAATAATGATGTGATTTCATTTACACTTTGCTGAGAAAGAGCTTCACCACCAATGAGCATATATTTTAGCGATATGCCTTGAACGTTTTTTGCCTTCGATAGTAATTTCAGGTGTGCAGGCGTACCGTCCGTCAAATCAATTTGGTGGTGCTGATAATAATTCATTAAATCTTGTCCATCCAGTACCGTGTCCTTGTCTACAATAAACAAGGCATGTCCTGACAGCAGTGCGCCAAAAATCTGCTTCACAGATGCATCGAAATAGTAAGGCGCAAGTAAAGCGACATGCAAACCGCTATGCTGATCATCTATAACTTGACTGTACAACGCTTGGACCAAGTGATGAACCTGACGATGTTCGATCATTACACCTTTTGGCATACCTGTTGTGCCTGAAGTATAGATCACATAAGCCAACTGCTCGGAATTCCCGGCCGGTTCCAGATTCGACAGATTAGCTGCATAGGTTTCTTCATCGTTCAAATCAATCATTTTTCCATTAAACGATACCAACTGCTTCAAATGCTTTTGCGTGACTAACAATGTTGCCCCCGAATCATGCAGGATGTACCGGATACGCTCTTCAGGAGAATCCGGATCAATCGGTACATACGCCCCGCCTGCTTTTAGAATGCCAAAGATGCCAACGATCATATCAATCGAACGATCTGTCAGAATGCCTACAAATTGATCCTGTTGCACTCCCTCAGCTCTAAGCGTATATGCCAACTGATTCGCCCGTTCATTCAATTGACGATACGTCCATTGCTCATCTCCAAAAGCGACGGCTAATTGATCAGGTGTCCGTTCCACCTGTGCTTCGAATAACTCCTGTATGGTCTGATCCCGGGAATATTCTATGTTGGTATCATTAAAGTCATATAAAAGAACGTCCTGCTCATGTTCAGACAGCATTTGAATATCGGACAAGGCAATATCAGGTTCGATCACAATGTCTCTGAGGATGTTGAACAGATGTGTTTTCATTCTGTCGATGGTATCCCGTTCAAACAGCTCCGTCTTGTAATTAAAGTGCATTTCCAGACACTCGTTATCATCCTCAACGATGAACATCAGATCATACAACGATACACCGACATTTAATTCTCTAACTTTAAAGCTGCAATCCTGTTCTTGCCGTTGATTCAACGCGGTATTTAAGAAGATATACATCGTATTAAAAAGTGCTGTCCCAGTGGTATCCCGATGTGTGTTTAATTTCTCTACAAGATTGTCAAAAAGATAGTCCTGGTTATCCAATGCATCCAGGGATTGTTTTTTAATTTCTTCGAGATAGGATCGAAACGACTTATTCCCCACCGGCTGTGAGCGAATCGCTAACGTCTGGATAAAGACACCTATCATATTCTCGACATCCGGATGGTTTCTTCCTGATGTTGGCGTGCCTACAATCATATCTTCTTGTGCTGTGTATTGATGAAGCAGCACATTATACGCTGCCAATAACACCATAAACATCGTAGTTCCCGTTTGTTTCGCAAGCTTTTCCAGCGACTGCTTCAAATGCTGATCCAACACAAATGACAATCTTGAACCTGCCGAAGTCAAATGAGGTGTCCGAACAAAATCAGTAGGCAGATTAAGGTTCGGGAGTTCTCCTTTGAATTGATCCAGCCAATATTTTTCTTGCTGCTTATAAGACTCCCCCGCCAGAAATTCTTTTTGCCAAGCTGTAAAGTCTTTGTATTCAATCTCAATTTCCGACATGCTTCTTCCGTCATACACATCGATCAGTTCATTCGCAAGAATGCCAACGGAATATCCGTCCGATATAATATGATGCATCTCGATGAGAATCTCTGCATGATCATCGTTTACACGAATGAATTCGGCACGTATTAATGGTGCTTTGGAGCAATCAAATGGTTTGGCAAACGCCTTAACATGTTGTTCGAATGAAGCAGAACTTTCCTGAGATCGTTTCACTTCAAAATCAATCGTTGGAGCAATACCCTGGTAAAGCTCTCCATCCATCAGATGGAAACTGGTGCGAAAAGCTTCGTGACGGTGCACGATTTGTTCCAATGACGAAATCAATTTAGCTTCATCGATATTTCCTGTAACCGTAATATGGCCGCACATGTTCTGAAACACACTATTCGGCTCAAATTGATCCAAAAAGTAGATCCGCTGTTGTGCAGATGATGTCTCATAGAATTCCTTGACGTCCAATGCCTTAATCGGAATGAATGTTTCCTCGTTCTCGCCTGTAATCAGACTGGCCAGCTGCTTCAGACGTTGGTTTTGGAAGAATTGAACGATTGAAATTTTGTGTTGAAACTGCTCATGTACCTTGGATAGCATTACTGTCGCCTTGAGCGAGTTACCTCCGAGATCAAAAAAGTGATCATGTCTCCCCACTTGATCGAGGGATAATACGTCCTCCCAGATCAAAGCCAGCTTTTTCTCCACGTCATTGACTGGAGACTCGAATATGGCTGCATGATTAACGTGAGGAAGACGCTCCGTAACATACCGATTGTACATCTCTTGTAATTGATCCTGTTGCTTGGATGAGAACAACGTCAAAGACGAGATTTCAGCCTCTGGATGACTCACCATATGTTGCAGCAAACCTTTAAATCCTTCAGACCACAGTTTCATCATCTCAGGTCCAATAAGATCGGTATTGTAATCAAAATCAAGGTACAATTCATGGCTAACATCCGTAATATTAAGAAACAAATCGTAAGAAATATGTTTGATCGGATACGACATGAATTCAGTCTTGATATTTTCAAATTGAAGATGATGAATCGTTCTGTCCATATTGAATAAAATCCGGGTATCCGGTGCAGTCATATGAGCAAGCTGTTCGGATACGAGGGTCAATGGAACATGCTGATGCTTCATGACTAGAGCCAGCGTTTCCTTGAGCTGAAGAACATGGTCTACAACGGATTGCTTCGTTAACAAGGCATGATGAACAGGTACAATGTTGACACAGTTGCCAATCAGCGTATTTTTTCGCATATGAGACTGACCCGCTGTAGGCACGCCGATAACAAGGTGAGACTGCCCTGTTAGTTGATGCAAATATAAATGAAACGCTGCAAACATTGTTACAAACAAACTGCTCTTATTATTGATGCTTAACGTTCGCAATGACTCTGTTAATTGATGATCCAGCTTAATAGAATATCTTTCACCGTCATATCCCTTGGGCACATCATCGGACGGTGCCGTTGGAAGTGTAATGTTGGGATAGGATAAGGAAAATTGTTCTTTCCAGAACTGAATCCCTTCGGTAAATGAGCCTTTTTCATGTTCAAGTCGTTGCCATCTTAAATACTCACGGAATGGAGTGGCTTCAGGTAATTGAACCGGAACTCCTCGGACCAGAGCAGAATAGGTATGTTCCAACTCTTGAATGAATACAGCAATCGACCAGCCATCTACAACAATATGATGAAATGTCAGCACCATAAGGTATTGATCAGTTGCCTTTTTAAGCAAGGTGATTCTAAATAGAGGTTCCCCAGACTGTAAATTGAAGGCTTCATTTGCATCGGAAGATAACCAATTGGAAATTTCCCGTTCTTGATCCTCACCCGCATATGCCGAGAAATCCAACCATGTACATTGAAATTCCATTACGGATCTGATTTGTTGTGTTTCACGATCGGCATGAATGACTGTTCTCAGGGCTTCATGACGCTGTGCGATTTGATTCACGGCCTGATCCAGTGTGGAAGGTTTTATTCCACCTGTCATTTTTAAAATAACACTCTGATTTAATGCAGCATTCGCATCTTCCCCATGTAATGAAGTTAACAATAATTGTTTTTGCTCTAAAGAGAGCGGATATTCCGAAACAGGCGATTCACCAAGGATAAACCCCCACTCGCGTAGTTCATGGATCGTCTCTTTCACGATTCTGATTATCGTATCCATGTCACCCATGGAATGCACAGTCGATATAAAACAGTTACGGCCTTCCCAAATATATATACCTTTATAAATTAAATGGTAGAAGAATAATTCCATATCTCCAAATGATATAAATCTAAATAAAGATCCATAGTTCACCATTTGCATCGGTACATTCGCTGTTTTGAAAAACGCATTTAATTCTTTTACAAGATAATCTGTTTTTTCATTTAATTCCTTATATAAGGTTTCTGCTTCAGATTGAAGATACTGTAATACCGTTAACATCACTCTCATCGTAAGAGGGTGAGTACAGAAGGTTCCACCGACAAACGTTTTCTTATCTGCGTCGGAAGGGTAAGAATCATCACCAAAGTTCCAGGTTCCACCATCTACCGGATTCATAAATTCAGCTTTACCCGCGACTATGCCAATAGGCAGCCCGCCACCGACCACTTTCCCATACGTAACCAAATCTGCTTGAACCCCAAACCAATCCTGTGCTCCACCCAGACCAATTCTGAATCCAGTGATGACTTCATCGAAAATAAGTGCAGTCCCAGTTTGATTTGTTATTTCTCTAAGTTCCCGTAAGAATTGTGTTGGCTGCATATCAGGTCTTCGACTTTGCACCGGCTCTACAAGCACAGCAGCCAATTCACCACCCAGGTTCTGAATCATATCCAGGGATTGCGGATGGTTATAATTAAGAATAATCAAATCTTCCATAGCGCTATTTACAATACCAGGAGCCATAGGCAGCGCAGACGATAAAGCATCCCCAGGATTCGCTACACCCAACACACCGTCATGTGTACCGTGGTAAGATCCTGAAAATAATACAACTTTGGAACGCCCCGTTGTTGCCCTCGCTAAACGAAGTGCAACCATAACAGCTTCTGTTCCTGAATTATAAAATGCGACACGTTCTACACCCGTTAGCTCGGAAATTTTAGCTGCGACATCTCCTGCCAAGTCTGACATAGGGCCCAATGGAGGCAATTGTTCCTGGAGGCTGTCTGCTATTACATTTTGAATAAAAGCTGGATTATGACCAAATAGATTCACACCAAATCCCATCGTCAGATCCAAATACTCATTCCCATCCATATCCCATAGCTTAGACCCCTCTGCACGCGTTGAAATGATGGGATACACCATTTCCTTCCAATACGAGCGAAATCCGGACACATTGCGATTATTCGCATGAACCAAACGTGTTTGGCCTGTTTTTAATTTGGAGCCTATGGTTCTTGCGGTATACTTGGCTATAAATTGTTCAACATACTGGTTCTGAAGCGGTGATAATCCGCTCTCTTCATGAATTTTCAACGATTGATACGGTATAAAAGGTTTAGCTTCCTTTGATTCCGAATTGGGTTGGATCTCTTTGGTTGGTTTGGTTTCATGATGTTTCATTTCCAAAAGAGGCGATTGAACAGCATTCATTTGCTCGCCTAACAGCACATTCAAACTTTTTAATTGAGATTCCATGAGCTGAATGGCAGACATTACAATTTGCTCCGACACATTCCCTGAGGATTTTTCCGTGTTTATATTGTTCACAGATGCCATATTTCGTTGTTCAGTATGCTCCTGAACTGTTTGATTGTTTATATTTTCAGATACATCATGATGCTTTATATTCTCTGACACATATTTAACTAAGGAATTAATATTTGTAAGGGTTTCAAAAAACATTTCCATCGGGATATTCAAACGGAACAGCTCTGAGATTTCCTTCTGAATTTGCACAAGAATAATGGAATCCAATCCCATTTGGAGAAAATGAGCTTGATGATCCAGCTCTTCCAACTTCAAACCAGATGCACGACAGATGCTTGTTTTAATCTTTAATTCAATATCGTTTGTATTCATCTCCATTTGAACCTCATTCCTCTCTGACCTATGTCCCGCTGGTATCGTATGTTTGACTTCAATCCAACAGCGCTTCTGCTCAAATGGATATAGAGGCAATGGAATTTTCCGAATGACTTCATGATTATAAAACCTTTCCCAATCAATCACTGCCCCCAGTATATATAACTGACCGAGTTCATTTAAAGATTCTGCCTTTCCCTGAACATAGATATGATCGCTAACAAGCGTTTTGTCTTTTTTGGCATAACCAAAATAAACATTTGGCAGTTTACCCTCTCCGCTTGCAATTCGTTTCAATTTTTCATGTAATTCTTGTGTACTCGTGACTACGATGGCAAGCCGATAATCCAGATTAGCCCTTCCCGTACAGGTTGTATAACAGATTTGTTGAATGGAAACATCCGTGTGATCGGTTAGATATTCATGATACGTTCTAACCAATTCATCCAGCGCCCGTTCCGTGGCAGCAGACAGAACAAATAGATGAGGCTCTTGGGACATTCTTTTATCTACGGTTGGGGAAGGAACATATTCTTCGAGAACCACATGTGCATTGGTACCACTGAAACCAAAAGAACTAACCCCGCATCTTAATGGACCCTCTTTTTCACCAAAAGCCATTAGTTCCTGATTCACATAAAAAGGTGAAGCTTCAAACTTAAGCAGGGGATTAGGCTTGTCAAAGTGAACCAATGGTGGAATCTTTCTATGTTGAAACATAAGAATAGATTTAATTAATCCAGCGATCCCCGCCGCTTCAAAACCATGTCCAATGTTAGCTTTGGCAGATCCGATTGCACAAAATTGTTTCCGATCCGTATATTTCTCAAAAGCTTTACGCAAAGCATTGAACTCAACCGGATCACCTAATTTTGTTCCTGTTCCATGTGCTTCAATAAAGTTAAGCGTATCAGGCGAAATGCCGGCTTCTTTCCATGCCTGTTCGATCACATTGGTCTGTGACTCCGGGTTAGGTGCTGTGATTCCTACCGTCTTTCCATCCTGATTAATCGCACTTCCCTTAATCACACCATAGATATGATCCCCGTCCTTAATCGCTTGCTGCATTGGCTTCAACATGACCGACCCAACACCTTCGCCAAATCCCGTGCCGTTGGCATCTTCGCTAAACGTTCTCGTCAATGCATCTGGAGATTCCATATCCAGTCCGATACTTATCGGTAATAATGCCGTTCGAATGCCGCCTGCGATTGCCATTTCACAGTCTCCGGCGAGCAATCCTTTACATGCCATGTGAACAGCAACAAGTGAGGAGGAACAAGCGGTATCAATCGTTAAGGCCGGGCCTTTTAAATTCAAGAAATATGCAATTCTGCTCGCCAGTACAGATGGTAAATTTCCAATGATATAATTTTTGGTTTCTGCGGGGTAACTCGCCGTCACGAGCCGTTCGTAATCATACCCAACTTTGGAATATCCCACGTACACGCCCACATTTCTTCCATTGATTCCTTCCCCTGCATACCCAGCATCTTCAATCGTATGCCATGCCGTTTGCAAGAACATCCTTTGATTCGGGTCCATAAATTGTGCAGTTTTAGGGGTTATGCCAAAGAAAGAATAGTCGAATTGATCAATTTGATCCAAGTAACCACCCTTGATCCATTGAACTTCGCTCATTGCACTTCGCATGGATTGTATATAATCCGCTGCGTCTTTTATCCGACTTTCCGGGTAGTCCCGAATGTTATGCGTTCCATTTTCCAAAACACGCCAAAAATCGCTTGCATTTGATGCACCAGGGAGATTCAAAGACATACCGATAATAGCAATATCTTTGGATGGCGTATGATCCTCTTGAGTTTTGTTGACTTGCATGGTCTCGCTGTAACCTCTAGCCAGATATGCTGCCAATTCAGTTATCGAGGGATAGGTAAAGAGATCCGTAACAGCAAGCTCTTCTCCGTATTTTTGTTCTATACGTTCAGCGATTTGGGCCAGCTGTAATGAAGTTGCACCCATATCAAAATAGCTATCCTCAAGTTCAACCTTTTTCCCAACCAGCACTTCAGAAAATAGTGAAGTTAATTCACGTTCTATGACTCGAACCGAAACAGCAGCCTCTTCTTTTGCCTTGTCATTGTCATTCTTGATCCAGTCATGGATGAATGCAGATTCTGTTGAGAATTTGCCTGCTTCATACTGCTTGGCTAACTGATACCGCTGGATTTTCCCACTTGTTGTTTTGGGTAATTTTTTGATGGGCAGTACCTCTTTGACACTCCATCCCCCATGTTTATATAGATGTCTTTTGATTTCTTTAACAAGCGGTAAGAAGTGTTCGATCTTTTTTTTGTACACGACAAACACAATAATTTCTTCACTTTGACTATTCGAATCATACACACCACAAGCAGCAACTCTTCCGAGTTCAATATCATCTAATTGTATGGCGACACGTTCAATGTCATGGGGATATACATTTTTACCATTGATAAAGATAATGTCTTTTTCCCGCCCTGTTACAACCAGTTTTCCGTTCATGATAAAACCCAGATCTCCTGTATTCACCCATCCGTCGTGCGTTAATAACTTCTCCGTTGCTAGTGAATTGTTATAATAACCTTGGGTGACGTTATCCCCCTTGATTTGAATTTTTCCAATAACCAAATCGGGAACACTGTTCATTTCCTCATCGCAAATTCTAACATGGCAATAATCAATCGCTTCGCCAACGGCAACAAATGATGCCACATGTTCAGCATGTTTCTCGACTTCGATGACACACTCCCCTAAGTTCAGATGATCCCGGTGAACGTACACCGCAGTAAATTCTTCTTCTACCTTGGGAAAGGAGACGGCAACAGAGGCCTCTGCTAATCCATATACGGTAAACATGGCTGTTTTCTTTAAGTGATATGCTGACAATACATTTAGGAATTCATCACACACTTCGGGTAATATAGGTTCCGCCCCGTTATAAATGACCCTTACAGATGACAGATCCCATCCCTCCGCTTTGTCTTCGCGAAAGAAATTCAGGAAGTATTTATAACCAAAGTTAGGAGAAGACAGTATGGTTGCTTTGTGTTCATTTACTTTTTTCATCCATAGAATCGGTTTACGAATGAATAATTCCGTTGGGAGCAAGTGCTGATGAATTCCTGCCACGAGGGGTACGAGATGAAATCCAATCAAACCCATATCATGGGTAAGGGGCATCCAGGAGAGAAAACTATCGTTTGAACTAATTTGTGTGCCATTAATAGCAGCACAAGTATTATAAATCAGGTTTCGATGGGTGAGCATGACGCCTTTGGGATCACCGGTTGATCCAGAAGAGAATTGAATAAATGCCAAGTCATCAGACTGAGGTTCAACTATATTATTAATAGATTCATAATAGTATATGGTGTCTTGGATCAGATCCGTTCTGACTTCTAATTGATGATGGAAATCAAGCATGTCATGTTCCAAAACAAATCTCTTCATTTTATCCAGCACCTTCTCAGATGCAATCATGAAAGGGTTATTTAGCAAATTCCAAATACGGCATACTTTCAAGTTTTGTTCTTCATCTTCACCAATACTTACAGGGATAGGGATCATTCCACCGAGTATACAAGCCCAGAATGCGACTAAAAACCGTTTGTTTTCTTGAATCTGAAAAATAATCTCTTGTTTAGGTTTAATTCCGATGGCTTGTAGATAACCTAGATACCCTTTTGCCTCAGTAAATAATTGATGATAAGATATAAAAGTTTCGCGTTTGTCCGCATCGATAAAACGAATACCTCGGTCCGTTATTTTACCTCTGTCGCGGATAATATCCACTAATGTTTGAAACTGATTAGTATACATATCTCTCCTCCAAATGAATCATCTCTAACATGCTTATCTAATTATTTACACATATTCCAAGCAAAATTTTACCATAGAAATATATGTAAAATCAATCAATTCATTGTTACTTTTTGGTAAAAAATAGAGATTGATTTGTGGGTTATTGACATATTTATTACCTGACGTTTGGAGTTTCAACAAGTTCAGACGTATCAAACGACAAAAAAGACCGCCTTGTAACAAGGCAGTCTGGCGCTGTATTACAGATCCTGCGAGAGAATATACAGCATTACTAGATTGCATCAATCAACGCGGTTCCATCCAATGGAATTTTTTTTGCTATAATAATGGAATGACATACCTGTAGAGCATCATTTATCTCTTCTTCACTAAGTTCATATTCATTGTTGTTTACTTGTTCCTTTGCCCGTTGTAATTGGTGGAATAATGGCTCAACCGTTTGGGTGTATGATATCGAATCAGGGTTATAATTCCGGGAGATGAGTGCGGTTACCATGAGCTCAGACAACCATTTTTTACGAATTGTTAACAGCTTATTTTTTCTTTCATGTGTATTTGTAAGCATAAGTAAATCAGAAGGCTGACTTAGCGAGTAAGGTATAATACGCTTCGTTATTTTACTCATAAGACTAACTAACACATGTTTAGAACCCAACTCTATAACTTCAGTAACCCCATTTGCAACCAGATAGAGCATAGACTCTGACCATCTTACAGGCATCGTCATCTGCATGGTTAAATAATCCACGACAGATCGATCAGACTCATAGGGTGCTGCTGTAACGTTGGAAATAATCGGGTACTTTGCATGGGCATATTGATATTGATCCGATTCAACTTTGAATTGTTCTGCTGCGGTTTGCATCATGGGAGAATGATATGGGCCAGATACATTTAAAAAAGAATGTTTGGTGCCTTTGGATTCAGTTCTCTTTATAATTTCTTGTATGGACTGGCGATGTCCTGAAATGACAAACTGCTGGTCAGCGTTCATACAAGCCACACAGGCAGGACGTTCTTTTGTTGAAACTTCTTCGCACATGTTTTGAAGTGTATCTAAATGAATGCCTGAAATGGCGGCCATGGTACCTTTCTGATATGGGTCTGCATTGTGCATAATGATACCTCGCTGTCTTACCAGTTTAATGGCGTCATGAAATGAGAGAACACCTGCGCATACCAGAGCCGAATATTCTCCCAAACTATGCCCAGCCAAATAAGCGGGTTCCATCCCTATTTCTTGCATATACACCTGATACGCTATGACACTAACAGTCAAAAGTGCAGGCTGAGCATTCATCGTCATTGTCAAATCAGCCATGCTACCTTCAAAACATAACTTTCTCAAATCCAAAGAAAGGGCATCACTGGCTTCTTCAAATAACTTCTTAGCCACATCGAAGTTATTCCAAAAGTCTCTACCCATACCAACCACCTGAGAACCTTGTCCAGGAAACAACAGAGCTACTTTACTCATCCAGCATCCTCCATGTATTCAACATTACATTTCATCTACTACACTAATTCAGCCACTCATAAACCAATAAATTCCTTGTTTTCAAAATTAATGATAAACTTTCATTGTGAGTTATGCAATAATAAAGTCAAGAGGAGGGTTATCAATTCCTATGAATGGGAAGAAATTCGTGATCATTTTTGGACTCCTTTTTGGACTCTGTGTCGGGGCATTTAGTGTAGTTCTACACTGGATATTTACTGAAGCCTGAACATGACAAATAGACATCCCCAATACGGAGATGCCTGTTTTGTTCTGATCTGATCATTCGATGCTTATTATTCCTCATTATCTTAAGTATCTGAATACACTAATTTCAAGTTCAACGACAATTCCTTCAGATATGTGTGTTACCATCTTTTTCGTGTGAATCGGATTATCTTATCCCTCAATCAATCCATACTTCACAAAACTATGATACAATCCATCTTCCTCTACTGTTCCAGTAATATCATCTGCAATGGCTTTCAGACCTGGCTTCGCATTACCCATGGCAATTCCGACGTTACAAAATTCCAACATCTCGGCATCATTCATGCCATCACCGATGGCGAATGTATCTTCTTGGGTCATGCCTAAATGCTTCAGCAGATCGGCGATCGCAATGGCTTTGTGAATGCCAGGGATCATCAGTTCACCACTTCCTTCACCAAAGATCGGCACAGTGCACTGAATGACTTCGAATTTCCCTTCAAACTCTTGCTTGATCCGCTCAAACGGGATGGCTGAGCTCTCCAAGAAACATACTTTGTTCACGTCATCCTTGTAAAGGTCAGCCTCTCCATACGTCAATCCGGCAATAAACGGGTGCGGTTTCAGCTCCTTCTTCTCTCTGGCTACAGGGTCATTCTCCACATCGCCATAGATACGGCGTTCCAGGTGAGGTTGAAGATTGCTACTCGCATACAATGCCGAGTTGGATTCAAGGTAGAAGTCAATGCCGTTTTCATTGAAGAAATCGACCATATGTCGAACATCTTCCGCTGTCACCCTTTTGTGATATAACACGTCCTTGCCAAACTCCACATAACCCCCACCTGCACCAATCAGACCATCGAATCCGACATCCCAGATGGAATCATAAATTTCTGCTTTGGATCGGCCTGTACATAAATAGAGCAGATGTCCGTTCTCTCTAGCCTGTTTACAAGCCTTCTGTGCTGACAACGGAATGCTTCCGTCATCATCTACCAATGTCCCATCAATATCAATAAAAACAATTTTCCGCTTCGTTTCGTTCATCTGCCTAGCCCCCATCATGTATGTTGTATATGTCTATGTTGTTGTATACAAGAGTTATAGTATCATCAATCATTTTTTCCAAAAATGTGGTCAGAATTTCGGTTCTGTTTCCAATGGTCACTTACATGCCAACTTGTCCATATGTACGGTTTGCCAATCATCATCCTGCTCAGCAATAACCGTAAACCCTTGGCGTTTCCAGAAATCTACGGCTCCTGCCAAGAAGCGATGTGTATGCAAATACAGCGTGGTATAGTGCATATCCTTTACCACGTTCTCCAGTTCGTTCATCAACATCGAACCAATGCCAAACCTACGATACGCGGGATCTACATAACATTTTACTATTTCTGCAGCCGATCGATCTGCATATCGACCTTCCACAGCTTCGATACGTCCATCATATGGTAATATCCCAATAGAACCGACGATCCCCGCATCCTCCATCATTGCAACAAGAAAAATCGAACCATCGGAGTCCAGATAATGTTCTCTGAACTGCTCGAAGTCTACAGGCAATTTCGTATGATCCATCATCGGAAACACTTCTCTGCGTACACGCATGGCAAAATCAATGGCATCATGAATCTGATGTGCCTGAACTGGTGTGACTGTCGGTATACTCTGAAGTTGTGTCAATAAATCCACATTCCTTATCCTCTGTATTAAGAGCTACCTCTCGGCCCTGCCTTAAATCTTGTTCATGCCAAAGCGGCTCTCTTCATATCATCTTACCGAATTTATCCCTTCCTATCAATCTATCTACACTACTATCCAAATTGCAAGAGTGCCCGCGCAGTCTGATAGAGTTCGCATACGATAAGGCGTGTCACAAATCATATTGGAGGGATAAACGCTCATGTGGTTATGGTTAGGTGTTTTTGCTTTCATTTTGCTAGTAATCGGGTTCGTGTATCGTTATCTGGACCAACTTGCCGAGAGCAAGTTTCATCCTCACGCTCCCAAGCAGCTCTTCGTCAAATTCAAGGAAGGTACAACCGAGGATGAGATGCACACCCTTCACAAAAAAGGGAGATGTAAAGTTGCTGAGACCTATGCAGATTTAGGATGGTACCGCATGGAATCCCGCAAAAAAATGCACCGGATGCTAAAACATTACAAAGATCATGAGCTTATTGAACATGCAGAGCCGAATTACCTCGTTGAAGCATCCTTTACTCCCAATGACCCTTTCTTTCCTTATCAGTATAACCTGTCCAAAATCAATGCACCCGCTGCATGGGATATTACTCAAAGTAATAGCTCTGTCAAAATCGCCATTATCGATACTGGTGTACAGCTGAACCATCCAGAATTGGCCTCCAAGCTCCTCCCCGGTTATGATTATGTTGATTATGATAACATTCCTGAGGACGGGAACGGTCATGGCACCCATGTAGCCGGGATCGCTGCCTCCGTTACCAACAATGGTGTGGGCATCGCAGGCGCTGCACCACTCGCATCCATCGTTCCGCTCCGGGTACTGGATAACAACGGGCAAGGAACGATAGGTAATGTCGGTAACGGGCTTGTCTTTGCTGCCAACAACGGTGTTAAGGTTGTTAACCTGAGCCTTGGTGGACCGATGGGAAATGCTTTTCTTCAAGCTGCCGTACAGTATGCTTGGGATCGTGGAGCTGTGATTATTGCTGCAGCCGGTAACGACAACACTTCATTCCCGATCGTACCCGCATCGTATCCCAACGTGATTGCTGTCGCTTCAACCAATCCCTCCGATCTCAAATCCAATTTCTCCAACTATGGTTCCTGGGTGGATATGGCTGCACCGGGTGATACCATTCTATCCACATACCTGGGTGGTTCCTATGCCTACCTTAGCGGGACATCCATGGCTGCCCCTCATGTGGCTGGAGTGGCTGCACTTCTCGCTGCACAAGGGAAAACAAATGCTCAAATTCGGGATGCGCTGTGTTTCGCTTCTGATCCGGTATCAGGCTCCGGGATCTACTGGACATATGGTCGACTGAATGCTTATCAGAGCTTGCAGGTGCCATAATACACCATCTACTATCGCTCATGATTGCACACAGGGCAAATCCTTTCCATTTTTCACAAATAAAAAACGAAGGGACATCTGTAAGTAAGATGCTCCTTCGTTTGGTTAAAAAGTATTCGATGTTACACTTTTGCTGCCCAAAGCTCTATTTCAATTTTAATCTCTGGGAGACCTAACGCCGTAATATATCCAATCGTCATTGCAGGATAATCCGTACTAAATAATTGTCCCCACTCGGCATATAAGAAATCCCAATCGATTTCCTCGGTTGCCCATACGTTCACTTTGATAATATGTGCAGCATCTAAGCGCTCAGATTCGAGCACTGTTTTAATATTATTAAATGTATTAGTGACTTGCTCATTCAGACTCTCTGGAAAGAGTCCATTATGATCTGCTCCAATTTGACCCGAAGTCACAAATAATTCTGCATTCCTCGGGATTCTTGTAATATGCGTGTACTGACCTACAGGAGCTGGCATATTTTCTGGATTTGTTCTAGTAATTTTGTCAATATTCATCTGGATTACCTCATCATTCTTAAGATTTTTCTGCGTTATTTCCTAGTTTTCCTCCGATTTTGGGCAGACTTCACCCTTGGAATAGATTCTAGAAAAAGACAGCAGTGGAGTATCCATATCCCGAAGATATAAACGCAAGTGATTTTTTCTTCATGAGTGGATGCTCCTCCCTTCTTAAGTGACAAGATTCTCTTAATCTCTTTATTATATCTGAAAGCCACATCATGGGTCAAATTCATCCCCTCATAAACAAAGAGCAATCCCGTAATAACGAGACTGCTCTTTGTCTATTCTATAGCGCCGGAGACCTTGTATCAGAAATATTGTGCGCCATTACTCGCAATGACATCTTTGTACCAGTGAAAACTCTTCTTTTTCACTCTGCGAAGTGTGCCCGTACCATCATTATTTCGGTCTACATAGATATAGCCATAACGTTTCTTCATCTCTCCGGTACCCGCACTGACCAGGTCAATCGGTCCCCAGCTTGTGTAACCTATGAGCTCTACACCGTCTTGAATCGCTTCAGCCATTTCGGCAAAATGACTATTCAAATATTCGATGCGATAGTCATCTTCAACGGAGTCATTATCTAACAACACATCGGTTGCACCAAGTCCATTTTCTACGATAAACAAAGGTTTGCCATAGCGGTCATGCAGTTGATTAAGCGTAATTCGAAGCCCCTTAGGATCAATGGTCCACCCCCACTCGGAAGCTTGCAGATAAGGGTTCTTCACCGAACCAAATACATTGCCTTCTGTCGAATCTTTCAAAATCTCAGGGTCTGTACTGGTGCACCGGCTTGCATAATAGCTAAAACCGATATAGTCGACCGTGTTCTGCATCAAGATCTCTGCGTCTTCCGGTTGCATGTCAATCCGAATGTCATTTTCCCTGAAAAATCTTTTTGTATAACCTGGATATGCTCCCTTCGACTGCACGTCGATGAAGAAGAATGACTCGCGATCTTTCTCCATGGCTTTCCATACATCATCCGGATTAGAGCTGTATGGATACACCATTCCAGCGGCTAACATACATCCAATCTGTGCATCCGGAATGATCTCATGACAAGCCTTAACAGCAAGTGCACTCGCTACCAATTCATGATGTGCTGCCTGATACAGAATCTGATCTTTGTTTTCACCATCCTGAAGGACAATGCCCGCTCCAATATACGGAAGATGCAGCAACATGTTGATCTCGTTAAACGTCATCCAGTATTTCACTTTATTCTTATATCGATTGAACAAAGTCGTCGCATATTTCTCAAAGAAACCAATCATCTTACGATTCTTCCAACCGCCGTAAGTTTCGACCAGATGTACAGGTACATCGAAATGGCAGATCGTCACGACAGGTTCAATGTTGTATTTTAATAACTCATCAAAGACATCATCATAAAATTGCAAGCCTGCTTCGTTTGGCTCCGCTTCATCACCATTAGGGAAAATCCGTGCCCAGGCTATGGAAAGCCTGAGGCACTTAAATCCCATTTCTGCAAATAACGCAATATCTTCCTTATATCGATGATAGAAGTCGATGGCTTCATGTGAAGGATAGAATTCCCCTGTTTTTGGCTCATACGAATCCAGGTTACCCAGAGCAATATTCCACCGATTGGCACCAATCGGAATGAGATCTACCGTTGTTAAACCTTTGCCACCTTCCAGATAAGCACCTTCCAATTGATTCGCTGCGGTTGCTCCTCCCCAGAGAAAATTCTCCGGGAAGGCTGTAAACTTTTCATTCATCGAGGAGTTCCTCCTTAACCATCCTTAGTTTGAATTAGCTTAATACCGTGATCAATTTATCTTTCTCATGAACGGATGCATCTTTTGTTCCTACAACGTCCAGATAATTTGAAGTATTAGTGACAATGATCGGTGTAACCGTCTCATATCCTGCATCCTTAATCGCTTGCAGATCAAACTCAACAATCAGGTCACCTGCGTTAACACGGTCTCCATCTTTCACATGGGTTGTAAAATGTTGACCTTTCAGCTTGACCGTATCCTGTCCAATATGGATCAGCATCTCTACACCATCATCGCTTACCAGACCAATGGCGTGTTTGGTACGATATACGGTTTGAACGACACCTGTGATTGGAGATACCACTCTACCACTGGTTGGACGAATTGCAATCCCTTTACCCATGTGCTCTCCTGCAAACGTTACGTCATTAATTTCGTTCAGTGCAACAACTTCACCAGCCATTGGGCTGACAATTTCGTATCTGCTGTTCGGATTTGGATCAAGTACTGGTGCAGGAGCTGGTGTAGCTTCCACTTTGTCTTTGAATCCAACCACGTACGTCAGAATAAAACCAAGGATAAATGCGATACCACATGCAACCAGAGCCATATAGAAACCAGAATCAACACCTGTTGCTTTATTAATGAAACTTGGGAATCCGAACACTCCCAGTCCACCAAAGATGTATAATTTCGAACCGGCCAGTCCCAAGATACCGCCACCGATACCACCAGCAATACAGCTCATGATAAACGGTTTTTTCAGTGGAAGTGTCAGACCGTAAATTGCTGGCTCGGTTACACCGAAGATCCCAGAGATGAAGGCCGGAATACCTAAAGATTTCAATTTCGTATTTTTGGTTTTCAGTATAACCGCAAGTACAGCACCGATTTGGGCAAAGGAGGCAGCGAAAGACATGGCAATTACCGGATCAGCCCCAGAAGTACTCAAGTTAAGAAGCATGACTGGCACGAGTCCCCAGTGGAGCCCAAACAGTACAAACACTTGCCACAAACCACCGATAATCAAACCTGTAACAACTGGACTTAAATCGTAGATGCCTGTTGCTCCTGCACCAATCAACTGGCCTGCCCAAGTGGATACTGGACCAATCAGTATGAACGTTGCCGGAACGATAACGAGCAAAGTAAAGAATGGAACAAGGAACGTGCTAACGACTTTAGGAATAATATTTTTAAAGAATCTTTCAATTTTAACAGCGAAGAATGTAGCAATAATGATAGGAATAACCGATGTTGAATAACTCATCAGAATAACCGGAATACCAAGGAACGTAATGTGAATCGGTGATTCAATTAATGTACCTGCAAACAGGGTGTACAATGGATCTCCAGCAGTCAGGCCGGAGAGCGTAGGATAAACTAATGAAGCACCTATCGCCATACCCAGGAACGGTGAACCGCCAAATTTCTTGATTGCCGTGTAACCAAGGAAGATCGGGAAGAAGTAGAACAGACAGTCACCCGTTGCATTCAACAGTTGGTACGTTCCGGAAGTGTCTGTAATCCATCCAAAGGATAAAAACATGGCCGTGAAACCTTTGATCATACCTGTGGCAGCCAGCAAACCTAGTAACGGTGTGAACACACCGGAGATCATGTCGATAAATCGACTGAACAACCCTACTTTTTTGCCTGAGTTATCCGTTTCCTCTTCAACTTGTCCTTCACTTGGGAAATTTCCTACTTTAACAACTGCTTTATATACATCCGGCACTTCGTTGCCGATAACAACTTGATATTGTCCACCACTTTGCATGACGGTAATAACACCTGGCAGATTTTTAAGCTCTTCCGTTTTGGCTACGCTTTCATTTTTCAGTTTAAACCGCAGTCTTGTTACGCAATGGAATACACTGTTTACGTTCTCGCGACCACCTACACGTGACAGAATGTCCTTAGCTAATTGATCGTAGTTGCTCATTGTAATTCTCCCTCTCTAAGTAGACTCCCCATGACTTTTGAAACAAATAAAACCTGAACCACTGAACATACACAACATACCGGATCGTCCGGAAATCAGTCGTGTTATTCAGCAATTCAGGTTTTGCCCTTAACGGTTGCAACCCTGTAAGGCTGTACACATTGGTATTTAATTATTTGGATAACGAAAGTAAGTTACATTCCATATCCTCTGAACTGAGGATGGCCGGCATTGCCTGATTGAACAGTTACAATCCGATTAATGTATGCGCTTACTTCTTAAACTCATCATAGTACATCTGAACTACGTTTGCAACACTTATTTTTATTAATTTCACAAATACATTTGAGTGACCGAAAATAAAAAAAAGAGACCACTTCGAAAACATCAAAGTGGTCTCTATAGAGCTAATGCTCAGATTAATAAAATACGCACTAAAGCAGCATTAACCTATAACCGTAACCAATTTATCCTTTTCTTGCACTTCACGACTTGTTGTAGCAACCACGTCCAAATAATCAGCCGTATTCGTTACAATAATCGGTGTTACGGTCTCATATCCCGCCTCAATAATGGCCTGCAGATCGAATTCAACGATCAGATCGCCAACACTCACACGATCTCCATCTTTCACATGTGCAGTGAAATGTTGACCTTTGAGTTGTACCGTATCCTGACCGATATGGATCAGAATCTCTACACCTTGATCATCTACAAGACCAATTGCATGTTTGGTACGATAAATCGTCTGTACCACACCATTAATCGGGGATACAACTCTCCCACTGGTTGGGCGAATAGCAATCCCTTTACCCATATGTTCACCAGCAAATGTAGCATCGTTAATTTCTTGCAGCGGAACAACATCACCTGTCATCGGGCTGGCAATTTCGTAGCGATTGTTGGGATTAGGCTCAAGTGCAGCCTTCTCTTCTTTTACTGGCTCTGGAGCCTGTTTGGCAGCCTCCGGATTAGCAGGATCTTTGAATCCTACAAAATAAACGAGAACAAAACCTAGTACAAAAGCAATGATAGTGGCAATCATGGCCATCCAGAATTCATAGTTGATTCCCTCTGTGGGACTAATCAGCGCTGGAACACCAAAGATTCCTGAAGCAAATACAAACATTTTGGAGCCAGCGAAGCCAATAATACCACCAGCGGTTGCAGAAGCAATACAACTCATAATAAATGGTTTTTTCAGTGGCAAAGTAAGACCATAAATAGCAGGCTCAGTTACACCAAAAATCCCGGACACAAAGGCAGGAACACCCAGTGATTTGAGTTTGGTATTTTTCGTTTTAAGCATAACGCCAAGAACGGCACCAATCTGAGCAAAGGAAGCAGCAAACATCATAGCCAGAATCGGATCTGCTTTCAGTGTGGACAGATTGAGCAGCATGATTGGTACGATACCCCAGTGTAACCCGAAGATCACCAATACTTGCCACAATCCACCAACAACAATACCAGTTACCAACGGACTCAAGTCATAGATGCCCGATACCCCGGCACCAATCAGTTGACTTGCCCATGTCGCGATTGGACCAATCAAGAGGAATGTTACAGGTACAACAATCAGAATTGTAAAGAATGGCGTGAGGAATGTTCTCACAACAGAAGGAATGATCTTTTTGAAGAACAATTCTACCTTTGCTCCAAAATAAGCAGCAATAATAATCGGAATGACGGATGAGGAATAACTCATCAAGATAACGGGAATACCCAGGAACGTGATATGAATCGGTGATTCAAACAATGTGCCTGCAAACAGCGTATAGAGCGGCTCCCCACCACTAAGACCGGATAAGGTCGGATATACAAGTGAGGCTCCGATGGCCATCCCAAGGAATGGAGATCCACCGAATTTTTTCATAGCTGTGTAACCCAGGAAGATCGGGAAGAAGTAGAACAGACAGTCTCCTGCAGCATTCAACAATTGATATGTTCCTGAAGCCGGGTCCAGCCATTCGAGAGAAGTAAACATGGACAGGAAACCTTTGATCATCCCTGTTGCAGCAAGCAATCCGAGAATGGGTGTAAATACACCTGAGATCAAGTCGATAAACTGACCCAGAAGACTCTCTTTTTTACCGGAAGATTCTGAATCATCACTTGAGACCGGTTCATCCGCATTCATATTACCCACCTGTAACAAGGCTTTATAAACATCAGACACTTCGTTACCCACAACTACCTGGTATTGCCCCCCGCTTTGCATTACCGTTATGACTCCGGGCAGATTTTTGAGCTCGTCTGTTTTGGCATTATTGTCATTTTTTAATTTGAAACGAAGTCTGGTCGCGCAATGCACCACGCTGTTAATGTTCTGTTTTCCACCAACGCCAGACAGAATGTCCTTGGCTAATTGCTCGTGTTTCATGAAGTCTTTTCTTCCTTTCTGGCTAGACACGGATTCGAAGCATATTGGAGAGAATAAAAAAACCTGAACATCTGAATGTACGGAACATCCGGTTAACGGTATGTTCTGTCATTCAAGCGTTCAGGTTTTGCCCTAGTGGTTGCAACCCTGCAAGCTGATCTATGGGATTATTCAGAAGTTGCATTCACAACTCTCTCAATATGAATCGTTAAGTACATCAATTCTTCGTCAGTTAGTTGATACGTGTAGTTGCTTTCAATGAATTTCTTGATTTTCTCCGAGCACTTGTGCGCTGCTGGATACTTTTTCTGAATCATCAGGAACAGTTCATCATCGTTGTTGCTCTTGTAATGTTTTCCCTTCACCAAACGTTGGGCGAAAAACTTCAAATGCGTCACAAAGCGATAAAATGTCAGTGAGTTCTCATCAAAATCAATCTTGAAATGATACTTGATGATTGTCAAGATTTCCTGCATGACCTGGGTCATACTCTTGATGTTGGGCATTTCCTCGTTCAAAGCTGCATTGACAAAGTGAAGTGCCATAAAACCGGCTTCGTCCTCGGGCAAGATCACACCAAATTGATCACAGATCATATTGAGCGCTTCCATTCCGACTTCATATTCCTCTTTGTATAACTGCTTTGTCTCCCAGATTAAACCGTTGCGTATGGGCAGATTCTTGCGATACCGCTCAATGGCAAAGTGAATATGGTCTGTGAGATGTAAGTAAATGCTCTCATTTAATTTCTTGCCAAGTTTTAATTTGGCGTAAGCGATGATTTCCTCGGATACTTTCATGTATTCCAGAGGAATGCTTGAGATTAATGCCTTGAAGTTTTCCTGAATATCTTCATTCTGTAAAGTAAATATCTTGTCGATATGCTGCTCGGAAACCATATCACCCGCCCGCTTCTGATAAGCAATCCCACGGCCAATGATAATAACTTCCTGTTCGTCATTCATTGCAACTACAGCATTATTGTTCAGCACCTTCTCGATTTTCACTTTATCACTCCAATATACAGAAAAAGACAAACCAATCCCTTTTCTCAAGGTATACGGCTTTGCCTGATTCAACAGTTACAACCCGATATGTTGTACGCGCTTCCCTCATAATATTACAAATTTCTACACAGTGCAACAAAAAGTTAATATCGAATTAGCATGACTCCCGATCTAGGTAAATATACTCACAGGAGTGAGCAAATCAAGAATTATTTTACAGGAATTCATGGTTTATTGTTTTTGTTGTCTTTCTCCAGGTCTGCTTCAATTTTTCGATTAATCATGTCCATTTCTTCTGAATCCAAACGATCAACTTGAGTGTATTCTTTATCCATTTCGTACTCTTGCGCCTCGCCTTTGTTCATTAACCCCAGATGATTCTTGATATCCCGGATATCATCACGCATATGCATCGTCTGACGGTATTGGTCTACAACAAGTGCAAAAATAATGCCCCCGGCCACTATTGGACCAAATGGGATCAGATAACATAAAACAAGTCCTATGAGCAAAAATAAAACAAAGTACATGATGTAATGCCCCTCTCATAAAAATATCTACTCTGCTAAGATAAACGTTTCATAGATTACAAATTAAATCGTTCCTGTATTAACTTTGCCACCTCATCCGGGCTCTTGTGTGTGTTATCAATTCTTATGTAGTGCTCATGTGTGATTTCTCCCACTTCCGAATTCAATCGATAAAGCTTCATCGTATCAAGCAAATCTCGCTCAGACCAAGCGATGTCACGCTTTGTTGGCTTATGTAACAGGCGATGCGGACTTTTATTGCGCTCCAATCTTTCCGATGCATCGGCTTCCAGTTCCACATAACAGACCTGACCCCCTTGAGATGCAAACAACTCACTGATCTTACGGATATACTCTCCATCTTGCTCCAGATCAAACGCCCATACAAAAGTAAAAATCAGACCTGGCAGATCACTCTTTGCCACTTCTTCAAAAATCTCCTGACGGAACAGACTCACCAGTCGTTTGCCTTGTGGTGTACCATAGCTGAAATAAGGAGACACCAATTCAATGGTCATGTGGTTATGAAACAATTTAAGCTTTGTTATCTTCTCCAGTTCTTGCCCAACCGTCATTTTGCCTACAGCCTGCGGACCAAAAATAATCACCAATTTCATTTGATCACTCCTGACAAGGTGGTGTTCATTCCATTAATTCAATTTTATGGACATTAAACTCTATAATACCTTCATTAGGGCAAATAAAAAAGAGGTTTCAAGTGATTCCCTCAACGTGAGGGCTTGAAATCTCTTATCTTAAATTACATATGTTTATTTATACTTACCGTCCGATCAGTACCCATCCCCACTTCATCCGGCGCAAACCCATTGCGCAGATCCATGATATCAGGAGCGCCACAATATAAGATAGTATGATGCCTACGCTGAAGTGCCGAGCCAGTTCATCTGTGAATTCACGCCTCCAGAAGAGCAGTACGAGTGGATGCATTAAAAATACACCGAACGCAACTGTACCCAAGGAGTCCAGAATACGCGTAGCTTTACGAACCTCGGTATGTTTTCCTGTGCCGATTCGTTCACTAAAGATCAGTAGAAGCAGGCAGGCTGACAAGGTAAACAGATTACGGAACAGGAACAGCACGGTATAGGTAATAACCGGGTATGCAGCAAAAGCGGTTTTGATATAAGCATTACCATATATAAAAATGGCACCTCCACCTAACAACGCAGCTATGAGCACATAACGGTGTGTATACAGTTTGTTCAATGCCCACTCAAAGTTCAACCCAACCCATGCGCCAAATCCAATCACGATCAGATAACTGGGTAACAAACTTCCTGTCCGTTCGAAGTGAAACTGCAAATGTATTGCATAGAAGATCGCTTGGCCCGCAATAAAGAATAATGGCAAATAACGATTAAACAAACGATGGCGTGTAAGGGACAGAAGCCATGGAAAAACGATATAGAATTGAAGAATAATCAGAAAAAAGTACAAGTGCGTATGAGCGGTTCCCATCACTAATTGTTTGGCAAATTGAACACCATGGGTCAAAGGTTCTTTGCCCGCAAGCAACTGTTTAATGGCAAAGTAGATAAGGGACCACACCAAATAAGGTACAAATACATTAAATAAACGCTTCTTATAAAAAGCGAGCATCCAACCCTTCTCATTCACCTTGGAGCTGTAGTTGTAGAACAAGACCAGGGAGGACAGGAACAGAAACGCTGGAACGGCAAATTGCAAAAACGTGTTCCAGAAATAATACACATCATGATCTAATGTATGCTTGGGGTAATGTGCAACTGCAGTTGAAGTTGCATGAATAGCTACCACTGCCATGATGGCAAAAGCACGATAGAGATCCAGATACTCAATTCGCCGGGGCCGATTAACCGGTTGATTCATAAAGATAACCTCACTTGTGCCTGATATGGGATGATAGTTTCCGGCCGCAATCCAGATTCTATGCTTCATTTTAATCAGCACACGAGGGTAATACAATCATAATCCATATTATTTTCGTTATATTACATCATTATTCTGCATTATTCGACATTTTTCATCCAGAATCGTTCAACAACGTTGCCATTGGACTCCACATAGTCTTCATCCCGAATGCCACCATTTCGAAGGATAACCCTTCTGGAAGGCTCATTAACCGCATCACATACGACCAATACTTTGGAAATTCCAAGCTCTCTCGTTTTCTCCAAAGAAAGCCTGAGAATTTCGGAACCATAGCCATTGTGCCGCTCTCCTGGACGAATACCATATCCAATATGTCCTCCACTGTTGAACAATTTATCGTTAAGCTCATGCCTTATATTCACAGCACCCACGATTTGTTGACTCTCCGTGACCAGCCAATATGTACTGTCTTTGACCCAGCCCTCCGGGATGTCGATCCCTTGTTCATTACGCTGCAAAAATGCCAACATCTCATCGAACGCATAAGGATCTTTGGAAATGACCCAAGGAACCATCAATTCTCCACTTCTGACCCATTCTTCATAAAATGCCAAATACGCATCCTTATAGGCTTTTGATGGTTTAATTAATCTAACGTGTTCTTTCCCCATGATCATTACATCCTCCCAACAGATATTGATATTGCCACGTTCTCTCTTCCAAGACACGACGTTCTTGTTCTTCCATCAAAGAGTCATAAAAAATAGCTTTCACTGCATAGGTTGCGGCATGTACCGCATGGCCTTTGACATGGGCCGTTGCAGCTGCGTGTCCCGCCGCACGAGATGCAGCAGAGGCAGCGACATGATCGGCTTCCCGTGCAGCAGCATGAGCTGCAAAAGCCGCCTTTCGTGCATCAACCATGGCAATCTCTCCACAGATCCAACCTCTTCCTGCATCAATGGCATCACGGGCGCGAAGATCCTCCGTCTTCTTCTCAAATATATACAAGACACGTGCCGCACACTCCGCAGCCCAACAGGCCAATGTATGGTGATCCTGTTGCTTAGCCAAATCCTCTATTTCACTACGTAAAGGTGCATCTTTGAATGCAGGTTTTGCCATGGTCATGCTCCTTCCATTGTTCGAATACTACAAATTCACTCTCAGACAAGTTCGAAAAAGGACCTGCGTGTGTGCAGATCCTCTTCAGTGTACCTCTTACCGCTTATTCTATCATTATACGGACTCTGTCAATGTAGCCTCCTGAACATCCTGATCCTTTTTCGCATCCGTGTCTTTATACGTAAATTGGTAACTTCCAGATCCAAGTGTGACTTCAACATCGTCTCCAATGTTTTGAATATCCTGAACTCCACTTATCTGATCCAACGGTTTCCCTTGTTCCAGAACGATCTGTGCACCTGCTCCAGGAAGACGTACTGTACCCCTCGTGTTGGCGGGAATATGCACCCGTATCTCCATTTCACCCTCCGCCAACCGGTGCCAGCTTGAAGCAACTTGACCATACATCGTCTCCAGACTCGCTTCCACCCAATCCAGTCCAGGTCCGGGTTGCGGCTCGATATGCACCATTCGGAATCCTGGCTGATGTTCATCGGACCGAATGCCGGCAACGTAACGATACAACCATTCTCCAATCGCTCCGTACGCATAGTGGTTAAATGAGTTCATATCAGCACTCCAGAGACTGCCATCCTCTTTTATCCCATCCCAATGTTCCCAGACGGTCGTTGCGCCTTGAGTCACCTGATATAGCCAGGACGGATAATCCTCTTGAAAAAGTAATGTATATGCCAGGTCGTGAAGACCTGCATCACTCAATACCGGATTCAGATAAGGTGTGCCTACGAAACCTGTAGTAAGATGATTGCCCGCCTCTTTCACGAGTTTCGCCAATTGATCAACAGCACGAGTTCGGGCAGTCGCGTCCAGCAGGTCAAATTGAAGCGCAAGAACATGTGCTGTTTGCGTAGGAACAGCAATTTTGCCGGCTGGAGTCACGAATTCATTTCGAAACGCATGAACAATGTTTGTATGCAACTGCTTGTAATATTCAGCATCGTCTGTCTTTCCAAGGACCTCAGCCGCTTTTTGAGTTAACGAAACCGAATAGGCATAGAAGGCAGATGCCACATAATCCGTGTCCGTTGCGCCAACATAACTATCAGGCTTGGAGTCCAGTCCCAGCCAATCGCCAAAGTGGAATCCCGTGTTCCACAGGTACGGATTGTCACCCTGCACATGAATATACTCGATCCACTGCTTCATACTCTCATATTGTTCGGCCAATAATCTGGCATCCCCATACATCTCATAGATGGTCCAAGGACAGATAACTGCTGCATCCCCCCAAGCGGCGGAAGAATGACTGGTGTCTCCCCACCCTTCTGAGGTGGAACCTCTCAGATCTGGAACGAAGAATGGAATACCTCCATCTTCTCCCTGATCCGCTTCCAGATCCCGCAGCCATTTGGTGAAGAAGGGAGCCGTATTCATCAGGTAGGAGGACGTGCGGACAAACATCTGTGCATCCCCGGTCCATCCGAGCCGTTCATCCCTCTGTGGACAGTCTGTCGGCACATCAAGGAAATTCCCCTTTTGCCCCCACAATATATTGTGATGCAGTTGGTTTACCAGCGGACTGGAGCATGAGAACTGACCTGTTTGCTCCATATTCGAGTGCAGTACTATTCCGGTGAATTCATCCAGACGAACGTGTTCTGGAAAGCCAACCAGCTTCACATAGCGGAACCCTTGGAACGTAAAATGTGGTTCAAATGATTCCACGCCATCCCCCTTGCACGTGTAGCGAATACACTGCTTGGCGGCGCGAAGATTATCGGTGTAAAAGTTGCCTTCATGATCCAATATCTCAGCATGGTGCAGCTCAACCGTCTGACCCGCCTCACCTTGAATGCTGAATCTCACCCATCCCACCATATTCTGCCCCATGTCTACTACACGATCTCCCTGTGGGGTTGTTAATAAGGCGATTGGCTGTAGCTGTTCTACTTGGGTAACGGGTACGTTCTCCTGAGCAACGATGATATCTTTGGGATGATCCAGTACGTTCACGGGTGACCAATTCGTCTGAGATGAATCCGACCAGTCGGACTCCATTTGTGCATCATACGTCTCCCCCATATAGATGTCCGACATACGAATGGCACTAGGAGCAGCGGTCCAATCCCCATTGGATATAATACATTCCTCTGATCCATCTGCGTATTTCATATGGAGTTCCAGCAGCAATGCGGACGTTGAACCAAATATCTCCCGTTCTTTGTTCCAGCCAAGATATCCTCGGTACCAGCCATCTCCCAGATTAGCACCTAAAGTATTCTGTCCATCCTGAAGCAGGTGGGTAACATCATAGGTTTGATATTGTAATCGCTTACGATAAGAGGTCCAACCAGGTGTAAAATAATCTTCTCCTACTCTTGTGTTGTTCATATGCAACTCGTATAATCCAAGTGCTGTAACATATATGCGGGCAGAAGTAACAGGTTGTTTCACATTAAACTGCTTGCGCATACGCGGGCATGACGTATCTCCATCATCTGATGGTTTAGCTGTGATCCATTCTGCTTGCCACTTGTTATGACTATCCATAAGTCCCATCTCGAAATAAGCCGTTTCGGACCAGCCCGAATCATTTCCTGCATCATCCCATGCCTGAATCCGGTAATAGTATCGCGTTTGCGGGGAAGGCTGAAAATGGTTTAATTCCACATGTATGGATTGATCCGTGCTTATCTTGCCAGAATCCCATGCAAGCTCATCAAAATCTTCTGACAGGGATAGCTGGATCTGGTATGCGGATTGCATGCAATTTCGACGATCAGACTGTAACTGCCAGCTTAATCTCGGTGATTTGACATCAAGCCCTATCGGATTAATTCTATACTCACAGCGAAGGTGACTAACGTTGAACATTAGCAGATCGTCCTTTCCATCTTGGCTTCCCATTCGGGGTTACGATATAATTATATCGATCCTGTTGCCCTAAATACCCGGTAATCCAGACTATTTCATCCGGTGATTCAGCCATCTGTGCGAGGAGGTTGCTTGTGAATTCATCTGTACAGCTCATGAAAAGTGAATACTTCCTGCATAATCATTTGCAACTTTTTGTCAATCGTTGCTCTGAAGATTTTGTGCTTCCTTTTCACGCACATGATTTTATTGAATATAGCTACGTTGCCGAAGGAAAGGGCTTTCATCATATCGGTGAAGATGTCATTCCGGTGACAAAGGGGATGCTGTTTGTCATTCCTGTCGGCGTTCCTCATGTCTTTCGTCCTGTCAGCACCAACGTAACCGAGCATCCGTTAATTATATATAATTGCTTATTTAATGCTGAATTGATCCACACGCTGACAGCAATCATTCAGGAAAAAGAAATCATTCAACATCTGATGGATCTGGCACAAAATCAGGTTCCTTATATATCCGTTGTGGATCACAACGACCGCATTGAAGAACTAATGGTGAAGCTGTACCGTGAATCCTCCGTTCCGGGAATCGGTTCGTCTACCATGTTATACACCTTGGTAAGCCAGTTGGTATTGATGACCTACAGACAACTTTATCAAAAGGAACATGATGAAGAGCATCATTCCACCGGTTTTGATTACATCCTTCACTATATCAAGGAACACGTGAGCAACCGTATTCGAATGTCTGATCTGGTACGTGTATCGGGCTGGAGCGAGAAGCAAATTGGGCGAATGTTTCTGCGACATACCGGACAGACCTTTAGCGGCCACCTGCAACACCTGCGTATACAAAAAAGCTGTGAACTGCTTAAGAGTTCACAGCACAAAGTCAGCCTGATTGCCGAGCTGGTTGGATATCGGGATATGGATTCATTCTATGCTGCATTCAAAAAAATAACAGGCGAAACACCTCTCGCCTATCGCAAAAAATCCAGAGCACAGCACTCTGGACAATAAGATTTACTTTCAGACACCAACAACTTGTAACACTTCATCTATGTAAGCCTTGGCCTCTTTCCATGAAGACATCAACGGAAAGTTGTATCGCTCACGCTCCTGTATATTCCACGGATGTGGGATACAGATGACCTTTTTGCCGTCCTCATGCGCGGGGATCAGGTTATGTGCTCCATCATCAATGAGCAGATCGAAAGCGAGCAGGTTTTTTCTTTTGCATGTAATAAACTGTTCTGCGGTTATAAAAGGCATATGCTGCTGAAGCCAGTTCCACTTCTCAACCACTGTTCTTGGTTCTGCTGCCGTCACAACAATAACATCATAAACATCGTTAAGCTTTCGCATCTCATCTACAACATACTCGTCGTATAATTCCAATTCCTCGAACAGACCCGGCCGACCATAAAATACATCGTGCGTGCTCTCTGGATGACGCAAATGGGATGTATCCCAATGAATCATATCCTCGTAGCGCAACGGATGGGTCGGGAAGTTGAGGTTGTTGTGATATATAGCCCGCTTGACCAGATGACATATCGTGTCATCCATATCTACAGCAATAATAGGCTTCTTCATGGTTATCCCTCCCCCAATACGAACACAGTATACCATCCAGAATGTTATGTAGTCATCTTTTTTACCTTGAAATGCCAATAGCGTTGATAAGAATTCTACCTGATTATATTAAAAAGGCGCCCCGGCGCCGTAATACCAGCTACGCCCGGGGTGCCTTTATAGATTAATCTATTCCAAGTTCTCGCCATTCGAGGCAATGACTTTTTGGTACCAGCCAAAGCTCTTTTTCTTATACCGATTTAATGTGCCTTGTCCCTTGTCATCCTGATCCACGTAGATCACGCCATAACGCTTGGACATTTCCGAAGTAGATGCACTGATGATATCAATCGCTCCCCAGTTGGTATATCCCATCAGGTCCACACCATCCATAACGGCTTCTTTCATTTGTGTAATATGTTTTCTCAGATAATCAATACGATAATCATCGTTGATGGAACCGTCTGCTTCAACCGTATCTTTGGCACCAAGGCCGTTCTCTACCACAAACAATGGCAATTGATAACGGTCATACAGCTCTTTCAATGCCACGCGCAGGCCGATCGGATCAAGCTGCCAGCCCCACTCTGTACGCTCCAGATTCGGGTTCTTAATTGTACTGTACAGGTTGCCTCCAGTTACTCCATATTCCTCTGGGTTCACTGCGGACACCAAGGATGTGTAATAACTGAACGAGATGAAATCAACCGTGTGCTCACGCAGGATCTGCTCGTCCCCAGGTTCCATGGCAATGGTAATCCCGTTCTCTGCCCAATACCGAGCCATAAACGTTGGATAACTACCACGAACTTGTACATCCGTATGCAACAGGTTCAGCTGGTTATCGATCTGTGCTTGTAGCACATCCTCTGGCTTCGACGTCGCCGGGTAGTGAATCATACGCGCAAGCATACATCCGATCTGGAAGTTCGGGTTAATCTGACGTGCCTTTTCTGTCACCAGGCTGCTGGCTACAAATTGATGATGAAGTGCCTGATAAGAAGCCTGCATCGTGTTCTCAACTCGGTCTTCAATAATACCGCCGCCTGTGAACGGTTCAATAATGGTTGTGTTAATCTCATTAAACGTCAACCAGTATTTGACCTTGTCCTTGTATCGGTTCATCACGGTTTCGGCATATCTCACAAAGTGTCCAATCACTTCGCGACCAGCCCAGCCGTTATATTTCAGGACAAGCGCCATAGGCATCTCGTAATGCGAGAGTGTTACCAGTGGTTCGATATCGTATTTACGGAGTTCATCGAACACTTCGTCATAGAAACGCAGTCCCTCTTCATTCGGCTCGGCATCATAACCATTTGGAAAAATACGCGGCCAGTTAATGGACAGACGGAATGTCTTGAAGCCTAGCTCAGCGAACAGCGCAATATCCTCTTTGAAACGGTGGTAAAAATCAATCCCGTAACGCTTCGGATAACCTACTGCACTGTGATGTGCCATTGCTTTCTCAACCGTTGCACTGGTAACATGCATCAGTTCTCTAAGGTTGGTGTAATCCTTTTTCTCAAAATAAGGAACCATGTCGGCCGTCGACCATCCTTTGCCGCCAGCATCGAATCCGCCTTCAGCCTGGTTAGCGGCAATAGCGCCGCCCCATAGAAAACCTTCCGGGAACCCTTGTCGATTAATCATTCGAATCTCTCCTTCTTTTGTTGATGTTGTTAGTCCTAAGACGGACAGTTTAGATTTCAGCTTTCAAGACGTCTTCACCCATCGTGATTTCGCCCAATTTCACAGGTAAAACCTGCTTGTAATCAGCCGTATTGGTAACAACCATAGCAGTTGTAATGTCGTATTCTTTTGCAATCTCGGCCAGTTCAAACGTGAGTAACTTGTCTCCAGCCTGTACACGTGCTCCTGTAGCAACATGTGCATCAAAATACTGTCCACGCAGCTTCACCGTGTTGATACCAACATGAATCAACAATTCCATTCCGTTATCACTGCGGACAACGATCGCATGTTTTGTTTTGAACACATTCATGATGGTACCTGTCACTGGAGATACCAATTCGCCCACCGTTGGAACAAATGCCACACCTTTACCCATCAATTCATCACCAAATGTTGGATCATTGACTTCTTTGAGCGGGATGGATTTACCTGTCATCGGTGCAACAGCTACTGCATCACTCGTTGGTGTTGGATCGCCCATGTCGTCCAAGTTCACGCTTATAGCATCGCTGGAAGCTACTTTCGCTGGTGCTGAAGAAGCGCCTGGTGAGAATTGAGCCAACGCCTCAGCGTCTCCTTCTTCTTCCTTAATACCAAATATCGTTGACATAATCGTACCCACCACAAAGGCCAAAATCATACCCCCAAAGGAATACCAGAAGGTTTGTCCGATCAGGGAAGGAAGTCCTGGGAGACCACCGTTACCCGCAAGTACATACGCTTTTGCGCCAAAAGCAAGGGCGAATCCGCCACCCACTGCACTACCAATCATCGCTGCAGCAAATGGTTTTTTGTATTTCATGTTTACGCCGTACATAGCCGGCTCCGTTACACCCATGAGTGCGGTGAAGCTCGTTGACAATGCCACGGTTTTGAGTTTTTTATCTTTTGCCCGGAAGAATAC
Source organism: Paenibacillus sp. GM1FR (assembly GCF_002803315.1). Taxonomy (NCBI): domain Bacteria; kingdom Bacillati; phylum Bacillota; class Bacilli; order Caryophanales; family Paenibacillaceae; genus Paenibacillus; species Paenibacillus sp. GM1FR. The sequence goes on along the minus strand of NZ_MKZL01000011.1, from coordinate 818,936 downwards.
GCCGAGTGATGCACCAGCCTGACCCATATTGGAGATAAAGGTTAATGGCAAGAATTTATCAAAGCCCAGTGTAGCGATATTACTCAGGATGATCGGCACAAGTGCATAGTGCATTCCTGTCATAATAATGAGCGCCATCGCGCCGCCAAGAACAATACCTGCAATCAATCCGCCTTCATTCAGCAGCCAGTTGATGCCGCCAGACAATCCGCTACCTACAAATGTACCCAATGGACCGATCGCAATCAGCGTTACTGGAACCATAACAAGTAAGGTAATCAGCGGCACAAGCAGCAGCTTGAGTGCAGCAGGGATAACGCGGTCAACCCATTTCTCAACATAGGACATCAACCATACTGCAAGAAGAATCGGGATAACCGATGAAGCATAACTTACTGCTGTAACCGGGATTCCCAAAAATCCAACCGATTCACCGCTAGATAGCAATGCTGTCATATCTGGGTACATCAGTGCTGTACCTAGTGCAATCGCAACAAATGGGTTACTACCGAATTTACGAGCAGCGCTGACTGCAATCAGTAAAGGCAGGTAGTGGAATACGCCGTCACCGATGGCTGAAAGAATACGATACGTATCCGTTCCTGCAGACATCCAACCTACGGACACGAATAGTGCAAGTAATCCTTTGAGCATACCTGCCGCAGTAATCGCTGGGAGCATCGGAGCAAAGACACCTGCGATTGTTTCAAAAATTTTCAGCACGACATTTTGTTTTTTATCCGACTTCGGCTCTTTATTTTCTGTACTTTGCTGGATTGCCGGATTTTCCTTCACCATGGCATCGAATACTTTTGCCACATCGTTTCCGATTATGACCTGGAATTGATCGCCGGAAATATTTGTTCCCATGACCTTATCCAGTTTCTTGAGTGAGCCGTTATCAACTTTCTCGTTGTCTTTCAGATCAAAGCGCAAACGTGTGACGCAGTGATAAACTGAGTTAATATTGTTTGTTCCCCCAACGGCTTTAATGATTTCCTGCGCCGTTTCCTGATGTTTCATGATATTTTCCTCCTCATTTTTCCAATAAAAAATACCCGAACGAATCTAGCGCATACTGATGGCGCCATCTCATTCGGGTATTGCCTGATTGAACAGTAACAAGCCCATAGGATATCCAGTTGTAATTTGATTCTATTGCGTGGACTTTGCGTCCCGCTTGGTTTTCATCAAACGTTCCAGATGGAGCGTTAGATATAACTGCTCAGAGTGAGTCATGTCATACTGATAGTTCTTATGGATAAAAGTCTCGATCTTGCCAATACATTTGAATGTCTCCGGATAGTTTTTCCGAACCACTTCATATAAATACTCCTCGGCATCATCATGTGAAGAATGGGTAATGACACGCTGACAGAAATATTTCAAATGGGTGATGAAGCGGAAATAATTGACGCTATCTTCATCCAATTCGACGTTGAAGTGATATTTGATGATATTCATAATTTCCTGCAACAGTTGCATTAGATGGGTGACGTCGTTCATGGAATCATTGACTTCCGCATTGATGAAATGTAAGGCAATATTACAGATTTCATCTTTGGGAAACTCAATATCCAGTCTTTCCTTCAACAAGGTCAGTGCTTCTCTGGCCACATCATACTCCGCCTTATAGAAGTGCTGAACTTCCCAAGAGAGTGGATTACGAGTAATCATTCCTTTTTCCAAGCGTTGAACGGCAAAGTGAATGTGATCAGACAGCGAGACATAGATCCCGTCACTGATGGTTTTGTTCAATTGAGTTCGTGCCAGTGTCACAATATCATCTGTTGCCTGCAGAATCTCAATCGGCACTTCAGCTACGATGGATTTGAATTTCTCATAGATCGATGCATCCTGAAGACGAAATATCTTCTCAATCCGCTCTTCATCAATCTCATCGCCTGCTTTGAACTTAAATCCGATTCCCCGGCCGAGGATCAGCAGTTCCTGATTTTTGTCATCCACGGTACTGACAATATTGTTATTAAATATCTGTTTAATAATCATTATGGACCCACCTGGTTTTTTTTGAGGAATAAAAAAGGGCAAAACCAAAACAGAAATAATAAAATCATTTCCATAGTGGTTTTGCCCGCATTACCGGTAACAAGCCTCGGATATAATTTATCATAACCTGAAAACGGTGTCAACCCAAAAATACTACTATTGCTATTCCACTTCATTCCCTTACATGAGTCTTTTCCCTAAGCTTCCACGTTTAAGGGTGCATATGCTTTAGTATTCACATTTTGGAGCAGATTCAAACGAAATCAACCAATAAGCATCACTTGATCACTTGCTTCGAACAAAAAAGACCCTTCTCTCGAAGGGCCCACCGTATTATTGCTGGAACGTCACATTAATCTGTACAATCTCCGAACGACTGCTAGTACGAATTGGTGGTCCCCAGAAGCCAAATCCTGAGGTTACGATGGAGTGCATAGAGCCCTTTTGCAGATAACCCCAATCGTTCTCATAAATGGCCTGTGTGATGAACTGAGCCGGTGCAATCTGACCACGATGGGTGTGACCAGATACGACCAGATCTACATTATTCTGCTCCGCAATATCCAGATCATACGGCTGGTGATCCATCATAAGTACCGGTTGGTTCAAGTCAGTACCTTGCATTAACGTAGCCACTTCTGCCCGATCCTTCTCTGTTCGGTCTTTCCGACCAATGAGGGTGATCTTGTCATTCAGCACAATCTTGTCATCGTACAAAACTTGCATGTTGCTCTTCTCCAGCGCAGCAATCAGATCTTCAATCGGACCATCGAACTTATCGTGATTCCCGAGTGAAGCATAGACACCGTATGGAGCCTGAATGTCACTGATAATGTCGGCAATTCCGCTATTGCGGTACATATCCAGATTGTCATCAATAATATCTCCAGGATACAGCACCAGATCCGGCTTCAGTGCATTAATTTCCTCCACCATGCGTTTGGCATGTGCAGGGCCAGACAGAAGTCCAAAGTGCATATCGGCAGCCATGACAATGTTGAGCTTGTCTACACCTTCTACTTTTTTATCAATCTGGATATTATATGTTCTCACTACAGGGCTGTAAGCGTTGAAAATTCCGTAACCCATTGTGGACACTAACAGCACCAGCGTAACAACTCCCGCCCATTTCTGTGTGTGATGTCTCGGAATGCGGGTTAATCTCAGCAACCACATCGTGAGGTGGACGACGGGCAGGATCAACAATAACAACGAGAAGATTGCCAGCCAGTAAGAACCGATGATACCTAGAAACGAAATGCTTCCAAATACCCGTGCCAAAATGAAAGAAACGGCAAGGAATACAAGCGCTATAATATAAAACCATCGAAATCTGGCGGACACAACTGGTTTCATCCAACTCCAACCGCTCCAACCTATGTAGAACACTAATAAACCGTATACGACCAAAAACAATATACCTGCTAATACAAACATGCCCGGTCTAACCTCCACGTCAATAAGTTGTATTCTGAATTTTCATCACGGACACAGGTCCGTCTGAACAAGTATAACGTAGTTGAAGGGTCAGATCATCTGTTTGCCAAACTCAGATTCGTACATTTTATTACAATTTGATGATATTCAAATTCAAACCATTAACGAGAAAAAGCATTCCCGTAGCCGCCCTGAATAGCTAAATTCAAGGGCAACTGCAGGAATGCTATATTTTCGGAATTAAAATTACTCGTTTGTGTCCATCCACTGGAAGTGGAATGAACCTTCTTTGTCCACACGTTTGAATGTGTGAGCACCGAAGTAGTCACGTTGTGCTTGCAGCAAGTTTGCTGGCAAACGCTCTGTACGGTAGCTGTCATAGTAAGACAGTGCACTGGAGAAACCAGGTACTGGAATACCTTGTTTTACAGCAGCCGCTATAACTTCACGCCATGCGCCTTGATAAGACTCAACGATGTTTTGGAAGTAAGGATCCAAGAGCAGGTTTTTGAGTTCTGCATCTTTGTCATATGCTTCTTTAATGTTTTGCAAGAACTGCGAACGGATGATGCAGCCGCCACGGAAGATCATGGCAATGTTGCCGTATTTCAGATCCCAGCCGTATTCATCGGAAGCTGCACGCATTTGTGCAAATCCTTGTGCATAGGATACGATTTTACTTGCAAACAATGCTTTACGCACGTTCTCGATGAATGCTTTTTTGTCGCCAGAGAATGCTTCAGTTGCTGGTCCATTCAGGATTTTGCTAGCTGCTACACGCTCGTCCTTCATCGCAGACAGGAAACGGGAGAATACGGATTCCGTAATCATGGACAATGGAACGCCGAGATCCAGCGCACTTTGGCTTGTCCATTTACCTGTTCCTTTTTGTCCAGCCGCGTCCAGAATAACGTCAACCATTGGTTTGCCTGTTTCTGGATCGTATTTGGAGAAGATATCTGCCGTGATTTCGATCAGGTAGCTGTCCAGCTCCCCTTGATTCCACTCAGTGAAGATCTCATGCAACTCTTCAACGGAAACGTTCAATACGGATTTGAGCAAGTGATAAGCTTCACCAATCAACTGCATATCTCCGTACTCGATACCGTTATGCACCATTTTCACATAGTGTCCGGCACCGTCTGGTCCGATATATGTGCTGCAAGCGTCATCGCCAACTTTGGCAGAGATCGCTGTAAGGATCGGTTCTACCAACTGATAAGCACTTTCCTGACCGCCTGGCATGATTGCCGGGCCTTTCAGTGCGCCTTCTTCACCACCGGATACACCTGCTCCGATGAAGCGGAAACCTTTTTCTTCCAGTTCTTTACTGCGACGTTGTGTGTCAGGGAAGTAAGCATTACCTCCATCGATAATAATGTCGCCTTGATCCAGATGAGGAAGCAGTTGCTCGATCGTTGCATCTGTTGCTTTACCTGCTTGGACCATGATCAGAATTTTACGCGGAGACTCCAGGGATTCCACGAATTCTTCAATAGTGAACGCACCTGTCAGGTTTTTACCTTCTGCTTCTTTCAGAAGATCGTTCGTTTTCTCTGGGGAACGGTTAAATACCGCTACCGAGAAACCTTTGCTTTCAATATTCAAAGCCAGGTTTTTACCCATTACTGCCAATCCAATAACACCAATCTGTTGTTTACTCATTATGTCCTCCCAATGCTCCATGATTTATATAGTTTTATTGTAAGTTGAAACGAATATATGTTCAGTGATTATTGTACTGTTTTTTTCCAGTCCGCTGCAAATTTGTCCATACCTTGATCTGTCAGTGGGTGTTTGGAGATCTGTTCAATGACGGAGAATGGAACAGTAGCAATATGTGCTCCAGCCATCGCTACACGTGTAACGTGATCCGGATGTCTTACAGAAGCCGCAATAATCTGTGCATCCAGGTTATGTGTACGGAACAATTCAGCAATTTTGGTAACCAATTGTACGCCATCCTCGGAGATATCATCAAGACGTCCCAGGAATGGGGATACATATGTTGCACCAGCACGAGCAGCCAGAAGTGCCTGGTTCACCGTGAAGATCAACGTTACGTTGGTTTTCACACCTTTTTTGGTCAAGTAACGGCAAGCTTCAAGTCCTGCAAGTGTCATCGGCAATTTGATCGTGATGTTTTTGTCGCTGTTGTTAATTTTGATCAATTCGTCTGCTTGCGCGATCATTTCTTCAGCAGTAAGGGCATCTGGTGTCACTTCCGCAGAAACGGACTCCACTTCAGGTACCAAACGCAAGATTTCTTCAATACGATCTTCGAATTTCACGCCTTCTTTAGCTACCAAAGATGGGTTTGTTGTTACGCCAGACAATACGCCGATTTTGTATGCTTTTTGGATATCTTCCACGTTAGCTGTATCGATAAAAAATTTCATGATTAAATTACCTCCAGATATATTTTTTATTTTGGTTTAGAGATTCGCATTAACCGCCAAGGGTATGCTATTTGTAACTACAGACTCCTGATCCGCCGGCTCATCAAACCACCAGTGGTGACCTTCTTCTTCAAGCATAACATCTGATTCAACCGGTCCATAGCTACCCGCAGGATACAGGTGAAGTGGCAACAGATTTTCCTGGAATGCATCCAGAATTGGCTGCACCCATGCCCATGACAATTCTACTTCATCCCAGTGGGCAAAGAAGGTTGGATCACCCAGCAAAGCATCACGAATCAGATTCTCGTAAGCTTCCGCAAGGTCACCTTTGTCCGGAGAAAGATCAATATGAACCGGTTTGAATTCACCTTTATTCTCAGGATCACTTGCATTCAGTTGCAATGTCATGCTCTGATCCGGACTCATCTCAATGACGAGCAGGTTTGGCTTGGAACCCTTGTTTTTCAGCACATTTGTCTGTCCTGAAGGTTCTTTGAATTCAATCACGATACGTGTTGATTTCTCCTTCATTCTTTTACCCGTGCGAATGTAAAACGGAACACCACGCCAGAAGAAATCATCAATTTGCAATTTGGCAGCAATGAATGTGTCATTCATCGTATTCTCGGCTACACCCGGTTCAGCAGTATACGCATTTACCGGTTTACCTTGAATGTTACCTGCTGCATACTGTCCACGGATGATGTTTGCGCCCACCGATTGTTTTTGTAACGGCTGGATCGATTCCATAATATGTTTTTTCTTCAATCCAACTTTTTCGGAAGTACTGTTGTATGGAAGCTGAATCGCCATCATCATGAGCAATTGCAACATATGATTCTGGAACATGTCTCGCACTGCACCAACATGATCATAATAGGATGCACGTTCTTCGACACCTACAGTCTCATTCGCCGTAATTTGCACATTGGAGATGTAACGGTTGTTCCATAGCGCCTTCATGATTGGGTTACTCTGATGCAACGTCTCCAGACGCTGTACCATCGGTTTGCCCAAATAGTGGTCAATCCGATAAATCTCTTCCTCCGTGAACGATTCGCTTAATTTGCGATTAAGGTCTCTCGCAGACTCTAGATCGTGACCAAATGGCTTCTCGATAACGAGGCGTTTCCATCCCTCTGTGGAACCCAGTCCACTTTCTTGAATGTTCTCGGCAATCGGTTCGAAAAATTCCGGACCAACCGAGAGATAAAACAAGCGATTGGACGGAATGCCAAGTTCAGCTTCTCTTTGTTCAACTAATCCCAACAGCTTTATATAATCTTCCTTATGGCTTATATTCAATACACTGTAGCGGAAAGCTTTCACAAATGACTTCACAACTTCAGGATCAGCTTGGCGTCTGGAAAATTCATTTAATGATTTTTCCACTTGTGCCTGAAAGAATTCATCAGACCAATCTCTACGCCCCAGACCAATCAATGAGAAGGTTTCAGGAAGCTTCTGCTCAAGATATAAGTTATATAAGGCAGGATATATTTTTCTTTTGGCTAAATCGCCAGTTGCACCAAATAAAACAATGGTAGTTGGTTCCATCTTACCGTTCTCCTTCCAAGTAACTCTGGTTTCTTTGTTGTAGTTACACTATAATACGTTTTATAGCTATACAAGTAATTAATATATTTCACAGGAGCTATAGACCACATCTATGACTACAAATTACGAACTATATAAAGTCTTTTATTGGGCCGCCAAAACGGGAAGTTTGACACAGGCTGCGAAAGCACTGTATATCACTCAACCCAGCGTCAGTCATGCCATTAAGCAATTGGAAGAGAGCTTTGGTCTTACCTTGTTTTATCGAAATTCCAAGGGTGTAGCGCTGACACAGGAAGGTGCCAGTCTATACTCCTATATTGAACAATCCCAGATTCTGATCTCACTTGCAGAAGAAAAAATGGCCGCACTGAAGAATCTCGACAATGGTGAATTGAGAATTGGTGGCAGTGACTCCCTGTTCAAGCATTACATGCTGGCGTATCTAGAGGAATTTCACACCTTGTACCCTAATATCAAGCTACATCTGAGTCATGGAACTACGCCGGAAGTCATCACCTTTCTGAAAGAAGGCAAGATTGATCTTGGTGTTGTTCGGATGCCCATTGTTGATCCACAGCTAGAAGTCAGGGAAAGTATTCAGTTGAAGGACTGTTTTGTAGCTGGGGAACGTTATGCTCAGTTGAAGGGTAAAATCATGACACTTGAGATGCTTCTGGAGCATCAACTGATCCTCTTCTCCCGGAACAGCCGTGTTCGGATGGCTATAACTGAGTTGTTTAACAGCTATAATTACACGTTAAAACCTGAGATTGAGGTTGGTAGTGTTGATCTGTTGATTGAGTTTGCGCGTCGAGGACTGGGTATTTCCTATGTCACACGTGAATTTATCTCCAAAGAGCTGGAGGAAGGCTCTCTCTTCGAAATTCAGCTTGATGTCCCGCTCCCCCCTTCCCATGTGGGGATTATGACCAAACGCAATATGCCGATCTCTCTGGCAGCCAACCGGTTTATGGATCTCATTTTCAAATCCTGAGTGGTCACAATGTCAAAAGGTTCAACAAATAGCCCCACCGTCCAGTTATGGATGATGAGGCTTTTTGGCCTGCATAAAAATTTGTGTTTATCTAACGATTAAACACTCACCAGATAGGACGCGTCCAATATAAGGGCAACCTTACCATTACCGAGGATCGTTGCTCCAGATAGATGGTTCATCGCTCCCAGATACGTACCGAGTGTCTTAATAACGACTTCCTGATTTCCTATAATCTCGTCTACTGCATAAGCTGCAATTTTATCAACGGAACGCACGATCACCAGTGGAATGGTCTTGGATTTGCGGTCTGTTCGTGGATAGTTGAGCCTGTCGCACAGTCGGTGAAAAGGTACAATTCGTCCATGATTCAGGATCGCTTGTTGCCCCTGGATCATCTGAATATCTTCAGGTGAAATTCGAACAATCTCAGCAACATTATACATTGGCAAGATCAGCACACGACCCGATACTTTGACTAACAGACCTTTAATAATCGCCAGTGTGAGCGGTAGACGAATCGTAAACGTGGTACCCACACCAACCTCCGTATCAATATCAATGATGCCGTTGAGTCGCCCGATCTGACTACGCACGATGTCCATTCCAACACCGCGTCCTGATACTTCACTGACAGAAGAAGCCGTCGAGAAGCCAGGTTCAAATATGAGGTGGACAGCTTCCTGTGTTGTTAGGCGTGTAGCCTGTTCCTCACTAATGATGCCCTTGCCCAAGGCGGAAGCTTTAATCTTCTCACCATCGATACCTTTGCCATCATCCGAATAACGAATGACAACATGATTTTCTTCATGAAACGAAGTTAAGGTAATACGTCCTTTGGACGGCTTACCGTTCTCCGCCCGAACCACTGCACTTTCAATGCCATGATCTGCACTGTTGCGGATGAGATGGATCAGCGGGTCACTCAGTTCTTCAATAATCATCCGGTCAAGCTCAGTCTCTCCACCTTGAATAACCAGTTCCAGATCCTTACCCAGCTTCTGTGATAGGTCACGAACCAATCTCGGGAAGCGACTGAATAGTTGATCAATGGGTAACATCCGTGTCTTCATTACACCTTCTTGGAGTTCCTTGATTACCCTTCCCATATGATCGGATACACCACTAATACTCCGGATGAGTGTTGAAGACTCCTTACGCGCACCCGATCCACTCAGATCTGCAAGGGATGTCTGATCAATTAACAGTTCACCGACCAAATTCATCAAATGGTCCAGACGTTCAACACTCACACGAACTGTAGGTTGAGCAGCTTTCACTTTCTCATCCGGCCCAGTTGTATTTACGGTAGGCAAGCTTTGTTTCGTTTGCTCTGTTTCAGAGATTAATTCAAGTGGTGCAGAAGTCGCTGCAACCTCATTGGATTCCAGCAGATATGGATCAATCTCCAGCATATGAATATCCGAGTCTGAAGACAGCTCTGCCTTAAGCTGCTGTTGGTCATTCGACGTTGCTACGATGATGATGAACTGACCATAATGATCATCTTCATTCTGCGCGCCCGGTTGACTCTCCATGAGCGAAGTAGCGACAACCGTACCACAGATGTCCTCAATGCGTTGTCGTAAAATATGATATCTGGCCGCTTTCATCATGCACTTCTGCTCCAGCACAACATGAATGGACAATAACTGCTTCCCTGACACAATAGCTACCTGTGCCATAATCGATTCTGCTGGTTGCAATTGAGGTATTATAAGTTTTCCGACTACTGCCGGAGTCTGAATTAAATCCTTTATTTCTCTTACTACTGCTCGAAAATCTGCATAGGCTTCCCCACGAATGTACTGATCCCGAAGTACCTTCATGGCGTCCAAAGAGCGGAACAACGTATCAATTAGCTCCGAAGTCATCTCCGGTTTTTTCTCCCGGACCCATTCAAGAGCATACTCCACTTCATGCGTAAGGTCGCTTAATTCACGGAAATCCATAGTGGATGCCGACCCCTTGATGGTATGGGCTGCCCGAAACAGCGTCTGAACCAGTTCTACAGAAGGCGAAAGCTCCAATGCCAATAAAGACTGATCCATACGTTCCAGTTGATCATTCAGTTCTTCGATAAAGATGTCACGGTAGGCAGACAAATCCATCATTCGTATATACCTCCCTAACCGCCCAATATTTCGTCCAGTTTCAAAATGCCCACAAGCTTGTCTTCCTGTTGACCCACACCATGGAATAAACCTTCACGGTTACGACCATATCCGCCGGTTGGCGGATGTATGTCCGAATATGTGGTTACCTTGTTCACGCGATCCACGATCAAGCCAATATATTCATCCTGATGTCGAACTACGATAATACGCGTCGCTCTGGTGTCCGCTTCATCCGGCATACCCAGCAAATTACGAAGGCTCATTACACATACAACCTTGCCACGCAGATTAACTACCCCTTTGATCTCTGGGCGGCTGAATGGGATATCTGTAATGCTGAGCATTTTAATAATTTCGTGAATTTCTTCGATTCGAATGGCGCAAGTCTCTGCACCTACAGACAGTTCAATATATTGTTCCTTCTGAAGTGAAGACATCAATTCACCCTCAATTCAATTTTATTAATTTGTTTTGAAGGCAGCTGCCGAATTCGCCAGTTCTTCCGCAAGATGCGCCAAAGACTGGCATGTTGCCGCTGTCTCTTCAGACGCTGCAGCGGATTCCTCACTGGAAGCCGAGATGGATTCAACAGAGCTCATCACCTCTGCGGCTTGGGCTGCTTCTTCTTCACATGCAGCAGCAATTTCGTTTACTTTCTGTGAAGAGTTATTGACCATATCAATGATCTGATCAAACGCCTGTCCCGTCATGGAAGACTGCTCAACACTGGCTGCTACAGCCTGTACACTTTGTCTCGTATTTTCCTGCATTGCTTTGATGATGGCTGTAATTTCTTTGGTCGCCTCGCCACTTCGTTCGGCAAGCTTCCGGACTTCATCTGCTACTACAGCGAATCCTCGGCCTTGTTCTCCGGCCCGCGCAGCTTCAATTGCAGCATTCAGCGCGAGCAAATTGGTCTGCTCAGCAATATCGTCAATCACTTCAATGATGTCACCGATTTTACGAGAATCATCTTCAAGCTTGGTCATTTTTGTATTAACAGCTTGCATACCTTCCAATGAAGTCTGTACAACAATTCCACCTTCACGGGCAGTCTTCACCGTATCGTTGGACAGTTCAGCCGCTTCTTCCGCACTTGCAGCGACGGAGTTGATGGCAAGTGAAAGCTCTTTGAACAATTCAGAGATATTTCCCGCCTCACTGGATTGGCTCGTGCTGGTGCTCGCAATTTCCTGTGTACTGGCTGAGATCTGTTCCGAAGAAGCTGCAACACTTTGGGAGTTCATCACGATATTGTTAATTAACTCTTTCAGATTATCAACCATCCGATTCAGTGCCGCGGCTAGTTGACCCACTTCATCTTTGCTGGAGATGTCTGACTTAAGGGTTAGATTTCCATTGGCAACTTCCGTAGCTAGACCCAGCATGGCCATGAGTGGCTTCGAAATGGAGCGAGAGATGATATATCCAATGAGAATACTGAAGAGTACGGACAGAACCACAAGAATTATCGTTACTTTAAATGCTTGTGAATAGGCAGCCTGAGATTGTATATTCGCCTGTTCAGCCATACTTTCATTAAGGTCGATCAAATTGGTAAGGAGTTCTACAATCCTGTCTCCTTGTGGTTTAAGCTCAGATTTAAGGAAGGTATTAAAGGCACTTTGATCATCTGCAACAGCCAGATTAGTTGCTCGTTCAAACATTGTTAAATATCCTGGATATTCCGCATCAAAATTACGGAGTAACTCTATTTCTTCAGGGGTTGTTGCAAGCGGACGATAGATGGTCAGGCGATCATTCACACTCTGACGGATCGAAGCGATGTTCTCCGTGATCCGAGTTTTTTCGGTTTCAACGGTTTCAAAGCTCAAATCACGCACGTTCACACGCATTCTTTGATAATCAATCTGAGCAGAGGATAATTCTTTCACAGAGATTAGATTGTTGTTATACATCTCTTGCATTCGTTCATTCGTACTTCTCAATGTTACTACAGAGTAGACGCCAAGCGCCGCAAGGATTATCGACACAACTAAAAACGCTGAGATAATCTTTGTTGCTGTTTTCAAATTTCCAAACCACTTCATGTAATCTCCTCCTAGGCATCGTAGTGTCCAGTTATGTATATAACGCTTGGTAAACCCTTCTCTTGGTCGCGCTCCAGACAACTTACGATCTATTTCGACATAAATATATTAAAACTGAATAGGAGATTTTTATTTCTATAAATTTGCACTATTATGAATTTTTATTTCAGATATAAAGAATCTTCTTTTTAATATAAATTATACTTTTTACCTATTAAATTGCTTTTTCCATTTACATATATACGTATAATCAACATTCTGAATGGACTTACACATACATCTCCATACAAAATTTCATGTGACATGATCTTCTTTTATTTTATATAAGAAGTTGTATAGTTCTTACGTCTAACAAATATCATTATCCACACAAAAAATTATGTATTTTTGCTGTACACACCAACATTTCAAGACCTAAGTCTAATAAATGATTACTTATACTGAGTCCATTTTCCCATAAAAAAAAACCAAACCCGAATCAACAAAGTTTGGTTCTGAAGCGAAAAAATACACTTTAATTTAATTTAACATAAAATCCGTTTAAAACTAATTATTTATGTGTTATATAGTTGCTCCAGTTCCATTAAGCGGTCCTTAATCCTGTGTGGAATAATTCCAAATAGATTATCCCACGTCATGAACATCTCCGGTTTTAGTAAATATTCTTCGAACTCCATGGTAGGTACAAACGCTTTGGTCTGCAGATAACACTCTACCTGATCATCGATCTGTTCATTTGTTTCAAAATAATCTTGAAACAACTCATTCACAAGTAGCCCATCACATCCAGCTTCGGCACCTGCTGCACTATACAGGTTTGGCAATAACTCAAATACAACCGGAAGTGGTGAGAAAGCATGTTTGCCAGGCTGTGAGTACAGACATACATGATGTCCAACCACATTGACCCGTTCCTTCAATAATCCGCGCAGCACCTTCCCATGAAAGCTGGCTTCACAGTCTACTACCTCTCCGTCATGACCCACATAAACCCATACATGCTCCATTTCATACAGATGTCCAATCTCATAATCCCACCAGATTGCATATTCAATTACATATTGTACTACCTCGGTCGGAAACTTAATGTCCCTTCTGAACGATGGTGAAGGCCCAGATTGATGCAACACAGAAATGCCAACAAAATCAGGATAAAAGGGTTCGGCTCTGTCAAACATCAAAATAGGTGCATAACTCATTGCAGTTTCAAGCGTTTTCATTTCTGACATGTTCATTCATGAGTCCTCCGTTTTTGTTGGATGTTCATACTATACTAACAGAGAACGTAACCCACTGACTCAAGCATTTTGAATTTTTATCATACGATTATTACATCGACACATCAAAAAAGCCTGCAACTGATATTCTCCAGTTACAGGCTGTGTACTTTGATAATAAATAAGGAATCTTGACTTAAGATTTCAGCTTATTGGATGGTGACACGGACGTCTTGGAAGGTGAAGTCGATTGATCAGAAACCTGCGTATCACACCCTATTGGAGGGCCCAGAATCGCATCATTTTTAATGGAAGCAACAGCTCTCGTATATGCCTCTTCATCCAAACAGTACGCGCGGTGAGCCACCTCCGGCGGTGTAGCTGCCAAGAAATCCGCTCCAAACACAATATCAGGCGTTGGTTGATCAAAGATTGTTAAGACATATACATCATCTGTCTCAGCGACAAACCAGTGAAACCAGCCTTTCGGAAATACCACAACCTGACCTGGTTTCAGACGATATGTCAATCGTTCACGCGTAAACGGATTAAAGACTGACGCTGTAATTTCACCGGTGATGACCACAACCATCTCCGTGACATTGGTGTGCCAGTGTGGCTGCACAATGATTCCTTTGCTTAAGTACACGTTGAAGAACCCATTTGCAATGGTCGGCAGCTGTTCTCCAAACAACTGGGTTACATAGTTGCGTGAATCCCTCTGATAATTGACAACCGCATTGGAATCGGCTGCCAGCGGAACATTCGGGGCTTGTAAAATCGGATTCATCATACGATCATTTCTCCTCCTTGGGCATACATCTCATTGTTGTACTGTATGCCGGAGAATAGAAAGATAATACCGTTGACACATGTTATATATTGTTTTTAATCCTGAACTTTAAGGTTTCTTAGAATCTTGTATAAACAAACTAGACTTGACCAGGGAATCTGCCTCCGGCTGCAATGCCTTGGGGAGATATGTGATCTATCTGGTTCATCTCATCATCCGTAAGCGAAACCTGTAGCGCCCCTAAGTTCTCGTGAACTCTTTCCAGATTGCGAGTCCCCGGGATCGGAACGATATGTTCTCCCTTTCCAAGCAACCAAGCCAGAGCAAGTTGAGAGACCGTACACCCTTTTTGCTTAGCCATCTCTTGGATCAATCCAACAACCTCCAGATTTTTCTGAAAGTTCTCACCTTGGAAACGCGGATAGTGACGACGATAATCATCTTCCGGCAGATCGTCTATAGAACGGATCTGACCTGTCAGGAAGCCCCGCCCCAAAGGGCTGTATGGAACCAAGCCAATGTTCAATTCATGCAGGACAGGCATAATCTCATCCTCAAGCTCTCGACTCCATAATGAATATTCGGTCTGCAATGCTGTAATCGGATGAACAGCATGTGCACGCCGAATGATCTCCACTGGCGCTTCGGACAAACCAATATATCGAATCTTCCCCTGTTGAACCAGATCGGCAAGTGTGCCTACGGTCTCTTCAATGGGTGTATTCGGATCAGGACGATGTTGATAATACAGATCGATATAATCCATTCCCAGGTTGTAGAGACTCGCATCTACTGATTTTTTGATGTAGGCTGGATCTCCTTTGGGGCCCTGCGTGTGTGTTATACCAAATTTGGTGGCAACGATTGCTTTGGATCTTCGACCTTGAAGCGCGCGTCCAAGCAGTTTTTCATTCCCACCAAATCGCTGTTTTTCATACTCTCCGTACAGATCCGCCGTATCAAACATGGTGACTCCTGCATCCAGCGCACCCTGAATGGTATGTACAGATTCGTCATTATCCGGCATCATCATCACACCCAGGCCGAGCGCAGATATTCGTAATTTATCATTTCCCAGTGTTCTTGTTTTGAGCATGAGGCTCCCTCTTTTCATCTTGAAATAGAAACGTTAACTAGATACGTATGAACTTGAGTTCATTCTATTTCACTTCCGAGACCCCAACCACACTCTGTTTATGCTAGTAAAGAAATTACCAGTTTGATTAACTTTCTATATGGCAACAGGAACGTAAATACAACAATGAATGCCTGATTGGCTGTTCAGATTATTCATGGAAAAGATATCGTATGCATGCACAACGCCATCTGCCCGATCCGTCGTTTCAAGCAGGACACGATTGACTTGTTTGAATTCAACTTGGTGCAGGTTCCAGATCGTTCGGAAGTCTACACTTTCTTCACTCAATTGTTTCACGATTCTGCTGAATTCGGGGTCACTCGGATACTTGTCATAATACGTACGGAATACGGCTACCGAGTGCCGCGCGAATTCCTCCCAGTTGTGCATACGCTCCCTGAGCGCTGTATCCAGAAATAAAATCCGCATCATTAAACGCTCATTCACATTCATCGACGAGAAGTTGAAGAGGTTCGTGTCTGCAGCTTCATTCCAGGCAAGTACCTCAGAACGTTCATTGGTAATAAATGAAGGATGAGTCAACTGGCCAATAATGCTCTGCCACCCTGGCTCCAGTTGCGAATACGAAGCAAGGAATTCATGTTCCGTATTAGGGTCCCATAAGTCAAACAGATGACTCTTCTCTTCCAGGGTTAAACGGAGCGCATTCGCTATACTCTGCATCACTTCTCGTGAAGCCGCCAACTCTCTACCCTGTTCGAGCCACGTGTAATACGTTGCACTGACACCAGCCAATACTGCCACTTCTTCCCGCCGTAGACCGGGTGTTCTTCGCTGTCCATGAGATCCTGACAATCCAACTTGTTCCGGTTGAATGCGGCTTCTCCGTGATTTCAAAAACTCACCCAGTTTTTTGTTACGGCTCATACTTGTATCCATAGACATCGTTCCTTTTTATAAAAGTATTCAAGCCTATTCGACCCTATCCCAAAATGGTAGTCTCTGAATGACTTTGATATAATTCATCTATTATTAGTTCTGCAGAATACGTGGTTTACAAGTAGCTTAGCATCGATTGGTGCAGAACGAAAGGAGCATAACATGATCCCCAATGTTGGAGATGTATACTGCGTGTATGTCGAAAAATTACAACAATATACAGCCTGTCAGGTAACTGGACTGAAAGAAACGGAGGGTAAAACTTCTGACACGATTGCCTCTGTCCTTCAGTTGGATTGGACTGGTGATCAACTGCCTAATGAAATGCATCTTCATCAGATGAAACCGCTGATCTGTAATTTCTATTTCTGGAATGACCGACTTGCCCATAGTTTCGTGAGTGCTAATGTTCCTTCACAGTATGTGCTTGCAGGCAACATCCCTCCTCTCTACACCGAGGAAACAAATACGTATGGCGGAGGCTGGCCGATCGGAGAAAGTCTCTATCTCCAGCGTGAATGGGAAGGTATCGATTCGATCCGAAGAGCGCAGTTCAAACAAGCTGCGGATGATGACGAAGAAGTGATGATTGGCGATCGTGTAATGCGGCGCAGTACGAGTACACTCCGCGATTTCAGCCCTACATCTTCTGAAGATGTAGCCGAACTCGCAAAGCTACCTTGTCTGACACATATTGAAATGGATGGATATACGGAATCAATCTTTCCATTTATAGAGGACAACCCGTTCATTAATGAACTTCATATCATACATCATGGTCAAACGATGCTCAATATCAGCAAGAGCCACCTGACCAGACTTATTGTGGATGTCAGTGGGTTGAAGGAGTTGATTTTGAACACAAAGATGAAAAGTCTGAATTTCACAGGAGAGTTGTCTCCTGATCTGCGTATCGCGGCTTATGAAGACGGTAAATGCATCACTCTCAATGTTCCATCGGGCATGCCACAGGTTACGGGTATCTCACGACTTGAAGGTCTGTATATCAGAGATATCACGGAACTCCATCTGGAGCCACTTGTGCAGTATTATCCTGAGCTTTCAGAGTTACGATTGTGGGGTAAACCCGGCAATGTATCCCATATAGAATCGATTCAGCATTTGGCAAATTTGCAAACCTTCACTACATATGACCTGTTCGGCTTCAATGGTGAAGAATTCCCTGATCCAGAGCAACTTCCAAAATTGGCTACGCTGTGGCTAACCAGCCTGCCTGCCGATGCAGCCAGATCGATCAAAACAAGATATAAAAAATCCGTTGCTGCCGGACTTGATATGGAAATCACCAAAGCACGCAAACCGGAATGGCTTGAAGAGAACCTGAACAATCCATTTCGGGATTGGGATGGACGGGACCACATCAAGGCGGCACACGCCAAAAAAGCAGCTCAATTGTACAAGCAGTGCTTGAAGGAAATCCGGCAATTAAGTCAAGATTTGAACAATCAGGAAGCTATACACAAACAGCTCGTCTCCATGGTTGAGAACTACACACAGGCCTTCAACAAGATGGATGCCAAGACCGGCTTTATTGAAACTGTTGAGCGGGAAGAGATTTATGTTGTTCTAACGGAGTTGCTGGAGCAATTACAGCAGCATTTGGAACTGCGTCAAGATGATTTGGTTAAGGTCAATCACGAGGATTTATATGAGGTATTTGATCGTTTGAGGGATTTTTAGTTTACTCAAAAAGGGTCCTGTTATGAAAATGGCAAGACCCTTTTTTGCATGAATAGAATTTCTTGCACTCTATTTTCAATAAGACGATGTGACTCGGGCAGAACCTTGGGTCGCTCGATCCTATGATAAGCCACACAAATTCAAGTAATTCAGGATCGATGCGGTATCATCAATGGAGGTGCGCAAGGCGATGTAACCGTCAGGACGAATCAATACAAGTTCTTTACTTGCGACATCGTAAATTCGATAGGCATTCCCTGCAGTGTCTATTATGCCTTCCGCCCCCTCCACCTTCGATGGAAGGATATAATGCAAATGGAGTGCATCGTTGGTGAAGTTCTTCAGAGAAGGATCGATGTAGTTTGCAAAAGCCAAAAGCGTCCAGTGTGGGCCGCGCAAGAGGTCAAAGACACTTCCTGCAAACCCGGTGCCTTGTAGTCCAGTAGCATTAGGAGCACGATCTCCAGGAAGTAAACGGGTAGCATTTGTTCGAGCAGACGGATGGGTAAGCGAACTTGAACGATAGGAAATGAGAAGCCCGCTCGTCAGATCGTCGGATATGGTGCTCAAGGATTGGGACAACCCTCCGCCTTCAGTCGCCGTTCTTATAACGCCTCCCATCTTCTTAGTACTGTCTTTGAGCACGGCCTGAGCCACTGGGCGGCGCTCCTCATCGTAGGTGTCGAGTAAGGCGGTGTCTGCTCCGTGTATGACAGCCGCCAGCTTCCAGCCGAGGTTGTATGCGTCCTGTATTCCCGTATTCATGCCTTGACCACCGGCCGGCGAATGAACATGAGCAGCATCACCGGCAAGAAAGACCCGGTTGTTTCGGTAACATTCAACCATACGAACGTTGACCCGGTAGATGGACAACCAAGAAGCATCCGTAAGCCGAACACGTCCGGACCCGGCGCGACGGTTGCTCTGGTTCATCAATGTCTGCCGGAATTGTAGCCTGCAGTTGCCAAATATCGGATTTTGGCAGCGGCGTCACCCCGATCATCCCCTCCGAAGAAGTCCAGATATGGATATGGTCACGATCTAACCCTTCCAATCGTACATCGCCAAGATACCATCGCTCATGATCATGTGTTTCCCCAACCAACGGTAAGTGTATAAATTTGCGGATATTGCTTTTGCCCCCGTCAGCGCCGACTACATAACGAGCACGAATTTGCTCTTCTCCTTGTGCTGTATTCACCGTTATCGATACACCATCCACATCCTGAACAAGCCCTACAGCTTCCATGCCCAACTCAACTTGACCGCCAAGCATTGCATATCGGTCGCGCAACGCTTTTTCCACATCAAATTGAGCAATCCAGACCGGATCACGATAGGGTGTCTCAAGTTCGGCGCTCGCTGCAACGGTAATAGTCGGCTTGTCCACACTTCTGCCATCTGCGGTATAATAACGAACAGGCAAGTCCACAACACCTGTATCAACAATGTAGTGAACGGCCTCCAAATCATCGATGACTTCAAGCGAGCGAGGCTGGATTCCTTTGGCGCGAGATGCAACGTTATACACGGTGCTTCGTTCAATAATACGATGGTTGACGTTTCGACGGGCAAGGTCGCAGGCAAGTGTAAGCCCTGTGGGTCCGGCCCCGACGATGAGAACATCAACAACAGACGGTATGGTATTGATGGACAAAAACCTCCTTGAGCATTGATTTGATACGCTACATTTGTTACACTACACCGTACAGTGTAGTTTGTAAAGCAGGACTCTAATCAATTTCTTAAATATACATATAAGGGGGAAAACGTAAGAATGGATCATACGGAAAACAAGAAAATCCGCAAAGGCTCTTCAGACAAACGAGCTAAAATTATTGCGGCGGCACGAGATCTGTTTCTTTCAGACGGGTTTGATCGTTCCAGCGTCGATGCGGTCGCAACTAAAGCGGGAGTTTCCAAACGGACAGTTTATGATTATTATGGCGACAAACAGAACCTACTGCTTGCCGTTGTGGAAGAATCCAGTTCGGCGATTCTGGTCATGATTGAGCAAGGGATTTCAGACCACCTCTTGAAATTCGAAGATCTTGAGCAGGCGCTCATTTTATTTTGTGAACAAATCGTAGCTTCTGCAAACGGTTCGGCAGATTACAAGGCTTTGATCCGTCTGGTTATGGTGGAAGCTGCCAACCTGCCAGACTCGTTTTTTGAAAGGCTGGATAACGCAACTGAAGAGGGGATTATCAGGAGGTTTACAGCGTTTGGACAAAACGGACTGCTCGATGTGATTGATCCTATAATGGCTGCAAAGCACTTCGCTGCATTAACGTTTTTATTGGTATTCAATCAACCGGGAAAAATCGGGACGTTAGAGGAGGACCAAACTAAACATATCATCACCGAAGGCGTACGCGTCTTTCTTTGCGCTTATGCCCCACAACGTAAGTCTTAAAATCGCCATTGTAAATGCCTTTTCTATTTCCGGATAAATTCCATAATCTAATCGATCTGCGACTTCATTATCAATGGTAAACGCAAAAACGGAACGAAGCATGCTGATACCCTGCTTCGTTCCGCCCATCTTTTAATCTTCGTCCCATTTCGTTAGTGAACTTGCTATAATCTAAAGCAACCCTTTATTGAATGGAAAACACTTCTTTTTTCAATGATTCTTCTGGCGTCTGCCCTATCACATCACTGTGAAAATAATCGCGGATAACGCCATCTTGAAGATAGTTGGTGATCGACACCATAATCATCCCTTGATCCAGTGCCAGATAAGCTTTTGCAAGTTCTCCCGTTTCAACATTGAGTGAGTCATAGAACCCATATTTGCCAAACATTTTGAAGTTCTTTAAAGCTTTAATGTTCTTTCGAACAGCTTCAGGGGCATAATCCAGAGCAAGGAATGTTGCGTGTGCTGTTACCGTTGCTCCATCTTTGTAACCTGAGGTACCTAACGGCGTTGCTGCAAACTCACTGTAACCTGTCGGAGTTGCAGAAGGTGAAAAGCCCCATGCGGCATACCCTTTTTCTTTGGCATATTCGATTTGCAATTCAACATGACGCTGGTTGTTCAATCCCAAAGCTTGAGTACCCAGGTCTTTTTCCTTTATAACCATACCGGGCATAAGAGCTTCAAACATACTACCTCCCCAGCTTGGTACGAACTTTTTATCCTTGTATACATAACTTCCTTCAAACACATCCACTCCATCGTACTTAACGGATTGGCCTTGAGGAATCTGAGCTTGCCAATCCCATTCTTGAGGTAATGTGCGATACATCTTCCACTAATGATCTTGAGGAACATCACCTTTCCCAATAGCAATATAGCTGCCTACACGTGGTTCCGTATAAAACATTCCATAATGGTGGTCCGTCAGTGCGCCTTTAGCCACATCATAACCTCCGCGGAATTGGCCGACTTCAGGATCATATAGCGGAGTATAATTCATATCTGTAACCAACTTGCTTGTTTCCCCATGAAGTTCTTCATAGGCTTGCCCAACAACAATTAAACCAGCGGATAACCAGCCATTATCGACTTGGGAAATAAATTGCCCCCAATCTTTCTTCACCGAACCGTCATCTGTGTTATACCAGTTATAAAATAGGCCGTTCCACTTTTCTAACTTCTCGAGGGAATTTATAGTTGTTTGCAGGCGATGTACAGCTTCTTTCTTAGAAATAATGCCCAATTGTTGCGCTGAAACGGTACTCATCATATACATTGCGATGTTTGTGGGCGAGGTACGTTTAGCTTCTTCTATCCCGTTTTCACTGTGTCGCACTTCATCGTAAGTCAAGCCCGTGTTCTGATCCGTATAGTCCTCAAAAAACGTATAGGTCTTATATGCAATCGCTTTCAATTCTGCTCGGAATCCAATTAAATGGCTTGAGTCACCTGCTGAAGCCATAGGAGTTAAAGCTAGATTAGCTAACAGACAAAAAGTTAAAATGAAGCTGAATTGTTTTACTTTTTTCATGATTTTCTCCCTTCAAATGGATTCGAAACGTTTCGTGTATATGTTATCATAATTTTCCCATTTCCGTAAACAAGAAAATAGAACGCTTACAAATACTGAATATAATGCGGTTTATTAATAAATGTAAATTCGAAACGTTTCATTAAAGGGACTACATTAAGGCAACTCACGTGGAATTATATGACGACTTGATCGTTTGAGGGTCTTTAAGAGATTCTAAATTGAAGAGGTAAAAAGCCTGACTCCATAGGAATCAGGCTTAACCCTTCACGTATCCATTCTAAACCGTTCTAAGTTGCTACAACTGTTGTTCCGCAATACTCGCAGTCCGTTGATTGCTTAGGAAAAACTTTTGCCTTCGCCCCACATCCCGGGCAACTCACTGAAACAGGCCTTTGTGGCTCTTCAACTTTTTCATCGGCTTTCTCTTCAGTGTTTTCCTTATCTGAAGAATTGATCTCTGTATAGTTAATTGTATTATGACTGCTGTAATTCACGGTATTGCTATTGTAACTTGAATAAGTACGTGGATTCGGAGTTTCGCGATCAAGATGACCTCCATAGTCTCCTCCATAAAAATTTCGTTCAGGGCCACGCTTTTTCTTAACACGTTTTTTCCTAAGCAATTTAATACCAAAAAACAAAAATAAAAATTCAACGATAATAATTTCAACTACAAGAACTATATTCAATTGATCTACGAAATTCTCTTCCATAAGTAATCGTATGGGTATAGCAATGGCATAAAACATGAAAAAGAGTCCAAATAACTTCCTTAACAACACGATTCCTCCTATGCAGTTTAAGAGATCCTCATCGTTGTTCCGCAATACTCACAATCCGCAGACAAAGTAGGATATACCCTTACCTTGGCTCCACACCCTGAACAATTCACGGCTACAGTTTCTTGAGGTGCCTCGTCATATTTCACACGATGCTGATCTTCCTGATCTTGCTTATCATTAGAATCATAATGCTGGTATGGATTAGTCTTAGAATGAGATTTAGGTCTACCACACATTTTAATGCCTGTAACAAGTACGATAACCCCAGGGATAAAAAGAATTATCGTACTGATAATGGCTGTTTCTGTTCCCTCGGATATTAATATTAAAGATAACAAGATCGTCAGAGACGAAAGGATAATGAATATAATTCCAAAAAATCTTTTCACCGCGTTTCCTCCTGCAATTTATGATTTGCTTGTCATGATCTGTTGATTGCGCTCTTTCAAACGGAACTTTAACTGGGATAGTTGCGAAGCAAAACGTTCACTATTTACCAATTCCCCTGCTTCGTACTGATTTGCAAGCTCACTGTTCATCAACTCAATGTCCAGCAAGATCTGGCGGTCATTTTTCTCAAGGGAATCCGGAGTGATTGGGTCACTATACTTTACAAGTTCAATTAATGACTGAACGGTTTTGCGCTCCTTTTCCACAGTTAGGACGGAATGTTGCACCATGGTATGAAGCAATTGCTGTAAGGCTTTTTCGATTAATTGTAAGTTTGCGATTTTTGTATGTTCATCTGTTTCATGACGGCGCGCACTCTGAATATAGATCATAATGATTCCGCACAAAATAATTGCGATCGCAATCGTTACCGTGTGTAACAATACGAACCAGCGAAGCGCATGATCTGCTGAACCTGTTAACAACGTGTAGATCATCACACAAATCAGATAAATACCTAATACTACACCTAAAGCTGTGTAACCTGGAACAAACCGTTTATACCGATCCATATTTTGCATGATGAACCGCGCGTAGATCCAAATAGCCGTAATCGCTACATAAGAAGCAACGAGATTCATCCAAAAAGAAAACGACAGAAGCGCATGATTAAACAGCGTAAAAGAAACGATTGATGATACTAACATGCATATTAAATAGACGACATCCAAAATCAAGAGATTGCTCCGTTTTACCATCACTATGCCTGTCCTCCTTCTTGCAGATTGTTTCCGCAATCGAGACAGAACTTCTGGCCGGGTTTTACTTCATGTTGGCACCGACTACATTTCAAGCTTAAACTTGTGCCACAGTTGCCACAGAATTTTGTATGACCGGAATTCATATGGTTACAATTTGGGCATGGGCTAGGCATCGGTTGATGACATTGGATACATTCCAATGCGTTCTCCGCATTATCCGCCCCACATGAAGGACATGCATGGTATTTGTCACCACAGTTAGGACAGAATTTGGTTCCCTTTGGCAAGGCATGTCCACAATTGTTGCAATCTGTTGTTGCTACCGATTTTTCGGCTAATAAATTGCCACATTTGCTGCAAAAAGAGCTATTCTCCTGATTCGGATGATGGCACTGCTTACATATACTTACTGCAGGCGTTTCCTTCGTAGACATCACTTTAGACATCTGGGACATTTCGCCACTGAAAGAACCACCCAGACCAACCCCCATGCCCATACCAAGCCCTGCGCCCATGATGTCTGACTGCATGCTTCCTTCATTCTTCGCTGCACCTTCAAGCGTATCAAACGAACGTTCTTGCTGATATGTGTACCCAATAATATCCATCTCGGCTTTGCGTGCCAAGGCTTCTCTTAATCGAATGACTGATGGGTCTTCTTCGGGCAGATTAACATTGTGAATATACAAATTGATTAACTCAATACCAAATTCTTCAAAAGTAGGAGCTATCGTATCTGCAAAATGTCGTGATATCTCGGCGATATATGCATTGATCTCCAAAACACTTACTTTTCTATGTATTAGATATGATGACAACATGGAGTTAATATTCATGATAATCAACCCACGGAAGTAATTAATCATATTAGCTTGGTTAAACTCAGGCAGTGTTCCCACAAGCTTGACCAAAAATTTTCGTGAATCCGAAATTTTAATTCCCATTTGTCCAAATGTTCTTACGGGAACAATAATATTATACTTGGGATCCTGGATCTGAATCGGATTCGCCGTTCCCCATTTAACGTCCAATGCGCTTACTTGATTGACATACCATACTTCTGCTGCAAAAGGTGACTTCCCTCCGAACGGAAGGTTAACGAGTCGGTTCAAGATTGGGATATTTGCAGTACTCAACGTATGCCTTCCGGGTCCAAACATATCAAGTGCTCTTCCATCCTTGAAAAGAATTGCTTGTTGAGATTGATTCACAATTAACTGAGTCCATGTTCCCAGTTCAGTCTCGGGATGTTTCCAAGCAAACACATCAGGTGAGCCATCATACTTAATTACGTCAATAATCGCCATGTTCAATTCCTCAATTCAGTATTAGATTACTATAATTTACTATAAAGTTTTTTTGCTAAAACACTGATTCTACACTATTTCCTATATTTAATTGTCTTTAATCTACTTATTCCATGTCTAGGCATTGATATTTTACCATTTCTAACCTTAATACGCACTAACATAGTTCATGTTTCATATGATATTTTTCCTATATTTAGCATATTCATAATAGTAAAAACCTCTTCCATATCTTCATAGGAAAGAGGTTAACTATGTAACCACAAATTGTGAAAAACCAGAATATTAGCTTGAGTATCCACTCTCGATCATAATCAACGTCCCAATTTTGAAACCACTCGCAAAAGCCTCTCTTGAATGAATAGAGTGAACTTGATCCATCATATCAAACAATACCTCGAGTTGTTTAAAGTCATCCTCCGAAAGCTTGCTCTGAAATTTTTCGATATAAGCTGTAATCTCCTTGTTAATAGATCGATACTCCGAATCTTTAGGAACAATATTCTCCTCTGGTCTCAGGTTACCGTAATATAATTCTTCTATTATATTTCCCACATCACAGACCCCTTTCTCTTATACATGTCTGGTACTCTTCTCATGACAATTATATAAGATTGACAGACAATGCTGGGAATTTATGCGATATTCGCATGTGATTCTTATAGCTTTCATGGGATATCGCATTTTGCATGCTTGCTTTGACATAATAATGTAGCGCTTGTTGAGCCCTACCTCGGGAGTATGCTAAGATAATGGACACCTATTTCTACAAAATCCTATAACAAATCAACCGTACAGAAAGGACACTATGAATCCTTCATCACTGTCATCCAAGTTACAACAGATCGTTCCGCAGCTGGATCTGCGAAGCTGCCTCGTCAGCGTACGCGGTGAGATTATGTACGAACACTACCGCAACCAAGAGGCTGCGACTGATATTGCAAAAATCAATTCATGTACCAAGAGTGTGCTGTCCGCGCTCATCTGTATAGCGAAGGATAAAGGCTTGTTGCCAGAGGCATCAGCCCCAATCTCTACTTTTTTCCCACAGTTGACATCCGATCCTGATCCGCGCAAACCAGCGATCACGCTGGAACAACTGCTTACCATGACAGCTGGGTTCAACTGGGACGAGTTCGGCGGGCAGAATTCATTCCCTCGCATGACCCGCACCGATCATTGGGTGGATTTTGCGTTGGAACAACGCTTAAGTCATGAACCGGGTACATACATGGAATACAATTCAGGAGTATCACAGATCCTATCCGCCATCCTGATGCAAAATGCAGGTATGGACGTAGCCGAGTTCGCAGAACGTTATCTTTTTGGCCCGCTGGGAATTAAGGATTATGAATGGGAAAGTGATCCTCAAGGTGTACATACCGGCGGATTCGGTCTTAAGATGTTACCCGTAGATCTGCTGAAATTTGGTCAGCTGTTTCTACAGCAAGGTATGTGGGAGGGTGAGTCTCTCATTTCAAGTGATCTCGTATCCCGTTCGACGCAGCCTTTCATTACAGTCACTCCACCGAATCACGGCAGTTATGCTTGGCATTGGTGGGTGGATGTCTATCCGAACGAAAGGTCTGACTCCGAAAATATTGCTGCTGTAGACGACAAATCCAATCTCCATTATTATTACGCGCGAGGATTTGGTGGTCAGTATGTATATATTGTGCCAGAGCTCGAACTTGTTACGGTGTTAACCAATGACAAACGAAAGAAAGAGAAACCTCCGCTGGATGTTTTCCCTCGATTAATTGCCCCTGAGCTATGGAAAATGTTATAAACGCAGGCAGTCCTTCTTTCCTGTTCGATCAATTAACCCCCAACCTTGTGGCCATAACCTGACCATAGGTTGAGGGTTATTCGTCATGCCAAAGCTTCTTCGATAGCAATTATTATTGGATACGGACCAGACTCTTGATTAGAGAGCACAACCAGTTGTAGGTCATAGTCCGGATACACGGAAGACATGAACGACACCCCTGGATCAAACCCCATAACATGAAATTTGAAAATGTCTTCCCCCTTGCGGTCAATCCAGATACCCTGCCCATAATACTCTTCATCCTCTTGATGAGCGTGTGGAGTTAATAACTGCTGTGTCGTCTCTTCATTTAACAATTGGTGACCCAGTAAAGCATCCCAAAACCGAATCATATCCGGTGCTGTAACATAGGCTCCACCATCTGATCCACCTTTGACAGGAATAGAGAACATATTAGTATTCCAAGAGCCATCTTCATAATCGATATACCCTAAAGCTGTGTTACCCGGGAGCTGATCTGTTACGAAATAACCGGAGTCCTTCATGCCACACCTTTTGAAAATGTGCTCTTCCACATAATCTGTAAACGACAGTCCTGAATGTTGTTCCACGATAAGCCCCAGCACAATGAAACCCGCATTGTTGTAGTGAAAACGTTCACCCGGAGCAGACTTCATTGGCAGATGCTGAAACATGGGCAGAAAGTCACTTAATCGCCGCATCGCATAGACGGGTCTGTCTTTCCACAATTCTGAAAAGTCATCCATCACTTCTTCATCGAAATAATCAGGAATGCCTGACGTGTGTGTTAACAACTGCTGGATGGTGATCCCTTTGTCCCACAGTGGAAACTCCACCTCCAATACATCCGTAAGCTTGGAATCCGCAGACAACTTGCCCGCTTCAATTAGTTGGCATATACTCACTGCCGTGAAGATCTTACATCCTGATGCAATCCCAAAGCGTGTGTCCACCTGATTGGCTAGCTCTTCGCTACGATTTGCATAACCACGTTTCATATTCAAAAGGGTTTTCCCGGCTTGCTGGAGTAATACAACACCCGAAAAATTCACGCGTTCCATGACTTCTTCTACTTTTGTTGTCAGCTCTACTGCATTCAACATTTTGTTGTTCACCTACTTGTCTATGTATTCATTACATTCTCATTCTTAATTCTTCGTCATATCCTGCATACCTGCCATATTTTCATAAAAAGAAGGATTACTCCCTTATATAAGGAAATAACCCTTCTTCATACAACGTAAGATTAAGTTTGACAAAGCATGCTCAAATGCTGTTCAATCACTTGTTCCACTCGTTTTACTGTAAGTCTATCTGGCTGTATGTCTCGAGGCAACATGAATTAGCGTAACGCTTGCAGGTCCGATTCGGGACTTCCTGCACTCTTCTTCTTTTCACGTGGAGCCCTCGTATTGATCAGATAATACAATGTGGCATAGATTGTAGTGATAAACGTGCCAAAAAACAGGCAAAACGCCAGAGACGGACGGCTTACACTTTCGTGCATCAGTTCAATCAGCGTCTCGCGATTCGTCAGTGCATCCCAGCTATTCAGTCGATATACACGTCCAAGCAATACCCCGTAACTTCCCAAAGCACAACCTGCCAGTACAAAGATCCAGGATGCCCAGCGTCCAATTCGGTGATAAATCACTTCCTGAAGCTGATACATCGACAGGAATCCAAGCAGGAGTCCAGTCCAGACAAACATTAATACAACACTTAAGTCGTACCAATACGTATAGTCCACCCCATTCCCACCATAATACCGGGAACTTCTCGCTGTCAGATGAACCAGATCCGTAACAATGTAAGAAGAGTTCGGGAAAAATAACAACCATAGCAGACCACTTGCGACTGCAAGCCATGCGGCACCTTTCCATTTCACATCACTTAGAAGATAGGCTGCATAAGAGAACACAAAAGGAATCCAGCCCAAGAACAGATTCCAGATCAGGAAGCGGAAATAACGCTGATCCAGCCTATCAGCAGCTACATAGTACAATCCAAGCGTTACTATGGTGACCACACTAAGGAAAATAAATATGCGAATATAATTCAGTTTTCTCAATGATTCTGACCTCACTTGATAAAATTCAATTAGTTTCGAAAATAGCGGATGATTTCTTCCTTATTCTTTTCCACACGCAAATTCAATCCTCGTTTATCCTTTAATCCATACTGCTGTAATTCATGCCCTGGATCAAGCACCAACGGTTTAGTCGCCACATCAACCAGCAAATCCATCGTCAGTTGATAGGTTTCCCGTATCTTGTCCATCGGCAGAGAGGATTCATACCGTTTAATCAGCTCAATCAGACGTTCAGCATACACGAGACGAACCATACTGTCCGCACTCTTCAATTGTCTTGAAGCAAATGCTGTAATGGCTTTAATTATACTTGGTTCTGTCCGATGTTTGGCAATCAACGTAAGTTCATCCACCGCATCCCAATTCATGATAGACAGCTCGGAACTTAATTGTTGAATCCGTTCCCCTATCCATTGTTCCTCTAACTCTTGGGGTACGTCCCATCGCTTATAGTCGGCATACACGCCTTCTCGATGCATCTGTATAGCGCTCCCGTAATGTTTGACGAACAAATCCTTTGCTAAACCCCAATCGGTCTCTTCCATCTTAACCACCACCATGCCTATTCCTATTTGTGCTTATACTCCTAACATATTACATAAGTTTACTACTCTACAAGCATACTATAGAAGTTGAACTATACATTTGCACAAGAACGCAGAGGACAGAAACAAACTACAGAAGCGAAGCGTTCGCTAAAAGCTTTCTACAAGAAAGCTACTTCGGAAGCATAAGCTTATCACCGGATTTTCACCTTTGTAAAATCGAATTAAAAATCTGGGGATAACAGCGATCGGAAGGTTGTTCTGTCATCGGAGTGGCTAGTGTAAATATTCTTTCGTTCAGCTTATATAGAATCATACCATTTACCAAAGGAGAATCAAATTTACAATGAATCCAAATTCGATGCACCCTCAAAATTTAGTACAACCCACATTGAATGCTAATCCAAATGTCACTCCTAACATGAATCATGGCGGCCATGAGATGTTCGATGTACATGAGATTCTGTCCTCCAACATTAACGTCCTGGATCAATACATGATCTTTCGCACATTTGTGCAGAGCCAGGAACTGATTGGCATTCTGGACCGGCAGTACAACTTCATACTATCCCAGTACAATCTGACAGCAGAGTGTTTCGCATCCGGACAGAAGCCTCATCAAGAGACAGCTACCTATATGATCCCCAACATGGTACCACCGGTATATGGCCTTAAGCCATCAGCACCGAAAAAGCCAAACCAGAGCTTGGCCGATGTAAAGGATGCCGGGATTAGCGGTCATATGCTGGGACTGATCAAGTCACATGCGAGTCTGCTCGGCATGTCTTGCAGCGAGATCACAAATGGAACGGTTCGCCGAGTCATCGCTTCACAGATCCAGCATTTTATCGAGATGGCCTATGAAATTTTCATGTTCCAGAATAAAAACGCCTATTATCAAGTACCTCAACTCACTCCAAGTGATACACAACAGATGCTTCAGGCATACATTCCAGCAACCGGAGCACCTCAGATGCCTATTAACAATAAACCACTTCATTAATTAGAAAATAAAGTCCGATTCCCCAGAACAGTCTCTTGAACCCTTTCGGGTTATAGGGGCTGTTCTTTCATTATTTGTAATCATTTTCCTACTGAAGACACTTGATTCGCTTACCAGAAACTGGTTTAATCAAAGACAAACCCGTACATATTCAACTTACGGATCATACATATAAAATAGGGTGAAATGCCGTTATACGAGAATTCAAATGGCTTTTTCTTCATTAATGGGGAGGTATACAAATGAGATGGAAGCAACCTGCTAAACTTGGTTTACTGGCTATGGCTCTTGGCTGTACTGCCATTGGCGCAACACTCACACCTTCAACAACACTAGCTGCACCTGTCCCCGCTTCCAAAGCGGTGTATCATCAATTCCAAACCTATCGAACAGAAGCAGTAAAGTCCACAGAAAGTCTGGTTAAAGCGCGTAAATACCTGATGAATCATATCGATAAAGTCGACCCTTGGCAGGCCACACTAATGACGCTGCAACTGGAGAACATGCAGAACGTGAAATTGGCTAATATGGACTACCAAATGTATACGGAACAATTTCAACAGGCCATATCTCAAGCCCATGAACAACTTGGTTACGAACAGAAGCTTACATATAGTCGTCTGCTCAAAGAAATTAAAGATCCGACCGTGAAGAAACTTCTGCAGGAAGCTTCAGATCTCGGGTTCAAACTGGAAACCAGTGAAGGCTTGTATTACCCCATCATCAATTATGAGATATACCAAAAGTTCAAGCCTTTTGTAAAGGCTGATATTGCTGCATACATTGATATTATGGCTACCGAGTCCAACCAAATGACAACTTCAGATGGGGGCATTATCATCTCTTGGAACGAATTAATCCAGCGTGCATTGGAGAAAGAAGCCTTTTTGAACAACTTCCCGAATTCCAATCGCACATCAGCAGTGAAGCAAGGGTTATTTGTGGATTATCTCTTTTATGGAAGTGACAACACGCCTGCTTATGATTGGTACACGGATGAAGAAATTCGCACCATGGACCCTGAGGTGAAACAGGCTTACGAGAAAGCTTTGGCTAAGCGGGAGCCCAATACGGAGAGTGTTCTTCTGGACACTATGGAAAAGATTTTACTGGTTCTCAATCAGAACAATGATGAGCTTACACCTGAAGTCAGAGCAATCATTGAACCTGTTCAACAACAATTTGCCCGTGAATAATCGGATGCTGAATCGCAAAATGTGAATGCCAAAAAAGCGGCAATCCTCGTGACAGAGGTTGTCGCTTTTAAGTCTACATATCAAGTCGTTACGTTTGGATCAAAGAGTTGAAGTGACTATTGATGTAAGTTTGTTCGGATTGACAACGAGATACACACCCTCAATCCGCTCTCCGGAAGCGTCCAGCTCCAAACAGAGTACCTCGGACAACTGCCCTTCTTTCATCAACGCGAGTTGAAGTTCGCCATTGATGCACATCGGTACCCATTCTCTTTCACGCAATCGTGTAAGGACTCGCCGTGAGGTCAGGAGTGCAAGCACACCTTTGTGCACGTTCATTGTTCTCATAACCGTATGCACAACGCCACCGCCATCTGCTGTAAATACAGGCTGATCCGCGAGTAACTCGAGCATAGCAGAGACATCATAACGAAGGAAAGCCGTTGTAAAACGGCTCAGCAATTCACCTTTGGCTATCATATCCGCATCACTCTGCTCGATCGGCGGAAGTCTTTCGGGCAGATTTCGTCTGGCGCGGCTAAAGATTTGACGACAGTTACTCTCCGTTTTGCCCAGCCAATCCGCTATTTCGGAATAATCATATCGGAACGCTTCACGAAGGACAAAAACAGCCCGTTCCATGGGCGATAGACGCTCCAACATGACCAGATAGGCGTAGGAGATCAGCTCTTTTTTCTCCATCGTTTCCTCTGGCATGTTCGCCTCTTCACTGTCACCCATCGGCTCTGGCAACCACTCACCAACATAACTTTCCCTCTGATTACGGGCGGAATTTAGCAGATTCAAACTTCGGTTCACAATCAATCTGGCGATGTAGGACTTGGGATTACGAATATCCTGAGCAGACGTGCTCTGAATCCCCGCAAAGCAATCCTGCACAATATCTTCAGCTTCTACCACACTGCCCAACATGCGGTAAGCTATTGAAAATGCATATTTTTTATAACGAATATACAACTCACCAACATCCAGAGAAGACTCATCTGGCTCATTGGCGTGGAGATTGGAATTCATAAGAATGGCCCCCTCTGGCATAGTGCGTGTATTTTAGTTAAAGCAACCCGGATACATCCCAGTTGTGATCGCAATCCGGTTCCAGTTATTAATCGTGTTAATGGCCAAGATCAGATCCACCAGTTCGGATTCACTGAAATGTTCACGAACCTTATCGTATAACGCAAGTGGTACACCGTGTTCCGAGATTCGGGTCACCGCTTCAGCCAGCTCCAGCATAACACGTTCTTGATCCGTGAAGAAAGGCACTTCACGCCACACACTCAGCAATAAAATATGATCCGCATAATCTCCCAGTTTCATCAGATCTTTGGCATGCATATCTAGACAAAAGGCGCAACCATTAATCTGGGACACTCGGATTTTTAACAGCTCATACAATACTTTATTTTCAAATTGCCCGGATATATATTGCTCCATTGCCATCATCGCTTTAAAAGCGCCTGGACTCGCTAATCTGTAATTCGTTCTTAAATTCATTTTTCATTCGCCTCCGTCATTTGGTTTACATACTGTAGACAAATGACGGCTGGGATCTGTGACATTTTCGCGAAAATCTTTTTATGCCCACAAGAATGGTTGCTCAACTAACGGATATTCACAATGAATTCTGATGGCAGGACAACCTCCATGGAGTTAGTAATCAGTAATGGAAAAACATACTGAAAGGTTATTCTCTTTTCTACAATTAACATCTAACGTAAGAAAAATCCGCGTTTTTCCGTATCCATGTACGGTTTTTACTGAACTGTTTGTGATTTCAACTAAAAGTAGGTTGGATATATTGATATTTTGACCAAAAGAGTAGTAACATACGGCTAATAAAGTTAACTTTTCTGACATGAAAAAAAAGAGAATCGTTTATCCATATCAGCAAGGAGTGTTTCCTATGATAACTTACAACGCAAACCATACAATGACTTCCGAATTACCTAGAGGGTGTACGTTCACCGCTGAAGACTGGCATGTATTATCCCAATATTGGTACCCGGTAGCCCAAGCAACCGAAGTAACAGACAAACCCCTGGCTGCTCAATTACTCGATGTGAAGCTGGTTCTCTATCGCAGTAATGATCAGGTTGTGGTAGCCAAGGATCTTTGTTTTCACCGCGGGGCTCCACTTAGTAAAGGCTGGGTAGAAAATGGCGAGATTGTCTGCCCTTATCATGGTTTCCGTTATAATTGTGAAGGAAAATGTACCGCAGTACCTGCGCACCCAAGCTCCAATATCTCGCCTAAGCTCAAACTTATCGTGTACCCGGCAGTCGAACGTTTTGGCTTGATCTGGACCACTTTGGCGGGAACGGAAGAACAGATCCCCTCCTTCCCTGGATGGGATGATCCGGATTATATCAATATTCTGCCGCCCAACTTTGACATTGCTGGTTCCTCTGGACGACAAATGGAGGGATTCCTGGATGTATCCCATTTTGCCTATGTGCATACCGAAACGTTTGGTGACCGAAACAACACCGAAGTCCCCCAGTACAAGGTGAAACGCGAAGGTAATGAGTTACTGGCTGAGTATTGGAGTACTGTAAGTAACTATGGCAAAGGACAAGATCTTGTTGCACCTGAAGGTTTCCAATGGCTGCGCGAGTTTCGAGTGTTCCCACCTTTTGCGGCTTCTCTTACGGTACATTTCCCAGGAGACGACAAGCTGAATATTCTGAATTGTGCTTCGCCAATCTCTGCCCGTTATACACGTTTATTCTGTCCAATCACACGCAACTTTGACAAAGACGCTCCGATTGAAGACACAATCAAGTTCAACTTGCAGGTATTTGAAGAAGACCGCGAGATGGTCGAGTCACAGAAACCGGAGGATCTGCCCCTTGATCTGCATGCCGAGGCCCATATTCCCGCAGACCGTACTTCGATAGCTTATCGTCAATTATTGACGGAGCTTGGCTTGGGACGAAATTACACATCGTAAATTAAATAGCTGTTCTTCTTTAACCTCAGGCAAGCTATCGATGATGGATGTCAGCGCCTAAAAAGTCTTGAAGTACTATCCTGCGGTCTCTGGGGAATGGGTTGAAAATTTTCTTAGGAACTCAGGACATCTTATTTGGCCTCTAGGTCCTCAGTTAAAATTGTAAGGAACCTCAGACTCGTTATTTCCCAAAATCCCCGATAAAAACACTTCATACGGCTGTTTATTCTGATATAACGTGTCTCAGATTCTTTAGATTTTTGAGCACGCCTCAAATCCTTGATTAAGACGCCTACGATTCGTTAGCACTCCATGCTCCGGACACGTTCAGGTATGCATCGGCTTTCAGCAGGTTTGAAGACACCTTTAATCAACAAAAGAAGCGTTCCTTTGCGGACGCTTCTTTTGCTATACCTAATTTAACTGAAATACTTATGTGTATTAGATAAACCTCGCCTCATGACCGTCATCTGTCCTCTTGATTATTCGTATTCATAGGAAGCTCTCTATAATACGGACAGCCCGGCTCATGAATAATACGTGGATCAACCCAAGTGCCCCAGTACGGAAGACGGTTTACGTAAGGTTGCATGTTTGGTTGGTTGTTCGGCTGTGAGTTGGGTTGCATGTTTGGTTGTACATTGGGTTGTGTGTTTGGTTGCATGTTTGGCTGTACATTGGGTTGTACATTAGGCATTACGTAAGGCTGATGATTCACATTTGGAGCACTGTTAGAGGCAGGAGCCGTTGAAGGCTGGCAATCTGCCGGCGGGCCAATAATCACTGTTTTTTGAATGGGAGCCAGCGCTTCTTGAACTTTTTTCTCATCCAGACAGTACGTATAAGCCAAAAGTTTTGCAGGGGTAAGACGTAAGGTGTCTGAGCCAAATATCGCTTCAGGAACCGGAGCATCAAATATTGCGAGTAAGTGCGTGTGATCTGCAGTAGCCACTTCATAGTGCCACCAGCCTTGAGGAACGTTAGCCACCTGCCCCGGAGTAATCGGGAAATGAAGAAGCTCGTTGGTAAACGGATTAATGAGGGAAACAACTGCCGCACCGCTGATGCAGTATACCAACTCCGTTGCATTCTGATGCGTATGTGGTTCAACCACATTGCCCGTGTTGAGGAAAATATCCAGTAAAGAAGCATTGCCCAGTGTGTTTAACTGCTTGATGGAAAGAGCGTTAATATAGTTGTTCTCATCCTTCTTGAATAACGGGTTATTGCTCAAATCGTAAGTAAATTCGGTGGTTGGTAAAGTGTAATCCATGTATGAGGTTGCCAAAATAAAACGCCTGCCCTTCGCTCTCGGTTTAGGTCATAACCTATATGCCAGCTTATGCCCAGCGCCCAGATACGTGAGCCCATTTCCGCCAAGTTTTCCTCGCATAACAAATATCCCTGACTCGGACATCCCGAGCAGGGCTCATTGGCTATTAAAGTTCTGCTTCGTCGGAGATGTCATCACAACTAATCCCTAATGGAGTACTGTTCAAATTTACACTCTGAAGCCAACTCATTCGCTTGACCATGTCTGGCGTTCCCTCGATCAAACCATCAGTTACACTCAAATAACGTAGTTTCTTTAGTTTCTCCAGTTCAGGCGGAAGCTCACGTATGCCCGAATAGCCTATATCCAGAGTTACGAGTTCGCTCAATTCACCAATCTCGGCTGGAATATGTTTCAGACCAAGATCCGACTTCTCCTTAGGCTTCCATCCGGTCGGAACATGATAAGAACTGCCGCAATAAATTCTAAGCTCTCGAAGTTGTTTCAATTTTCCAATGTCTTGGTGAATACCTTCCAAATCCGCCGTCATGATCTCCAATTCTTCCAATGATGTCAGTTCGAAAAGGGCTGGAGGAAGCGTATAAACATCCTGCTCAAAAATTGTCAAACGTTTCAAGTGCTTTAATTCCCGAATACGTTCCGGAATCTCTTTCAAGTAATGTGAACTAATATTCAGCACATCCGTCTGATGTCTAATCGCATCGTCCAGTAAGCAATGAATGTCCTGATGTCGATCTAATCTAAAAAATAACCCAGTGATTCGCTCCATTAGCTCAATTGCTTCTTCTTGTGTAATATGCATGCCATACATATTCTCATGAGCAACAGTGTAGAAGTAGTCACTTCCATCCTCGTTCAAAAAACAAAGATCATCTGGCATTGAGGGATATAACCAGTCATGAAAGCGGTTGGCTTCCTCCTTAAGGATCTGCCCTGATTCCGGCGTGCAACGATATATGTAATAAATCCCCTCTGAATACATGGCGCCACTTTTCATCATCATTTCTTCCATCGTACTGCTTTCAATCAAATACGGATCCAATCTCCGTAACACTGTAGTAACTCTTTCAGGTGTAGCTTCCTCAGCATATTTTCTGTCAACCAGCATAAAACGATCTGTCTTCTCGATCAATTCGTCAATCAATAGTTCATAGGCAGTTCCTCTTGGATCAGTGTGAAAAGCTACGGCTACCATAGGTTCCCCCTCATTACTCATTATTCATTAATCTTCAATCTGCTGTATCATCTGAAACCACGGTGGCATAGGCTGATATCATCAATGAAGTTATTGGAGGCTTGTTACATGGCATACGGCCCTGGTTCAGTGTCATCCCCGCAACCTGCGGGTTATCCTTACCCTTATTATCCGCCACCCCCACCGTATCCTTACCCTTATCCTTATCCATACCCGCCCATCGTTCCTGTTCCACTACCATATCCGATCGGTGGTCCTTGGTGGCATGGTGGATATCCCGGCGGTGGTTACCCCGGTGGACACCCTGGTCATTTCCCAGGAGGTGGCTATCCAGGCGGACCTCATGGAGGTGGACACGGAGGACCTCCAGGCGGAGGATTTCACGGACATCGTTTCTTCCAGTGGTAATCATTAGACTTATTCAAAGTACTGGTTCAGATAAAGGAGCTGCTTCGGCAGCTTCTTTATTATTGAAGGAATTTTCTAATCGTGCAGAATTTAATACGTGATCTCATCCATCATCTTCAGATTACGGTTAGACATACTGAGGAGATCCGTGAAGGTAGGCGTTAGATAATAGACAAAGTCCGGATCGTGCACATACATAATAATCTGCCCATACGCCCCTTCATCCGTCGGATCAAAATCGAGCATCAGATACAGTGAACCACCTGCGATCGTTGCAAAAGGAATCCATGGTTTATGGAACAGGTATGGTTTGATCTCCGGGTCCAGCTGGCTGATCTCTTCGGCAGAATAATACTCTTCAAGCTTCTCATCCACTTCACAGAAGTATTGTTTGGTCTCTCGAATCTCTTCCAATGACATCAGATAAAAGGGTATACATCTGCCCGTCTCGGCATCACCCGGGTACAGCACATGCAACCCGTAGCCACTACCGTCTTTCCTTTGGTAAAAGGCACGAAAATCGCCAGGCAGCCGGACGCCATACTCCTTTTCGAATAGATCCAGACTTTCCTCGGATGCACCTTCCCGATGTTGATATTCTGCAAACAATTGCCGAATCTCTTGATCCTGTATTCTCTCATCTAACAAGTGACTCAACTCGTCCATTAGCACGTTTAATGATACATTCTGCTCCAATCTCACCACACCTCCCCTAACTCAGTTCTTCTCTTCTTGTAGATATTGATGATATTCCCAAAACGCTTCTTCCTCTCCGCCGCCTTCAATCAGAATCATGACTGCATAAGATAACAAATTAAGCCATTGTTCCATCAACGCCACCTGTTCGTCGGAAATGAGGTTGTTGTTGCGAAGCATGCCTTCGGGTTCAACGGCCCAAGCACGGGCCATATGAGTAATTCCCCATAGACATGCCATGACTTCCCGATCCAGTGAAGGCCGTGCAAGTTCGGACGCCAGAACACGCAGTATCTCCATCAACTCATGAAAATTCTCCTTAATCAAATGTCCACGGAAAGGCCGCAGACTGCCAATAAAACCGTTCTCCATCTTGGGATGACTCAGATCATCATAAGAAAAGGAGTGACATTTTAATAACGTTACAGCCTCTTCACGTTCCATCCCTTCACCCCTTTGCAGGTTGTAATACGACCTTACCAGCGAAGAGGTTCTTCTCCACGCCACAACACATACCGCTCCAACTCACGAAGAGTGCCTGTACCGATCCCGTACTCGTCCATTTCTTTGGAACGAAGATCAAGCACATGCAGCATGCCACCATATGTACCAACTGCCAGCTTGGACTGCTCTGGTGATACGGCGAGAGAATAGATCGTACTACCTACAAAATGGCGCCATACTTCCTTTCCCTTGTTATTCACACAATACAGATAACCATATGCATCTCCAAGCACCATGCCGGCCTCTATTTCCACTGCTGCATACACACGTGCATTCTCATCCATCACTGGCCAATCTTCCTTCGTTTCGTTGCCTGCAATTGATTCCAGCGGGACCTGTATCGTGACCCCGTTATAGAAATGACATGCGTTAAACCAGACGTTCTGGTTATCACCGGTGAAT
The DNA here is from genome assembly GCF_002803315.1 of Paenibacillus sp. GM1FR. NCBI lineage: Bacteria > Bacillati > Bacillota > Bacilli > Caryophanales > Paenibacillaceae > Paenibacillus > Paenibacillus sp. GM1FR. The sequence goes on along the minus strand of NZ_MKZL01000011.1, from coordinate 779,322 downwards.
GCTGCATAATGAGGGTAGCTCGATTCTGGATAGAGAGAGTATGTCTTGCTCAGCCGACGGTCCATCACCATATGATTGCTTCCTTGGCTGCCATAGGCAATCCATCTACAATTCCTTGATACAGCTGCATGTCCCATATCTATCTGTGTATCCTCTAGCTCATACTCTTCGATCTCTGCCAGATCGGGATGAAGCAAGGTCACCTGGGCTTGTGTGACGAGATATATCCCGTATCTTGAATGTATGAGTAGTGCTTTGCCTTCATCGATAGGGATAAGTCCTTCAAGTGTCCGTTCGGGATGCTCACAGTCCGCAAGTGATTCAATCCGAGGTAATGCCGACTGTATCCGGGCTTGAATATCTTCCCATTGATATGTCGCTATCTCCTGTCCTTCCAACTTGCGATCTGGCTGACGAATGATACGAATCCCATCCGGTCCTGCAAGCGCAAAGTCAAGTCCATCCGATGAGCAACCTGCAAAAGTATATGGAGAGATCAACTGCCATCCGTGCTGATCCATCGTATATATCTGACTATTCTCCGTGAAAATCCCCGTATTACATACAATCGTTTCCTCGTTCAGATAACCTACAACTTTGACCGCTTGCATGGAAGCCTGAAACGCCTCGTTCAATGGCCACGTCGCTGCGGGTAGCTCATGTCGAAGCACCTCCACATCACCATGGAGATTGGCCTGTCTCACCATATGGAATACTTCAGTACTCATTCCGCTTCTGGAGTCTACCTCCAACTCGGATTCATCCGGTTGCTCTCCCTGCATACTTCTCCGGACAAATGCATTGACATCCCTTGCATAACGCTTGCCTTCATTGCGCCATTGTTCCGCAATGTCTTCCTTTAACCAACTCATAGGTGTCCCTCCACTCTGCCCCTATTCATATGCCGTACAATGATGTGCCTGCAAGAACATACTGATTTCGTTATCCGTCGCCTCCTCCGCACCATTCTTTTCTTCATAGAACAGGGCAACTTCTCTCCCAGCTGCATAGTTAAATCGTAAATATCCTCCCATCGACACCATGAACATCTTGCACATGTACTCATTCTCCAACACAGCATCCCACTTAAATTCTGTTTTGCATGTATCGGCGAGTTCCTTCATGGTGCTTCCTTGTTCCGTCCCTGAAAAATGGTAAAACGTATGTTTCCGCAGCTCATTCCACGGCTCAAAATAAAGTGGCGTTATTGGTTTATCCTGATGGTAATACCCACAATAGATCCGGTCCAGCGTTTCGCCAAATTCAGTCTCCGAGCATGTCCATAAGGTGATATTTTCATCATGACGCGGTAGCCACAACAGCCCCTCAACTTCCGGATGAACAGCAAGGAAATCTCCATCTACAGAACTGCCGATGGAGATGCACTGCTCAAGTTGCTGCTGACTTATAGGCGAATCATCCGTATGTATCCAAAAATCATAATCCACAAAAGGCTTCAACACTTCCGGGTCTGGCCTCTGCACATTCATCCATCCCGTGTATGTACCTTCCCCATATTGTTCAATCCAGGTACGGTATGATAAAGGTAGCGAGATGGCGTGCTGTTGTTCAAAGTGATCCAGTTCCTCCGCTGGAACCGGCTTAAGTACACGGGATACAATATACATTTGTCGACATCTCCCATCTCAGTTTGGTTCATTCGTTTTCAGGATCTAAGCCAGTTCTTCCTGTACAATTTCAGTCCATACTCCTTTACGATTCAGAATGCGAATGGCAAAAGCATCATATCCATCACGCTTGACCTGATCAAAATGCATGCGCTCTCCCGTAATCAGTTCATATGCACCATTTTCATCTACATCTTCGCCAAACTCTTCATCCCAAGGCACATTGTAGTAAGCCGTCAACTCTACTTCAAAGATGTCCTCTCCTTCAACATCCAGGTAAGGACGAAGGGGTCTGTCATGTAGTGCGTCTTCCGAATAGGTCTCACATAACATGGCATCATATCCGTGCTTGGCGGTATCAATGAGCAGATAGCGCTCACCCGTGACCGTATGCTCCGCATATACAAGAAGAGGTGTCGAATCATGCCAGGCAATCAGATCATCTTCCGTCAAGTCACCATAATAAAAAATATGGAATTTATCATGACCGTCACTCATTTGAAGTTTGCCTTTCCACTCCACTTCATCGGACTTTATGTTCTCTTCCTTCCTAATTAATCCTTCCAGATAAGCAGGTCCATGTTGTACACCATACTCATTCATCATCTCGCCTCCGATTTGTTCATTCGAATGGTAACCACTTTGTGTTCCTCATCCACCGTCAGTTTCACATCGATGTTCAGCTTGTCACGGAATAACGCCGTAATATTGATATACGGATCGCGGGCAGCTTCGCTACTACCGCCACTATTACGGCTCATTCCCTGATGAATGATGGACTTCACCAATTCGTTATCCGCTTTGCCGGTATTATCGTAGGTGTAGATCACCTGCCCATCCTGATCATACAGATTTAAGACCGTTGCAAAATCATTGGCGTTCTCATACTTTCTTTCAGTCTGCACATAGTTGTGATCCGTATGTTGATAGTTTACAGTACCAGCCAGATACGGATTGTCCCCGCCGGGCTTCACATCATACTCCTTATAGGCCAGATTAAACAGGTATTGGATATGATTCATATCAATTCGGTAATAAAACTGACGGTTATCTTCCTCTTTGTCCATCGCTGCAAAACTGTTAATCAGCGGCCAAGCCCCATAGGACTTCCCATTAACATCAACGGCCAGAGCATAGTCAGATAATACTGTCTCTTTTTGAAATACACCAAATGTCTGTAAAATAAAATAAGCCGGAATCATCAACATACCCAGAATGACTGCAAAAATAGTAAGTTTAACTCGTAGTTTCATGTCTTCTCTCCTTGCGGCTTTAACTCTTCGCTTTCAGTCTTATCCAGTCTTGTGCTGAAGCTTCGACAGTGTACGCACAACTACATCCCTGTTCTTCGCATCCTTGATATAAGAAGGAATACTATGTGAAGCCGTTCGTATAGGCATATTGCCGTATTTTACACGCAGATCTGCGGAGACATAAGCGATGAGATAATTCAGATGCTCCCGATTCACAGCCCATATTATTTTTCCTCTGAAATTATCCAGGAAGTATAATTCCAGCCCGAACACAGGATCTTTCCCTGCACAAATCTCGGAAAAACACCTTTGGTATGTCGGCTTGGCGTGTAATTCAACCTGATTCACAGAACCACAATGCGGACATTCCACATGCGTCGATCGGTGAGACGTTTTCTTCTCGTCTGTGACTTCCACGTTAAACCAACGTTCACATACAGCGCAATTCCCCTTGGCTTTATATTGATATACTGGTCCTTCAAAAGCTTGAGCGTAACATTCGTAACACTTCCACCCCATTTGACCATTCCGTTGATCAATCGAAGCGTGCCCACCGCATTTGGGACATTTCACATCAATCCGCTCTCCCCGTCGAAGAACCGAATAGAAACTATACTTATACGCACCTTCATCTTCGAAACGTTTCATCCTGTATCCACCTTTCTTCTGAAACTACGACATACACAGCGTCAAAATACTCAACATTTACCAATCCATCTCTCTAAAATTATATGAAACTCCGTTGCTCAGCACAACAATTGAAGACAGATTGTTGGAAATGCCTCTAATACGACATACCCAAGTGTGTGCCTCATCACACCCGTCTCCACCTCAATAACGTAATCTATAACTAAATAACTACTGAAATGAAAGAAAACCTGCTTTTTAGATTGTGAAAAACATCACTTGAGTAAAGGTTGTGCAACTATGTCCTCCTTACTGAATGTATATAAATGGTCACTCGTATTCGCTATATTCACAGCAACTCTCTCTCACTGTAGTTCAACCGATACAGTTAAACCTGTTGACCACGATGAAGTCTCCTCCTCCTCTGCGATCAGTCAACCCCCGGTGGACCCGATCATTCGCAGAGAAGGTACTACGGTATATATTGAAATGACGGCCCAAGTTACAGATGTCGAAATCTCCGAAGGTGTGATCTACAACGCTTGGACATTTAATGGCACCGTTCCCGGACCCGTCCTACGAGTGACCGAGGGAGATACCTTGGTGTTCACGTTGAAAAATAAAGATTCCAGCCTGCCTCACTCCATGGATTTTCACGCTGTACATGCTGCTCCCAGCAGCAAATTTATTGATGTTATGCCAGGCAAGGAAGGCACGTTCACCTATTCCACCTCCTCACCCGGTGTATTCATGTATCACTGTGGAACCAAACCGGTCCTTGCCCATATCGCCAACGGGATGTACGGCATGATTATTGTGGAACCCAAAGCAGGATACCCTTCCGATCACTTGGTTGATCGTGAGTATACCCTTGTTCAGAGTGAATGGTACAAAGAACATGACTACGAAGCTTTTTTGAACGGGGAACCGGATTATGTCGTATTTAACGGCAATGATTATGGATTAATAAAACATCCCCTGTTAGCCAAAGTAGGAGATACGGTGCGAATCTATGTCAGTAATGCCGGACCCAATGAAGTCTCATCCTTCCACGTTGTGGGTACCATTATGGACCGTGTGTATACGGATGGAAATCCACGCAACATCCAGTATGGAATACAGACGGTTATGCTTCCCGCAAGTGGTGGAGCTGTCGTAGAGTTCACCGTGACCGAAGAAGGTGATTATGCGATTGTAACCCATCAGTTCAACCATGTAGCCAAAGGCGCTGCCGCTGTTCTGCGTGTGACCAAGGATGGAACTGATCATGGTGGACCCGCGATGTCTCACTGAGACATGACAATAGATAATGGCTATACTTATCCTGAACCATTCGAGGTGATTAAACGATGATCTGTACACACGAAGTGAAGGATGCCTGTTTCTCCAAAGTATCTCTGTTCCAGCATCTTGATCCATCCGAAGCTGCCTTGTTGATCTCCCTTCTGCATACCCGCAAATATAACAAAGGCGAAGTTGTCGTCCAGGAGGGAGAACGCTCAGATACGCTTTATGTGGTTCATCAGGGAGGTGTGAAGTTATCCAAATACAATGAAAATGGCAAGGAACATATTATTCGGTTTCTGTTTCCCGGTGATTTCTTCGGACAAGATTCCCTGTTACACCAAAAACCACATGCCGCGAACGCCGAAATTCTGGAGCCTTCAGCCATCTGCTCTATCAGCAAACATGACTTTGACCAATTACTTGAACATGATCCGAAGCTTGCTTATCATTTCCTGCTTGCCATTACCAAGCTGCTCCGTGAAACAGATGAATGGAACAGCTCGCTCAGTGCGATGACAACGGAACAGAAGATTGCCAAGTTGCTTTTGTATTTTCATACCCGAAATCATGCAAAACATGAGATACGCTTGCCTGTTTTCAAAAAAGATATGGCTCTGCTGCTCGGTATCACACCAGAGACACTTAGTCGTAAACTCGCCATGATGCAATCTCAGGGACTGCTTCAGGTTACAGGAAACTGCATCCTTATTCTACAACTGGAGCAGCTCAGGGAAAAAATTGAATCGCCTGCCCGAAGCCAATGAATTAGGTACGAAAACTTGCAGATGCGTAGGAAGCTGTTTTGGCAAAAAAAGAGTATCCAATCAGAAAACACTCTGTTCGGATACTCTTTTTATGTAAAATTCAACTCATAGATCGGAAACTTGTTCTGTCATCTACAGATCCAGCAACAGCGACACAAGCAATCCCATGGATGCAATCAAACCCACAACAGGCCCACCCTCTTCAAAGGCTTCCGGCATCATCGTCGAGCAGATCATGGCAATGATTCCGCCACCTGCAAATGCACCAATCGCTGCACCCATCTCCTCTGGAAGCTGTTCCAGAAACAGATATCCACCCAGTGCTGCAATCGCGGAGATCAATAGTACACTCAGCCACATTAATATGATTTTGCCACGACTGTATTTGCCCTGTAGTCCAACCGTACTGGACAGACCTTCAGGAATGTTGCTGACAAAGATCGATACTACCAGGACCACACTGACACCGTTACCGGCCAGCAAGCTGGCACCAAGCATGATGGATTCCGGGATAGCATCCATTACTGTTCCTGCAAAGATCCCAAGCCCGCTTTGGTTCGAGTCTCCCGACTTTGCCGAACGTTTACGCCCCGCCCCTCCCTTTGCAGAAACGAGCAGGTCAAACAGGGTATACACAACGGCACCCGCCGTAAATCCAATGGCGGTAGGTATTATTCCTCCATCATTCAGCGCATCTCCGAGAAGTTCAAAGGTCGCTGCACCAATTAATGTTCCTGTCCCAAAAGCCATGATCCATCCAATGACTCGTTTGGGAATCTTCAGAAACAAGGCTGCGAGTGCGCCAATGACAACCGCTGAGGCAGAGATGCCGCCCCACATGAATGCAGTCCACATCCGGGCCGACCCCTCTCTTGTTTAATCATATTCTATCATTCCATTAACCCAGGTTGAGTAATCAAAAACAGTGATGTGGCTTTACGGTGATCTATATCACCTGATGTGTTCAAAAATCACGCTATGATGAAATGATGTCGTCGTTCAGAACTATGAACACAGAGAGGAGAGATTCTCATGAATAGGGTAAACAAAGATACAACAACGGAGTTTCTACAACAGTTCCCCATCTTCCAGGACCTTAGCCCCGAGGAATTAAAGCAAGTCGAAGATATCGCCATTTCCAGAAGTATTCAGAAGAAATCGGTTATTTTCAGCGAAGGAAGCGAAAAAGAAGCTGTCTTTTTCATCCGTACCGGCATTGTAAAGGCCTATAAAACCGATGAGAACGGGCATGAACAGATTGTCTCTTTCCTCAAAACAGGAGATATGTTCCCACACACCGGCTTTTTTAATGCGCACCCTTACCCGGCTACCGCAGAAGCAATTACCCCTACCGAACTACTAGCCATACCTGTCCGACTTTTCGAACGATTAATGCTGAGTACACCTTCCATTGCGATCAAAATTATGCGTGTGCTCGGTGACAAAATAAGAGAATTACAGGATAAATTGCAGGTGCTCTCTGGTCAGGATGTACGCAATCGTGTACTTTCCTTCCTTCTCATGCTCGCAGATCAGCACGGACAGACGCATGGAGACCAGATTATCATCAACCTGCCCATGACACATCAGGAGTTTGCCAACTCCATTGGAACTACAAGGGAAACAGCGAATCGGCTTTTAAACCAGCTTACAAAAGAGAATTTGCTCGAAGTGGATCGCAGCCGGATCATCATTCATGATTTGCAAGCTTTGAAGGAACAAAGGGATACGTGACCACCCTGCACCCAGCTACACTGTTTTCTCCCACGCTATTACATTACACTGTGTGTGCACAAAGAGACCTTAACGACCGTAATCGATGTTAAGGTCTCTTTCGCATGCGCAATTAGCAATATACGTATCAGAATATTTTTAGTTTTGGCTTGACAATGGCACTTTTTCCATACAGGATTCTGACTCAAATAAGGCGAGACTATGACATTAAAAAAGGTGTGAGCAGGCTCACACAGCCCCCTCCTCATGTTTTCTATAATCAAATTGCAACACCACACTATCCCTATTTGGAGGAATGACACATGAACACATACGCAGCAACCATTAATGCCACAGAGTATCCACCGCATTTGAAACATAAAGTTATTTTCGAAACGTTTGATCAGTTGCAACCACAGGAATCCATGTTGCTTATTAACGATCACGATCCAAAGCCTCTTCGATTCCAGTTTCAATCCACACATCCCGATGGCTTCAACTGGGAGTATATTGAGCAGGGTCCTACAACCTTCCAGGTCAAAATCAGCAAATTATAGATTGGAGCTGAACCGCTATGGCGCACGTTGAAATCATTGACGATACTACACTCCGCATCACGCTGCGGCTGGAAGACGCTACAACCATGGTTCAAATGGCACAGCGTGAGCAAGCGGAATATGCTCAAGAGATTATCACCATTTACGAAAAAATGCCTGTGTTCGAATATACTCATTTCTGTTTTTACGCCTATGACAGTGCAAGACTTTTTGAGCGTGTGCTCGGCATGGACCCCAAAGCCTACCTGTCCTTCTCCCTCGATGCGCCGGAGTCATTCTTCTATGCGCTGTACGGTGGAATGGCCGCCCTGTATGAATCAGCGCTACAGTTGGTACAGCAGGCGGATGCAGCTAGTGCAGGATCGGATGTGAACGCACATGTCTCCATCTGATGTCCATATTGTTGAATTGGATGTGCGTCCTCATCTGAGTAAAAAGTTAGAGCCGTTTCAACTGATCATGGACACGGTCAAAGGCCTTCAGCATGAAGATGTCTTTGTACTTCATGCTCCATTCAAACCAACGCCTCTGCTCGGTATTCTCAAGATGAAAGGGTACTCCAGCACATCGGAACGAAAGGGTTCAGATCACTGGGTCACCACGTTTGTGCACAAAAAAAACAAAACCGGTGCCAAAGCATTATCTGCAATGGTTTTATCTGGATCGGAAGTCGATTCTAAGCCCGGTTCAGACGAAGAATCAGCTTCATGCAATGGCCATCCAGAGGAGCAAGCTGTTGCGATTGAAAACTTTGAATCCCTACAGGCGCCCACCGTTATACTGGACAATCGCGGATTGGAACCGCCACAACCCATGATGCGAACACTTGCCGCACTGGAACGTTGCAAACCTGGGGAAGTCGTACTGATTCATAATGACCGTGTGCCAGTCTTCTTGATTGAAGAGTTAAACAATCTCGGTTGTTCCTACACCGTTGAGGATCAAGCCGATGGTACGGCCAAAGTGAGAATTGAAAAAGGGTAAGGAGGCAAAGGCCATGTCCAGGTTGCCGTTTCTTTTTATCATCACGGGCATCTTTGGATTTGTAATGTATCACGCATTCTCCCTGCTCTCGCTGACAGGCTGGCTTGGTGAGGAACTCAGAGGACCCGAAGGCTGGTTTCATGCCCATTTATTTGTGCTCGGGTGGGCAACCATGCTGGCTATGGGTGCCGTTTATCAGTTGATACATGTTATTTTGCAATCCAATATCTACAGTCTGTTTCTTGGTTATTGTCATTATTTCTTGTTCAGTATCGGAATCGTGGGCATGTTATACGGCTTCATCCGTGCAGATGTCATCTGGATTGCGGGTTCTGCTACACTCGCTCTCTCTGGCATTCTGTTGTTCGGATGGAATATGGCCGTTACCCTCATCCGTGCCTCACAGTGGAATCCGGTAACGATCAGTGCAGCTTGTTCCTGTCTTTATCTGGTTCTAACCGGGCTTTCCGGTATGCTGATGGGTCTGAATTTTGCCTTTGGTGATTGGAATAGTCTGCATGAACGATTATTCGGTGCACATATCTGGATGGGAACACTAGGCTGGTTTGGCATGTTAATTACCGGCTTCAGTTACAAAATGCTTCCGATGTTCTACCTGTCCCACGATTATTCCATTCGACTGCAAAAAGTGGTCTTGGTTCTGTGGAATGCAGCTGTAGTTACAGGTGTTGTCGCATTTCTGACAAGTATTAAGGGAGGATTGCTCTGGCTTGCGCTCTTACTTCTAACCTCAGCCCTGCTCTTCTATGTGTATCACTTGGAGAAAATTCAGGAGAAACGGCACAAAAATAACCCAGGTCCGGGCATTCGCTGGTCTGTGTATGTAAGCCGTGCGTTTGCTGTATATGCTTTTGCCCTACTGATCTATTCCTCGCAAGGGACTGAACTGCTGCTCCATCCAAGGGTTGTTCTGCTGTCTGGATGGGTATATCTCGGGGGCTGGGTGTCCCTCACCATACTCGGATATGCCTCCAAAATCGTGCCTTTTCTATGGTGGACCCACAAATATGGCAAGCAGGCCGGCAGACCCGGAACACCGCTAATGGCTGGTATGCTGAGTGAACGGAACGTCCATTGGGGGATGATCGCCATGGTGGCTGGAAGCCTTCTGCTTGTCAGTGGAATTCTGATTAATCTGGCAGAGGTCATGATGGTTGGAGGAACAATCTTATCTCTGGTCTCCATCGTATATATAGCGAATATTGCTTTGGTATTCCGACGTTAATATTAAAAAGGTAGATTGGAGAGTGAGCATGATGGAACAAACCACGCATTTGCTAGAATGTCTCAAGCAAGTGTATGACCCTGAATTAGGTGTCAATATCGTTGACTTGGGTCTGGTGTATGAAGTAAGGGAAGAGCCTGAACGGGTTCATGTACGGATGACGCTGACTACACCAGGTTGCCCGCTGCATGATACGATTGTCGGAGCAGTAAAATGGGTTTTGCAGGAAAATACAAATAAGACCGATATTGATGTTCAAGTCGTGTGGGAGCCACAATGGTCTCCACAGCTGATGTCGAATGAAGCCAAGGAAATGCTGGGATACTTCTAGGCAGAATGACTATAGACCGGATGAATGAACAAATTGCGGGCAGAATACGAAAAAGCGTACTTAAGATCTGATACTCTCAGACCCAGGTATGCTTTTTGTTTGCTATGAGAACCACACTTGGTCAAGCATTCTTGAATAAAAAATAAATAAGGAAACTCCAGAATAGAGTTCCCCTTATATTGGTGTCGATCAGTGAATCATTTTATAGATTCCTTGATGTTAGATGTTAGATGTCCTTTGCATAGGATGCTGCTGGCACTTTGTTTAACACCACGAACAAACGAACCTCCTGATCTCCTGTATTATGGAATGCGAACTCTGCTTCACCGCCGCAATGGATCACATCCTCTTGTTTCACCTCTTGTTCTTTTCCATCCAGAATAAGTGTACCTGTGCCTTCGACTACCAGCAAAATAACGTCTGTGCCTGGATGTTTATGAACGGGAAGCTGCTGACCTGGCAGAAAATGAAGTACAAAGGTCACTCCACCACCCTGTTGGAATAAAACCCGTTTCGTGAAACGGTCCTCACTGAATGTTTTGACTTCTTGCAATGACGTAATACTCATGATAATCGTCCTCCTCGATATTATAATCTGTGAATACATTCATCTTATCGCAAGAAAGCCCGCGTTTCCTTGATCTGAATCAAGAAATGCGGGCAATGAACAAATCATGGGTCGGTCCTCATGACCGCTTGTTTCTAAGATGGTCACACCATCATTTTACGCAAAGAAGCGATATATCTCGAACGTATAATGATAAAATAAAACGTCTGTGCAAGTACAAAGGCACCAAATACAGTCAACACGGGCATCGTATAATTGGTAATACCGAATTCAGTCAGGAATGGCTTAACCACCACCAAAGTTTCAATGATAGCTACTCCGATCGGTAAAAAGAACAAAATGGCAATCTGAACGGTGGATGATCGTTTCATCTCCTGGAAACTGAGACCCATTTTCGAAAGAGAATGCACCATCTTTCCATCCGCTTCAAGATCGGTATGCAGTCTGAAATACAGAAAGCTTGCAGAGGAGATCGAGAAGATTAATCCGATAAATATGCCCAGAAAGGTAAAGAGTGCTGTAGCCTGTCTGTATCTCTCAAAATCTCCATATCGAGTGGTCAGAAATCCGGAGTAATTCTCATCCGAAGCATTATCGCTTCGAATGGTATCTGCGGACGACAGTAGCTGATCGCTAACCATGGCTTCCGAGGAGTGCCGGTCAGGTACAGCATGACCCCATGCCGGAATCTGGTACAGAACTTTGCCTGATAACCTATTTGCATTGAACTGTTGTGTGATCTCTTCAAACTTCTCATCTGGGAGAACGACTACACCTGTAGAATAGATCAAGGTTGCGAAACGTGGCTCTACATCCGTAGCTGTAACTCTTGCTTGCAATGAGCCATCCTCCAGACTCAGAGTCAAGGTTTCTCCTTCCGCATAATTGCGAAACCTGTTGCGATCGATCTGAGCCTGATCCTTCTCATTACGGGAATCTACGAACAATGCTGAGTCTGAATCCAATTGGAATGTCTTTTTTCCTAGGATTGTATTGAATCGGTTGTAATAACTGAGCGGCATGACCGAGACAGCACTCTGATCCGCATCAGACCAAAAGTACTCCAGATACACTTGCTGATAATTCAAGCCTGCTGCTTCAAGTGTCGAATCAATAGCACTCATATCCATTTGATCCGAAGGTGTGTACACATTGTATTTGATTGGAAAATCGTTATTGGTAAACTGCTCCCGGTTCTCCTGATCCAGTGACAAAATTACAACTGCACTCATTGAAGCAATCGCAATCACCACGGTCACCATAAAGAGCATGCGGGCATTATCCTTCATTTTATAGCTCATCTCTGAGATCCATAACAGACGTGTACCATGCCATACGGTTTTACGATTACGCTTCAATAAACGGATGATGAGCACGGAAAGTTGTGAATAGAAAAAATACGTCCCGGCTATCCCTGTTACTGCTGCAATCATGATGGTTCCGCCATTTAACCCGTTACGGAGTACCACAAATCCTACTGTAAGTAATGCAAAACCCAGAAGTGAGAAGAACCATGAAGCTTTGGGCTCTTTTTTAGGTTTGTTGGTTCCCGTTAGAAGTTCTAACGTCCGTTTATTTCCGATAAAAACCAGTGTGAAGAGTGAAATGCAGAAAAATAATAACAGAAAGGCCCCGATCGTAATCAGAATCGCCTTCACGGGAAAATAAAAGGGCAGATCATCCATCCCGATAAAACGAGTAGTTAACATCAGGAACAGCTTGGACAACAACATACCTCCGCCGATACCGGCAATAATGGACAGGGAGCCGATCAACATATTCTCCAGAATGACCAATCTCCGAATCTGCCTGGGCTCGGCACCAAGTATGGTCAGAATGCCAAACTCTTTATTCCGTGATTTGAGAAAAGCACTGATGGAATACATGACAAAGAAAAATGCAAACACATATACGATAATCGAAGCGATCTGCATTCCCGTAGCGGTTGTGTCACCCATCGGCAACTCTGTCACATACGGATGATAAATGAACACCGCATAAGCGAAGAATATCATGACCATAAACACACTGCTAAGAAAAAAAGCAATATACGCTCGCCCGTTCCGGCGAATGTTATTAAACGCGAACTGAGGAAAGCTCATGTGAATTCCCTCCCCAGAAGGATAAAGTATCAATGATCCGCTGGAAAAACGTCTGTCGATTATCTCCGCGGTGTACCTCGGCTGCCAGTTTTCCATCCTTGATGAACACGATACGGTTGCAATAACTTGCAGCAAGCGGGTCATGTGTGACCAACATAATGGTTGTTTTCTCCTGCTGGTTAATCTGTTCAAGTGACTCCATGACCGCTTGGGATGACGTAGAATCCAGGGCACCGGTGGGTTCATCCGCCAAAACAATCGAAGGCATATTGATCATGGATCTCGCAATGGCTGTCCGTTGTCGCTGTCCGCCCGAAATTTCGTAGACTCGTTTATCCAGAATATGATCAATCCCGAGCTTCGCTGTAATGCGATGTAGTCTGCTCTCCATCTCCTTCAGCTTGACCTTGTCCAGTGTCAATGGAAGTACAATATTCTCAGCAACAGTCAGCGTGTCCAACAGATTGAAATCCTGAAAGACAAATCCGAGTTCCCGACGTCGGAACATGGCAAGTTCTTTCTTTTTCATATCAAACGGGTTCATGCCATTAATCAGCACCTTGCCTGAGCTGGGTTCATCAATGGTGGAGACCATGTTTAACAATGTGGTTTTGCCACTGCCCGACGGGCCCATAATACCCACAAACTCACCTTGCTTGATTGTCAGATGAATATCACTAAGGGCTTGAGTCTGCACTTTGCCCTGATATACTTTGTTCAGTCCCGATACCTGTAACATTTCCATTCGTAATTCCCTCCTAATCCATCATTCTTTATACGTTAATTCTATTCTTATCCTAACCAACCTCCCCTAACGGTGCTATCGAATTACCTTAAACTTCTCTTACAACGCGTTTAAGGTTTTGTTCCCCTGCCTCCTCTATCACAGTTCTGTGCATTAAAAAAAAGCACCTCGCCCATGGGCAAAGCGCTCTTTACTTCGGATATTTCGAATGAATCCAGCTGAATCTGACCAACGTTCCCTCATTTGGCTCCGAAAACAACTCCACACGGTTATCCAGTCGGGCACTGATCTCACGAACCAGATATAATCCCATTCCAGTAGATTCGTGATATTGTCTGCCCCGTTCGCCTGTAAAATAGGGATTAAACACGCGATGAATATCTTCGGACGAGATGCCGATTCCCTCATCCTGAATGTCCAGGATTGTACGCTCTTCCTGCTTATAGCCTGTAATGATCACTTTTTTGCCTGATTTGCTATCGGAATAGTTCACGGCATTGGTCAAAATCTGGGTGAACATGAACCGCAGCCACTTGGAATCACTGTATATCTGAAGGTCACCCTCCATACGAATATCCGGTGTAATGCCTCTGCGAATAAACAAACGTCGGTTCTCTGCAATGCTACTCCGAAGCACTTCTTGCAAAGACAACAGCTCCACACGAAAATCCCCTTCAAACTGTTCAAGCCTTGATGAATGCAAGACCATTTCAAGTCCTTTGCGCAGCTTATCCAGCTCATCCTGAATACTGCCCGCCGTCTCATCTTCTACATCTTCCAAGGTCAGTTGGATAATGGACAACGGGGTCTTCATCTGATGAACCCAGCGATTCATGAATACCACCTGCTGTTCCTTACTGGTACGTAACTGACCCATCTCGTTCTGCCGATTACGCTCCAGTTCATGTAATAATTCCTGGATGGCTTCCGCCACGACCGAATTTCCAAGCGTTTGGAAAGGCTCGTTTACAAGTTTACGTGGTTGTTGAAGTAGACGGTAATATGCTCGCAACTGGAAGTAACGAGTGACCAGATAAACCATCAATACCACGATACTGATCAGCATGCCATAGAGAACAATCTTCATCGGACGGCCCTCACCAGAGAGCCAGTAGACACACGGAACCAGCAGCATCTGTAACACATAAAATCCGACTAACATCAGGTGGTCTTTCAGGAAAAGTCTCATTTCCCTTTCCCCTGTGCGGACGAATCCAGATCCAACACACGATAACCCGCTCCGCGAACCGTCTCCAAAATCTCTTCTGCACCCAGCTCCTTCAACTTCCGGCGAACACGTGTAATATAGACATTCAACGTATTATCATCGATAAAATGCTGATCTTCCCACATCTGTTCTAACAATTTTTCTCGGCTGACAACTCGCCCTGCCTTCGCCATCAGCGCTTCCACCAGTATCGCTTCCTTCTGTGTCAGCTCGGTAGAACGCTCATCATATTCCAATACAAATCGCTCAGGATAGAGGATCATGGGACCATTCTTCACTGTTACTTCCTGTTGAACAGCAGCGTAAGAACCATAGGCTCTGCGCAGCTGACTACGGACTTTGGCAAGAACAACTTCATATTGAAAAGGTTTTGTAATATAATCATCCGCTCCATGTTCCAACGCCATAATCTGATCCATACCACTATCACGAGCCGATATGAATAAAATGGGACATATGGAATGTGTGCGTATCTGCCTGCACCAGTAGTATCCATCATATTGAGGCAAATTCACATCCATCAGCACAAGGTCCGGCTTCACTTCCACAAATTCATCCAGTACATGACGAAAATCATCTGTGACCTGTACCTGGAATCCATTTCGGGTCAGATAAGCCGCCAGTAATCCTGCTAACTTGGCATCATCTTCAACCAACAATATCGACTGCATCGTTAACCCTCTTTCCGTTTCCTGACGTCAGTGTATCACATCTAGTTACCCATTCTAGTCGGAAACGGCTTGAAAATAAAGGGTCAGACCACCAGACGTCCCCTCTTCTCTGCCAACCCGATGATAGCTTCCACCCCTGAATTAAACTCAAGAAAATCCTGCTCGACCCCATCGCTGAAAATAACACCGTCCTCCGGCATCTGGGATACAATGTGCAATGGCTGCTTTGAATGGATCTGTCCAAATACCAGATTGGCCGCAGTCGTTCGGCTCGGGAACGGTTCCCGTACTGAAAAATATAAATAAGGCGCATCCCAGTTAAAATGATTCAGATCTTGCCTGCTTCCATGAATGAATGCTGATGCTGTAGCGACCTCCACTTCGGAATTCATGTTCTGCCATGCAGCGGACCCTACAATTCCGGTGGCTCCGGCCAGCACACTTTTGAACCAGCCTGTCGACCCCATGCCTGTGGATACAATAATACCACTGGAAGATTGTTGTTCTGCGGATGTACCCAAACGCACTTCATAACGAGCCGACACATGTGTCTTCCGACCAATGAACAGATCATTCACACCATATAGATACTGTCCATCATTGAGTTCTACTTTGGCGAGAGTGACTTCTTTCAAGGTTCGTTGCTTTCGAATGACATCAGGGACAATGAAGCTGAGATCCTCTACGGTAAAAGGTAATAATACCCCGTCCCACCGCATCGGATCCGGATTCACACCAATGAGCGGTTGCTCGGTCACATACTTGAGGGTGTTGGCTACAAGCCCATCCTGTCCAACCACGACCACGATATCCTGCTCTCCAAAGATAAAATTGGGCACATGTTCTCGATCAATCGTCTGAACCCGTCCCAATTGACCCAGTTGCTGTTGTGCCTGCTGCACAGATTGCCGATAACGACGGTCTTCCTCCATATAATCACTGAAATCTGCGCCCAGACGTTCAATATAGAACTGAGCTTGCTGCACCGTGTTATATCGAACCACCAGTTCCTCCAATCGGGTCCGGCGCTTCACCAAAATCAGCTTGTGTTCGCTCATTCGATCATCAGCAGCAGGCTGCTGACGTACAGATTTCCCTGCCTGCTCTGCTTGCTCTCTTCTTCCTAATCTCATCTCGCTCGACCTCCCTGATCTCTGCCCGGCGCAGGAGACATTAATCCCTGTAACAGATCCGGCGAGATATTAAGTTGCCCAATCTTGCCTGCATTTTCAGCCAGTTCCTGGAACGCTAGTGCGATCAGCTTATCAGAATTCATGCCCATATTCGCCATTGCTTGCAGTACATTCGGCTGTACATTTTGCAATGAATTCATTACGGCAGCAATCTCATAGGCTTTGGCATCTGCTTCGGCATTGTGATTAGCAATAGTTAACTCAATCAGTTGCTGCTTCCGTTCCTCCATCGCTGTATTGAACTGAAGCTGCTCCTGCTCCATCTCGTTTTGTTTCTGTTTCACCGAGCGTTCTGTCTGCAATTGGGTCTCACGAATTTGCTGTTTCTTTGTCTCTACGGCAATTTCGGTGTTCAGTTCGTTCTCTTTCACTCGTCTTTCCTGTTCAATGGAGGCATTGCGACGTACATAGAGCGCTTCATCTGCCTGACGCAAAATCTCTTCCCGCGCTTGTGCTTCCAATGCACGCATCGTCTCTTTATTAGGCAGAATGGCCAGAATCGATAGACTCATCAACTCAACGCCCAATTTCTCCAACTCTTCACTTTGCACAACCTCGCGTTTCATGCTGCTTGCCAGCCGTTCACTGGATTGAATAGCTTCTTTCAGCGGCATTTGCTCCAGATGTTTCTTGGTTAGTACTTTCGCTGTGGTGATCACCCGTTGATCCAGCTTGCCGGGGTCGTCGGAGATATACCGATTTTTGCGCAAATTGTACGTGTAATTCAGGCTCTGGGTTATTTTCAAATAATCCACAATGCGATAACTTAATTGCCCCTGCACAGTAACCGTCTGATAATCCGCCGTAATCTCTTCAAACATGAACGGTACATCCACCGAGGACACGGGTAGAACCACTACCGATGTGGTCGGCTCATAATAATAGAAGGACAATCCTACACCTTGACGTTGTACCTCACCATTTTTTACCTTCATGACATATTCACTGGGTTGAAATTTCGCAAATCGGAATCCAAACATAGCTCATTCCCCATTTCTTTAATATTGTCGTTTTGATATTATCGAAATGATAACAAATGAATTCGATATTGTCAATACGACATTAACAAAATGTTTATATGCCTATTTAAAGAAAGCGGGTCCGTTCTATATAAGTTGAACTAAAGATTATTTACACTGACACTCCGATGACAGAATAACCTTCTAATCGCTGTTATCCCCAGATTTTTTCGATTCCCTTTTCTAAAGGGAAAATCCGGTGATAAAGGCGAACGCTTCGCTTTTTCAGTTTTTTCTGTCCTCTCCGTTATCGTGTAAATCAATAGTTAAACTTATATAATCTCTTTTCACAAAAAATAAAGAGACCGAATCATATGATCCGATCTCTTTACCTGCTTTGTTATTTTCTATTCATGAGTGTTGATAATGCCACCAAGCATCATCCTTCATAATCAAAAGCGGGCTTTTTGAACTACCTCTAATACAGTTGTTCCATTAATCTGGCGATTGCAACAGCACCCTGTGCACGGTTCGCTGTTTCTTTCGGAGCAAACGTGCCATCAGGCATGCCATTTAACAGTCCAAGTTGTTGCATCGAGGCTACAGCTTCTTTGGCGTATGCCGCGATCTCAGCATTGTCTACAAACACCATATTTCCTTGTACAGCATTGGTCGCATCCTGATCATGTTGCACAACCTTCAGTGCTCTGTTCAGCATAACGGCCATGTCTTCTCGCGAAATACGTTCATTGGCTCCAAAGCTTCCATCCGCCCGGCCTTGAATAATGTTCATTTCAATTCCGAGTCGTACTGAATCGGCATACCACTGCCCTTCCTTCACATCCGTTGGGACTGAAATAGATGGATCCGGCTGGCGTGTATCACCAATACCTTTAATAATCATTTGCAAAAATTGTGCTCTGGTCAGTTCACCTTGCGGGGTAAAACGAGTTGCACTCATCCCCGTAATAATTCCCTTACCGTATAGGTTCTGCACTTCTTGGAGAGCCCAATTGTGATTTTGCAGATCATTTAATGGTACTTCAACTTCTGCAATGACATAACTGCCGGATTCCAGCGGTTTAAACGCCATCGTTTTGGTCTTATCATCGTACTTGGAATACGTAACAGGCTTCATTTCTCCACTTGTGGATATGGAATGCACGACCATAACTACATCATTCTTCTTAGGCTGCTCTACATTGGATAGGGCAACTTCAACCGCTCTGTTTGACCATTGTAATGGCTTACTGTTCATTAACAGATTCACATCAACAATTGTATGATTAACGATCGCTGCTTTTTGCGATGTAGTCAGTGTATCTGTCGATCCTTTTGCCACTACGATGTCGAACGTTCCCGCAGTCTCCGCAATGGTTAGCGGGAGTGATTTTAGAGGAACACGAACGGTAGTCTGTCCTACGACTACATCCAGAGATTTCACTTCCTCGGAACGAATCCATGCCGCCAGTTGACTTGCAGCCAATTGGAATGTGACTGTCTTGGCTGTGTCAGGTACATCTGCAAGCAGCTTCAACGTACGATTTCCTGCATCCATGGATTGCAGTGCCTGAGTTAATTGGGATACATCTGGACGAATGGAATACTTGTCATTCCCGGTTGCTGTTCCTTTTACCGTTATTAGACCCTTAACTGGCGGATTACCAGGTTCAACCGGTTGTGTTACAGCCGGATTCCCCGTTGAAGGGGCTGTTCCCGGGTTGGAAGGTTGTGATGGCTGGCCAGGGCCAGGTGTTACATCTTGACGTACAAGCTTACTCACAGCATCTTGTAACGCACGATCCGCATTGCTTACATCTTGCGTTGAAGATTCAACATCCAGAATGAATGCCTTCGCTTCAGAAAGTGCCTTACTGAATACATTCCAGCTTGATGTCGTGTATTCGGTTTGCTTTAATTTCTCAGCGGTATCTACAGTAGCTTGCAGTGCAGATTTGTCCGCCGGGAACGTACCATATGCTTCAAATTCCATGAATCCTACCCAGGTGGGACCTGTTTTAATCGTTACCCGAATGTAACGGCCCTCCGTGCCTTCTGGAAGTACATGGCTAGGTGCGGTCGATACAACAACATCACTTGTGGTGTCCACTACTTTCACAAAATTTTTGTTATCGTTGGACACTTCGATCGTATATTTGATGCCGCCACTCCACATGGACATCTCGATCTTGCGCAGGTTTGCGACTTGCCCCAAATCTACTTGCCACAAGCTGTCAATACTCTTATCGGTCCCCCATGAAGTGTTCGGATTGTTGTCAATTGCACCTTCAGGAGAGTTGGCTTGATTACCTCCTGTCCCTGCACTGCTTGAAGCCGTTGCCGTTTTTCCCGTTGTTAAAGCCTCTAGAGAGACCAGATTAGTAAAGGCTTGCTTCAACGTACTCAGTGCTGAATTCACCTCAGACTGTACAACAGCATTGTTATCTCGGACCTGGATCGCTGCCTGTAAAGACTGTTCCAATACAGACCAGCTCCGGCGTGTATAGGAAGATTTAGTCTGCTGCTGCATTTGTTGAATGTACTGGTGCAGTTGTGTTTTGTCTACATTGGATAGACCTTGAATGGCATCATGCAAACGTTTAACCGCTGTATTCGCATCAGTCTGTGTTGCTCTTGGATCATTCAAGACCTGCTCAGCGCCTTCCAGCGCTTTGGTCAATACCACCCAAGTGGCCGCAGACCAGTAAGTCTGCTGATACGTACGCGCTTCCGCTATTTTGGCTCTGAGCTCGTCAAGCTGCGGGGCGATAACCTGCATCTGCTGCATCACACGTTCCAATGCTGCTGTCGCTGCATCTGTATCTGCTTGAGTCACCCCGCCCGGCGTGTATGCCTGTTCGTATACATCATTCGCTGTCGAGATTGTCGGAGCCAGAGTCACCCAGCTTTCCGGAGTAAAATCAGTCTGTACCAATGATTTGGCTCGTGTAAGTGCCGCATCCAGTTGCTGGCGGTCTGCGGGCAGAAGCTCCAGTCCGCGTTTGTACACATCAAGGGACCATAACGCTCTGCCTTCATAAGAATGCCCGCCGTTGGCCGGAAATTCGTCGTAATCAAACATGGCTTGGTTCTCCCATGCATTCCCTTCAGATGCAATCCAGCCTACACCGGCCGGAATCCAAGCTGGCTCCCAGTAGAAGAAACCTGCGCCATGATTATCTGGCACGTTCGCAATCATGTCCATAATTCCGGCAATGGCATCATATTGACCTTGAACGGTTGCGGGGAAGTCTGCTCCCCCAACATGAAGCGCTTCATCTGATCCAATGATGTTACCGTGTGCATCCCCGTTTTTGTAGGAAAACGGATAGGACGTTTCAGCGATAATGACATCTTTGCCAAACTCGACTGACACTTCATTCATCGTTTTCTGTACATCCGCAAATGTCCCATGCCAGAACGGGTAATACGATAGTCCGATAATGTCATAGTCCAATTTGCCTTTCCGTAACTCTTCAAAGTACCATTTAAACGTATCCACCTTGCCACCTTCAGCCAGATGGATCATAATCTTCACCTTATCCGCGTTATCGGTGATCTCTCCTTCTACTGCACGTACAGCATCAACTCCGCTTTTTAGCAATGCAACATTTTGCTCGAAATCCACGTCACTGCTCAAGCCGTTCAGAACACCACTGTTGATCTCATTACCGATCTGCACCATATCAGGCATAGCGTTTGCGGCCTTCATCTCACTTACAACTTCATACGTATAGTTGTATACGGCCTGCTTCAGCTCTTCGGGCGAAAGACCTTCCCAAGCTTTGGGACGAAGCTGCTGGCCCGGGTGCGCCCACTCATCCGAGTAGTGGAAATCCAACAGGATCTTCATACCTTTTTTCTTCACCCGCTCGGCCAAACGAATGACATCGTCCTTGTCGTTGTATCCCCCTGATTTCTGTGGATCATTCCACAGACGAAGACGCACATAATTGACACCGCGATCCTTCAGGATATCAAGCAAGTCCCTTTCAGTGCCATTACTATCCAGATACTTCCCTCCATTAGCCTCAATGGCGGTTAACGTGGAAATATCCACTCCTCTTACGTAATCCGTCCGATATCCTCCAACTGTTACAGTGGCCTCCGGTTGAACAGGGGCTCCATATACTGCACCCGTCACGGTAAAGCTGCCCGCATGTGCGTACTCTGAAGGGTCGATACTGTCCCATTCTACTGGAACCGAACCAGATTTGTCGTTCAGATACTGCGCTGTCACTTTTGTCGGCAGAACAGGAGCAACCCCAGCCACTGTATTGACCTTAACGGGATCGTAACTTGTAATGGTTGCTGGATCAATTTCTTCCTCTTCTCCCCAGACTTTAAGCTCGGATATCCCGGGCCACCAAGTTGCTCCCGCATAGTACGGAATCGTAACCTTCACATACTGGACAGATGTACTGGTCTGGAATTCTTCACTAGCAACAGTCTGTTTTATTTCGTTAGTCGTTTGGTCCACAACAGTCGACCAGTTGTTACCATCATCAGATACTTCAATCAAATATTTTACAACTTGGTCTTTGTCCTTCCAAGTCAATTCCGCTCCGGAAAGCTCATATGGCGCACCTAGGTCTATGGTCAACCAATGAGGATTGCTTTCAGAAGAAGGTGAGCTCGCACTCCAGTGAGTATTCACATCACCATCCACCGCCTTTTCTTTTTGTCCCTCATACAATAGATCTTGCTCACTTACCGTAACCGCCTTGTTAAGTGCCACGTTCACTTTTGCATCTTCTGCAGCCGCTGGACGAACCATCAACCCCAGATCACAGAACAGCATTAGTAATACCAGACACCCGCTTATGTAACTCTTATTCACTCTTGATCTCCCCCTTTTTGTGTTTGATTGTGCATGGATCAATGAATGTTATGAATCCTCCTCATTGTAAGCGCTTAATAGTGATAGGCGACACGGCATAATCCAAAGGAAACAGCAGTTATTTTAACAATGTGATCCTGTGATAGTTACATTTGAGCTATATCGATCACGCTATTTTGCAAAAGAAAGCAAAAAATCTGTCCGTCCACCCTAAGGCAGAACAGAACAGATTCTCAGGTATATGATCATTGTTACACTTATTTAGTAAGTTTCAATTCAAGTTGTACCTGGATATCATTTTCAGTCGAGAGCACAACGGAGTGTGGATTTTCCATTCCGAAATCTTCGAACGTTACCATCGATGTTGCCGACAACAATACTGCATTATTCTCATAAGCAGCTTTTGCGTCAAAGGTTACTTCTTTTTCAATACCTTTAACCGTAATGGTACCATTCATTTTGATATCAACCGTTTGACCGACAGGCCATTCCGCAGGTACCCCTTCAAATGAAGTCGCTGTAAATGTAGCTTGTGGATATGTAGCGACATCGAAGAAATCGGCTTGCTTCACGTGACCATCACGCTGTCCATTCCCGGAATCAATTCCGTCCATCTCGATCTGTCCTTCTGCCTTCATCTGAGCAGCATCATCTACATTAATTGTCCAATTGCCTGTTACCTTCTCGTCCACAAAGTTAACTGTCTCCTGTGATGTGGTTACGGAGAAGTATACTTTGGAACCTTCGCTGATGCTCCAGTCTCCATTCAGTTGCTCTGCTCCAGCAGTTTCATTGGCTACAACCGTTCCTGTGCTATCTACAGCTGTGGTGGAAGTCGCTGTGCTCGCAGGAAGCACCTGCTCAATCTCCACGTTGTTGCCTAAGTAACTGTTTGTGATATAGTAACCACCGCCACCGATTACGGCAACCGCCGCTACACCTGTAATAAGCCATGCTTTTGCTTTCTTGTTCATCTCTATGTTTCCTCCAGTACATGATTGTTTAGGTTGCTTCTTGGAGTGAATCATATCAATTGAATGTGTCAGGAAGAAGTCAAGATAAGACAAGTCACATATTTTTTTGAAATTCGTAATACAGGATTGGCTTTACGCTCT
Source organism: Paenibacillus sp. GM1FR (assembly GCF_002803315.1). NCBI lineage: Bacteria > Bacillati > Bacillota > Bacilli > Caryophanales > Paenibacillaceae > Paenibacillus > Paenibacillus sp. GM1FR. The sequence continues at coordinate 755,511 of NZ_MKZL01000011.1, read as the reverse complement.
TGCTCATGTAAAATCAGTACAAGTTTACAAAGCGAAAGGAGAACGCTTTTTTTGAAATCCATACTTATCGTCGAGGATGAGCAAGCTATTGCACGAGTATTGGCCGCTTATCTGAGAAAAGCAGAATTTGAAGTTCATCATGCAGCAGATGGACCGACTGCACTTACCCTTTTTGATACCGTAACGCCTTCCCTTGTATTACTTGATGTGATGCTGCCAGGAATGGACGGATGGGATCTGCTGCGAATTATTCGTGAAAAAAGTGCTTGTCCCGTGATCATGCTAACTGCACTGGATGACATTTCAGACCGTCTCAACGGACTAAATGCCGGTGCTGACGATTATATGAGCAAACCTTTTGTACCGGAAGAAGTGGTTGCCAGAGTTAATGCAGTGTTGCGCCGTAATCCACATTGGACCTCAGGTGGCGAAGAGAAGCGTTCTTTTGGAAATCTCGTCATTGATCTTGCTGCCAAGCAGGTGCTGCTGAACGGTGCAGAGGTTGCACTCACACCTCGTGACCTGTCGTTACTGTTCTTCCTGTCCGATTATCCGAATCGCACATTTACCAGAGATCATCTTATTGAACAGGTATGGGGGATGGACTATGATGGCAGTGATCGTGCTGTGGATCTATCGATTAAACGACTACGTCAAGCCCTCTCCCACTGGTCGCCAGAGACGGGAGAAATTCGGACGTTGCGAGGAATGGGGTATCAATTTTGGATCGCCAACTGAAACAGAAGAAACCCAAACGAACGATATCCATTCTGTCACACTGGACACTGCGATATTTTCTCATTTTGTGCATTGGTTTCACGATTATTGTGGCAGGGGCTCTCTACTGGATTCGAACAACTTCCATTGAGAAAAGCCTCAAAACCGCAGAACTGCTTGGTCTGGAGATTGCCGATCGAGTGACCAGTGAGAATAATATGCTTCGAGTTCCACCCGATCTGGACAGACTGGTAACCAAGCGAGAGAAACTATTTAACACAGATCATTATTTTTGTGTCATGATCTTGGACAATAACAATCAATTGATCTTTTCCCAGCCTAAAATGGAGCAAAAAGATGTGCATTATCGACTGTCAGACGACTATCTTGAACCGCGAAACAACAAATATGCAGGTGTAACGGTCAACATATCCGAGGGCGATCAAACCTTGGGCAAAGTGTGGGTCATGCAGTCCAAACAATCCATTACATTTGGTCCAGAGACGATATGGCTCGTGGCTCTAATCCTCGGAGGACTAACCCTCTGTGGATGGTTTACAATCTATCTCCTGTCCAAAAAGTTATCCAGACCGATTCGTCAGGTCGCCTATGCCGCTGAACAGATTCGAGGTGGCAATTATGATGTGAGTCTTGACTTGAATACACGAGAACGTGAGATCAATGAACTTGTAAATTCATTTCGCGATATGGCCACTCGTCTCCAACAACTTGAAGAATGGCGTACACTTTCGCTGGCAGGGGTAAGTCATGAACTCAAGACACCGGTAACTTCCATCAAGGGGCTCGTTATGGCAGTACGTGACGATGTCGTGAGTCCACAGGAAGGTAAAGAATTTTTGGATATCGCTTTGAAGGAATCTGAACGCATGGAGCGAATGGTCGCAGATTTGCTTGACTATAACGCCATGGCTGCAGGAAGTGTTGCCGTTCGAAAGGAACGGACGGATCTGAAACTGTTGGTCGGTGAGATCATCTATCAGTGGAAGATTGCGTACGAGGACAAAATGCCAGAGGTTCAGCTGCACGCCCCTCCAATTAACTTTTTTACCATGGGGGATGCTCTCCGCATTCAGCAGATCATTGTCAATTTGCTTAATAACGCACTTCATGCCACAGCTCCTGAACAGAAGGCTGTCTTCGATATTTATCTAAGTACAGAAGAACAGATGCTTTACGTTGATGTTAAGGACCACGGCACAGGCATCGCAGCCGAAGAACAACCCAAAATCTTCGAACGGTTCTATCGTGGAGAACTCAAAAAACGTCGTAACCGCGGTCTGGGTCTAGGATTAACATATAGCCGCCTACTCGCTCAGGAACAGGGCGGTGAACTGACACTTGTCTCCAGCAGCCCGGAAGGTAGCATGTTCAGATTAAGCCTGCCACGCTGGACTGCAACACAAGAAGCTATGAATACTGAAAAAGCATACGGAGCAGCCGTTAAAGTATAAAGCACCTCGCTAACATGACAATTAGCCCAGAACTCCATTCAGGAGACTGGGCTAGTTCAACGTGTTCCTTGTTGCTTTATCCAGAATAGAAGCAATCAACACTCTAATACACGTGGTCTGTATTCATCGTAAGCATCCGAGATCAGTTGCTTATGAAGTGCACTACTGGCAATGATTGCTTTCCGCTTTGCTTTCAGAACGATCTGCTCTATATCCGCATAACTGCACCCAGTCAAGCGTTCACATATGTAATCTTCCAGCCGAGTCTCCTGTTCAAATGCCCCTACCAATTTGCTGATATACAATTTGCGACTCGAATCATCAGGCATACCGTAGGTCATCTTCGTATCAAACCGCCGCCAGATGGCGTGATCCAGTTGGGTTTCCAGATTCGTTGCAGCCACCAGAATGCTTTCCCCATCGAATTCGTCCAGACACTGCAACAATGTATTCACGACACGAGCCATCTCTTTCACTTCATCATTGCTCTCACGTGTCCGGCCTATGGCATCAAATTCATCCAGAAATAACACACAGGGATTCATTCGTGCATATTCGAATAACTTACGTACGTTACTCCCCGTCTCCCCAAGATGGCTATGAATGATCGCATCTAATCTCACAAGAACCAATGGCAGATCAAGGCGCTCCGCCAGATGTGATGCCGTTAATGTTTTTCCCGTACCGGGAGGCCCGAACATGACCATTTTGTTAGGGATTGATACATCATGCTCTCTGAACTTTTCTTTCATGCCCAGGATGGTGACAAATTCATTAATGATGCGTTCATTTTCAGCGGAAAATACAATATGCTGGGCTTTGCGTCTACACTCTTTCGGCGTGTAAAAAGCAGCCATATCGATCCCTTTTGCGCGGGGAATCCGGTTCATATGGTTTATTTTGCTCATGTATACACATGCTCCTTCATTTATAGTTTCAGTCCGTGATTCAAGTTATATAAGTTGAACTAATGAATATTTACACTGACCACTTCGTTGACAGAACAACCTTCCGATCGCTGTTATCCCCAGATTTTTTGATTATTTCCCTAGAGGGGAAATCCGGGGATAAAGGCGAAGTATATGCTTCCGATGCAGCTTTTTTTCCAAAAGCCTTTAGCTCCGCTCCTTCAGGTTCTTTCTGTCCTCTCCGTTTTCGTGTAAATGTTTAGTTCAATTTATATAGAATCAATCAGACTTTTAATCGTAATTATTACTATTAAATAATAACATACTACTGCCTTTTTGCAAATATAACCACAGCACGTCCACTATTTTGCCACAGATGGGGGCATTTGGTTGCAAGCATCAAGAAAATTTGCTATTCTGAATATGCATCGTTGTGTATAACGCAAAAAAGCCCTCCGAATTTCGTGAGAGCAACAAAATTTTCCAGATTGACAAGCGGCAACTTGTTATATCCGAATTCTTTATACCAACGACTGTAATCCAATTAAAGTGAGGTTAACAATCATGGCAAAAGACGTATTGTGTGAAGTTAATTCCTGTCGTCACTGGGCTCAAGAGAACAAATGTAACGCTTCTTCGATCTACATTGTGAGTCACAGTAACAAAGAAGCAAGTCAGTCTGCTGAAACAGACTGTAAGACTTTTGAAGTAAAATAAGTAATTTCATGTGATTCACTTAAAGGAGCCCTTACCGGTTCCTTTTTTCTTTGTCTATTGTAACAAGAATGATAATTATTATCAAGCCCTATTCTGTAAAAATCCTTCTCACCTCTTCAATGCACATTGGACAGATGACCTACGTACACTACGTAAGAAGTCAGTATGCCCATGAACGATTAGAACCAAGAGGTGAATAACAATGCCTGTTAAAAGTGGCACACAGTATCGCGAACGAATTGATGCACAGTCCGTCCCCTGCTGGTACAAAGGTAAACTTATTACTGGAAAACGCTCTGAACATGTAGCATTTGCTGGTTTGATGGAGACTCAGATGTACATGTATGATCTGCAATCTGATCCTAAATTTGCAGAAACGATGACGTATGCCTCCCCGGCAGACGGCAAACCTGTAGGCATATCCTTCCTGCCTCCAACCAGTGCCGACGACCTCCGTAAACGACGGGAAGGGATGAATATCTGGGCAAATGTGCATCATGGCTTTCTTGGTCGCTCACCCGATTACATGAATACAGCCATAATGTCCTTTTACACAGGTGCCGATCTCCTGAAAGAATTATCTCCCCAGTATGCAGAAAATCTCAAAAATTATTATGCGTACTGCCGTGATCATGACATCACACTATCCCATGCCTTCATTCAGCCATATGCCAGCAAAATCTCAGGGCAATTGGATGCTACGGAGGATGCTATTGCCGCAAAGGTCGTAGATCGCACTGAGGAAGGTCTCATTATTAGCGGTGCATTCATGATGGCTACACAAGCTGCCACTTCGGATGAGATTTTTGTCTATCCGTCACCTTCTCCCGCCCCATTTGATGACGAAAATCCATTTGCCTTCTCTTTTGCTGTCCCCAATGATCTTCCGGGAATTAGTCTGGTATGTAGGGATACCTACGCAGCCGAATCTCACACTAATTATCCGCTGAGTTCCAGGTATGAAGAAATGGACAATATCGTCATCTTTGACCGGGTGCTCGTTCCGCATGAACGAATATTTTTTGCAGGAAGTGAGGAAATGTCCTCGCGTCTCTTCAGTGGTAGCAACTTTCATATTCATGCAGGTCATCAGGTATTGTGTCGTTATATAGCCAAGACGGAATTTGTTCTCGGTACAATCCAGCTTCTCACGGATACGCTGGATCTGAATACGGAAGCACATGTTATAGAGAAATCTGCACGTGTGTTCGCAGGTCTTGAATCGTTAAAAGCATTGGCCTTGGCCGCGGAGGCAGGTGCCATACCTGACGGAAGAGGATTTGTATTACCTGCACCCAAACCGTTGATGGCAGCCAATCTCCTCTTTCCGAAACTTTATCCTGAGATGATTGAAATTCTGCAACTCTTGGGTTCAAGCGGGGTGATTATGATCCCTCAGGAAGAAGAGTTTCAATCCGATATCGCTCCTTCACTGAATATATATCTGAAAGGGAACGATATGGCTTCTCACGAACGCAACGCTCTGTTCCGCCTGATCTGGGAGCTTGGGTCTGGATCATTCGGGGGCAGACAGACCCAATTCGAACGATTCTTTTTTGGCAATGTCCTTACAGTATCCAATCGGTTGTTCTCCGTCTACAACAAAGATCAGACGAATCGTCAGCTCGTTCGTGATTTTCTATTCAACACCAGCAAATAAGAGAACTAATGAATCATTTTTTAGACCAGATGGTCATAAACCGTCATCAGTTCAGAGGCTGGTCTGCTTGCATCCATATCCCGCAATGCAGGCTGGTCTCCGTAACCGATATGGAATACCCCCAGCACCTTCTCTTCACTTGTCAAACCCATCAAATTCATAAACACAGGATGTTGTTGATAATCATTGATCTTCCAGACCGCATTCAATCCCTGTTCCGCAGCCAGAATACTAAAGCGTTTGCTCCAGGCTTTGGCAGGCAGAAGATCATCCTCACGGGCATTTTTAGGCGCCACGACAACCAGATGGGTAGGGATTGCTTCCGTGTATTGATATGTAGCCCAATCGCCGTAGCGATCAGCCAGATGGGGTGGATAGCTCTGTCTGACCGCTTCCAGATAAAGCTGTCGTCCTTCGCCTGCAAACAACATAAACCTCCAGGGTTCTGAACTCATTACATATAATGAAGGATCTGCTTCATCAAGCAACTTTCGTATAACCGACTGGGGTACTGGCAACGGACTGAATTCGCAAGTTCCTGCACGTCTCTTGCCGCTGCTTATATCTTGACCTAGACCGGTAGACATGGCAACTTTCCCTCCTCTATCTGCATGATATATTGTTATCCTTCAACTGTCTTCACATCAACCATGTTTTCTTCGGTTCAATAGCTTCCGTTCTCCAGCGATCTACCTCTTCGTGTATGCGCGCTTTATCACGCGTCGTAAACTGTTCTGACTCCACCACTTCTGCTTGCGGCATGCTGTCACGTATCAAGCGAATGTAGTCCATGGAACGTATCAGAGACTGGCGTCCAGGGATGTACCTTATTTTGCGTCCTTCCAACAAACAGTATATCTCGATCATACCCGGTAATTTTCCGAAGGCTTCCCAGCAGAATGCACTGACCATATGCTGAAACGCCTCAACTACGTTTGGATCATGGACAACCATATATTTCTGAATAAGCAGCGAATCCCAGCCTTCGGGTTGCCAGGCCGCCTGAAATATCATCGATAAATGCATGGATAATGAAGGTAACTCCGTTCTCCACTGTTCAAAAAGAATGGCTGGATGCTTCAAATCATCGTTCATTGCAATGGCGAGTGACAATTCATCCGTAATCTTGTTCTTCACATCCCAGTAATGGAGAACAGATTCGAAACCATCCGTCTTTCTGGGCCACCACTTCTCAAGTAAATACTGTACGGGTACCTCTTTGCGAACATCGGGGTCGAGACTGTAAAAAGCATTGACCGCATGGCTCACCGCATATTGTACACGGTGCCTCCATTGCAGTGGAAGACGCTGCTCAGACACTGGTTCAGGGCGGATGAATCGGTGTGGGCTGCGCAGCATTTCTTCCAATCTGTAATCTTCAAGCAGACGTCCAGGAAGGTCATTCCTTCCGAATGGCATCGCTGCCTGAACATTATGTCTTAACATGATCTTTAGGATACCTGTAATCCGGCAGCAGCGAAGCGTTTGCCAAAGTCACGGCATGTTTCTTTCTCCTGCTCAAGCGGACTGTATTCAATTTTCAACATCTCTGGAGATACCTCCGCCCCACGCTCCTGCAGCTTGGCAGCCGCCAGATCAACTGCACCGCAGAACTGCTCATACGAGGTGTCACCACTACCAAACACCGCAGCTCTCTTACCACTCAGGTCAAGCTCATCCAGCTCCTCATAGAAATCAAGGAATTCATCTGGCAACTCCCCGTCTCCCCAGGTGTACACACCGATCATGAATCCGTCATAGTCAAATACATCAGATGCATTACAATCCATTACGGATTTCAGATCTGCCTCGTGGCCTCCCTGTGTAATTCCTTCCACAATCAGTTCTGCAATTTCTTCTGTATTTCCCGTCATGCTCGCATAAGCCACTAACAATTTAGCCATCTATTTTTCCCTCACTTTATTTGATCATGTTATATTCTCTCTATGAAGAAAGAATGAATTTTTGATTAACAAAATCATATGTGATAATGATTATCATTGTCAAATTAAATTTTTGGTTATCTTTGTTTTTCAGTATATGGCGCACTCCCGTCCCCCAACTGGCGTCCAAGCCCTTTTTTGTTGTACAATAGTATCCAAATGACTTTTGAAGGATGGATAAATCATTATGTACGTAGCTAAGAATTGGAAGGACTATGAAGTAATCGATACAGGAGGCGGCGAGAAACTGGAGCGTTGGGGAGATGTGATTTTACGCAGACCCGATCCACAGATTATCTGGCCCCTTGAGCAAGAAACCAATGAATGGCGTCAGGTGCATGGTCACTATCATCGCAGCTCTTCCGGTGGCGGTAACTGGGATATGAAAAAGCCCATTCCCGAGCGCTGGACGATCGGATACGAAAACCTGAAATTCCACATTAAACCTACCAGCTTTAAGCACACTGGCCTATTCCCTGAACAAGCCGCCAACTGGAGCTGGATGATGGATAAAATCTCCAATGCAGGACGCCCTATTTCTGTCTTGAACCTGTTTGCCTATACAGGCGGAGCAACGGTAGCTGCTGCTTATGCAGGCGCATCTGTTGTGCATGTGGATGCAGCTAAAGGCATGGTTCAATGGGCCAAGGAAAATGTTCAATTATCCGGACTGGCTGATCGCCCTGTTCGTTTTATTACAGATGATGTTTTCAAATTCGTACAGCGGGAACAACGTCGCGGAAATCGTTACGACGCTATTATTATGGACCCTCCTTCATATGGCCGAGGCCCTAATGGAGAGACATGGAAACTGGAAGAGAACCTATATCCTTTCCTGAAGTCCTGTATGACGATCTTGTCGGATAATCCATTATTCATGCTGGTTAACTCCTACACTACGGGCATTTCCTCTACGGTTCTGCGCAACATGTTGACCATGACGATGTCTGCTCAGTACGGTGGTGACATTACTGCAGGTGAAATTGGTCTGCCGATCACACGCAGTGGTCTGGATCTGCCTTGTGGTATTCTGGGCCGTTGGGAGTCTTAATCATGTCAGAACATCGGCATGATCACGATGCGATTCCGATTCTGTTCGAAGACAACCATCTGTTAGGCATTACGAAGCCGGTCAATGTACCTACCCAGGAAGATTCATCAGGTGATCCGGATTTGCTTACATTGCTGAAGCAGGATCTGAAAGAACGATACAACAAACCTGGCAATGTTTATCTCGGGTTAGTACACCGACTTGATCGTCCTGTTGGTGGGGCAATGATTTTTGCCAAGACTTCTAAAGCAGCTTCGAGATTGTCCGAGACTGTGCGGGGACGTCATTTCCGTAAAATATATGCAGCTGTTGTACACGGCAAGTTGCCTGCACAGCAGGGAACGTTAAAACACACGCTCCTGAAAGATGCACGTACAAATACCGTTACTGTTGTACCTAAAGGTACGGCTGGCGGTAAGGATGCCGTTCTGGATTACCGTGTTATCGGCGAGACAGACCGTTACAGCCTCGTCCATATCGAACTGCACACCGGCAGATCTCATCAGATTCGGGTGCAAATGAAAGAAATCGGCTGTCCTCTGTACGGGGATCAGAAGTACGGCGCAAGCGTGAATAAACCCGGGCAACAGATTGCTCTATGGTCGGCGATTGCTGCTTTTCCTCATCCAGTTACTAAGGAAGAAGTTATTCTGCAATCTTTGCCTGCAAGAGAATTCCCCTGGGCAGAATGGCCCGCTGCCGTGTACCAAAAAGCTTTTGGACAACCTCAATAAGTACGTGTTCAAAAGACTGGTTTTCAGTACCGTTACGATGGGATCAGAAGCGGTATTATCGAACAACTTCTATAAGTGCACAGGATCAGGTTACATCTGTCCATACAACGTGTCGTTCAGATTCTGTATCTGAACGACACGTTTTTTCATATTTTCAGCTATATACCTAAGATACAGAGAGGAGACATCATGATGACCCCGTTTACCAAACAAGTCGTTGCGATCATCGCGGCGATTCCCGAAGGTAAAGTGATGACTTACGGTCAGATTGCAGCCCATGCCGGAAGTCCAAGAGCCGCGAGACAAGTCGTACGTATTCTGCACTCGATGAGCCGCAAGGAACGTCTGCCCTGGCACCGTGTCGTCAATGCAAAAGGCGAAATCTCCATACCGGACGAACACTCGCGCATGATGCAGGAAACAGAACTGATTAGCGAAGGTGTGGAGTTTCAACTAAACGGAACCATTAATCTCAAACAGTTCGGTCATGAGCCCGATCCTGTATTTCTTATCGATCCAACGATCCAGCCCGAATAATAAAAGTACTCTCCTCTATCGCGCACACCAAAAAAAAGAGAACTCAGGCAGTTAGGGTTACCCCTTCGACTGCTAGAGTTCTCTTTTTGGTTTTCTGATATTCGTTATGCAGTAGCCGTCGCTTTTTCCTGTTCTACAGTAACAGGTTCAACAGCTGGTTTTGTTTTCCGAATAAAGAACGCCATGATCAAAGCAACCACGGTCATTCCGGTAGCCACGATGAATGCATAGTTAACGCCGTAAATCGTTGCATCTGCTGTAGCTGCTAACATCGCTGTCTTATTATTAGGGTCAACTTGGCCAGCAGCCACTGCATCCGCCAGATGTGTTTTGAGCTTACTACTCATGATAGTAACCAGAATGGCTGTACCGATCGCACCGGCAACTGTACGCAATGTATTGGACATCGCTGTACCATGCGCGTTCAGACGTTGAGGCAATTGATTCAGACCTGCTGTCTGGATTGGCATCATCAGCATCGACATACCGAACATACGAGCCGTGTAGATAAACATCATGTAGCCGTAGGTAGTATCGATTGCCAGGCGACTCAGTCCAAAAGTTGTAATTGCCGTAATGGCAAGACCTGCAACCGAAAGCCAGCGTGCGCCCACTTTATCAAATATGCGACCTGTAATTGGAGACATAATCCCCATCAATATCGCACCGGGCATCATCAGAAGTCCTGATTCAATTGGTGAGAATCCACGAATGTTTTGCAGGAAAATAGGGAGCAGGATCATACCAGCAAACATCGCCATTGTCACGAGCATATTGATAATCGTTGTTAATGTGTACATGTTGTACTTGAAAATACGGAACTCAAGGAGCGGATGATCTGTTGTCAGTTGACGAATAACGAACAGAATCAGGGATATCGCACCTACGACGAGACATCCAATGACAATTGCACTGCCCCATCCATCGGTACCCGCATCACTGAATCCGTAGAGCAAACTACCAAAACCAAGTGTAGATAAAATAACGCCTGGATAATCCAGTTTAGGTCTGGACTGACGTGTTACGTTTTTGACAAAAGCAATACCAATTGCCGTTGCAATAATAGAGAATGGCAAGATGATGTAGAACAACAATCTCCAGGAATAATGCTCAACCACATAACCTGAAAGTGTAGGCCCAATCGCAGGAGCCAGAATCATCGCAATCCCCATGGTTCCCATGGCCTGACCGCGTTTCTCAATCGGGAAGATGGTCAGGAATACAACGGTCATCAGAGGCATCAGGATACCTGCACCTGCCGCTTGAATGACACGACCTACCATCAGAATGGTGAAGGTTGGACTAAGACCACAGACTAATGTACCTATGGTAAAGAGAGTCATGGCTGTAATAAAAATTTGACGTGTTGAAAATTTGGCAATCAGATATGCCGTAATCGGAATCAGTACACCGTTCACAAGCATGTAACCCGTAGTTAACCATTGGGCTTTGTTTGCATTGATCGCGAGGTCTTCCATGATTTTAGGAAGCGCTACGTTCATCAGGGTTTGGTTCAGGAATGCCACAAAGGCACCAATTAACAATGCCGCTACAATTGGGCCTTTCTTGATGTTGTCCATCGCTGAGGATGGAGCTGCAGCAGTAGTCGTACTCATATGTTGTTCATCTCTCTTCCTTCTAACTTTTCAATCATTTGACTATGAATTCTAAGTAGGTGCTCAAGGTCTTCCTTCGATATGTCCAGAATGGGTGATACTCTTTCCATCCACAAATGGTGCGTTTCCTGTTGGGCCTGTTCCCCTTTATCCGTAATCTGAAGCTTAACGGATCGGCGGTCAGCATCCGAACGTGTCCGAACGATATACTCGCCTTTGACGAGCCGCTCCACAACAGCGCTCATGGAACTGCTGCCCATATGGCATAGCTCAGCCACTTCGTTGATGCCAATGGAAGGACGCTCCCTCAGAATGGATAACACCATAAACTGGATCGAAGTCAGCTCGATCTCCTTGTTTTCATTCCAAAATGCTCGAAAAAGCATTTGATTCACTTGGCGGAACGAATTAATAATATAGAATACTTCATACGTATCAGTCATTGTTTCACCCTTTTACTTTTGTAATATAATATTTCGTACACGAAATATCAGGGGAACAATTATTTATTATAACAAAAATATTTACATAGTCAACTCTTTACATATGAATTCACAAAAATAATATTAGGACATACTAACTGTGCTACAGCCATGCCTTTACCCAACTAACCTGGACACAGTGTGTAGCATATGTAATTTGTAAATAAAATAACCATAGGGCTCCTGCATGAAACGAGCAGGCACTCCTATGGTTATTCAGAAGAATCAGCATGGTATCATACCGAAGTAGATAAGGCAGGCTCTTTGGTTTTGGGTGTTGTCATTTTGCCTAACAGATATACCAGCAATTGTTGATTGTGCATCGAAATGTTACTGAGAACAGAGTTCATGAATTCATTACGGATGGTGATTCCCCGCTCTGTCTCCATTCTTCCTTTCTCTGACAGAGATACCCACACAATACGTCGATCCTGATTATCCCGATTCCTGCGAATCAGATCATTCTTCTCCATTCGATCGAGCAGCATGGTTACAGCAGCTGGTGTAGTCGACAGATAAGGAATCAGATCCGAAGGTTTCATCTTCTGATGGTCTTCAAGTACCTCCAGTACAGCCAGCTGAGCCTCCGTTAATGAGGGTGCCAGCTCTTGATCCATATGCAATTTATAATCTTTGGTCAACCTGGACCAGCACTTGGCAAAATCGGAATTATACATCTTCCATCGCTCCTCTCTGCAACCGGTTATCACTTCACCTGCTTAAGTTTTCGCGCTCCAAAGCCGCATTCCTGCTGCCTTTTTTCAATTTCCTAGCGATCGACCGTAATCGACGAAGGTTGTTAAACTTTGCATGAATGCCCTCTTCTAATCCGCCTTTGAACAACAAAAAAAGACTTCTCGCATGACAGGATTAGCTGTTCTGCGAAAAGTCTCGTTTGTTTGTTTTTATGAAGATGATGCTGGTTGATTCTCATTGAAGTCCCTTAGAAGTTCAACGATCTCGTCCTGTTTGTCCACATGAACGATCAGCTTGCCAATATGTTTGCGCTCTGTAATCGGAACACCTTCCGAAGAGATCGGGAACACTTGGCCTTCTTTGGTCATTACAGTGATCTTACGTTGCTCTTTGCAATAGAACGCTCCAACAATACGGCTACCATTCGGTTTCACACGTTTGCCTTCTTTGAACTCGAATGTGGCAAGCCCCTTGCCTCCACGACTTTGTATAGCGTAATCCAGAAGTAATGATCGTTTACCATATCCCAGATCGGACAACACGGCAACTTCACCTTCATCTCCTTCTACCCATAAAGCCGATACAACTTCATCTGTATCTCTTAACTGAATACCACGAACACCACCGGATACACGTCCCATTGGATTAACCTCATCCTCTCGGAAACGAATCGCCATGGCTTCTTTTGTAATCAACATAATATCTTGACCACCTGTACTTAAATGTACAGATAACACTTCATCGTCCTTGCCCACTTTACAAGCCGCAACTGCACCGGAACGCTTGGTAACGTAATCCTTCAGCTCCGTTCGTTTCACCTGTCCTCTTCGCGTAACGAAGACCAGACTGTGATTTGGCTCTTCAAAGGATTTCACAGCAAGCACACTTGCAATACGGTCATCTTTCGCAAGGGGAATGACATTCACAATGGCTGTGCCTGGATCTTTCCACTTGAATTCAGGTACCTGGTGAACAGGTAACAGGAAGTACTGACCTTTCCTCGTAAAGACAAGCAAGTTCTCAAGCGTATTTACTTCCAGAACCTGAGCGATATAATCGCCGTCTTTCACACCACTTCCGCTCCGTTCACCACCAGAACGTGTAAAGGACTGCATGCCTGTACGTTTCACATATCCCTCTTTGGATAACGTAACAAATACATCTTCCGCATTCACAAGTACTTCAAGATTAACCTTAAGTTCTTCCACTTCACCCTGGATCGCAGAACGACGGTCTATGCCGTATTTCTCACGAATCTCCATCAATTCCTTGCGGATGACTCCGATGAGCTTGCGGTCACTATCCAGAATGGATTGTAATTGTGCAATCTTTTTCATCAGTTCACCGAGTTCCTTCTCCAGAGAATTGATCTCCAGATTCGTCAAACGGTACAATTGCAACGTAAGGATGGAATCCGCTTGGCGTTCCGTGAATCCAAACATCCACATCAGGTTGTTTTGAGCATCTTGACGGTTCTTCGACGCTTTGATAGCCGCAATGACCTCGTCAAGGATGTTAAGTGCTTTTACCAAGCCCTCGAGCACATGCGCACGGTCTTGCGCCTTCTCCAGCTCAAACCGGGTACGGAAGGTTACAACCTCCCGCTGATGGGCAATGTAAGCCTCGAGGATCGATTTCAATCCTAATTGATGAGGTGCTTTATTCACAATCGCCACCATATTAAAATTATAGGTGACCTGCAGGTCGGTTTTCTTCAGCAAATAAGCCAAAATACCTTGTGCGTCCGCTTCTTTTTTCAACTCAACCACGATTCGCAGACCTTCACGTCCGCTCTCATCACGCACTTCGGCAATACCTTCAACCTTCTTCTCAAGTCGGATGTTCTCCATCGCTGTAACCAGACGAGATTTCACGACCTGATACGGAATTTCGGTAATAACGATCTGCTGTTTACCACCGCGCATGTTTTCAATCTCGGTTTTGGACCGGATATAGATCCGTCCCTTACCTGTGCGATAGGCATCCAGAATGCCGTCACCGCCCATAATCAATCCGCCTGTTGGAAAGTCAGGACCCTTCATAAACATCATGATTTCGTCCAGCTCAATCGACGGTTTCTCCATCACAGCGATCGAAGCATCAATGACTTCACGTAAATTGTGTGGAGGAATCTCCGTTGCAAATCCGGAGGAAATACCGCTGACACCATTAACCAGCAAGTTCGGATAACGGGATGGCAATACAACCGGTTCTTTGGCCGTATTATCAAAATTATCCTTAAACAGAACCGTCCGTTTCTCGATATCGCGAAGCATCTCCATCGCGATGGGCGACAAACGGGCCTCCGTATACCGCATCGCCGCTGCCGGGTCATCATCCTGTGATCCCCAGTTACCATGACCGTCCACGAGCATATGGCCCATTTTCCATGGCTGAGCCATCCGCACCATGCCCTCATAGATGGATGAGTCACCATGTGGATGATAATTACCCATTACGTCCCCAACGGTTTTGGCAGACTTGCGGTAAGTCTTGTCAGGCGTATTACCTGAATCGTACATGGCGTATAGAATACGCCGTTGTACTGGCTTCAACCCATCCCGGACATCCGGAATGGCTCGATCCTGAATAATATATTTGGAGTAGCGACCGAAACGGTCCCCAACGACCTCTTCGAGAAAGGCCGGCATAAATTGTTCTGATGGACTCATTCCAAGCACCTTCTATTCTTCGTACTCTGTAAAGTCGACGTTCTCTACGATCCAGCGTTTCCGCGGATCAACCTTATCACCCATGAGCGTAGATACACGACGTTCTGCTTTTGCTGCATCAACAATCTGTACCTTCAGCATCGCACGAGTTTCCGGATTCATTGTTGTCTCCCACAGTTGATCCGGATTCATCTCACCAAGACCTTTATAACGTTGAAGCTCAACATTATTACCGAATTCCTTCATATAATTGGCCAGTTCTTCATCCGTCCATGCATATCGAACACTCGCAAGCTTACCAGACTTACGAGTAAGTTTGTACAATGGCGGCTGAGCAATATATACTTTGCCTGCATCAATTAAAGGCTTCATATAACGATAAAAGAAGGTCAACAGCAGCACCTGAATATGTGCGCCGTCCGTATCCGCATCGGTCATAATGATAATTTTGGAATAATTGCTGTCTTCAACTGCAAATTCGGTTCCTATGCCCGCCCCGATCGCCGCTGTAATGGCGCGGTATTCTTCATTTTTGAGAATGTCGGCCAGCTTTGATTTTTCCGGATTGAGCGGTTTTCCCTTGAGCGGCAGAATAGCCTGAATCTTCGAGTCACGTCCCTGTTTGGCAGAACCACCTGCGGAATCCCCTTCGACAATAAATAACTCATTTCGGGTAAAATCCTTTGATTGCGCCGGCGTTAGTTTGCCGTTCAGGTTGGAACTTTCGCTACGTTTCTTGCCTGTGCGCATATCATCACGTGCTTTGCGGGCTGCTTCTCTGGCTCTGGAGGCTTGGACCGCTTTGCGAATTAACGTTTGCGCTACCTGCGGGTTTTCTTCCAGAAACCGTTGAATATTCTCGGACACGACCGAATCCACTGCACTTCGAGCGGAAGCGCTGCCGAGCTGATCCTTGGTCTGACCTACGAACTCAACCTCTGACATCTTGACACTGATGACGGCCATCATACCTTCACGCAAATCATTGCCTTCAAGGTTTTTATCTTTTTCCTTAATCATGCTGGTACGGCGCGCGTAGTCATTCATTACACGAGTATACGCAGCCCTGAATCCGGTCTCATGTGTACCGCCACCCCGAGTAGAGATCGAGTTCACGAACGAAGCCAGCGTTTCGGTATAACCCGCGTTATACTGGATTGCCACTTCGACTTCAATGTCATCCTTCTCCGCATAGAAGTGAATAACATCATGCAGCACATCTTTATTTTCGTTAAGAAAAGCAACAAACTGGCTTGCTCCACCTTCATACATGTATTCATCCTGATTGCCCGAACGTTCATCCTTGAGCACAATTCTCAGACCCGAATTCAGAAAAGCAATCTCCTGAAGACGTTCTGCCAATGTATCATAATTAAATTGAATACCGCTCTGGAACACCCGAATATCCGGTTTAAATGTAACTTTTGTACCTGTCCGATTGGTATTGCCCAACACTTCGAGACCGGAGACCGGTTCACCGACATGTTCAATCCCTTTTTTGTCCTTCCAATACTCGAATCGCTGACGATGAATCTTGCCATCACGGAAAATCTCGACTTCAAGCCACTCGGACAATGCGTTAGTAACTGACGCACCTACACCGTGCAAACCGCCTGATTTTTTGTATCCTGATCCACCGAACTTTCCGCCTGCGTGCAAAATCGTAAACACGACCTGGGGAGTAGGAATCCCTGTTTTATGTATACCTGTCGGAATTCCCCTTCCGTTATCCTGAACCGTAATAGAACCGTCCTTATGCAGCGTGATATCGATTTTGGAGCAGAATTTGGCGAGATGTTCGTCGACAGCGTTGTCGACAATTTCCCATACCAAATGATGTAAACCTGAAGTGCTGGTGCTACCGATGTACATCCCCGGCCGTTTCCGTACCGCTACCAACCCTTCAAGTACTTGAATGTCGTCCGCGTCGTAGCCTGAAGACCCCTGTCCTCCGCCTGTCGAACCTGCCGACATATCGATTTGCTCGACCATTCATGCTCCCCCTTCTTAACTTGCAACTAAAAAAATGCCTAAAATGCAAACAGATGTTTTCTTATCCTTGTCCATTTTAATTCAAGATATCCCGTTTCGTAAAGACAAGGAATGACACAATGAGTGAAGCAATGCCCCAAACACTAAGCACAATAAGGGAAAAACCTAAATTCATACCCTCGATTGGAGGTAACCCGCCAGACAAATAATTCGGAAGTTCGAGGTTAACCATGAACAAATACTTCGCGGTCTGCCAGGACGCTGCCATACTGGTCAAGATTGTTCCTGCAATCAAAGCGGCCATCATGATAACGATACTTGCAGCAGTACTGCGCACAAGCACAGATACCATAAATGCAAGCATAGCCACAATTACACTCACAAACCAGATCAGTCCTGCCTGCATTAGCATATACAGCCACTGGTCTACAGCATGCACTGCCGACATATCGACATCTGTTCCCACAACTTTGAATCCTGTGAAGATTGGCATGTTGAAGCCTTTATAACCAAAGACCGCACCCGATATGACATAACATATAATGTAGGCTGATACCACTATGATCGAAACAAACATAATCAGCGTAATTAATTTACTCAAAAGCACTTTCCAGCGTCTAACCGGACGCGTTAAAAGCATTTTAATCGTACCTGTCGTACGTTCACCAGAAACAAGATCTGAAGCAATAGCCATGATTAACAGTGGAATAAACAATCCAACCGCGTTGTTCATGAACTCCCGCGTAAAGGTGACACCGCCCGGTTCTTTGGGATTGATGTCATTCTCAAGATAATACTGCATCTGCTGGATATATACTGTTCTATATTTTTTGTACTCTTCAGGTACCCGATCGCTACCGAGCGAATTTTGATTGTCTGTGATGGCCTGTTGCAGTTCAAGACGCCAATCGCCGCCAAACTTGTCGCGATTATTCTCCGCAGATTTCATCTGGGCATACGTAAACATCGGTACGAGGACCGCAAGTACAATAAATATAATATAAAGCCGTTTTTTCTTCACCATCTTAATCGTTTCATTGCGGATCAGCGGCATGATATTACTCAATGGATTCACCTTCTGTCATTTTTAAGAATAGTTGTTCAAGCGTAGGCTGGATCCGCTGTACCCCTTCAACCTGTACACCAGCTTGAACCATCTGTTGCACCATATCAGGAATTCGATCTTCGTGCATCTCGGCAACCACAGCGTTGGGACCAAGGCCCGCAACAATGGTATCATCCATCACATCCGCAGGTCGACCTACCAGAGCAATGCCTGCATCCTGCAACATTTTTTTGCCTTGCTCCAGTGGTGAAACATGCCATATAGCCAACTTCGAATGATCTTCAATCAGTTCGCTTACACCTCCAACGGCAAGCACACGCCCAGCACTGATAATGGCTACTCTGTCACAGAGAAGCTGGATCTCACTTAACAAGTGACTGCTGACAAATACAGCCATACCTTCGCTGGCAAGTTGCTTAATAAAGACACGAAGTTCCTTAATCCCTTTTGGATCAAGACCATTTGTCGGTTCATCCAGAATAAGCAGACGCGGTCGTCCAAGCAGCGCTTGTGCAATACCGAGCCGTTGACGCATACCCAATGAGTACGTTCTGACTTTATCGTGAATCCGCTGATCCAGACGCACAATATCTACAACTTCCTGAATTCGTTCATTGTCCACACCTGGTTGCATGCGAGCGAAATGCTCCAGGTTCTCCCACCCTGTCAGATATGTATATACCTCCGGATTTTCAACAATGGAGCCTACATACTTCAAAGCACGCTCAGGGTCCCGATTCACATCATAACCACAGACTTTAATTTTTCCTTCTGTTGGTTTGATCAGATCGACCAGCATCCGTATCGTCGTTGTTTTGCCGGCACCGTTGGGACCGAGAAATCCGAAGATTTCACCAGGTTTTACGTCAAATGTAACGTCCTTAATGATCCATTTGCGTCCGATCCGCTTTTTCAGATTCTGTACGGATAGGACGGAATCATACTGCTGCTCTGCCATTTAATTTCCGCTCCCTTCTGCCGGTGTATCTGCCTGGAATTCCTGTGCAATCCGAACTGCAATTTGCTCATAACCTTGTCCGTTGGGATGGAAATGATCTGACGAGAGATACTCCCCCAGATGATTTTCAAACAAATCGAATGTAGGGACCAGTGTCATCTTGTCCTCATTGTTCAAAATAGCCAGTGCAGCATCGTTCCATGCAGCTACCACTGCATTACCTGGCTTCTCCAGTTCCTTCACATCGCCAAATGGATTGTACAACCCTATGTACGCAATCTGCGCATCGGGATTAATTTCTTTTACTTTCTTCAATATCTCTTGAAGGCGCTTCGACGTTTCCGGCAAAGCCGCTGCCAGCTGCTCTGCTGTTGGCGGATCTTCCCCCTGTAGAACTTGTCCTCCCTGGAACAAATCATTTGCGCCGATCGAGAGCAAGATAAAATTGGATTGTTGTAAGACGTAACGTACGCCTTGCTCATCGAGTTTTTCCAATAAAGCATCTGTTCTCAAACCGTTTACACCCAGATTATTAAGAACCTGAACGTCATATCCTTTATCTTTAAGCAGATTCCCTGCACGTCTCACAAAACCGAGTCCTTCATCATCGCCCGTGCCTCTTGCCAGAGAATCACCGATGACGGCCATCCGAATCTTGCCATCTTCCACGACAGCCGGTTCCCCCTCGATATCCTTAGATGGAGCAGTTGCCTCCTGGCCTGTAGTTAATGCGGAATCTCCCTCGGGGAAAATCACGTCTTTTATGGCGTAACCAAATCCAAATAACAACAACAAAGTTGCCAAGATGGATACTGTACTGACAGTTCTCCAGATCCATGGTGCTGAATCCAGGCTTTTTTTCTTTTTCATCATCACATCTCCACTCATGTACACCAGTCCGGGTGCTTTATAATTTATAATGACTTTACATTAAGGCGTGTCTGAAAATCCGCTTACTTCGGAGTTTTCAGACACGCCCTGATGATGCTATTCCTAAATAACATAAATGTTCTGTCGTTAATTTGCAAACTTTGGCGCTGCATTCACAGAATTCATTTTTTATATGTCATTTTACGGAAAAAAGGTTATGCCATACACAGATTTGAACTGTGTGCTGGCATAACCTTGTGGTAAAGAAATTCATACTTTCTTCATTATAAATCGATTACTTACCGATAAACTCTTGTGCCCAGTATCCGTTGTAGAAACCTACACCGATATGCGTAAAGTTTTTGCTCAGAATATTGGCACGGTGACCTTCACTATTCATCCAAGCTGTAACAACTTCCTGTGGTGTTTTTTGTCCTTGGGCAATGTTCTCACCTGCATAGCTGTAAGTTACTCCGAATTGTTTCATCATATCAAACGGAGAACCATACGTAGGTGACTGGTGATCAAAATAGTTGTTGTTACTCATATCTTTTACTTTAGCAACAGCTACTTTGTCCAGAAGTGCATCTGAAGTCAGAGCGTTCAGACCTGCTTTAGCACGCTCAGCGTTCACAAGTTTTACAACTTGAGTAGCAAAGTCGGATTGTGTGCTTTCGCTACCATTATTACTTGTATTGTTACCTGTATTACCTGTGTTACCCGTGTTTGAAGGATCTTTAGCCGGTGTAGTTTCCGGTTTTTCTTCTTGAGCTGGTTGTGTTGGTTTAGTCGGTTGCTCAGGCTTAGTTGTCGGCTCAGCAGGTTTTGTTGTTGGTTGAGTTGGTTTTGTTGTCGGCTCAGCAGGTTTCGTCGTTTGATCAGGCTGCGTAGCAGGTTTCTCTACAATTTGCCCCTCGGATACGGTGTATCCATTTTGTTTGAGCCATTTCTCAATATAAGCTTTCAAGCTGTCTGTACTTGTAATTTTGTACGTTGTGATAGTCTTATATGTTGAATCTGCAGCAGACGCGGAAGCAGGAAGCATTACCCCTACGGCCAGTACGGCTGTCAGACTACTCGTTACGACAGTTTTCATCCATTTCTTTTTCAAATTCATTCATCTCCTTAAGATTAGTTATTACAACTTTGTAATTAATACTCTAGCAGTATATCAATTCGACAGGAGATTGTGAACCTATAAAATATGGAAAAGTAACTTTTTTGTCATTTTTTAGAATGTTACAGATTTTACAAAAGCATAAAAAAAAGACATTCGGACTAAAAATGCTAGTCGAATGTCGCTTCACCATCTATTTATCATTCACCACACAAGAATGTGCAGATCAGGATATCATGAGAATTTCCATGCAATAGAAGAAACTTTATTTGTACTATAGAAGAACTTTACTGAACCGATACCCTCTCTTCTGAAAACCAATGTGCTCATAAAAAGAGTACGTTGTTGAAGTCACTTCACGGTTTGCACCCGTGACAAACAGTTGTTTACCACCTTGCTGTCTGCCCCAATCTTCGGCACGAGCCATCAGACGACGGGCAATCCCACCACCACGATGTTCTTGACCTACAATCAGGGAAGTAATTTGTGCGGCAGGTTCTGGATAGGCATGACTTTGCACACATTGCAAGCCAATCACACCAATAATTTGTTCATCCACTTCGGCAACAAGCATGCATGCGTTTGGATTGGTTTCCAAACATTCAATACGTTCTTTCATGACATTGGTTGTTGTCGGATAGCTGACCTCTCGCATCAGTCCCGTTACCGCTTCAGCATCTCGTAGTTCACACTCTCGGATCATCAGTACAGGGGCCTCAACATTATTGGACATGATTTACCTCCACTTTCAGCATATTAGCGGCTTGCACCGCTGTTTTACGAGCTTCTTCCACATCTTGACCAGCACTTAAGGCTACAGCCATTCGGCGTCCTACTTTGGTCTCAGGTTTGCCAAATACACGAATCTGAGTACGAGGAAGAGCCAGAGCTTCTTCAATCCCGCCTACAGTAAAGTCAGATGTTTCATCATTAGCCTTCAGCGTTGCTGAAGCTCCCGGTGTCAACAGATGTACACCTGTGACCGGAAAACCAAGAATTGCACGTACATGCAGCGCAAACTCGGAACTGTCTTGCGTCACCATTGTAACCATACCTGTGTCATGTGGACGAGGAGATACCTCGCTGAACACAACACCATCCGGGGTCAGGAACAACTCCACTCCAAACAGTCCATACCCGCCAAGTTCATCCGTGACGGATTTGGCAATATGACAAGCTTGCTGCCATTGCTCAGGAGTCATTGCATGAGGCTGCCAGGATTCGACATAATCCCCATCCTTCTGAATATGACCAATCGGAGGACAAAATACGGTGCCTGATACAGACCTAACAGTAAGTAATGTAATCTCACTGTCAAATTGCACAAAGCTCTCCACAATAACACGAACGGATTTGCCACGAGCCCCCGAAAGAGCAATGTTCCAGCAATCCTCTACGTCGCCCGGTGTTCGGCATACACTCTGCCCTTTGCCGGAAGAACTCATTAATGGTTTAATGACACAAGGTGTGCCAAGCTCACGTACGGCTTCCTGAAGTTGTTCCAGGTTGTCCGCAAAAAGGTAATCAGCTGTCGGAAGTTTCAATTGTTCGGCTGCAAGCCGACGGATGCCTTCGCGATCCATCGTTAGACGTGCAGCTCGGGCAGTAGGTACTACACAAAA
The DNA here is from genome assembly GCF_002803315.1 of Paenibacillus sp. GM1FR. Lineage (NCBI taxonomy): Bacteria > Bacillati > Bacillota > Bacilli > Caryophanales > Paenibacillaceae > Paenibacillus > Paenibacillus sp. GM1FR. The sequence goes on along the minus strand of NZ_MKZL01000011.1, from coordinate 732,681 downwards.
TCCCTCTTCCTCAAGCTCCAGTAAAGCTTCTGTTGCAATAGCTTCAATCTCAGGTACGATGTAATGAGGTTTTTCTTTACGGATCAATTGTTTCAAAGCTTCGGCATCCAGCATGTCGATGCAGTAAGACCGGTGCGCGACCTGCATTGCAGGTGCGTTCTCATAACGATCAACAGCGATCGTCTCTACTCCCAGTCGTTGGGCCTCAATAACGACCTCTTTTCCCAATTCTCCACTGCCTAGTAGCAGCATTTTTTTGGCTTGAGCCGTAAAAGGAGCACCCCACATGTTCTTTCCAATCCTCCCAAAGAGAAATCTTCTATATCTGTCTCTCTATTTTCGGGGTTTTGGTTAAAGATTGCAAGAGTGCTCCCTATTTTTCTTGTGAATTTTACAAGATTTTTTGTGTTTTTTCGATCAAATTTTACAATTACTGCTCACAGATTCGATACTCCTTCCATTCCTCCCAAAATTAAGGAAATGTCAAAAGAGTAGATTTTAATATTCCAGTGAACATAAATTAGCAAACAAACCCCAAGTTTAGAACCTTGGGATTTGTTTGTTTTTTTCTCTGAAAATTTCATTATGGGAGGAGACGTACGCCATCATGGGAGCATCTGGAGTCAAGTATTTTTTCGCACTATTTACAGCTAAAATCGCATCGTTGAAGGCTCCGGCAATAAGTCTGACTTTGCTATCGTGAGTTGCACAATCCCCTGCAGCAAAAACACCCGGCAGACTCGTCTGTGCATGGTGACTCATTAGAACCATTCCATCGTCCATTTCTAAGCCACAACTGGCAAGATCACTTAAATTGCTTTTATATCCATGACTAACTAAGACTTCATCCACATCTAACAATACATTTTCCTGACTCTCCATATGCGTAATTACAACCTGATGGATACGTTCACCATGATTATGAAGCCGTGTGATGCTATATGGTGTTCTGACATCCGTTACATTGTTCATCTCGCTAACATTGCGTTCCATTGCACGAAACTCATTTTTTCGGTGGACGACCACTACGCTCCGTGCAAGTTGAGCAAGTTCAATTGCCCAATCTACTGCACTGTTGCCTCCTCCTGAAATGAGCACACGCTTCCCGGAAAAATGTTCTGGATTTTGCACGGTGTAATGAAGATTTTCATACTCACATTGAATCGGCTCCTGAAGCTCCAATTTCTGAATTTCTGCGATACCGCGGCCTACTGCGACAATAATTGTACGCGTATAGTGTATGTCGCCTTCAGCAGTATACAGAGCCAAAATCTCGTTGTCCAGTCGAGCGAACCGATCTACTTTGCAATTCAATTCAACCGTTGGATTAAAGGTATTCGCCTGCTGAACCAGATACTCAATCAACTTTGAACACTTCATTGGTGGCAGGCCACCCACATCCCAAATAGTTTTTTCAGAATAGGTATGCAGAAAACCACCAAGTTGGTCTTTGCCGTCAATGATCTTAACTCTCATATCACGCATCCCGGCATAAAAGGCCGCATATAATCCCGCCGGTCCGCCTCCGACGATGGTTACATCATAGATATCTTCTTCATTCATTTTAAACACACCTTGTTAATTTAGTTATGAATTCGAAATACATGTAACTTTACCCGTTTGCTTTATTTGTTTTTTGCTTCAAAAGCAGCAACAATATCATCAATGACATATTCATCGGCAAGTGGAGACATTCCCAGATTGAACCATTCCTTGCCACCCACCATATAGACGTGGTCCTGCTTGACTGCTTTCAGATTTTTCCATAACGATGAAGATAACATATCTTCAAATTTCTTTTTAATTTCCGGATTAGTCTCATCATCCAGCTGAACGATCAGATGATCTGCGTCGTATTCAGGCAGTACTTCCAAGGATACGGACATGGCAGTTTGATCTTTCGGGAAATTAGGAAGTGGATTCATTCCCAATCGTTTATGGACAAAGTTTCCTCGGTCAAGGTTCTCCCCATGAAGTACGATTTCTTTTTCCATCACTCTAATGTAGAGAACAGTCTCCTCACCAATCAGCTTATCCAATTTGGCAGCAGCTACCTTCTCCTTATCCACCAAATCCTGAATCACCTTTTCTGCCTGTTCTTCTTTGTCCAGAATTTTGGCCATATCCCGCAGTTCATCGCGCCAATCATCACGCTGTGGCAAAAGTACGGTAGGTGCAATCAGAGTAAGCTGATCATAGTCCTTTTTGGACCACCAGTCAGGGGCGATAATTAAATCCGGATCTGCCTCCATGAGGGCTTCAAAGTTAGGCGTTCTTCCTATTCCCATTTTCATCGTGTTTGCGAATGGCTCTTGCAAGTAAGAAGGAAAATCCTCATGGTAGTTCTGTACAGCAATGGGTACGATGCCAAGTGAATATAAAAATTCTGGATATACAACGGACAAACCAACTATTTTTTGTGGGTTCGCCGGAATTTCAACTTCTCCCATTTCCGTAGTCACTTTTTTTACCTGACTTGTTTCTGTTGTTGAAGAATTGGCGGTACCCTCTTCTTGACCCTCGCTCGAGGATGCTTCGTTGCCTGCTGCACCGCAAGCCGAAATAATGAGCACCAACATCATGGTGCATAGTACCGTTAACCATCTGAATCTCATTCTTTATGTACCCCCTATATGGCATTTAGTTATGACAACGTCTAATTAATAATAATTATCATTATCATTTGATATAGGAGTAAGTATATTAAAATATGTTCAGGTATGATATTGACTATTCAGACTTTTTGCTATGGACGATCTTGCCATAACTTTAATATTTCATCCAACATAAGCTCATGGGTAAACGCAGTGTAGTCCAGCAGGACGCTCGACAAAAGCATATCCATTCTGCCATTCTGTACCGCTAACAACGCAAGCCATTCTTCAGACTTACGCACAGCAGACCATGTCTGCCTGGATGTCTCATCATCACCCACAATCAATAATATTCTTTCCACGTTGAGAACAGACAACTCCCTAATGGTTACTGTGCCCCGTTCCCAATAAGTCTCAACTCCTTCGGGACCCTCCATTTGCATATCAACGTAAAAAACGGAAGCAATGCTCCTTGGGCCTAACATCTGCAACGCTTCACCATAAACTTTGAGTACAACTAATCTGTCTTTTCGTATGAAATCCTCAAGCTGGTCCTTTATGGTCGTTGCCTTCTCTTCATATCTTTGAAGCCATACCTCTGCAATATCAGACCTGTCCAAAAAGCTTGCAACATATCTCAAATGTTCTCTCCAATCTCCTTTTTCCCACGGGAGGTCACACACAGGAGCAGTGGAATGAAGCTGTCTTTGCAAATCCTCAGACTCCGTCCCAACAGTAATAATATAATCAGGTTTAACTAATCGAAGCTGTTCCAGCCAGGTGGTCTCACTCTCTGCGAGTGGCATAACTTTGTCCGTTTCATATTTACGTCGGTAATAGTATGTCCATGGATGACTTGCCGGCGCGGCACAGGGAATGATCTGCAATGCAAGCAGTATACCAATGCTCACAGAATGAACTGCAGCAATTTTTTGTTTGCTATTACGTATAAACGCTGCTGGTGGAATGCCAGAGATTTGCTTGAATTTACGCCGGAAATACGTCTCATCCTGATAACCCACGTACGATGCCACATCCTTGAGTCGATAACTGTGATCATTTCTCATTAAGATCTGGGCTTGTTTAATTCGGTATAGCGTTAGATAGTCCACTGGACTGTAACCATACCTTTTCTTGAATAAACGCATGAAATGTCGAGGGCTCATTCGTGCCACATTTGCTAATTCCTCAATGGTTAATCTCTTCGAATAATTCTGCTCCATGTAGCCTTTGACATGTTCAATTGGTGAAGCCAGGTCCGTCTTTTCGGTAAAGGCCACGTCGTAAAACATGGTATACAACAGTTCCTGAAAACGAATCTGACCATAGTACCTTTGCAAACCATCCTTCTTCAACGTGTGGTGGTAAATCATCTGACAGATCACGCCAACAGCAACGGGTGAAGATGAGCTGACCTCGCCATTTACTTCATTACGTAAAAGTTGCTTCATCATTTCAAGGGCTGTTCCACCCTCCTGCTCCAGTGCGTACATGACATCAAAACTCATGTGATACACGCCTCTTTCATCCAACGAATGCACATTTGCCTCAACCATTTGCCCCGGGAAGCCTACATACAGTCCGCCCGCCTTCAATTCGATGAAACTGCCATCTATCTTTAACCACCCTTGCCCACTGGCTACAAATAATAACATGTATGTTTCAATGAAGTGTTTCCTCAGAAGCCACTCCGTCGCAGGATCACTTGTATAATTCACGTGAAGGAGCCTAAAATTCATATGATCCAGGTGATCCAAATGCTTTGAATTTATTTCGTTGTTGTCCATCTGCATTGATCTCCCTCCAGCCATGAACGATTGTATTGATTTCATTCTTCAAAAATATAACATACCACACTAACGAATAAAAAAAACACTCCGGCTATCCTCCAACCTGTCTTCAATGAATAAGATGCGCTTATTATTGAAAGATCAGGCTATAGAACGCCAGAGTGTTATAAGTTCATATGTGTTCAGACGCTTCACAGGCGTCCGAAGGTTTCATCACAAAAATCTGTATTGAGCTTCAATTAATCCATTATACACGCCTTGTTTTTGGATAAGCTGCTCATGGTTACCCTCTTCTTTAATTTCACCATGATCCAGGACGATAATGTTATCTGCATTCCGGATGGTTGAGAGACGGTGAGCGACCATAAAGGACGTTCTTCCCTGCAACAGCACCTTCAACGCTTCCTGGATTTTAAGCTCTGTCTCCGTGTCAATACTGGCTGTAGCTTCATCCAGGATCAGTATGCGTGGATCAGCAAGCAGCGCACGGGCAAAGGATAACAGTTGTCGCTGTCCCATGGATAATACGTTCCCGCGTTCCTCTACTTCAGTATCATATCCGCCAGGCAGCTTCATGATGAACTCATGTGCATTGACTGCTTTGGCTGCGTCCTCCACCTCTTCATTCGTTGCGTCCAGTCGTCCAAATCGAATATTGTCACGAATCGTACCCGAGAAGATGAAGGTATCCTGTAATACAATGCTGATCTGGCTGCGTAAACTCTCTACCGTTACATCCCGCACATCCTGTCCGTCAATGGTGAGACGTCCGCCGGATATATCATAGAAACGACTGATCAGATTGATGATCGTACTTTTACCTGAGCCCGTATGACCAACAAGTGCAATCGATTGTCCCGCAGCCGCTGAGAAGCTGATCCCTTTTAGCGCCTGTCTGCCCTTCTCGTATTCGAACACCACATTTTCGAATGCGATATCTCCTTTAATAGAAGGAAGTGGCTTGGCACCTGGTTTATCCGCAATACTTGGTTTTTCATCCATGAATTCGAAGATACGCTCCGATGATGCCATTGCAACCAGCAACTGATTGTACATCTGTCCCAGACGGTTGATTGGGTCCCAGAAGTTGCCGACATAGTTGGCAAAAGCGACAAGTAATCCCACGGTCAACTGACCTTCCTGAATCAGGTAAGCACCAAACCAGAAAAGGATTAACGTACCGAATCCGCCGGTAATCTCAATCAGCGGTCCAAAGCCCTGGTTCATCGCTGATGCTCTATCCCATGACTTTTTGCTGGACAGGTTCATGTTGTCAAAATATTTCATGTTCTCTTTTTCCTGTGTGTAAGCCTGAGTCACTCGAATCCCCTGAATGGATTCATTCAAGTGGGAGTTTATCCGAGAGTTCTTCATGCGCACATCCTGCCAAGCCCGACGGATCAGCACCCGCAGTTTGGTCGAGATGATAAACATGATTGGCACCGTAATGATCACGGCAAGACCCAGTTTCCAGTTAATCAACAGCAAGATCACAATGATCCCGAGCAACTGTACGCAGTCGATCATGACGTTAACTGCACCGTTAGTGAATAGATCCTGAAGGGAGTTAATATCATTCGTAACACGTACCAGTACGGAACCTGCCGGTCTTTTGTCAAAGAAGTTAAAGGACAGCTTCTGGATATGCTTGAACAGATCCGAGCGAAGGTCATAAATAACACGCTGTCCGATAATGTTTGTCAATTTGATCCGGTACGTATTGGCAGCCCACTGGATGAGATACAACACAAATATGGAGCCTGCAATAAGATAAAGCATAGTCATGCTTGGCAACCCCGTTGCCGGTGCGATGGCACGGTCAATCGCCAGACTGATCAGAAAAGGTACGGACAATTTTGTAATGGTACCCAAGATCATCATTAGAATAACGAGTGGTAACAGTTGTTTCGCATAAGGTTTCATGTATGCAAATAAACGTCCAAATTCTTTCCAGTTAAACGGTTTTTCAATAATTTCATCATCCTGATACACAAATCGTTCATTCAGTTTCTTCTCAGAGGCCACTTTTGCCTCGCGCCTGTCTGCTATCGTTTCGGCACTCATGAATTCACCTGCTCCCCAGCCTCCCGCTTACCGCGGGCAATATAATCTGCATATTGAATTTTATAAACATCCTGATATGGTCCAGGCACTTCAATGAGTTCGGTATGTTTGCCACGTTGTACCACGCGGCCTTCATCGAGCACCAGAATCTCATCTGCATGTCGTAGTGAAGATATCCGGTGTGCAATAATAAATGTCGTTCTGCCGCGCATAACTTCCTGGAAACCGGACTGAATCTCGTGTTCTGTCTCCATGTCCACGGCGCTGGTTGCATCATCAAGTACCAGAATTTTTGGATTTTTCAGCAAAGCCCTTGCAATCGCAATCCGCTGTTTCTGTCCACCCGATAATCCCATGCCGCGCTCACCAACCACCGTGTCATATCCGTCCGGGAACTCCATAATGAAGTCATGAGCCTTGGCCAGCTTCGCTGCACGGATGATCTCATCCATGGTGACGTTCTTAAGCCCGTAGGAAATATTATTGCGAATGCTGGATGAGAACAGGAATGTTTCCTGGAAAACAGAAGCGATCTGACTCCGCAAACTGCGAATACCTATGTCTTTAATGTTTTTGCCATCTAGCTTGATCGTTCCCGAGTTGACGTTATAGGCACGCATCAGAAGCTGAATGATGGTCGATTTACCTGACCCTGTTCCCCCGAGGAAACCGATTACAGAACCGGGTGCAGCGTCAAAATTAATATCGGTTACTGCTGGCATTTTGTTGCCGTAGGCAAAGGTAACGGATTCAAATGTCACATGGCCGTTCACTTGGTCTGCCTCCACAATGACCGGATCTTGCGTTTCTTCCACGTCCACTGGCGTATTGAGCAGTTCGAGCACCCGTTCACCTGAAGCTTTGGATTGCGTATAGTTGTTGATATGGAACCCAAGGTTCCACATTGGACCGATTATGTACCAGATCAAACTGAAAAAGGCAACGAGTTCACCGAGTGTCAGCGTCTTCTGTATAACCATTCTTCCACCGATCACCAGCAACAGCACGATACTCACCGAAGCAAGAATCTCCATGATCGGAAAATAGCGACTCCACAATGTTGCGGCATGAATCTGATTTGTTTTGTAACGCTCATTACGTATGGAGAATTTCTCCACTTCATAAGGCTCACGTGCAAAGGATTTTACCGTACGTACGCCAGTAATATTCTCCTGTACCGCTGTTGTCAGTGAACTGAGCGCCAGCCGCATCTCCTGAAACGCAGGGTGAATTTTGGATTCGAATCTCAGCGCAACGAAGGCAAGTAATGGGATGCATATGAGCGTGAACAACGTAAGCTGCCAACTCATGGTCATCATCATGATTGCGCCAAATACGACCATGAAAACCATGTTAAGAATCTGGGCGAAACCAAATCCGATAAAGTTACGGATGGCTTCCAAATCTCCCGTGAGGCGGGACATCAGATCACCTGTCTTGGCCGTATCATAATAACGGAAGGATAAAAATTGAAGCTTTTCGTAACATGCATTACGAAGTCTGTACGCCAGGAAGTTACCCAAGCGTCCTCCAAAAAAGCCATGTAAAAACTGCATTCCCGCTTTCAAAATAACTACACCTAACACAGTCAAGGCAATTATGGGAACGTCTTCAAAAGTTCGCGGAACAATGATGTCATCAATCAGTATCCTCAGCATGTACGGATACACCAACCCAAGTGCGGTCGCTAAGGCGAGGAACAAGATTGATACAAATAAATACGTTCGCTTTTCCCAAAAAAAGGTTTGCAGTTGCCTAAGAACATCCATGTTTCTCCTCCTCTTATGTCGTTCAAAAATACTATGAACATTTATGAAGTTTATCACCGTACCCCATTCGCGGCAAAGCGAATAACAGACCATATTCTGCCTGCTTTCAGCTTATTGACGCATTAACGAAGGTAAATACCCACCTTTCAATCAAATGTTTGAATATTCTCTTTATTTCAGGTTGTTCGTACCAAAAAAAGGCTCCCTATATGCCTTTTCGGCAGGGGCCCTTTTGGGTTGATTTTCGCAACATTTTCAATGTGTTGCTGTATCATTCATTTTGTTTTACAAAGACTTCCAGAGAATACGCGTTATGCCGTGATTTTAACTGCGTTCAATCTGTTCCAGTTGGTTAGACAAGCTGGTCCATTGCTCCGCCGGAATTCCGCTCTCCAGTGTATCTTGAATTCCACTTACCGCCTCGTCCAGACGTTCTTCAAACTGACGGGATTGGTGTTGCAAGGATTGACAAATCTGGTTGTCATAAAACTGAATCAGTTTGTCTTGCGCAGCAGGAAGAACTTCAATGATCATCTGTTTGAGGACAGGATCAAGTTCCTCCTGTAATCGCTGACGTCCATCTCCTTCGAAGAACTGTTTCGGATTGCGGAAATAATTCAAATAGCTTTTCCATCCAGACGGTTCTTCCAGACGAACTTCTTCAAGCACAGGTGTACTCCAGCGTTCGTTCAGTGGCAGTGACACATCCACGCCCCCTGATAACTGCCTAACCTCATCTATACATTCCGTAACTTGCTTCATCAGCCAGGTCTGACCCGCCTGTTCAAGTCTGAGGGTGGTAGCAAGCAGTTCCTGCTCCAGTTCAATGGCAATCATACGTAACAGTTCACGTCCACAGGCTGCAAAAGCCATCTTCAGATTGCCCCGCTCCTCCCGAAGTACGGATGGATGGAATGCTTCTGCCATGAATAAACCAAGGCGATAGGCAAGCCGCTGCCGCACATGGAAGAGTAATTCTGCTGTTTCCTGTGACAGTTCTTCCTTCATGGATCTTGCTGCAAGTTGCTGTATGCGCTGACGTGACTGTCCCTGAATAGTCCCTAGTTCATCCCGCCGCTGCTGCAATACTTCTTCGCCCTGAGCCGCATCCTCTGCACGATTCTTCAGCCGCTGAATGACACGTGCCATCTCTTCGGAAGCTCCACCTACCGCAAGGTCGGCTAATTCTCTGCCAGCAAATTGGTTGAACTCTTCCTCAAACCGGATAAAACCGGATTGCTCAAGCAGCTTCGAATCACCTGCCATCTTGCCTTCCATCGCCAGTATGCTGGATACCGGGAAGAGTCGTGGTGCCCGAATTCCATTACTGCGCAGTTGGGTGCTCACATGATCGAGAACCTGCTCCAGTTCTTCCTCAGAGGAAGACAAGTCACTGGCATTCACAACAAAGAACATCTGATCCATGGCAGAACTGTCTTTGACACGTCCCAACTGGTTCAGGAACTGGCGATCTCCTTGGGAGAAAGCATGGTTGTAATACGTTACAAAAATGAGTGCATCCGCATTCTTCATATAATTGAAGGTTACACCCGTATGACGAGCATTCACGGAGTCCGCTCCTGGTGTGTCTACCAGTACAATGCCTTGTTCAGTCACATCGCAACTGTAATAGAGATCGATACTGTCTACAAAACAGGACTTTTTCTCGTTTGCGACAAAGTTACGATAACCGTCCAGATCCACCAGCACATCCTGACCTAACTGGTCCGCTGTTTCTTCCCAACCGGCTGCAGCTGCCTGCAAAAAGCTGTAATGCGGGCGCCCCGCCGGATGCACATCCTGTGGCGAGAGGGAACGTACTCGCTTCTGCCACTCCGCTCCAGGCTCACCCAGTCCGAGCAATCGGAAGGAATAGCCGAGGTCTTCCTGGAAGGCGTCCCGGGTCTTCATCCGGACCCGGGCTGTTCCATGCTCCGCGCCCCCGGCAGGAGCCATGATTCGGTTAATCGCCGCTGTTGTTGGATGCGGCGAGACGGGTAGTACAGCTTCGCCCAGCAACGCGTTGGCGAAGGAGGATTTGCCGGCGCTGAATGCTCCGAACAGCGCCAAAGTGAACGTGCCGCCCGCAAGCGAAGCCGCGCGTGCACGCAGATCCCGTACCGCCGACCCCATGGCGGGGTACGGCTCTACCAGCGCAGCAGCGGCTTCGAGCCGTGCCGCTGCTGCGTCCAGGCGTCGGCGGCGTTCAGCGCCAGCCGCCGCCGATGGCCCAGGCACCGCCGCTGCGACTGCGCGCTGCGCTGGCGGTGCCTCTGACGTCTGTGGCTGCGCAGCCACAGACGTTGACGTGCCCGCATGCGAACCGGGAGCTTCGCCCGGTTCAGGCACCGCGGGCACGTGCGGGCCCTTCACCTCCGGCAATAGCCCGGAGGGGAGGGGGCCCGCATGGGGCAGCAGGCTGCGCAGCCCTGCTGCCTCTGCGGCGGCGCTGCGCTGGAGCGCCGTGTAGCGCGCCGCCGCCGCGGATTGCGCCAGCAGCGCTGCGCGGCTGGCGTCCAGCGCCTGAAGCGCGGCTTCGCCTCGCGCTGCCAGCGCCTCCAGCATGCGGTCGGCCAGCATCATGGCCGACTTGCGATAGCGGGCCTCAATCTCGCCCCGCACATCTTTACTGAACTGAATCACATACTCTGGAGATACCTCTGCACTGGCACTGCGTTTCATCTCCAATAGTGCTTCATCTACAGCAGGCAGCTCCGTATTAAGCGCCTGCTCCCACTCCGCTCCCCATAGCTGATGGGATTCACCGAGCTGTCTAAGCATCGTACGAATATGTACCTCAACTTGTCCGGAAGCCTGATCCTGTAACAGTCTGACCAGCTCAGAAGCACGGCGTTGTTTCTCCTGCTCGGTTTTGCCACCAGAGAACAATAAGCCTACCCTGAAACCTGGTTTGCGGCTCTCCAAATAGGCGGCAGCCGACGCACGAATATCCGCAGGTGTAAGATTTGCATTTGCCAGAAGAGGTTCCAGCTCTGCCCGGAATTTCTCGCGCACTCGCGAAGGCCCGGTACGAATGTCTGCTGCTTGTTGATCGAGAAGCTCCAGCTCTCGTTCCAAGCGTTCAATTCCTTCCTTGCCACCAATCTCATCCAGCAGGGAATTCTCTTCGTCTTCACGTTTCTCCGCTTCTCTCGTCAGGTGTTGCTCCGTTACATGACTGGCCGAACTTGCCAAACTGTGCGTAATTAACGCTTCCTTCTCTTGCATCATGTGTCCAATGAGTTCCGGAAGCACATCCCACTGGTTGTAGCGATGCTGCTTGTCGCGGAGGGAAGTAAACAACAGTCCGTCATATCTGACTTCCCAGGCCGCAAATATAGCTTCGACACCTTCGGTATATTGGTCAAAAGAGAGCTCACGCTCCCGATGCTTGTCGATCTGGTTCACGATCAAAAACAACGGTTTGCCCCAATCCGACAGACTCTTGGCAAATGAAAGGTTGGTCTCGGACTGAACATGGTTATAGTCCATGACATAGAACACCACATCCGCCAGATGGAGCGCTGAATGGGTTGCGAGACTATGTCCGCGATCTGTTGAATCCACACCTGGTGTATCCAGCAGGACAGCATCATCTTTCAGCAGAGGAATATCATCCCATACCTCAATTGAGCTGTAAGCTCCACCATTTTTGCAATACGCCTCCAATTCCTCTGGAGAAACTTCAAGTGTTCCCGCTCCATTGTCAGCGCTTACGTTTGGAGTAGTATAAATAAGCGCTCTTGGCTTACCATTACGTATGGATACCACATTTGCACTTGTTGGCACGGGACTTGAAGGCAACACCCGCTTACCGCATAAACTGTTGATGAGACTCGATTTGCCTGCAGAGAAATGACCACAGAACGCAATCGTCAGATGTTTCATTTCCGCCTTGCTGATTAAATCCGTTATAGCCTGTACAGCCGTATGGTCCCCTGTCTGCTCCATCGCTTCACGCAGCGGAAGCAGAGGTTTGGCCATTTCTTTTGGGTAATCTGTTCTGGACATGACTGGCCTTCCCCCTGGCTCCTCTAATTTGACATCCGTTTCGACGTCTATCTCTTTTACAACATTTATTTTAACATTATCAAGTTTGAATTTGAACGGTTGGAATTGAATATACATAAATGGACGTATACGTTCTATAATCTAAAAAAAATAAAACCGAACAAGTCGGTTTTATCTGTAATACGTTTTATACTCGGTATTTAGCAAATGCTCACGCCAAGTGTCTGTTGCATGAATGCGATGTGATCACCTTAACCACAACGATCCTCATGACATTAATACAACAGAAACAATAGTGTAATCACTTCTTATGAAACTGCGTTCTCCATGGAAGGCAGCAAGATTTCAAATACTTGTCCATGTTGCAGAATTGTAATGTCTCTGCCTTTGTCTCTCATAACAACAACTTCTGGTTTAACGGACATACGCTCCAGATAATGTTCAGGCACGTCGCCAGAGTGGCTTACTGTGATGCCTTCTACTTCTTTTTCTTCATTTTCAGCCATTTCCTGTTCAACGATTTGTTCAAAGATATCGGAGAAGGCCTCAAAATTGTCAGTGTACACGGAAATGCATTTCATGATTATTCATCCTTTTCTGCTCATTAATTTATTTTTCGTTTTCGGGTGGTGACACGTTCCTTATCTTTCCTGATTTGGGACGTTTTCATACGTTTTTTCCCTTCCCTGCATATGTCCAGCAATGGACAGATATGACACGCAGGGTTCTGTGCCTTGCAATGGTAGCGTCCAAAAAATATAAACCGGTGGTGAGTTAAAGTCCACTCGTCCCGGGGTACGCGCTTCATTAGTTTCTTTTCGACTTCAAGTACGGAGTCATCCCAACCTGCAAGCGCCAGCCGCTTGGATACACGTTCAACATGAGTATCTACCGCAATTGCCGGTACTCCAAACGCATTGGAAACAACTACATTCGCGGTTTTCCGCCCGACACCTGGTAGCGTCACAAGCTGATCATGTTCCTGCGGTACATCACCGCCATACTGCTCTATTAAAATTCGGCACATGTTCTGAATATGCTTGGCCTTGTTCCGGTACAAACCGATTCGCCGAATATCCTGTTCCAACTCTTCGAGAGGAACTGCCAGATAATCTGCTGGGCTTCTGTACTTCTGGAACAGATCTGCGGTTACCTTGTTCACCGTTTCATCGGTGCACTGGGCAGACAAAAGGACAGCTACCGTCAATTCAAATGCATTGCTGTGATTTAATTCGCAATGTGCATCAGGAAACATTGCTTCCATAGTTTCGAGTATATGTCTAACCGTCGCTGCATTCATGAAGAGCTACCTCCCACAAAATGACTCCACTCTGCGGAGCCTTACTTCGAAGCTTCATCCGAGTACTTTGCGGGGACCTCAAAAAGCTTGCAAAAAAAACGTCTTGATGCGGGAAAGATCCCGTATCAAGACGGTCATTCTTTTGATCCTCGAAAAGAAACGATTACTGTTTTTGAATCTCCAGAATAACATTGTTCAGGAGATACAATACAATATTATCATTATCTCTGAGAGATTGCACGCTTAAAGTATTGTCACCCTGGTGAACAAATACACTTGATCCGAGTGCAAAACGATAGTTTGTGTCTGCTGTCGTTTCCCGTTTAACCAAAATCTGGTTACCCACGCCATCATAAGACCAGAATTGTTTGCTCATGACAGTTAGTACTCTGAAGCGTGTGGAATTATCCGTATCTTTTGTCATTTCCACACGATCTCCGACCGTAAGACTAGTCAGTGAAGTTAATGTGGAGCCAGATTTTACGACTTTAACAGAACCGCTAACAGGCACGGTTTCAGTCTGGCCGTTAAACTGTTTGAGCGTTACAGATGAAGCATCCACCGCTGTAACTTCAGCCAGCGTACGCTTCACGACTTGAACCGCTTTTGGCGTAGCTCCTTCAAACGTTACATTAATCAGGTTGCCTGCTGTCAGTTGTGAAGGCGTGATCGTCTGACCACTTTCTCCTGTCAGTACGGCTTGATCCACGTAGAACTGACTTGTCAACAGATCGGATTTTACTCGAATACGACTATTTGCTTCCAAGGCAACCACTTCGAATTGAGCCACAGTGTTCAGTGAAACCTTCTGTACTACATCCTGATTTGCTCCAAGCGTTACGGTCACTTTGTCACCAATCTTCAAATCTCCCAGACTTGCGCCCGATTTGTTATAGATCTCAACCGTAGGTAAGGTAGTATAAGGCACTGTAATCGTCTGATTACCAGACAACACACTGATTTTTCTGCCCGTTGTGTCAATGTTGCTGATCGTACCTTCATACTTGTAAATCACTTTAACGGACAACGCACGTGTTCCCACATAGGTCAGATCCAATTTGCGACCATCATTTAAAATCGACTCCAGACCAGCGAGTGTAGGTTTGGTCGTATTGTAGTCCAGTTTGGTTTTTTCGTCCAATGTAAATACAAACGGTTTCTTGTTGTTGTCCAACACGGTAAGTACCTTTGTTTTGCTGTTGTAAGATACAACCGTTACTCCGTTCATAGGTTCCATTTGACGTCCAATCACCTGAATACGCGTTACCTGGTCGTCAGAGTTCAATGTCAACTCCACCTGATCCCCGTTCGTTGCATCCGTGATGAGATCATTCAGCGTTGCATCCTGAATGCCATTGATAATGACTTCCGGCTTTTCAATCAGCAGTTTCGCCTCAAGGGAACCCCCTTCACGTTTGAACGTTAACGTGGACTGGTTGCCACCGATCTCAACCAATGTTCCGCGCACAGATTGCTCCACACCTTGAGACAATGTGATAGTTTGCAAAACACTGTCCTTTACGGTGTATTTCACGGCACTGCCGGCTTTGAGATCAGCCACTGACATGATACGGTTTTGATATGTGATAAGCAGATTGTCATTGTATGCAAACTGCTCTGTTGCACCCGCTGCATTGACAAGTTTAATCGTTTTGCCAGAAGTGGATACTTCAGCAACTACGCCATTGTCACTCTTGTTAACAATGCCGGATTTCACACGAATAGCAACTGTTTTTTTGTCAGCCGAGAACGTCTCACGCTGTACTTCGATGATGCTATCTGCCGTAATATCGGACAGTTTGATTGCATTACCATTCTGATCGATGAATGCAGTTGCCTCATCATAACTGTACGTTTCGTAATTCTCGCCCACAAAGATACCAATTTTATTACCAGACAATGAACGTGCAAATGTACCTTCAACACTTTCCACCTGCGGTGTAGCATCCACAACTTCCACATAGGAAGCCCCACCTGCCGAACCTACAACCATAACTTTTGTATACAGCTTCACATCTGTGGCGGAAGCACGAGTCTCACTGTCTTTCGTAAAGTACGGCGTACTGCTGTTCACTGCGAAGTTAACGGCTTTGCCGTCCACAACCAGCGTGATCTGCCCATCTTTCAATCCTGTCACATAACCCGTGGATGTGTTCGGGTACGTTGTATCCGTTAACGATTCACCACGACTGAAGAAGGTAGCCAGTTGAGCACGGGTTACGGAACCAGTTGGATTGAATTTGTTGCCTTCCACACCTTTGGCCAGATCCAGGCTAACAGCCAGATTGACATAACCTTTACCACTTTCGGAAATACTTGCATTATCAGCAAATCCGGTAGATTGATTGTTTTGTGCTTTCGCTTCAGCATCCTTGTCCAATGAACGGATTAACAATTTCGTAATCCATTCCCGTGAAGCCGGTTTTTGACCCCAGGAGGTCTTGGATACATCCACCGTTGATTCTTCCGTTTTGTCAATCAGTCCCAGTTGAAGTGCCAGCGCGACATATGGCTTGAAATAATTTCCCACTTCCATGTTTGTCGGTAATGCCGCAGCCGTGTCGGTATTCAACTGGCCCTCTTGATTCATAAAACGGATTGCCATCGTTACAGCTTCTTGCTGTGTTACCGCGTCTCCTGGACGGAACAGGCCGTTGTTACCGAGAAGAATGCCTTGATATGCCAGTTTGTACACATGTTTTTCAGCCCAGTATCCGACCTTGATATCACTGAACAAACCAGTTGGTGCAGCCGTATTTGTTATTGCAGCAGTCTGACCCTGCCCCGTTTCTGTTGATTCTGCTGCCATGGCAGCTCCGCCGGCGCTAAGGGCCATCATGCCTGCAAGCACGGCTGATACTACTTTTTTAGAGTGTGATGTATGGTTATATTTAAAAGTCACCTATGATTCCCCTCTCTCATGTAAAACGACCCATATTCCGTGGATTCACGGTACAACAGTATGCTGTACCGCCTATTCGGATCTTGTCATTGGATGTTCAAGATCCACATGGCCCATCAGACTCTCCGTCTGCTGACCATCCACCAGTAAATCAAGTGATTTTACTTCATCAAACTGGAAGAACGTTTGTTTTAGAGCATCCAGCGCATAAGATTCTCCACCTGCTCCAAGACGTGCCGTATCTGGCATATGAATATCCAGCGCAAGAGCGCCATCCTTGAACTGAACAGACTTCAATTCAATTTCTTTAGA
Source organism: Paenibacillus sp. GM1FR (assembly GCF_002803315.1). Lineage (NCBI taxonomy): Bacteria > Bacillati > Bacillota > Bacilli > Caryophanales > Paenibacillaceae > Paenibacillus > Paenibacillus sp. GM1FR. Next base: position 715,939 of record NZ_MKZL01000011.1, on the reverse strand, counting down.
CCACAGCGGAACAAGTTTAGCGTCTTTGCTCTGTTGCAATGATTCAAAGGCAGCTTTATATTTGGCATCATCCGATGCGTATGAAATCTCTGCCGAAGCTTTGTGCAACTCCAGTTCTTCTTCATCCGTATAGAATACAGTGATCGTTTTCTTTTCATTACTTTCGGAAGTTGCCGGCTTCTCCGTAGACGTTTCGCTTGGCGGAGTAGTTGTAGTCGCTTCCTCCGAACTGCCTTCCGTCGATTCTGTAGGCGTTGTATTCTCTTCAGGCTCAGCAGTTACCGGTTCGGTAATTGTTTCGCCTTCAACCTCGATCACATTGTTTTCAGTTCCTGCGCCTTGCGTCTGATTCGGAGCAGCTGTTGGCTTGCTTCCACATCCAGCAGCAACTGCCATAACTGTTACCAGCAAGGCTGCAATCCATATTTTCTTGTTCATTCTAACTCCGCCTCCTCAACATAAGGGCTTGTCCCTTATTTAATTCCCAGATACTCCTTGATTCCTGCAACAATCCCTTTGGCAACGCTGTTCTGGAAACTCTCAGTGAACAGGGCTGCTTCGTCGCTCTTATTGCTAAGGAATCCACCTTCCAGCAGAACTGCTGGCATTGTCGTTTCACGGGTCACATGGAGACTTGCCGTTTTCACTCCACGATCTTTCAGTCCGGAAGACTGTAAAAGATACTTGTGCATCACTGTAGCAAGTGCTTTGCTGTTGGAGCGTGTATAGAATGTCTCTACACCGTTCGCAGCAGTAGGGCCACTGTTAGCATGAATGGAGATGAAAATATCCGCTTTTATGTCTTGTGCAATCTTCACACGTTCTTTCAATGCCAAAAATGTATCATCGCTGCGCGTTAACACAACGTCAATTTTGGATTCTTTTTTCAACAAGGCTTCCACTTTCAGAGCCATTGCCAGATTGAAGTCTTTTTCACGTTTACCAGTTACACCGATTGCCCCAGGATCCTGATCTCCGTGACCTGCATCGATAACGACAACTTTTTTGCCATTATTACCAACTGGAGGAGCAGGTGTACCACTTTGATTGTCGAGGTTAATCATGACCAGTCCGGAATCATTTTGCACACTGTACCCTTTTGAACTGGACAGATCGATTACAAAACGAATTGTAGATGGACTGTTGCTGTATAACGAGTAACGAATCTTCGACACATCCGGATAGCCGCTAACGACGAGTTGTCCATTCTGGTTGCTGTCTAGAGCCTGTCCTTCACTGAACGAATCAGCAAATGCGGTATTCGGCAAGTCTATAACGATTCGATCTGGTCCTGTCATCGTGAAGACGTTCGGCTTCGTACTTCCGCTTGTTGCAATCATGAAGCGGTTGTCGCTGAAGCTGATGCCGTTCACCAGTACAAGACCTTCTTGATCCGATCCTCCGCCTTCATTGCCAGAGTTCGGAGGTGTGGTTGTCCCGTTTCCGGAACCTGAATTCTGGGTAACTAATGTTACCGTCTTCGTGGTATTGTTCCAACCCACCTTAAGACCCATTTCCTCACCAATAAATCGGAGAGGTACGAGCGTAGTACCATTTTTCACGAGTGGCGGGGCATCCAAGTTTACGTTACTGCCGTTCACCGTTGCCGTCTTCTGTCCAACAATCATCTGCATGGCAGTGTTGTCTTTGCTAATAGTCACTGTTTGAGTTTGCTGCTTCCACTCCACGCTATATCCAAGATTTTCGGACACAACCCGGATCGGAACCATCACCTTGCTGTTGATAATTTCCGCTTTTGTATCCGATGGCTGTACGATCTCTTTACCGTCTAGGATAATTTTCGTGTCTGTTGCTGCGTGACTATAGCCCGGGAATACGAGCCCAAAGACAAATAACAGTACCAAAAAACCGAACTTCTTCATCCTTCACCCCTACCATTCTCATATTTTTTTGCCGCATGTTGTCATTTTCCAACTCCGACTGACCGCTTGGGCATTACCAGACACCTATTAGACGCCCCTCGCTCTCAAAAGTTGCGAATATATTCCAACATAACAGAAAAAAAACGTTGTCAGATCAAGCTTTTTTTACATTTTAATGTCTTCTTTTTTCCTTATTTATCAAATATACATCTCTAAACAACGTAATACCCTAACCTTCATATTTGCGCACAATTCAATTTACAGTCCCAAAAATTCAACAATTCCGTCCACAATCGCCTGTGCACATTTGTCCTGGTATTCTTCCGTGAGCATGACTGCTTCATCTGTAGGGTTACTTAAAAAACCAAGTTCAAGTAACACAGCAGGCATGGTTGTTTCACGCGTCACATGCAGACTAGCCGTTTTAACCCCACGATCCTTGAGTCCTGTTACCGGTAACACATATTTGTGAAGAGTGTCAGCCAAAGTCTTGCTTTCTTTACGACTATAGAGCGTTTCAATGCCGTTTGGTACCGGTGTAGTGAATTTGTTTCCATGAATGGATACAAAAACATCTGCCTGATTCAATTCAGCAATATCCACACGCTGTTTGAGCGAAAGTTCTGTATCATCCTGGCGTGTAATGACCGTTTGAATATTTGGGTATTTTTGAAGGGTTGCCTGTACCTTCAGTCCTACAGCCAGATTGAAATCCTTCTCATAAGCTCCTGACAAACTCACTGCACCCGATTGACGACCACCATGTCCCGGATCAATGACCACAATCGTTTTGCCATCATTGGTAGGTACTGCCGGTTGGCTTGTCGGTTCTCCACTCGTGGCTGTCAGGTCAACGAGCAAGACATTGTTATCTCCAACAGACCATTTGGCTGTAGCCGTCTGATTCAGATCCAGAACGACACGCACGGTAGAAGGCGATTTACTGAACATGGCATACCGAACTTTGGAAACTATGGATGAATCCGTAACGAGAATCTGTCCACTCCCATCCGGGTTAGAGGCTTGTCCCTGAATGAATTCCTCAGAAAATGTCGCTGAAGGCAGATCAACAATAATTCGGTCTGGCCCACCAATACTGGATACTTTGGGGCTAATATTACCGTTTGTTGCTACAATCAAGCGATCTCCGCTGAAGCTGATGCCTTGAAGCTCTGTCAAACCATCCGGGACAGGTGCCTCGACGGGGTCACTGTCACCTTCCGTTTCAACTACGGGAGGAATACTAAATAGGCTTACTGTCTTGGTTCCATTGTCCCAGCCAACACGCAGACCCATGCCTTCCCCAACAAAGCGTAACGGAACAAGCGTAGTTCCCTGTTTGATCAGTGGGGGCGAATCCAAGTTCACCACGTTTCCATTCACTGTAGCTGCATCTTTGCCAGCCGTCATTTGAATCATGCTGTTTCCTTTTTGAACCTGGACTGACTGAGTTTCCTTCTCCCACTTCACCTTATAACCCAGGTTCTCGGATACAATTCGAATTGGAACCATGACCGTTTTCCCAATATTCTCTGCAGGTGCACCCGTCTGCTGGTTAATGGTTACACCGTCGAGTACAATCGAGGGCGTGGTGTCTGCATGGGCCATGATTGGGAATAAACATAGGAACAGAAGAAAAACGACTGCTGCCGACCATTTTTTCATACCTCATCCACCATTCTTTTTGTCTTTTGAACATCCGACCTGATTCTCTGCAGCGTAACATCAATGACAATATGTAACCTTCCATAATCTACTAATCAGTTTATCAGATATTGTCTGATCATCCGGTTACAACGTTGTCATATTTAGTCGGAAACTGAGTGGCAAAAAGGTTACTTTCTCCATTCGTCCAGTTCCCAAAATCATATGGAAATTACATTCCTCATCCATTTTTGCTATGCTGAGTTCAAATACTTGAATACAGGAGATTGAGACTTGATGCCTAAAATACTGATCGTGGACGATGAAGCAGATCTTCGAAAGCTACTGACTGATTATTTTGAAATTAACGGATATTCTGTGATGACGGCCAAGGACAGCAGGGAAGCGCTGCGGAAAGTGGAAAAATAACCCGATCTCGTTTTGTTAGATATCAACATGCCTGAACAGAACGGCCTTCAATTATGTGAAAAAATTCGCGACTTCGTCTCTTGCCCGATCTTATTCTTAACGGCTCGAATCGAAGATGCTGATAAAATAGCAGGATTTCGTGCCGGAGGCGATGACTATATCCTGAAACCTTTCAGCATTCGCGAGTTGGGCGCCAGGGTCGAAGCACATATACGCAGGGAACAACGAATCCAAACTAAATCTTCGGTAAGGTTTAACAATGAATTGGTCATTGATTATACGGCCAGGGAGCTCTACTACCTGGATAAGCGAATTTCACTGCCCAAAAAAGAGTTTGATATTGTCGAATTGCTGTCCACGCATCCTGATATGGTGTTTGGAAAGGAACGCATATACGAAAAGATTTGGGGCATGGACGAGCAAGGTGACAGTAACGTCATCGCAGAGCATATCCGGCGAATTCGCTACAAATTAAAGGAATACGGCTGTGATAATCAAATCGAGACCGTTTGGGGAGTAGGGTACAAATGGCCAAGTTCATGACTAGACTCCTGTTTTTAAAGCGATTGTCCTTGCTACAATCTTTTATGCTGTTGTGTGTGGTCACACTCATTGCCGTGCTTGCCGTTATAACTATGGAGTTTGCTTGGGCGGAGAACCTGCGGCTGCGTTTCGGAGAAACGGATTGGGTGATGCCCTCCCTCGTCACGGCGGTTCTGCTCACCGTAGCGACTGGTATTGTCACCATGGCCGTTCTATTTTACAGATGGAAGCTAAAACGTCCGCTGGAGCTATTAAAACGAGCATCCAAGAACATTTCGGCCAACGATCTAGACTTCCGCATTTCCTATGACAGCCAGGATGAGATGGGCGAGCTGATCGCGCTATTTGAAAACATGCGCTCACAATTGGAAAAAAACCTTAAGACACTTTGGCGTTCGGTTGAAGAGCGCAAGCAGATCAATGCTATTTTTGCCCATGATCTGAGAACACCCCTGTCCGTGTTAAAAGGAAACGCCGAGCTTCTCTCCACCTATCTTCCTGAGAAGAAGTTGTCGGAAGAAAAGGTGCTGGACTTGATCCATACTATGAACCTTCACATCTTGCGTCTGGAGAGTTATGCAGAGGCCATGAACTCCATTCAGAGGCTGGAGGATGTGCCGTTGAACATCCAATCGATGGATACGATTTCATTGACGGTTTTGCTGGATGGCAGCGCTGAACAAATCGCGAAACAGTTCGGTATACGTTTCGTCTCATCCGTGGAATATGATAATCCCTCAGTACATGTAGATCCCTATCTCGTCATGCAGATTTTCGAGAATGTAGTGGCTAATGGGGCGAGATACGCAGCCAGTCAAGTGAACGTCCATTATGACGTTCAGGGAGGCATTATGAAGATTACCGTCTCAGAAGACGGTACTGGTTTCTCTGACGAAGCCCTGAGTAAGGCTATACTCCCTTTTTACCGAGGCGAAGTATGGGATGCGAGCGAACATTGCGGGCTGGGCCTTTACGTTTGCAAGGTGTTTTGCGAAAAACATGAAGGTAGTCTTCAGATTGCAAACGGTCCTAACGGAGGTGGAAGCGTCACGGCAAGTATTCGGACCCAAGTTGATAAATAGTTGAAAATGATCTGATAACATCTCCTTATCTTGAATTTAAGGAGTGTTATCATGCTAAAACTGAAAAAAAGAATGTATATCACAATTAGCTGTTTGTTGTTATGTACCGCGTGGGCGTCCCCCTTATCCGCCAATGAAGCCAGAGACAGGACAGAAGTGCTGCAGGAGATCGACGAATATATGAATCGGAGCATGAAGGCCAATTACATTAAGGCTGCTTCACTGGCGATTGCCAATAACGATGAGGTCTTTTACGCAAAAGGCTACGGGACATTGGCGGACGGCCAGAAGGTTACGGGCAACACCCCTTTTCCCATTGCTTCACTAAGCAAGTCCTTTACTGCATTGGCTGTTCTGCAGCTGGTGGACAAAAGTCGGATCGACTTGGATGCTACTTACGCTTCCTATTTTCCAGAGCTTTCTCCACAGGACCCCCGCGTTCTTGACATCAAGGTCCGTCATTTACTGAATCAGACGAGTGGTCTTAATGACAAGATTAATCCCGATATGACAAAGACTCCGCAATTCCAATCACTGGCTGAAGCGAACCAATTATTAAACACGGTTCAACTTGCCCATATCCCCGGAACAGCCTACAGCTATCATAATCCCAATTACGTGCTGCTGGCGAACCTCGTGGAAAATGTTAGTGGAGAGCGCTTTTCGGATTATCTAAAAAAACATATTTTTGAACCGTTAGGAATGAATCATACCTTCAGTGTCAATACAACGCAGCAATTCTATGAGAATAATACTATCCCTCTAGGACATTACCTGAGCTTGGGACGCGCTATAAGTCAATCCGAACCGCTTTGGTTCATTGAGGGCCCCGCCGGCATCGTTTCAACCGCAGAGGACATGTCCCTTTGGATGCTTTCCCAATATAATGGCCGCCTCGTTTCCCCTGTGCTGATGAAACAATATCATGCCGCAGGAGCGATTGGTCCTTACGGCATGGGCTGGCTTGCAAACCAAGATGCGTCTAGCGGCCAAACGATCTCCCACAGCGGCATTTTCTGGACCTACAAGTCCGAAGAACTGGTTTATTTGAACGAGCAAATGGGCATTGCCGTAATGTTTAATTCTGGTATAAACGCTTATGTGAATTACTCGGCATTTATTGATGGAATAGCGGATATTATGAGGGGGCAGGAACCCCAAACCTCTTTTGTAAACGGTCGGAATATGGAAATGATTATGATTGCGCTGATCATCGCTACGCTTGCATGGGGCATCTACGGCTATTTCCGCATACGTCGGAGCAACCAACGCCTAACGATCAGCAAATTGATTATGATCACGGTCGGTAGACTGATCCCGGTTCTAATTCTCTTATCTCTGTCCCCCTTGGTTACGTTTATCGGCGGAGGACGTGTGCTGCCTTGGTTTGGCATCTGGACTACGCTATCAACTCCAATCATATGGCTTATGGTATGGTCACTTGTGAATTTCGTGCATTTGGCTTGTTATATCTATGTCTATTTTCTGAATACAAAAAACGACCCATTGGAGCTACCTCAGTAATCGATTTTTAGGTTCTCTATTTAGTCGGCTGTTATTGTATCTGTTGAAGTATTCGGCCAAGAAAATTCAGGAGTTCTATGTATAGCTACTTATCAAGCTAATTTAGCTTCTGAAATTACAAAAAGCTTCTGTCTCACCGATGGGAACAAGGTCCCTTTGGCGAGCAGAAGCTTTCTGTTATGCAATACTTTAACGATTAACCGAACAGTTTTGCCGCGTGGCGTTGTTCGTAAGCAGCGATTTCATCATCATGTTGAAGTGTCAGACCGATATCATCCAATCCTTGCAACAGGAATTGACGACGGTGCTCATCCAGATCAAAATCGATATGCAGTCCGTATGCATCAGTAATCGTTTTGTTTTCCAGATTTACATTCATCTCATAGCCTTCATGTGTCGCTGTACGTTGGAACAAGTCTTCAACTTGCTCTTCTGACAACTTGATTGGCAAGATTCCGTTCTTAAAGCAGTTATTATAGAAGATGTCTGCATAAGATGGAGCGATGACACAACGGAATCCATAGTCCAAAATCGCCCATGGCGCATGCTCACGGGAAGATCCACAGCCAAAATTGGCACGTGAGATCAGGATGGATGCCCCTTCATAACGAGGTTTGTTCATTTCGAAGGAAGCATTATTGTTGCCCTCTTCATCAAAACGCCATTCATAGAACAAAAATTGTCCAAATCCGGTACGTTCAATCCGTTTCAGGAACTGTTTCGGAATGATTGCGTCTGTATCTACATTGACCCGGTCTACCGGTGCAACGATGCCTTGTAATGTTTTGAATTCTTCCATATTAAACGTTCTCCCTTCTGTCTGTTATAGATTAGATCGCTGCTTCTGTTTTGAAATTCCAGTCCCGTACGTCCACAAAATGGCCCTTAACCGCTGCTGCTGCTGCCATTGCCGGAGATACCAGATGCGTACGTCCTCCGCGTCCTTGGCGTCCTTCAAAGTTACGGTTGGACGTCGAAGCACAACGTTGACCTGGCTTCAATACATCCGGGTTCATTGCCAGACACATACTGCATCCCGCATCACGCCATTCAAATCCAGCTTCCGTAAAGATTTTATCCAAACCTTCTTGTTCAGCCTGAATTTTAACACGTCCTGAGCCTGGTACAACAATTGCTGTAACCTGACTGGATACCGTGTGACCTTTAGCCACTTGTGCTGCTGCACGCAGATCTTCGATCCGTCCGTTGGTGCAAGAACCAATAAATACATAATCAATTGGAATCTCGGCGATTGGTGTTCCCGGTTCAAGTCCCATATATTCAAGCGCTTTTTCAGCCGCTTTACGTTCGTTTTCTGTAGGCAGTTCAGCCGGAACAGGAACTTTCGAAGAAATGTCGGTTCCCATGCCAGGGCTTGTTCCCCAAGTTACTTGCGGAATCAATGTCTCCACATCGATTTCAACCATATGGTCGAACTCGGCACCTTCATCGGTTACAAGCTGTTTCCAACCTGCTACAGCTTCGTCGAATTTGGCATCCGCTGGTACGTATTCACGTCCACGCAGATATTCAAATGTTGTTTCATCCGGAGCGATCAATCCTGCTCTTGCTCCACCTTCGATGGACATGTTGCAGACCGTCATACGCTCTTCCATGCTCAACTCACGGATGGATTCGCCTGTGTACTCAATAACATACCCTGTTGCAAAGTCTGTACCGTATTTGGCGATGACTGCGAGGATCATATCTTTCGCGGTTACACCCGGGTTACGTTTGCCGACAAAACGAACTTCCATCGTTTTGGCTTTTGCTTGTTGCAAACATTGAGTTGCCATAACATGCTCAACTTCACTTGTTCCGATTCCGAATGCCAGTGCGCCAAACGCACCGTGTGTGGACGTATGACTGTCACCACATACAATCGTTTTGCCCGGGTGAGTCAGACCCAGTTCAGGTCCCATAACGTGTACAACGCCTTGATCAATCGTGTCCAGATCATACAATTTCACGCCGAAATCACGGCAGTTTTGCGAAAGTGTATCAATTTGTTGTTTGGAGATAGGATCTGTAATGTTGAAACGGTCTTTCGTTGGAACGTTGTGGTCCATTGTTGCAAATGTCAGTTCAGGGCGTCGAACTTTACGTCCGCTGAGACGAAGACCTTCAAATGCCTGTGGAGAAGTTACTTCGTGCACCAGATGCAGATCGATATACAGAATGCTTGGTTTGCCTTCTTCTTGATGAATTACGTGATTTTCCCAAATTTTCTCAAACATCGTTTTTTTACTCATCATTTTCACCTCATTATAAGTTCGGTCCTTGGAAGAGCCTCTGTTTTCTTTAAAAAGTGAAGCTCTTGAATGACATAAATATATCACCCTGTCCTTCATTGTTCCAAGATATAATATCTATAGATGTAATAGGTTTAACCTATAATAAGAGAAAGACAAATAAACCACTGCTCATCGCAGAGGTTTCAATTGATAACAATTATCATTATCAGATAAGTCTTATACTACGTTTCCGCTGCTTCGCTGTCAATGCTTTTTATCTAGAACATCAAAAAACAGCCCTGAATCCAGAGCTGCTTTCCTAGTTTCTGTTATGAATTGAAAATTATCATATCAACGCTTTCTACGAGAGTACTTGTCCGACTACCTGTATTACAAACCGTTATTCGCGATCACATCTTTGTACCAATTGAAACTCTTCTTGCGTTTTCTCTCCAGTGTTCCATTGCCGTCATTATCCTGATCTACATAAATAAAGCCATATCGTTTCTCCATCTCTGAAGAAGAATAACTAATCAGATCAATTACTCCCCAACTGGTATAACCGAGCAGTTCAACACCGTCCAGAATCGCTTCATGCATCTGTTCAATGTGAGAGCGGAAATAATCAATACGATAATCATCCTGAATGCTACCATCCGCTTCAATCGTGTCTACCGCCCCAATTCCATTTTCAACGATAAACAAAGGCACCTCGTAACGACTATACAGTTCATTCAGTGAAATGCGCAGACCTACCGGGTCAATCTGCCAGCCCCAATCATTCGTTTGCAGATACGGGTTCTTCACCCCTCCAGTTGTATTGCCACTCACCTGCTCCAATCGGTCGCCATCCACACTTGATACCAGGGACATATAATAACTGAATGAGATAAAGTCCACAGTGTGTACTTTCAGAATCTCTTCATCCCCCTCAAGCATATCCAGGTTAATCCCTTTTTCGGCAAAAAATCTCTTCGTAAAGTACGGATACGCTCCACGCACCTGTACGTCCGTAAACATAAGATTGAATTGATTATCCCGGGAAGCAACAAGTACGTCTTCGGGATTACATGTATGAGCGTACGTTGTCAGTTTGGTAAGCATACATCCGATCTGGGAACCGGGAATGATCTCATGACAGTATTTCACTGCGAGTGCACTCGCTACAAATTGATGGTGTAACCCCTGATATACAGCCTGCTCCACATTTTCGAAACGCTCCGGAACAATACCACCACTCGTAAACGGATGACGAACAATGCTGTCAATTTCATTAAATGTAATCCAATACTTCACTTTGTCCTTATAACGGGTGAACACGGTTTTACAAAAGTGAACAAAATACTCGACGACTTTCCGATCCGTCCATCCACCGTGGTGATTCACCAGATACATCGGCATCTCATAATGCGACAACGTAATTAAAGGTTCAATTCCTTGTCTCAGCATGCCATCAATAACGCGGTCATAAAACTGCAAACCGGCTTCATTTGGCTCTGTTTCGTTGCCATTCGGGAAAATTCGGGTCCAAGCAATAGATAAGCGCAACGTTTTGAGACCCATCTCCCCAAACAGGGCCAGATCCTCCTCATAGCGGTGGTAAAAATCAATGCCTCTGCGTTTCGGATATTCTCTGTCCGAGGTAGACTCCATCGCAGTTTTGATCTGTTCTTCATTGATCGCATTATGCTTTTTATACTCACTCTTGGCTACACCTTTTCGATAGATAGCAATGTCGGCTGTAGACAGACCTTTGCCATCCACATTCCACGCTCCTTCTGCCTGATTGGCAGCAATCGCTCCTCCCCATAGAAAATCTTCTGGAAACGTTCTTGTTGTATTGGTCATTGTGTATTCCTCCTTGGATTATCTCTGTAACTCTTTCATTCTTGCTCAATTGCGACTCATGACCCGATTGATATGAATAATCAAATACATCATCTCTTCATTGGAGATCGTATGTTCAAACCGAGCTTCAATATAATCCTTGATTAGCAGTACGCAGGCTTCTTCCTGCGGGTATTTATTCGCGATCTGCTCAAAGAGCTCATGATCCTGCGTGTTTAACGTTTTATGTTCAAAAAGCCGTTGAATGAAAAACTGCAAATGGGTCAAAAAGCGTGAATAGTTGATGCTGTGTGTATCCAGCTCCACTTGATAGTGAATTTTGATAATATTGAGTACATCCTTGACGGTATTGGTCATCATCATGACCTGATTCATATTGTCATCATTCTGCTGCGCATTAACGAGATGAAAGGCAATATTCGCCGCTTCCTCTTCAGGCAGGGAGAGTCCAAGCTGTTTTTGAATGAGAGACAGACCATGCAACCCGATGCTGAACTCCTGCGGATAGAACTTTTTCACTTCCCACAACATTCGGTTCTGGATCGTCATATTGTCCTTGAATCGCTTCATGGCCATATACAGATGATCCGTTAATGCGACATAGAGATGATCACTCAGATGGCGGGACAATGTATGTTTGGCATGGGAGATGATTTCATCAGCCAGAATCAGATATTCTTTTGGCGTTTCCTTCATCAGAGCGGTGAGATCCGAAGAGATCGTTTCATTTTCAAGGACATAGATCTTCTCGATCTCATCCTCGCCCACGACATCTCCCGGTTTGCTCCTGTAGCCGATGCCCTTTCCCATCACAATAATTTCCTTGTCATCCTCAACACGTCTGGCAAGAACAATGCTCGAATTCAGTATTTTTATGACTTCCATATCAGGCTGCCTGCCTTTCATTCATATTTCAGCGGGTTATAACACCGTAATTAATGGTTTCCCCGGTCCTGTTGTCGCCGCAGTTTCATTGCCCAGTATCTCCAGATAATCTGATGAATTGGTCACAATTACAGGGGTCGTCGTGTCATAACCTGCCGCTTGTATAGCTTCAAGATCAAATTCAATCAGGAGCTGACCATGAGAGATCTGTTCTCCTTCGTTCACTTTTACATCAAAATGCTGGCCTTTCAGTTTCACCGTATCCAATCCGACATGAATCAGAATTTCTACTCCTTCTACCGATCTCAGACCGATGGAATGTTTGGTACGGAACACCGTCTCAACGGTACCATCAAACGGGGCAAACACCTTGCCAACACTTGGCTGAATGGCCATACCTTGTCCCATAGCTTCTTGCGAGAAGGCCTCGTCCTTCACCTCTCTTAATGGCAGAACTTTACCTTCCAATGGAGCAAAAACAATCTTTTTCGATTTGATCCCTTTGGATGGCTGGATTTCAGATTCGCCTCTCGCTTTGTTTGTAGGACTGCCTGCTATCGACACTGCTGTTGGAACAACATCCTGAAATCCAATGACATATACAGCGACAAACGCGACAATGGCAGAGATCAGCATGGTAATGATCGCATAGATAATATTCATATGATCTTCACTGATAAACATAGGCATAGATGCAATCCCCGGACCCACGGCAGCATATGCCTTGAGATTCACAATACCTGCGAACAACCCAGCGACTCCGGCGCCGATCATGCAGGCAAACAGCGTTTTCTTGAGCCTTAAATGTACACCGTACAGAGCAGGTTCCGTGATACCGAATACACCTGAAATTCCTGCAGACAAAGCGACTTGTTTCAGCTTGATGTCTTTGGTTTTGAATGACACCGCCAGTGCGCCTGCTCCCTGCGCCATATTGGATGCCAGCATCGCGACCAGCACCAGTGTTTCATATCCAGGTGAAGCCAAGGCTGCGAAAATAATGGGATAAAATACTTTATGCATACCGAACATGACAATCAGAGGCATCAGTATAGCCATAATGACAACGGTCAACCATCCAATCTTATCCTGAATCCAATAGATCAGGTTGGACATTCCCGTTCCGAGATACATCCCCAGAGGTCCAAGTACAATCAGGGCAACTGGAGCGACAATGAGAATAACAATCAAAGGTTTAAGGAAAATTTTGACTGGTCCTGGTGAGATCTTGTCCGCGAACTTTTCAATGTAAGACATGAACCAGACCGTTAAAATAATCGGTACCACGGATGTCGCATATTGAACGGATGCAACAGGTATGCCAATAAAGGACACCGGATCTTCACCGCCAAGTAGACCAATCATATTCGGGTGTAACATGATTCCACCAAACAGAACGGCAACAAAGGGGTTCGTTTTAAATCTATTTGCACTGGAATAGGCCAGTAGAATCGGAAGAAAGTAAAAGGCAGCATCAGACATGACACTCAAAACGGTATATGTCTGGCTCTCTTTAGACATCAGGCCGGTCACGGTCGCCAGTAGCAAAAGTGCCTTAAGCATGCCCGAGGCAGCAATGGCTGGGATAATAGGTTGGAAAATGCCTGCAATGACACTGGCAAAAGTATTAAACAGTCCTTTGGGGCTATAATCCGCTTTTTGTTTCTCCTGAATTTCGTTTGATTGCCGAGTATCCATCATCTTGGCAAGTTCATTGTAGACGTACGCGACGTCATTACCGATAATAACCTGATATTGTCCGCCGCTATTCACTGCGCCAATAACACCATCAAGGCTCTTAATTTCTTGGGTCTTCGCCATATCCGGATTCTTCAGGGTAAGTCTGAGCCTGGTAGAGCAATGAATTAACGTGTTGATATTATCATTGCCACCGACCAGCTCCATAATCGATTGGGCTAATTGTTTGTAATTCATGGTGCACCTCCGTTTCTTGATGGGAACAAAAAAAGACCTAAAAAGGGTAGGAAAAGAGAAACTCTTCCCACCCAATCTAGGTCTTGCCTGCCGAACAGTAACACGCCATCGTTGGATGAATGTTATTCAATTATATGAACGAAAAAGAATATGAACATTTGAGATGGTTCTGTGCTAACACTTGAAACTGGTACACATGAAAACGTTGATTTTGTTTTACCCGGGTAAGTGGTTCTTATTAAGCGTTTTCAAAATCAGTATATCAACTCTTCTGATGGAGTGCAAGCGGTTAAGCGAAATTAATGATTTCTTCATCTGTAATGATATAATGGTGGCATAACGAAAGGAATGACCAATTACGATGGAATTCAGACAACTTCAATATACGTTGCAAATTGCGGCCGAACGCAATTTCTCCCGGGCAGCAGAGAAGCTGCATATTGCTCAACCTTCATTAAGCCAGCAATTATCCAAATTGGAAAAAGAATTGGGAGTGCTACTGTTTCAGCGTAATACCAGTACCGTGGAGTTAACCCATGCGGGTGTTACGTTTGTCGAGCAAGCCCAGAAGATCGTAGATGCTGTGGAGCTATTGCGTCAGGAAATGTCCGACATCTCCCAGCTTCGCAAAGGTAAAGTCGTTGTGGGCAGCATGCCGATCACGGGATCACACCTGCTCCCACACGTGCTTCCTGCGTTTCAACAAGCTTATCCCGAGATTGAGGTTACCTTGTTGGAAGACTCCGGGCTTACGCTTGAGAAATTGACAGCAAGCGGCAAAGCAGATCTCAGTCTGTTATCTCTTCCTTTACAAGAGCCAAGTCTCGCCTATGTTGCCATTGGAGAGGAAAAGATTGATCTGGCAGTTCCCCCGAATCACCCTTTGGCACGCAGGGCAGATCCGAAATATCCGCTTCCCGTGCGAATTGAAGAACTTCGGGATGAACCCTTTGTTGTATTGAAAAAAGGGCAGGGCTTCCGCAAACTTACATTCGATCTCTGTGAGCAGGCTGGTTTTGATCCCCAAGTTGTGTTTGAGAGCACCAATATTGAAACCGTTCAGTCGCTGGTCGCCACTGGTATGGGCATTACACTGGTTCCACGCTTTATCGCCCGTGCGCCGCGCAGTGAGTTCGTGCCTGTGTATGTGCCACTTGCTGAGCCTACTCCTAGCAGAACACTTGTTGTGGCTTATCGTCAAGGCAGAGTGCTGTCGAAGGCAGCCGAAGCATTCATCCATACGTTTCAACAAACCGTGGCCGAACTGTCAAAGGGAGACTAAGAAATTGCTCTATGGTATAGGTACATTTCTTTAGGTACATTTCATACTGAACCAAAACAAAGGCTTGACCCTTATGGGCCAAGCCTTTGTCCTATACTCGTTTCCCGCATCCGCAGGATAGAGTTCTTACATTGCAATCACAGTAACTGGTTACAGTACAATGTTGCTTGTTAAGTTGTTTAGCTACAATGCTAATTTATAATGTTAACGTAGAAACGTACATAAGAAAACTTCATGTCTGGCGGTTTATTTACGCAAATTACGATCGCTTGTCAGCCTGTTTTGCTGATTCATTACACGGCCTTCGTCCTGAACAGTTGAATCAGGGGGTGATAGCCCTCCTGCTCCATTCTCTAAGAATGCCCTTAAGTGATCTTCCCTTGTGTTATCCTGTTCCAGTCTCCTGAGCGTATCTTTCACATGGTTGTCCATTGATTGATCATCCTCCTTGGTGACGGGATAGTTATCATTACCCGCGTCCTGGAAGAATAAACACTTTTTCTGAAGAATTTTATTTCAGTTTTTATTTTTTGCCAAAATAAACGCCAGGTCGACGGTCTTCAAATACAGGAATACGTCCGCGAACCTCATCTACCAGAGATGGACGAATAATTCCGGTCACGATCTCTTCCCCTTCGCCACCTTCAGCCACAATCTCACCCCAAGGATCAATGATAAGGGAATGTCCGAAAAATTCGGCCTCTCCCCCTTTACCTACACGGTTACAGGCGATCACATACATCTGATTCTCAATCGCTCGTGCGGTAAGCAACGTACGCCAGTGGTGCAAACGAGGGTTCGGCCATTCGGCCGGTACAATCAATGCCTTGGCCCCGTTGAGAGCAAGGGTGCGGGCAAGTTCCGGAAATCGGATGTCATAACAGATCGAAGCACCCGCTGTAAGACCGTTCTGCAATTCAAAAATTTCAGGTTCCGCACCAGGCTGTAAATATTTCTCCTCGTCCATCAGACGGAACAAATGTAATTTATCGTATCGTGTTACCTGTTTTCCTTCACGATCATAAGCGTACATTGTATTGTATATTTGACCATCCCGTTTTTCGGCAATCGAACCGCCAACGATGGAAATTTGATGTTTTTGAGCAAAAGCAGACAGCCATTCCCGAGATTTCTGGCCTTCCGGGTCAGCGAGTTCATGAATTTGAGTCAAAGCGTATCCGGTATTCCACATCTCAGGTAACACAGCCAGCCCCAGATCCGGATATTGTTCTACCGCACGCTTAAGCAACATCTGCATATGTTTATGATTGGCCTCAGGGTCTCCGAGCTGAATATCGCCCTGAATCAGGGCTACACGCATTTCTCCCTGTTGTTTTTCTGTCATGACAAGCACTCCTCTGAACCGTAATACCTGCTATCATAGCTTGATCCTCCTGAGGACTGCAAGCCTGTTTTTGTTATGAACTTGCACACAACAACTCAGGGAGCAGGGTCAACAATCGATCACTCGTGAGCGCATCACCCACATTCCATGTTGACTCCTCCACAGGATATACCCGTCCATTCTGCACAGCCGGAAGGGCCTGCCAACTGGGACTTTTCATCAGCATTTCTGTAGCCTGTCTTGCCACAACTTCCTCAGGCAGCATAACAAACACATGATCTCCCGCGTACTGACGTACCGCTTCAGCCGAAATTTCCTTATAGGCTCTGCCTGCCGCAAGTGCTTCCTTCACTTTGGTAACTGGACTGAATCCCATTGGATGATATAACATAGGCGCCAGACCGATATTGCCCATAACAAATAATCGTGCACCCCGATGGTATGTAAATACGGATGCCGTTTCCCCCTCTTCAATTACAGTATGGATCTTCGCCCACATCTGCTCAGTACGCTCCGCATAGGAGGTTAGCCATTGTTCAGCCTGCGGTTGTCTGCCAAACCAGCTGCCCAATCTGCGCATTCGTTCTTCCAACGTGGCATGTGAATTGTAAGCAAGCGTCGGTGCAATCCGGTAAAGTTGTTCATACTGTTGTTCATTACTGCTATCAAAAATAATCAAGTCCGGCTTCATGATAACAGCGGCTTCCACATTAACTGGGGCGACCGCGTCATATGTCCGATCTTCCAGCAACTGAATGCCCAGCATCAACAGATCCCCAGCAGAATCTCCATAATACATAATTCGCTCTGGGTTAACTGGAATATTCACATCATGACCCAACCAATCTTGTACTAACGTCTGCTGCTGAATCGATCTGTCATATTGACGAGGAGATAATCCGGTCATTTGGCGAAAACGCCTGCTGAAATAATACTCATCCTTAAACCCCACGCGACTCGCTATATCCCGAAGTGGTTCATCTGATTTGCGAAGCCAGTCCTTGGCATGTTTAATGCGTACATGATTCACATAATCAAGCGGCTTGTGACCCGTGAGTTGTCTGAAAAGGGTCGTATATTGTACAGGTCTGATCTCCGCAAGACGTGCCAGTTTCTGTACAGTGATTTCTTCAGCATAATGGTCGTCCACATACTGAATCGTACTGTGTAGTCTTGTCTCCATACTCTGTTCCGTCTTTGGAGAAGTGTATCGGGTAATGATCATCTCCATCCATTTTTGGAACTGTGCATTCAAATGACTGTATTCGGCATCTGTTTTATAATTCCGAATGACATACATTTGCTCCAGCAGCCCACTTAACGGAGCATAGGGATAACCATTCAATTGGTTTCTGTGCTCAAATACAGCGCGGGTAAAGAGTTCGGGATCACCCGTCAACACATGAATAACATCAAAAGCCATTATGATATATTTTAATTCCGAGTTATTACGATGTTCAATCTGGTACCCCTCTCCCGGAGAAAGCGGATAAACACATCCCGTAGTAAACGGAAACTGTTCATGTCCAATATATAAACGCCCATCCCCTTCTTCACAGATCAGGAAGGCATGTTTCTCGCAAGCAACTTCCAGCATCACCTGTTCAGGTGGTTCAATTCGTCGTACCAGATGATCCAGCCGAAACATGAATGCTGAAAAGAACAACGCTCCCCCATCGGCATCCAAAGCCTGCATGTCGGTTCACCTCGTTTTTCTGAAATGAGAATAATTATCAATCATTCTGTATGGTCTGATTATAAGCGAGCGATGGTCAATAATCCAGATATGAGTTTAATCAGCAAAAAAGAGCGTTCAACGAAATGTTGAAGGCCCCTTTCACTTTTTTATAACTGCATTACTCAAAGGTGTTACTGGTGCCTTATTGGCTCGTCACCATTATTGAATCATCTGTTTTGGCAGCTCTTGTAACAGCCACTCTCTGGAAAGAGCATCACTAGAAGCTTTTACGATATTAAAACGATATACTTTCCCTTCTTTCACCGCAGGCAGGTTCTTCCAGATTGTACTATCCAGCAATTCCTTGGTGGATTGTTTTGCATCGTCGGTCACAGGATCCAAAATAAATATCCGATCACCGGCAAATTCAGATAATTTTTCAGTCGAAATCTCTACAAATCCCATGTCTTCATCCAATACTTTCTGGATTTCCGCGGTTGGCTTCAGCCCGTCTTTTCCGTATAACAACTGTGGTAATCCTGCACCCGCCATGACAAACAGACGATTCCCGGGATACATGGTGAATACCGAAGCGGTCTCCCCTTCTTTTAATCCGTTCTCATGCAGTTGCGTCCACATCTCTTCCGTCGCTTTTTGATGAGCCGTAATCCAATCCTCCGCTTCTTGCTTCTTATTCAACAAATCGCCAAGGATACGCATGCGATCTTCTATTAAACCAAATGAATCAAATGTAACTGTGGGTGCAACCTTTGCGATCTGATCATATTGAGCCTCGTCACTGTTGGAGAAAATGATCAGATCGGGATTCAGGTCTAACGCCTTTTCCACACTGATCGGAAATCCTACATCTTCTGCCTGAGCAACCTGATCATCAAATACGGTTCCCTCTTGACGAAGTATGCCGACAGGAACAACACCAAGCGCGAGCAGATCCCCTGTAACTTCTCCATGATAGATAACTCGCTTCGGATTTACAGGAATCTCAACTTGATGGCCAGTCCAGTCTTTGAATATCCGGGTCTCGCCCTCGTTCGTCTCTTCCGTTGCAGTTTGGGTCTCTGTCGTTTCTGTGGCTGCTTTGGAATCATCTGCGCCAGCAGCAGGTGTTGCAGTTTGATTTCCACAAGCCAGTAGCAGAATGGATAACCATGTGATCGTTAATAATACTCCCGTATTTCGTATGCCTTTTTTCATTTCTATTTCTCCCCCTGTATCAAGTGCGTTGTGCTAGAAATTAATGATATTGATTATCATTATCGGATATTATCATAAAACATGGCTTCTCTCAGCTCAATGGACAAAACTAAATGAGCACTTTCAGTTTTGTACAATACTCCGCTCTTTGCTCCTATGTACTGTATATTCAAGTGCATTTCCCTCTATACAGCTCGGGATTTGCGTGATAAATTAATGAGAACTATTTGCCATTATTAATAACCGGAGTGATGAATATAATGACCCAATCAGACCATACATCTGCTCGTTCAGCTTTTAAGATACCGACTTCTGATGTGATGACACAGCTTCCAACGCAATTTTTTGCTACCCTTGTTCAAAATGTAAATCGTGAAATCGCAAGTGGACATGACGTGATTAATCTGGGTCAGGGGAACCCGGATACACCTACACCACCTCATATTGTGAAAACACTGCAAGAGTCGGCTGAGAATCCCCTCTACCACAAATACTCCCCTTTTAGAGGGTACTCTTTCCTGAAGGAAGCTGTCTCCAAACGTTATAAGGAAGATTACAACGTTGATCTGAACCCCGAGACTGAAGTAGCCATTCTGTTCGGAGGCAAAACCGGATTGGTTCAGTTACCTCAGGTCCTGCTTAACCCCGGGGACACCGTTCTCGTTCCAGATCCCGGCTACCCGGATTACTGGTCTGGTGTTGCACTCGCCAAAGCAAACATGTCATTTATGCCTTTGCTGGAGTCCAATGCATTCCTGCCGGATTACGAAGCTGTTACAGCCGAAGATCGGGAGAAAGCCAAGCTGATGTTCCTGAACTATCCCAACAATCCAACGTCGGCAACGGCACCCCTTTCGTTCTACGAAGATACGGTTGAATTTGCCATTCAAAATCAAATCGTAGTAGCCAGTGATTTTGCTTACGGTGCGATTGGATTTGACGGACATCGTCCCGTAAGTTTCCTACAAGCCCCTGGTGCCAAAGAAGTGGGCATTGAGTTCTATACGTTATCCAAAACGTACAATATGGCTGGATGGCGTGTTGGATTCGCGCTTGGCAATGCAGAGATTGTCTCTAAAATCAATCTGCTTCAAGATCATATCTATGTCAGTCTATTCGGTGGAATTCAGGCTGCGGCAACGGAAGCACTTACTGGCTCACAGGAATGTGTTGCCTCACTGGTTTCACGCTACGAATCCCGTCGCAATGCATTTTATGACTCTCTTTCCTCGATAGGCTGGCAAGCTTCGAAACCCGCAGGTTCATTTTTCAGCTGGTTGCCTGTACCTGCCGGTTATACCTCTGCTTCATTTGCAGACTTGTTACTGCGAGAAGCCAAGGTGGCCGTAGCCCCAGGTATTGGTTTTGGTTCGCATGGCGAAGGCTATGTGCGCGCGGGACTGTTAAGTGATGAAAACCGATTACGCGAAGCTGTCGAGCGGATTGGCAAGCTGAATTTATTCAAGTAATTTACAGGACGATAACCCCTTTGCATATGCCAAGTTTCCATGGTATGTTATAAGAAATATTGAACGAAACGTGATGACGGGACCAGTAAGAGAATATCAGTCGCGCCCAGAGAGTAAATTCCACCCTGCTGAAAGAATTTACCGCGGCTCTTCTCTGAAACCTACCCCTGAGCGGCCTGTTACGTGCAGGACAGTGCCTTCTGTTACAGGGCATGAAGCCGGATGATCTAATCATCAATAAAGGTGGTACCGCGGAAGTAACGAACTTTCGTCCTTTTTAACTAAAGGGCGGGAGTTTTTTTTGTACCCGCTAAAGCCTGCTCCAGAAGCACTTATTAATCATGTTTAAGGAAGTGAAACCATGACTTCACGTATTGTAGTTAAGATTGGAAGCAGCTCGCTTACAACGGAAGAAGGCGGTCTGGATCGCAGTTCGATCACTTTTTTTGCCGGAGAAATTGCAGCATTGGCTGATCAGGGTCATGAAGTACTTCTGGTCACCTCAGGAGCGGTAGCGGCCGGATTCCGGGAGATCGGTTACCCTCAGCGCCCCAAACTGCTGCATGAGAAACAAGCCGCAGCGGCCGTTGGTCAGGCATTACTGATGCAGGCATATCAACAGGCTTTTGCAGCGCACCGCG
This sequence comes from Paenibacillus sp. GM1FR, assembly GCF_002803315.1. NCBI lineage: Bacteria > Bacillati > Bacillota > Bacilli > Caryophanales > Paenibacillaceae > Paenibacillus > Paenibacillus sp. GM1FR. The sequence continues at coordinate 694,302 of NZ_MKZL01000011.1, read as the reverse complement.
TTACTACGGCGCAAATCCTGTTAACTCGTACAGACTTTCACAGTCGTAAACGCATGGGTAACGCAGGTATGACCGTAGAAGAGCTGCTTAAACAGCGAGTGATTCCGATTTTTAATGAGAATGATACGGTATCGGTGGACGAATTGAAGTTTGGTGATAACGATCTGTTGTCCGCATTGGTTGCAAACCTGGTGAAGGCTCAGCATCTGATCATTCTTACCGATACCAACGGCCTGTACACCGCAGATCCGCGCAAAGATCCATCTGCCGTGCGTTACGACCGTATCCCCGAGATCACGGCGGAGATCTACGCTTTTGCCGGCGGTTCAGGTTCAGCGGTTGGCACAGGCGGAATGCGATCCAAAGTCGATGCAGCTAAGGTAGCTACACGTGGAGGCGTACCCGTATTTGTGGGAAGTGTGAAAGAACCCGGAGATATGCAGAAGGCAGTTGATGGCACGGGCAAAGGAACTTACTTTGAGACACGACTCGCTTCGTTATCCCGTAAAAAGCAGTGGCTGGGCTTCATGTCTACTCCGCTGGGAACCGTCGTTGTGGATGATGGTGCTGAAGAAGCACTTGTCCATGGGGGCCACAGTCTTCTACCTGTAGGCGTCAAGCGGGTACTGGGAACTTTCCATGCAGGAGACGTCGTAGAGGTCATTGGTATGGATGAAACCTTGCTCGGTCGCGGTATTGTCAATTATGATGATGACCAGCTTCGACTCATTGCCGGACTTCCCAGTGGCGAAGTGATGAAACAACTCGCTAGCATCCACAGACTTGAAGTTATTCATAGAGACGAATGGATTACGTTAAAATAAACTTGAAGCAATATTAAGTTAGACTAATCATTTACACGTAACGGAGAGGACAGAAAAAACCTGAAAAAGCGGAGCGTTCGCCTTTATCCTCGGATTTTCCCTTTAGAAAAGGGAATCGAAAAAATCTGGGGATAACAGCGATTGGAAGGTTATTCTGTCATCGTAGTGTCTGTGTGAATAATCTTTAGTCCAACATGTGGTTGAAATTTTAACTTTATATATATGAGGAGGAATTACGATGAGTGAAGTCAGAGAAAAAGCGAGCAAAGCCCAAGCAGCGGTTCCACAGCTGAACCGATTGAATACAGAACAGAAAAATACGGCCCTGCGTGTCATGGCAGATGCTTTGATTAAGGAGACGGATTCCATCATTACGGCAAACGCCGAAGATCTGGCACGAGGCAGAGAACAAGGCACGCCAGAATCCATGCTGGATCGTCTCGCACTTAATCCAGAGCGGATCGCAGGCATTGCTGAAGGGTTACGTCAGATTGCAGATCTGCCTGATCCAGTCGGCGAAGTGTTAGAGACATTTACCCGTCCAAACGGATTACATGTTGAAAAATTAAGAGTGCCGATTGGCCTGATTGGCATCATCTACGAAGCTCGTCCTAATGTAACTGTAGACGCAGCCGGATTATGTCTTAAAACAGGTAATGCAGTGCTTCTGCGCGGCGGTTCCTCTGCCCTGTCCTCCAATCGTAAAATTGTGGAGGTGCTGCATCAGGCACTCACAACGACAGACATGCCTGCTGATGCTTTGCAATTGGTTGAAGATGCAGATCGTGCTTCCGTAGATGAGATGCTCAAGTTGAACGGACTGCTGGACGTCATCATTCCACGCGGAGGAGCTTCCCTCATTCGTAATGTGGTTGCCAACGCAACGGTACCTGTCATCGAAACTGGAGCGGGCATTTGCCATACCTATGTGGATGAATCAGCCGATCCAGTTATGGCAGCCGAAATTGCCATCAATGCCAAGGCACAACGTCCATCCGTATGTAACTCCATGGAAACGTTGCTTCTGCATACCGCATACGCGGAAGAGCATCTGCCTGCTCTTGCCGAGCAATTCCGTGAGGCCAATGTGGTCTTGAAAGGTTGCGACACGGTGCGCCGTCTTGTTCCTTCTGCCCTTGAGGCAACCGAGGAAGACTATGCGACCGAGTACAACGACTATATTTTAAATATCCGGGTGGTCGAGAACCTGGACGAAGCGATGCAGCACATCGCACATTACGGAACCAAACATTCCGAGTGTATCGTAACCCGGGATACAGCCCATGCAGAGCGCTTCATGCATGATGTGGATGCAGCAGCCGTCTATCACAATGCGTCCACACGTTTCACCGACGGGTTTGAATTTGGCTATGGAGCCGAAATCGGAATCAGTACCCAGAAACTGCATGCACGTGGACCGATGGGACTACCAGCACTGACATCAACCAAATATCGGATTACAGGCAATGGACAGATTCGTCAATAATATCCCAGCACCAGTTATATAGGAGGAACGATAAATATGAGTCAAGAGCAACAGACGTTACTACAACAGAAGATTACTTTCCACGGAGCAGGCGCGATGGCTGAAGCCATCGTGCGCGGACTGATCTCCCGCCTAGTCGTTCGTCCTCAGGATATTACGATGCTGAACCGCAGCAACCAGAAACGTCAGGAGGAGCTCAGCACCCGTTATGCTGTACATACCGGAACTGCCTCGCAATCCTTGGATCACCTTGCCTCCACTCCGGTCATTGTACTCTGTATGAAACCCAAAGATGCTGCCGCAGCGCTGCGCGAACTTGGGCCACTGTTATCACCGGATCAACTGATCGTATCTGTCATTGCCGGATTATCAATCCGCACGATGCAGTCCTTGCTTGGTCGTAAACAACCGATCGCGAGAACCATGCCGAACACATCCAGTACCATTGGACTCGGTGCAACCGGGCTTGCCTTCTCTGCGGAGATTACGGATGAACAGCGTAGTACGGTGATGACAATGTTTGAAGCGGTTGGTATCGTAACCATCGTACCTGAAGATAAACTCGAAGTGCTCACTGGGATTTCCGGAAGCGGCCCTGCTTATGTATACTATTTAATGGAGGCCATGATTGCCGCAGGTATTCGTGGTGGCTTATCCAGCCAGCAATCTCGTGATCTTACTGTTCAGACGGTGCTGGGCGCGTCACGTATGGTACAACAAACCGGTTTGGAACCGATGAAGCTTCGTAGTGATGTGACATCCCCGGGAGGGGCGACCCAAGCAGCACTGAAGACGCTGGACGAAGGAGATTTCTTTGAAAATGTAATCGCAGCCGTCAACCGCTGTGCAGAGCGCTCACGGGAGATGGGAGCTGCTTTGGAAGGGGATTTAAAATGAATAACATGTGCACAGCCACATATCGTCTGCATGATGATCATGCAGACTTTCGCAAGAAGGCTCAGTCTATCGCGATTGGCATGACCGTGGGTAGCTGGACTGAGTTGCCGCAAGCCCAGCGTGAAGCGATGCAGAAACATCTGGGTGAAGTAATCAGCGTAGAAGTAAATGAAGCTGAAGGAATAGCTGCGGGTGAGCGTTACGCCGATATTACCATCGGATATCCTGATGTTAACTTCAGCCGTGATATCCCTGCCCTGCTCGTGACGGTCTTTGGCAAAATCTCAATGGATGGCCGGATCAAATTAACAAAGCTTGGTTTCTCGGATGGCTTCCTCAGTGCATTCCCTGGACCCAAGTTTGGACTGAATGGTGTTCGTGATCTGCTTGGTGTGCATGATCGTCCACTGTTAATGAGTATCTTTAAGTCAGTTATCGGACTGGATGCAGATGAACTGCGTGAACAATTTATTCGTCAGGCCCTTGGGGGCGTTGATCTGATCAAGGACGATGAGATTCTGTTCGAAAATAAATTGACACCTATCGAAAAAAGAGTCGAGGTCTGCATGAAAGCTGCCGAACAGGCACGCCAGGAGACCGGCAAGAAACTTCTGTATGCAACCAATCTTACAGGACCTACATCTCGTCTGAAGCAACAAGCTGAACGCGCTATTGGTGCAGGAGCCAATGCCCTGTTATTCAACGTATTGTCTTACGGATATGATGTGCTGCATGAACTCAGCAGTGATCCTGACATCAATGTGCCAATTATGGCTCATCCTGCTCTTGCGGGAGCACTGTATCCTTCACCACATTACGGCATGTCGGCTTCGGTTGTACTTGGTCAGTTGATGCGTCTTGCAGGTGCCGATCTGGTGCTCTTCCCTTCTCCTTATGGTTCGGTTACGATGCCGAAGGAAGAAAATATGGCGATCACGGAGCAATTACTGACAGCTGATCTGCCTGTACGAACCAGTATGCCAGTGCCTTCAGCCGGCATCCATCCAGGCCTTGTACCACTCATTTTGCGCGACTTTGGCACGGATGTCATCGTTAATGCTGGTGGCGGTATTCATGGACATCCTATGGGCACTGAGGCAGGCGGACGTGCATTCCTGCAAGCCATTGAGGCAGCTCAACGTTCCATTCCACTCGCGCAGTATGCAACCGAGCATCCGGAGCTGAAAAGTGCATTGGATCTGTGGGGTGGCGAACGATGAGAAGTGATAAAAAAACAGTCATTTTCTGTGACTTTGACGGTACGATTACGCTCTCGGACAATATTGTCGCAATCATGAAACATTTCAAGCCTGAGGGCATTGAAGCGATTATGAAAGATACGATTGAGCAAAAAATCTCGCTTCGTGAAGGTGTTGGAGCCATGTTTGCTCTGTTTCCTGCATCGCAGAAAGATGAAATTGTGGAATTTGTGCTTGGACAAGCGGGCATCCGTGAAGGATTCAGCGAGTTTCTTGACTACGTTCGCAGCGAAGGGATCGAATTCAATGTGACCAGCGGGGGTATGGACTTTTTTATCGAACCGTTACTCGCACCATTTCATATCCCGCAGGATCATGTCTATTGCAACGGAGCTGACTTCTCGGGTGAAACCATTAAGATTGAATGGCCGAATCCCTGCCAGCCTCCTTGTGAGAATGGCTGCGGCATGTGCAAAACAACAGTCATTCGTACCTTCCCGGAAGAACAATACAATCGAATCCTCATTGGAGACAGTCTGACGGATTTTGAAGGTGCCAAAATTGCCGATCTCGTCTACTCCCGCTCCATTTTAACGGACAAATGTATTGAGCTGGGTGTGGACCATGTGCCATTCGCTACCTTTTACGATATCATCGAAGATATGAAACAGAAGCAAACACAAGGAGTGCTGTAAACGATGGGCTTTGAAAAGATTACATTGGAACACAAACGTCAGGTCCTTGAAGAACTGGCTGATATTAAAGCGTTGTTTGCCGGTCGTAACTGGTTCCCCGGAACAAGTGGCAATCTGTCGATGCGTGTAGGAGACTTTGACCCGGAGCAATTTTATTTTGCGGTTACCGCCTCAGGCAAAGACAAATCACTTCGCACTCCGGAAGACTTTCTTTTTGTGGACAAACACGGCAAAGCAATTGAAACAACAACGTTGAAACCAAGTGCCGAAACGTTGATTCATTGCGAAATCTATCGTTTGACGGGTTGTGGTGCTGTATTCCACGTGCATACTGTGTTTAACAACCTGATCAGTGAATTCTTTGGAGCAGATGGACACGTACCGATTCAAGGAATCGAGTTGATCAAGGCTTTCAACATTTGGGAAGAAAATGCGGAGATTCGTGTACCCGTCCTGCCTAACTTTGCAGATATTCCATCTATCGCTGAATTGGTGCCAGGTGTACTTGATGCCAACGTACCAGGAATTTTGCTGCGTAACCACGGCATATATGCGTGGGGCAAGGATGCTTTTGAAGCGAAACGTCATCTGGAAGCGTTCGAGTTCTTGTTCGAAGTGATGTACCGTCAACTTCTGCTGAAGGGCGCTACGAAATAGTATTCATTTATTCGAAATCAAAGCTGTACAACCAAAAACACGCCAGAGGCTGATATACATAGCCCTTGGCGTGTTTTTCTGTTATGGGATAACAGCGATTGAAAGGTTGCTCTGTCATCGTAGTGTCAGTGTAAATAATCTTTAGGTCACTCTACAGTCGATCATCCCGATCCTTGAATAAAAAGAGACTGTCTGCTCCCTCATCATTTCGATGAGCAGCACTTTGGATACCCGTCCCCCGTTGCTTGCCAAACAGCAGTTTCAAGCCGCCAAAAATGAGCAGCAAGGATACGATGACGGTGTTTAAATAGGAACGAATCTCGTATGTCATAAATGCATTAGGGAAGAGCTCATTCAGCTGTGGAATGACAAGCCGGATCGTCAGGTAATATAGACCCAGCGCGGCAATCCCGAAACCAATCAGACGCTGATGGCGGGCCCAGTCCTTGAAGATCGGTTGATCAACCAAAGGCTCGCGTCCATAACGACTGGAGCACTGTAGCCCGTCAAAGAAGCTGTAGAACCAGATTAACGGAATCATGAACAGAAACACAGATAAGTGAAGCAGGTCCAGAACATAGATGCTGCCCAGGAACAGGAACATTAATTGCATGCCTCTTTTTTGTAATCCCAGATATAGATGACCTGCACCTGGAAAAGCAGATAGCAGCGTTGCAAGCACTTTGCTACGTCGTCCGGCTACTCTGCCCATCTCCAATTCCTCGAATAATGTCCGATCCTGTAATATCTCACCAGCCTGCTTACGGTGGACGTGCTGCACCGCATCAAACATGCAGTATACCCATATTACGGGCAGTATGAGCAGAAACATTAAAAATACGGATTCATTGGTGATCGAAGCCACGAAAACCATCATGGCAAATGAACCAAAGAACGCCATCAGGAACGACAACCCACGATGTAACAATCCCAGATGAAGATGTCCCAATCCCGGAACAAATGAGAGCAAAATGGTGAAGAACCTTTCACCCTCACTGCCTTTTCGGTACATGGGTTGACCATAGGGGCCCTCAGGATGGCCATATTCACCACCTGGATGTTGATGCAGCTCATCTTCATTCATCTGCTCCATAGGCCCTTGCTGACCCATGTATGCTCCCTGGTAGGCTGCCCCTTGGTGTGGAGGCGCTCCATAAGCCGCACCGTATCCCCTATAATGTGCTTCTCGGGCAGAAGGTGTACGGAGCAGAACAATAACCATATCCAGCATGCTGATCCCCCAGAAGAAAGCAGCAAAAAGTGCACCGAAAATCAATAAATCTTGTTCATTAGTGACCATGGCTAACATGAATGAGCCAACAGCTGTTCCGAAGAAAAGCAATGGATAGATCACAGCCCTTGCAGCCCTTCCCCAATACATGAAACCGAGACCTGGTATCAGGTTTAATAGAAATGCGAGTAATTTGTTACGATCTGAGTGCACAGTCGTCATCCTTTCTTTTCAGGCAATGCGAAACTATTTATGGTTTAGGCTTGAGGTTATCCAGCCATGAAGTGGCTGCCTCCGTCCATTTCTCGGTAAATGACCCTCTGTGGTCGCCATCCTGGAACTTGTGATATGGTGCTACCTTGTCAAAAAGTCCAGACGAGAGGAAGATCAATGTCAAACAGGCCGCTACCGAGTAATGGAACACTTTATGATCAAGCCAGCGCCTGTTTCGCCCAGCACGGGATTTGCGTTCTACCTTGGGTGATTGAATGCCCTCAATCCGATGCATGACTGAATCCGCAAACCCTGTTGGGTCAAGTAGCGGAGGCAGTTCTCCATGGATACCAAGCGCTTCCAGATAGATGTCCATCGCATCCGGATCTTCCATCAGAAGCTGTTCCATTTGGTTCGCTTGAGTTTCACTCATATGGCCTTCAATATAATCAGTCCATTGCGCAGCGGTATACTTCTCCTGTTTACTCATACCATTCATCCTCCTTCCAATTTTTTCGAATCCACTGCCGGGCACGATACAAGCGGGATTCCACAGTCTTCACAGCCACCTGTGCATCACTGGCAATCTGCTCATAATTTTTTTCGCTTAGATAATACGCAGTGATAATGTCACGATGCTGAGCAGGCAACTGATTAATTCGTTCGCGAAGTTTATCCTGACGTTCTTCACGAACGAGACGGGTAAGAACGTCTTCATCCCGTCCGGGCATATTGATTATTTTTTCTTCTCCACCCAGATCCTCAGCAGTTCGTCTGCCCAGCTTGCGTTTGGCATCAATCGCTTTGTGAAAGGCAATTCGGGTTAACCACGTTTTGAAACCTTCAGAACGGTAGTCGGGGAGAGACTTATACATCTGTATGAACGCCTCCTGAGCTGCATCCTGTGCTTCCTGATCGTTCCTGAGTACGGAATAGGCCACATGGTATACATGCTGGCTATATTTATCAATCAGAGTACGCATCTGGGATGTATCTCCTTGACGGATTTGTTCGATTACGCGCGCTTCATCAATAACTCTCCCCTCCTCTCCAATATAATAGACGATAGCTTGTGCGTTAACCCCTGCGTGATCTATCAAATTTTTGTAAAACAAAATGAAATCATTGCCTGAAAGGTTGATGTTGCTGATCACTCATCCAATCTTTAATCCAAAAAAAACAGGCACAGAATGACTTCTGGCCTGTTTCTTGTCCCTGCCTACGCTGGAATTAACGTCCACCATTACGAAACCGCTGTGTGTACGCCTTCGCGTCTTGAACGGTCTTGACACGATTGCGACTCCACTCAAGTAGTATTCGATCGATATACCGGAAATGTACTTTGCCTGCAAAAACCGCTTCCTTCAGAGCCATTAGAATCAATTCCTCTTGATAACGGTCCTGATCCAACCAGCCGGATATCGTCTCGCACTCCATTGGAGAGAGCGGACGTCCAAATTCTTTTTCAAAGATGGAGAACATGTTCCGTTCTTCCTCTTCTTTTTGAACACTGTTCGAATCTTGACGTGCTGTATTGTTACTCTGCTGCTGCGCACGGAATGCGGCTACTTCTTCAGCAGTGCACTTTGCAAGCTTGGCATATAATCCATGTAAATCATATCGCTCGTACTGGATGTCCCGTTCTTCGTCACGGTGCTCGTCAATAGCAATATACCCATCCCTCATCAGACGTTGCAACATTCTGGCAATGCCTTCAGGTGCAAGTCCCATGCGCGCCGCAAGCTCTTCAAGCGTGGGAAACTCATTGAACTCTGCCTGACGGAACCCTAGCAGTTGAATCAGAAGAAGAACTTCTGCATCTGATAGACCAAGCTGGTGATAAAAACGTAACAAGGCATACGGCAGATGAGCTGTACCCGAAGTCATGCCATAAGCTGCTCCATCCAACCAAGCTTTGGATGTGGTGTCTTCCATAGACGCTCCTCGGTTAAACATTAAGGGTACAGACGATAGAGCATACGTGGGAATGCGATTGTTTCACGTACATGATCCAATCCACAGATCCATGCTACCGTCCGCTCCAATCCCAGACCGAAACCGGAGTGAGGAACCGATCCGTATTTACGTAAATCCAGATACCATTGGTAAGCTTCATCCGAGAGATTGTGCTCCTCAAAACGTTGTTGCATCAATTCCGGATCATCGATACGCTGCGAACCGCCAATAATCTCTCCGTAGCCTTCTGGTGCAATCATATCAGCACAGAGAACAACTTCTGGACGATTCGGATCTGGTTTCATATAGAATGCCTTGATTCCAGCAGGGTAATGCGTAATAAAGACGGGTGTATTGTACTTCTCAGCAATTGCTGTTTCGTGTGGTGCACCGAAGTCTTCTCCCCAAGGAATATCAAAGCCTTGTCCATGCAGGAATTCAATTGCTTCATCGTACGTAATACGCGGGAATGGCGCTACGATGCCTTCGAGTTTGGATACGTCACGACCGATAGATTCCAGTTCTGCACGGCAGTTTTTAACCACGGATTGAACGACATGAGCGATAAATTTCTCTTGTACGCGCAGACTTTCCTCGTGATCTACAAATGCCATTTCCGGCTCAATCATCCAGAACTCAATCAAGTGACGACGTGTTTTGGACTTCTCTGCGCGGAATGTTGGACCAAATGAATATACTTTGCCCAGCGCCATGGCTGCGGCTTCCATATACAATTGACCACTTTGTGTCAGATAAGCATCTTCATCAAAGTATTTGATGTGGAACAGGTTCGTTGTTCCTTCCGCAGACGATGGTGTCAAAATCGGAGGATCAACTTGTGTGAATCCGTTACCATCAAAGAACTGCTGAACAGCGCGAATAATCTCTGCACGAATCACCATAACAGCACGTTGCTTCGTAGAACGAAGCCACAGATGACGATGGTCCATCAAGAAATCAACACCATGCTCTTTAGGCGTAATTGGATAGTTTTCAGTCAGGTGAATGATCTCAACCCCTGTAACAGTCATCTCGTAACCGGACGCACTGCGAGGTTCTTCACGAATAATACCTGTAACATACAAAGAGCTTTCTTGTGTCAGGCTCTTGGCATTGTTCCAGATCTCTTCACTAACTTCACTTTTCACAACAACCCCTTGGATATATCCGGTTCCATCACGCAGCTGCAAAAACTGAATTTTACCGCTGGAACGTTTGTTGTTAATCCAGGCACCGATTGTTACGGTTTCGCCCACATGCTCGTTCACATTACGAATTACACAATTCGTATTCATGCCCATATCTCCCCTTGGTTCCTGAATTTGAAAATGCAGCGGGCAGGCTTATGCCTGTCCTCTGCACTTCCTTGTCATTCTATATTTACTTTACAGTTAGATTACTGAGAATTCAATACGATTCGGTGTGTATCGCGTGCAATTACCAATTCTTCGTTAGTTGGCACAACGAGAACTTCCACTTTGGAATTCGCTGTTGTGATCCGACGTGGTTCGCCGGAACGAATGGCATTCAGCGCTTCATCCAGTTCAACACCCAGATAAGTGAGCTGCTCACATACTTTTTGGCGAAGTACAACGGAGTTCTCACCTACACCAGCCGTAAAGACGATCACGTCTACACCGTTCATTGCAGCTGCATATGAGCCGATGTATTTACGCAGACGGTACTCGTACATTTCAAAAGCAAGCGTGGAGTTGGCATCGCCATTCTCCATACCTTCCGTAATCTCACGCATGTCACTGCTGATTCCGGAGATCGCAAGCAATCCACTGTGTTTGTTCAACATAGAGTTCACTTCGCTTACGCTCAGTTCTTCCTTGTTCATTACATAAGGTACGATGGCTGGGTCAAGGTCACCAGAACGCGTTCCCATCATCAGTCCTTCAAGCGGAGTCATACCCATCGAAGTATCAACGGATACGCCACCTTTAACTGCTGTTACACTACCGCCGTTACCGACGTGACAAGTGATAATTTTCAGCTCTTCCACTGGACGATCCAGATATTCAGCAGCTGCCTTGCTTACGAAATCATGGGAAGTACCATGTGCGCCGTAGCGACGTACTTTATATTTTTTGTAAAGTACACGCGGAATAGCATACAGGTAAGCTTTTTCAGGCATCGTCTGATGGAATGCTGTATCAAAGACCATAACTTGTGGCACACCAGGCATATTTAATTCAGCCGCACGAATACCCATCATTGCTGCAGGGTTATGAAGTGGAGCCAAGTCGAACAAACGACGAATTTCAGCTTTGGCAGCATCATCTACCAATGCAGATTCTTTAAATGCTTCACCACCGTGAACAACACGGTGTCCAACAGCTTGAATTTCACTTACAGAATCCAGTACACCATTTTCTTTGTGAGTCAAAATATCAATGACTTTACGGATCGCTGTTGTATGCTCCAGAATCTCACTAACTTCTGTAACATCCTCACGGCCTGTCGGTTTGTGTGTCAGGATGGAGGAATCCATTCCGATCCGTTCTACCAAACCTTTAGCCAGTACAGATTCGTCAGTCATATTATACAGTTGATATTTGAGCGAGGAACTTCCCGCATTAATTACGAGTACTTTCACAGTCGGTCACCATCCTTGTCGTACTTGAAGAATCCTTCGCCTGTTTTGGCACCCAGGTGTCCTGCACGCACCATTTTCTTCAGGACTGTAGAAGGACGATATTTCAATTCTCCGAATTCACGGAACATTCTCTCGAGTGCAGCTTCAACAGAATCCAATCCGAAACGGTCAGCCATTTCGAGTGGTCCATGTTGGAAGTTGTATCCGATACGCATTGCATCATCGATATCTTCAGCAGATGCAACACCTTCTTGCAATACATGCAACGCTTCGTTAATCAGCAGGCAGATCAGACGGGAAGTTACGAATCCAGGGGATTCATAAATCATGACTCCTTTTTTGTCCGCTACATCTTCAACAAAACGTCTGGTCTCTTCGAATGTTGTATCCGAAGTTTTCAGTCCACGAATAATCTCTACAAGATCAACCCGGGATACCGGGTGAATAAAGTGCATACCAATAACACGCTCTGGGTATTTGGTCGAGCTTGCAAGCTCGGTCAAACTCAGCGTGGATGTATTACTTGCAAGAATGACATTGCTTGGACAAACTTGGTCCAGTTGGCTGAATACTGCTTTTTTCGCATCCAGATCCTCTGAAATTGTCTCAATGACCATGTCGCAAGTTCCAAGTTCAGCTAAATGAGCTACCTTGGTAATACGGGAAAGAATTAATTTCTTCTCCGCTTTTGTAATCGCCCATTTCTCCAGTTGTTTATCCAGATTGGTTTCGATCATGTCATATGCATGATCCAGCTTTTGTGTTGTATGCTCCACGAGAAGCACATCAAGTCCTTTGGCTGCGAGCATCTGGGAAATACCTTGTCCCATCGTACCGCCGCCGACAACTCCTATTTTTTTGAAAAACATGGTTCTGCTCCATCCTTTCGGTTCTCTATTTCTCTATTGTACCCTGTTCGCCGAAAATTACAAATTTCGACCCAACATATAATAATATCTTAGCACGAGTGAAATGTAAAAAAAAATAACCAGCATAAATAAATTATGCTGGTAGAAGGGCACTGTCACGAAATTGACAACGAAATTGCTCGCCAGACAAAACTTCCTCACGTATCAAGATGTCGAGTGAATTGTCGAAAATTGTCCGTTGTTCTTCAAGTAACCGCTTTGTCTGTTCCATCAGTTCTTGCAGAATTAATTTATTCTCTCGCATCAGTTCCTCGGTTGTGACCATATCCATGTTCACAATCCCAAGTGAAGTCAACCCCGAAGCCATCATCGTCTGTACAACATTGGTTGCCTGATCAAAGTCATTGCGTGACCCTGTGGAACGACCACCGTAGTACATTTCCTCCGCAGCTGCTCCTCCGAGTGCAATCATAATCTGCTCTTCCAGAAAGCGCTTCGTATAGAGGAACTGTTCCTGTTGCGGGTTATGACGTACATATCCCAACGCCTGACCACGCGGACTAAGTGCCACCTGACTAACACTGCCTGGACGAACGAGTTCAGCCATAATGGCATGTCCCAACTCATGAATGGCGACCCTTTTCTTCTCTTCCACGCTCGACTCACGGTCTGTCTTCTCACCCATCATGACTTTATCAATAGCCAGGGACAGATGCCGCTGTTCGATGTTTAACAGCCCGTCTCTCATGGCGTATATCGCTGCTTCGTTCATCACACTTTCGAGCTGTGCACCGGAGAAACCATATGATTCTTCCGCTGTTTTCTCCAGATTAACTTCCTTCAACAGAGGTTTGTTCACCGCATGCAGTTCCAGAATATGCTTTCTGCCCTTTTTGTCAGGCAAGTCCACTTGAATGTGGCGGTCAAAACGTCCCGGTCGCGTCAGGGCGCTATCCAGCATCTCTTTACGGTTTGTTGCAGCGATAACCAGAATTCTTGGCGTATCGGAAGAATAGATTCCATCCATTTCCGTCAGGAGCTGATTCAGGGTCTGATCATATTCACGCTGTTGACCACCCTCACGTTTCCCCCCGATGACATCGATTTCATCGATAAAGATAATAGCGTTTTCCTTATTTTCCTTGGTGGCACGGGTTCTCGCGTCCTTGAACAAATCCCGAATTCTGCTGGCACCCACACCAACATACATTTCCACGAACTCACTACCCGATGCTGCTACAAAAATAGAATCGGTGTAATGGGCAGCAGCCTTGGCCATCAACGTTTTCCCTGTCCCTGGAGGGCCCGTCAGCAAGATCCCTTTTAACGGGCGAATCCCGAACTTCCGGATTTCTTCATGTTTGATCAGAAAGTCAAGCGCTTCACGCAATTCCTGCTTGGCACTGTCCTGTCCGCCAATTTCTTCAAAAGTAAGCTTGGAAGGTCCTTTTTTCTTCCGTTTACGTTCCTGTGCAGCGCCTACTGTAATCCCGCCACGCATTTGCATCATGAACAGCAAAGCTCCGACAAGCACTGCTGCAATCAGGATCGGAACAATATTAACACCAGTAAAAGCAAGGAAAATAATCAATACGGGAAAAAATCCGATGGCAACTTCTTTTGTCCACTTAGGCATTAGGCCACACTCCTATCTGACCGGGCACACGCGGCAGAATAATAAACTTGCTGGCATCTCCGTCTCTGAGACTGACATATACATTGTTGTCATCCATCGCTGTATTTACCTTCATTCCATTCGTCGCCATCTTGGACAACGTTGGTGTAATCTCGGTGTATTGCTTGTTCTCCATCGCCTGAGCTACGGTGAACATCGCATCACCCCACCAACTTTCCAGTGCTTCACTGGAATGATCCACAACATCCAACTTTAGTGAGCGTGTTCCAATCAGGGTCTGTCCTTCTTTGTGAATATATTGTACCAGTCTGCCCAAATCAACATCAGGTTGCAGATCCAGTTTCAATTGTACGTCATTGCGGTTAATAGTTAATTGAACGTCATTGACTCCATCGTACTGGGTTACCATTTTTTCAATCGGATTCTGCACGGCCACTTGACGATATACAAACCAACCTCCAAACAACACAACGGCTGAAATGACGGCAGTTATAGCAATAGGCAATACTTTTAGCTTCAAGTGAATTACCCCTCCCAGATTTTGGCCCAACCTACTGGCTTATTGGTATATACGAATATGTGCACATTGACTCCTGCGAGAATTTCGACAGGATTATTTGTTTTTGAATGTAACTTTGAGTACATATCTGAGTATATCACATCGTATATACAATTTCGAAGGCGAAAATATGAATAAATTATTAATTTTAACTATTTAAATCAAATATGTTTACAGACAACACAAAGAACCGGTTCAGTCGGATATCCGTCTGCCGGTTCTTTCATTTCTTTAATTCTCTAGTTATCTCACTCTATCCTGTTCTAGCTGTTCGGGAGTGTGTAGACCAGGTCCACCTGTTCTCCGTTGCTAAAACGATAAAAACGATAGTGGTTATGCGTACCGTCTTTATAATACACTTGCCACACATATATTCCATTCACAACTCCGGGCATGATTCGTTTAATCTCACCGGCAGGAACTTCAGAACTGAAGCGATTGCGTATCTGCGCTTCGGACATGCCATTCTGCAGCAGCTCACTGTGTACAGCGTTTGCACCCTTAACCGGTTGATTGTTTGCATCGAATTTAACCCAGACCATAACATCCTGGTTATCCTTGTTTTTGCCGATCAGGGTCCAGTAGATGTTGTCAGAGCCTTCTTTGTCTCCCCAGATGTACTTGCGCAATTCATCATAGGATATAATGCCCAGTTGCTCCTGTGCTGCTTGTATGGCGAGCGCTTCTTCCTTGCGTTGGTCCTGCGTGACATGGACGTAATAACGCTGAAGTCCAAACAGAATCAGAACCAGTGCAAGCAGCGAAATCCATATCCACTTCTTTTTTTTCTTCAAAAGCCGAACTTCCTTTCCCTATGATGCTGTCCTGCAATTAACGAGCAAGCAGACCATCAAATGCCAATTGAGACTCACGCAAAATGCGTTCTTCATCCAGCGTCAGACATTCGCCATGTTTCACCACTTGTTTTCCATCCACCCATACGTGCTCAACATCTTTAGCAGAAGCCGAGTAGATTGTATGTGAGATCAGGTCTGTATGTGGATAGAAATGTGCCTGTTCAATGTCCAAGGCAATAAAGTCAGCCTTCATGCCGACCTGGAGTGCTCCGGTATTGTTCAAGAAGATAGATTTGGCACCGTATGACGTTCCGAGTAGTAACGCTTCGCCTGCTGGCACTGCCGTCGGGTCACCAGATACACCTTTGTGGATCAATGCAGCCAGTCTCATTTCCTCGAACATATCCAGATTGTTGTTGCTTGCCGGTCCGTCTGTTCCGAGTGACACGGTAACTCCTGCTTTCAGCAACGCAGGTACCCGCGCAACACCGGAAGCGAGTTTCAGGTTACTTCCCGGGTTATGGGATACAGCCACATCATGACGGGCCAGAATCTCAATCTCTTCGTCATTCAGATGCACCGCATGTGCAACCAGGGATGGACGAGAGAAAAAGCCCAGTTTCTCCAGATGTGCCACAGGACGCAGTCCATAATCAGCCACGTTCTGCTCGACTTCACGAAGCGTTTCCGACATATGTGTATGAAGGGGAAGGTTTAGGTCGTTCGCGACCTGCACAAGCTTCTCTATGTAGTCAGGAGGGCATGTATATGGTGCATGTGGCGAGATTACGGTTGTAATGCGACCATCTGCCTGTCCATTCCACTCACGCGCAAACGCAGCCGACTCCTCCAGCTTCCGCAATTGTTCTTCTTCCGAGCACAGCCCGATTACACCACGTGCCAGTGCTGCTCTAACGCCGGATTGCTCCACAACTTTGGCAACTTGATCCATGTGATCGTACATGTCCAGGAAAGCTGTAGTTCCGCCTTTCAACATTTCAAGCACCGATAGCGAAGTTCCCCAATATACGTCTTCTGAAGTCATTTTCGCTTCCATCGGCCACATTTTTTCCTGCAACCATACTTGCAATGCAAGATCGTCTCCGTGCCCTCTGAGCAACGACATCGCTGCATGACCATGCGTATTGATCAGACCCGGCAGGAAGAACAGTCCTTTTCCATCCACTTTGGTACAATTTTTGTCTTCATCCGGCAATGTCTCACCAATATGCACAATCTTGTCATTCTCAACAACCATGTATCCTTGGACAACGTTCCATGTTGTGCCGCCTTCATTAACGGCAAATTTGCCGTTGTGAATTACCCATCTATTTGTTGTCATCTTCCTCGTCGTCCTTTCCAGTCTCCAAGTAATAGGCCAAACTAAGCAGATCCGTTGTAAAGTCAGCATGGTGAATGCGGATATGCGGCGGTGTTTTTAGAATGGTTGGTGCAAAATTAAGGATCGCTTCGATTCCGGATTCAATAAGCTGATCGGCTACATTTTGGGCTTCCGTATCCGGAACCGTGATAATTCCGATGCGAATGTTTTCCATTTTAACCGCTTCCGTCAATTCATCCATTGGTTTTACCGTCAAACTGTTGATTTGACTACCAATCTTCGGTCCATATGCATCAAATACAGCAACAATCTTCATGTTGTCTTTCAGATATGCGTTGTAGTTGGACAAGGCCTGTCCGAGATTACCCGCGCCTACCAGAGCTACATTAATTTGCTGATCAATTTTGAGAATGTGACGAATTTTCTCGATCAAATAGGATACATCATACCCGATCCCTTTACGACCAAAATCACCGAAGTAAGCCAGGTCTTTACGAATTTGGGCCGGATTCAGATCCAGCCTTTGTCCAAGCTCTTGAGAAGAAACAGTAGCCACCTCACGCTGATGCAACTCGTTCAAATAACGCAAGTAAACAGGCAGACGTCGTACCACCGCTTCCGAAATTTTATCCGATTTCATTCTTGCTCCCCCTTACCAAGGCCACGATAAAATAATAGATGAAAAGATGAGCATTCTGTATAAAACTCAAATATAAACGTGACATTTTATACAGAATGCTCCTTGTAATTTAGGTTATAAGTTCTTACGAGCAACTGCTTTAATCGGATACGGAAATATCTAATAAAGTTTAACGCCAAACGATAGTGTCATGCAATGATATAACGAACAAAACAACCATTATTTTTGTTCATTAGCAGGTTCTTCCAACCACTCGGTAATTCGTGGAACCATTTGCTCCGTGAGCATATGCTCCATTTTGGGACCAGGTAATGAATATAAAAAGAATTTACCATAATACGCTTCAATCACCCGTGTATCATAAACAATGACAATTCCTCTGTCCTTTGCTGTACGCACCAATCGGCCAAATCCCTGCTTGAAACGAATGACCGCTTGCGGCACGGACAGTTTCATGAACGGATTTTTCTTCTGTTCCTGAAGCAACTCACTCTTGGCTTCCACCAACGGATGATTCGGTGGCTGGAAAGGCAATCGCACAATAGCGAGACAGGTTAGCGCCTCTCCCGGGATATCTACACCCTCCCAGAAGCTGCTTGTGCCCAGAAGTACCGTAGCTTTGGCATCTTGAAACCTGCGAGTCAATTTGGAACGACTTCCACTGTCAACGCCTTGCCCAAGCAACGAGATGTCGTTGCCAGACAGTGCCTCCTTCAGCGGATCATAGACCTGTCGCAACATCTTGTATGAAGTAAACAGAACCATCATGCGTCCACGCGTAGCAATTGCCGTCTCTGCAAGTGATTGCACCAGCATATTAACAAAGTGCGCATCACCCACACTTCCCTTCACACTCGGGAAATCACGCGGAATCACCAGAAGTGCCTGATCGCGATAGTTGAAAGGTGATGGCAGCATCGACGTTAACAGCCGATTATTCTCAGAGGCTTCCTGTAAGCCAAGCTGCTCAATCATGAACTGGAATGACTTATCTACCGAGAGCGTAGCCGATGTAAGCACAACACTTTTCTTTTTGTCAAAAAATAAATCCTTAAGTTGTGCACTCACATCTACAGGTACGGCATACAGCTGGAGAGATTTGCTGCGGAATTGGCCGCTGGCTTCCATCCAGTACACCGTTTTGGCGTCATCCATTCGCATGAAGAACCGTAGATTCTCCTTCAATGTGGTCAGATCTTTCAGTAATCCTGTAATGTCCGTGATCAGACTATCCGATTGATAATCATCCTGATCCTCTTTCACTTCAAGCAGCAATTTGTCCCCTTTGCGAACCAAATCGCCCAGAGTCACATAGATCTGGTTCTCCAGATCCTGCAACTCCTGCCATTTTGCAGGTTTTTGAGATGCTTTCAGACGCAGTGAAAATTGCCCCGTCTCTCCCGGTGAAGCATCACTTCGTTCAGGCAACAGACCAAACAAGGCATCGCTCATACGATCCCACAGCTCCTTAACTTCAAGAGCGAGCGGGAACATCTGATCCACCATGGAGCCCCATTGCACCGAATTTTCATGCCCGGATAACTGCGAACGAAGCATAGGCAGCTGACCATTACGACTGTCTTTAAATAGGCGGGTCAGTGTATGAACCAAGGTGAAATATTTCATATGCATTCCAAGATGTTTACCAGCGACATCCTCCAGATGATGTGCCTCATCGATCACAAGACTCTCATAGGCTGGCAGCAGCTGATGCGCGGCTTTCACATCCGTAAATAATTTGGAGTGATTGGTGATTACGATATCAGACAACCCTGCTTCATGTTTGGCACGATGGTAGAAGCATTTACGGAACCATGGACAGGATCTTCCCAGACATGATTCGGATTCACTCTGTACGGTCTCCCAGAAGTCCCCTCCGCGTCCGCTAAGGTTAAGTTCCTCATCATCTCCGGTTTCGGTCTGCGTAAGCCAGACGATCATCTGAGCAGCTGTGAAATAATCCTCTTTCGGTGTGGCGAATTCACGTTTATTGATTTTGTGTTCAAATTTGCGCAGGCACAGGTAATGTCCACGTCCTTTGAATACAGCAGCCTTAAACGGGAAAGGAACCACTTGAGTCAGCATCGGAATGTCCCGCTCTCTCAATTGCTCCTGCAGATTGATCGTATGCGTGCTAACCATAACTTTCTGTTCTTGCTTCACACTTTCGTAAATAGCAGGCAACAGATACCCTAGAGATTTACCGGTACCCGTTCCAGCTTCGATCAAGAGATGTTTCTCTTCATCCAAGGCTTGCCTTACACTGCTGAACATCTGAGTCTGCGCTTCACGCTCTTCGTAATGATCCAGTGTATCCTTCAGATTCTCCCGAACCTGGTCCATAAACTGTTCGAAGCTTACACCATCGAGGGGGTTAGCCTCCCGCTCATCGCGTGGTGCACCAATATCGGTCCAATCACTTACATTAAGAGCAAGCTGACGATAATAGGTATGTCCGTCCAGGTCCTGAATCGGCTCTGCTTCCTTCTCACTGCGCATTCCGTCCAAAAACCAACCCAAGTCACTGTCTTCTGGTGCAAACAGGTCACTGAGGCGCTGAATCGTTATGAGCGGTAATTCCTTTAACTCATCCAGACACTTGAGTAGCACATAGGCTGTCGCCAGTGCATCACTGTCTGCCTGGTGAGGGCGATCATGTTGAAATCCAAATTCGGAAGACACATAACCGAGTTGATAAGAACCAAGTGATGGGAATGTGATCTTCAGAAAATCAATCGTGTCCAGAATGCGGCCAGTGAACGGCAAATAACCGCAACGGTCAAGAGCATTCTGCAAAAAGTGAAAATCAAAAGCGACGTTGTGTCCAACAAGCACCACATCATTAAGCAGCGGAACCATCTCCATCATCATCTCTTCGAGTGAAGGAGCGTCCGCCACATCTGCATCGGTAATACCCGTCAACCCCGAAATAAACGGGGGAATCGGTACACCAGGGTTCACATAAGAACTATATATTTGAGTTATGCTGTAGTCATGATCTATGATGGCAAGTCCGGCCTGTATAATCTCACCGTCGGACTGCGTGCCGGTTGTTTCGAAATCCAATACGGCAAATTTCATTGCAATGTACGGTCCCTTCCATTCCAGTCTATGTTACAGCATAGCAAAAAAAAGGGGATTTGAAAATTAACTGACAAAAAAGCGGTGTCCCCGCCGCTATGCCAAAGGAGGGAACACCGTTTTTTTGTCGCCGAATTCCCGCTTAATGAAGGGTCGTCAGCTGATTAGCATATTGCAATTTTCCCCTGTTCAACCTGCAAGCTTCCATGTTGTACAGTGGTTCGGTCAATGTCGGGTCATACTGAAGGGCCTGTGCAAAGAGTGAACATGCAGCTTCGGGATTCGCAAGCTTGACTTGAATACAGCCCAGGGCGTTACACACAAGCCCTTTCAAGCGAGGTGAACCTTTAAGGTACATGATCTGCTGTAAATGTGTTCCGGCTTCCGCCATTTGTTCCAGATTCAGATACGCCAGCGCCAGGTAAAAACGAGTTAATGCACTCTCCGGATGGTCGGTCACAACCCGGGAGAATTGCATGATCGCCTGCGGATACATCTGTAATTTGAAATAACCCTGACCTCGACTGAAACATTCCAGATGGAGTTCAGGCAGAGCGGTAACAGCTTCCTGTTCCGGTTCAAGGGAAGCAGGCTTATCCATCTCTCGCTCCCTCACCTGGCTCATCTTTTCTTCAAACATCAGCCATTCATCCAGCATTCCGTCACTCATCCGCTTAAGCAAGTTCCACTTTTGCAGCAATTCTTGTTTGTTCAGGCCTTCAGCGGAAGGATAGCTCTTGATAATTTCATCTAACATGTCGTTCATTTCTGCGAAAACATGCTGGAACATCGATGCATCCCCACCCTTGAAAAAATGGATTAGTGCAGTGACCTGTACTCATTTTTTGCTTCAAGGGCCGATTTCATTCTCCTTACCAGTCGATTACATAATTGTTGCGTGGACTTCCTGTTTCATCGTTTGTACAGGTTTATTCTGCCCATCTACAAATACAACGGTTGGTTTGTGAGTATTTGCCTCTTCTTGTGACATCATGGCGTAAGAAATGATAATGACGTTATCTCCAGGCTGTACCAGACGTGCAGCTGCGCCGTTAAGACATATGACCCCGCTTCCGCGTGGTCCTGGAATCACATATGTTTCCAGACGTGCACCATTGTTGTTGTTCACAATTTGCACTTTCTCGTTTTCCATCAAGTCGGATGTTTCCATCAAGTCTTCATCTATGGTAATACTACCCACATAGTTCAAGTTGGCTTCCGTTACCGTAGCCCGGTGAATTTTGGATTTCATCAGTGTTCTAAACATGGGACAGTACCTCCGATTTTTGCAACCTTATATTGTCAATCAATCTTGTTTTTCCGAATTTCACCGCAAGTGCAATGAGCAGATCGTCACAGCCTTGAACTTCTTCCTGATCTGTGAGCGGCTCCAGACTTGGAAAAGCCTGAATCTCGGCGTAGTCGATAACGGCAAGCGGTGAGGTTGCAATGTGCTCGCGCAGAATACGACGGATATCTGCGGCTGTAGTAGCTACACCTGTATCTGCGGCTTCCTGAGCTGCACGTAGTGCCTTCGATAGAACCAAGGCCTGTGTGCGCTGTTCTGGGTTAAGGTAGACGTTACGTGAACTGAGGGCAAGGCCATCCTCTTCGCGAACAATCGGACAGGGTACAATTTCTACAGGCATATTCAAATCATTCACCATCTGTTGAATGACCGCAACCTGCTGAGCGTCTTTCATTCCAAAAAATGCACGCTGTGGCTGTACGATGTTGAAGAGCTTGGAGACTACAGTTGTTACTCCGTCAAAATGTCCCGGACGGGAAGCGCCACATAAGCGCTCCGTCAGTTTTGAGACAGATACGGTCGTTTGCGTCGCCTGTGGATACATCTCTTCAACAGAGGGAATAAATACGATATCCACTCCTTGTGAGCGTGCTGTTTCCACATCTCTGGCTTCATCCCGCGGATAGCTGTCAAAATCTTCATTAGGGCCAAATTGAATTGGATTAACAAATATGCTTAATACCACGATATCGCTCTGTTGTCTGGCTGCCTGCATCAAGCTTGCATGACCTTGATGAAGATACCCCATTGTTGGTACCAGACCTACAACAGACGCACTGGACCGAATCGCTTGACGCTTCAAGCTTAGTTCCTGTCTTAACTCTGCGATTGTCCGTAATACTTTCATGAGTTACTCCCCACCTTTTCCTTGCGTTGTCCGCCGTACAGTTGATCCAGAACACCATCCGCAGCATTGAATACATGCTCTTCGGCAGGGAACGAACGATCTTTCACATCTTTCACGTAAGCTTCGATGCTGGTTCTGATTAATGTACCCACATCTCCATAGGTTTTGACAAATCGTTTGGGCGTATACGGAGAGGCGTATTGAACCACATCGTGGAATACCAGTACCTGACCATCACAGCCTCGTCCTGCTCCAATTCCGATGGTAGGGATGGACAGTTCCTCCGAGATCGCCCGTGCAACTTCTTCCGTAACCAGTTCAAGCACAATGCCAAACGCACCTGCAGCTTCCAAGGCTTTGGCTTCGTCCATCAGACGTTTCGCATCCGCTGCATCCTTGCCCTGAATGCGGTAACCACCAATCTGATTAACCGATTGAGGTGTCAGTCCGATATGTCCAAGAACAGGCACGCCTGCTTGCACAACTGCTCTAACGGTGTCCGCTATCTCGACTCCGCCTTCCATTTTAACCGCATGGGCATGCCCCTCTTGCATCAGTCGACGGACACCCTTAAGCGTCTCATCCACGCTGCCATGATACGTCATAAAAGGCATATCAGCCACAATAAATGTCTTCTCAGCACCGCGCACTACGGAACGTGTGTGGTATACCATGTCGTCGATGGTCACCGGAAGCGTCGAATTATAACCCAGTACTACATTGCCGAGTGAATCACCAACCAGGATCAGATCAATACCTGCTTCCTCTGCTAGGAGCGCTGTTGGATAATCGTAAGCCGTGATCATGGTAAGCGGCACGCCATCCTGCTTATATTTTTTCATTTTCACAATATTCAACGCTTGTTTGTTCGCCATTTTTTTTCATGGCTCCTTTCTTCTTTTCAAATAAACGCAACAAAAAAACCTTTTAGTTTTCCACTAAAAAGTCCCGAAAAGTCAAAAAAGAGTCACTTGCGATCGTCCCTTCTGTCTCGGTCCTCTTCGGCTCAGAGCAGAATCCAACAACTCACTTAAACGTATTTCATTCTTGCACTGCGGTCTGCTTATATAAAACACATCAAAGCAGAACAAAGGTTACTGTTACGGGAGTGCAATTCGGTCTGCATTAGCCGATATCGCCTCACGAACACAGTATACCAAAGTTCTGCTCAAACTTCACGTATTATGTTCATTTTACCAGTGAAAATTCGACAAATTGTTTATGATTTCCAGGAAATCTCACCAGAGATGATTAGTGTATGTTCTCCATCGTGCTTCTCCACGATAAGTGCACCAGAAGGGTCAAGACCAATTGCCTTCCCTTCAATGACACCATGAGGATTCGTCACTGTAATCTCTCGATTCATCGATACGGACAGGGCCTCCCATAGAGCTGAGATCACGCCAAATCCTTCTTTTTGATACAAAAAATACAACTGTTCAAGCTCCGTCAAAATGGCAGCCGTTAGTTTGGTGCGATCAACGGATTGACCCGTTTCCATCTTGAGCGAAGTAGCGATTGTGGTCAGATCTTCCGGATAATCCTCGGGATCAAAGTTCACGTCAACACCTATACCTGCAATACAGTATCTGACTTCATGATCTTCCACCGTGGATTCAAGTAATATGCCACATACCTTGCGTCCGTCAATCAACACATCATTTGGCCATTTGATGCCTGCATCAGCTCCTGAACAAGCTCGAACGGCACGACATACAGCCACTCCTGTTAATAAAGTTAGCTGCGGCGTATGCTGAAGTGGTAGATCAGGGCGCAACAGGACACTCATCCAGATTCCTTTACCCGGGGGAGAGAACCACTGTCGACCGAAACGTCCTCTGCCTCCTGTTTGTTCTTCCGCAATGACCACAGCGCCTTCTGCCTGCCCTTGCTCAGCTAGCTTGAGAACATCCCCTTGCGTAGACAGGGTCGAAGCCAACAAAACAGCCTTACGGCCAAATACGGTTGTATCCAGGGCCAATTGGAGGCCAGTAGGGTCAATGCTATCCGGCTTCGTTAACAGACGGTATCCTTTGCGGGATACCGCTTCAAACTCATAACCCATGTCTCGCAACTTGTTCACATGTTTCCACACAGCGGTCCGACTGATGGACAGATTACGACTGATCTCTTCACCCGATACGAATCGTCCTTCTGCATCTAATAACATATGTAACAGATCTTCATGTTTGGTCATCTTGAACCACCCGCTTCACTTCTGCACTTAGTGCTTCATGCTGATTCGCTATCGTTCCAATCGCCGTTTCTCGTAACAAATGTTTCATTAGTTGCCCCAGCCAAGGCCCGCCTTTGCGCTGCACCATTTGTAACACTTGTTCCCCTGTGATATCCAACTCTTTCAAGTCATGCACAGGGATCGATTGACTCCATTCGGCTGCAAGCTCTTGAATCAAAACAACCTGCATTTCTGCCTGTTCGGACTGATTCCGCCATCCTTCTGGCAGTGTAGACTGTATTCGAAGCCAATCATCCGCCGCCTGAACGCCACAAGCCAGAACAGTAACGATCCAATCGGAACGGAGACTGACCGTATCCTTCGGCTCCTGCACGGAAGTATGAATCAACTGTTCCACCTGAAGGACCCCTGTTATACGAGAACGATGTTCATTGGAAAATGTCCACTGACGTAATAATACATCTGCTTCATCCTTGCTATAACCGCCAGCAATCAGGATGAGTGACCAACGAAGCAACACATGCTGACCTGACAATTGTTCCAGATTGGATAACAACATCTTGTTAAATCGGGTCGAGCTTACCGGCGCTTTGATATGCGCAAGGGAATCACTTCTGTATAACAGCTCCAACCCTCTTAAAGGATGCGGTCCAGACATCATTTTTACCATCTCGGTACGTGCCCGTTCCATTGCTATATGTTGAAGCAGGTCTTTCTGCCTTACAAGACCCTTCCACGTGTTATGAGCAATTTTGAAATCAAATACGGAAGCAAACCGGACACAGCGGAGCATCCGCAGTGCATCTTCACCAAATCGTTCCATCGCAGAACCCACACATCTGACTCGCTCTTCCTTGATATCTGCCTGTCCACCGAATGGGTCAACGATTGTCCCAGTGACGTCCATAGCCAGAGCGTTCATCGTGAAGTCACGCCGCTGTAAGTCTTCCTTGATATCTTGAACAAATTGAACCGCAGCAGGTCTGCGGTTATCCTGATATTCGGATTCTGTTCGAAACGTGGTCACTTCAAAGTAATAACCGCCTGAACGAACGGTAACCGTACCGTGTTGCAAACCTGTAGGAATACAATCGTCAAACAGTTCCATGACTTGCTCAGGAGAAGCAGATGTCGTGATATCCATATCGTCCACAACACGTTCCAGCAATTCGTCACGAACGCAACCACCTACCCAATATGCCTTGTAGCCATGTTTGTTTAATGTTGTGAGTACATTCTCACTTTGCATTGCCATTTCACGATCTACCTGTGTCCATTGAACCACCACATATCACCTCTTCTCTTGCCTGTTGTGGTATGCACAGTATGATTTCGTCTAAGAAATGATTAACCGCAAACCGGCTTCAGATTCGGAACTTCCCTTCCCAACACCCGGTAATATATCTGTTCATATTCATGCCGAATAGCATCATTGCAAAAGTCGTGATGCGCGCGCTGAAGACATGCTTCCCTGAACTCAGCAGCCAAACGATCGTCCGTCAACAAACGAATGGTGTTCTCGGCCATGGATTGTGTATCCCCAATCGCGGATAAATAACCCGTCTTACCATGTAAGACCAGTTCCGGAATTCCTCCGGCCTGTGAACCGATCGTGGGTACGCCACAAGCCATTGCTTCGAGCGCCACAAGTCCGAAACTTTCCTTCTCCGATGGAAGCATCAACACGTCCGCCATGGAGATGACCTGAGCAATGTCATCCTGTTTGCCAAGGAAATGAACTTTATCATTCAAGCCGAGATCATTAATTTTCCATTGCATCTTCGGCAAATCAGGTCCTTCACCAACAAATAACAGTTTGGCAGGAACCTGCTCCTGTACCTGACGGAAGACCTCTACCACATCCTGAGTTCTTTTCACCGGTCGGAAATTGGAGATGTGCATTAATATTTTTTCGTCAGGCGTAGCAAAGTCTCTTCGCAGACTGGCAGCATCCCGCGGATAATATATTCGTTTGTCAATAAAATTATAGGTTAGATCGATTGGACGCTGAATATCCAGCAATTCGACCGTTTCTCGAATCAAATCTTGTGATACGGCAGTAACCGCGTCACTTTCATTAATGGCTAGACGGATCAGATCCTTCAGAGATTCATCCTGAGCCAGAACCGTAATATCCGTCCCATGTAACGTGGTAACCACTTTAAGGCCGTCCCCTACCATTTGTTTCGCAAGAAAGGCACATACTGCGTGTGGCACGGCATAATGAACATGCAGCAGATCCAGCTGCTGTGACTTAGCCACCTGAGCCATCTTTGTTGCCAGTGACAGGTCATACGGAGGGTAACGGAAAACATAATAATCATTTACTTCAACTTCGTGATAAAAAATATTTTTCTGGAACGTACCCAGTCTGAACGGGATACTGTTGGCAATAAAATGAACCTGATGCCCCTGTTCGGCAAGTAATTTGCCCAGTTCCGTTGCGACAACGCCAGACCCGCCGAGGGACGGATAACAGGTGATGCCGATTTTTAGCTTTTTATCCATCCTGTGGACGCTCCTTTGATCTCCCGCTTCATGCAGGTTGATATAATGCAATGGAATAATGAAACCCTTCGTTTCATTAAACGTAAAATGTGAAATCGCTTATTGGGCACCCGGGCCAAATTGATGAACCACGTAAGGTGTAATTGTAGCAAAACCTTCTGCAAACGGGATGAGACTGCGTTGTCCGAGCAAGGAATCACGGGCTCTTACACGTTCAATATACCCTTGATTCAATGGCGTCGAGACCGCTCCGTCTCTCAGTTCGAATTGGGAACGATAAGAGAGCAGTGATGCTTCTTTTTTCTCATAGTGTTCCGTAATATCGACAATCAAATCCGTAGGCCCGATGTCATTAATAAAGTAAAAATAAAGTTCCTTCACCTGCAAGGCAGGCATGTCCGGCATATAGTTGCGAAGCTTAGCGTTAAATACAGCCTCCTGCACAAGCTTACTGCAATTGACATGATCCGGATGACGATCTTCCCAATACGGAGCAAACACCATCCGAGGGGCATGACGCCGTATCTCAGCCGTCACCGCCTGTACATGTTCAGGCGTAAGATACAAGCCACGATCAGGAAGTCCCAGATTCGTTCGACACGAAAGACCGAGGACGCGGGAGGCTTGCTCCGCTTCCTCGGTTCTGCGCTCTACTGTTCCGTTGGAAGACATCTCAGCACGAGTCAGATCACACACGCCTACTTTCAAGCCAGCAGCGATATGTTTGGCAATCGTTCCACCCATACCAATCTCCGCATCGTCTGCATGTGCTCCAAAGATGAGAATATCCAGACTCATTCGGAATCACCCGAATTCAATCCAGCCTCCGGCTTGTACTTATGTACCAGCTCTCTCCAGGCAAAATCGCCACGATCCAGAGCCTTAACCAGAATCTCAGCGGTTGCGATATTGGTGGCAAGTGGGATTCCCTGCACATCACAAAGACGCAACAACGCATTAATATCCGGCTCGTGAGGTTGTGCCATCAATGGATCGCGCAAGAAAATAATCAGATCCATCTCATTTTGCGCAACCAAAGCTCCAATCTGCTGATCTCCGCCCAGTGGGCCTGATTCGAATCGGTGAATCTTCAGAGACGTTCCTTCCATAATACGAAGGCCTGTTGTTCCTGTAGAATATAATTGATGGTCCGTAAAAACAGGCTCATATGCCGTCACGAAGTTAACCATCTCTTCTTTTTTACGATCATGGGCGATAAATGCTATTTTCAACATGACAATCTCCTTTAGTCGATAAAGTGGTCAAATCCGTAGATCATTCCTGTATACTCCATAACCTTTTGCACACCAATCTTAACACCAGGCATATAACCTGCGCGTTCGTAGGAGTCATGCCGAATTTTGAGTGACTGTCCATAGTCTCCGAAAACAACTTCCTGCTGCGCGAATACACCAGGCAATCGTACACTGTGAATTCGGAAGCCATTGTAATACCCGCCTCGTGATCCTTCAATCGTTTCTTCCTCATTCGGATTACCTTGACGAAGTTCTTCCCGATTGGCAGCAATCAGTTCCGCTGTTTTGATCGCAGTTCCTGAAGGAGCATCCAGCTTCTGATCCCCATGATATTCGATAATCTCCACATTTGGCATATGTTTGGCAGCCTGTGCTGCGAATCGCATCATCAAAATGGCACCAATCGAGAAGTTAGGGGCAATAAGCCCTCCAATTCCTTTATCCTGGCACTGCTTGTCCAACTGTTCGATCTGCTCCGGCGTGAAGCCGGTAACACCCATGACAGGTCTGACTCCATGACGGATCGCGATCTCAGTATGTGCAAACGCGAATTGTGGTACTGTAAAATCAACCATAACCTGAGGTTTTGTTTCGGCAAAAGCCATTTCGATATCATCAGTCACCAGCACCCCACACTCTGGCAAACCAACAAGGGTTCCTGCATCCGTGCCTGCTCCGGAGCGGTTGACAGCCGCTGCAAGCTCCAATTCCGGGTCCTGAAGTACCAATTTCACAACTTCACGGCCCATACGGCCAGCCGCTCCGATCACGGCAACTCTGATTACTTCACTCATATTGACTGCATCTCCTCACTATGTTGGATCATATCGTAGAATCCATTTCAACTCGAAAGAAATCTTTGCAAAATGAATTCTTATTGAATGGATTTCATACGTTGCTTGATTTCCTGTAACATCTGATGCAGTTGCCCATTCTGCGGATCCAGCAAAATTGCCTCACGCAGCGCCTGAATTGCATAGTCAAATTCATTCAAATCACTGTAAGCCAGCGCAAGCATAACATGAGCTTCCACTGAGAGCGGATCAAGTTTGACCGCTTCTTGCAGAAGCGTAGACGCTTCCACATAGCGCTCCTGTGTTGCAATACCCGCCTGCTCCAACAGCAACTTCGCTCTGGAGGTCAATTGTTTTGCTTCCAACGTCTGCAGATGCAAAATATACTCTTCTGTTCCTGGCGACAATTCAACCGACTTGCGCGCATATTCAAGCGCTGGAACCAGATGTTTGCTACGGGCGTGTGTAATGGAACAGCGATAATATAACTCCGCATGTTTTGGATGAGCGTGAATGGCTGACTCGAACCAACGAATCGCCTGCTCAAAATCATTTTGCAATATACAGCGGTAAGCCTGCTGCATATATTCTTCCGGTTTCATCATTAAGCTGACCCTCCCCGATCGGGTGATGGTACAGCATATGTAATCTACGCCTAATCGGTGTTTTTGGGAGTCCACCGATTGGCATCGCGGGTGTTAAATTTATGCATGACTTTATCGTGCGCCTCAGCCAGATCAATTCCCAGTGAGTTCGCAAAACAAATCGTGATAAATAAAATATCTCCAAGCTCAAGTTCAATGGAATTGGCTGCTTCGGAAGATTTCTTCGGCTTCTCGCCGAATTCATGATTCACTTCCCTGGCGAGCTCCCCAACCTCTTCAGACATCCGGGCCAACATGGCCAGAGGACTGAAATACCCCTCCTTGAACTGGGAGATATACTGATCAACCTCACGTTGCATTTCTGCGATGCTTTTCTCCATGAGAACGGATTCTCCTTTGAAATGATGTCGTATTTGTTCCTAATAATATCAGTTATTTAGATTCACTTCCACCATCATCAGCGACAAATCATTTTTAAAGAATCAATAAACAGGTATACTAGATGGGAATGATTGCTTCTTCATTCTAATTTATCTACAGCGAGGGATCTTATGAGCACTGCCAAAACCTGGATACAAGTTAAACTGGTTCTTCCCATCGTACTGGGTACAGCCTTATATGCCTTTGGGCTCCTCTATTTCATTATCCCCAACCAGCTTATGGAAGGTGGCCTCACCGGGGTTACGGTGCTGATCAATTACGCTTTTGGCATCTCACCTTCACTTACAACCTTGATTCTGAATGTTCCCCTCTTTCTGATTGGGCTCAAAATTTTGGGCGGCAGACAGATGATCTATACGGGTATCGGAATCGGGGCACTGACCGTTTTTCTATGGTTGTTTGAGAAGTTGATTCATCTGGGCTGGATTGAACCATTACATACCGAGAATGACCTCCTGCTCGCAGCCCTATATGCAGGTGTCACCCTTGGAGCCGGCCTTGGCATTGTATTCCGTTGGGGCGGAACGACGGGCGGTTCAGACATCATTGCCCGTATTCTGAACCGCAAGTATGGATGGAGCATGGGCCGAGTATTACTGGGCATCGACTTTGTCATTATCGGGCTCTCTCTCATCTACATCCCCAAAGAAAAAATTCTGTACACGCTTGTAGCTGTATTCATCGCCTCCAAAGTCATCGACTTTATTCAGGAAGGTGCATATTCTGCCCGGGCATTCATGATCATTAGTGACCATGCACCCGAGATTGCGGACCAGATCACACGGGATATGGATCGTGGCGTCACCCTCATTCCAGCCATTGGCGCGTACTCTAAACAGGCCAAACACATGGCCTACTGCGTGATCTCCAGGCAAGAGTTCAGGCGATTGCAGACCATTGTACGTTCCATTGACCCGAGAGCTTTTGTCATCATCAGCGATGTTCACGATGTACATGGCGAAGGTTTCAAAGAAAGCTGATATAACACAGAAACTACAAGAAAACCTCTTTTTACATGAAGAGCCGTTAACGTGGCTATTCATGCGGAAAGAGGTCTTTTTTTATATACCACTTATACACCACGATTAAGTTCATGTTCTATTAACGTCGAAAAGGAAAAATCCCCTGCTGCTGTGCACGATATTTACGATATCCGGCGTAACTTAACGTCGCCACAATGACCGAACTAATGAGCAGCCCCGCTGCCCTGCGATCAGGACCCTGTACAAACGGTACAAAGGCACTCTCGTCCTTCTCGCGACCAAACAACTTGTTCACCAGTTCCTCCCCATGGCCAACCATGCTCTTTAATTGAGCCAGATCAGGTTGCTTGGCAGCGGTAAGCCCTTTGGTATGAGATAACCAGGCGTCTATCTGAGCAATTTCATACGGTTCACGGCGAATCAGTGCGGCAGGACGAATCGTCTCATAATGCTCCTCCAGAACGGTGTAGCGGTTTGCCAGTACGGCCGCAGTTTGCCCTTGATTTGTAGCAGCGGATAAAGCATCCAGATCGTTTTTCACGATTTTATAATACTGAAGCCATAAAGGCTTGGTTGGATTCGCGAGACTATCTGCTGCAAGTCTGAGTTTGGCAGAGGACTGCTGAAGAGAAGCATCGTCATTTTTCACCTTCACAACGGCTTGTTTCACTTCAACTATGGTTTCGGACAAGGCGTGAATGCCCTCGACTGTTGTTTGTCCCTCAAAGGAGATATGCTCCAGACTTTTACTGATACGCAGAATGCTTCCGCGCACTTCTTCAATATTATTCTCGAGCGCCTGCCGATACAATATGGCTGCTTCCTCATTCAGTTTTGCAATTGAATTGCTTGTGGACACTTGCTGATCTGAATTCGAATTCAATGCTTCACTTTGCGCGGATACACGATATGCTAAGTTCGTACACAGCATTAGAGCCATGAACGATACCACCAGTATGCCAGTTTTGATCCCAAACGTTCTCTTCATGGACATCCCTCCCACCACCAATGTATGGCGGGGGACAGTTCATTAGAACAAGCTCAAGATCGGATATCAGGTTCGTTTCGCCTGTCTTAAGGCCAGCCACGCGCACAGAATGCTTACCAGTGTCAGTCCGAATGTGAAATTACGCACACCATCTACATGATCATAGAGGGATGCGGGTAACCAAGGGTAAATATCATATGTATAATCCATCGTATCGTTCAACAGCGTCCAGAGACCTGCAACGACAAGGGAAGCCCAGCGGAAGCCGAAAAAGCGTACAAAAATTAGAGCTTCTATGGCCATCGCACTATGCGAAGCAATCAACATCCAGTCTTGCCAGTGCTGTGTACCGCCTTGCATCCAGCCAGCGAAAATAATGGATACGGCCCACACGCCATATTTCACAGATGTAACCACGGCAAGCGCCTGAATCACATGTCCGATCCGTTTGATAATGATGGACCGTGGTGGGTACAAGACCCATAACAACGCTAAAGTAAAAAACAAACTCGCTGTTGGGCTATCTGGCACAAATACGATCTGCCACACCGGCTGCTCAGCCAGCGTCAATTTCATTTGCTCTCCGTACCAGATGTATCCGTATACCGTTCCTACCGCATTACACCAAAATAATAGCCACAGGAAATAACGATTGGTTAGAAATTCCCTACTCCAGAAATACGATAAAGCCACATTCCCTGCCCCTTCCTTCATCAATATTGTGCACGATACAGTGCTGTCCAAAAAAACACTTCAAAAAACCTGACCGCATAAACGATCAGGTTTCATTGGTTATTTCGATTTTACTGTTCTGCTTTCTGTTTCGCAAGCCATTCGGTCAGATGAGTGATCTCTTCATCCGTGACACCTTGAGCAATAGCATTATTGTACTGAGGTTGCATTGCATTGTAACCTTCTTTGATAATGGTCAGAATCTCTTCCTGGCTGTGCTTGTCACCCACACCCCGAAGTGAAGGTCCACTTGCGCCCTTCATATCAGCCGCATGGCAGCCAATACATCCAGCCTTTTTGTACGTTTCCATTGCAGGATCATCCTGTTCCACGATCGCAACTTCTTCTTGCTGTCCAGGTGCATTGGAAACGGGTGGGAGCCCCTGTTCACGCCTCTCCAGCGCTTCTTCTTCACGTTGAATATGTTCAGGCTTCTGTCCACTTGCTTCCAACTCATGCTCGTAGTGCGTCCACGCTACATTTGTCAGGTAAAATACAGAAATGACCGACAAAATCATCAGTGATGAAGCAATCGGGCGTTTATAGAAACGCCGCTCCTTGCCTGTATCCAGGAATGGTGCCAGCAGCAAAGCTCCAAAAGCGACTCCGCTGACCCCCAGTACACCGAGCAGAACGTAATCGCCCGATGCGTATGGATACTTCAAGTACTGATACAGAAAAAGGAAGTACCAGTCCGGCATAGGAATTACGGATGCGCTCGGATTGGCCGGATAGCCCAAAGGTGCAGGTTCTGAGATCGTGAGAACCAGAATTCCCACCAATACAACGACACCAACCATCCATTCTTTCAGCAGGAAGTTGGGGATAAAGGCTTCTGATTTGCCGGGATACGCCGTGTAATCAGGAGGGGTAATGAATCCCGCCCCTTTACGGACCCGTGAATCACCGACAAAGATAACCTTTTCCTCATCATCCTTCTTATGTCCGTGAGCCATTGCGATTCCTCCCTTCTCAGTTTATAGTGGTCCCGAAATGCCCTGTCTGCGGATCATGATAAAGTGTCCGACCAGAAGCACCAGAAGCACAGCGGGGAGGAAGAATACGTGCAGGGCAAAGAATCGGGTTAGTGTCTGTGCACCAACAATCGTACCGCCTTGCAGGAATTCTTTAATAATCGGTCCCAGCCAAGGAACCGTATTGGCAATCTCCAGTGTTACTTTTGTTGCAAAATAGGCTTTGTTATCCCATGGCAACAAGTACCCTGTCAGCCCCAGGCCCAACATGACGAAAAAGATCAGCATGCCGACAACCCAGTTCATTTCACGCGGTGCCTTGTAAGAGCCTGTAAAGAACACACGCATCGTATGTAAGAACATCATTACGATAACCAGACTGGCTCCCCAGTGGTGCATGCCGCGAACAATTTGGCCGAAGGCTACTTTGGTCTGCAGGTACTCCACACTTGCGTAGGCATTGATAATATCAGGTACATAATACATGGTCAGGAACATGCCTGACAGAATCTGAATAACAGTAATAAAGAACGTCAATCCACCAAAGCAGTACACGAATGCGGAAAAGTGATGAGCCGGATTTACATGCTCTGGAACTTCATGATCCGCAACGTCCCGCCAGATTGGCGTGATGTCAAGACGCTCGTCAATCCAGTCATAGACATTTTTAAACATCTGCGTTCACGCCTCCTAATTCACTCGGGTGTTCGGAACAATGTCGCCCAGATATACCCAACCCTGCTCTTCCTTGACTACATACTCATCCAGCGGTTTGGGGGCTACGGCAAGATTCTTCCCTTCCTTGTCATAGTGCGCGCCATGGCAGGGGCAATGATACTCGTCAGGGTACTGCTTGTCACTATTCCAGCCTACTGTACATCCCAGATGTTTACAGATAGGTGAGAGTGCATAAATTTTACCCTGCTCGTCTTTGCGAATCCACGCCACTAACGATGCATTACTCAGATACCAACCATCCTGTTGTTTAAGTTCAAAGGTGAATTCTTGAGGCTCATTCGTAATTTTGCTGATTTCAGCTACTTTGACAGAGGTGCCTTCTCCCTTATGTTGCAAAATCGGGTCCACCGCAAAACGGACCATAGGAAGGATTGCACCGGCGGCCATGTAGGCTGTAGCTCCACCAAGCGTGTACGTCAAAAACTGCCTGCGTGACATCTCCATGCGGCTTGGCAATTTCAATGAAGCTTCGTGGTGGTCATGCTCACTGCTCATACTGTCTCCAACCCCCTTTTTCATCCAACTCTCTCAAACGTTTTCATTTTCATAAATTCCACGACTTACTAGAACATACATAATCATATAGTAGCCCTAGAACACCGTCAAGAATTTGTCACACATTTTTAAGGTTCAATTGTAAGCGTTATTAAAAAATTGTTGTAAAATTGTCACATTTGTCGCTAAAAACTATTTTTTCCACAACTCTCGTATCTTTTCCCCTACAAATCTCGCAATCGCTTCTTCTCCGACCTCATGAGTTAAGACGGACCGACTCAAAACCAGATCAGCAGCTGGAATTTCCATGCCATCCAAATGACCATCCGATGACATAATAACCACATATTTGAATCCTGAGGATTTAAGCTGTGCGGACAAGGAATTTAATGTCATTGACAATTCCGAATTAGCATAATGAAAGGCTGGATAAGTCATAATTCTCCCTTTGAAAGGAATTTCGACCAGATCCAGAAAATCTCTCAGCCGCTCCAACGCCTCGGTAGCTTCAACTGGCGACTGCTCACCGCTAAGAGCTGTGTATGGAATAAGGCATGTATCCAGATAGAGTTGCAGTTCAGCCCAGCTGTCTTGAGTCATCTCACTGAATTTCAATTCCCTATATCCCCTCTCTATCCATTTTATTCCCATATTATATATGACTATATCTTATAAATCCAGACATTCATTTCGGAATTACACATATCAAAAAAAGGAAACACGCATCTGCGCATTCCCTTTTATCTCAGAAAGGAACTATTTTGCTAATCAGTTTATGGTCCTCAGTTCATCCGTCAGACTCCGGAAAGCTACTTCGTCTCCGGTAGCTAACGCTTTATCGATTTCCAAATAGAGCTTCTCGCTGCGCTGTTTGCGAAGCGCTTCGTCCCAAACCATCTCAGCTGCCAGCCCCAACATGACTTCATACGTAACTTTCATTTTATCCAATAGGATGCACCTCCAAAACGGATTTAAGAGCTCCTATATTCTTTTCCTTTGTTAACATAACCCAGTGAAGTTCTGGACATCCGCTCCAGATCAGCATCAGTCAGCTCACGTATCACTTTGGCAGGTGTTCCCAAAGCAAGAGTATAGGGCGGAATTTTACTATTCTCAGTAACAACAGAACCGGCTCCAATCAGCGTATATTCGCCAATATCGGCTCCATTCAGCAGAATGGCTCCCATGCCGATTAATGATCCTGTTCCAATACAACAACCATGAATGATCGCTGTATGTCCTACTGAGACATCATCTCCCACAATCAAAGGTTGATCAGTATTGACATGCCCGACAACGTTATCTTGAATATTACAGCGCTTTCCAATGATAATAGGAGCCAAATCAGCCCGCAGGACTGCATTGAACCAGACGGAAGACTCTTCTCCCATTCTCAAATCACCGATCAGTTTTGCACCTTCAGCCATATATACCGAAGGGTGTAACTGAGGTTGTAGACCTTTGTATGGAATTATCATTATTATCACTCCTTAATTTGGGAGTGATTTTAGCAACTTGTCCTTCACTTGTCAAACAAAATAGGTGTAATGTCTCCGGAGATGGAGCGACAGGATGCAGCAAGACGTGTGCCCCAGGCTGTCATTTGTATAGTCCTGCCTTCCTCATGTTCTCCAATACGGATCATGCCAAGATGCAACATCATTTTAACAATTCTGTTATCATAAATGGCCTCAGCCGTATCATAGTAAAACGGCTGAATGAACGGACCGATCTGACGAAACAGCGACTCGGCGGTTGACCATTCTTGGGCACATTCGCCTGTCCAATACACAATAGAGGACAGATTGGGAATAGCACCTTTATACAATCTTAACCAAAACCTAAATAGCTGTATCATTTCGGCTGTTTTCTCAGCTCCCAGCTTGTCTTCTCCAGCTGGTGATAACTTCAGCGTGCCTTGCTCCTCACGAACCAGCCGATGGTGAAATGCATAGTCGTAGAGAAGTGCAAAACGATCCGGGTAATCCTTGAAGGAACGGCCATATCCGAATCTCCATCCACCTTTGCCCACCAATTCCTCACTAATGTGCAGATGCTCCATAATCTGCTGTTGAGAGCGACGGTACATCATGCCTTCAGCGTTAAGGGCAATTTCGTGCTGCTGGACAAACTGCAGGAACAACTTGAGATCATCCGCTAAGAGATGATATTCATCCCGATACATGGGTGGCTCCGTTGTTTTGGTAATCCCTGCTCGCAGATGTGTGGATAACACATCCCTGAATCTTAATTTCAGATCCTGGGGTACCTGATACAAATACCTGGTCTGCTGCGTTGTCCCATTGAACAACCATCCACTCTTATTGAAGCGAACGATGAGATCACGTGGACTTGCGCCAGCCTCACTCTCCTTTTTGTCCATCGATTGACGGGCTATGGCAATGAGTTCTTCCATACCATAATACTGGCGAGGATCAAACAACAAGTTGTTCAAAAAGCGCTGATCTGCTTGATTCAGTTGACGTACCTGCTGCTCAAAAAAGGGTCTGCTGCCCAATGTAGTGAGAATACTCTGGATGAGTTCATGTTTGGAATTGGGCTTGCATTCACATTGGTAATAGTCTGCTATTCGATTAAGCTGGCCAATATCGGCAAAAGTAAGCATATCCGCTAGATTCATGGGTCCATCGCCTCGCCCGTTAACTACTTCGACTGCTGATTCGGAGCCTGAAATAGTTTGGTTTTGTAAACATCGTTGACGGAATTCCCATAATCTAAACCTCTTTTTGGAAATCTTTTATGTTTTAAACCATACTATGCCCCGAGTTGGTCAATCAGAAGAAAAATGAGAGTTTTGAAATCATATACAGTCTTTATTCCCCCATAAAACGCAAAAAAAACAACCCAAGTTGGATTACTCAGGTTGTTTCGCTGTGTCCAAAGATAGATGTCGTGTGCAATTATATAACAGTGGACTCCAGTCATCACGTTCCTTTTCCAGGATCGTCAGTGACAGGTTTCCAATGCGTTCTGTATACCGATCTTTAAACAAAGCTGTTAACAGGTTGGCTAAGAAAGCTCCGTGAGTGACAATGAGTACGTTTTGGTCCGAATAGGCAGACCATAGATCTTCCAGAAACGCCAGTGCACGAATCTGGATATCCGCTATCTGCTCCTGTCCCAAGTCCAATGTCTCCCAGGATTGGCCCCAACGGGCAACCCGTTCTTCTGAAGTCAGACCTTCAATCTGACCAAAAGCCCTTTCTTTCAACCGTGCGTCTGGCTTGAGCAAAGGTACATTCAACAGCTTGGAGATAATCTCCCCTGTTTCCTGTGCCCGCGATAATCCACTTGTGATGATATAGTCCCATTGGTATTCTTCCGTCAGCAGACGTCTTCCCAGGCGCTCTGCCTGTTCACGACCTTCTCCATTCAGAGGAATATCCGTCTGACCCTGTATACGGCCCGCCGCATTCCAGTCTGTAAGACCGTGACGAATAAGCCCGATTCGCACTTACATCCCTCATTTCTCCACACGGCGAACGAAAGGTTATTACCTATGCACTCGCACCTTGTTTGCGTTTATTCGTTGTTCGATGCATACGTCCAAGAGAAAATAACGCCATTCCTATTGCAAGTAAAGAGAGGGCCATCCAATACTGCGGATAAGCAGGTCCCATGCTCACAACAAAAGGCTCTATGATACTTCCTCTGTCCGCTCCAGTCATGTTGTACTGATACATTCCAGAGGACGATGGTCCGCTTCCGGCAACCCCTGTCTCCAGGATACCCGTAGTAACAACTTTGGTTTGCTCAGCTTCTGATACGTCTGGCTTAAACATTACCATATACAGAAAGCTGCATAAAAAAATAGCCAGGAACGCGGCAATCCACAAAGACATATGCTTGCGGATCACAGCAGAGAAACGATTAACCTTTACCTCTTCCGGCAGTAACCATGGAGACTCCGCGTAGATCCGGTCCATAACGTTACGGTTCACTCTCTCTGCTTGTTG
Source organism: Paenibacillus sp. GM1FR (assembly GCF_002803315.1). NCBI lineage: Bacteria > Bacillati > Bacillota > Bacilli > Caryophanales > Paenibacillaceae > Paenibacillus > Paenibacillus sp. GM1FR. Next base: position 654,774 of record NZ_MKZL01000011.1, on the reverse strand, counting down.
TTCTGTCACTGGAACCGGAATGCTGTGCAGCAAGATCTGAGCTTCTTCCCAGACCTCAAACTGCTCGGAGCACTCTTCACAACCAGCGAGATGAGCATGAAATGCAATCCGCTGAGGATGAGTTTCCGGCAAGTCCCAGACCAGTGCAAACAGTTCCTGGGCTTCATTGCAATTCATCGGTTCTTCATCCCTTCATATGGCTCGTACACCGGTTCGAAGAAATAAGGTTCCAATTGAGTTTTTACGCTTGATCTTGCTCTGAATAATAGCGATTTCACAGAACTGACGCTCTGCCCAAGAATATTCGCAATCTCTTGGTAGTCTAGTTGATCATACTCACGGAGTATAATCGCAGAACGCTGCTTCTCCGGCAAATTGTTAATCGCATCCCTAACCAGCATCACCCGCTCGCTGCGTAGTACAGCATACTCCGGTGTATTCTCCGAAGGAGCAACGGGAACAATCCCGCTCTCTTCAAGTGGGACATTTCCGCTGCGCTGTTTGCGAAGCTCACTCAGTACCGTATTTCTCGCAATGGTATATAACCAGGTTGAGAATGAGGCATCCACCTCACGGAAAGAGTGCAGACTGCGGAACGCCTTATAGAAAGTCTCAGAACAGAGATCTTCCGCAAGCAGCTCCATATTGGAACTTTTCAACATATGATATACGAAAGCCAGTATTTTACGCTGATAACGACTCATCAGCTCGGAATATAACTCCAGGTTACCTTCCTTGATCTCTCGAATCAACTGGGAATCCGTCATTTGAGTGCGACCCCTCCTCGCCCATCCATGTGCTTCTCCCCGTTCGACTCTATCCATGTATTACCGAACAGGCACAAAAAAGTTGCGGTTCTCACCGCATATAAAAAGCGTTCAGCGCCATAACTGGCCTTCCCGCCAAATTCCCCTATGTAATGGCAATTTCCCCAACGTTTCTACATTAACAGTATTTATTGTACAACGGTCTGCATCATCCTGGCAAATCCATTGGCATCCACAAAACCCGACCTGTCATTCATATGCGGTCATTTTCACGTTCATGACTTCATTTTGAGCCTTTTTGGTAACCCTTGCTTATATAGACGGACGATATACTGAAAAGGTTACAAAAATGTGATATTTATTGGATCTAAGGTATCCTAACAGATTAAGGAGGGAGATGTAAATAGAGGATGTAAGTTCAAATGTAACTATTAACATATCAATGCCTTTCCCATAACTTTTTAAGACAAAAAAAAGACCGCTTACATAAGCGGCCATTGCTCACGTGGAGCAATACAGTTATTGGATAGGAGTGGAGAGAAACCATACTGTACCCTTATTATATGTATACGTTTTCATTTTGTCAACACTTTCAGTAAAATTGTTTGAATTAATTATATCTTTCGGTAAATCAGGATAATACATCCTTTTTTTCTGTGACTGAAAATCACATAACAACTCCAATATAACCTCACAAAAAAGAGGGCTTTCGCCCTCTTTCTCGTCTTATATCCACACTTGATAGCCTAAGGAATCCAATAACGTCTTGGCTCGTTCCATATCTTCTTCCTGACGGAAAGACAGACGCATAATGCCCGGCACATCCACCCGGTTTTCGATAATCTCCAAGTTGCTCAAGTTGATATCATTCGCCCCAAGCTCAGTTGCGATCTTACCGATCATACCCGGTGCATCCTGAACATCAGTATATAGATCAAATAACGGCGAAATCATGCCTTTGCGTCGTTCTGGTAATATACTGCGGAACTCGCGGGCCTGACGGAATGCCTCCTCTATACCTTCACCGTTCTTATGTTCCAGCATATCCGTAAAGGCCGTCATCTGGCTATTCCAGTCCTTTAGCAAGCCCAGCAGTACATCACGGTTGCTAAGCAAGATATCTCTCCACACAATCGCATCACTGGACGCAATCCGGGTAATATCCCGAAAACCACCTGCAGCCAGCATTTTATACAGTGGATTCGACTCATTATATTCACGCACCTGATTCACAAGCGCAACAGCAATAACATGTGGCAGATGACTAATCGCCCCCACGATGTCATCGTGCAGCAGAGGCTCCACACGCACGATCTGTGCCCGCGTATACGCAAGCAGCTCAGACAACCTGCTGTAGGCTTCCTCAGGTACATGTTCTGAAGGGGTTAAGACATAGTATGCATTCTCAAATAACACGGCTGAGGCCGCATCTACGCCTGCACGCTCCGACCCCGCCATAGGGTGACCACCAATGAAGTAAGCGTCAGTTAACCGCACATGCTCGGCACAAGCGGCAATGGAAGCTTTAGTGCTTCCTACGTCCGTGATGATACATCCTTTTTTCAATGGCAGCTTGGAGAGCTTTTCGAAATAGGATTCAAGCAAACCTACGGGAACGCACAAAAAAATAAAGTCGGCATCCTCTACCGCTTCTTCCAGAGAGAGCGTAGCATCATCCACTACACCGCTCGCTATGTACTTGTCCTTCAGTTCATCCAAGTGGGCGTAGCCCATCACGGTTACATCTGGCTTGCCTTTGAAGCAGAGCGCCAGTGAACCGCCGATGAGTCCTACACCAATCATTGCAATTTTTAGTTTCATGGGTCCTCACTCTTTCATCGCCAGTATTAAGGGCGTGCTACCGCCTTCTCAGCCAGCGTGTTCTCCAGTGCCGTGACAAATACACGGTTCTGTTCTGATGTTCCGACGGACACACGAATGTAAGTTGGGTATACGTTGAATCCTGAGCGAACGATAATGCCTTGTTTGAGCAAGGATTGGAACGCATTTGCCGAAGGCATATTCAGGTCAACCATAATGAAATTACCCTGTGAAGGGAAATACGACAATCCGAGACGTGCAAATTCATTTTGCAGGTAATCCCGATCCGTTGCATTCCGCTTCGAACACTCTTGAACAAAATCCTGATCCAGTAGTGCAGCTTTTGCCGCAACCTGTCCAAAACGGGAGGTGTTAAACGGTTCACGTACACGGTTAATCAAATCAATAATTTCGGGACGTGCAACACCATACCCGATCCGGAGCGAAGCCAAACCGTAAATTTTGGAGAATGTCCGCAGTATGACCAAGTTCGGATACCGTTCGATCAATGGTATACTTTGCGGATATGCTTCATCGGTTACGAATTCATAATAAGCTTCGTCCAGTATGACCATCACATGAGCAGGCACACGGTCCATAAAGGCTGTAAGTTCCTGCTCGGAGATAATCGTACCTGTCGGATTATTTGGATTACACACCCATACTGCTTTGGTTTTGTCGTTAATTTGCGCGAGCATCGCGCTCAGATCATGCGTGCCATCTTTCAGAGGCACTTCGATGGACACGGCACCCTCAATATCTGCATTGCTTTTATATACAGAAAATGTCTGATCTGCCATGATGGTCTCGTCACCCGGCAAGAAGAAAGCTCTCGTAATCAAAGCAATAATCTCATCGGAACCACAACCAAATATTAAGTTGTTCCGTTCAACGCCAAGATGCTTGGCAAGAACTCCCGTCAGCTCAACCGAGCTACCGTCTGGGTATATGCTTATATTAGTCATTTCTCTCGTAATGGCTTCCAGGGCGGCAGGAGAACTGCCGTACGGGTTTTCGTTGGAGGCCAGCTTGATGACTTGTTCAAGCCCCAGTTCACGTTTCACTTCTTCAATCGGTTTGCCCGGCTGGTACACAGGCAGATTGACAATCTGGGATTTCGGTTTCAACCCGACCGCCTCCTGTTATTGAAATAATGTTAGACACGAATCAGCGTGCACCTTACGTGTCCAAAAGATGTCCTTTCAGGACATCTCTATCCCTTTAATTGTGCCACAAAGTTGCGAATTTGCAACAGTCCCGCTGCACGCGTATCCGGATTTTCAAGCAGAGGAATCGCATCTTCCACCTGACGAACAATGGCACTACCTACTACAACGCCATCGCATATACGGGAGAAATGTGCCACCTGCTCATGACTGGAGATACCAAAACCTACCGCTACTGGGAGGTCTGTCAGACTTTTCACCGTCTCAATAAAGCTCTCTACGCCATCAAAGAAAGAAGCTCTCTCTCCGGTTACCCCAAGGGATGATACACAATAGATAAAGCCACTCGCGCCCGTTACAATCCGCTCAATCCGGGCATTAGATGTAGGTGCAACAAGCGGCACCAGATGCACACCAGCACGATTTGCGCGTTCTCGCATCTCTTCCGCTTCCTCAATCGGCAGGTCCGGAATGATCATGCCACTAATATCGTGTTTGACCAATTCATCAAAGAATACATCCAGGCCTGTCTGCAATACCGGATTATAATAGGTGAACAGTACAAACGGCAGTTTCACACCTGCCTTACGAGCATTTGCAGCGGTTTCCATAACAGTACGAATGGTAATCTGGCTCTTCAGCGCACGTTCGGAAGCGCGCTGAATGACTGGGCCATCTGCAAGCGGATCGGAATAGGGAACACCCAGTTCCAAAATGTCCGCTCCAGCCTGTTCAAGCTCCTTGATGATATCAATCGTTGTATCCACATCCGGGTCTCCCACGGTTAAAAATGGAATAAGTGCCGTGCGATTCTGTTCCTTCAATTGCTGGAAGGTCTGGTCCATCAGATTCATCCCAAGTCACCTCCCGTGTATTTCATGATGGATTCAACATCCTTGTCTCCACGTCCCGACAGACAAATGACTACAATATCATCTGCTGTAAGTTCAGGCGCCAGTTTGACAACTTGAGCTACCGCATGTGCAGACTCCAGAGCAGGAATGATTCCCTCCGTCCGACATAGGAGTTGCAGGGCATCCAGTGCTTCCTGATCCGTGATCGGTACATATTTTGCCCGTTCAATATCCTTGAGATAGGAATGCTCCGGACCAACACCCGGATAATCAAGTCCGGCCGAGATGGAATGCGCTGGCTGAACCTGCCCATACTCATCCTGCAACAGGTAACTCATAGATCCCTGGAATACACCATGCGTGCCTTTGGTCATCGTTGCAGCGTGATACTCGGTTTCGACCCCTTTGCCTGCGGCTTCAACACCAACAAGCTTCACATCCTGATCACCGATAAATGGATAGAACATACCGATCGCATTACTTCCTCCACCAACAGCGGCTACAATTACATCCGGCAAACGCCCTTCGATCTCCTGAATCTGACGACGGGTCTCATCACCAATCACACGTTGGAAATTCCGCACCATCATCGGATATGGATGAGGACCAACCACTGATCCGAGCACATAGAATGTATCCTCCACATTGCTGACCCAGTAGCGAAGCGCTTCATTACCAGCATCCTTCAGTGTCCGTGTTCCCGACGTCACCGGAATCACTTCTGCTCCGAGCAGCTTCATCCGAAATACGTTTAACTGTTGACGCTCTGTATCTTCTTCGCCCATAAATACTTTGCATTCCAATCCAAGCAATGCGGCTACGGTTGCCGTTGCAACGCCATGTTGACCTGCACCCGTTTCGGCAATAACTTTCTTTTTGCCCATCCGTTTGGCAAGCAAACCTTGTCCAATGGCGTTATTAATTTTGTGCGCGCCTGTATGATTGAGATCTTCACGTTTCAGATAAATTTTCGGCCCGCCCAATCGGCGTGACAATTGCTCTGCATGGTACAATGGCGTTTCACGTCCAGAATACTCGCTTAGCAGATAGTTCAGTTCCTTGTTAAATTCCTCATCTTCAGAGAAGTGGCTATATGCCTCCTCCAACTCTATGAGTGCGTTCATTAGTGTCTCAGGTACAAAGCGGCCTCCGAAGTGACCGAAACGCCCGTGTTGATCCGGCAATTGATGTGTCATGCCTGCTTCACCCTTTCTACGAATGCTGTAATTTTGGCAATATCCTTCACACCTTCAGTCTCCACGCCGCTGGATACATCGACGCCGAAAGGTGCATATGTCTGTATTAGTTGTTGTATATTGTCCGGCTGCAAACCTCCTGCAACGAACAGAGCAATTCCGCGACTTTTTGCCCATTCAGCATAGGCAGGGATTCGCTCCCAGGCAAACGTTTTCCCGGAGCCCCCTCCATATAGAGGATCATGGGTATCAAGCAATATCGCATCCACGTATTTATCATAAGTATCAAGAGCCCTTATGGCTGCATCATCAGCTTCCGGTCCCGTTTCATCTTTGGGAAAAGAAAAAACTTTGAACACTGCGGCATTCCACCGCTGCTTCACCTGCTGGCAAAATTCCGCAGTCTCCTGTCCATGCAGTTGAATAACATCCAGCTGAGCAATGTCCATAATGTGTTCCAGTTCTTCGAGCGTAGGATTCACAAATACACCCGCAAGCTTCGGCCGATCATAGGCAGACCATTCGAACAACACCGTTCTTAATGCAGCAGCCTGCTCGGGTTCGATTCGGCGGCGTGATTTGGCAAAAACAACACCAATGTAATCCACAGGCAAGTTTATCATCGATTTTAGCACTTCAACGTCCTGAAGTCCACATATTTTTACGGCCGCTGGCAGCGGGTTTCTCAGTTCTGACATACTGTCGCCTGTGCCATCGTGTATGGAAGTATTCATCATTTGGGCCCCATCAGATCATATACAGCCGCCTCGACATCATCCTTGCGCATGAGATGTTCACCTACGAGAATACCATGAACACCGGCCTGGATCAGAGGTACTGTTGATTCTGGTCCGTCAATACCACTTTCGCTAATCAAGGTAACGCCACTTGGAATCAATTCCGTCAAATCCAGTGTCGTGTTCAGGCTGGTTTCGAATGTTTTCAAATTACGATTGTTGATGCCCACAAGTGTTGCCTGCGGAATCTCCAATACCTGCTCCAGTTCTGTTCGATCATGGACTTCAATCAAGGCATCCAGCCCCAAACTTTTGGCAAATTCCAGATATTGACGAATCTGTTCAGGTGTCAGAATACTGGCAATCAGCAATACCGCGTCCGCACCCAGCAATCTTGCCTCGGCAATCTGTCGTTCATCTATAATAAAATCCTTGCGCAAGAGCGGAATGTTCACCGCTTGATGAATCGCCTGCAAGTACTCATTGCTCCCTTGAAAATACGACACATCTGTTAATACGGAGATGCAGTCTGCACCTGCTCGTTCATAAGCGGCAGCAATCTCTACCGGATGAAAATCCGGACGGATCAACCCTTTGGACGGCGAAGCCTTCTTCACTTCAGCAATAAGGCCGAGTTTGCGATTGCGTCCGCTTGATAATGCTTTTTCAAACCCCCGAGTTGCGGGTAGTTGTTCGATTTTTTGGATAGCTTCATCCATGTTAAATGTTTGTGCAAGAACTTCAACTTCTTTATGTTTGGTTGCAACGATTCGATCAAGATACATGACTATACGCCTCCGTTGTATGAATTAACTGTTCAAGCTTCCCGGCAGCTTTGCCCGAATCTACCGCTTCTGCGGCAAGTGTCACCCCTTCAGCAATGCTATCTGCAAGACCGGATACATAGATGCACGCTCCGGCGTTCAACAGAACGACATCGCGGTAGGCACTCTGCTCACCCTGGAAGATCCTCTTAATAATTTCGGCATTCTGTGTCGCATCTCCTCCAAGTACCGCTTCAAGCGGATGCAGAGACAAACCCATATCACGTGGATCAATATCATAGGTGTGCACTTCACCATTGCGAAGTTCAGACACCTGAGTTGGTGCCGAGATACTGATTTCATCCAGACCATCATGGCTGGCCACAACCAACGCTCTTTTGAGACCAAGACGATTCAGTACTTCAGCAATCATCGGCGTCCGGGAACGATCATACAGGCCAAGCAGTTGGCGATCTGCTCCCGCAGGATTCGTTAACGGTCCGAGCATATTGAAAATGGTACGAACCCCCAGCTCTTTTCTTGGTCCTGCTGCATGTCGCATGGAAGGGTGATATACCTGGGCAAAACAGAAGCAGATTCCGATATCATCCAGACATTGTCTGGCCTGCTCCCCGTCCAGATGGATATTTACACCGAGTGCCTCTAATACATCTGCACTACCCGCTTTGCCTGAAGCTGAACGGTTGCCATGTTTGGCGACCCGAACCGAGACGGCCGAAGCAATGATCGCGGATGCTGTGGAAATGTTGAATTTGTGAATACCCGATCCACCTGTTCCACACGTGTCCAGCAAGCCGCTACCATCCGTTAGAATTCGTCCGCCCTGACCACGCATGGCTTCAGCAAAACCGGTGATCTCATCTACCGTTTCACCCTTCATCCGTAGCGCCATCAGCAAACCTCCGATTTGAGCCGGCGTTGCCTCACCTTTCATGATCGAGTACATCAAATCTCTTGCTTCGGCTTGCTCCAGATGGCTGCCCTCTAGAATCTTCGCCAGGCCATTTTTCATGCCTTCCTCACGAGTAATCTCAGCAATAGGGGTTACAGGGTTCTCATTCATTATTGGGTTTATGTTCATCTCCGGTCTCTCCTCTCTCAGTTCTTAGCGGCCGCTGGTGTGACAAAGTAGTCTGCATTCGCCAGTCTCAACGTGCTGTCCTTTTCTTTGGCAGGAAACATTGCTTCTGCTGTTCGAATCGCCTTGAGCAATGCTTTAGCTTTGTTAACCGTTTCCTCATACTCATTCTCAGGCACAGAATCCCATACGATTCCCGCTCCGGCCTGTACATATGCTTTTCCTTTTTTGAAAATAATCGTACGAATTGTAATACAGGAGTCCATGTTACCTGAGAAACCGAGGTATCCGATTGCTCCTGCATAAGCACCACGTGCCTCTTTCTCCAGTTCCGCGATAATCTCCATTGCACGCAGTTTCGGTGCTCCGGATACGGTACCCGCTGGCAAGCATGAGAGAAACGCATCGAAGAAATCCTTGTCTTCTCTAAGCTCGCCCGTAACGTTGGATACCATGTGCATAACGTGAGAATACCGTTCAATCTCCATGAACATGTCACACTTCACACTGCCGAAGCTGGATACCCGGCCCAGATCGTTACGCCCCAGATCAACCAGCATCAGATGCTCCGCGCGTTCCTTCTCATCCTGGAGCAGATCAGCAGCGAGTGCACGATCTTCCGCTTCTGTTGCCCCTCTTGGACGTGTGCCTGCAATCGGTCGTGTTTCCACACGATTTCCATCCACCTTGACCAAAGCTTCAGGCGAAGTACCCACGATAATCTCATCATCCATTTTGAGGTAGTACATATAAGGTGATGGATTCAGGGTCCGAAGCACACGATACACGTGAAGCGGAGAAACTTCCGTATCAATGTGGAAGCGCTGGGATAATACCACTTGAAAAATATCACCTGCGCGAATGTAATCTTTGGCTTGCTCTACATTACCGATAAATTGCTCCTTCGTGAGGTTGGAGCGAATATCCCCCAGTTCCACGTCTCCCGGAATGGAACGCGGATTCAGGTTCTCCCCTGGTCCTTGCTGTTGCAAACGTTCTGCCGCCTGCTCCAGCTTCTCCGAAGTCACTGCATACGCTTGGCGTATCTCATCATCCGTTGCACCGTCCTTGACGTGTACATTACCAACGAGCAGCATCTGCTGCTTCACATGGTCAAACACGATAATCTGGTCACAGAACATAAAGCGAATGTCATCCATATTCAGGTCATCCAGCGCGTGAGCTGGAAGTTTCTCATAATAGGACAGCAGATCATATCCGAAGAAACCAATTGCCCCACCTGTGAATGGTGGCAGTTCATCATCTTTTGGACTGCGATACTTACGCAGCAGTGCTTTCAGTTCTTCGATCGGTTTGCCTGGCAATTCACGAGTCTTCCCTGCTTCTTCTACAACAATCCGGCCTTTCTTGGCCGAAATCATCAGGAACGGATCTGTACCGATGAACGAGTATCTCGCCCATTGGATACCCCCCTCTACACTTTCCAACAGGAATGCCCGGTCGTTGTCAGCATAACGGCGGAATATTCGAATCGGAGTCTCCATATCTGCCAGAATCCGTTTGACTACCGGAATCAGATTATACTCATTCGACATTTTCAGTACTTGATTAACGTTTGGCGTTATCATCAGATCACGTCCTTTCAGATTTAGGTAGAAGAAAAGGTTATATGTACAAAAAAACCTCTACCATCAGGTAGAGGTTTGGTTATAAGCTGTAATTAACAGGGTGATGCTTCATAAATAACAAGTCCCTATACTTCGCTGTCGGATTATTCACAGGTCGCTGAATTGATGCATCTCACATCATCCAAATCGGGAAAATAAATTAGTTATAACACTTCAACTACTCATTCCAATATTACGTAAAATATAGGAGAGTGCATTGATTGTGTTTGTACCAAAATATATCAAAACAAAAGATGTCCTATGACACGTTTGTTTTCCCTATTCCTGTTACCTATTCCGTAGCACGACGTACCGTGAATCAGTTGACCGGTTTCTGTTGCCCCGGTTACCACCCACTGGACTCTGCTATATACTCCACTAGCTCAGCTGCTCTCAGCTCAATCTCAACTCTACTCAACTGGTTCTCACTATACATCATTATGATCGGTTTGACAACCCACTACTTAAGAGCCGGAAGGTGCTGCCAAATCGGGACGTAATGCCTGTGCACCGTTCAGATACACATGGTTGATTTCATTCTGAGCTTTGTTTGTATTCACATGCACCATGAAACGAATGCACTGCGCCAAGGCACCTTTAACAGGAACCTCCAGTGCACACATTAGTGGTACGAGTTCCCAACCATCCAGTTGACGAATAGCTTTTGCCGGGAAAGCAGCATCCAGATCCCCAGTTAACGTAATCCACACACTGCAGATATCTTCCGGTTGGATCTCATTGCGATCCACGATCTCCTGCAACAATACTGCCGTTTCCTTCAAAATCTGTTCTTCGTTGTTCTGCGTGACTGTTGTAGCCCCGCGAATTCCCCGTGTGACCATCGCTGTTATTCTCCCTTCCTGAGCATTTCAATGACGTCCCGAACTGTCAACACAGGTACGTCCTTCACAATTCTTGCAGCCCCAATCCGATCAGGAATGATAAACACCATATGACCTTCACGGAACTTTTTGTCATGCATCATCGCTTCCATTAATGCATCCGTGTCGAGATGCGCAGGCATCGTTGTTGGAAGGCGAAGTGAACGCAACATGCGGACCGTATCTTCATAGAGCCCTGCTGGCGCACCAAGCTTCTCACCAAGCAATGCTGATCCAGCCATACCGATCGAGATCGCTTCTCCGTGCAGAAATTCTCCATAACCGGCGATCGCTTCAATGGCATGACCAATCGTATGTCCCAGGTTCAACAACGCACGTTCTCCATTTTCACGTTCGTCTCTGGATACAATCTCCGCCTTAATGCCACATCCACGTTCCAAACCGTATCCAAGTGCTTCCGGATTAAGCGCAAGCAGTTCTTCCGCATGTTCCTCACACCAATGTGCAAAAGCCTCATCACGGATCAGCCCGTGCTTCAGCATCTCTGACAACCCTGCCGATACATCTCGTGGCGGCAAGGATTGAAGTGTGTCCACATCATAGAGCACTAGCTCGGGCTGGTGGAATGCACCAATCATATTTTTGGCCAGCGGATGATTGACAGCCACCTTGCCGCCTACACTGCTGTCATGCGCCAAAATCGTTGTAGGTACTTGAACAAACTTGATTCCACGCATATATGTAGCGGCAACAAAACCAGCCAGATCACCTACGACACCACCACCTAAGGCCAGAATCGCAGAACTCCGATCCAGTTTGCCTTCGATCGCAACGGTCATCATATCCTGATACACCGAAAGGGATTTCGATGTTTCACCAGAGGGTACAACCGCCGATACGACTGTATAACCAGCCGTACGCAGCGTTTGCTCCAAACCTGACAAGTATTTGGGAGCCACATTTTCATCTGTAATGATGAGTAACGGACTTTTTTTGGTCAACCCATATTGCTCAAAATATTGAGGGGCTTGTGCCAGTAGGCCGCTGCCAATCAGAATCGGATATGAGCGTTCCTCCAACTGTACCGTCAGCTGACGCATATTAGTAATTCTCCAGTTGAGCGTTATAGCTAGCAACATTAGCACGGATCTCTTCCATGGAATCCCCGCCGAATTTCTCCAGGAATGCTTTGGCAATTTCCCACGCTACAACATGTTCCATAACCACACTCGCTGCTGGTACAGCACAAGCGTCCGAGCGCTCAACCTGAGCCGTAAACGCTTCTTTTGTATCGATATCGACACTTTGCAGTGGCTTATACAACGTTGGGATCGGCTTCATCACACCACGTACAACGACTGGCATACCGTTTGTCATACCACCTTCGAATCCACCCAGACGGTTGGTTGCACGGTGGTAGCCACGCTCATCCGTATGCATGATTTCATCATGCACCTGTGATCCTCGAATGACTCCGGCTTCGAATCCGATACCAATCTCTACACCTTTGAATGCATTAATGGACATTACGCCTTGAGCGATTCGTGCATCCAGTTTGCGATCGTATTGAACATAACTACCAAGACCAATAGGTACACCTTCAACGATACATTCCACTATTCCTCCGATGGAATCGCCTTCTTGTTTAATCTGGTCGATGTAGGCTTCCATCTTCTTCTCTGTCTCAGCATCCGTAACACGTACAGAGGAAGCTTCTGTCACTGCGATCAGTTCATCAATCGGAAGGTCCTGATATGGAGCTTCGATCTCTCCAATGCGAAGTACACGTCCAGCTACCTTGATTCCGAATTCAGCCAGGAATTGACGTGCAATGGCACCACATGCCACACGTACCGTTGTCTCACGTGCACTGGAGCGCTCCAGTACGTTACGCAAGTCTTTAAGATTATACTTGAGTCCACCGTTCAGATCAGCGTGTCCGGGACGTGGACGATGAACGCGACGTTTCTCTTCGTCACTGCCTTCAATAGGCTCAATATTCATAATATTCTGCCAATGTTTCCAGTCGTTATTTTGAACAACCAGCGCTACCGGAGCACCTGTTGTATATCCGTGACGGATACCACCAACAAAATTCGCCTGATCCTTCTCGATCTGCATCCGGCGTCCACGGCCATATCCCTTTTGGCGGCGGTGAAGCTGGAAATTCAGTTCTTCAAAATCAATCGTCAAATTACTTGGCAATCCTTCAATAATAGCGGTCAATTGGGGTCCGTGCGTCTCCCCTGCGGTTAAATAGCGTAAACTCATAATACGTTCCCCCTTTAAACTGTTAAACTTCACATTGCTAAAATCCCATAATTTCTTTGCTTATTATAGTATAGCTGACCGGCTTTGACAAGAAAGTCGGCGCTTTCTTGTACTTGGTATACAAATAACCGCCTGAACACATGTACATGTGCTTCAGACGGCTGAACAACCATTATCATTATTTTTTCCGATAGAAGAATGTCTCTGCTGTCTCCAGACCATATTGTCCCGGGGAGAAGATCTGCTCCGTACTACCCACAAACAAAATACCGCCTGGACGCAAACTTGCTGCAAATTTGTGATACAACAGGTTTTTGGCTTCCTCGGTAAAATAGATCATGACATTTCGGCACACAATCAGATCGTACCCATCGTCAAAACGGTCCACCAGCAAATTTTGTTTCATGAACTTGATCGAATTTTTGAGTTGCTCATCAATACGGTATACCAAGCCATCCTGCTTGAAGTAACGGTTCGCCGTTTCCTTTGGCACATCCTTAAGCGAGCGTTCCATATAACGCCCTTCCTTGGCTTTGGCCAATGCACCTTCATCCAGATCACTTGCCGTAATGGAGCTGTCCTTCAAAATGCCCATCGTGTCCAGAATCATGGCAAGTGTATAAGGTTCTTCACCTGTTGAACAGGCCGCACTCCAAACTTTAGCACGACGCTTGGACCCCAGCAGCTCAGGCAGGATCTCGTCCCGCAGCACTTCCCAACGATTGGGATTACGCCAGAATTCCGACACGTTAATCGTCATACGATCAAGGAATTCGTAAAACAATGATTTATCTTTCTGCATAGCTTCAAAAAAGTTAGAAAATGTATGAAACCCGTTTTTGTTGCGAAGTGTGGTCAGCCTTCTTTTCATCTGGCCTTCCTTGTATTGAGCAAGATCAATGCCTGTGCTCTCTTTGATTTTACGAATGAATCCGGTGTAATCCGGGTCTAGTAGTTGTTCTTGCTCCAGCATCGTGTATCACCCTTTTGGCTAATAATTACAACCAGGCTGCGATGCTCTTGTCGTATACCACCAGTTCATCTGAAGCAAAGAAATTTGCTGCTTCACGGGAAGCACTTTCCGGTGAATCTGCCCCATGAATCAGATTATGTGGTGTGTGGCTGGCGAAGTCTCCGCGAATGGTACCCGGAGCTGCTTCCTTCACATTGGTTTTTCCGATGACGATGCGCGCAAGCGCCACAATATCGTCGCCTTCCCACACCATGGCAAATACAGGCCCCGATGTGATAAAACGAACCAGATCATCGAAAAATGGTTTACCCTCATGTTCAGCATAATGGCGTTTTGCCTGATCCTCAGACATCTGCACCAATTTGCCTGCCACCAACTTAAATCCTTTGTCTTCCAGACGGCTAATAATTCGACCGATCAATCCACGCTGCACACCATCCGGCTTCACCATCAAAAATGTACGATCCATCAGCTCACTCCTCACTCACGGTTCAAAGTTAATCACTATGTAAACGCAATCCCTCTGATTGTAACATACATGTCCAAATCCTCCCAATGAGGAATCTCACAGTTCTGTTCATCTTTGGGTATGAGTAATCTGAGAGTCGAAGGTCATACATTGTTTAATGTGTACGTTTAACCACAAAATGAGCGATATCACGCAGGTTTTTGGTCGTCTTGATGTTAGGTAGCTGATCGAGAGCATCGAGCGCTTTCTTCATATATCGGTCAGCAAGGGCTTCAGCTTTAGCAATTCCTTGACTTTGTCGAATCATTCCAATTGCATCCGATGCACTTGCCCGTCCTTCTTCATGCTGGACACGGGAAATCTCCTTAAGCAAAGGTTCCCGCAGATCGGATTCTTCTAAGGCATAAAGTACAGGAAGAGTGATATTTCCTTGCTTCATGTCACTGCCAGGTGGCTTGCCAAGTTGTTTCTCAGTACCTACCAGATCAAGTACATCATCTTGAATCTGGAAAGCCATCCCCACATTGTATCCGTACGTATACAGCAGGGAAGATACATGCTCAGGCGCACGTGTAGCCAATGCCCCTAACTGACAGCTAACCGCAATCAGAAGTGCTGTTTTGCGGCGAATCCGCAGCAGATAGTTACGAACACTTTGTCCCGTATTGAAAAAGTCGCGAATTTGCTCCATCTCACCAATAGACATCTGTACCATAGCTTTGGCAAGGATACGATGAATCGCTGGATCGGATAATCCGGCAGTCATTTCAAGTGCCTTACCGTAGATATAGTCTCCTGTGTACATGGCAATCCGATTATCCCATTTTGACTTCACCGTGGGTTTGCCTCGGCGTGTCTCCGCATTATCAATGACATCATCGTGAACGAGGGATGCCGAATGAATGAGTTCCAGCGGAACCGCAACCAGCTTCAGACGTTCAATGTCGTATGTACCAAATTTCCCACCAAGTAACACAAAAACGGGCCGCAACCGTTTTCCTCCTGCTTTGAGCAAATGAAGTGACGTTTCACTCAGCAGCTTCTGTTCTCCTCGAACACTGCGATACAACTCTTTCTCAATATAATCCATGTCCTTTTTTAACAACCCGAAAATATCCAATAGTTTCATTCGTTCACCCGTATCAGCGTATTGTCAGTCCATAAATTCATGCTTACCTTCCCCTCCAGCAAGTCGGGCCTGCAGGCATTACGAAAAACCCGGCTTACCGTTCTTGCTTGTGTTGTTCTATAAGGTAATCTAACGTGTTTTTCTTCTCCGAATGTCATAGCCGACACCCGAAAATTAAACTCTGCGACTTGTTCTGAAACAAAATACAGAAGTTGCCGGAGCATGGGTCAAGACTGTGGTTCATGAAGACTCACCATCAGTGCTCACCAATACCCCGGGATTCGGGGGACAAATAAACCGAGCAACACTTTGGCAAAAAACAGCCTTGTATCGAACTCAGTCGTTATCCCCGTTCATCCGGTTCTCCCCATCTTGTAAACAGTTGATGTGGGATGCGCAAGCTATCCAGCACTTTCCCCACCAAAAACAGAATCAACTCATCCATAGTCTGAGGTTTGTAATAAAAAGCAGGCATAGCCGGTATCATTCGTACACCAAGACGAGAAAGCTTCAGCATGTTCTCCAGATGGATTGCATGAAGAGGCGTCTCACGTGGTACGAGGATCAATGTTCTTCCCTCTTTCATCATAACATCGGCTGCGCGAGACATCAGATTATCCGACGATCCCTGCGCGATGGACGAAAGAGTTCCCATCGAACATGGCATGATAACCATGCCGTCGGCCAGATAAGAACCACTTGCAATGGAGGCCCCTATATCACTCACAGGATGATAGATCAGAGAACCGGCACGGTTGCCGAATTTTTCTTCCAGCACCGCGTCCCGATTCGTCACATCCCAGTCCAATTCTTCTTTCAGTACACGCCACCCTGCATTGGATATGACCAGATGAACGTTATATTCCAAATCAAGCAGCGTTTCAATTAATCGAATGCCATATATGCTGCCACTCGCTCCGGTAATTCCGACAACCAGTCGTTTATTGTCCGGCTGCTGCACCATTTATTTCACCGCCAGATCAATCAGAGTGAACGTAAATACAATTAAACTAAGCAAACTGTTCATGGTAAAAAACGCCGTTTGAACACGGCTCATATCATTAGGCGATACAATATAGTGTTGATAGAACAGAATTCCATACGTCACCAACATGCCTGCGCCATACCACCAGCTCAGATCTGTCATCAACAATAACGCAAGAAAACCAATTGCAGTAATCACATGGAAGAACTTAGCGATCTGCAAGGATTTAACCAGGCCAAAACGGGAAGGTATGGAGTGAAGACCCTCACCCTGATCGAATTCCAGATCCTGACATGCATAGATAATATCAAAGCCCGCTGTCCAGAACACAATCGTAACGTACAGCACAATCGCTGTCCAATCCATCGTTCCTGTTACAGCTACCCAGCCACCAAGTGGTGCCAAACCAATCGTCATTCCGAGAACAACGTGACATAACCATGTGAATCGTTTGGTGTACGAATACAGTACCAACATAAACACAGCAATAGGTAACAGCTGCATCGATAATACATTAAGATTGGATGAGGCCCAGAATAACAATATAAATGAGATAATGACAAATATAACAACTTCCCCATTTTTTAACAGTCCTGCCGGGATGGCTCTCATCGCGGTACGCGGGTTTTTGCTATCAATCGCTTGGTCAATAATTCGGTTCAAACCAAAAGCCGCACTACGTGCACCGATCATCGCAAGCAATACCCACATGATCTGCATCCAGCTTGGGAAGGTATCATTCACTACCATGGAGCCGAGGATCGCCCCCATAAATGCAAAAGGTAAAGCAAAAAGCGTGTGTTCAATCTTGATCATTTCTAAAAAGATGCGAATTTTCCTAAACATGCTGATTCTCCTTGGTTCCAATATGCAGTGCCGCGATACCTCCGGTCAGAGGGTAGGCCTGCACTTGTTGTAATCCAGTTTCTGCAAAAATTTCTGCCAGTTCCTGCCTTCCCGGGAAAATGGCCAGTGAGTCCGGCAACCATTTGTACTGCTCAAAACTTTTAGCAAACACTTTGGCAAGATTCGGTAAAACCTTCTCAAAATAAAAATAATAAATGCCTTTGAACGGCTGCCATGTTGGCTTGGACAATTCCAGGCACACAACCATACCGCCCGGTTTGACCACACGTTTCATTTCAGACAACACTTGTCTGAGATCAGGTACATTACGCAACCCAAACCCGATCGTCACATAATCAAACGAATTGTCTTCAAAAGGAAGTGACATGGCATTTCCCTGTGTCAGGGTAATCTGCTTTTGACGTTGCACCGCATTGATCTTTGTCTGGCCGACCTCCAGCATGTTGCTACTGAAATCAAGTCCGTGCATGTGCCCCGTTTCACTTGCCTCTGCCATAGCAAGCGTCCAGTCACATGTGCCGCAGCACAAATCAAGACCGGTATCGCCTTTGGACATATTCATCTTTTTCATGGTGAATTTACGCCAAGCCTTATGCCTGCGGAAACTTAGGATATCATTCATGACATCATATTTTCCGGCTATACTCTGAAAAACCGAATGGACATATTCTTCTTTCGGTTTGGTCTCTCCGCTCCCCATTCGTCTGTCTCCCCCTCAATCTTCCCTTACTGCCGCATGTGAAGGCTGCAAATATGCCAAGTAAGGCT
The DNA here is from genome assembly GCF_002803315.1 of Paenibacillus sp. GM1FR. Lineage (NCBI taxonomy): Bacteria > Bacillati > Bacillota > Bacilli > Caryophanales > Paenibacillaceae > Paenibacillus > Paenibacillus sp. GM1FR. Next base: position 636,438 of record NZ_MKZL01000011.1, on the reverse strand, counting down.
CTAGAATTGCATGTATCTCATGCAAGCCCATCCGCCCTTCCTCATCTTGCAACAACAGTTGAATGCGGTGTGTACACTCGCGAAGCTTGTCCAGCAAAACCTCGCCAACCCTATGCTTCAGCACCATAGTGTTCCATGCACGTGCATCCGGTTCAGATTGACGCAACACATTGCGCTCATCGTCATTACCATGCTCGTATATGTGCCAATATGCATAGCTGTGAAGATATCGTTTTGCGTCATTCATCCGCTTCAGTTCTTCCACGATCGTTTCGCAGGAGCTGAATTCGGTCAACAGGCTGTTCCATAAAGACTCTTCGTTATGTTGAATCATGCCTGTAAATGAAAGAAACAGCTGCATTCTCAGCTGTACCGTTTCACGCAAGTATTCATCAGCCGAAACGAGAAGCTTCTTCATCCGTTCATACAGCGTCATCTTGCGTGCGTTCACTCCGGACACAGCACCACTGAGTTTGCCAATCATTTCAATTCTGCCCGCTTGGGCAAGCAATTGATAAAAACGGCTACTTAAATAATCCCCGGCGAGTACATTCAACTGGCGTGAACGCATCTCTTGCTCTTTCCGCTCACCGGAAATGGTATCGATTCGATCATGCGTATCCATGGCCAACTGAACGAGCGAAGTTGCAAGAGCATATAACTCTTGATGCACCTTTTCGTCTGTGCGGCCCACAAATACCTGCAACAGACGTGCTCGGCTATCCGGAAATGATGGGATTTCCGTATGTTGTCGAATCATGTCGTAATCCGTATATTTCTTTGCTAGTTGGGGTACGCGATATGAATTCATTCTCAGCCTCCGAGCCTTAACATTGTTAAACCTTTTCTGCACTACAATCTTATATATTATAGCATATGTTGAACGGGCACGCACTGAATCCTGCTATTCTATTACCCCTGACTTGTCATTTCGAATTGCTTCTTCCAGAGTTCGGTCTCCATCAAATGAAACCAGTCCTTCAATTCATCTGAAAAGGCCGCACTTTTCCAGTTCCGTAATGTTTCAATCGCATACAGAGGCCACTCTCCACGCCGAATATCAGCAGCAAGTAACAGATGTCGTTTATGCATCCATTCATCTTCTGCCATCACACGCAGCAGCACCTGATCCACGTTATCCAGACTCCGAAAGCCAAGATCCGCCACAGCTGCCATGTTCTCATAGATTTCAGTGTAACTTGTACCCGTTCCTTTAACTTTGAGGTCCAGTCTCAAAATGGACTGCTTCCATTCCACTCTTGCAATGGGAGTTGATAGTTGCATGGAGCTTAGCACATCAACCAGATTGTCATTCGTTAGCTGAACTGGATGATGTGATGCAGAGGCAGGCTGTACGTTGTCCCCGCCCCATGTACGCATATGTAAGGTTTGTATCGCAACAAGCAGAAAGACCGCCGCAACCGTTGCCAGCATTGAAGCAGTAACAATCATCCGCGGTTTCATATACGCCTCCCTGCCTTTACCTGTTAGTGTAGTCTGTCCGGTAAAGGCTCATACCTCATTGTACAATGAAAAAAAGCAGGCTATGCCTGCAATCTTCATTTGAATGTATTCAATCTGTCCATTACTCCGATTCAATCTGTCCATGCTTGGTAATCAGCGTGGCTTTGCCCCGGATTTTAATAGCTGAAGTATGGGTGGTAAATTGGGCAAACATCACTTCACCCTTGTCCAATTTCTCGGTGTGGTGAAAACGTGTATCCTGACCTCGGGTTAATCCGATCACCTGGACACCATTTTCCTCTGCCTTAATTACAATATAATCATTGCCGGTTGGATGATCCATCACGCATGTCCCCTTCTTTAGTTCGATAGCGTTAATGATGATTAAGATTGTTTCATTTGTCAACCTGCGCCTTATACGAATGAACCGCAAGAATCATCGTTAAAGGGCAAAAGAAAAGGCCGTGAACAAGTCACGGTCTTTTTGTCGACATATGGAATATGTAGAAATCTTATTTAATTCCGTCTTTGAGCGCTTTACCTGGTTTGAATGCAGGAATTTTGCTCGCAGGAATTTCGATTTCTTCACCTGTTTGCGGGTTGCGTCCTTTACGTGCAGAGCGCTCGCGAACTTCGAAGTTCCCAAAACCAACCAATTGTACTTTATCTCCGCTTTGAAGAGCCTCAGAGATTGCTTCGAATACGGCATCAACCGCTTTCGTTACATCTTTCTTGGACAATTCAGTCGCTTCAGATACGTGTGTAATCAAGTCTGATTTGTTCATTTGTTTTTCACCTCCTGTATCAATGTCCTGAATGTTATACTGTGTTTCCGTTTTATAGCGAAATATACGTTCATACGCAAAAAATCTACGTACATCTTGAGCGCTGAACACAAATCTCCGCCTGCGGTCAACAGTCATTTTCGGCAGAATGTCGTCTGAAACCACTGGCATTTCAGACGCCGAACAAATTTCATACTAATACAGACAGCCCACAATTTCAAGTCCGGTTGCGGTTTAAGACGTAAAATGTAACCGCCAGGGCAAGCACGAGAACCCCACCTTTTACAATATCATGTGTGAAATACTGTACGTTCATCATCGTTAAACCGTTCACAAGTACACCAATCAGAACCGAACCAATGAAGGTTCCGATGACATTTGGTTTACCCGCACCAAACACAGAGAAACCGACAAATACTGCAGCTACGGATTCCATTAACAACGGTGATCCCGCATCAATTTGCCCGGATCCTACTTTGGAAGCATAGATGATACCCCCGATTGCTGCAAACACTCCAGCGGCTACATAGGCGAGTGTACGCACCTTTTTCACCTTGATTCCAGACAACCGTGCAGCTTCCTCATTACCACCTGTAATGTACATCTGGCGCCCATATTTCGTATACGTCAAAAAGATATGCACACCTATTACCGCAATAAGTAGCATGATAACCGATATCGGCATACCAAGCCATTTACCCTGCCCTATTAGCAGGAATGTCGGGTCCATCTCTCCCGCAGCTTTGCTCCCATCAGGGAACTGCATGTGATTGTAAATGGTATAGCCCTGTGCATACGTTTTGTGAATACCTCCGATGATGTACATCGTGGCAAGGGTTGCGAGCAAATCCGGAATACGCATTTTTACAATGAGCAAAGCGTTCAGTAAACCAATAACAGCCCCGATAATCAGTGGCACGATAATGACGATCGCCAGTGGTTGTTGATACCAAATCATTAACGAAGCAGTAACAACGGTAGTTAATGAGACAGTCGCACCAACCGAGAGATCAAATCCATCAACAATGAGAGATAACGTAACACCGATCGCTACAAACGTAACGATAGAGATCGAGCCCAAAATATCGGTCAAGTTACTGTACGTAAAGAAATAAGGCAATTTAATGCCGAAAAATGCGATAACACCTATGATGACTATAATCGCCCCGTAACGGAACGCAAAATCCAGTGATTTATCCTTCATGATTGCACCTCTTGTCCACCGCTTGCATAGTATAGCAGCTGTTCTTGGTTAGTCTCGCCTCGTTTGAACTCTTTTACGATAACACCCTCACACATGACAGCGATTCGGTCACCAATTCCCATGCCTTCATCCAGTTCACAGGTGAAATAGATTACACCCTTGCCCGCCAAAGCCAGTTCATTAATGATGCGGAAAATGTCACTTTTTGCCCCAATATCTACGCCTTTGGTTGGCTCATCAAATATAAATACATCCGCATCCGCATTAAGCCATTTACCAATGGCTACCTTTTGCTGATTACCACCGCTTAGATATTTCACTTCCTGTTTCACGGACGATGTTTTAATTCCAAGCTGTTTCACCAATGACTCTGCATTCAGACGTTCCCGCTTGCGGCTTACGAAACCTAATGTACTAAGACGGCTTAGCAAAGGCAGACTTAAATTCCGTTCCACGTTCTCCTGAATCAGGATTCCTTGTTTACGTCGCTCCTCCGGTACAGAAACAATCCCCAGAGCCGCCGCATCCGCAGGCTGAGACAGGCGGAGGTTGCGGTTGTTAAGCCGGATCTCGCCTCCCTCCAGCCGATCTGCACCAATCAGCAAACGAGAGCTTTCCGTTTTACCCGCGCCTACCAGACCCACCACAGCGAGGACTTCACCTCGGCGTACAGAGAGGTTAACACCTTTAACCTTCACTCCACGACGAAGCCCACGTGCCTCCAACAGCAACTCCCCCACGGGCGCTTCCGTCTTTGGAAATTCTTCTTCGAATGGTTTGCCCAGCATCTGTGTAACCAAATCGTTGATCGTCAGTCCTTTTGCTTCACCGGTAAATACATGTTGTCCATCTCTCATGACCGTAACGCGATCACAGTGACCCGTCACTTCAGCAAGACGATGGGTAATGAAAATACAGGCAACGCCCCGATCCTTCAGGAGATGAACAATCCGGAAAAATGCATCCGTTTCTTCCTGGCTCAGCGGTGCAGTCGGTTCATCAAAAATGATGACTTTGGCATCCTGGATCAAAATTCGTGCCAGCAGTATCATCTGTTTTTCTGCAAGTGTCAGATCGGCCACTTTTTGGTGAACGGATATGTCCGCCCCTAATTGCTTCAACGCCTCAACCGCACGCTGTTGCAGTTTTCGTGGACTTTTCCACCAACCTCCAGCAGATGAAGCCAACTGATCCAACATAATGTTCTCCGCAGCCGTCAGCTGTGGCACCAGTGCCGCATCCACTTCCTGATAGACACAGTGAATCCCACTTGCCTTCGCGTCTCCCGGAGAACTTAAATGAAGCGCTTGTCCACTCAACTGAATCGTACCCTGATCCATTGGATAGGCACCGGACAGAATTTTCATTAACGTGCTTTTACCGGCACCATTGGCACCCAGCAGCGCATGAATCTCCCCACCTTTTACAGAGAAATCCACATCCTTCAGTGCAGGAATACCTGAAAACTGCTTGTGGATATGTTCCATTTGAAGCAGAATCGGTGCAGTGCTCATGATGTTAACCTCCAATCGTTCCCATACGGGAGTATCCCATTTCTCATCCATACTCGCACATCTTCATTATGGTAGAAAAAGCGCGCCTTGCGGCGCGCTTCCCATACGCTGCTTATTTAGCAGTAATTCCGTATTCACTCATCCAGTCCTTGATTCCTTGTGTGCTGCCACCCCAACCTTCAACGAACTCTGACAGCTCAGAAGTGGAGATTTGTTTATCTGGCAGAGCTTCACGTTGAACATAGACCGGGTTAAGAACAACTGCATCTTCTGTCTCGTCCCCGTTCAGTTTTTGATAAGCATAACGTACCTGGACGCGACCAATATCCGTTGGATCAACAGCGGCTGAAGCTACCCAAGGATTTTTCGGGTCCTGAATCATTTGCAGGTCCTCATCACTCATATCAATACCATACACTTTGATCTCATCACGTCCAGCTTGTTGAATCGCACGCGCTGCACCTTTGGCGAACTCATCCCATGCAGTCCATACAGCTGTAATCTCACCTTTTGGATACTGCTTGAGAATAGCTTCCATTTTGGCTTGAGTATCCAGCGCCGGGTTCTGTGCAGAACCGAATGTAGCTATTTCCTTGATGTCCGGATTTGCTTTCATGAATTCACCGTATGCAATCTGACGGCGTTCCATCGGTGCGAAACCAGCTACCCATACTTTGACAATATTGCCTTGTCCATTGATATCTTTTTTCATTTGCTCCAGCGTCAGTTCAGCCATCTTCTGGTCATCCTGCGACAGGACTGTAGCTCCTGGAACACTGATAGCTGCGTCAAACACGACCACTGGAATATTCTGTTCTACTGCCTTCTTCACGCCTGGCTCTAATAGGGAATCCCCATGATCCGTGAGAATGGCATCAAATTTCTGGTTAATAGCACTATCAAGCAAGGATACCATCTTTGCCTTGTCATTATCGGCAACAAACGTTGTCAGTTCTCCACCGAATTTTTCGATTTCTTCTTTTACACCTTGTACATATTGCTGCGAGAAAGTACCTGTATTGAATTCCATAATAAGTGCAATCCGCTTGCCGCTAAGTGGGCCTGTGACCGCTTCCGTTTTTGGTGTATCATCTGATGCACCTGAAGCCGGAGTGGCTGCCGGTTCTTTTTTGATTCCGCAAGCGGACAGCGCCAATGTAAATACTAATAACACACTCAACCATAGCCATTTTGTCTCTCTTCTTTTCATCTCTGTATCCCCCTGTCCAATCTCTGTGATCTCGATCACAATAGTTGAATATTAATATAACGGCTAATCCCTAGTATGTAAATGGGTTTTAGCAATTTAAAGCTAAAACTCGCTAAGTTTTTTCGAAAGTACTATTCTTCCTATCCATTTCATCCAAAATAAAGAAATCACGTAAAAAAGACCGCGAGGGGATGCCCCCTTACGGTCTTTTGATGTCTTACAGAATGATAGCGATCAAGCCGCCCGAACCTTCGTTAATGATTCTTCCGAGCGTCTCTTGCAATTTGTATCTTGCATTATCCGGCATCATGGCAATCTTGCCCTGGATCCCTTCTCGCACGATGGAGTGCAGCGAACGACCAAACATGTCTGAATCCCATACCTTGATCGGGTCGTTCTCGAAGTCCTGCATCAGGTATCTCACCAGTTCCTCACTTTGTTTCTCCGTACCGATGATTGGAGCGAACTCCGATTCCACATCAACCCGGATCATGTGAATGGACGGTGCCGTTGCTTTCAGACGTACGCCAAATTTGGTGCCCTGACGAATGAGCTCAGGTTCATCCAGAGCCATCTCGGCGAGAGATGGAGCAGCAATGCCATATCCGGTCGTTTTGACCATCTCCAGCGCTTCTGCGAAGCGGTCGTATTCTCTCTTCGCATGCGAGAATTCCTGCATCAATTGCAGCAGATGATCCTTACCGCGAATCTCGATGCCAACCACTTCCACGAGAATCTGATCATACAGTTCATCCGGCGCGTACAGATCAATTTCGGCTACACCCTGCCCCATATTCATGCCACTCAGGCCTGCGCGATCAATGAATTCATATTCCATGAACTGTGCGACAACCCGATCCACGTCACGAAGTCTGCGAATGTCCTTAACGGTATCCCGTACGGAATTTTCGTAGTTGCTACGCAGCCAGTGAGTCTCATTGAGTACCATAACCCAGCTCGGCAAGTTTACATTCACTTCATGCACAGGGAACTCATAGAGCACTTCACGAAGTACACCCGTCACATCATCTTCCGTCATGGTCGCTGCACTGAGTGTCATCACCGGAATGTCGTATTTGGCAGCAAGCTCACTGCGCAATTGCAGGGCTTCTTCACTGCGAGGACGAGTAGAGTTGATGACCAGGACAAACGGTTTACCCACTTCTTTTAATTCCGCAATGACCCGTTCTTCGGATTCCACATAGGAACTGCGGGCAATTTCGGCGATTGTGCCGTCTGTTGTTACCACAACACCCAGTGTGGAATGCTCCTGAATGACTTTGCGAGTACCAATCTCGGCGGCTTCCTGGAACGGAATTGGTTCCTCGAACCAAGGCGTGGAGATCATGCGTGGACCATTCTCATCCTCGTATCCCTTGGCTCCTTCCACCGCGTAACCTACACAATCCACAAGGCGCACATTGACATCGAGTCCTTCTGCCACCTTAATCTGGACTGCGTTATTTGGTACAAATTTTGGTTCGGTAGTCATGATGGTTTTACCTGCTGCACTCTGTGGAAGTTCATCCACCGCTCGACCACGGTCAGCCTCGTTAGTGATGTTTGGCAACACAATGGTTTCCATGAATCGTTTAATAAATGTTGATTTTCCCGTCCGGACTGCGCCGACAACCCCGAGATAAATATCCCCTCCGGTCCGCTCAGCTATGTCCTTAAAAATGTCCACTTTCTCCAATGAAATCCCCTCCCTAAATTACTCCGAAGGAAAAATGCTAAAGAGCATCCGCTTCGTTTTTTCAATCAGAAGACTGAAATCCCTGCAACGGTAGAGCCGCCTTTGTGAGTGCCCGGAAGTCGTCCGCCGCCGAACGTTGCATTCTGATGAAACCGGCGAGAGCGGCGTTAACTCGTACATGCAATTGGACTAGTATCATCTTATGTATCCGTATGCGGCAATATGACGCGTATTTTTGTTTTTTTTATCTTAAGGTGATGACATTAGGAGAATCCCCCGATCTCGGACTGCGCGTCTTTATTTCAATCTACTTTATGTGATCCGCGAAGCTTTTATGACGGTTATTGCTCATACTGACAAAAGAAAAAAGAGATATCCCTTATTTGGAATATCTCTTTTTGAACCATTAGAGCCATGGTGGTCATACAGCTAAATCATTTGAATTGCAACCATGCTTATTTTATGGGTTGGGCAACCGGCACATTATTTTTCCAAGCGTAGAAAACCGATTTTACAGGTACGAAATAGGAGTGTTCCACCAGCAAATCCCGAACATCTTCAGTCTCTGCTGGAGACATGTCAGACTTTTCCACTGCCTGCATAATGTCAAAAGCATAATCTACATAGACCTTGCCTTCGTCATCCATCATAAAAGGTAACGCCTGACCTGAATATACACTATTCAACGTTATGGAAGGTGTACCCGCCTGAGCAGCCTGCTCCATATCCACAGCATATAACCCCGGATACAGTTCTTCCCCGCTTGGCAGCTTATTGTTATGTACGGATTTATATTGATTAACCATTCGTTGCACATCGTTTACTTTCTGTACGGTCAGAAGATCCATCACTTTAACGGTCGGATTCACTTCTTCGTCCTGAATAAGGAAGTAAGCGCTCCCACCACTTTCAAAAGCAGTCCCTGGTATTTCATCCAGATACCCCAGTTGTTTCAACTTGGGCAGATCCACTCTGAACTTTTCATATTTTGGCGTTTCCATATCTGCATTGATGATTGGCAAAATCCCCTCATCTTGCTGGAATGCCTCGACCGCACTCTGGATACGGCTCACGCTTTCCCGATAGGCTATCTTAGGGTCCGAATTACTCTGGGATGGATACATACAACCAGTTGCTGTAAAAGCAAACAACAGGAATAACAGCAGACCGCCCGTCTGATGTTTCAGACGCTGCCGTCCGCTTCCTTCCACACATTTTGGCTTGTTCCTAATCATTCGTGTCCTCCTTGAATAACTCATTAGAGAATCAATTTCATAACGCTCAGAACCAGTCGTCTTCCTGTTGTTGACGTTCCAGTTGTTTCCGAATAGCTGCCTTCAGCGGGTCCTCTGGAACATGAACCGATAGAGATCCACACACCTTGGCCTGACAGGACAGTCGTGTACCTGCTTCCAACAGTGAACCCAGCTTGCGCTTTTCTGCATCTGTTGGTGGATACAGTTCCGCCCGATATTCTTCATCCACATTCACTTTGCACATCAGGCAAGCCGCTTTACCATCACATCGAGTCGTAATCTTGACTCCAGCACGTCGTGCTGCATGCAGAAGTGTTGCCCCTGGTTTGAGCGCTATCGATTTGTTCATAGGTAAAAAAGTAACTTTATAGTCCATCATTTTCCTCCCTCAACCTACTGGGGCCATGTAAAGCCAACAAGCTCTTCCACTTCGGCTCTGAAGCGGTTTGTCCATACATTCTGTTGACTTAAAAGCTTCATTATAGGTTGATGTGCATCTGGCTGCTCGCGCATCTGTGTCGCAATGGGGACATAACGATCTTCACGACCTCGCAGCAGATTAAACAACAGCTCATGCGCAAGCGGCATCAGTCGCAGGGTATATGAACCCACTTGTGCTACTGGTGCATGCGGAGCAAGTACATGTTCAATCTCAATACGGTACCAACTTTTGCGAGCCCATATTTCGAAACCACCCACCAGTTCCAGCGCACATTCACCCACCTGATAGTGGCTCAGCAGAGAAGCATATGGTCCTGTCTTGTCCACTGTAGGCTCGTCAAGCATTTCCCCCGGAGCGCTACGGTGAAGTTCCTTAGCAGCAGCAACATCCGCATAGATATCAATATCTCTCGGAGCCTGTTGCAACTCCACCCCTTGAAGCAGCAACCCACAACTTCCTCCAAGTAACCATGTCTGCGGCTGTGTGTTCCAGGCTTTGGCCGTTTCCAGCAAAGCCGCGTGTAATTCCGGATAACGCTCTGTCCGACCCTCCGTATCATGCGACCTCATAGGCTCACACTCCCCTCATCCGTGTTCATTGTGTCAGTTCTTATGATGTGCTTATGCGGATGTTATCTTTCAGGCATGGGAAATCAGGTCAGAGAAGCGATTCCACCGAAAAAGCCAATCAGCATAATCAAAAATGCAATCAGAGAAAGAATCCCCCGTACAATACCTTTTGTTTTGGCACGAGCAAACGTAATCAGGAATACAGATAGTCCCATAATGAGGATGGCCACCAATGACAGCCACATCTTGTCCATTGCGCTCATAATCCAGCAGTCTCCCCTTCAGTCCGATATTCATCACTGACACTGTGACAATTGCAACCATTATAACACGAAATTCAGCTCAACTTTCCAAAAAAAAGACAAAAAAGCAAGCCGGCAGAAGCCGACTCGTCTTTTTGTCTTACTGGATCACCTGCACAAGCAGGTGTGATCTATTATTTTTTCATCATCATTTTCATTAACGATTCCATACTGCTCGGATTCAATCCGCTTTTCTTGACCGCACTCACAATATCCTTAACCGTATCCTCAGATACCGGAACTTTCGCCATGGCGGATACTTGTTTGATCAATTGGCGCAACTGAGCTTCATTCTGAATCGTCGTTGGTTTCACCGTGCTTGCCAATTTCTTAACGGCACCTTCCGTTATCGTTTTACCCGTTTTCTTATTGATTGCATTCAGTGCATCTTTGGAAATGTTGTTACCCATTCGTCTCCCCTCCTCCGGCAATACTCATGTGTATAGTATGAGTCTGCTACAGAAAAGGTGAATAAGCTTCTTATTTCACAAGGTACGTTTAAGCTGATTACAATCAGGAATGCCACTGCTCCCAGGTTTCAAGCTTCATGACTTCCATTTCAGTCTTCGGGTCACGTCCCATCAAGGCTTCAACCGCATCACGCGGCTGTCTCTCCTGGAATAAAACGTGATATAACTGATCCGCAATTGGCATTTGTACACCGTATTTTTGTGAGATGAAATAGGCAGCTTGCGTAGTTCGAATGCCTTCTACCACCATGCCCATGGACTTCAGAACATCATCCAGCTTCTGTCCCTGGCCCAACATGGAACCTGCTCTCCAGTTCCGACTGTGCTGACTTGTAGCCGTTACAACCAGATCCCCGATTCCGGCAAGTCCCGAAAACGTTAGCGGATTTGCTCCCATCTCAACACCAATACGTGTGATCTCTGCCAGACCGCGTGTTAGCAAAGCGGCTTTGGCATTATCACCAAATTGAAGACCATCCGACATACCTGCACCAAGAGCAATGATATTTTTGAATGCACCCGCCAGCTCAACACCGATCATATCCCGATTCGTGTAAACCCGGAAATAAGCATTCATAAACAAAGCTTGGGCAGACTCGGCAGATGCCTTATCCAGTGAAGCTACAACCACTGTCGTTGGACAACGCTTCACCACTTCTTCCGCATGGCTTGGGCCAGAAAGAACAACCACACGTCCTTCTTCACATTCAAGCTCTTCTGAAATGACTGTGGACATCCGTTTGAGGCTTTCTGTCTCAAAACCTTTGGTTGCATGAATGACTAACATCTCAGGCTTGTAATAAGCCTTAAGCTGATTCGTAACTGCACGCATGGCTGATGAAGGCGCAACAATTAACACAGCTATAGCACCTTCCACCGCAGCTTCCATATCAGTTGTTGCTTGAATCCGTGGTGAAAGCTCCGCATCCGGAAGATAGCGAGTATTAGTGTGCTTGTTATTGATTTCGTTAGCCTGGTCTTCACCACGTGTCCACATCATCACATCCAACTGATTGGCGGCGAGTACACTGGCCAGAGCTGTTCCCCAGCTCCCAGCGACTAGAACAGCAACTTTTTTAGACAACTCGTTTACCCCCTCCAGGGTTTTTCGATCCCAATTTATTTTCCTGTCCTTTGGCGAGCTTCGCAATATTGGTACGATGTCTCCAGAACGCAAACAGACAAATAATCAGACTCCCCCAGAAGATATTCATTGAATATCCGGGTAATACCATGATAAAGATGGGTGTAAATGCTACAAAAATCAGAGACCCCAATGAAACATAGCGTGTCAATACAATAGACAGAATGGCGATCACCCCAGCACATAACGCAGGCAGGAAAGCAAGACTCACCAGAACACCAATGGCTGTGGCAACGCCTTTTCCTCCACGAAAATGGAAGTAAAGCGGCCAGTTATGTCCTGCAATGGCTGCTATACCACTGAGTGCAGGAATCCAGGCAGAACCGTCGCTCAGCCAGATTCCAATCCATACAGCTGCAACACCCTTAAGTACATCAAGCAACAGAACAGCAATTGCCGGTCCTTTACCCAAAATACGCAATGTATTGGTAGCTCCCGCGTTTCCACTTCCGTGCTGACGAATATCGATCCCCCGTATCGCTTTGGCAAGGAGGACACTAAAGCTGATCGAACCGAGCAGATAACTCAGTACAATCGCTGCGATTTGTAAAATCACACACTTCTCCCCTAACTTTCGTCGGACTTCTTCCGAGTAAATATGCGAATTGGTGTTCCTTCGAAGTCAAACGCTGCACGGATTTTATTCTCCAGGTAGCGCTCATATGAGAAGTGCATCAATTCCGGATCGTTCACAAAAACAACCATGGTCGGTGGCTTAACGGCAACCTGAGTCACATAGTTAATTCTCATTCTCCGTCCTTTATCCGTTGGCGGAGGGTTAATTGCAACCGCATCAGACACCACATCGTTAAGTAGATGTGTTTGTACACGTAACGAGTGTTGATCTGCTACCCTTTTCACAACCGGTAACAATTTTTGTAAGCGTTGTTTTGTGAGGGCTGACAAGAATACGACTGGAGCATAAGTCATAAACAGGAAGTGATCCCGAATTTTTCTCTCAAACTCTTTCATCGTTTTGTCATGCTTCTCTACCACGTCCCATTTGTTCACAACAAACAATGACGCTTTACCAGCTTCGAATGCATATCCTGCAATATGCTTGTCCTGTTCAATAATGCCTTCTTCACCATTAATGACAATCAGAACAACATCTGCACGCTCAATCGCACGCATCGCACGCATTACACTGTATTTCTCAGTTGTTTCATATACTTTACCACGCTTACGCATACCTGCTGTATCAATCAGCACGTAACGTTGGCCGTCTTTTTCAAAAGGTGTATCAATTGCATCCCGGGTCGTTCCAGCCACGTCACTTACAATGACACGCTCTTCACCCAGAATAGCGTTCACCAGTGAAGATTTACCCACATTAGGACGTCCGATCAGAGCTACACGAATGACATCTTCATCGTAAGTCTCTTCCTCAAGTTCTGGCAACTTCTCCACTATTGCATCAAGCAAATCACCTACACCTGTACCGTGACTTCCGGATACGCCAATAGGATCACCGAAACCAAATCCATAAAACTCATAAATGAGCTCACTTCGTCCGATATTATCCACTTTGTTAACGGCTACAACAATAGGCTTGCCTGAGCGGTAGAGCATCTCTGCTACCTCTTCATCCGATTGCGTAATACCTGCTTTTGCATCACACATGAATACAATAACATCCGCTTCTTCAATAGCGAGCTCTGCTTGCATCCGAATCGATTTTAAGATTACATCTTCACCATCAATTTCGATACCACCTGTATCAATGATACTAAATGGTTTACCGTTCCATTCACCGATTCCATATATACGGTCACGGGTAATGCCCGGCTTGTCTTCCACAATGGCCAGTCTGTCGCCGATGATCCGATTGAAAATGGTGGATTTACCCACGTTCGGTCGTCCGACAATTGCCACAACGGGTCTTGCCATACATTCCACTCCTCCTGTCCATACTTACGATACTCATCATAGCAAAAAAGATATATCTTGGCTAACGTTTCATGCCAAATTACTCGCAATAAAAACAATCGGCGAACCCGCCTTGGGCTCGCCGATCTTGCTCTTGTTATTCAGCAAAATATGCAGTATATAACTTAGAACCATGCATTGTTAACTTATTTGAATTTGCTGAGTTTGTCTCCAAACAGTTCGCCAAGCGTAGTGCTCATACCTTGATTGTTCAAGGAAACGTTTGGATTGTTGATTTCTTCACGCGGAGCGTTGTTTCTTGAAGGTCTTTCTGATTTTTGTGGTTGAGCTGGAGCTTCTTCTGTTTCTTTGATGCTCAAGCTTACACGTTGCTCAGAAGGGTTCATGTCCAAGATTTTAACTTGAACTTCTTGTCCTTCTTTCAGCACTTCATGAGGAGTGCCGATGTGTTTGTGGGAGATTTGCGAGATATGCACAAGTCCCTCAACACCAGGAGCGATTTCAACAAATGCACCGAAGTCTACCAGACGTTTTACAACACCTGTTACGATATCGCTGGAATTGAATTTTTCGCTTGCTGTTTCCCAAGGACCTGGTTGAACAGCTTTCATGCTCAGGCTGATTTTGCCTTTTTCAGGGTCAACTTTCAGCACTTTCACACTAACTTTATCACCTTCAGACAGTACGTCAGATGGTTTTTCAACGTGTGTCCAAGCCAGCTCGGATACGTGAACCAAACCGTCAACTCCGCCCACATCAACAAATGCACCGAATTGAGTCAAACGTTGTACTGTACCTTCGATCACTTGACCTTCTTGCAAACCAGCCATTACTGTAGCTTTGTTTGCTTCGAATTCTTGCTCCAGTACGTCTTTTTGGGAAAGGATCACTTTGTTGTTCTCACGGTCGATCTCTTTCACTTTAACACGCAGTGTGCGTCCTTTGTAGTCGCTGAAGTCTTCAACGAAATGGCGTTCAACCATGGAAGCCGGGATAAATCCACGTACGCCCACGTCTGCTACCAGACCGCCTTTAACAACATCACCTACAACAACTTCGAATACGTCTTGGTCTTCAAAATGCTTTTGCAATTGATCCCATGCGTTTTCGCTGTCGATTGCACGTTTGGACAGAACGAGTTTTTCTTTCTCGTCGTCGATGCTAAGAACTTTAGCTTCAACTTCTTGTCCAACTTCTACTGCGTCAGACGCGCTGTCAACATGTAATGAAGACAGTTCACGAATTGGAATGACACCGTCATATTTATATCCAATGCTCACATAGGCTTGGTTATCTTCCAATTTGACGATGGTTCCTTTTACGGTATCTCCTTTTTTCAAGGAAACGAATTGATCCAACTCATCTTGGGTTGCTTCTTGATTTTTCATTTCTTCCGACATGTCAAATACCCTCCTCAATTCAAAAACCCCATTATATTCAAACCTGCCTGTAGCAGAGTTCAAAACACTTTCATCACTGAGTGCTCAAACTTTAGTCTCCCTCAAAAATATGGAAACATGCACTCAGCTACCGACGAAGCCATTACTTGCTTGGCACGCCCGTTTGCACCATCTCGTTAATCTTGGACATAATCTTTTCAGTCGCCTTCTCCAGAGCTTCTCCAGATGGGTCTTCCTTGAACTCGTCCAAACTTACTGGTGCTCCATATACAACTTTCATCTTACGAAAAACTTTGTAGTTACCGATAATAGCAGTAGGAATAACTGTAGCGCCACTGCGGAGAGCAAAACTCGCTGCCCCTTTTTTGCCGATACCTCCATCATTGTGACGGCTTCCCGAGGGGAAGATTCCAAGCACTTGACCATCACGCAAAATATTGAGTGAGGTTTTGATGGATTCCTTGCTGACACCTCCACGTTTAACGGGGAAAGCGCCCACGGCTTTAATAATTCGGCCGAGTACCGGAATTTCAAACAATTCGCTTTTGGCCATGAAACGTACCTGACGGCGAAGTTTGATACCAACGGTTGGAGGATCGAAGTTACTAATATGATTGGAACATAAAAGTACGCCGCCTTCTTTCGGAATATTCTCCCGTCCAACGGCCTCCAAGCGGAAAAGAATGGTATAAATGATCCGCAGTAATGTGCTGCAAAATGTGTAAATCATAGACCGATCTCTCCTCTGACCATTGTGCAATAAGATACGATTTTGTCAACCACTTCATGAATGTTCATCTCCGTTGTATCAAGGACAATAGCATCCTCAGCACAACGCAATGGGGAAATTTCCCGATTCTCATCCAATCTGTCACGGGTGGCAATGTCTCGCTCCAGCTGTTGCAACGTCAGTCCTTCAGAGGGGTCCAGTTCTTTGAAGCGGCGAAGCGCACGCTCTTCCACACTGGCAGTCATGAAGATTTTCACTTCCGCATCGGGCAGTACTGTCGTTCCGATATCGCGTCCATCCATGACGACGCCCTTGCGCAAAGCCATTTGCCGCTGAGTATCCACTAATTGCGTACGCAGCCCCTCGATTTGCGCATATCGGGACACGATTCCCGTCACTTCACGGGAGCGGATTTCCGAGGTTACTTCTTCCCCATTACAGAACACTTTCTGTCCGTCGGGATCCGGTTGTAAATCAATGACCAGCTTTTGGGCTTCCTGAAGTACCTGTGTCACATCTTCCGGTGTAATACCTTTCCGAAGCATATGCAAGGTTACCGCACGGTACATTGCGCCTGTGTCGACGTATACATACGCGAGCGCCTCTGCAACCAATCGGGCCACCGTGCTTTTCCCGGCACCGGCAGGTCCGTCAATTGCAACGTTCATTTTCCCGTTCTCTGATGTGTTCTGGCTTGCCAACGGGGCATTCCTCCTCAAACGATAAACCTCAATAAAAAAACAGGCATTGCCTGCATCGTGAAAATTATACCACACTCTACACATGGATGCAAAAACAGACAAATCAACGACGTTTGTAATCATTCATCGTTTGGACTTCAATTGGCGTTCCTTCCAGGCGGTCAATGGTGGTCAAATTCTTTTTGAAGCCTGGTACCAACAGCAGCAATTGATATACTACAAGCAGGATTAGAAGGACTGTAATCAGAGTCGTAACCTTTCGTTCCATTCGCCTGGAGAAAACATAATAAAGTCGTTCATATCTGCGGGTTGCATGACGACGATTCAAGGCAATACCTCCGTTTTTTTCATTACGGTACCCGCAGTTTCTTCTTTTTATGCCACAACATTCCTATTTCGTGCGATAGTCAAGTTGCCGTTCAAAACAAAACTTGATAATTTTCTGGCGCTCCGAATCTGAAATCTGCACAAATTTCAGCATGCATAGCTGTCTGCCGGTTTCCAGGGTTTTGATCCGCACAACTTCAGCTTCAAAATTCACATGTTCGATGGTTGAATTCCGATAGGGAACCAGCAACCAGCATTTCAATTTTTGACCTTCAGCTATTGAAAAACCTGTTTCGCCGTAGATGGACAATCCACCGCCACCAATATCTTCAGTCAATCCGACGGCACGGGTCAGGTCTTCACTCTGGATGGCCAATTCAAGGTTTGCATGAACACGAAGAAAGCTGCGCCGTTGTATTTTGGATATATCGCTCGGAAGCGGTTTGCGGATACGGACAAGACGGACCACATCTTCCTCAAATCCCGTGACATAGGTATTAAAATAATGCCGGACCCCATCCTCCGTAATATATGAAATGGACAATTCCTCTCCGAAAAAGAGCCTTTTCAGACGGCTGCTTCCTTGTTGCATCGGGACCTCAATCAGAAAACTGCTGTCATCCATATCTGCAATGCGTGATTTGTACTCTTTGTGTTCCTCTTTTTCATCTGCAGAAGCAATCTGGATGTATAAAATTTCATTTATTTTCGGAAACAAGCTGTTCACCGCCACTTTATGTATTTATCTTCGTATGTACAAGGACTATTATACCATGACCTTTCTCACATTGAACAAGAAAAAACAGACCACATCGTGGTCTGCCGCAGTTATTCGCTCAACTTCAAATTCAAATTATCCATCTTTTTATGAGGTTGCATTGACCGGTTTGATCTCTTCAACCGCTTCTTCTATTCCTGTATTCGCATTAATGTATATCCGGTAACGAGAACCGTTAATTTTCCCTCCGAATTCATAACACAATACTTCTTTGCTGTAATCATTCTCAATCAGAGATTTGCGAACATAATTTTCTTCGAACTCCGAATTAAGCTTTTTCCGCGCCTGTTGCTCCGTAAGAGTTGCTTTCGGAATTTTGCGCATGTCATTATGTTCGTAAACAAAGTCACTCGCCTGGAAGCCGGTTACTTCGCCTGTATCCAAACCTACACGAACTGACATTTTCTCGGGATAGATCAAGGTGTCCCCTTGCTTACGCACATAAGTAAGGTTACCCAGATTACCATATTCATCATAGTTTACAGCTTTCATATCCTTATAGCCTTTGTTCATTAGAAATTGATCTGCTTTAGCCATGGCATTCTGACGAGACACTTTTTTGGTTCCGATTGGACGCGTATCACTGTAAGAGATCAGCATTCCGCCATTACGGGTGAAATCCATCATCAGTTTGCCATTGTTGGCATGATCAATCGTGGCAGTGTAGGACTCCCAGTCTGTTCCTTTGCCGTTCTCCTGCACTTGGATTTTGCTACGATCCGCATCAGAGAATTTTGCAGCCTTGCTCTGGATCTGTTCTTTGGTCACCGGCAAGCCGCCCAGTTTCTTGACTGATCGTTTGGCATAGATATTGGATACGGAAGGACCCCAATCAAGCTCCGGGTATTCCTGTACCTTTTTGTTCACTGTACGAAAACCATCAACGATCGTGTTGTCCATGGTTTGCTCTTGTGTTGCCATGGCAGTCTCTGCATCCATCCAGCGCAATCGGTCCGTCAGCACTTTCTGCTGCACATCCTGCAGATTCTTGGTAATCTCGGATGAATTCTGATACAGCTTTTTCAGGTTGCCCATTTCCTTTTCACTTAGCGGTTCGTTCGTCAAGTCACGCATCGACGCCCGATAGGCAAAGTTGGAAATACGCGAGAGAAACTCCTCTGTCTCGTTAAATGGCAGCATGGTGAGTGGCAGTTGGTTGATCTCATTCTGCGCTTCACTGGTGAGTCGCCATACATTCATCAAACCTTTGCGATGCATCCCCTGTGATGTAGAGTGAACCGCCAAGGTGTTCCCAATCTCCGAATGCAATTTGTCCATATGAAAAGATAAATCGTGAAATGCACGCTGATATTGATTCTCTGCCTTGATCAGAATTGCATTCTTCTCCTGATTCTCCTGATAGCCCCACACGAGCGCACCGACCAGCAGAACTGCAAATAGCGGAAACATAACTGAACTTAATCGTTTATACATCGGTAGAGTCTCCTTTCTTCTAAACCACTACCTCTATTGTGGATCGAAGAAAGATCTCTTATGCATGCGATTTCCAGTCCTTACACAAGCAGTCTGCTAAAGTAGCGTTTGGGTCCTCCTTTTAATTCAGCTGAATCCCAGTTGCCATGCCCTCTTCTTCAATTTCGAACTGGTCTCTGTTATCACATAGGCACTGCTTGAATCCCGTCTCAATCCGGCCCCGATCTTTCTTGCCTCGTAATGTAAATCGTTCACCGCATTGTTTGCATCTGATTTTAATTTTAATTCTCATCACAACGATCTCCGTTTCTGTCGGTCATTCCCCGGGAGTTTATCTGTAAAAATAAAAACACACCGGAGTCATAGGCGCAATATGCGCTTTATGTCCACCAGTGTGTCCGTATTTTTATAATTTAACCTCTTCCTCCCGCTTCACAAAACGAAAAGGAGAACGGTTATTAGCTCGTGTGATTTTACCCATTGCCCCATACCACAGGCCCGCCATTAGCGGCGCTATAAACCACAACCAATGATTCACCATGGTGTTCATGATGACATCGTACAATGCATGCCAGAAAAAAGGTAACACCAGAGAAAGAACCAGATACCACCGCTTTTTCTTACCACCGATAAACTTGGCTTTACCCATATAATAACCCATGATTACCGCAAACATAGCGTGCCCTGAAACAGGGAGCAGTGCCCGAAGGAACATGGCTGAGACGGATGCATTCCCCGCAAAGGCATACAACACATTCTCAACAGTGGCAAATCCAAGTGAAACAGCGACTGCATATAAGATCCCGTCATACGGCTCATCAAATTCGGTGTGATTATAGATGATATGATAAAGTACGAACCATTTAACGAATTCCTCCACACCACCTGAGATCATAATGGCCTCAAGATAAGGATTATCCCCGAGCCACATCATCATGCCACGCTGAATAATCATCACAGGCAGTACCATCAGAATCCCCATGAGGAAAACCCGCAATACCATATGAAGTGGCTCATAATCATAACGGTCTTTCAGGTAAAAGTATGTTAACAAGGCGAGACCCGGAGCAACTGCTGCCGCTAAGACCGAAAACAAAAGCACCGAAATTCCCTCCTCTGACTAAAGACGCGATTACAACTAGAGATTAATCCTGGCGTTTGAAGTGGGTGCAGATAACATCAATCGCTTGTGCAGGAATAACAACCTTACCATACTCTTCCATGACTGCTGGAGTAACTGAGGAGCCTTCGCCAAATTCAGCAAGCAAGGCAATCAATGCCGCATGTTTGGTGGAATCTACCTCATCTGGCTCCAAATGCAAGAACCACTTGTCTTTATAGGAATAAAGTCTCCCAGCATCCGTAACATGCTGACGCAACATATGTGCAGCTTCAATGAGCACTTCAAAGTCCTTGAATGCATAAACAATGGAATCGCTTTGCTCGAGTGTAACTTCCATTTCATATACTTCTTCAGGAAGATCATCTTCATGACCTAAACCATATTGTTGCGGATCATATTTTCCACGTGTGACAATGACAACCATCCCTTGAGCGGGAAGTGCGAATACTTCGACAGCGAGTGGACCTGTGGCATCAAATCCAAGTTCGGAATAGGCCTGATCCATCATTTCAGTGAACAGTTCATGAACCTTAGGTATTTCCTGCCACATATCTTCTTTTTGTATTCCGCGCTCGCTCAGATCGTCAAAGGTCAGGAAAATCCGTATCTTATCGTGACTTAGTCGTTCTATTTTCATACAGGATCTCCCCTTTATAAGCAAGTCTTATAACAGATTATGAAGCACAAAACAATATGTGCTGAAAATAAATCTATGTAGTTATGTTATCATTTTATACCTCTAAATGCACGAAGTAAAATCGACAAAAAAAGAATCATTCCACAGCAAATCAAGACTGTGGATGATTCTAATTGGAGGTTTTGGTTTATAAACCCGGTACTGTTGTGTTTGTTTGGCTTAAAATTTGCTCAACTTCATGCTTCACATCGGGATTGGTGCGAATAAAATCTTTGAGCATGCTCATATTCGCTTCTTTTTCCTGCGGTGTGATTGCTCTTGCGGTCTTTGCTGCCGGATTTTTGTGGGATTCACCATGTTGATTTTGCTTGCTTGTGAACCCGTCCATACCCGGGAAAGTCATTTCCATCATCTTATGTTTTGCCTGATCCATCATATTTCTTGATGAACCCGATGACATCATGGGCAATTTGCCTTTGGACAGCCATGAACTGGCTGCAACACCAATGACAATGCCCCAAAAAAAGGATGAAGCCTTCATTACACCAACCTCCTTCAAGTGTTAAAATCATATTTAGTGTTTGCGGTAGTGAGCGATCTCATTCCGTATAATTACAGGAAAGCGAGTTGAAATCATGTTTAGACATACCGCCGCATTGATCATTGCTGCAAGTTTGCTGTTGTCAGCTTGTGGGACAGCGGAAGAAAAAACATCTGATAATTCCACACCAGCGGGCGAATCAACTACCACGGTTCAAGAAGAGCAAGGTAACTCTAACCCAACTGAAACAGGAGAACCCGGAACTGGTGTGCCCGAGTCTTCAACGGAAGATTCAACTGTGACAGAAGAAGAACCTGAATCTTCGGAGAAGGTTTCTACAGAAGAGAAAGTGGAAAAGACGTATCATATGAATGAAAATTATTATATTAAACCAAACGATGAAGCGAGCCCAAGCAAAGTGGTCTTGTTAACTTTTGATGATGGACCCAAAGAAGAAAAAATGATTACTTCACTGATCGACACTTTAGATAAACATAACGCTAAAGCGATATTTTTCGTCAATGGATATCGGGTGAAAAGTCATCCGGAATTACTCAAACTCATACATGATCGGGGTCAGATTGTAGGCAATCATGCCTGGGATCATGAGGATCTCAAAAAAATGTCCACCGCTGAGGCGGCAAAACAGGTTACAGATGTCCAAAAAATAGTGAAGGATACCATTGGTGAGGAACCGCAATTCTTCCGTCCACCTTTTGGTTCGGGAAATGATGCACTGAAGGCTGCTGTGAAGAAAAATGGCATGTTATATATGACTTGGTCTAATGGTTCTCTCGATTGGGATAAAAGCACCAAAGACAACCCGGAAAAAGTCATCCAAAATGTACTCGATCAGTTAAATCCCGGAAGCAATATTTTGATGCATGAGTTGCCATGGACGGTTGAAGCATTGGATGAGTTGCTGACCAAGCTCGAAAAGAAAGGTTATTCCTTTGTTGATCCGCGTGCAATTGAATTGGAAGCTCGTTAAATTGTAATTTTGCGCATTAAAATAAAACAGCCTTGATCCAATGGATCAAGGCTGTTTCTCTGTGAGTGCTTTTTCCGCGGGCACTCTTAACGTGATGATATGCATCTCCGCAGGACAACTTAGTCGGAGAGGAAGATGATTTGTACCGTATCCTCTGCTAACAAGCATTTTGCCTTCTTGGTGAATGTCCTCCGGACTTCGCTTCAGGGAGTACCACCCGTTCGATACGGGACGATACGCTTTGCTCAGGAACACAGGTCCGAAAAATGGTAAAACCAATTGTCCGCCATGTGTATGACCGCTTAAAATAAGATCTGCATTTTCTTCCAAGCGAAGGGCCTGCAAAGGATCATGAACGATAGCAATTTTGCAAAAACGGTTACCGATCTGCTGTAGTAATACATCGCCCTGTTTGGAACGATAGTCTATGCCGATCAGGCTCAATCTGTCGTTGCCCCTTTGCAGATATTCTACATTATCCTGCAGGAGCCTAACGTCCGATTCCCGAAGGATTCGCGCAAGTTGAGCGGTACCAGCCCTCTTGTCATGGTTGCCATACACCGTAAATGAAGGAGCAATGTTCGATAAAATTTTCATGTTATGTCTAACTAAAGACCATGAGATTCCTTTTTCCGCAACATCCCCGCCGATGAGAACCCAGTCCACCTTGTTTTTAACGTTTGCCAGATCCTTCTGCTTCAGCTTGCGCTTGTGCGTGTCGGATACATACAAAATCATGGCCCCGTCAAAGGATATTGGCAGATGAGGCACTTCAACCTCTTCTTCAATCATTTGATGAATATGGGCTTCACGCCACATATGAAAAAGTAGTAAAACTCCCATCAAAATGATTAAACCTGCGAGTAAAAGCATTACCACGGCAAGGGAAGGAACGTATTCAGAGCGGGTGCCCCTTCAACCCCCCACCAAACCAAACTAATCGTTAACATGACAAAAATAAAAATGAGTGAATTGACAAACCTCTTGCTCAATTTTAACCGACGTGAAGGATGTAATTCTGTCCGTGTAGGAAGCGAACCCGCTTCGGGGATCGATTCTTCCGTTGAATTTGGCGTTTTTTTGGAGCGTGATGGTGCCCTTTGAGGAAGTACTGGACTTTCCAGTTTTTCTGTATAAGGCTTGGGCTGTGATCTAGGTAAAGAAACGGAAGTAATTGGTGTGATTCCGCCAACCTCAGCAGCTGCTGCCGTTTCAGCAACGATGCTTACTTGAGAAGCCACCTGACGCTCGGATTTCTCTTTTTTATCCGATTGACGATGGCGCTGACTGCCATATGTCTTCATTCTACTTAATGGCTGATTCATGATCCCCTCCGAAAACGTATCGCTAATCCGGACACCAAATCAATTATAAAGTGACATAATATTGGCGCCCATAATGTGCCGGACTGCAAGTAAATCCAACCTAATCCATAACTTGAGACAAACACCCAGCCTGTTGGAATCCAGTGGCGCAAATAACGAATATGGATAACTGCAAATAAAATACTTGTCCAGTAAGGACCGATGGCATGTTGGATGGCTCCACGGAATAATAATTCCTCACACACAGCAACAATGGCTGCTATACATACAATGTGCCAGATCGGACGCCCACGGAACAGCATCTCGTTAATTCCACCGTCATCCATGCTTTCCTGAGGTATAACATACGACAGTACCAAGTCCATAACAAGCATTATTCCTGCAAGACCAAGACCCCACCATATAAATTGGTAATTGTCAGGCCATGCGAGTACATCTAACAAGTTTCGTTTCTGCAATAAGATCCATACAACTCCGATAATCAGTGTCAGACCTTGTGTAAAGTATAGATTGATTAAAAGCAAACGCTCGGTAAGCTGCTGTGGCTCAGCCTTCTGAATCTTGAACTTGGGAAACTTGAATTTTTTCATCGGATGCGTCTGTCCTCTTGAGTTAAATTTGATGGATAACAATTACGTTGTCCAATCGGATAGTATACTAAATGATAGCCAAAAAACCAATTAGGTTCAAGGCCTGCCCCAAGTCCTGGTTAGATGTCCGTGCCATTACTTCATTAAAGCAGTAAAATTCAGTTCACCAAACAGCTTACTTTCCATCTTCTTGTGGTAGGTATATTAACTATTGTATTACTTATGGTGACTCTGTTTATGTGTGAATCTAAAGACATCTGCAAAACATTTTAAAACATTTAAGCCTATTGACATGCTCATGTCAGCCATGATACATTATGAAAAAATTAGTCACGTTAAACACGATGATGGAAAAAAGACGTTGCTTCGTCTTACAGAGAGCCGATGGTAGGTGTGAATCGGTGGCAGGCAAATGGTCTTGAGCGCTCCTGAGTTATTGCATTGAAATTGGAGTAGGTGCAATCGGTTTAGACCCGTTATCCTCTTCGGTCTTCATTGACCGCTAAGACTGTCGTTGCGAAACGGCGGTGAATTAGGGTGGTACCACGACAACTCTCGTCCCTTATTGCGCAAGCAGTATGTGGATTGAGAGTTTTTTGATTTATTTTAAAGGATATCTGTGGGATCACTCTATTTGCTTCACCTTCCCCCTCTGTTGCGACACCGCGTTGTTGGGCGGAAGAATCAACCTGGTTTTAAGGAATACCTCTTCGCTGAGGTCAGACCTTGACGATATAGATACACATACCTAAGGAGGAAGAAACCATGTACAAAGTGTTAGTGTCGGACCCAATCAGTGATCTGGGGATCCAGCAACTGGTGGATGCAAATGATGTTGTTGTTGAGAAGAAAACCGGTCTTAGTGAAGATGAACTTGTTGCCATTATTGGTGAATATGATGCCCTCTTGGTTCGCAGCCAGACTCGTGTTACAGATCGTATTATGACGGCTGGTACCAACCTTAAGGTGATCGGACGTGCAGGTGTTGGTGTAGATAACATTGATCTGGAAGCTGCTACTCAGCGCGGTATCATCGTTATTAATGCACCTGATGGCAATACCATCACAACCTGTGAGCATACGTTTGCCATGATGATGGCATTGGCACGACACATTCCTCAGGCATACGCCAAGACAATTCAGGGTACGTGGGATCGTAAAACCTTCCTGGGTGTGGAATTAAGAAATAAAACGCTCGGTGTACTGGGTATGGGACGGATCGGTAGTGAAGTTGCCAAGCGCGCCAAAGCATTCGGAATGGACATTCTTGCTTACGACCCGTTCCTCACGGAGGAGCGTGCCGAGAAGCTGCAAGTGAAGCTGGCTAGTGTAGATGATATCATTCGCAATGCGGACTTCATGACCGTTCACACACCATTAACACCGGAAACACGGCACATGATTTCACGTCCACAATTCGAAGTGATGAAAAAAGGCATGCGTATCATCAACTGTGCTCGTGGTGGTGTAGTTGACGAGATGGCACTTGTCGAAGCCATTGATCAAGGTATTGTGGCTGGTGCAGCATTTGACGTATTCGAAAGCGAGCCGCCAGCCGCTGATCACCCGTTCCTGAATCACCCAAGCATTATCGTTACGCCTCACCTTGGTGCGTCCACAGTAGAAGCGCAAGAGAACGTGGCTATCGATGTGTCGGAACAGGTGCTTCACATTTTGCGTAACGAACCGTTCAAGAACGCAGTTAACATGCCGGCTGTTGCACCAACCGTGATGAACAAATTGCAACCGTATTTCAAACTGGGTGAAACGTTGGGTAGTTTTGCAGCACAGATTACACAAAATGCAGTGCAGGAGATTCGGATCGACTATGCTGGTGAACTTTCTGAAGTAGATACTTCTCCTCTCACTCGTTACATTGTGAAAGGGATTCTCGCCAGACATTTGGGTGGGGAAGCCAACATCGTTAACTCCATGCATCTGGCCAAAATCCGTGATCTGAATGTGGTTGTAAGCCAAACCTCAACAACTAAAGGATTTACTAACCTGATTACCGTAACATTGGTTACAACTCAGGATGCTGAGGAACGTCGTGTAGCAGGTACATTGCTTGCAGGTTATGGAGAACGTATTGTTCGTCTGGACAAATTCCCGGTAGATATCGCTCCGGAAAGTCATCAAATTTTGATCTCCCACAACGATAAACCAGGTATTATCGGACGTGTAGGAACGCTGCTTGGACAAAACGATGTCAACATCGCATCCATGCAGGTTGGACGTAAAATTATTGGTGGTGCAGCGATCATGATTCTGACCGTAGATAAAGCTGTTCCAAAAGATGTGCTTGTGCAGCTTGCTGCGCTGCCTGAAATCAATACTGCTGTTGAAATTGTTCTGGAATAATCAAACTTATTTCTATATGTAAAAGGAAAGACGGGACCCTAGTGGTTCCCGTCTTTTTTCATGTACTCGCTGAAATATCGGTGAAGAAGTTTGCAAACAAAATATTTGTGGAATTGGAAAAGGGGTGCCCATCAACCCCATATGAACTCCGCTTCTCTTGGTCAATGGAAATAGTCTTAATACGTTATCGAACTATTAACTTAACTGAATAATGTTTAGTGTAGACCCCGGAGGAGAAAGAACGGCTGCGCCAACAAGCCCGAATAATTGTAACTGTATTGTAGAACCAGCGGTAACGGTAACCATAAAGTCAGACTGCAGCTGACTGAGAGAAAGTACTGGAGATACTACACTCGCTGGAATTGCTGCGCCGTTAAGTAAAACCCGAGATTGGATAGCAAGTGCAGCTGTCAGATTTATTTTGTATGAGATATAGTAACGACCTGCGTTGGTCAG
This sequence comes from Paenibacillus sp. GM1FR, assembly GCF_002803315.1. NCBI lineage: Bacteria > Bacillati > Bacillota > Bacilli > Caryophanales > Paenibacillaceae > Paenibacillus > Paenibacillus sp. GM1FR. Next base: position 609,098 of record NZ_MKZL01000011.1, on the reverse strand, counting down.
TGTGAAGGTGTCATTTGTCCCATTGACGGTTATACCTGTGCCAATATTTTGGTTATTCGGTAATGGAACGAGTGTACCACCCAATATTACAACAATCGTACCATTAGTGTTCTCAGCAAAAGCCGAATTAGATGTTACAGATGTTCCGGTTGCACCTGTTGCTCCAGTAACTCCTGTACTTCCGGTACTTCCGGTACTTCCGGTTACACCGACTCCCGTGGCTCCCGTTATACCTGTGGCTCCTGTTCCACCAGTCGCGCCTGTTACTCCGGTACTTCCCGTTATGCCAACTCCTGTGGCTCCCGTTATACCTGTGGCTCCGGTTTCACCAGTGACACCAGTTACTCCAGTACTTCCCGTTACGCCAACTCCCGTTGCTCCTGTTATACCTGTGGCTCCTGTTCCTCCAGTCGCACCAGTTACTCCAGTACTTCCTGTTATGCCCACTCCCGTGGCTCCAGTTACACCTGTCGCTCCTGTTCCCCCAGTCGCACCAGTTGCTCCGGTACTTCCTGTTATGCCCACTCCCGTGGCTCCAGTTACACCTGTCGCTCCTGTTCCCCCAGTCGCACCAGTTGCTCCAGTACTTCCTGTTATGCCCACTCCCGTTACACCTGTCGCTCCGGTTTCACCAGTCGCACCAGTAACTCCAGTACTTCCCGTTATGCCGACTCCGGTTGCCCCGGTTATACCTGTCGCTCCGGTTTCACCAGTGACACCAGTAAACCCAGTGCTTCCCGTTATGCCGACTCCTGTTGCTCCCGTTATACCTGTCGCTCCGGTTTCACCAGTGACACCAGTTGCTCCGGTGCTTCCCGTTACGCCGACTCCCGTGGCTCCTGTTACACCTGTGACTCCGGTTTCACCAGTCGCACCAGTTGCTCCGGTACTTCCCGTTACACCGACTCCCGTGGCTCCGGTTATACCTGTCGCTCCTGTTCCTCCAGTCGCACCAGTTGCTCCGGTTTCCCCGGTGACACCAGTTACTCCAGTACTTCCTGTTATGCCCACTCCCGTGGCTCCTGTTACACCTGTCGCTCCTGTTCCCCCAGTCGCACCAGTAACTCCGGTACTTCCTGTTACGCCGACTCCTGTGGCTCCTGTTATACCTGTGACTCCTGTTCCACCCGTCACACCAGTTGCTCCGGTACTTCCCGTTACGCCCACTCCCGTTGCACCGGTTATACCTGTGACTCCGGTCTCCCCCGTGACACCAGTTGCTCCGGTACTTCCGGTTATGCCGACTCCCGTTGCTCCTGTCACACCTGTTACGCTTACTCCCGTTGCGCCAGTCAATCCCGTTACGCCTGTTGCTCCTGTTTCCCCTGTAGCACCAGTACTACCTGTTACACTTACTCCTGTGGCTCCTGTGATCCCCCTCGCCCCAGTCAACCCTGCAACACCAGTCGCTCCTGTTTCACCAGTTGCCCCGGTTCCTCCAGTTACTCCTGTTGATCCTGTTACGCTTAGTCCCGTGGCTCCTGTAATTCCCGTCGCCCCGGTCAACCCTGTAAGACCAGTCGTTCCTGTTTCACCAGTACTTCCCGTTACTCCAACTCCAGTTGCACCCGTCACACCTGTCGCTCCTGCTCCAGCGATCAACGTGTAATCTGGTGAAGTCCCCGGCGTTCCGGTTGGTGATGCTACATTTGCAATATACGTACTGCCATTGAACGTTACAACCTGACCCGCTGGATACGTCGGGGCTACGGCTGGATCGAATGATACAATACCACTTAAACCTACACCAGTCGCTCCTGTTACGCCCGATGCTCCTGTAGCTCCGGTACTTCCCGTTCCACCAATGCCGGTTGCTCCTGTCACTCCCGTTGCTCCTGCGCCAGCAATCAACGTGTAATCTGGTGAAGTCCCCGGTGTTCCGGTTGGTGATGCCACATTTGCAATATACGTACTGCCGTTAAACGTTACGACTTGACCCGCTGGATACGTCGGGGCTACGGCTGGATCGAATGGCACGATACCACTTAAACCTACCCCTGTTGCTCCTGTTACTCCAACTCCAGTTGCACCGGTCACACCAGTCGCTCCTGTTACGCCCGATGCTCCTGTAGCTCCGGTACTTCCCGTTCCACCAATGCCGGTTGCTCCTGTAACTCCCGTTGCTCCTGCGCCCGCAAGCAATGTGTAATCCGGTGAAGTCCCCGGCGTTCCGGTTGGCGATGCCACATTTGCAATATACGTACTACCGTTAAACGTTACGACTTGACCTGTAGGATACGTCGGGGCTACGGCTGGATCGAATGGTACAATGCCACTTAAACCTACACCTGTCGCTCCCGTGACCCCTGATGCCCCTGTCACTCCGGTACTTCCCGTTACTCCAACTCCAGTTGCACCCGTCACACCAGTCGCTCCTGTTACGCCCGATGCTCCTGTTACTCCGGTACTTCCTGTTACTCCAACTCCAGTTGCTCCTGTCACACCCGTTGCTCCTGCGCCCGCAAGCAACGTGTAATCTGGTGAAGTCCCCGGCGTTCCCGTTGGTGATGCCACATTCGCAATATACGCACTACCGTTAAACGTTACAACCTGGCCGGCTGGATACGTCGGGGCTACGGCTGGATCAAATGGTACGATACCACTTAAACCTACGCCTGTTGCTCCCGTTACCCCTGATGCTCCTGTAGCTCCGGTACTTCCCGTTCCACCAATGCCGGTTGCTCCTGTAACTCCCGTTGCTCCTGCGCCCGCAAGCAATGTGTAATCCGGTGAAGTCCCCGGCGTTCCGGTTGGTGACGCGACATTAGTTATATACGTACTGCCGTTAAACGTTACAACCTGACCCGCTGGATACGTTGGGGCTACGGCTGGATCGAATGGCACGATACCACTTAAACCTACGCCTGTTGCTCCCGTTACTCCTGATGCCCCTGTCACTCCGGTACTTCCCGTTACTCCAACTCCAGTTGCACCGGTCACACCAGTCGCTCCTGTTACGCCCGATGCTCCTGTAGCTCCGGTACTTCCCGTTCCACCAATGCCGGTTGCTCCTGTAACTCCCGTTGCTCCTGCGCCCGCAAGCAATGTGTAATCCGGTGAAGTCCCCGGAGTTCCGGTTGGTGACGCCACATTCGCGATATACGTACTGCCGTTGAACGTTACAACTTGACCCGCTGGATACGTTGGGGCTACGGCTGGATCAAATGGCACTAGGCCTGTCAATCCCGCCCCGGTTGCTCCTGTGGCTCCTGTAGGTCCTGCACCTGCAAGCAATGTATAATCTGGCGAACTTCCTGGCGTACCCGTTGGCGAAGCGACATTTGTAATGTAAGTACTGCCACCAAACGTGACGATCTGTCCAGCTGGATATGTTGGGGCTAATGCGGGATCGAATGGCACGATGCCACTTAATCCTGCACCTGTGGCTCCAGTTGCACCAGTCGCCCCCGCAGCAGCGATTAATGTGTAATCCGATGAAGATCCTGGTGTTCCTAGAGGACCAGCTACACTCGTAATGTAAGTACTACCGTTATACGTAATTACTTGACCTGCTGGATAACCCGGGGCGAGCGCTGGATTAAATGCCACGGCTCCTGTCAAACCAGCTCCGGTTGCTCCCGTTGCTCCAGTCGTCCCACCCGACAGCAAAAGAGTGTAGTCTGGAGAACTTCCGGGTGTACCCAAGGGGCCATTTACATTAGCAACATAAAGACTACCCTCGTAGCTTACTACTTGACCTTGAGCATAAGTTGGTCCCAGTGCAGGATCAAATGCAGTAATATTGTTCAAACCCACACCAGGTGCTCCTGCCGGACCCTGTGCTCCCTGTGGGCCAACTGGGCCAACCGGTCCTACTGGTCCAATTCCTCCTGGTGTGCCAGTAGCCCCTTTCACTCCAGGGACTCCTGGGACACCTGGTACCCCCGGGACTCCTGGCACTCCCTGTGGCCCGGCTGGTCCGGTAATTCCTCCAGTTCCAAGAGTTGTCGTCGCCCGGCTTAACGATATGGAGATCGATCGAATTAATCCCACAAGTTTATCTTTTTCTGCAGGTGGTACTTCCAGAAGCAGCGTCACACTTAACAAGTCATCCAGTAAGTTTTGCAAGTTACCTGCGAGATTAATAAGAGGAACAGGGACAACCTCTGAACCTGCAATCGTTAATTCCAGTACGGCTTGTAATTCAGCCTTTACTCCGGCACGAAATCCAGATTGATTTACAAAAGTAAGTAACTGGCGTAATCCATTCTGTAATGACAGTATATTGGCTGAAGTCGGCTGACTAATTGCAGCAGGAATAGCCACAGCCAAAGAACGCAGTATGGATTCAAACTGCTCCAGTTCGCTTGTGGTTATTGGAATAAACGGAGAGCCTGCTCTAAAAGATCTGCCTTCCAGGAAAGCTTTAATATTGACCCTTTTTCGATCATCGGACATGCTTAACTCAATCCTCCTCTATCTTGCTTGCTTTTCAAGCTTATGTCACATAGGAAGGAAAATTATCTTGGACACTCTTTTTAGTCAAAAAAAGACCATTCTTGTTCCACGTTGAACAAGATTAAACGGTAGTCTTCAACAAAAAAACACCCTCCATAAGAGGGTGTTTCCGCACTTTTTGTATGAAATTCAGGCTATTTCGATGAATCCAAGGGAAATTGCAAAATAAACTCTGTTCCTTCGCCAAGCACACTATTGACGGTAATCATGCCTTGATGCGCATCAACAATATTTTTCACAATCGCTAAACCAAGCCCCGTACCTACACTTTCTCCCCGAACACGAGCCTTGTCTGCTTTGTAGAATCGTTCGAAAATAAATGGCAAGTCGGATGAAGGGATACCTACACCCTGATCCTTCACAGAAACTCTGACAAATGGAGCACGAAGATAAGTGACCCGCTCGGCTGAGATCATTACATTTTTGCCAGTAGGTGTATGTCTGAACGCATTATCCAGCAGATTCGTAAATACTTGCTCAAGTCGATCCTCATCTGCCTGTTGAAGTTCAATGGTTGGTTGTTCGAACTTAAATTGCAGTTGAATTCCCTGTTCTTTTGAACGCACAGAGAACTTCCGATATACACGTTCAAGTAGTTCTCCGAGGTCAACTTCCTTCATCACCATGTCCGTGTGTCCAGCTTCCATCCGCGCAAGATCAAGCAAGTCTTTAACCAATCTGCCCATCCGTAGAGACTCATCATGAATGACTTGGATCAGTTCTTCGCTCTCTTCCGGTGAGGTTGCCATACCGTCCAAAAGGGCTTCACTGTAGCCTTGCATCATGGATAGCGGAGTTCGTATCTCATGAGATACGTTAGCCACGAAATCACGCCGCATTTTCTCCAGACGCACTTCTTCTGTTACATCTCTTAAAACAGCCACAGCCCCTCTGACAACACTGTCAGCGTACAACGGTGCCATCTGAACAGACCAGACACCTTGCTGTACGTGAACATTGGAGTTCTGGTCCCCGCCTTGCTCCATCACCATTCTGAACAAAGGAAGAAGGGGCTCAGGTACATCCCGCGAAGTCTTGTCAGACTGCTCGGATTCTTGTCCTTCGTCCATTTTCGCCCAATCGAGATCATACCATGTCTGCATGATCTTCTCTCCAGGCGGATTCGTCAGAATAACTTTGCCTTCACCATCAAATGTAACAACAGCATCAGTCATGCTGCGAAGCACACTCGCCAAATGTTCCTTCTCATGGTTAAGGTTTCGAATATTATCTTCCAGTTGGGCAGCCATATGATTAAATGTGTTGGCAAGTTCACCAATCTCATCACTCGTTACCAGGGAGAGACGTGTTCCGTAGTTCCCTTTGCGAATCGCATTGGCTGCCTGAATCAATTGCTGCATAGGCTGCGTTATTTTGGTGAATAGAAACAATGCAAAAAACGTGGTTAAACTGAATCCGATAATACAGATATAGGTGAACAACCGCTTAATATCTCTGGATTCGGATTCTGCAAAGTTCGTATCAATGTAGGGCAGCAAAAAGAGACCCAGCGCTATAAGTACACAACCCACAAGGCAGATAATAGTGATCCATAACTTCCCGACCAGTGATCTCCAGAAACTAAAACTACTTCGGTACTTCCAGTTTATAACCCACACCCCACACCGTCGTAATCATGGCCGCCGATTCAGGCGATACCTTGTTAAGTTTCTCGCGAAGACGCTTCACGTGCGTATCCACGGTACGAAGATCGCCAAAGAATTCGTAATTCCATACATCTTTGAGCAATTCTTCTCTGGAGAAAACTTTGTCGGGAGATGTTGCCAGGTAGTGCAGCAATTCATATTCTTTTGGTGTAAGACTAATCTCTTCGCCACCAGCGGTTACCCGGTGGGCATCATGCTCAATAACCAGATGCGGGAACACGATGTTGTTACTCGAATTGCTCTCCTTGGAGAGATAAGCTGTCGCGGAAGCTCGACGCAAAATCGCTTTGACACGATAAATCACTTCACGCGGGCTGAATGGTTTTACAACATAATCATCAGCGCCAACTTCGAAGCCTTGAACCCGGTTAATCTCTTCACCTTTTGCAGTGAGCATCAAAACCGGCGTTGATTTCACCTGACGAAGACGGGTACACACTTCAACTCCATCCATACCCGGCAACATCACATCAAGCAAAATCAGACCGTAGTCCCCTGCTGTTGCTTTACGCAGCGCAGTTTCCCCATCCTCAGCTTCATCGATTTCATAACCTTCTTTTTCAAGATACATTTTCAAAAGCCTGCGGATTCTCTCTTCGTCATCCACGACCAGTATTCGATTCTCATGTTCAGCCATGCCTCTCCAGCCCCTTTGCAATAACTCCTCATCACTTCTATTATGTTCGATCTGGCGAACAATATTTGAATACCCTTCAATAAAAAGGTACATTTGTGTTTCCCGCTTCTAAACTCAACCTTTGCAATACGAGTCTGTCCTAGTCAGCTCCAGCATAAGAATGTAATCCGGCAATGATCAGATTCACTCCAACCAGCGTAAACATAACCACCAGGAAGCCAAGAACTGCAAGCCATGCAGACTTCTGACCTTGCCAACCTCTGGATAAACGCAAATGCAGATACACACTATAATATAGCCATGTAATCAATGCCCACACCTCTTTGGGGTCCCAACCCCAAAAGCGACTCCAGGCAATCTGAGCCCAGATCATGGCAAAAATTAATGCTCCCAGCGTAAATATCGGAAAACCAATGGCAATCGCGCGATAACTTATCTCATCCAGATCATCAGCATCGATTCCATCCATCATTGGCTGTAACGCTTGTCCAAGTGGTCTGCGCACAAGAAGTCGTACAATTCCATACAGGATCAGACCTACAATAAGTGACCAAACCACCGTATTCAGCTTGCGCCCGGCATTTACCCCGTTCATCCAGGAAGGCGTCTCAAGTAAAGGTTTTTTCATGCCAAGAAACGGTGTCATGCTCTCCACTTCGCTATTATATGGTGCAAAAATCGGAGGCATGCGATAAATCACTTTCTCTATTGTACTATTTTCCTGTACCTCTGTGTCAATGCTGACCGTTTTCTGTACAAAAACCGCCTCGTAACCAGCTGTACGAAAGGCAAATACCGTTCCGATGAATCCGATGACTACAACGATCGTAACTAGGGTGAATTCAACCCATCCTCGTTGACGTCTTGAAGACTTGTCTTTACCACTGAAATCAACAGTACGGAGCAAATACATGAACCCTGCGGCAAAACCCACGGCGAAGAATGCTTCACCAAGCGCGGCCAACGTCACGTGAATTTTCAGCCAGATGGACTGAAGCGCCGGGATTAATGGCTGTACCTCCTGAGGAAATACAGCGGCATACGCCATAATAATAATGGTAAGTGGTAACGCAAACAAACCCAGTAATGACTTGCGGTATATGGCATATACAACAATAAATGCAACCATAATCATCATGGACAGAAAAGACATGAACTCATACATGTTACTAACCGGGATATGTCCTGCCCCAGCCCATCGGGTTACAAAAAATACGAAATGCGCCGCCAAGGCGACAGTCGAAGCGATGAAAGCTCTTTTACCCCAGCGATTCATATGGTCCAGAGGATCACGATTACTCCATTTTTTGCCCATGACCGCGACAGCATATAACAAGAATGCAGCACAATAGAGAAAGAAAGATACGATAAATGCGTCGCTGCTGAAATCCAATAAATTCATGCCTGGTTCCCCCCGTTATCCAACGACTTCTCTTCCACTTCCAGATTCATCTGTTTCAAGACGGCCGCAACTTCACGCCTGAAGCCAAACCAGTTTTTGTTGGTATGTCCACCCAAGGTGAGCTGTTTATCATCAAAACGAATCCAGATGCGGCGATGATGCCAATAAAAACCCATGACCAAACCCAACATAACAATACCGGCTCCTACCCAGACAAAAGGCATTGCCTTATCCACTCTTATATTGAGATAACTTACGGACTGAATAATATCGACCTTGTCCATGCTGTCTACTTCCAGCTGTAAAGGAATCTCAGCTCCAATCAGCTGTTGGTTAATTGCATCCTGTTGAAACCGTTGTTTATCAATCTGCTTCGCAAAGTACAGATATTGTATCCCCTCTTCGGGCAGATCCGGTCCCTTGATGAGAAAGAGAAAAGCAGGTGCATTAGGTGAAGGCGATTTTGATTTGGGCTGACCATTCTCATCTAATCCAAAGTCCATAAACTTTTCTTTTACGGTAAGCTTATAAGGACCAGCTTCAAATGTTCTTTGGGTATCTACCATATCGATCTTAATTGGCCCATATACTTCACCCGTCTCTGTATTGACCAGATCAGGCGTTACGGAACGAATGGTGGGTGTTAGATCATAATCAAACTGATATGCTTTCAGACCGTTATAATTCAATGGATGATTCACGCGTACATCATGTCTGGCTACCTCAGCTAACTGAGGTTTCTTCGAGAGATCCGAACAATCTGCTGTACATTCATACAAAACAACTTTTGTTTCGAACAGTTTTGGAACGGTCTTGTTCAGGTTACGGAATTGCTCTGGTACTTCTTCCTCACTGTAGAATTCAACATTAAACTGTTCATTTTGCAGATACATCGATGTATTCGGGATCTTTTTGATCTCCCCTTCCGGAAAAGCAACGTGCTCGTCCAGATTCAGACCAGGAAGTCCTCGTGCGAGTACCGCCAGCAAAAATATAATGAGTCCAATATGGATGACATATGGGCCCCATCGACTGAATCGTTGTTTCTCGGCGAGTAATGCATCCCCCTGGGTGTGCACACGGTATCCTTTCTTTTTCAACGGCGTAACCGCTTTCTTAATCCAGTCTTCTGGTGCCTCTTCGATGGTACCTTGGTACACCAGACGCTGTCTTGTCAAAAATTGTGTATGCTTACGTATTCTCTGTTTATTCAGTGCTTTGTAGAGCGGTAGGACGCGATCCAGACTGCATATCACCAATGATGCCCCAATCAGCACCAGCAGTAGAATAAACCACCAGGATTCGTATGTATGGGATAAACCCAACAGATAATAGATATGACCCAATTGACCGTATGTTTCTTTGTAATACACGGAAGGATCAATATTCAAGAACGTACTTTCTTGCGGATAGATTGTACCAAGCATAGAACCTACAAGCGTGAAAACAATCATATAGACGGCAATTTTAACGGAAGAAAAAAAGTTCCATATGCGGTCAATGATATTAGGATTACTACGCTGTGAACGGCGCGCCATGCCATCATAACGCATTTCCAGCACTTCATCCGATTTAGCTTCAGACTCCAGCAGCGGTTTCCCACATGCTTCACATAGTACAGTGCCTACCGGATTCTGGTGTCCGCACTCACATTTGGTATTTTGGAACACGAATAGACCTCCTGTCAGGGCTGCTTCGCCAGTTGCGAAATTTGAGCGTCAAGTGTGTCCAAATCAAGTTGCCCGATATGAATGGTAGAGATTTTGCCCGTGTCGGATACAAAAAATGTCGTTGGCATGGGAGAGATCCCAAAATCACGAACCGAGTTTTTGTCCCGGTCAAGCATGATTGGAAACGTAACGCCAACCTGCCGTACAAAATTATCCACGGTCATCTGGTCTTCTCCAACATTAATCCCGACAAATTGTACTCCCTGGTCCTTCCATTTGTCAGCTTGCGCCTGAAGTGCAGGCATTTCTTTAACACAAGGTTCACACCATGTGCCCCAGAAATTGATCACCATCGCTTTTCCTTTGTACTCATCAGACGTATGAACTTGACCATCCAGGCCCAGCAGTTCAAAAGAAGGAGATTTGTCCCCTTCCTTTGGCTTGCCATTCGAGCCGGATACCGATGTGGTAATCGCATATCCGCCCAACACCAGGATCAATAACAAAATGACGATTTGCACCGTTCTTCTTGATTTCCCCATGTGCTGCTCCCCTTTTAAGTGACTGTAGCATTCGCATCTTATTGGTATAAGACAACTGTGAACATCCTATGAACAATTATAGCGAATTTCGTCACAAAACTGCGGCGGTTTTATGAAAATTATGTGTCCTCACATTACCTTTTTTTCATTTTTTTGGCTGGCTCTGATTGTGCGAGGGTAATCAGGTTGTTGACTTCCTCTTTGGTCAGATGACGTGTCAGACCACGTTTCAGGTTTTGTAGCAAAATACCACCAAACGAAATCCGTTTCAGACGGGTTACCGGATGATTGATTGCCTCGAACATACGTCTAACCTGACGGTTACGTCCTTCATAGATCGTAATGGAAATGACCGACTCATTGGCCGCTGTATCCACATCTTTGTACTCTACCTCTGCAGGAGCAGTCATACCGTCATCCAGCATAATGCCTGTCTTTAATTTCTCCAGAGCTGTACCATGTGGCACACCTTTAACCGTTGCATGATACGTTTTGGGTACGTGATGCTTCGGATGCGTCAGCAAATGTGCAAACTCACCATCATTGGTGAGAATTAATAAGCCCTCTGTGTCATAATCCAGACGACCTACAGGATATACGCGTTCCTTGACACCTTTCAGGTAGTCGGATACAATTTTCCGACCTTCCGGGTCAGATGCACTTGTGATTACGCCTTTTGGCTTGTTCAACATCAAGTACACTTTTTTCTCACTGCGGATCGGTTTTCCATTAACCGTAATCATATCCTCTTCGGGGTTCGCTTTTGTACCCAGTTCGGTTACGACCTCCCCGTTAACTTCTACTTTGCCGGACAGGATTAGTTCCTCGCTCTTGCGGCGGGATGCAATGCCTGCCTGTGCGATAATTTTTTGTAATCTTTCCATGTTTGTCATGTCACCTCACACTAATGATACCCATCACGCAGGGAAATCACAAGGATAATCCAAGGATTTTGTAAACTGGCGACACGAATATGCATTTTAGACTACCTTCCCTTTTGAGATTGACGCAAAAAAAGCCTGCCTTTACACGACCTGTTGAACACAGATGGCGTAAAGATAAGCCTTTTCCTCAAATCATTTAATTGGAAACTTTGCCGGCAACTGCAACCTGTTTTTTGGCAGGGTTAGTGCTCTCTTTAATGAAAGTCTGCAATGTCTTGGAAGTAATATAATAGGTACGTCCACCGTACACAAATGTCATCATACCAATGACCCGGTTGTTCTGATCCAGAACAGGGCCACCTGAATTACCTTGGGCCATGGATTTCACAATACTGCCGATTCCCTTTTTACCTGGGACGTCCAAAGCTTGGGAACTAAACACTCTGCTTTTGGCTATCGTATTGAAGGTTGAAGGAAAATCTTCATCCAGGATGACAAGATCACCAGCAGGATTTTTGGGGAATCCAATCGTATAGACAACCTGGTTATCCCTTGCATTTGCAAATGCGACCGGTTGGGCGTCTATTTCCTTGTCCAGCTTCAGCAGTGCCATGTCTGTGACCGGATCTGTCTTAATAATCTTCGCCTTTACAGGCTTGCTAAGGGAACCCGGACTTGCAACAGTCAGTGTACCTTCATCACCATCAGACAGTTCAGCAAAACTCTGAACGACATGATAATTCGTGAGCACTTCATCCTTTGAGATCAATATTGAGGTACCAACATCATAATATACCATATCGGGTTCATCCTGCTTGACCAAACGTACATTCACGACTGGAAAAGAATCCGCTGTGACTGCCATTTGTGCACGCAGCTGTTTATCGAAGTAACCTGTAAAATGTATCGTCTGAACGGCTTGAGCTGCCGCCAGCCCCGTTGACCCTGCGAGCATTGCAATAGCAAGCACGCCTGACATTCCGACACGGAGCATTCGTTTCCAACTCTTCTGCATGTCTCACTCTCCTCCGCTATTATTCTAGCATATCTAATATATCGGAAGGAAAGGAGATATCTTTTAACCAAAAACGAGCAAACAAATGGCGAGCGCAGCAATAAAACCAACAACATCGGAAAACAACCCTACTTTGAGTGCATATCGACCGTTCCGTATACCTACAGCCCCAAAATAAACAGTCAGCACATATAACGTGGTGTCTGTACTCCCCTGAATCGTAGATGCCATACGTCCAATCATGGAATCAGGGCCATGGGTTTTGATTAGATCGGTTGTAAACGCCAGAGAGCCTGTCCCCGTTAAAGGACGCAGTATTCCGAGTGGCAACACTTCGCCTGGAACACCCATCCAAGACACCAGCGGAGCGAACAGGCTAATCACAAAATCCAGTGCACCCGAGGCACGAAATACGCTGATTGCGACCATCATGCCCACGAGATGCGGAATAATACTGATTGCAGTAGAGAAACCATCCTTGGCCCCATCAACAAAGGATTCGTAAACCGGGACCTTTTTGGTAAACGCATATAATGGAACAAACGCGATAATAACCGGGATGGCCCAGACGGAGATCCAGTTGATGAAGGTTAACAAAGGTGCTCATCCTTTCATGCCGGGATTGCCACTTTTCTGTATGCGCGGCGGTTTGTGTAAAGCCCTGTTTCGATACCAGCGATCGGCGATTATAGCAGCAAGTGTAGCGATAATGGTAGCCATCAATGTTGTTCCCACAATCTCTGTAGCATTGGCGGAATGATAGTTTAAGCGGATGGCGATCAGCGTTGTCGGAATAATGGTAATACTGGCTGTATTCAGAGCCAGTAAGGTGCACATGGCAGGAGAAGCGGTTTGTTTGTCCGGATTAAGCTCCTGCAGCTGTTGCATGGCTTTTATTCCCATCGGTGTAGCCGCATTTCCTAGTCCCAGCAAATTGGCACTCATATTGGAGAGAATATAACCCATCGCCGGATGATTTTTGGGCACATCGGGGAACAGGAAGCCCACAACCGGGCCGAGCAGCTTGGCAATCCGGGCCAGGAGGCCCGCATCTTCAGCCAATTTCATCATACCCATCCAGAACACAAGCACACTAATCAGTCCAAAACAGACCGTGACTCCCGTTGCCGCCCCATCAAAAGCAGCTTGCGTGACCACTTCGATATTACCGTTGACGGCTGCAAAAGCAAATCCGATTAAAATCATGAGCAGCCAAATTAGATTAATCATGGATTATATCCTCCCTTCAATGGCGATTTAGCTAAGGAGACAACAGGTGGCTTAACACGGCACGCCATGCAGCTGCCCAGGAAGAGACATCACCGATACCACCTAGCGTTGCATCTTCTGTCTTCGGTTCAGGAGGAATATAACTGCCTTTGCGATACACGGGAATTGAGCCCACAAGTTTGCCGTCAAGCTGCATATCAATGCGACCTGCCAATCCGAACGAAGGATCTGTCGATTGTTCCTTGCCTTCCGTTTCCGACTGTCCTCGATTTTCGTGTAGGATTAATTTCTTAGTCAATGAGCCTTGTTCACTTTTAGCCAGTGGGTACCAGAATCCCCGACCCGTAACGACATCTGTATTTTGCACAGGCTGTTCTTGCTTCGCGACCTCTACCAACGGGAAGTATTCAAACCCAAAATCAAGCATCCGAGCATGATCGTTCCAATCGTTTCCGTCGTTCAGCGTTACTGCGGCGAGCTGCTGTCCGTTACGTGTAGCGGAACTGACCAAACATCTGAAAGCTTTTTTTGTGTAGCCGGTTTTCACTCCATCCGCACCTTCATACATCCGCAACATTTTATTTTTATTGTGCCAAGAGTATTCCCAGCTTTCATTGGGGTTCGGTGCAGATTTGTCCTCCGTGGCTACGATGCGTTTGAACACCGGATTGTGCAATGCATATGCCGTTAATCGTGCCAAGTCATTAGCTGTTGAATAGTGACCTTCTGCATCCAGTCCATGAGGGTTCATAAAATGAGAATGCGTCAGACCGATTTGCTCCGCCTTTTTGTTCATTAACAGGACAAAGCCTTCTTCCGATCCACCGACATGTTCTGCGATCGCAGAGGCCGCGTCATTGCCTGAACGGAGCATGAGCCCGTACAACATGTTTTCAAGCGTCATCTCTTCACCTAACTTGAGATAGAGAGAAGATCCTTCTTTGGCAAAAGCCGAGGGAGACACTTTCACTTTATCATCCAGCTTGCTGTGTTCGATTGCTACGATCGCTGTCATGATTTTGGTCAAGCTGGCAATTCGCAGTTCTTTATCCCCATCCTTGCTGTATAAGATCCGGCCTGATGTGACATCAATGAGAGCAGCGCTTTGCGCATGTGTAGACGGACCTTGAATCGTTGCCTGGGCTTGAGTAGCCCCTAATGAAGACAGCAAGAAGACAGGGATAAGCATACATGCAATGACTTTCGTTATTTTTCGCATCAATTCATTCCTCCGGGTCACTTGGAATCTTGTACTATCTTATGTCCGGACAACTTGGAGTATGTCCCATCGGGCAAAAACAGCAAAAATCCCTCACGCTGGGATGCGGGAGGGATCATGACGAAATGATTCAGCTATAGGTTGATGGATCTGGTGTAACTGGTACACCTGTTGTATTCGTTGGTGTTGTATTCCGTTGGAACATGCCTTGAATTCGGTCCAAAACATAAGGGGTGGAGTCAATGAGTTTCTCAAAAAGATGTGTGGAGTTATCGAGTGGTACAATGTGTACCCCCTGTTTACCTACCACCAGGAACGCAATGGGACGTATGGATACACCCCCGCCACTACCGCCACCAAACGGAGAAGCAACTTTAGCTGAACTCGCATGTTCAGCAGAGGTACCCGTAGCACCACTTTTGCCACTACTTTCTCCATTAACGTGAAAATCACTACCACCGGCAGCAAAACCGAATCCCACCTTACTGATTGGCAGAATCACGGTACCATCTGGTGTTTCGACTGCATCGCCAACAATTGTATTGACATCCACCATGGCCTTGATATTTTCCATTGCGGTTTCCATTAAGCCTTGAATTGGATGATCTGACATTTAAATTCCCTCCAGTTTCAATGTAAGCTAGGTTTGATCTAACCATATCATCCCCAAACTTGAAGGGACTTATGTAATAAGCATTTTAAATACACTCACCAAATCCCAACCTTACATTCCCAAAAACAGACCGACTATGATGGGTTTTTATACTGTTGTCCCACTAAGTTTCTTCTTTTGCTTCTCCTTATGCCTGCGGCGCTGTTCCTGAAGAAGCTTGAACCACATCCGCCATCCGCCTTCGACTTGAAACACACGGGTGAGTAGTGTAACTCCAGCGATCAGAACGGCTGTAATCCGAATTTTCACTCTGAAATCAAGTTCCGTTCTAAATTCCATTTCATCGGACCATACCGGCATAACCTGAAGCACAGGTGTTTCATCAAAGCGGATCTGATAGGTGAGAAAACCTATAATAATGGACTTGATACTCCACACCCAACCCGTCAGCACCGCTGTATATGCTGCATCACCAACCCCAATGTGGGTAGCCCAGGACAGTTGAGTCATATGTACGCGTGTGAGTGTTTGCTTCAGCCACAGCTTGAGCGCGTCCGTTGCCCTAAGCATAATTTTCACATCTTTAGCCCACTTCTTGACTTTGCGTTTGTTGACCCGTTCACTTCCCTGGGCCTCGCCTCTCGAATGATTCATGGATTGTTCGGTCTTGACCAGAAAACCTTCCTTCATATTGCGAAAAACAATACTCGGGATCTCATAGTTAATCCGCACAATTCCATAGAGAAGACGAACATTAATATTGGCGTAATCATCACTTTTATGTTTACTGAATGTAAAATGTACATGAACATTTGAGATGAGGACTGCGGCAATCAGCAATGCGAACAACAAACCGATTCCTCCAAGCCAAATCCACACAGGCCTTACCTCCAAGCCCTCAATTCTTTTCTCGTCTAGTATGGCACTCTGGATAGGAAAAAATTCACGTTTGACCTAAAAATCCCATTATATATTTGTTTGGAAACTGTTCTATTCACCATTTATCTAAAACAATGCACAAAAAAACCGACTCCACTGATGGGTGTCGGTTAGTATGAGCTTGCAAATTAGAGTGAAGAATTGTTATTATCGTCTTCGTTGTCGATATGACTTAGATCATCCGCCGGATCAGCACTTTCCGGTTCCAGTTGTTGCAAATCCAGTTTGTTGAATAACAGTTGTGTCTCTTCTTCCAGGTTTTCCGAATCTTCGAACAAACCTGGTTCCGGAAGGTCTTTAATTGAAGCCAGTCCGAAATAATCCAGGAATGACTTGGTCGTTCCATACAGAATTGGTCGTCCGATCGCCTCGGCTCGTCCCACTTCAATAATTAGATCCTTATTCACAAGCGTATGGATGGCCCGTTCCGATTTTACACCGCGGATTTCCTCAATCTCTACCCGTGTAATGGGCTGCCGGTACGCTACAATAGCCAGCGTCTCCAGAGCCGCTTGGGATAAGGACGTACGCGCGGGAGAGTATGCCAGTTTCTCGAAATATACAGCGTGGTCAGGCAAGGTGCCCAACTGAACTACACCAGCGATCTTGAGAATCTGTACACCTCGTCCCTGCTGTGAAAATTCATGAATCATCTCCTCAATCGCGTCCGTTACAAGCTCCACTCGCTGGTCGACGATCTCGGCGATTTGTTTGATACTCAGACCTTCTTCTCCGGACAAAAACAGCAGGCCTTCAATAATCGATTTCAATTTCGGAAAATCCATGATTCTTTGTTTCCCCTCTCCACTCCATAACGATATCCTCAAACATCCGTTCCTGATAACAGACAATCTGCTTCATCTTCATCAGTTCCAGCACCGCCAGAAAAGTGACAACAATCTCATGGCGATAGATATGCTCATCCATCAACTTGGAGAATAATAGTCTGCCTCCCGGCCCCATACTTTCCAAAGCGCCGATGACATCCCGTATCCGATCCTTAACCGATATTTCATCCCGTTTGATCCGGGTTACGGTTGTGCGCTTCTCAGCCTTGCGTAGCGCCTTCTGAAATGCTGCAATCAGGTCAGAGGTGTGTAAACCCTCAACCGGGTTCGATTGGGCTTCTACGGGCATATAGGGGCGCAGATCCTCGGGCTCTTTGGAAAATATAAGGCTGCGTTCCCACTCCCGTTCATGAAGATGACGCGCAATTCCCTTGTACTTGCGATATTCTATCAGACGTGCAATCAGCTCTGCACGTGGATCATAATCTTCTTCTTCCATAAAATCATAATCCTCGAAGTCCTCAATGACCGGTGGTTTGGGCAATAAAAGTTTGCTCTTGATCGACAGCAATGTTGCTGCCATGACCAGAAATTCACTCGTAATATCCAGTTCCAGTTCCTGCATCGAATGCAAATACGCCATGTATTGATCGGTAATATCGCTGATGGGAATATCCTGGATATGAATTTCAGCCTTATCAATCAGATGAAGCAGCAGATCCAAAGGCCCTTCAAAAGTCTCCAGTTTGTATGTAACTACCGTCACTAGACGAATCCTCCCGCCAGAAAAATACAAAACCCTGCTAAGCCGTCCGAATCCGGTTTCCCGTGTTCGTCTGCGCAAAGCAGGGCACTACTATTAAATAAGCACTATTTTAGCTGTTTCGTCAAGTTTGCCATCTCAATTGCCGCCGTAGCTGCATCCCAACCTTTGTTACCCGCTTTGGTTCCGGCACGTTCAATCGCTTGTTCAATATTTTCTGTTGTAACCAGTCCAAAGATCGTAGGCACGCCAGTTTTCAGGTTAATTGCTGCTACCCCTTTAGCCATCTCGTTGCACACATAATCGTAATGCGTAGTTGATCCACGAATAACGGTTCCCAGGGTAATCACCGCATCATACTTGCCGCTCTCCGCCATTTTCTGCGCAATCAAAGGGATTTCGAACGCACCTGGGACCCAGGCTACATCCACTTCATCATCCTGCACGCCGTGGCGTTTGAATGCATCGAGTGCTGCGCTAAGCAATTTACTGGTAATGAATTCGTTAAAACGTCCAACGACAACTCCATATCTGGATCCTTCTGATACTAAATGTCCTTCAAAAAATTGTGGCATTCAAGTCATCTCCCTAACGGTATAATGTAATGTAAGTAACGGAAATCCCTAAGTAATCTCTTCCATAAATTACATGGTGAACGTTATTCATCTAAAATATATTTACTGTTCGTTCTGCTCGATATCATCAAACTTGAGCATATGCCCCAGCTTGGCTTGCTTGGTATGAAGATACACCGTATTGTCCTCGTTCTCCTCCATCTGGATCGCGACACGCTCTACGACTTCAAGTCCATACCCTTCAAGGCCTTTAATTTTACGAGGATTGTTAGTTAGCAGTCTGATCTGACGAACCCCAAGGTCTTTCAGAATTTGAGCGCCAATTCCGTAATCACGCAAGTCAGCAGCAAAACCCAAACTCAGGTTTGCATCAACAGTATCCATACCTTCCTCTTGCAGCTTATAGGCTTTGAGTTTGTTGATTAGCCCAATACCCCGACCTTCCTGTCTCATATAGAGCAGTACGCCATTGCCTTCCTCATGGATCTGTTTGAGTGCCGCATCAAACTGCGGACCACAGTCACAACGATGCGAATGGAATACATCACCTGTCAAACATTCAGAGTGCACACGTACAAGCACAGGTTTCGAACCATCAATTTCTCCTTTGACCAGAGCCACATGTTCCTTATTGTCCACAGCATTTGTATAAGCCACCGCTTGAAACTCACCAAAGTCCGTTGGCATACGCACAGCCACTTCACGTTGAACCAGCTGCTCTTTTTCGTTACGGTAACGAATCATGTCCTGAATACTGATCAGCTTCAGATCATGCTTGCGGGCAATCTCCTGCAGATCCGGAAGTCTGGCCATCGTGCCATCTTCCTTAATCACTTCACAAATAACGCCAGCAGGGTAGGAACCACACATGATAGCGAGATCTACAGCCGCTTCCGTATGTCCGGCACGACGAAGTACACCGCCGTCTTTTGCAATCAGAGGGAACATGTGACCAGGCTTACGGAAGTCCCCGGCTTTCGCCTCAGGATCGATTAGACCTTTCACGGTAATAGAGCGTTCATGTGCCGAGATACCTGTTGTTGTATCTTTGTGATCCACAGAGACGGTGAAGGCTGTTCCATGGAAATCCGTATTTTGTTGAACCATCGGTTTCAGGTTAAGTTCGTCCGCACGTTGTTGTGTAATCGGAACACAGACCAGACCTCTACCTTCAGTAATCATGAAATTAATGACTTCAGGCGTCGCCTTTTCGGCCAAAGCGATAAAATCGCCTTCATTCTCCCGATCTTCATCATCCACAACAATGACGGGTTTACCACGCATGAGATCATATATGGCTTCTTCTATTGTGTCCAGAATGGATTGTTCTGACATTGGTCCACCTCCAGTTAATTTCTGTTCTCTATTTATGCAAATCCGTGATTGGAGAGAAAATCTTCACTGATACTGCGCGGCTTGCCAGCACCCGTCTCCCGATGTCCTCTCCCATACTGGAGCAGATGATCCACATATTTGCCCAAAATATCGCATTCGATATTAATGGTATCCCCTGTCTTTTTCACATTTAGTACAGTTTCACCAATGGTATGCGGGATAATGGAAACCGTGAATGCGGTATCCGATGTATGGACAACGGTCAAGCTAATGCCATCCAGTGTAACTGATCCTTTGGGGATCAGATATTTGAACAACTGGTGATCATCAGGCTTGATCTCAAACACAATTGCATTCTGATCACGTGTTATACTGCCGATCACTCCAGTACCATCAACATGGCCCTGAACGATATGGCCGCCAAAACGACCGCCTGATTGCATGGCCCGCTCCAGATTAACTTTACTGCCAGATTGCAGCTGACTGAGATTGGTATGGCGATAGGTTTCAGGCATTACATCGGCGGTAAAACCTCCACCTTCGAGCGTTGTCGCAGTTAAGCACACGCCGTTCACTGCTACACTATCACCAATCTTCAGATCGTCCATGATGGCGGAAGCTCCGATATTCAGGACCATCGCTTCGCCTTTCCGACCAATACCCCGGATCTGACCGACTTCTTCCACCAAACCGGTAAACATGCTGCCGCCTCCCTTTTTCAAGTTATAAAGAACCTAACTTTCTACTTTCAAATCCATTTATTTATTCAGGCCACACCGGAATACCGCCAATGCTGATATTATCTCCAACTTGTTCGATCTCCAACTGATTCAATTGAATCGCCTGATTCATACGTTCCACACCCTCGAAGCGGAAGCTTCCAGGTGTATCATAACCGCCTACAATCTTCGGAGCGATAAACATGAGCAGTCGATCGACCAACCTTGCCTCCAGCATGGCTCCATTCAAGGTGCCTCCACCTTCAAGCAAAATTGAACCAATGTCACGCTCACCCAACTTGCTAAGACCGTTTAACAGATCCACACGTGGTCCAGGACCACAGCGTATAATCTCGACGCCGTAGGCTTCCAAACGTTCAGCAACTTCAGGACTGGCTTCGTCTGTTGTCAGCACCCATGTTGGAGCAAGACCATCCTTAACCATTTTGGCACCTACGGGGAGACGTAACTTGGAATCCACTACAATGCGCACTGGACTAATGCCTTCGACTTGCAAACGGGTTGTAAGTTCCGGATTATCGGCAATTACCGTGTCGACGCCAACCATAATTCCCTGGTGACGATGACGAAGGGCATGTACAATCTCACGAGCGGGCTCGTTAGAGATCCACTTGCTGTCTCCGCTGCGAGTAGCAATTTTGCCATCCAAAGTAGTAGCCGTTTTCAGTGTCACAAAAGGTAGACCCGTTGTAATAAACTTAATGAATTTTTCATTCATGCGTCTTCCTCGCTCACGCAGTACGCCAACTTCAACTTCAATGCCTTGTTGACGAAGCATGCTTATACCCCTGCCGGATACTTGCGGATTTGGATCTTCACAACATACCACAACACGTTTCACCTTTTCATGAATCAGACGTTCACTACAAGGTGGCGTCTTGCCATAATGACTACAAGGCTCAAGTGTAACGTATACCGTACTTCCCTCTGCATCACTGCCTGCCATGTTAAGTGCATGCACCTCTGCATGACCGGTTCCACGTTTCAGATGGCTCCCCAGGCCTACAATACGGCCTTCTTTCACAACTACACATCCAACAACCGGATTAATCCCCGTCTGTCCCTGTGCTCGTTCCGCCATATCCAATGCCAGTGCCATATAAAATTCATCATTGATCATTTCCAAATCCGTTCACCCCGCGGTTTAAAGTCTTGTTTATTAAAAAATCCCCGTCGAACAATCAGTTCGATGGGGATGATGAGAGACAAATGTCACCAGCAGGAGTGAAATGGATACAGCACGCCAACACTTTGCCCAAAACTTCATTTCGGGCAAGTGAAAATAGACACATACCTTAATGAACATCATTTACAGGTAAAGAGCTTTTATAGTGCGGCATATGTATGGAACTGTCCGGCGTATCCGGATCTTCCCTGCACAGTGCAAGACATCATAAAATCGTGACTGTGCAGCAATACTCCTGCTGAATGCAAACCTGTTAGGTCTGCACCTCTCCTTCTCCCATCCAGACTATACTGTCGGTTCTGGAATTACACCAGATCAGCCATCTGCCAATGGCAGACAGGTCACGGACTTTGCATCAAGTGCTGGACACATAGGTCCTTACACTTCCTGCATCACCGCCGGTAGGGAATTGCACCCTGCCCTGAAGGATTGCTTTCGTTATTACTTGGATGTTAGCACTTTAATGCCAAAAAATCAATTGTTTTTTGTTCCTTTTTGTCACATACTAACTTTTAATAAGTCAATAAACAACAAAAAACCGCTTCCTCTCAAGGAGGCACGGTTTTTCTTTGAAAGCATTTCACATCCATCGTAACATTCTACATATCAGGAAAACACCAGCTCGCCATATGCTTTAATTCTTTGGCATTATGGAATGGAGTGCGGTCAGGTTCTTGCAGGGGCGAAGTCGGAAGCGGGAACTCTCTTGCCACCCTTCTGACCCAACTTGTTGAATCGATCGCAATAGCCGAGCATTTCCAGCGTCCATTCGCTCTCGGTCGAAACGTCCCATGCAAATCTGCTTTTCCCGGCATCTCTGGGAAGACTCCATCCAGATATTCGACGATGACGCGCTTGTCTCTGACTTCATGACAATATACAGTCACCCATACACCTTCCCGGACCCGAACAGCATACACATCTCCAGACTGTACCTCCCCGGTACCTGCATCAGGTGATGCCTTTGGTACTTTTCCGCGAACACTTCTCTTCTTCTCCAATGCCCCTAAGATCGTGTCCTTTACAGCTGGACTCTCATCAGGCTTATCCGCAAGTGATATGTTATTCAGATCAAAATCATGAAATATCTTGTTCAGGTTGTTCTCATTAATTCCGACAGATGAGTCCCACCACGCCAGAGGGGCCTGCACTTCAACCCGCACATTGGGGCGTGCGTCACGCTGCATGTAAGAGGTGAATTCCGTGATCATTCCAGGATGTTCCGGCGTATCCAGTATGCCAATCAGAGCTAACGTCTCAAGCAAATCACGGTAAGCATATTCCTTCTGTGTGGGCAAAAGACGTTCCTTCTTGAGCGCTACTGCTGCCTTGCTGTAACGTGTTTTGGGAGGTAATTCGCGTAGCACCGTTAACACCGCACGGAATGTCCAGCGGTCGTACTCATTGGGTATTGGAAGCTCCTGTGCGGCAGCCAGCTCTCGAAGTGCCAACACGCATCCAAAAGGATCACCGTCCAACGGGGTTCCATTGGTCATCCGCCAATACCATTGCAGCGTTGTGTCGGTTGCTTGATCTACACTTAATCCGCATATCTTACAAGTGTTCGAAGATGGATATGGCGTATGTTCATGGCTTGGCATACTGCTCCCAATAAGCTTGCCCGTAAGCAACGAGCGCCAGATCATGGGTGCTGACCACAAAGAGGATACAAAGGCCTGCGCTGCATCATTGATCGTCCATTGATTCGCAACTTTTTTCAGCTCAGTAATGGTTTCATCATGTTGCGGACGTACAAATCGATTCGGTTCATGCTCGTCTGCCTCAAGCGCTTCTCGATCCTTTACCGATAGACTATCCGGAACGACATGGCGCGATGCCTGCAGTTCTTCATCCCACAACGTGCGCTCACTATAAATTTGTTTTAACAAGCTTAGCTGAGTAACCATATCCAAGGTTTTATTCATCCTTTCTAATTATGGATCTCGAATACGTGACATATGAAAAATAAAAAAAGTGCTTCTATAAAAGAAGCACTTCATGTTTGGATCCAGTTAAGGTGAAGGTATTAAGCTTCTACAACTTCAACAGTTTCCATTTTGTCTTTACCTTCTAAAGCGTCCACGAACTCCATACCTTTAGTTACTTTACCAAATACAGTATGTTGTCCATCCAAATGTGGTTGCGGTTGGTAGCAGATGTAGAACTGGCTTCCACCTGTGTTACGGCCAGCATGTGCCATAGCAAGTGTTCCGCGCTCATGTTTGTTTGGGTTAATTTCACAGTTGATTGTGTAACCTGGGCCACCTGCACCGGAACCGTTAGGGCATCCGCCTTGAGCTACAAAGCCAGGGATAACGCGGTGGAATGTAAGACCATTGTAGAAACCGGAGTTAGCCAGTTTCTCAAAGTTTGCTACTGTGTTTGGAGCTTCTTGATCGAACAGATCGATCAGAACTTCTCCGCCGTTTGCCAATTTAATTTTCGCTTGTTTCGCCATATGTAAATGACTCCTTTCGTATTGACCATCGTTAATGGTGCCAGAACGCATGACCCTGGGCCAAGCATTACAGCACTTTTCTTAGTGTACACCGAAAATGTCTGGATCGCAAAAAAAACGGCAACTTTTTTCATGATTTAGCTCAAATACGCAAAAAGCAGACGAAAAAGGAAGGTCCCTTTTCATCTGCTTCAACTGCAAAATCCCTATATCTTGAATAATGCAGAAACGCATTATCTTTTGACGAATTAGCGAGTTACTGGCTGTTTTCCAATGCGCGCAGGTACCAGGTCATTCTGGATGATATCCTGATACGTCTCACGGCGTACCACGACATCTCCTTGACCGTCTTTGACAAATACAACGGCCGGACGACGAATCCGGTTGTAGTTGCTCGCCATGGAGTAGTTATACGCACCTGTGCAAGCTACAGCGAGCAGGTCGCCACTTTCCACTTTTGGCAGGTCCAGATCCCAGATCAACATATCGCCACTCTCGCAACATTTACCCGCAACGGATACCGTTTCCTGAGCAGCCTCATTCGCACGGTTGGCAAGCACAGCTTCATACTTGGATTCATACAAAGCAGGACGTGGGTTATCAGTCATACCACCATCAACGGCAACATATTTACGCACGCCTGGAATGTCTTTGCTTGTTCCAACGGTATACAGTGTTGTTCCCGCTTCACCCACGATGCTGCGGCCTGGCTCAACCCAGATCTCAGGTACGGCATAGCCGATTTGAGCAAAATGATTTTTAACGGCGTCTGTAATAGCCTTCACGTATTGTGCAACTTCAAGTGGCGTATCTCCATCGATATAACGGATTCCGAATCCACCACCAAGGTTAACCACTTTGAAAGCAACATTAAGACGCTCATATACACTTGCTGCAAATTCAGCAACACGTTGAACCGCCATCTGGAAGCCTTCAACTTCGAAGATCTGGGAACCGATGTGGGAATGCACACCGAGCAATACCAGATTAGACTGCTTGGAAGCCAAGTCAATCGCTTCAAATGCTGTACCATTACCGATATCGAATCCAAATTTCGAATCCGTCTGACCTGTGGAAATATATTCATGCGTATGTGCCTCAACACCAGGCGTCACACGAAGCAAAATGTTTACTTTACGATTTTTGTCCGCTGCTACAGCCTGCAACAGATGCAATTCATTGAAGTTATCAACAACAAAACATCCAATCTCTGCATCAAGAGCCATTTCGATCTCTTCCAGCGTTTTGTTGTTACCGTGGAAGTGAATGCGCTCAGCCGGGAATCCTGCTTGCAGTGCAGTAAACAGTTCACCGTCAGATACGACATCCAAGGAAAGTCCTTCTTCAGCTGCAAGGGCACACATCGCCATTACACAGAATGCTTTACTTGCGTAAGCAACCTGGAAGCCCAGTCCGGAAGCACGGAATGCTTCCATGTACTCTCTGCAACGCTCACGAACCAATTGCTCGTCCACAACGTACAGGGGAGTTCCAAATTGTTCTTTCAGATCTGTTGTATCAACTCCGCCAATCTCCAGATGCCCTTGCGCATTTATTTTACTTGTACCATGTAAATACATAATCTGCATTCCTCACTTTTTATATACTGGAACAATTGATATTCCAATGATTTTACACCAGTATATCAAATTAGGCAGCGAGATGAATGGATTTTTCGGAAGATCATTTGTGTTTTTTACTTTTTTGCAGTTCCCCGTCCGGATCATCGGACATTTTGGTGTTGTCACGGGTTTTATTGAATGATGGACGTTTTTTATTTTCCAGCAGCGGAAGCCGGAATAAAAAGTTGCCCAAGGCCTTTGCATTAAACGGTATAAAAGGCCAGAGATACGAAGAATTGTACGACCGGTGAACGGTGAGCGCCAATATGAGTAATGTACAGCCCACGACCAATCCCGGAACCTTGAATATCGCAACAGCGACTAGCAGAACCAGCCTGACCAACCTGTTGGCGAGACCCAATTCGTAACTTGGCGTGGCAAACATACCGATGGCTGCGATGGCCATATAGAGTACAACTTCATTGACAAAATATCCTGTTTTGACGGCGATATCCCCAACTAGAATGGCCGCGATCAAGCCCATGGCCGATGCCAGAGGTGTAGGCGTATGAACCGCTGCCATCCGTAATAAATCGACGCCCAGTTCGATCAAGAGAAACTGTAGAATTAACGGCAGCTTTACATTTTCCTGCGGACCAATGAAGTCAAGTCCCATCGGTTTAATCGAAGGGTCAATAACCATGAGAAGCCATAATGGTAGCAAAAACAACGAGATGAGAATCCCTGCAAAACGCACCCATCGTAAATACGTCCCCATCAAGGCGGTCTGTCTGTTCTCCTCCGCATGTTCACACAGGTCGAAGAAGGTCGTAGGTAGAATCATCACACTCGGAGAAGTGTCTACGAAAATGACGACTCGTCCTTCCAGCAAATGAGAAGCTGTAACATCTGGTCGTTCCGAATAACGAACGAGTGGGAACGGATTCCATCCCTTGTTGATAATCGCTTCTTCCAGCTGTTTATCGGCGGCGGGAATACCATCGATATCCACTCGTTGAATTTTTTCCCGGACTGAATCTACCTGCACTTTATCCACAATATCGTCAATGTACACCACGCAGACATCCGTTTGTGTTCTCCGACCCACCTGCATGATCTCAAACTTCAGTCCAGGGTCGCGTATTCTGCGACGCACTAAGGTCACGTTGGTCAGGAGCGTTTCGGTAAAGCCGTCTCTGGAACCGCGGACCACCCTTTCCAATGAAGGTTCTTCTGGTGAACGAACCGGGTAACTCCGTGTATCCATAATTAAGACCGAGCGATCTCCTTCAACGAACATTGCGCTCATACCGGTAAGGACCTTGTTGATGACAGCACTCATCTTCTCGACTTTTTCCACCTGAATGTGGGGAATGTAACATTCAAAATAGGATTTGAGTGCATGTCCTGACACGTCATCCGGCGTGAGATAGGTTAATCTTTTCAAGACTTCAAGCAAAATCTCATCCTTGGCGAAGCCGGTGATCATCAGCAATCCAACGTGCTTACCACCTAGGACCATTTCCCTCATATTCACGTCGAACGATTCTCCAAGCCCCAGTACCTGTTGCAGTGTATATCTATTCTCACTCATGCGTGGGGAGATATCATCGTTTTCCTGCCAATATTGTACGGATTCCTCAATGCTGTCGGACATCTCATTTTGTTTTTTCTTATTGTACGCTTTCTCCTCTTCTTCCTTCTGAATCTCATAAGCAGACTTGTGTAACATCTCTTCCGTTATACCTTCACTATTTTCCTGGCCTGTGTGCTCCGTTCGTTCATCCATCTTCCATCCTCCTATGGCCACGAGTTACCGCTGATATATAAAAAAATCAAACAGGGAACCTGTCATTTTGCCCAAAATCATGGCGAGCAGTAATCCAAATAAATAAGGTTTCATGCCCAATCGTTTGGCTAGCACGGGCAGTACATTGAGTACCTCAGTGAGCGCTGCGGCCAGCAGACCGATGAACACGCCACAGAACAAACCAACGATTGGGCTGAGCAGTAGCACCCCATGCATTTTCCAGTGCCAGAAATCCGCCACCGTTCCGAGCAGTGAACCACCAATTAGCGCCCCTTCGTACCAGTGAGTCTTGTCATACGATTGCGTAAGTTGAGCCAACCTGGGAATCATATCGAGCACCAGAATGAGTGCAATTACGCCGCTCCCTACGGCAATTCCCCCTGCAATACCCAATACAATGCTGATTGCTCCATTAAGAACGCTCATCCGCATTCATCTCCCTGCGTTCCTGCTCGTGCATCCGTTCACTTTCTTCAATCACCACATATTTATCTACATTTTGCTGGTATAGGAACATCTCTACTTCCAGCGGGGTAGGTTCCTCATTCCATTTTTTCTTGAACAAATGATTAAAAAATACTGCCATTCCGAATCCAATGCCAATGGAATACGCCACTTGGAACAGATAGGGATGTTCGTCCCGATGCCCAGTAAGCATCTCCACAATACGAATCTGTACTTCCTGCATGTTCACATCGGCATGAAAATTCATAATGGTTAAGGCCGATCCGAAGAACAGCAGCAGCCAAACCAATATGAACAGAGACTTGGAAGGTTGACCATTTCCCGCAATGACTTCAACCAACGTATGGCCTGATCCAATCAGTTCCACACTTACCTCCGGCAAGATGTTCCGAATTCGGGGAATAATCTGCAATATATCAATGAGGATCAGATTGCCATCCTCCGGTCCAGGGCGCAGCAGTTCAAGCTCCAGTAGCCTGCCCTCCTGGTCTTCAGAAGAGGTCAGTACATGTGCAATATCTCCAAGCTTGACTGCTCTGCCCCTCTGGATGCGAATACGGCTGCGCAGACGAATATAGACCATTGGAGTGGGTGTCTGGGACATCCATAGCACTCCTTTACTGCGTAATTTAGGTTAGTATTTGAAGAATGTGCAAATTTATTACAGTCTGGTTGGAAAAAGATTGTGAGGTGGGTGGACGCTGCGGGATGGATCGGTCATTGGTCGCTGTTGCTCTGGGGAGGATACACGCAGACACTCCGACGGCAGACCAACCTTCTGATCGCTGTTGTCTCCAAATTCTTTTGATTGATTTCTAAGTGTTAGAAATTTGGAGACAAAGGCGCACGCTTCGCTTCTTCAGGTCTAATCTGCCGCCTGCGTTGCTTATGTATCCTTAGATGAACCCTCACGCTTCGCTCCTTTTGACCGATTCCATCCCTCCGCTGCCCATCGTCCTCCCGTTTCCAAACGTTTGAAATAAATATGCTGGGGAGGTGGCAGGAAGGGATTTAAAAGAAGAGTTTTAGGGGGTTATTTTGCTCAGAATTTCATGACTCTTGAAGTTATTTATTGGAACCGTCTTAGAATATAGTTGTGTAGAGATTTGGAGCCGAAGGCGCACGCTTCCGCTTCTTCAGGTCTAATCTGCCGCCTGTGTTGCTTATATATCCCCTTAGATGAACCCTCACGCTTCGCTCATTTTTACCGATTCCATCCCTCCGTTACCAATTGTCCTCCCGTTTCCTAACGTTTGTAATAAATATGCTGGGTGGTGGCAGGGAGGGATTTAAAAGAGAGGGGAGGTTATTTGTTTATCTAACAACAAATAACCTCCCTCGCCATAATGCGCGATAGAAGGTTGTTAGTTGTCGTATATTGGTGTATATGCACCAATATTGTTGTTGCAACCCATCGAAATCACTGCGCGATCTGGTCGCGGATGGATTGCAGTATTTTTTTCTCCAGACGTGATACCTGTACCTGAGATATTCCCAGCCTGCTGGCAACCTCGGACTGGGTCTGATCCCGGTAATACCGAAGATAAACGATTAACCGCTCCCGCTCACTGAGACCACCGATGGCTTCGTTTAGCGCCAGTTTGTCAAACCAACGTTCCTGAGACTCGTCGGCAATCTGATCCATTAACGTAATGGGATCACCGTCATTCTCAAATACCGTCTCATGGATGGAGGTCGGTGGTTTGTTCGCTTCCTGGGCAAATACAACTTCCTCCGGGGTTACCCCCAGCTCTGCGGCAACTTCCTTAATCGTTGGTAAACGATCCAGATGTTTGGACAGTTCGTCCCTTTTTTTGCGGACTTTATTCGCCATCTCTTTCAGTGAACGACTGACCTTCAGGGTACCGTCATCCCGCAGGAATCGCTGGATTTCTCCGATGATCATCGGTACCGCGTAGGTTGAGAACTTCACGTCATAACTGAGATCGAATTTGTCCACTGACTTGAGCAGACCGATACAACCAATCTGGAACAGATCTTCCGGATCATATCCCCTGTTCATAAAACGCTGTACGACGGACCAGACGAGTCTGATGTTGCAGTTCACCAGCGTATCCCGTGAGACATGGTCACCCGACTGACTGAGCGCAATCAGCCGTTTGACCTCGGCATCGTCCAAATAGGTCTGTGAAGATGGTTTCACTTCAGCATCCATAAGAACACCAACCCCTAATTATACAATGCTTTCTTGGATTCAATCCTTTTTTTCATCTTGATGGAGGTGCCTCTGCCGGGCTCACTGCTGACTTCGAATTCATCCATAAAGTTTTCCATAATGGTGAAGCCCATGCCCGACCGCTCAAGTTCGGGTTTGGACGTATATAGCGGCTGCTTGGCCAGTTCAAGATCTTCGATTCCTTCACCACGGTCTTCCACGATGATCGTGATCATGTCTTCCCGAATCTCGGCCTGGATAGACACAACACCTTCGGAGTTGTTGTTGTATCCGTGGATGATGCTGTTGGTCACGGCTTCCGAAATGACCGTCTTCAGGTCACTGAGCTCGTCCATCGTTGGATCAAGCTGGGAGATAAACGCAGCAACGGTTACCCGTGCAAACGACTCATTCTCTGACTTGGCCGCGAATTGCAGATTCATGAAATTTGTCCCTGTTCCTTCATTCATGAGACGACCTCCAGACCTGAGAGAGCAGTTCCCTCATTTTCGTATATCGGCATAATCTTGAACAGACCCGACATTTCCAGCAAACGGTACACTGGCGAATTGACGTCACAGACCACCATCTTGCCACCTTTATTCTTAATGAGCTTGTATCTTCCCAAAATGACACCCAGACCCGAACTGTCCATAAATTGCAGATCTTTCAGGCTGAGTACGAGATGCTCGCTTTGTCTCCGCTGGATGGCTTCATCCATCTGCATCCGTACCATGTCAGCTGTATGGTGATCCAGCTCCCCGGATAATCGTACAATCAGAATCCCGCGATGGTGTTCCATTTCCACATGCAAGTTCACGTTTGCTCACTCTCCTCCCTGTCTTAGAACAAGGATTTCTACGCTTCCGAAGGCTTTTCCTGCCCCCCGACAAAACTAGAAGAAAACCCCTATTTAACTACAAAATATGTTCGAAGGATGTGTGCAACTCGCGGAAATCGCCGTTTAGTCAAACAGATTGGACGTTGTCCGCTTGAACAGCTTCCACCAGCCAGCCTTATTCACATCCTGCGGAGCCTGAATGTCGAACTCCTTAATGACGTCGTTGCCCTGGTAAACAACCAGTTTACCTATACTTTGCCCGGCTTTGATCGGAGCTTTCAATTCTTTGGCAACCAGCAATTCATGCCGGATGTCGTTGGATTTGGCTCCTTTGCGCATCAGCACACTATAATTTTGCGTGGCATTCAGAGGCAATTCGGCAACTTCACCTTTTTCGATCTTCAGACTACCCAGCAGATCCCCTGCCTTATAGAGAGCCTTCATCGTATATTGACTGAACGCATAGTCAAACATCGAAGATACTTCGCTGTTCCGTGTTTTAGTATTTGGTTCACCAAGTACCACGGAAACGACACGCAGTCCATCTTTGGACGCTGTTGCGGACAAGCAGAATTTCGCTTCGGATGTGTAACCTGTTTTCAAACCGTCTGCCCCTTGATAAAAACGAACCAGCTTGTTTGTGTTCACCAGCCAGAATGGCTTTTCCGTATCTTTGCGAAGGTAATCCTGATATGCACCGGTGTACTTCGTAATCCCGGAATGTTTCAGCAGTTCACGGCTCATGACGGCAATGTCATGGGCGGAAGAATAATGATTATCGACCGGGAGGCCGTTACAGTTGGCAAAATGAGTATCCTTCATGCCAAGCTCCTTCGCACGCTCATTCATCAGCTGTACAAAGGCTTCTTCCGAGCCAGCGATCTTCTCAGCCATCGCTACCGAGGCATCATTGCCCGAAGCCATCGCGATCCCTTTTAACATATCATCAACTGTCATTTCTTCCCCAGGCTCCAGAAAGATCTGCGAACCGCCCATGGAAGCTGCGTATTCGCTTGTTCTTACTTTGTCCGTCAGCTTCAGCTTGCCCGAGTCGATCGCTTCGATCGTAAGCAGCATGGTCATAATCTTTGTAATGCTCGCTGGAGGCAGCTGATCATGACTGTTTTTCTCATAAATGACCGTTCCCGTGTCTGCATCCATTAAGATCGCAGAGCGCGCCGACGGGGCCAGATCAGTTCCTCCCGCTGCCTTCGGTGTTTCTTCAGCCAATGCCGTTGATGCCATAAGGGACAGCAGGATACAAAGGGTCATGAACGATGCCATTATTCTTTTCTTCACAAGGTTACCTCCTCAAATGACTTGCTTACTGCATGTTCCATGCATGTACTGCTAATCATTGTCGGCCCGTTTCCAGTAAATTATTCCATGTAAAGCATGATTTCCCGAACTTTTATTGAAAATGTGGTCATAGCCAAAAAAACGCACTGTACTCAAGGAATGAGTAACCGTACGTTCAACACAACAAAAAAAGGTTACCCCCCTATGATTTCTCATCTAAAGAGGTAACCTTATCTACTCAAATCTTGCTTACATTTGTGGAATAACTGCCACTACCAGCGCCAGGAACGACTCACGCACACGTTCCGTCGTCTCCATAACCTCATCATGTGACAGCGGCTGGTCCAGAATTCCAGCAGCCATGTTGCTGATACAGGAAATACCGAGTACTTCCAGGCCCGCGTGGCGTGCCACAATCACTTCAGATACAGTGGACATGCCCACTGCGTCTGCGCCCAATGTACGCAGCATTCTGATCTCTGCCGGTGTCTCATAGTTCGGACCAAGCATACCTGCGTATACCCCTTCACGTACGTTAAAACCTTGTGATGCAGCCGTATCCTTCGCCAGCGCACGCAAACGGCGGCTATATGCTTCGGACAAATCCGGGAAACGCACGCCCAGTGCAGCGTCATTTGGTCCGATCAGTGGATTTTTGCCTGTGAGATTCAAGTGATCCGAGATCAGCATCAAGTCTCCAGCTTCATACGACGTATTCACGCCGCCTGCAGCATTGGTTACAAGCAGGCTGCTTACACCCAGTTCTTTCATAACCCGTACCGGGAAAGCTGTCAATTCCGGACCATATCCTTCGTACATATGGAAACGGCCTTTCATCATCACGACTGGACGACCTTTAATGGTTCCGACCAATAGTTCACCTTCATGTCCTTCTACTGTGGACACTGGAAAATGAGGAATATCCTGATAAGCAATACTTACGCCATCTTCAATCAGTTCTGCCAGTACGCCAAGACCTGAACCCAAAATCAAACCGACTTCCGGCTTGATGGAGCTTTTGCTTTGAATATAAGATGCTGCTTCCGAAATCATTTGTTGGTTTAATGCTGTCATGCGATGTATGTTCCTCCTTGAGTTGAAACGATCCGTCTTATGTATAACGGCGTTTGGATGTATTCAATTTATTTTATCCTAAATCGGCCCAATGTTCCGCATTTATTTGTGAATGCCATGCGTCAAAATCTATCTTGCCCTCGGATGATGGGTTTCATAGATTTCTTTCATGGTTTTGCGACCATGATTGCCATATTGTTGTCCAGGCTGCTCCACGTGACCCAGCATGTCTTGAACCGCACGTGTATCCGCCCCATTGGCAATCAGGTGTGCTGCAAAAGAATGACGAAGGGTATGCGGCGTAATTTCTTCCGAGATTCCCGCATCCACCGCCGCTTTTTTGAGCAGCTTCCAGAAGCCCTGCCGGGTTAAACGTCTACCAGATACATTCACGAATAGTGCCTGCTCGTCCGAATCGTTTTTGAGCAACTTGTTGCGGAATTCCTCCACATATACACTTGCCCAATGTGCAGCTGGTGCACCAATGGGAAGGATACGTTCCTTGCCCGCCCCACCGCATCGTATAAAGCGCATCCCTGGCTGTACATCCCGAATGTCGAGCGCAATCAGTTCCGAGACGCGAATGCCTGTAGCATATAACAGTTCAAGCATCGCTCGATCTCTCACACCCTGCGGTGAACGAATATCAGGCGCTGTCAGCAGTTGTTCGATCTCCTGGATACTTAGCACCTGTGGTGGCGTCTTGTCCGCCTTGGGAGCTTCCACATCAAACGTAGGGTCCTGTATAATATCACCCCGTCGCATCAAAAAATGAAAGTAGGAGCGCAGAGATACGATGCTGCGGGCAATGGTTGCATTGGCACGTCCTGCCTGTTTGAGCTGACCTGCAAACAGGACGACATGTGTGCGTCTGACCTGATCGGCTTCGCGTATGCCATATTCCTTATCTGCAAATTCAATGAACTTGTCCACGTCTCGGAGATACGATTCAAGCGTGCTGCTCGACATCCCTTTATCATCTTCCAAGTATAAGGCATAGGCGTGTATCGTCTGTTTCATGTACAACGCTCCTCAACTGACAGATCTGCCGCTCTGGCAGACTGCTCCCGTATTTGCATCCCTGGCTGTTCGAAGCTACTCTCCGTACCAATAGAACAAACGGAGACGCTCTGCCATCGTAGGACGTCCTTCTCCATTACCCGGCCAATCCGTTTCCTGAAATACTTTGATTGCATTGCCAGTTGGCATCTGATACTGATCCACAGGTGAGATCCAGCCATTAAACAGATCCAGAACATGATAGAACAGATAAACTAATGCAGCAAAAAATATAATAAATCGAATAAAACGGAGCCCTCTCCGCACTGATATAATCATGGGCGTGTCCCCTCCTGATTCGAATCCGTTATTGTCCTTGAATCAGGGTATGTCCATAAACACAGGTTTATGCCATTCGGGGGAAACTCCAGATCATGTCCGGTGCCAAAAAAGCTCTCCCGTCAAAACCGCCGGTGAGAGCTTGAAGATATGCTATGTTATTCTTCATCTTTGGGTTTCTGTTCATTTTTAGCTTTGCAACGATAACAAATTCCATGAAAGTCCAGTCGGTGATCTACTACCGAAAAGTTGAATTCCCGCTCCAAACGCTCTTCAAGCGGTCCAAGCCAGTCTTCACGTATTTCATCCATACTTCCGCATTGAACACAGATTAAGTGATGATGGTGATGCTTGGATGTATCTCCGCGCAGATCATAACGCGCTACACCGTCGCCGAAGTTGATTTTCTCTACAACATGCAGCTCACTCAGCAGTTCGAGGGTACGGTACACGGTTGCCAGACCGATTTCGGGAGCCTTTTCTTTAACGAGCATGAATACATCTTCTGCGCTCAGATGATCTTCTTCATTCTCAAGAAGTACTCTTAAGGTGGCTTCCCGCTGGGGCGTTAATTTATATCCTTGGGACTGTAGTTGCTGCTTAATTTTATCAATCCGTGCTTCCATTTTCTCCCTCCCCCTAGGAAATCACTGCACACTGCAACTTAACCCACTCTTTTCATTATAGGGGGAGTGCGTAATTAAAGTCAACATTTTACACTATACGGTGCACGTTAGGCCGGTAGTAACATTGGCGTGACCCAACGCATCATCGCAGGTGTAACCCATGTTTCAAAAGACGCTACGCCGAGCAGCAATGCAGCCATAACCAAAGTTAACACTATATATGAAGCAAAAGGCCTTTGTCGACCAGGTGTTCGCTGCATCAAAACACGATTGCGAATGATGTATAACGAGAACGTCATCGCCGCTACACTGCAGATCAGGAGGATCGGAATGACAAATAGATTATGCGGTGCCACGGACACCAGTGCAAACAGCAGCCCTTTCCAGGAATACTGTCCAACAAGGTACCCCACTGTGAATCCAATGAGCACACCTTTCAGAAAATCCAGAACCAGTATACCAGGTAGTCCAACGACGGATAAACCCAGAATAAAGATCAGACCTACCCATTTCAGATGAAGCATGGCAATGTCCCAATATGCCCCGGTTTCAGTCACTTGTGCACTGTGCTGCACGGTCATGAAGAAATTACCGAGATAACCCTCCAGATCCTGACGTTGCTCGAGAGACAATGCGTTCACCATGAGCGCGCCAAAAATGACGCCGACCAGAAACAAGACGGCCACGAATACATATAACGAAGTCTGACCTTTAAATGTAAAGTAGGAAGAGCGCATACAGGTACGAGTCCCCTTTCCGGTATCATGCTGCAAGGATTTTCATTTACATCCTCATAGTCATTCTTATGAACCGGAATGCACCTGTATGACTTCTTGTCCAGATTGGAGCTCTGTATAGCGAAAGCTATATGAGTTGAACTAAAGATTATTTACACCGGTCACTCCGAGGCTTTTTCCTGAACAGCAACCTTTCCGTACGTACCGCCACCTCCGGAGGACAGCTCCAGTTGTCCGTTCCGTGCAGCCACAATCAAGCCTGCCAGCACAGGTCCAACAACCGCAGCAAGCTCTTCCTCACGCGTGCGATGAAGTACGTTCATTTCTGTACCAAAATGGTCCAGTAGCTGGCGCAGTTTGGCTTTGCCAAGTCCCGGGATGAACTCCAGTGGCACCTGATAATGATAGGCTGGTCTGTTTGCAGGAACATGAGGACTCTCTCGATCAGAGATCGCCAGGATGCGATCCAGCACCCCCTGCACCAGCTTCAGACTGCCACAGTGCGGACAGCGCTCTGCTGACATCGCTTGCTCATCCATAATGCTGCCACATGCTGCACAGTAGGTACGATGATATTTGCCCAGCCTTGGATTAAGTCCATAATTGGCCGCAATTTTCCTGCCGGCTTCTCCTTGAAGTGCCATACGGAACTCATCAAAAGAAGGTGCAGCCACTTGCAGTTCATTATACTCCCGTCCAATCTTACCGAGAGAGTGGGCATCCGAATTGGTCAGGAACGGAACATGATCCAACTCCCGAATATAACTTGCCATGGATGAGTCCGAGCTTAACCCCAGCTCTACCGCATCCACGAGACTAGTATCCAGCACATCGCCCATACGGGATGCCGTACTGCCATAGATGCCTTTATGCGGTGTAAATACATGTGCAGGAACAATAAGTCCACCACGGGCCTTAATCTCCGCCTGCATCTCAAGAGCGGGCACGTAGACCCGCTGAGAACTGAGATTCACATTTTTCATATAACGTTTCATCCAGTCCGTGAAGGACTTCATCGTTTTCAGATCACGGAAGTACGCCAGCATATGGAACTCACGCATTCCAGGCTCGCGCAGCTCAATCTCTGTACCCAACAGAATGGTCGTATCCTGGTAGGCAATACCGCCGCCCTCAATCTCGGACATGGTACCACTCTCCAGCAATTGCTCGATATCCATCTGAACAACCGGAGAATGACAATCAATAACACCAAGCAAATGAATTCCTTTGCGATCCGATGCTTCCCGGGCAATATTCTCAAATGTCAGATCACGACTACCACTGATTTTAACAGCCTCACCCCGAGAGGTTCGTCCAATGTGGATATGCAGGTCTGTATAACAGGGCTCCCACGTCGTGGACGTTTCCAGTTCGTCTTGCATGCCTAGAACCGTCCTGTCGTTCTGTAAAGGTCCCACGCGTACACGGCCATCATCGTTTTGGCATCGCTAATCCGGTTCTCGTCCATAAGCGCATAGGCTTCCTCCAGAGTTATTTCGGCAACTTCAAGGAATTCATCTTCGTCCAGCGCCATGTCCCCTGCTTCCAACTCTTCAGCGATGTAAAGATGAATGATCTCATCTGCGAACCCCGGTGACGTGTAAAACGAACGCAAATGACGCAGCGACTTGGCTAGATATCCCGTCTCTTCTCGCAATTCACGTGCTGCGGCAACCTCTGGCTCTTCTCCCGGGTCCAGTTTTCCCGCAGGAATCTCCACTTCGGTGCGTCCCATTGCCTGACGATACTGATCCACAACAAGCATGCGATCCCCATTCAGAGCGAGTACAGCTACCGCTCCAGGGTGCCGGATTATCTCACGTGTAGCCGTCTGCCCATTCGGTAGTTTAACGGTATCGACTTGAAGCGAAATCACTTTGCCCTCGAAGATTGGCTTAGTGGATACGGTCACTTCATCTAGTTTTGGATTGGCAGGTTGCGCCGCGTGGATGG
The DNA here is from genome assembly GCF_002803315.1 of Paenibacillus sp. GM1FR. Taxonomy (NCBI): domain Bacteria; kingdom Bacillati; phylum Bacillota; class Bacilli; order Caryophanales; family Paenibacillaceae; genus Paenibacillus; species Paenibacillus sp. GM1FR. The sequence goes on along the minus strand of NZ_MKZL01000011.1, from coordinate 571,096 downwards.
ATTGGGCAGATTGGTTTGGTTTCATTGGTTCTTCAACTCCATATCGTAGGATTATATATAAATGGACTGAAAATATTTACACTAACCACTCCGATGACAGAACAACCCTTCGATCGCTGTTATCCCCAGATTTTTTTGATTTGTTTCTCTAATAGATAAAATTTGGTGATAGCTTATGCTTACGATGCAGCTTTCTTTCAGAAAGCTTTTAGGCGAACGCTCCGCTTCTCTTGGTTATTTCTGTCCTCTCCGTTCTTGTGTAAAGGGATTAGCTCAATTTATATATTCGGTTAATGTATATATCTCTGATTTTGGGCATATGGTGAGCGTATAGAACTCTCACAGCAAATATAAACGAATCAGGGGGACTTTCAATGAATAGTTATATGACGCCTCAATCCTTACACGTGGTAGGACAAGCCCGGCAAGTACAGCTCATACTCAAACAATGGTTGCGCGAGTGGGGCCCGGATGCCAAGTTAATTGATCTGCTCGCTGGACGTAAATGAATGGGTCATCGATCCATTCATCCAATGATTCAATTTGACCCTAAATTAACGAGTCTTCTCCCTTGAAATATAACATTAATTCGCAAAAAGTCCGAATCCGATACTAGGGCGTGTCTCAAAACTCGCTGAAGTGCATCTTTTACCGCCTTTTCGCCCCTGCTGCGTCACTTTCCCTTGACGTGCCCCGGCACGCCTGCGGAAAACTTCCTGGCTTGGAACGAAAATTCGGCAAAATCTGCTTCCTTCAGAGTTTTCAGACACGCCCTAACCGGGTTCGGACTTTTGTCTAACAACATGTGAGGTAACATGTGCTCTATATTATTTCTTGTCAGCTACCGTTTCCTGAATAATAGCTACGACTACCTGGGATAACTTCACAATGTCTTCGGCACGAATGCGTTCTTTGGTTGTATGAATATCCTCATACCCTACCGCCAGATTCACTGTCGGAAGGTCGAATCCGTTAAAGATATTGGCATCACTGCCACCACCGGAAGCAAACGTACTTGTCTCCAGCCCAATACTGCGGATGGCACGCTGTGCAAGTTGTACAACTTCGTGTTCATCATGGAAGCCAAATGCAGGGTAAAGGATCTCACTTCTGAATTCAGCTGTTGCACCGTATTTGCGACATGTCGTTTCCAACGCGTCACGCATCTGTGCAACCTGCAATTCAACTTTCTCCTGCACAATACTGCGAGCTTCCGCTTCAAGCTGTACAAAGTCACATACCACGTTGAGTGCTGATCCACCTTGGAATTTACCGATGTTCGCTGTCGTCTCATCATCAATTCTGCCCAGTGTCATCGCAGCAATAGCTTTTGCGGCAACCTGAATGGCGCTGATCCCGTCTTCCGGGTTCACGCCCGCATGTGCGGACTTACCATAGATGCTCATTTGAATTTCAGCTCTGGCTGGTGCAGCAACACAGATCGTGCCTACAGCTCCATTAGAATCCAGCGCATAACCGAACTCGGCATCGATATCCTTCGGATTCATTGCACGTGCGCCCACCAGGCCAGACTCTTCGCCGACCGTAATGACAAATTGAATTTTACCATGTGGAATCTTGTTTTCCTGGATCACACGAATCGCTTCAAACAATGCCGCAATCCCTGCTTTGTCATCTGCTCCCAGGATCGTTGTTCCATCACTGCGGATCCAGCCATCTTCACCCAGTTCAGGCTTGATTCCCTGTCCCGGCGTCACGGTGTCCATATGACATGTGAAAAAGATCGGTGCAACCCCTTCAGTTCCTTCAGCTTCCCAGGTAATGACGAGGTTTCCGGCGCCATGTCCGGTTTGCTCCATGGTATCATCCTCATAGACATGAAGCCCGAGATCTGTAAACTGTTCTTTTAACACCTTGGAGATGTTCTGTTCATTTTTCGTTTCACTATCAATCTGCACCAGTTCCATGAACTGATCGATAACACGTTGTTGTTTAATCAAAGGACTTTCCTCCCTCTCGTAGATACGGTACAATACAATTACTATGGCTTGTTTATTTTATGAGGTTGTTCAAAAAGTCCAGTTTTGATTACGAAGGATGCCTGGCGGCATCATCAGCATCGAATATGGAATTCAGCCGAAATAAGCGGGAGGCTTACGAAGTATGTTTCCTTTCGAAACATTGTGGTTGCTCACGTAGTTTTCCCTACGCTCCGCTACTCCATTTCTAGCTTCATCCCATCTTCTTGGTACTAAAAACCAGTCTTTTTGAACATACACCTTATGTTGAAAGGAGTTCTCTCATCCATGCAAAAAAAGAAATGGTTCAAAATCATCATCTATCTCATGCTGATCGCCATGATCGGGTCCACCCTTTTCATAGCTCTCGAACCGTTGCTGTTTGGATAGCAACCTAAAGCCTTTCGACGACCTGTTTACAGACGTTGAAGGGCTTCTTTTTCCGTGACCCAATTAATTTGATATTGAAAAATACGATTAAAGTACGGAACAATCTCCTGCGCTACTTGCTCCACCGCATAGGACTTGCCCGTTATATCCTCCAGTGAGGTAACGCCATACTGTTCAATCCCACAAGGAACAATCCCCTGAAAACCTGCATGTTGAATGCCTGAGCTGATGTTAAAAGCAAACCCGTGACTGGTCACAAAACCGCGGCGGTGTTTGCAACGATTAAACTTGATGCCGATTGCAGCAATCTTCATATCACCAATCCACACACCCGTGTAACCCTCTTTGCGTCCAGCTTCAATGCCCTGGTCTGCAAGATAATCCATAAGCACCTGCTCAAGTTTCCGTAGATAGCCGTGCAGATCCAGGTCTTCATCCCGACCAAGAATCAATAACGGGTAACCTACCAACTGGCCCGGGCCATGATAAGTAATATCACCGCCACGGTCAATTTGAAACAAAGAAATCCCTTGCTCACGCAACTCTTCCGGACTGAGAAGCAGATGCTCCGGATGATTTTGTGAGCCGATCGTATACGTTGGTGGATGCTGTAAAAGCAACATCTGCTCCGCTCCCTCGCCCTCGTCCAATCGCTGCACAATCGCTTTCTGGCGGTTCCAAGCCTCTTCATAATCAAGCATTGGTATGTATGCAACATCCAGCGGCTTGCTCATGATTCCCCACACCCTTCTGCTTCAGGTTCAGTGTACAATTGAGCACCTGTCCGTAGACAGCAGGAAAAGTGCACGGCCTCCGGCACATACACTTTCCCGACAACTATTTACTTAATACACCTTGGTCTCCATGGTATATCCTTCAAGGTTTTCTTTGACACGTTGCAAGAAACGTCCGCTGATTACACCATCCAGGATTCGGTGATCCAACGACAGACACAGGTTAGCCATCGAACGAACAGCGATCATATCATTAATAACCACTGGTTTCTTGACAATCGACTCGAATGTAAGAATCGCTGCCTGCGGATAGTTAATGATTGGCTGGGACAGGATCGAACCAAATGAACCGGTGTTGTTCACCGTGAACGTACCACCTTGCATATGGTCCAGCTTTAACGTACCTTCACGTGTTTTGCGAGCCAGTTCATCCACTTCACGGGCCAGACCTGCGATATTACGCTGATCGGCATGTTTGATTACGGGTGTAAGTACAGAATCTTCGGTTCCTACCGCCATGGACAGGTTAATGTCCCGTTTGACGATAATTTTGTCCACTGCCCATACCGAGTTCATAATTGGGTAGTCTTTAATCGCGTTAACGACTCCCTTCATCATGAAGGACAGATATGTCAGATTGATGCCTTCCTTACGCTTGAACTCATCCTTGAGTTTATTGCGTAGCATCACAAGATTGGTTACGTCCACTTCGATCATTGTCCATGCATGCGGGATTTCCGATACGCTTTGACGCATATTCCGGGCAATGGCATTACGCACAGGGGTAACATCGATGAAATACTCCGATCTTCCCTGGCCGCCACCTTCCACTTCGATCTGTGGAATTTTCGGACTTTCGGTTAGATGAATGCCTGAATGTCTCACAGGAACACCTGCATCGGACGCTGAGATCGCTTCTCCAGCGGTCAAACCCATTTCTCCATTTCCACGATTCACTCCGCTGAATGGAGAAGCAGACGGCATACTAGAAGGTGTATGCTGAACTGCTGCAGATGATGCTTGTGCGGACGATCCAGCCGCGTTACCTCCCTGTGCAACAAATGTCAGCACATCTTTGCGGGTAATACGACCACCGGCACCGGTGCCTTGGATGCTTTGCAAGTTCAAGCCATGCTCTGCTGCCAAGGATTGCACTGCTGGGGAATACCGATTACGCATCGGCTGGTTCGGATCATGTCCTGCTGTATTTGACGCGGCAAGAGGAGTGGGGCTCGCATGTTGCTGCACTTGCTCCTGTTGCTGCGATACTTGTGTTACTTGCTCAGCCGCTTCTTCGTCAGAAGCTGCGACCTGCATGCGGCAGATTGCTTCACCAACAGCTATCGTTGTGCCCTCTTCCACCAAAAGGTCACCCATAATTCCATCCACAGTGGATGGAATCTCGGCATTAACTTTATCAGTGATTACTTCACAGATCGGCTCGTACTGTTCCACACGGTCGCCCGGTTTTTTCAACCATTTGCCTATGGTAGCCGAGACCAGCGATTCCGCCAATTGCGGCATAATGACCTCGATCCATTTCATACGTTCAGCCATTTGATTATCACTCCAAACTTTACTTTTAAACGATCCAAAAAACGAAATTAAAACTCGGCAAGTGTACGCATTGCTGCTTTGGCTTTGTCTTTGCTCAGCATGTAGAATTTCTCCAATGTTGGGCTAATTGGCATGGCCGGCACATCAGGTCCGCAGAGACGCTGAATCGGTGCATCCAGTTCAAATAGACATTCCTCACTAATAATCGCGGCAACTTCGGCACCTACACCACCCGTTTTGTTATCTTCGTGTACGATCAGCACTTTGCCTGTCAGACGAGCGGAAGCAATAATCGCTTCACGATCCAACGGTTGCAATGTGCGCAGATCGAGAACGTGTGCTGTAATGCCTTCTTCACGCTCCAGTTCCTCAGCAGCCTGCATGACAAAATGTAGCGGCTGACTGTAACCGATCACCGTAATATCCGCACCTTCACGAAGTACGTTGGCTTTACCAATCGGAACGATGTAATCATCTTCAGGCACATCTTCCTTGATAAGTTTGTAGCATTTTTTATTTTCAAAAAAGAGTACCGGGTCCGGGTCGCGAATAGCGGCCTTCAGCAGTCCCTTAGCATCGTATGCCGAGTAGGGAGCTATAATTTTCAGACCAGGTGTACCAAAGAAAATCGACTCCGGACATTGGGAGTGATACAACCCACCGAAGATCCCGCCACCAATCGGCGCACGGATAACAATCGGACAGCTCCAGTCATTGTTGGAACGATAGCGAATTTTTGCCGCTTCACTAATGATCTGGTTGGTTGCTGGCAACATGAAGTCCGAATATTGCATTTCGGCAATCGGCTTCATGCCATACATCGCTGCACCAATCGCAACACCTGCAATAGCAGATTCAGACAATGGTGTGTCCATCACTCGCATTTCGCCAAACTGATCTTGCAGCCCTTTAGTTGTGGTAAACACACCACCTTTGAGACCTACGTCTTCACCAAGGATAAACACATTTTCATCCCGTTCCATCTCTTCTTTCATCGCGAGACGGATTGCATCAATATATTCCATCACTGCCATACTTACCGTCCCCCTTCTTCGCTGTCCGCATAAACGTGCGTCAGAGTGTCCTCAGGTTTAGGATATGGCGCGTTGTCTGCATATTCAGTTGCTTCTTTCATTTCCAGCGCAAGCTGGGAAGCCAGATCCGCATCCCGGGCTTCGTCCCAGATGCCGCAATCGATCAAGTAGTTCTTCATACGAGGAACGCCATCTTTCTTCCAGTTCTCCTCAACTTCCTCTTTGGTCCGGTAAGCCAGATCATTATCGGAGGTGGAGTGAGGTGACAACCGATACATCATCGCTTCAATCAGTGTCGGGCCTTCTCCGGCTATGGCACGGCGACGCGCTTCCTTCACTGCAGCATATACTTCTAATGCATCGTTACCATCTACACGAAGTCCGGGGAACCCGTATCCTTGTGCTCGATCGGATATTTTGCCGCTCAACTGTTTGTGAATCGGTACCGAAATTGCATATTGATTGTTCTCACACATAATAATGACAGGCAATTTATGCACACCTGCAAAGTTGGCTCCCTCATGGAAGTCACCCTGATTGCTTGATCCTTCGCCAAACGTAACAAAAGAAACAAATTCTTGCTTCTTCATTTTGGCAGCCAGTGCAAATCCAACAGCGTGCGGAACCTGTGTTGTAACCGGGCTGGAACCCGTCACAATCCGCAGCTTTTTGTGACCGAAGTGACCCGGCATTTGCCGACCGCCACTATTCGGATCTTCTGCCTTCGCAAAAGCAGACAACATCAACTCACGCGGAGTCATGCCTACCGCCAGTACAAAACCGTAATCGCGGTAATAAGGTAAATAATAATCGTGATCCCGATCCAGACCAAAAGCAGCGCCTACTTGCGCAGCTTCCTGTCCTACACCGGATACGTGAAAGTTAATTTTGCCAGCCCGTTGCAAGAGCAAGCAACGCTCGTCAAACTTGCGCGCGAGCAGCATGTATTTGTACATATCCAATACTTCACCATCGCTAAGTCCCAGCTGTTGATGCCGGTGGACCGCGTCTGCAGTACCTTGTGAACTCATATGAGGTACCTCCTTTTAATCAGAGCCTGTGCCACTCTTACTACCCGATCTTATAACCTGGTACTAAGACTTGGCTTAACCTTATTATAATCCCTTTTACCCAAAAAAGGAAAGGACCTTTCTCATAAGCTTGTTTGGCTTACATTCCAATGGCCTTTCCATCGACCGCCAACATGGCTTCACCCATAATTTCTGACAGAGAAGGGTGCGGATGAATGGTTTGTCCAACTTCCCAAGGTGTGGCATCCAGCATCTGAGCCAGAGAAGCCTCAGCGATTAATTCCGTCACATGGGTGCCAATCATATGTACCCCCAATATATCATTCGTCTTGGCATCTGCGATCACCTTTACGAATCCATCCCGACTTCCGTGAATGAGTGATTTGCCAATAGCCGAAAATGGGAACTTCCCTGTTTTAATATCATAGCCACGTTCTTTGGCTTCACGCTCGGTGAATCCGATGCTTGCTGCTTCCGGACGTGTGTACACACAACGCGGGATACGGTGGGATTCTACGGCATGTACCGTTTCGCCCGCCAGATGATCGACAGCGAGAATGCCTTCATGACTTGCGGCATGTGCAAGCTGTAAACCGCCGATGCAGTCACCAATGGCGTAGATGTGACCTTCACCGGTCTGTAACTGTTTGTTCACAGCGATGAACCCACGCTCCAATTTGATATCTGTATTTTCAAGTCCGATATTTTCCACATTAGCTTGACGTCCAACCGATACGAGCATTTTCTCCGCTCTTAGCGTTTCCTGCTTATCTTCACCAAGCTGCACATCAATCTGAATACCCTCTTGATCCGTGCTATATGTTTCGGTTAGAACGGTGGCATCTGTCAGGAAACGGACACCTCGTTTGCCGAGCAATCGCTGCATTTCTCTGGCAACATCCTCATCCTCGGCAGGCAACACGTGAGCAGCTGCTTCTACTACTGTGATGTCTACGCCAAAGTCATTCAGCATGGATGCCCACTCCAGTCCAATCACACCCCCACCAACAATGATGAGTGATGCAGGAAGTTCATCCATACGCAGGGCTTCGTCACTGCTCATAATAAACTTGCCGTCCGGTTCCAGGCCCGGCAGCACACGAGGACGCGAACCAGTGGCAATGATGAGATTGGTTGGAACTACCGTATCCATCTCGCCATCTTCGAACTCTACAGCGACTGCTCCGCTCTGCGGTGAGAAGATGGATGGACCGATGACGCGACCTTTCGCGTGTACAACCTGGATTTTATTTTTTTTCATCAAATACTGAACGCCCTGGTGGAGCTGTTCGACAATTGCATCCTTGCGCGCCTGTACTTTGGGAAATACAAGTGTGGCTCCATTCGTCTCGATACCATACGTCTCGCTCTCCTGGATTTCGGCGTATACTTCCGCACTTTTCAGCAAAGCCTTACTCGGAATACAGCCACGATGCAGACAGGTACCGCCAAGCTTGTCCTTCTCAATGATAACAACCTGTTTTCCCAGCTGTGCAGCCCGGATCGCGGCTACATATCCACCGGTTCCTCCTCCAAGAATTGCAACATCACATGTAATTGGCATCTCTCATGCTCTCCTCTATGAATCAAATTTCAATATCATTTATGATGGCTTAAATCATGGTTTAGCTTATACCCTCTATATGCCATTGTACTCTCCTTGAGCGGTCAACTCAAAGTTTGAACCAATCACACATGGACAGCCTATGCATTCCAAGCTATGATGGAATCAGGTATGATCTGTAAGCGTAACCTTTATTTAATGTCGACTTTGGCAGAAAGGGTATAATGCTCATGAATACAAGATTGGTCTTTGCGCGATTTTTGGCAATTGTTGTTCTGGTCATCCCCGGGTTAATGGCTATGAAGGGTTTTCTGATGATGAAAGATGCCCTGTTCCTATATTATGCCGAGCACGGGAACGAACTGATTTCACCAGGATTCCAGTGGCTTTCCTTTGGCGGTGGACTTGTCCTTTTTGCCGCAGGTATGAGTTTTCTGGGAGGCTGGATCTTGTTCCGTGACCGCAAGCGTAATTATGTAGGTCCCCGTTTCCGGTCCAAAAGTGTACCCGAAAAAGCAGAGACGCCCGGAAGGACTCCATGAGTCCGGGCTTTTTGTGTGTTTATACAACACACCGCCTACTTTACATAGACAGGATGGATCATCATGGTATCATTTCTAATCACGTTACAACGATTGCTCAAAGGCATTTTCCATGCGTTCAAAGACCCTAAGTTTCTGGCTCTGTTCGCGTTAACGGCAGCAACGTTGCTATCAGGCACTTTATTTTACACTCGTGTTGAAGGTCTGCACTGGATCGATGCGTTATACTTCTGTGCGGTTACCCTGACTACGGTGGGACATCCTGAATTTGTGCCAACCACCGGATTCAGCAAAGCCTTTACCGTAATCTACATGTTTGCAGGCATTGGTCTCACCTTTGCCATGATTGCCAGAATTACAGCAGGTATTCTGTTCCCTCGCAAATTAAAGACAGAAGAGGACCCGGAGTAATCTCCGGGTCATTCGTATAAGGCATCCCGCAGTTTGGTAGACATACGTGATTCTTTGGAAGAAGACTTCAAGATCGTTCTACGCAAGGTAAGGTTACTTGCCTGCAGTCTCTCCGCTTCTGCGAACAGTTCTGCAAATAACACCTGCGTCGCTTCATCTAGAGATCCCTGTTCTTTCAGGCTTTCATATCGCTCTTGAAGTGATGTTAATGCTTCACTCATACTAAACACCTCTTTTCACAACTCCTGTTAACTAGCTGCCGTAACCAATACCTTAACAATCCATATAGTAACACAAAGCTGCGCAGATTAGTTCTGGCTCTTTCCAAAGATTTTGTGGTACTCTGTAAAGGTCGCTTTTTTTGTTGAATCCCGTATGTGAGAGGAGTAGCAGCACCGTGCAAACAGGACGTATTACCGTAATTACTGGACCCATGTTCAGTGAAAAATCCGGTGAACTCATTCGCCGTTGTCAGAAATTAATACAATTTGGCCGTAAAAAGGTTGTGGCCTACAAACCAGCCGAGGATAATCGGTTTGCCCAGGACGAGATCGTAAGCCGAATTGGTTATCGACTCCCTGCCCATTCCATTCCCCGGCAATTAACCCCGGAATCCGTAGAAATGATCTTGAACCAAACCATAGATGCTGATGTTGTTGCATTTGATGAAGTACAATTTTTCAGCAGTGCCATTATGGAACTTGTCTCGGAGTTAGCGTATTGTGGCAAACATGTCATTGTGGACGGACTTAATATGGATTACCGTGGTAAGGAATTCGGATATGTCGGTGGTTTGCTTGCCATGGCAGACGACATTGAGAAACTCTCGGCTTTCTGTGCGGTATGTGGCAGCCCGGATGCAGCCTTTACGCAACGTATCGTCAATGGGGAGCCTGTCACCTTGGGTCCGGTTGTCATGATTGGCGATTCAGAAGCTTACGAGCCACGCTGTCGTTGCTGCTTCATTCCTCCTCACAAAGTTGAATGCTCCTCATAATTCCTAAAAGATCGATCTTAGATATTTTCCAAAAAGGCCCCTTGGGGCTTTTTTTGTTATAGAGCAAACATTCGCACAAAAAAGCACCGCTTCGCAGCGATGCTTCCAGAGTCACTTCCCGCTAGTCACGGGAAACAAAATATTTGTTGGTCATGTAGTAAGCGTCACCACGCGACGTTTCCACCATTCCTTTTTTGGCATCCAAAAATACAATCTCTTTACACTTTGTACAGTACCATTTTGTGCGCTTGTATGGGGATTCCGTCACATAAGCCGTGCCACATTTACAATCAATCTTCATTAATAACTCGGTTGATTTATAAGCACTGGACAAGCGTTCCAGGTTATCCTGCTGCTGTGTAGGCATAATGGTCTGCTGATAATCCGATAAATGATTTTGAACCTTGAAGTCTGCTACCAATCCTGCATTCAATCCAAAAAACTCCTTGCCGATTTCGGTCACGAAGCGCTTCTCATTTCTGTAGCAATCCAGCCACTCAATAATCTGCTTATTAGACAGTGGAACCGTACCCTTGATACCGCTGTTTAAGGTGTAGGTCATGATGTATAAAGTATCGTCTTGTCTACCTGAGTACATTAGAATCCTCCTTCGAATACATTTGCTAATGTACTACAAAAACGCGCATAAATCAAAAAATTCTTATTTCCTGAGCGCATCTCTTCTTATTAAATGGGAAACATTCCACGTTCATCCGCTAAAGACTTACAAGAACTGCATACACCTGAAACATTTCCCTGTGGCGCGGCATAATGCACGACCGATTTAACGTTTTTCTTGCATATGGAACAGTAGTGCCTCCTTTCCTTTTTTGGGATATAATCCGATAGCTTAACCACGTTTTTGTTCGGTCGGAATCGTTGTAAGAAACCCGGCCATTTCATCTCGCTTCACTCTTTCTTGTTCGTCTACTTCGTAGTCATTTTTTTACTCTGGGCTAATAATCATCTCGTCTTTTTTTATGTATACGATTCCAAGTTGTGCGTGCCTATCTCATAATCTATTCGACGTTTTGAGCGTTTTTCCTGTTTTTAATCTCTACACATATAAAAAAAACCGACAGAACCTGCTCTCCTTTTTTTCGGAAGAACAGTATTTTAGTCGGTTCCAGCCTTATTTATAAAAAGTTCCCAGAACGTCCAGCTCTGATGAACGCTCAATTCGAAATGGATAGATATACCCCTGATTCATTCGGGTAAATTTGCGGCTCCACAGATCCAGTCCCGATGTGAACTGATAGGCCTGATATATAAACTTGGAGCAGTAATTGCGCTCAATACTGCGCAGATTGGTCTGCAAACGGTAGAATTTTACCTGCTTGTAATGGTCGTGTACCCACCCCGCTGCTTTCATTCCTGCCTCATTCAATCTGGAACGGAATACAATGAAACGATCTCCTTCATAAAATCGCGTCAGATACCACTCTAATGAATCAGCAAATACAGGCCCATAAGGGTGCACATGATACACCTTGCCGTCGAGACCGATAATGCCCATATGCCCGGCGTAATACGTCGATTCCGAGCTTGGCGTGTACACAATATCCCCTGGCTCTAGCTTCATCTCGCCCAACGCGTTAATAGGCAAGTCCTGATGCAGCCGTTTGGCTGCTGAACGTTCACGCCGCCCTTCAACCAACAAGCGATGAAGCGCGCCAGCCAGTGCGAGATACATTTCAGACCATTTGATCTTTTTTTTATCAGATCGTTTGAACCACCGCTGGATGAAGGTGAAGCCTCGTTGTGGCTGTGATCCCTTTTTCATACGCTGCACTCCACTCTGATCTAGTTATTGTATCTTGATGTTATTCTAAAGTTTCTCAAGCTTATTATAGACATTTGGTGGTTCATGTTCAATTCGAAGTGTGTTCTATCTTGTGCCATTATGCCTTCTTATTACCCATTTTATGCAAAAAAGATGACTTCGGAATGAACTCGAAGTCATCTTAATATAACCGATCGAAGACCTTTATTCTTCTACAACGCCAAGGGCTTTATTTTTCTCCTTGAAGCGACTGTTATGGGAAGAAACATAAGCCACTTTCTCCGCTTCAGGGTCCATGTAAAGCTTCGCACTGTTTACCGCTAGGGCTGCATCTGTGAAAGTACCCGCAATCAGGTACAGTTTGCTACCATAATCTACAAAATCGCCTGCGCCAAACACGCCGGGAATATTGGTTTGCAATCTCTCCGTTGTAGTGACATGCCATTCGCCAAGATCAAGTCCCCAATCCCGGATTGGACCAAAGTCACTCTTCATGCCATGGTTTACAATGACAGCATCGACTTCAAGCAGTTCAGTTTCACCTGTATCCACGTGTGAGATGGTCACCTGTTCAATCACATCACCACTCATACTATGCAGTGTCTCTACCGCATATGGTGTACGGACATCTACAGAGGATTCTCTCATACGTAGTACATTACGCTCCAACCCGCCAAAGCGGTCACGACGATGCACAACCGTAACTTGCTCTGCCAGTGCTTCCAGTTCATTCGCCCAGTCCACAGCAGAGTCTCCTCCACCCGAGATTAGCACACGTTTACCACGGAATGGCTCTAGTTCCTGCACAGTATAGTGCAGATTGCTAACCTCATAGCGGTCTGCACCTTCAAGCTCCAGCTTGGCCATTTTATATATACCATATCCGATTGCCATAATGACGGTACGTGTCCAGTGTTGCTCACCTGTTGCAGAAGTTAACAGAATTGTGCCATCAGGTTGACGCTCGAATCCTTCGATCTGTTGTTCAAATACGAGGGTTGGCTCAAAAGTCCTTGCCTGTTCTTCCAATTGTTTGATCAGATCTTCACACAGAATTGGCGTCACACCCCCGACATCCCAGATCATTTTCTCCGGATAAAAGAGCATGCGACCTCCCAATCTGTCACGTGCCTCAATCAACTTGGTCTTCATATCCCGCATGCCGCTATAAAAGGCAGAGTACATGCCCGCAGGGCCACCGCCGATAATGGTTACATCATAAAGTTCCAACTGCTGATTCATATTAAAAATACCTCCGTTAATTCGATCCAGAACATCGAGTATTTGATATCGATTCTCATTATCACTTAAATCCTAGTGTAATGGTAATCTTATCAAAATACAATGGCTAAAAAACAAACATTTCTTGTACAAAAATTCTACGAACACATCTGCTCTTTACTATTGCGCTCTTGGAGCCGCCAACAGCTTTTCAACGACAAAATCAAGTTGTTTATTAATTGAATAGATATCCGAATAATAGAAGAAATCGAAATCAATCTCAATCAGACGACCTTCTTTAACAGCCGGGATGCTGCTCCATATTGGATCATCCGTAAGGTTATCTGCCCCTTCATACACCGAACGAAACACGTAGTCCCCGATATATTCAGGCAGTACTTCCATGGATAGATTAGAGCCTCCCGCTTCCGAAACTACATCAATTTTCTTTTGTACCACTTCAGGTGCTTTCATCCCCAAGTATTCATATAGTGCCTGAGATCCTCGGCCATATTGCTTGCTCTCTACAACGACCATACCTTTCAAACCGCCCTCCACAATGGAAACCGTTTTGTCCAATATGCCTGCATCTGCTAGTGTTTGCTTACTCTCTTCGACTTTGCTATTAAGATTATTGATTAATGTCTCAGCTTCCTGTTCTTTGCCAAAAATACTCGCTATACTCTGGAGTCTTTCTTCTGTTGTCATTTTCTCGTATGGAATATATACCGTTGGTGCGATATCCTTTAACAAAGTATACGTCTCTTCTGAAGGAACAATGATCAGATCCGGATCAAGGTCAATGACAGCTTCAGGATTCGGTTCGAACCAGGTGCCTAGTGAATTTACACCTTCAAGCTCACTCTTGTAGGCAGCCCCGTTGAATACTTCAGATGTAGCAATTGGCTTAATTCCAAGCGCAACGACGTCTCCCTGGAGATATAGTACAACAACCCGTTTCGGATTCGCTGGAACAACTACGTCGCCCTTAACCGTTGAGACCGTGCGTGTTTCATTGTCTTTGTTTGTCTGGCTTGCTGTGTCTGATGATACTGCCGTACTGCTGTTATTGGAACTGGCACCCGTTCCTTCGCCAGCTGCTGGTGTTCTTGCTGTACCCGAAGAGCAGGCTGCGAGGAGCATCGTTATGCTCAATAATGCAACCATAATCATACTGGAACTTGTTTTTCTTCTTTTCATTGGTGTAGACCCTCCGTCTATATATTGATAATGATTCTCATAATCAATATATCCCGACTTCCATCTTCGGCCAATGGACGATTCAGAGATTACTAATGGACGATCCTCTGTTCTCGCTTCTTCTCTCATCTTTCGTTGATACTGTATCGGAGAGATCCCCACATGTTTTTTGAAGATACGACTAAAATAATACACATCCGAATAACCTACTTCTGCTGCAATTTCACTCAGCGTTGCATCAGATCGCAAAAGCAGATTGCGAGCCTTAGCGATTCGGGTCTGAATTAAATAATCAATGGGACTGTAACCCGTCTGTCGTTTGAATTGCATGGATAAATGTCGGGAGCTGTAGTTGAACTGTTCAGCCAGGAAATCAAGCGTGACCTGTTCCCTATAATGATTCTGTATATAACGAAGTGTTTGTTTCACCGGGTCAGCAAGCTCTGTTTTGATCTCCTGCTCTGCCAATTGAACCATCATTTCATGAATGAACTGGTAAAATAAACTTTGGGTATGAAGCAGATCCAGACTGCCAGATTGAATCCATGCACCCTCAAGCTCATCAAGGTAACGTAATAACCCCAGCGGACTACTCGGTGCAAATCCATATTGCAAAGAGAACGGTGCAACTTCCGGCTGTGCCAATAACCACTTTTTACGATAACTAGGAAAGGCAAGAAATGCTCTGTAATAGAGCAGAATATATTCAAAATCTTCGTTGGTTTGGATATCCAGTGAAGATCCTTTGGCCCCATGAAGCATGTAGAACCGCTCTGCCTTGTATGTTTGTCCATCCAACTGAAGCACAGCAGATCCTCGAATCGTATATATAAAACCATTTGCCGGAAGTGTGTAGGAACTCAGTTGTGCCCCTGCCTCCATAACGATTCGGCGTATATCCAGAACCTTAACAGCGGCATGATTCCAGCATTTCATCTGTTCGTCTAATTGCATCGAATACTCTCCAATCCCAACCTCACCCGGAACAAAGGCCTTACAAGGTCATCATTCTGCCACACATCCGATAACATATGCCTAGCAGAGGTTCACTAATGTACCTTTATTATAAATGATAATAATTTTCATTATCAACTGAAATTTAGAATGGAATTGGATTTCATCTCATCAATCACTTGTTAGACTTAATTTGGTTCAGAGATCTTCTTAAACCACGCGGCCAATTCCTCTGTTTGATCCAATGTTGCAATCGGGTCAAAGTACCATGAACGATCCGGGCTCCAGATAAACACACGATCATTTTTAACCGCATCCAGTGAACTCCAGACCGGTTTCGATTTCAACTCTTCCAGGGTCAGATTATCTGCTGTTAGAATGATATAGTCTCCGGCAAATTCAGGAATCGCTTCCGATGAAACTTCAACCAGTTGATCCTTCATTAAGATCTCTTTTTTATCTGCAGGAGGATTCAAACCAAGCGCGCTGTAGACTGCCTGACCTCCCCGACCAAAATTATCACCAAAGGCCAACGGTGCTTTATCATAGAACTGCATGACCGACACCTCGGCCTGCGGATCAATTGCCTCACTAACACGTTTCTTGGCATCTGCAATTCTTGCATCATAATCGGCTAACCATGCCTCAGATTCTTTTTCTTTATTTAACACTTCACCGAAATAGGTAATTTCTTCGTGGGTATTTTTCAATTCACCATAAGGTACAACCAAGGTAGGTGCAATTTTGCTAAAGGAATCAAATAAATCAGGATTACCTGTCACAATGAGATCCGGTTCAAGTTCCAACACCTTTTCTAGAGAGATGGTTTCATATTCACCAATATTCTGCACACCCTCAAGTGAGCTGATAAAATAAGGATTTTTCAGGTTCATCTCGGGTGTACCCACAGGTTTGATCCCCAGAGCGATCAAGCTTCCTAGATACAAGTCAACCACAATCCGTTTAGGTTCAGCCGGAATTGTAATATCTCCCTTCACCGTTGAGATTATACGTGGTTCAGATGTTTTGGTGTGATTACCCGCTGTTACTGTGTTTGTGGAACTTGATGTACTTTTGCTTCCAGAAGCATCCCCGCTCGAATTACTGGCAACACCTGTAGAGCAGGCACTTAGCAGTAACGTAAGACTTAGTAAAATACTAAGCAACATTCCCGTTCTTGTCTGTCTGTTCATATTTATTGACCCTCCGTGTTTATATTGATAATGATTATCACCATCAGTATAAACATACCTTCCACTTCCACCTCTGAAAATGTCATTTCGCGCCACACCTGATGTCAGATCAGGCCAATATAGGGGTGCTGAGGTCTTTTCTTTAAATTGCAAAGGAGAAAGACCTGTATGTTTCTTGAACATACGCCCCAAATAATATCCATCCGGATAACCGATGCCTACAGCGATCTCATCCAACGTGGCGTCCGTTTGCAGCAACATCTCCTTGGCTTTGAACAAACGAAACTGAATCAGATAATCGATCGGACTTGTTCCAGTCGACTGCTTGAACTTGCGTGACAAACTTCTTGGGCTGGAGCCGATCATTTCTGCCAAAGCATGCAGCGTAAGCGGCTCGGTGTATGAAGACTCTATAATTTCAATGACTTTGCTGACCTGATCCATAATATTTGGATAGCGAGTGGATACACGAGGAATCTGTGATGAGATTTGCTCCACAAATGCATAGAACAAACTCTTGGCTTGAAAGTGCTGAATAGGGTTCTTTTGATCCCACAAAAAGTGCATCTGTTTCAATTGCTCATATAGAATGGTTGGCATATCTGGGGTAAAGCCATAGTTCATTTGGAACGGATTGATACGCTCCATTAACCTTCCGAGATCATTTCTCCCTCCACTCGGCAAGTTTGCTTTGTACATCAAGTAATATAGGCGCAATCCGGATTCACCTGCTTGAATCACCAACTTACTCCCTTTTCCCCCATGGAAAATATAAAAGCGACTCACTTCATATGTTTGGTTGTCAATCGTCACTCCAGCATCACCCTGAATGGTGAGTACAAAGGTACTTGTCGGAAATTTGTATTTCATCTCTTCATATGCCTCTAATTCCATGTAACGGATATCTGTTACACTCACCGCAGCATAGTTCCAGAGGATATAATAATCATTCCACATTTTGCTAACCCATCTCCGTCTACATAGATTGTGTCTGAACTTCCACTCACTTATTGATAACCATTATCAATTATTATGATGAAGTACGCAATATAACCGACGCAATATGAATCCATTGCGAGGAAACAAGAGCTATTCAAATCCTTCTCTTAACATCCGATATATGTAAATAGAACCATGATAAAGCGGAGAAGGAGAACAGAGGATATGAATTCAATCTCATCTGCAACCAAAAGCAGTTTCACTCCCGGGAATCAAGTCTCCAATCGGGATAAAGAAATTCAGGGACTCATGCAGCAGAAGATCCGGCTCAATGAAGAAATGCAAGGTGTAAAAACCAATGACGAGTTGGATACCAAAACCAAAGCTCAGCGAATCAAATCCTTAACAAGCTCCATTTCCCAGATCGACAGCCAGATTGCCCAAATTAAAGCTGAAGAATTGCAAGAAAAGAACAAATTAAGACAGCCCGAAAAAGCTCAACAGCAACAACCCAAACCAACCGACGAGACACAAGCCCCTTCACTCGATCACCTGATCAAGCATAGTCAGACTTATGATCAATTGGGTAAGCTGGTCGGTTTGCGTGATCGCATGCAGGGCTCCATTCAGACCACCGAAGGAGAAACCCGCTTCGACCGACTTGTTCTGGAGATCAATGCAGACAAGGATATAGGCAAATCAATGATGCTGGAAAATTCAGAACGCACCGTCTTTCAGGCTAAGCGAGAGACCGTCCAGGACATCAACTCCCAGTTAAATAAGGTCAATCAGAAGATTGGGGAACTGGTGGAAGAGATTCATCAGCCCGCACCTAAAAAAGGGGTACAACCACCTATCTCTGCAACATCTGGAGAAGAAGAGCAGGAAGTAAATGAAGGAAAGAAAACGGGAAGCAAGGAGCACCCATCAGATGGCGGAACCACAGATCAGGAATCAGGAAATGGTTCGCAAACTACGGCTTCTACATCTCCTGCTGCTTCATATCCATCCGTCGATATTCGAATCTGAGTACGCATTTATCAAACATACTTATATGTATACATAATGGGTTTGAAGGTTAAAGTGGTTCGTTCGCTACACAACCTTCGACTCGCATCCAATGATAGAACCGCTATTACAGGTGACTAACTCCTGATAAGTAGCGGTTTTTCTTGTATTTTTAACGTTATGGGTATAGAGGCGAAGCCTCAGCTTCCGAAGAAGCTTTCTTACAGAAAGCTTTTAGACCCACATCTTTAGGTTCTCTCTGTCCTCTACGTTCTCGTAATTTTATTTCTAGCACGGAGTAGTGGCGGTATCATTTGCACAGATGATACTCCCAGCAATCGCTTTACAACCTTTTTTGATGCGTGTGGCCTCATCAATTATCTGATCTATGTTTTCATATTTTCGCTTGCTATTGGTTACAACGGCGATGGATACCGACACCAGAGGAATGGGCCGATTCAGCCCGGAGCGTCCTTCCCCCAGAACATATTGATGATGCCAATCATGTTCGTTGTAAAATGTCTTTTTCATTTCCTCAAAACCTGAGATGACTTCCTCACTAATATATTTGTAATCATGGTGATTCAGGATCGTAATAAAATCATCACCACCGATATGTCCAAGAAAAGCTTCAGGGGGAACAAATAGCTTACGCAGCAAGTTAGCTGTCGCCTGAATAAGCTGATCCCCCATTTTGAAGCCGTAGCTATCATTGTAGGATTTGAATTGATCAAGATCAACGTACAGTACGCTAAATTGGTCCATCTGAAGAGCCTGCGACAGCCTTTCATCTATGATATGATTACCAGGAAGACCAGTCAGCGGGTTCATAAAAATCGCCATTTCAGCCCGTACATCAGCAACAGCAAGTAGCAAACGTCGAATACTCACAGCTCCAAAGAAACTTTCTCCTGACGTGACCAACACAAGATCATATATATCCCCTTCATCTCGATCCATGGCTAGAACACTGACATCTGTAATCTGTTCCGAATAATCCACGACCAGTGCCTGCGTATTCATCACCAGTTCTACAGGACGTCCCATATACAGATTATAGCCATACTGGGTGCCAATCTGCTGAAAGAATCGGGGCCGCATCATTAATGACACATCCTTCTCCCCCATAACAGCTATACCTTCCAGACTAGGATTGGACTTGAAAAGATGATAGACGATATCACATTTTGTATCAGATTGTACTACAGGAATTGGTTCAGCAATCTCGCCTATTTGCGTAAACATACTATTCTACTCCTCTGTTCGTAGCATCTTATCCGAACTTTTCAAATATATATGTAGGTCTTTGTCAATGGTCACATCGTACCACTTTCTACTTGAAAAAGCGTTAACTGAGGGTAAAAGTTTATGAAAGATAATTTTTATCCCCATGATCTGTGTTATTTCGTTATGCAAAAATACCGTCAATTATTGGATATCTTCAATCCAATAAAATGACGGTATTCGTTGGCATTGTAGTTGCTCCGTGCTGCGTCATAATTGATATATTCCCACTGGTATCAAAAGCCTTTACTCCAAGAGAACAGCTCGTACCAGGATTCAGTCCTGTAAATGTATATCCACACTTGAACAATACATCTCATTGTATTATATTCACATAATTGATTGTCTTTTCTTCATCTATCCAATCGATACGTACAGAATCCTTTTCATCTATGTAGGTATAATTTTTGTAACGCTACCATTTGGGCAAGCAATAAGACTATTATGTTTCTCTTCGTGGATCTCAGTACTCCCATGATTTCTGGAGTACCCATTAAGCTTTCTTTCCCTATAATCAAAATAGAATACTCTTTGTTATCAAACCTTTTTCCATTTGATAGATTTCCTTTTATCATGCCCCTTGTTATTCCTAAACCAGTAACTTCATTTATCCTTTAAATCGCATTCTTACCACTAGGACACTCCAACAGACTCAGTTTTTCGGATTCCCTTAATGCAACGATCGTTACACATACAATAGACGAACGATCTCTCATTCTCGAAGACGTGTTATTTCAATATCCCTCCACTTCAATATTTTCTAGCGTTGTAAATTCATTTTTATCAACATTAATGTTTTCATTGGCTTTCATTCATTAGTCCAACTTCATTAAATACTGCTCTATAGTGGACAAAAAGACCGCCAATTTAAAACATTAGCGGTCTTCTCATTGTATTATTTTATTATATTGCTCACCTGTTGCCCTTTTGAAAAGGGAATTACAGGTGAGCAATGACCATTTGATATTTTGTGTTTTAGGCTAAGAGAAGAATGTGACTACAATCTCAACCTTCTTGTTGTTGTTCTTGTTGTTGTCACTGTTTCCGTTGTTCTTGTTGTTTTTACTGTTGTTGTTGTCTTGATCCTTAAAACATCCTTTAATCTACTTTCCATAATCTTCCTCACAAAAAAGAATACTTTCTTGTAATATTGCATAGATTAATTTCCTCCTTGTTACAAAAGGAGATTGCTCACCATCCCATACTTTATTAAATTCTACCAGATGCGTTGCGAGAAAACAATTCACAGAATTAATTCTATTTAAGATTTATTAAATCTTGTACAACAAAAGCCAAAATCATGCTTAGTAGATAACTGAAATTGTGAAAATTGGAACAGCTACATTTTTCCTTATGTAAATTAATACCCAATAAATTTTTACATTACCAAATAATACGTATTATTACTATCATTGCTTATTAATGTCGCCTGCACTATACTCCTAATTATTGGTTCTAATATTAACTATATAGAATCGATAACCCATTTTGGAGATGGTGTAAATAAAAAACTTCGGAGGGAATTTAATTGTTTAAAAAGGCATCTTTAAAATCGTTTTTCCGTATTACTGCTCTAACTATGGCTTTCTTATTATTTGCTGTAACTGGTGCACAATCTTATTCGTTAGCCGCAGGTGTAGAAAAGTTGCAAAGTGATCAAGAAGTTGTAACCAGCACAGAGGATAATATTGTTCCAGAAACTGTTGCTGATGAAAGCTCAAATATCACAGAGGATGCACGCACCACAGACGATGAAAATCAAAGTCAGAGTAACGTTGCAGAATCTCCGTCTAATGAGAACTACCATAATGTAAACATTGGCGACTTTGATATTATTGGAGAAGATGTTCCACTTGAAGAGTCGAAAGTAGCATGGGTACTCCCTTGGGTTGGTTGGGAAATCGGAAAAGTTATAGTTTGGCTGGCTGCTGGAGCCGCTGTTGGAGTAACAGTTATCGAAGGCTTTGTAGAAGCTAAAGCGTTTGTGAGTGAACTCACAAAGAGCAAACAGAAAGATAAACCTAAATATTATAGAGTTAAATACGATAAACTAAACCTGTATGTTGGTGCCCCATTGACAGATGACCAAGCTTTTTCAATCATTTCTAGCCCATATGGTGAAGTTTGGACACCAAGTTATAATGACGGTAGAATTCTCGCAGCTAAATTTGCAGGTAAAAATGGAAAAATCATCTCAGAAAATCATTCCAAGAAAAATTATAATGATACTCGCTATTTTTGGCATTTCCATGGAGAGAAGTCAAACGGAGTTCGCTCAGGACATATTTTTCAAGGAACTGAAGGTCAAATGGGACAGATACCAAAACCAAAATAATGAGCAATTAACGTAAAGCATATGATATTCTAGAAATACATATACCATCTCCAGAACTAAATGCTATATTTCGAGACAACTTCAGCAATTGCATGAAGTTGTCTTCTTAACCTAATTAATTTAAGAGAAGAGGATGAAGAAGAATTGCATATTAACATACAACAACTATACGAGCGATATCTCACCCTAAATATACCAAATCCTTTTTCATTAGAGCAAATTCACGATCACCTGACCAATAAATATCACGCTGAGAAAGTGGATCTTAGCCTTTTCTCAAATTTAAGTAGTGATCCTTATGCTGACTTCGATCAAGCTATTGCTGCGTATGTGTTCAAAGACAAGCGCGGAATTATTGAACTATTAAAACTGAACAACAAAGAGGAAATTTATGAGCCTTTAGAATTTGCTTGGATCATAAATTCAACAATACAGGGTTTTTCTCACATGCTATGTGTTGAGATAAGTGTACTACAAATAGAGATACCCAAGGAACAGATGGTTCTGGGAAACTTACTATTTGAAGAGTATCTGGTAGCTCTCTATTTAACTGGTCACATTTATTTTGAAAATGATCAATTAATTGACAAAGTGATAGCACGTTATAAAGAAGGTTACCGTCTCCGGTATTTTGGGAACCAAAACGGTGACGATACTTATCTGTGCAATTAAACTATAACCACTTTTGATGCTCTTTCACATTGAAAGAGCTATTTTATTAGTAAGCATGATTTTCTAGACAAATCAGCCCGTCGCGGTGGAAGTGTCAATTGTAAACAAAGAATGTCATTATGATCTAACGCCCCCTCCCCTAGTCCCTCAAAAGTGTTGTCTAATATGGATTAGACGACACTAAGGGCCTTATAATATCCATATTATATAAATAAATCTCTTAAAACACCTGATATAATTCGATTTCGCATATTTATTCATAAAAACTTAAAGTCCCAACTATATTTAGCATACTTCACATAAACAAATTAAACTGCATCAGAATATTGTTTTTTAACCATCTTTGTTTCTTTTATAAGATGGATATTCCCTGACAGTACCTTCAGCGTTTGCTCGTAGCTAGACAAGGTCTTACGATAAAGATTTTGGAATGAACAGTATAGCATAAAGTTATCCAACTGAAATTCATTATCATTCATAAAAATACCGTCATTTATTGGATTTTTACAAACCCAATAAATGACGGTATTCGTTGGCATGTATTACAGAAGTTTAGCGGCATGAAATGAACGAATTCAGATATAGGCCGCCAAAAACCATTTGGCTAGAATCAAATTTGAATCCAAACTATACTTGCCAGCTCAATACTCCTGACCCTTTCAGCTTACCTTATGCTCAATTCTCAGCTTGTCAGCAACCATCGCGATGAACTCGCTATTCGTTGGTTTCGACTTGCTGATATTGATCGTGTAACCAAACAAGTGGCTGATGCTGTCGATGTTACCGCGAGTCCATGCCACTTCAATGGCATGACGGATGGCACGTTCGACGCGGGACGGCGTGGTTTTGAATTTTTCGGCAATCGCCGGATACAGTGTTTTGGTGATGGCTCCCAAAATTTCGATATTGTTATACACCATCGTAATCGCTTCGCGCAAATACTGATATCCTTTAATATGCGCAGGAACGCCGATTTCATGTATGATGGACGTAATATTTGCATCCAGATTTTTGTGTTTGCCCATTGGCACAACATTGGATGATTTCATGAACATGGATGATCCGCTGCTTGTGGACATCGCCGTCTGTGTTCCCACCAGTTGACGCACACGATTCGCAAGCACTTCCATGTCAAACGGCTTAAGAATATAATAAGAAGCTCCGAGTTGCACGGCACGCTGTGTGATATTCTCTTGTCCGAATGCCGTAAGCATAATGACTTTAGGCTGTGGAGACAGGTTCAGGTCGCGCAAGCGCTCAAGCACACCCAGTCCGTCCAGGTGAGGCATGATAATATCCAGAATCAATACATCCGGCACATCCCGAGTTTGCTCCAGCAATTGCAGTACTTCTTCTCCATTGTATGCAATACCGGTTACTTCCATATCTTCCTGCTCAGATATATATTCGGCAAGCAAATTCGTAAATTCACGATTATCATCGGCCAGCAATACCTCAATTTTTTGCAAAACGGTATCCTCCTTTAAATTAAACATCGTTTCGTACATTTCCTTACACGTTTAATTTTCGACACAGCCAGTTAAATTCCTCCTGTCGAAAATTATTTTTCTTTATTTTTTTTTCTTGATCCTATATAATAAATAATTTATTTCATTATCCGATATATTATGTTTGCTTTCGACAAAAAAGAACCTCAGGGCTGTTTAACCAGCCTTGAGGTTCTTATCGTTTTCCTTTTTCATCATAACGCCAGCATCTTGTAACATCCATTCAATGAAGCAACCGTAACCCGATTTTGGATCATTCACGAATACATGAGTAACTGCACCGATCAATTTACCATTTTGTACAATGGGGCTGCCACTCATCCCTTGAACGATACCTCCGGTCTTATCCAGCAGTTTCGGGTCCGTAATTCGAAGTACCAGACCTTTTGTTGCTGGTTCAGTTTGATCTGCCACATGAACAATGTCAATGGAGAAGCGTTCAACTTGTTGACCGTCAACCACGGTAAGTATCTCGGCCGGTCCTTCCTTTACTTCATGAGAAAAAGCGACGGGAATACCTTTCGAATACAGACTGTGCTCAGGATTTCCGGACATTTTACCAAAGATACCAAAAGCCGTATTACGTTCAATATTGCCCAAAATTTTGCTTTCCTTGAGGAAATGAGCACGTTTTTCACCCGGATCACCGGTCTCACTTTTAGAAATGGACGTCACATTGGATTGAACGATCTGACCACTACCCACAACAATAGATGTCTGTGTGTTCATATCTGTAATGACATGGCCCAGTGCGCCATATACGCCCTGATCGGGAGCATAGAAGGTAAGTGTGCCAACACCGGCTGCAGAATCACGAATGTACAATCCAAGCCTCCACGCTTGATCCTCGGAGTCATACGCCGGAGTTAATCGTGTCTTCACCGTTTCCTTACCACGTTTTAACACAACATCAATACCTTTTTTACTTTTCCCTGCAAGTTCAACGGCTTCAGAGACACCTGCTACGCCTTCCAGACGTTTTCCATCCATATGCGTAATCAGATCTCCGAGCTTAATGCCCGCTGTTTCTCCGGGCGATACACGCTCATCCTGACCGGAACGGACCAGATGATGTCCAACCACCAGAATGCCTGCCGATTTAACCTTGACGCCAATCGTTTGTCCCCCGGGTACAACACGCAAATCCGGTATCACATTCACATGGACTGTTTTGACCGGAATTTTACCCCACAACTTCAACGTTAATTTGGCATGTCCCGTCTGTTGAGGGTGAAGATGCAAAGGTTGTTGCCTGGTAACATACATCGCTGCCTGATCATCCAAACCAACGATATCAGGACGATCTACAACGGCGCTTGAAGCAGCAGGTACAGCGAGCCGGACTTCCGCTTGCCTGCCAGCAAACACCTGCAATTCATCCGGCAGTGAAGCATAACTTTGCACAGGCTGAATGGCCTGGCTAATCACACAAAGAAAGAAGGCAAATAAAAGACCTAGCAATTTCTTCCTGAGGGGGGAATTCAATGGCTGTCACACTCCCTTTGCTTCTTTCGCTTGACGAAAGGTGGTCGCCAATTGCGTACCTATAAGATAACCTCGCCCCCAGGCTTTTATTACTGTCAATCATTACGCCAGCCGTCCGTTTCACCCTTTTTTGGCTTCCGCCAAATTCAGCATTTCCTGTGCGTGATGCAGCGTTTTTTCTGTAATTTCCACGCCGCCCAGCATACGTGCCAATTCCTTCACTCTGCCTTCGTCTGACAGCGATTCCACCTGCGTCATTGTCCGTCCATCGTAGACATGTTTCTCAATGAGATACTGATGATCTGCCATACAAGCCACTTGTGGTAAGTGAGTTATTGAGAAAACCTGACAAGTCGAAGACAAACGGAACAGTTTTTCCGCAATGGATTGAGCTGCTCTACCGCTAACTCCGGTATCAACTTCATCAAAAATCAACACAGGTATCCGGTCATGTCGCGCAAAGATACTCTTCATCGCCAGCATCATTCTCGACAACTCACCACCTGAAGCAATTTTGCCAAGTGGTCGTAATGGCTCGCCCGGGTTTGGTGAGATTAGGAATTCCGCATTGTCCGCACCATGACGATTCAGACGAATACGACGTCCATTCCATTCAATCCCCTTTGGATCTTCGAAAGGAGTAATTTGAACACGCAGTGTAGTCCGCTCCATTTGCAGATCCTTGAGTTCGCTTTCCACCTGTGCAGCAAGTTGCTCGGCGCATTGTTTGCGAACCTTGCTGAGCTCTTCAGCAGACTCCATCACAAGGTTAAGCATTTTGTCACGTTCAGCTCGCAATTTCTCCAGCCGTTCGTCCTTGTTCTCCAGTTGGTCGGTTTCATGGCTAATCTGATCATAATAACTCAGAATAAGTTCAACACTGTCCCCGTATTTCCGTCTGAGGCCAGAAATCAGATTCAGCCTTTGCTCCACTTCTTCCAGCCTTGCCGGATTAAATTCAATCTTCTCCCGGTAATCCCTTAACTGAAATGTCGCATCTTCCAATTGATAAAATGCAGATTGTAGCTGTTCTACGATTGGTTGCAGTCCTTTGCTATCATATCCAGAAATGTCTTCAATTCTTGAAAGAGCAATGCTCACAGCTTCAAGTCCGCGTTGACCACTGAGCAGATCATATGCACCAGCAACACTGTCCATCATTTTCTCACTATGGGATAGTTTGACCCGTTCTTCCCCGAGTAATTCATCCTCGCCTTGTGTAAGGCTTGCTGCTGCGATCTCCTCAAGCTGAAAGCGATACATGTCCAAGAGTTGATATGCCCGCTGACTGGACTCCTGAAGGGCACGCAGTTCTTTTTCCGCCGTGATAAACTTGCTGTAGCGCTCCTGGTACTTCGCTTTGATCGGTCCGATGACTTCCGAGCCATAAGTATCGAGAAGCCCCAGATGGCTCTCAGCGCGTAGCAAACTCTGATGTTCATGTTGTCCATGAATATTGATTAGCTTCTCGCCTACTTCCCGCAGCATGGTCAGATTGACCAATTGCCCATTAATGCGGGACGTACTCTTCCCTTGAGTATTCAACTCACGTCGTATAACCAAATGCTCTTCAGGCTCACAATGGATACCCAATTTCTCTAATGTCTGCCATACCGGATGACTCTGCTCCATCTCGAACAAGGCTTCCATCTCTGCCTTCTCACATCCGTACCGGATCAGATCAGCTGAACTGCGTCCACCGGCAATTAAGCCAAGTGCATCTATAATAATCGACTTACCTGCACCCGTTTCCCCTGAAAGTACATGGAATCCCGGGTGGAATACAACATCCACTTCTTCCACCACAGCCAGATTACGAATCGATAACGTAACTAACATCTGCAAAAACACCTCCGGATAACTAACTCAGATATTATGTTTTTGAACCATTGATTCAAAAGGTTGTTCAAAAAGTCCGCTTTTGATTACGAAGGATGCCTGGTGGCATCATCAGCATCGAATATGGAATTCAGCCGAAATAAGTGGGATGCTTACGAAGTATGTTTCCTTCGGAAACATTGCAGTTGCTCACGTAGTTTCCCTACGCTCCGCTACTCCATTTCTAGCTTCATCCCATCTTCTCGGTACTGAAAACCAATCTTTTTGAACACGCACTTTAAGCAATGTAACCCATGATCCGCTCAATAACGGTCACACTGTTACCTTCAGTCCGGCAGATAATCAGAATGGTGTCATCTCCACAGATCGTGCCCATGACTTCATTCCACTCAATATTATCAAGCAAAGCTGCAATGGAGTTGGCTGTTCCCGGCAAACATTTCATTACAACCAGATTGTTCGTGTGATCAATGTGCAAGAAGTTGTCAACGAGTGCACGCTTCAACTTTTGAATCGGATTATATCGTTGATCTGTCGGTAAAGAGTACTTGTATCTTCCGTCATCCATCGGAATCTTGATTAACAGAAGTTCCTTGATATCCCGGGATACCGTCGCTTGAGTCACCTGAAAACCTGATTTGCGTAGTGCTTCAACCAGATCATCCTGGGTCTCAATTTCATTTTGACTAATGATTTCACGAATCTTGATGTGCCTTTGTCCTTTCATATATGCCTCCAGTTAGATGTATTGCAATAAAGCAGCATTTGTAATTCGCCGCAGACTTTGCCCTGCAATGTTCATTCTTTTATATTAGTCCAGATCATCCCCATCATACACATCTTCCTGATAGTCCATGAGCCTGATTAACTTAATATCGGAATCCTCCACGTCAACATACAGCAATCCTTCACAGCCAGGATATAACAACAGATAATTGAGGAAGCGATCCCTTAGCGCAGGGCCGGTCATATCGATTGGCTGTCTGCGACGAGACGTTTTCACGAGGTATCTGAGATCCTCACGTTCTGCAACATAATCAATGAATAATCTGCTGTAATAAACGGATTCATTGGCCTCAAAAGCCAGAGGGACTTTCATTTTCCCACCGATGACTTCGTAGCCCTGTGCTTCAAGCAAATCCAAGGCCGGGGAATCTTGAATCTTCACGTTCAGTTTCATTCCAGACAAGCTTACCGGCGTCGGTCGGTTCACCCAATTACGCAAGCCAAAGAACAGCCACAAGATCAAACAGACAGCAAGTACACCTATAAAGATTGTGTCATATTGACCATCCATTATCGCTCACCTCGAAGACATATTCGAGGTTCAGTAATGATTTCCCTTTACGTCAATCACCTTTCCAGCGAAAAGAAACCCATCTTATGATGAGTTTCCCGTAAATGTATGAGCTGCTTCCTTTGCAACTTGCTCCGCAAGTGCGTCAAGTGAAGCTGGATCGATCTCTGGTTGTGTTGCCTCTGGTGCTTCCAGACGCCAATGTGCGAGAAATTCTATATTACCTTCTCCACCCGTTATCGGTGAAAAAGTTAAACTCTGCAGATGTAAACCAAGTTGACTGGAAAAATGAAGCATTGTCTGCAATACATCCTTGTGTACCTTCGTATCACGTACTACACCGGACTTGCCTACTTTTTCACGCCCTGCCTCAAATTGAGGTTTAATCAATGCAACGATATCTGCAGGTTGTTTCAAAAGAGCCAGAAGTGGCGGCAATATGATTCGCAGTGAAATGAACGACACATCAATGCTCGCAAAGTTCGGCACGGGTCCCGTCAGATCTTCAGGAGTCACATAGCGGAAATTAGTTCGTTCCATAACGGTAACCCGCTCATCATTACGCAAAGACCAGTCGAGCTGATTATAACCCACATCAATAGCGTAGACGTGAGATGCGCCATGCTGAAGTGCACAGTCCGTAAATCCGCCGGTGGATGAACCAATGTCGAGCATGACAAGTCCGTTCATATCAAGGCCGAAATGACGGATCGCTTTTTCGAGCTTCAATCCGCCTCTACCGACATAGGGATGTACCGAGCCTTTAACTTTCAGCTCGGCTTCCCTTGGAATTTTCATGCCCGCCTTTTCGATCGGCTCATTATTGGCATATACCAGTCCAGCCATGATTGCAGCTTTTGCCTTCTCACGACTTTCATAATAGCCCTGCTCAACCAGCAGAACATCAATTCGTTCTTTCGGGAGTGACATGTCTGTCTCCTATCATGTAAATTTACGAAGGAAAACGTGTTTTGGGTATGCCGTAAGATGATTGAACAGCCATCTTGCGCAGTTCAGCACATACATTTTCAACGGTAAGACCCACTTCCTCACGTTGTTCCTTAATACTGCCATGCTCGATGAAGCGATCCGGAATCCCCATCAATTGTACATGAACATCATGTAGTCCCTGTTCTGCATAAAACTCCAGAACTGCACTACCCATGCTGCCTGCCTGGGATGTTTCTTCAAGTACAATCAATTTGGTGCCTCGAACAGCTAAATCACGCAACATTTGCTCGTCAAGAGGTTTCAGGAAGCGAGCGTTGATTACGCCTGCTGTGATACCTTCCCGCTTCACCATCTCTGCTGCTTCTTCTGCAAGCTGCACCATCGAACCTGAAGCGATGACAGCATATCCCTCGGATGGACGCAGTTGCTCCCATGATCCGATTGGAATCGGAACAAGTACATCATCCAAAGGTACACCGACCACATTATTTCGTGGATAACGGTAAGCAATTGGACCTTCATTATAATCAAGCGCCGTTTTCATCATATGACGCAATTCATTTTCGTCTTTTGGCATCATCAGAACGATATTTGGAATATGGCGCATAAATGCCACATCGTATACCCCTTGATGTGTTTCCCCATCCGGACCAACAAACCCCGCACGGTCAATAGCAAACATCACGTTGGCGTTATGACGGCAAATATCATGTACAATCTGATCATATGCACGTTGCATAAACGTAGAATACACGGCAAAGACCGGCTTCAAGCCTTCCATAGCCAGTGCAGCACACATGGTTGCCGCATGCTGTTCTGCGATCCCTACGTCAATCATGCGGTCAGGAAATTCCTTACTAAAAGGAATGAGACCTGATCCTGTAGGCATTGCTGGCGTTACCGCTACGACCCGCTTATCCTGCTTCGCAAGATCAATTAACGTTTGACCGAATACTTCCGTGTACATCGGTTTTCCGACTGCCTTCAGCACTTGACCGGATTCAATTTTGTACGGAGAAATCCCGTGCCACTTGTGCGAATCGGCTTCTGCTGGCTGATAACCTTTGCCTTTGGTCGTGAGCACGTGAACGAGCACAGGGCCATCAACGTTATCTGCCTGTTTGAAGGTTTCGATCAATTTGGGAATATCATGCCCATCAATCGGTCCCAAATACGTGAAGCCCAGTTCTTCGAAAAGAACACCTGGTACCATCATATATTTGACACTATCTTTGATCCAGCTTGCCGATTTGGCCAAACGGTCCCCAATAGCAGGAATTTTTTTAAGCATGCCCTCGACATCATCTTTTGCTTTCAGATAATGACGATCCGAACGAATCTTGCTCAAATATTTATGCATGGCCCCAACGTTTGGAGCAATGGACATTTCATTATCATTCAGAATAACCATCAGTTTTCTCTGCTCATGACCGATATGATTGAGGGCTTCAAAAGCCATACCACCTGTAAGCGCTCCATCACCAATCATCGCGATAACTTGGTTGTCCTCACCCTTCAGATCACGTGCAAGGGCCATCCCCATCGCAGCAGACAATGAAGTACTGCTGTGTCCAGCTTCCCATACGTCATGTTCACTTTCGTTGCGTTTGACAAACCCGCACAGACCGTTATGTTGACGCAATGTATCAAAGCGATCCATACGCCCTGTCAGGACTTTATGCACATAAGCCTGATGCCCTACATCAAAAATCATTTTGTCTGCTGGACTGTTGTAGCAGTAATGCAGGGCTACCGTGAGCTCAACCACGCCTAAGTTGGGTGCGAGATGCCCACCTGTAACAGACAGTTTCTCAATCAGAAACTGCCGGATCTCTGCCGACAAAAGGGCAAGATCATCCTGAGACATCGACTTTAGATCACTGGGTTGTTTAATTTGTGGAAGCAGCACGAGAATCTCCCCGCTTTCCTAGATTGTTTAGTTATTGTTGTAAATCGATATATACATTATGAATCAAATGACATTAAATCATTATAACATAAAAGAACAAGAATCATAATTTACTGCACTATACTCCCGATAACGAGCATTCTCGCCAGCAAGTTATTTAAAATTCTTCTCCATATGTATTCCCGCATCCACTCGGGACAGCTCTTTCCACCTACTCGGAAAAAGGACATTACATTCATTACACGGCTATACAGGTTTTGAAACAGACCGCTCCGTCAGAATCTAATGGTCTCGACTCATCAGATAATCTGCAATTTCCAGCAATCTGGATGCATCAGGTAACTCGGCTCTTTCAAGTGCGTCTTTGGCAGATTGGGTAAGGGATTTCACTTCATCTACAGAAGCCTCCATGCCAATAAAATAAGGATATGTTACCTTCTGCTGATTCACATCGCTCTGTGTTTTCTTGCCCATCTTCTGCTCGTCACCCGTCAGGTCGAGAATATCATCCTGAATCTGAAATGCCAGCCCCAGATCACGGCCAAACACACGTAAGGCTTCCAATTGTCCCTCCGTTGCTCCACCAATTCGTGCTCCAGCAATGAGTGAGAAAACAATCAGATCACCCGTTTTGTGCAAATGGATATATTGGAGCTGTGAAAGATCGGTCATGCCTTGCTCGCCTTCCATATCCGCGACTTGGCCGCCGACCATGCCTCTTGCTCCAGCAAGTTCGGACATGTCCTCTACGATGGACAGTAACGCATCTGCCGCCACACCGCTACGGCGTCCAGCTTGAACAATGCTATAAAAAGCATGAGTTAGCAACGCATCGCCCGCCAATATGGCTGTTGCTTCACCATATACCTTATGATTCGTTAATTTTCCCCTGCGGTAATCATCATTATCCATAGCAGGCAGGTCGTCGTGGATCAGTGAATACGTATGAACCATCTCCACGGCGCAGGCTACCGGCATTGCAGCTGTACGCTGTGCACCGAAGGCTTCCGCCGCAGCAACGACCAGAAGAGGACGAAGGCGTTTGCCTCCGGCCATAAGTGAGTACTGCATCGCATCCGTCAACGATTGGGGTACATCCCAGTGATCGGGAAGCGTATGTTTCAACGCTTCTGTCACCTCAGCTGTGACCTCTTCGAGGTATGCTTGAAACGAAGGACGATTACTCATGGACTTCACCGCTCTCATCGTCAGCAGTTCCGAAAGGCTTCTTGCGAAGCTCTCCATCTTCTTCTACGATCATCTCGATCTTGCGTTCCACTTGTTCCAGCTTCAAACCGCAAAGTTGCGAAAGTTTCATCCCGCGTTGAAACAGATCGATGGCCTGTTCCAACGGAACATCACCATGTTCCAGCTGACCTACGATGTCTTCCAATGCCGCCATTGCCTCTTCAAAATTCAATTCCGGTTCATTCGCCATGGGTATTGTCGTCCTCCTTCATTCCCCAAACCTGACAGTCCAGCTGTCCGTCTGTTAATTTAATCTTAATTGAATCTCCAGGCTGTACATCCTTCGTCGACTTGATCAATCGCTGTTCTTGCTCGTCATAGACAAGGCTGTATCCCCGTGACATGACTTTAAGCGGGCTAAGCGCATCCAGATGCCGCACAGATGATTTCCACTGTTGCTGCTTCGATCTGGCTATAGACCTGATCGCAAGTTCAAGTTGTCTGCGTGCTGCCGCATTCTCACGGCGTGCTGCATTGACCTGCTCACGAGGATTGAACCGTTGCAGTGCTGCCCGCAGACGCTCCTGCTTCTCTCCTGTCCATTTCATACGTGTATCGACTGTTCTCAAAAGCCGTTGGTGCATCATATCCAGTCGTTCCGTATGCTGCATCAAGGTACGTCTTGGATGCACCAGCACTGGCGAACGCTGTAATCTTGCGAGCCGTTCACGATTATGTACAGCACGCTGACGTAAGCTGTGCTGTAACTGGCGCTGACGTTGTCCGATCTGATCAAGCAACTCAGCTCTATTAGGTACAGCTAATTCAGCAGCTGCTGTAGGTGTAGCCGCACGCAAATCGGCTGCAAAATCAGCAATAGTGAAGTCCGTTTCGTGCCCAACCGCAGAAATGACAGGAATATCCGAAGCAACTATTGCTCTTGCCACAACCTCCTCATTAAAGGCCCACAACTCCTCCAGTGAACCGCCTCCGCGTCCAACGATAAGTACATCGGCTTCTCCCATCCGGTTCAGGTTGCCAATCGCTTTGACAATGGAAGGTGCTGCACCCTTCCCTTGAACCAGAACAGGATATAAAACAACTTTGGCAGAAGGGTATCTGCGCTGGAGTGTGATCATAATGTCTCGCACCGCCGCTCCCGTCGGTGAAGTTACAACCCCGATGGTCTGTGGATAACGAGGGATCTGTCTTTTTCGAGAAGGTGAAAATAACCCTTCATCCTCAAGCTTTTTCTTCAGCTGTTCGTAAGCCAGATACAGACTTCCAATTCCGTCCGGCTGCATATGGGTAGCATAGAATTGATACTGCCCATCCCGTTCATACACCGAGACATTACCACGGGCAATAACCCTTGCACCCTCCTTCGGTACAAAGGGTAATCGCTGGTTATGGGACGCAAACATAATTGACTTGATCCGGCTGTCCTTGTCCTTCAATGTAAAATACATATGGCCGCTGGAGTGATGTGTGAAATTCGAAATCTCCCCGCGCAGCCAGACGTCCGACAGGACCTGATCCGATTCCAGTTTCATCCGGATGTATCGGTTCAGGTCTTTGATGGAGTAGATCTTTTGATCTGCCACAGACAAAACCCTAGGCCAATCCGTGAGCGCGCTTGGCAGCGATCAATGTATTTTGCATCAGCATTGTGATTGTCATCGGACCAACACCGCCAGGAACGGGTGTAATTGGACCAGAAACTTCTTTCACACTCTCGAAATCAACGTCTCCTGCCAGTTTGCCATTATCCAAACGGTTCATGCCGACATCGATAACAACAGCACCTGGTTTCACAAAATCAGCATCCACAAAATTAGCACGGCCGATGGCTACAACTAAAATGTCCGCCTGACGTGTAATTTCTTTCATGTTGGCTGTACGGGAATGACACATGGTTACCGTCGCATTCTCACGTTGGAGCAACAGCGATACCGGTTTGCCAACGATGTTGCTTCTTCCGATAACCACTGCATGTTTACCGGACATTTCCAGTCCAGTACGTTTGATCAGTTCAATTACACCCGCTGGGGTACATGGAAGCAGACTATCGTCTCCAATTACGAGATTACCAACATTGACTGGATGGAATCCGTCTACGTCTTTATCCACGGCAATTGCATCAATGACCGCTTTCTCTTCGATATGCTTCGGTAGTGGGAGTTGAACCAAAATTCCGTTAATGGATTGTTGATTGTTCAACTTGTCCACCAGCGCAAGCAGATCTTCTTGGGACGTATCTGCATCCAAGCGATGTACTTCGGAGTAGAAACCGAGGTCGTGACATGCTTTTTCTTTATTACGCACATAGACTTGGGATGCCGGATCTTCCCCGACGAGCACAACAGCCAGACCAGGTACTACCCCCTGTTCGCTAAGCTGTTTTACTTCTGTTGTCATGCTTGCGCGGATCTCTTGGGATACTTCTTTACCGTTAATAATAGATGCTGTCATTGTACTCTCTCTCCCTTATGTGAATATAAATTTAGAGGTTGTTCAAAAAGCCCGCTTTTGATTACGAAGGTTACTGAAAACCGGTCTTTTTGAACACACACTATAATTAATCATAACTTAAGATAATTTTGCTTTAATCGCGTCAACTTCCTGAATCATGCGTCCAAGTACACCATTGACGAATTTACCGGATTCTTCTGTACCAAAATATTTGGACAGTTCAATTGCTTCATTGACCGATACCTTTGCCGGGATGTCATCACGGAATACCATTTCATACGTTGACAGTCGTAGAATCTGGCGATCTACACGTGACAGACGGCTGATCTGCCAACCTTTCAAATAATCCACAAGCAAACCGTCAATGGCTTCCTTATTGTTCCAGGCTCCTTGTACAATCTCAGTAACATAAGTACGCATTACATCTTCATCGCGAATAACTACTTCGGTTTCATTATCTTCAGCAGCTTCATTGATCAACATGTTCACAGCTTCTGCTGCACCTACCTCATTCATTTCCATCTGATACAGACTTTGTACTGCAATTTCCCTTGCCAAACGTCTTTTCATGTCCTGCCTCCTGCAGCGCTCCGTCTGGAGCGTCATCATGCTTATTTTAAAATCATGCAAACATCACATCTTATCCAGTATCGGTTAGATCGATGGCTTACACGGTATTGTTATTGTTATCCCTTTTCACAAAAAAACCTGCAATACGTTTCCTCCAAAAAACGGGCAACCTAAACTACAGCTCTATTTTCGGAAGAAACATATTGCAGGGTTCAGGTAGGTCACTTAAACGGACGCCAGCGATCGCCCAGCCATTGTCCCCACTCCCTCCAGGGAATGGACGAACCCAGCTTCGAATCGCTTCGTCTGCCTAACGTATAACCGATGAACACCAAGAGTGCAAAGAACAACATATCCCAAAAACCGATCCATACATAAAGAAATCCAAAAAAGATGCCGCCGATAATTCCGGTAATTCGGCCTCTGTGACTATCCCAAATCTCTTTCCACAGCATCAGTGAAACTCACCTCATTCCACTCGACTCTTGTAGTTAGGCGACTGGGTTACATTAGCGATATACACCGTGACAAAAGAAACCGGGATGCCCGTAATCTCTTGCACATGATCATGTATCGCCTTTTGCAGATCAGAAGTCAGCGCAGGAATAGGTGTCTCACCATCCACTACTGCACGGATCATAATCTCCAGTCCTGACTCAACCACACGTATGCGTGCCTTGACATCACGTACTCCCCGGAAACGGGAAGTTGCCTTCAAACAGAGATTCTCAATCGTCTCCATCGAAATCTGTACATCACCAAACTCAGTACGTTGATCTACAGACGGCAACGATGCACGCTCACGCCGAACCGAGATGTAGAAAAATCGCAAACTCAGGATAAACAAAATCGCTGCTGCAATAACCGACGCAACAATAACGTTTTGTTCCTGCTGGTAATTCAATTCGTAAGGCAGCACACCGCTAATCAGAAGAATGACGGCTGCCGATATTGCTCCAACGCTTATGCTGTATATAAACAACAGAAGCCGATCCAGTATTTTAGCCACGAACTGCACAGCCTCCCTTGCTCACTAACATTACTTAACCTGTTCACTAGCAAAAAATCAGATCCTCATCTAGCTTTCGCTATAATGAAGACCTGTCCAAGACGGGATAACCCCCGGCAGATGATGCCGGGGGAATCTGTCTTCTTTTATTTTACGCGCTGACTGTTCAGGTCGATCTCTTCCACTTTCTCGGTGCTCTTGAACTGAACGTCATGAATGTGCACATTCACTTCATTCACATTCAATCCTGTCATGTTCTCGATGGAACGTTTCACGTTCTGTTGAATCTCCGTAGCTACTTGTGGCAGACGGTATCCGTACTCGATAATTACGGAAACATCAACTGCAGCTTCACGTTGGCCCACTTCAACTTTAACGCCTTTGGAAAGGTTTTTGCGACCAAGCAATTCAGCAAACCCGCCAGCGAATCCGCCACTCATGCCTGCAACACCTTTCACTTCAAGGGTCGCCAATCCAGCAATCACTTCAATAACTTCAGGTGCGATCTGGATTTCACCGATATCCGTTCGTTCAAATTCAGTCGGTAGTGTACTCATAACTGTTCAACACACCTTTCGCGAGATAAGTTTGCGGCCATCCGTCAGGGCGCTGGACTCAGGTTAATCAACCTTCAGAACCCTTCCGGTCCGGCTTTACCGGAACTCCTGCAAACATCCGCGAGGTGCGGGCTTATCCTTTGCAGGAGACATGCGCTCTTATTATTCATACTATATCATTTGGGCTACATTATGACAAACAAGCCCAATATACCTTTTAAATCTCGTTTTCCTCAAGAAATTTGATATCAAAGTCACCGCGAATGAACGTTGGGTGCT
This sequence comes from Paenibacillus sp. GM1FR, assembly GCF_002803315.1. NCBI lineage: Bacteria > Bacillati > Bacillota > Bacilli > Caryophanales > Paenibacillaceae > Paenibacillus > Paenibacillus sp. GM1FR. The sequence continues at coordinate 533,204 of NZ_MKZL01000011.1, read as the reverse complement.
CCAGCAATTTCTGATGGAAAGGAATAGTTGTAGATATGCCTTCAATCGCAAATTCCCCAAGCGCACGTTTCATCTTGGCAATCGCCTCTTCACGATTCGCTCCCCACACGATCAATTTTGCAATCATGGAGTCATAGAAAGGTGAAATGGTATAACCCGGATAAGCAGCACTATCTACACGAACGCCAGGTCCTCCCGGTGCAAGGTAGAATCCGATTTTGCCTGGTGATGGCATAAAGTTACGGTCCGGATCTTCTGCATTGATACGACATTCAATGGACCAGCCATTGATAACCACGTCTTCCTGACGGAATGAGAGTGGGTTGCCTTCAGCTACCGAGATCATCTCACGGATCAGATCCACGCCAGTAACCATCTCAGTCACCGGGTGCTCTACCTGAATACGCGTATTCATCTCCATGAAATAGAACTCGCCATTCGGGCTGAGCAGGAACTCCAATGTACCCGCTCCCGAGTAATCCACAGCAAGGGCAGCCCGTACCGCAGCTTCACCCATCAGTGTCCGCACATCTTCGGAGAGAATCGGACACGGAGCTTCTTCTACCAATTTCTGGCGACGACGCTGAACCGAGCAATCACGCTCTCCCAAATGTGCTGCATTTCCGTGTTTATCAGCAATGATCTGAATTTCCACGTGTTTCATACCTGTCAGGAATTTCTCCAGATATACACCTGCATTGCCAAATGCCTTTTGTGCTTCTTGCTGAGCAGCGGTAATCTGCTTAATCAGCGTTTCTTCATCTTCGGCAATACGAATTCCCTTACCTCCGCCACCAGCAGTAGCTTTGATAATGATAGGATATCCGATATCTCTAGCAATCATGATGGCTTCATCCATATTTTCAACAAGGCCGTCTGATCCAGGAATAACAGGTACTCCTGCATCTTTCATCGTCTGTTTGGCAACAGCCTTGTCTCCCATTTTGGTAATGGCTTCGGGTGAAGGCCCGATGAATGTAATATTGCAAGACTCACAAATTTCCGCAAAATCAGCATTCTCCGCCAAAAAACCGTATCCAGGGTGGATTGCATCACATTCCGTCAGCGTAGCTACACTCATCAGGTTTGTGAAGTTGAGGTAACTGTCCTTAGACAGTGTCGGTCCGATACAATAAGCCTCATCTGCAAGACGAACATGCAGAGAATCCTTGTCCGCTTCCGAGTAGACGGCTACCGTTGAGATACCGATTTCACGGCAGGCACGAATAATACGTACCGCAATCTCTCCACGGTTCGCAATCAGTATTTTTTGAAATTTCATTTCGTTTTGTCCTCCTTCGAAGCTCATGCGGTTAGCTGTTTACCAGCTATAACGGTTATTCCGGTTTCACCAGGAAAAGGGGCTGCCCATACTCGACCAGCTGTCCGTTCTCAACCAGCACTTCAACGATTTCTCCCTTGATGTCCGCATCAAGCTCGTTCATCAGCTTCATAGCTTCGATGATACATACCGTTGTTTTCTCAACAACTTTATCACCAGCGCTCACAAAAGGACCCGCTTCCGGCGAGGAAGCTCTGTAAAAAGTACCTACCATCGGAGATACAATTTTATGTAAATGACTTGTAGTATCGACCTGCGGTGCAGCTTCACTTACCACTGCTGCCGGCTGTACTTGCGGAGCAGCAATCATTTGCGGTTGCACAGCAGCTGCTTGAACATACTCCGTTTTGCCCGGTTTGCGGATTGATAACCGTGATCCTTCATTTTCAATTTCCAACTCTTGAACGGAACTTTCATCTACCAGTTTAATCAGTTCTTTGATTTCACTCAATTTAAACATTTCCATTATTCACTCCTTCGGCATCATGCCAGTCTCACTAGGACGGTCATATGGCTTTATGTATTATATCATAATCATTAAAAATGGAAAGAGCCCGAGAGTACAACCAGCTCCCGGGACTGCATTTCCATGATTTGGATTACTGTTCTGTGACGTATTGCACGCTGATTTTGTTCTGTGAAACCGCCAATTCTTTCATGACCAGATCCACAATGGATACCGCCTGTTTTACATCCAGTTTGTCACTGAGGACCACAACTTTATACTTGTCGGAATCTTCTTGAACGATCGCATTAGCGTACTGTTGAGAGAGCGTCTCCTCAATGCCAGTGATTTTAGCTTCTTTTTCTTCCAGTGTACGGAGTTGCTCGGTTGCTTTGGCATTCTCCTCTGGCGTTTTGCTCAGATCACCTGCCACGGTCATCAGTTCCTCATACTTACGATTGTTGCTTTCCTCACGTTGCCACTGGTAGTTCTGGAACTGGCTGCTCGCAGATGCTGTCGTATTCTGCTCTTCCATTTCCTTGAGGACTTCCTCATCTGTCTTGGTTGCAGTGCTGCCTGCCTGACCGTCTGTCTCCGGTGTAGTTGTTGCCCCTTTGTCGGTCTCTTTGTTGGTTTCCTTGCCTGCCTCGCCCTTATTCTCGCCTGGTTCGACAGCAGGTGTTTTCTCTGTATTTCCAGCTTCTTTACCTTCCGTAGCCGCCGGTTCTTCCACAGCGCCAGCCGCACTTGGATCACTTTCAACTTCGCCGCTATTCACCACTTCATTTACAACCAAACCTTCTGTAGGATCAAGAATGCCTGCCGTCTCCTTTGCTTCCCCCTGTTTGATTCCATCCACTTGCTGACTGTCAGCCACCGGCGCGTTGACTGGACCGGAATCCTCAGTGAACAGATAATACGCGGACAAAATGACCATCAGACTCAGCATGGAAACGAGCCATACCGTTTGACGTTTGTTATTCATTAGAACTTCCTCCTCAAATTGGCTTCAATCTTATGAGAATTGAATCTTGTGATTCAACACATCAGATTAGTCTTGTTTGCGCGGTACAACCGAGATCCGGTAGGCTGCCACATTCAGTCCTTTTTCCACAGCATCGGTTATCAGGTCCTTCACAACCTTGTTCTCTGCACCCCTCGCAACCACAAGCACCCCACGGATCTGCGGTTTGAGCTTTTTGGTCACTATAGGTGTCTGATCCCCTGCTATTTCGTAAGTAATAATCTCGCCATCACGGGTATATTGCGTCATATGCCGTTTGCCCCCGCTAGCATCGGTTTCTTCGGTAAGTTGCTGAGAATCCTTCACGTTCCGCTGAACGACCAATTCTTCTGTGGAATCCACGGTAACCATAACATCAACCGTTCCCACACCAACAATGTTTTCCAGCACACCTTTGATTTTGTCTTCAAATGCAATTTCGATCGCCTGAAAAGGATTCTGTTCCGACGGATCACTCTGTATGGATGCCATGGATGTTGCCGGGTCCGGTGGTTCCCGACCGATATTTTCGGAATCAATTTTTTTGACATTGACGAAGGAATTGAACAGCATGATTCCCACCCCGATCAAACCCAGGATAATCAGCCAGCGGAAGGTTTGACTTCGCCTTGCCCCACCCTCTCCGCCACCCATCCAGGTTTCCATCTTTTTGAACCATTGTTTCATCGGACACCCTCCTTCTCAGAGCACTCCAGCACTTTTTGGTTCTGTCACTTGAACGTTGTTTGCATCAACATCCCACTTTTCAGTCAACAATGTAATAATCTGCACCGCATGTTCGGACCTTGTGGATGTCTCACCTTGCTGCTTCGTCTCATCTGCTTGATCACGTATAACAGGCTCGGAAGACGCTTCATTTCCATCACGTTGCCCTCTACTCACATCAATCTGAACATCAGGCACTTCAATCTGACCGATCTGGATGGGCTGCTGTATTTGATGTGATTTATCCTTCTCGACTTCTGTGTCTGTTCCAAATATGGGTTGTGTGTTAGCAGCGACTTCTTGCTGCCCTGCCTTCACTTCTCCTTCTACACCCTCTCCGGCCATCTCGACCAACACACGCTGGATCACAGGCAGTTCGACTGATGAGGCAGCTTCCATCTCCGTTTCATATTTACTCATGGTCAGCTGTACCTCTACGGACCGCACCTTGGCTCCTGTTGTTTCTTCAATCTGACCTTTCATGACATTAGCCAGTTCTTTGGCTGTCCATTGTAAGGATTGTTCCTGTTCATTGGATTGTAGCCGTTTGCCCTGAGCTAATATCTGTTCGAGTGTCGCATTCCCATTCGATGGAGCATCCATTGCAGACATTGCCCGTTTCAGTTCGCCAACTGGATCACTTTTGAGCAGCTTGGTTATGGGTGATAAAAGGGTCAGCAGGATGAGAAGGCTCAGCACAAGCTTGACATAACGTTCCATGGATCGATTGGGCAACAACATATCCACAAAAGTCGCCAGCAGAACGATCATAATCAATTCCTGGAGCCAGTTGCTCAGCCACCCCATCCTTTCCACCCCCTTTCTTGCCAACATACATTCAGCGCATCATGACAGTCAGATTGCCCGCGGTCAGCAAGATGGTAATGGCCAGGAAAAACATCAGCCCGACGGCTGCGAGCGCCGCAAATACGTAGATCATGCTCTTGCCGATGGCCTGGAGGCATCCTACAATCGGGGTGTCTCCTAGTGGTTGCATAATGGCACCAGTTACGTTGTATATCAAGGCAAGAGCCAGGATCTTGAGTGCCGGAAAGGCACATAGAAACAAAATGATGATCACTCCGGTGAGTCCAATTGCATTTTTGACAAGTAAAGAAGCTGTAATTACCGTATCCGTCGCATCCGCAAATGTTCTGCCCACGACAGGGACAAAGTTGCCTGCGATGTATTTGGCGGCCTTCAGGCTAACTCCATCCGCTACGGAGCCCGATGCTCCCTGCACCGAGATTACACCCAAAAACATCGTCAGCAGGATACCCAGCAGTGCCACACTAATATTGCGCAAGAGGTCTGCCAGCTGTGTCAGCTTGTACTTGTCAGACAATGAACTGACGAGATGCAGAACAGCTGAGAAGAAGAGTAACGGGAATACCAGCAAGTGAATCAACGTACTCACCAGATGAATCATGAAAATGATGAGTGGATGTGTCACCGAGACGGTGATGACATTACCCATGGACGCAAGCAGTGTGAATAACAAGGGAACCATGGCCATCATGAAGTTGATCATGCCGGTTATGGCATCCTTGGCGTATCCAATCGCTACACTGAAGCTGTTGATCGCAATAATGATGATGACCATATAACAGATGGAATAGGCGATTTTGCTAATATTATTTTTCTCAAATGCAGTCTGAAGTGTCTCCAGAATCATGCTGAGTACACTTAACATCACAATCGTGACCAGAAGTTTGCCATTATATAAAATTTCATGCAGCATGAAGGTTCCTATCGCTACAAACACCGATTTCAGGCTGAACCCTTCATTGCCGGGGATTAACATATCCATGAAGGAAGGGGTCTTCCCATCCGGGAAGAAACCACCGTATTGTTGCATCAGTTGATCCCAGTATTTCTCCACCTGATCCTTGGGAAGGTGATCGGCCTGCTGCTCCATCCACTCACCGGAAGGCGAGGTTGCAGTAACCTGTCCCAGGATACCAAACAGAAAACAGAGCATCAGCACAACCGTAAGGCGCCACTGCGGCTTAAGATGCATTGATTTCATATGAAGTCCGCACGCCCTTTCTACACCGGCATCAGCTTCATGACGGTTTGGATAATAATGCTGATGATCGGTATAGCAAGTACAAGGATCAGTACCTTACCAGCCAATTCGATCTTGGACGCAATGCTCTCCTGACCTGCATCCCTGACAATCTGTGCGCCAAATTCAGCGATGTACGCTATGCCAATAATTTTCAGCACCGTTTTCAGATAAATACTTTCCATGCCTGAATTCTCGGCAAGCCGCTTCAACACTTCGATAACTGCACCGATCTTGCCAATCAACAACATGAAGATGACAATGCCCGTTGCAGCAGCAATCAGAAAGGCAAACATCGGTTTCTGTTCCTTAATGACCAGAATGAGCACTGTTGCGATGAGCGCCAAACCTACAACTTGGATAATTTCCACAGGTCACCACCATCCGGCTTCATGACCGTTTTTCATTGAAAAAGAAATATCGATTTGATCTCTTGTAGCAGGCTGTCCAGCATACGGACCACCATGAACAATACAACGACAAATCCGATTACGGTCACCCAGTGAGCCATATCTTCCTTTCCCATTTGTTTCAGTACCGTGTGAATCATGGCGATGATGATTCCGATACCCGCAATTTGAAAGATTGCGTTCACTTCTAGATTCATGACCTTGGCACCTCACTATCCCGGCTATTTCAGAAGATCAGAATGACGATTAACGCTCCGACAAGCATCCCGAGGCTTCGGCTCATTCGTTCATATTTCATTTGATCGGCCTGGGCGCGGGATTCCTCATGCATTAGTTGTTGAATGGCTAACGATATATGTTTGGTCTGATCCTGACGGTCACTTGTGCCAAGGCTGAAGCTTAATTGCAGCATCACTTCCTTCTCGTCAGCCTTCATGGCCGATCTTCCCCACGCCAGATCCACGCCTGACTGCAGACTTTCCCGGGCAGTGAGTCCATGAGGAGGTTCCATTTGTGTAGCTGCATGAAGAAACAGCGTCTTTACAGGTTCTTTGGTCTGTGCTCCCATCTTGCCCATGGCATCGGGAAGTGGAGTGAGCCCATAGTTAATCTCCGTCATTAGTCGCTGGAGGGCTGCAATGAGTTCTCGCAACTGTCTCGGTCTTAATGCATACTGTCTGGCCTTGTAAAATCCGGCGAGGGTGCTGGCTAACAGAATAATTACCGCACCAAACATGTTAACCAAAGGCTTCACCTCCTGCCCCGGTCTGCTGCAACGCACGCATTTTGCCATCAGCCAGCCGAAAGGTCATGCCCCGGCTCGTCCGTTGCAGCTGGACATAACGTTGAAACATCTGCTCCGTAATTAAGGTTCTGAGGGCGGGTCTGGCCGACAGCTCCGATAGGTCACGGCCATGCGCAGTCGCAATCACTGAGACTCCTGCATGCAGGGCTTCCATCACCGCCTCGGCATCCTCCGGACGACCGATCTCGTCCACAATCAGGACATCGGGCGACATGGAGCGAAGCATCATCATCATGCCCTCAGCCTTCGGACAACCGTCCATCACATCTGTTCGGGGACCTACGTCGAAGCCAGGTACTCCTTTGTAGCTACCAGCGATTTCGGACCTTTCATCCACAATGCCCACTTTCAGACGAGGACGTATTCCCTGAACCAGTTCAGTTCCCCCTGTAAGCTTTGTACCACTGCTAATTTGTCTCGCCAGATCTCGCAGCAACGTCGTTTTCCCTTGTTGTGGTGGTGATAGGATCAACGTGTGCAGGACCTGTCCGCTCTTCATATCGAGAAGATAAGGAAGGATACGATCAGCCACTCCATGTACCTCACGGGCTACGCGAACGTTAAACCCGTTGATGTCACGCAGGTATTCGACACGCCCACCGCTTAGTACCGTTCGTCCAGCAAGCCCAATTCGATGTCCCCCAGGTATGGTGATGAACCCTTTGCGCAGTTCCTCTTCCAATGTATAAAGTGAATGGTTACTGATCAGGTCCAGCAACCTGTGTGTCACTTCTTTCTGAGGAACATACGCTTCTTCAGGATTCCCGGTCGGACAACCTTGAGGTGTCAGGAAGTGGTATGTGTTGCCTGCATTAATCTCCAGGGGTCTGCCTTCTCGAATACGTATTTCCTCCACTTGTTCCAATAGAGCGGGTGGCATTCTTCCAAGAATGGTTCGGATCGGTTCCGGAAAAAGTTCCCTCCAGTTCACCTTCATGAGTAGGCTCCTCCAACCTTGAGATCATTTGGTTCACACTTCTGGCGCTTGTTCATATCTCAAGTTTATGCCTGTACATTTAATTTATGACGCTGAAATCTATCAATTCTTTAGAATACGGTTGAGAGTTGAAACCATAGATCCACCTCATGTTCTAGGCACCCGTCTAGATGTGCATGCATATAGTAATTGCAGATAGGTAAGTTCCATTCCGGTTCAAAACAGAACTACCGATCCCCAGATACAGAAAGGAGTTGTGGGGAGTGCGAGTTGATGTCGTTGGCAATGTGAATGAAGTACGTACCATTGATATTGCAGGGCGAAGTGCAGTTGTCATTGATGTATTGTGTACGACCAGTACGATTGTTACGGCTCTGGCGTATGACGCTTCGGCTGTGATTGCCGTAGAGACCGTTCCACAAGCCAAACAAATGGAAGTGAAAGATTGCATTCGAGGCGGGGAGCGTTTTGACAAAAAAATCACCGGATTCGAAGTGGGGAATTCCCCCTATGAATATATGACTGCAGGCATTGCAGATAAAACAATCATTCTAACCACAACCGATGGAACCCGAGCTTTGATCAAGGCTTCCAAGGGGAAACATGTATTTGCTGGTTCATTTCTCAATGTGCAGGCTGTTGCAGCAGCTCTATGTGAACTTCAACGAGATGTATTGCTGTTATGTGCGGGGAACCAGGATGAATTTGCTCTGGAGGACGGCTTGTGTGCTGGATGTATCATCGATGAACTGCACCGTCAATCCTGTTCTCCCCTCCAACTTAACGATCTCGGCATAGTGCTTCATCAGGCTGTATCCCAACGTAGTGAGAGCATCCCGGAGTTGGTGCAGGGGTCTGTTAGCGGGCGGAGGCTTGAAAAGTTAGGCAGAGTTCATGATATTTCGTATTGTTCTCAATTAAACCTGCTGGATTGTGTTCCCGAGATGGGGGAGGGGAACCGCATGCAGCCTTATAGAGGCATACGCGGGGGAAAGATGTTCAAGTTAATGTGAGAATTGCCATGAGAAAAACAAAAAAAGGTGTACTGCTGCCCGTTGGCAACAGTACACCTTTGCTAATTTACATACATAGAAGATACTTATCTGCGATCTTGAGGTCCACCGATAACGGCTTGCTCGGCAGTGTCGAGATCATATGCTGTATGCAATGCCTTAATGACGTCATGCAGCTTATCTCCGTCAATAACACAAGATACTTTGATCTCGGAAGTGCTCACCATCTTGATACTCACGCCTTCAGCGGAAATGACTTTGAACATCTTCGCAGCTACACCAGGATGACTGACCATACCTGCGCCAACAATGGAGATTTTAACGAGGTTCTCCTCAGATGTAACTTCACGGTAAGGCAGGCGGCTGTGAAGGCCTTCAATGACACGTAATGCGTTCTCACGATCAGACAGCGCAACAGAGAACGAGAAGTCCGCTTTGCCATCCATCACTCCGCTCTGAACGATAATGTCCACATCCAGCTGATTGGATGCAAGCGCACCAAATACTTCGGCCAGAACTCCTGGTACATCCGGCACACCCAGAATACTGATGCGAGCCACGTTTTTGTCATAGGCAATACCACTAACCACTACGCCTTGTTCCATTGCTGCTTCCTCCTTCACAACCGTTCCTTCATTATGGTTAAAGCTGGATCTTACGATTAAAGGTACACCGGAATGCTTCGCGTACTCTACTGCACGCGGATGCAGCACCGCTGCTCCCAAATTAGCGAGTTCCAGCATTTCGTCATACGATATTTCTTTCAGCTTACGCGCAACCTTAACGATCCGCGGGTCCGTAGAATAGATTCCGTCTACATCCGTATAGATCTCACACGCATCAGCCTTAATGGCCGCGGCCAGCGCTACAGCTGTTGTATCCGAACCACCACGACCCAGCGTTGTGATCTCGCCGTCTTCCGTCATGCCCTGGAAGCCTGCAACAATAACAATGTTGCCCTCAGCAAGTGCTGCATTCACTCGGTCAGGTTGAATATCATGAATACGTGCTTTTCCGTGAACCGGCTCTGTGCGGAATCCCGCTTGCCAGCCCGTAAACGATACTGCCTTACGTCCAAGCGCTTGAATAGCCATCGATAACAAAGAGATCGAAATCTGTTCTCCTGTCGTTAAGAGCATATCCATCTCACGAGCAGGCAGATCACTATTCAGTTGTTTTGCCTGATCAATCAAATCATCTGTTGTATCCCCCATGGCCGAAACCACAACTACACACCGATGTCCTTCATCAGCTTTTTCTACAACACGTCCGGCTACACGCTTCATGCGTTCTGTATCTCCGACCGAGCTGCCCCCAAATTTCATGACGTACAATGACAACGCAAATCCACTCCCTACCTTGTGCAGTATGCATAATTAATGTCCATCGTCATTATTCTCTACGAGAAATGACTTTAACCCAGTATATTACGAAAGCGCCTGATAGGCTAATCTTTTTTCGAAAAAACCCTCTGCCAAAGGAATGGCAAAGGGTTGTTAATAACCTTTTTTAGCTTACAAACTGTGAAAGTTACGCACGGGAAGAGTATTTACCTTCACGTGTGTCAATCAGGAGAACGTCACCTTCGTTAATGAACAAAGGAACCTGTACGTTCAAGCCTGTTTCCACTTTTGCATTTTTGGTAGCGCCTTGTGCAGTGTTACCTTTAACACTTGGCTCAGTCTCGATGACTTTCAACTCAACGCTTGTTGGCAAGTCAATTCCGAGAATTTCACCTTGGTAGCTAACGATCTTAACGACCATGTTTTCTTTCAGGAAGTTCAATTCCCATTCCAGTTGTTCACTAGTCAATGTGAACTGATCATATGTTTCGTTATCCATGAACGTGTGCTCTGTACCGCTTGCATACAGGTAGGATACGCCACGGTTTTCGATGATGGCACGACCAATCGTTTCGCCTGCACGGAATGTTTTTTCAACGGTGTTACCGTTACGCAGGTTTTTCAATTTGGAACGTACAAAGGCAGCGCCTTTACCTGGTTTAACGTGTTGGAAATCAAGTACGGTATAGATATCGTTATCTACTTGCACGGTCAAGCCTGTTTTAAAATCGTTTACTGAAATCACAAAAAATCCCTCCTGATATGGTTAAAAAGTAGGTGATATAAGACGATGGGTTAATGTTATATGTAAAATGAGCCCAAGAATGCCCACCTCGTTCACTTCGATTGCAGTACCATCCTCCGATCGCTGTTATCCCCAGATTTTTTTGATCCCATTATCAATGGGAAAATCCGGTGATAAAGGCGAACGCTTCGCTTCTTCAGATTGGTTCTGCACTCTTCGCTATGGTGAAATTTCTTATTTTCAATTTAAATAACACATTAAAAATCGTCTTATATCCCTGTGGCTGTAATTTAGCCGATTACGGTGAACTTCTTGTCCGACTTCGTGAGAATATGAATACCCGTCTCGGTAATCACTACGTCATCCTCGATACGCACGCCGCCAAGCCCGTCAATATATATACCCGGTTCAACGGTAACGACCATACCCGGTTTCAATACATCGTCGCTAAGCTTGGACAAGCGAGGAGCTTCGTGAACTTCCATACCCAGACCGTGGCCTGTGCTGTGTCCGAATTGATCTCCATATCCGTGACCTGCAATGATATCACGAGCCAATGCATCTGCTTCCCGTCCGGTCATACCCGGTTTCAGGTTCTCCAGCGTATGTAACTGAGCTTCCAGTACAATGTCATAAATTTTGCGCAGTTCAGGTACAGGTGTACCTGTTGCAATGGTACGTGTCAGATCTGAACAGTATCCGTCCAAAAGTGCACCAAAGTCAAATGTAATTAACTCATTTTGTCCGATGACCTTGCTGCTCGCTACACCGTGAGGCATAGCAGAACGTTCACCCGAAGCAACAATGGTGTCAAACGAAGAGGACGTTGCTCCATGCTTGCGCATGAAAAACTCCATCTCCAGATCCACTTCACGCTCCGTCATACCTGGTTTTGCAAACTGCAAAACGTGGCTGAACGTGGCATCCGCCAGGTCTGCTGCTCTCTGCATAACCGCGATCTCATCTTCATCCTTGAACATACGAAGTTGTTCCACGATCCCGGATACAGCTTTCAGTTCGATAGATTGAAGTGCTTCTGCATAAGCGGAGTGCGTGCCAAATGTAACACTATCCTGCTCGAAGCCCACTTCTTTGATATTCGCGGATGTCAACAATTCGCGCACCGTATCCATCGGCTTAGCTCCATGCTCCACAACGGTGAATCCTTTGGCTTGTTGAGGCGCTTGTGACATATAACGGAAATCAGTCAGCAGATATGCATCCTGTTCCGTAATCAGCACATATCCCGCCGAGCCTGTAAAACCCGTCATATAACGACGGTTAATCGGGTTTGTAATCAGCATTGCAGTGAGTTCATGCTCACGCATGGCTTCACGCAACTTATTTACTCGTTTGTTTTCCATCGGTAACCCTTCTTTCTCTCACATTCCCGGGTTCCCGGCTCAGGTTTGTTTGTCCAGATGACGCACAAGAGCCAGCAATCCCAGTTCATAGCTTACTTCGCCAAATCCGGCAATCTGCCCGATTGTTTCCGCTGCAATCACTGAATGATGTCTGAACGCTTCGCGTGCATGAATGTTGGATAGATGTACTTCCACTGTAGGGACTTTTACAGCATTGATTGCATCACGTATAGCATAGCTATAATGGGTAAATGCTCCGGCATTCAGTATTATTCCGTCTGCCTCACCCATCGCTGCATGAATGCGGTCAATGATGTCCCCTTCATGGTTCGATTGATAAAAAGCGATGGAGACGCCAATTTCATCAGCCTGTCTGCGAATTTTGTCCTCAATATCCTTCAGACTAAGCGTTCCATAGATGCCCGGTTCGCGTACACCAAGCATGTTCAGGTTCGGACCATTGATCACAATAATTCGTTTCATCGCTGCTCCACCCTCTCTGCAAATAACCATCTGCTATTTTAACACAGGCATTGCCGGATTGAGAAGCTTTTTTGCGCTATGCCCCCGCTTGCTCCGGCTCGCGTTTGCGTTCGTCTGTGTACTCCATGGCTACCGTGTAACCAATGAACAGCCCCCACAGCAAAAAGAAACAGAGTTCCGTGATGATTGAATCCCACGTTAAACCGTTCAAAGGTTTCATCATCCCGAGTTTCGGTCCGACCAGTATAAAGAGAATCAGCCACCAAACGATTCCATATACCATGCCGGGTAACGGCCCTTTCAGTTTTCTAATCGTGAATGTGTAGAGTAAGGATGCCAAGATGGAAAAGACGATAAAAAACAGCCAGCCTGTCAAATGTCCTGCTGCGGTATATATATATTCATGTTTGAAAAAAGGCTCGGCCAGAAATCCGACAGGTACAATCGTAAAATGCAACAGATAGAATAGCCAATGCAGCCCACCCCAGATAAAACCGGCAAAGAAGCCAAGCTCTAATGCAAAGGAAAATGGCTTCGTATAGTAGTGTGCTTGACCTTGCCTCTGGGTAGGGCGCCTGCCCTTGTCTTTTTGCTGCCGCTCATTGGGACGTTGACCTTCATCTTGTGATGTATTTTCATGCTTACGTTCTGTCATTGATATTCTCCTTCATTCAGTTGATAATCCCGCATTATGCCTCGAATTACCGCTCCGATTCTACGAAGTAGTATGTTCAAAACAGGACAATCTTAACAACATCCTTCAAGGTTTGACTCACAAACTAGAAATTGGTCTCAAAATTCGATACAATAGGGTTATTAAACTGCCTTTGATCGCGAAGGCCAAGAACAGAATAGGAAGGTGAATAATTTGCCTCAACAATCCAAGCCTGTCAGCTATGGGGGGCAAGCTGTCATTGAAGGCGTAATGTTCGGTGGGAAACATGTCAACGTTACAGCTGTTCGTAGAAAAGACGGCGAAATTACGTATCTGGAAGTTCCCAAGCAAGACAAGTCCTGGGTCATGAAATTGCGGCGGATTCCTTTATTACGCGGAATTGTCAGCATTATAGATTCAAGTGTCAAAGGTAGCAGACATCTCAATTATTCTGCTGACGCCTATGCTGATGATGAACTGGAACCGGAAGAGAAAGCCAAGCAAAAAGAGAAAGAAGGTTCGGGCTGGAGCCTAAGCATGATCATTGGTGTGACCGCCGTCGCCATCCTTTCATTCCTTTTTGGTAAAGTTGTGCTCACATTGCTTCCTGTTGTTATCGAGAATTTTCTATTCAAAAATGCATTCGACAATCAGTTTTTGCATAATTTACTGGAAGGCGGCATTAAGCTGATCCTATTACTCGCTTATCTGTGGTTAATCTCACAGACGCCGATGATTAAACGTCTCTTCCAGTATCATGGAGCGGAACACAAAGTAATCAGCGCACATGAAGCTGGTGAAGAACTGACACCGGAGAACGTGCAAAAGTACAGCCGACTGCACTACCGCTGCGGAAGCAGTTTCATTATGTTGACTGTTATCATTGGAGTGTTTCTATACTCCCTCTTCACGTACGATAACCTCTGGGAACGGATGGGTCAGCGTCTATTGTTATTGCCAGTTGTGCTAGGTATTTCTTTTGAACTCTTAAAGCTCACGAATTCGGTACGTGATATTCCTGTACTGCGTTATCTCGGATACCCGGGATTGTGGCTGCAATTGCTGACAACAAAAGAACCGACCAACGAACAGGTAGAAGTATCCATTGCTTCGTTTAACCGCATGCGTGAGTTGGATGCCAAGCTTGCCAATGTCTCTGCTACGTCAGAAGTACCTGTTGCAACACTCGATCCTGTGAAAGGGTGAATGATATGAACAAGCAGGCAATCTTATTTTGGACGTTCATCGCACTAGCTGCTGTTGGAGTCTTGACTTGGCTGGGGAACGCTAGTCCATCCAGGATCATTATTCCTCTGGTCGTGTTCGGAGCCGTATTCCTGCTGTACAAATATCCGCCTCGTCGCTGGGCACAAAAAGCCAAATCACCAAAGATTAAGCCATCTGCACGAACCATGGCAAAAGTCAATGCACAGTCCAGTGCCAGAAAGAGCAGCGGCTCTTCAAAGAAACGCAAGGATTATCCTTTCCAAGTGATTCAGGGACAAAAAGGGAAAAGCGATGAAGATATACCGAAATTTCACTAAAAGGTACTGAACAACCAAAAAAGCAATTCTCCCAACATGCGGAGAATTGCTTTTTTCACGTTTATACAGGAATCAGAGGTGGAGCTTCTGCCTGTTTCTTGCGTAATTCTTTTCTTTGTTTGTCCAGCTGTTCACCATACATTTTTGTATTCCATCCGTTGAAAAACTCGTTCCCTGCGGTTGCGCCTGATCGATATAAAGCTGTGCTATCCTGTAACGATAAATGAAATTGCGTCGGTTTAATGCCAAGCGTTGGTATCTTCACTGTACGAAACCGGTTAATCTGTTCGATGTAGCGTTCATCATGTGCTGTGAGCATCGTCTCCACAAGGGCCTGAAGCATGCTTAGCGGTCCTTTAATCCGGGCAGGTTCCACTTCCGTCTTTCCCACCATTTTGAATCCAACAACCGGAATAACGTCTCCTCCTCGTTCCGAACGATCACCATCGAAGAGCCACAACGGAAAATTGCTAAGTAATCCACCATCCACGACATACACAAACTGATCTTGAAAAGGAAGTCCTTTGGAGAATACTGGTGATTTGCGTATGACTACCGGATCGAAAAAATACGGGATACTGCAACTCATACGAACCGCCTTTGCAACATCCAGCTTCGCAGGGTCAATGCCGAACCGCCGAATATCGTCTGGCAGCACCAGAATGGTCCCATTGGATATATCGGATGCGGTAATAAGCAACTTACCTTGTGGCAAGTCAGCGAATGTGCGAATCCCTTTCTGCTCCAGCATCTTGCGAATCCATGATTCCAGCGCTTCTCCCGAATATAGTCCTTTCTTCAAGAACAGCCTTGCCGTGGGTCCGATCCATCGAGTATTAAATATGGGGGAACGACGAAGCAATGAAACAAAGGGGGTATTCTCAATAATGACTTTCATCTCCTCGGCCCTGTAACCAGCCGCTAGCAGAGCAGCTACAATGGAACCGGATGATGTGCCTGCCACTCGATTAAACTGAATGCCGCAGTCTTGAGCACCCTGCACAGCACCTGCAAGCGAGATCCCTTTGACGCCTCCACCTTCAAACACCGCGTTAATTAACATAACAAAAAACCCCCGTTCTCCAGGCAGCCACGTTTCTACTGCCACTCTATGAGAACAAGGGTTTGTCTTATCACTATATTGTTAAAATGTTTTATAGACCATAGTAGGCTTTTAATTTGGCAATCAAGCCGAGAGGGTTCTTCGTCAGGTACTGTGAACTGAAGAATATATCCCCTTTGACCGAACCATACTTCTTGTTGTAGTTCAGCTGATCGATGATCTCCTGTGATGTCTGCCAGCCAATCTCTGGCGTACCTAACTTATAAGGAGAGTGACCGATATACAATTTTACATTTGTGTTAGCCACTTCATTCGCCCACCAGTCCACGACTTTGTCGTATCGGGCTACGTTCAATGTCATACTCCAATATACCTGAGGGGCAACATAGTCAATCCACTCCTGATTAATCCATGTCCGCACATCTGCATTCATGCTGTCATACGCGGTTACTCCTGCTTTGGTATCAGAGCCTGTCAGATCAACGGATTTATTACGCCATACACCAAATGGACTAATTCCATATTCAACGTTAGCTTTCACGCTGTGAATACTCTGTCCGAGCTGCTTAACAAACTGATTGATATTGTCCCGACGCCATTCAGCACGGTCTTTGGTATTCAATGTGTTGTAAGTTTTGAAGGCTGCATCATCATTAAACATCACATTGGATGGATAGAAATAATCATCCAGATGTACACCATCAATATCATACTGATTGACCACTTCCATGATCGTATCGATAATATGCTGTCTGGCTTCCGGGATACCCGGGTTAATATACATTTTGCCTGATGCATTCACAATCCAGTCGGGATGAAGCTTTGAGATATGGTTTGCAGCCAAGTTTGATGTACTTGCTGAGTTCGTTGCTCTAAACGGATTAAACCAGGCGTGGAACTCCAGACCCCGTTTGTGTGCTTCCTCAACCATAAACGCGAGGGGATCATAACCTGGATCTTTACCTTGTGTTCCTGTCAATACGCTGTTCCAAGGTACCAGACCGGAAGGATAGATGGCATCCCCATTGGCTCTCACTTGGACAAATACGGCATTAATGCCCATACCTTGCAACGTATCTAGCTGTTTCGTATACTCCTGTTTTTGCTTCTCTACATTTCCCTTGGCACCGGATGTAGGCCAGTCTCCATTCACAGTGGAAATCCAGGCTCCCCGCATCTCTTCAGAAGCTGGTACAGTGCCCGTGCCCCCAGGCTCCGCTGGGGTTACCGGGGTTGGTTCAGGAGTTGGGACTGATTCGTCTCCTGTGTAAAGATCAATGGTCTGGGCAGCCTGATTCCAGTTCACTCGAATGCCCAGGTTCTCACTGACGAATCGAATGGGTACCATGACCCGACCCTGTTTCAATTCGACCGATGCATCCAGACCAACTACAGCGTTATCCACCGTCGCCTGCTGGCGTCCGCTCGTCATAGAGATGACCGAATCGGATTTCTTAATGGTCACGGTACGAGTAGCTTGAGACCATAGAACAGACGCACCTAGTCCTTCGCTAATAACACGCAGAGGCACCATCGTTACATTTACTTTAGGCAAGATGTAGGGTGATACATCCGATTCCAAACGGTTGCCGTCTAGAAAAATAGCGATTTCCTTCTGCCCGGCCGCTTGTGCCGTCATACCTGCTGTCTGTAATCCAAGTACAAAAATGAGCAGCAACATCAATCCTTTACGAACGTTCATTAGTGCAGTCCTCCAAAATCATTATAAATTTGCGGTAAATTCTACTAGTTTAATAGACGCTCTTACCGTTCGTTTAGTTGCGAAAATCACCAAATTTTGGTGTGATTGCAGACAAAAAAATGCTTCCTGCCATTGAAACGGCAAGAAGCATCCTTTGATCACGGGATACGATTCATTGTATATCACCATGTGTATTCCACTGCTGAAACTTAAGACTCCGTATTACTCATGACGTCCTGAAGGTTTTTGAGGTCACGCAAACGGCTCTCATCCTGACGGAAGTATTCAACCAAGGACTCGATGCATGTAATGGAGTCCCAGCTCAGATGATGTTCAATGCCTTCAACATCATTGTAGATATTTTGTTCCTGAACACCAATCGTTGTCAAAAATTGTTCAAGCAGATGATGGCGCTCCATCAAACGTTTGCCCATCTTTTTGCCTTTTGGCGTAAGCACCAGTCCGCGGTACTTTTCATAGATCAGGTACTCGTCTTTGTCCAGCTTTTGGATCATCTTCGTCACCGATGAAGGATGTACTTCCAGTCCTTCAGCTATATCAGACACACGAGCATAGCCCTTTTCATCAATTAATTTGTATATACGCTCCAAATAATCTTCCATACTGGGCGTTGGCATCTGCTTCCCTCTTTTCTCTCTGACCGGCCCCTATTCGTGCCTGGTCCCTATCTTATAATGATACATGTTATCAATACGCATTGGCAAGTCCTGTACAGTTCGGAGCGCGCTGTTACACAAGTAATTGGCAGGCGTGACTTCTCCCCAAACGAGGCAAACTAAGCAAAGTTCCGCATCGAAAGGAGTGATTTCGTGAGTACAAGTGTAGCCTCACCGCCAGTTCGTAAAGCAAAAGGTACTAAACCCTTTATTCCCGATTTGGTGTATTTTGAACCCGGTGCGTTGGAATATGACAAAGGCAAACGGATTATGGAATGGGTGACATCCAAAAACATACCTTATCAGATGACCACATCCCATAATCGAATCACAAACTTGCCGGGTGAAACCGAACAAGAAAAATATCGAATGGCAAAGCGTACTCTGGTCGTTGGTGTGCGCAAGACACTCAAGTTTGACCAGTCGAAACCTTCAGCGGAATATGCCATTCCCATCTCTACCGGTTGTATGGGGCACTGTCATTATTGTTATCTTCAAACTACACTTGGTGCGAAACCTTATGTCCGTGTCTATGTCAATACCGAGGAGATCATTCAGGCAGCCAAAGGATACATCGAAGAACGCGCGCCTGAAATCACACGATTTGAAGCTGCCTGTACGTCTGATCCCGTAGGACTCGAGCATATCACGGAGAATTTAAGTGACCTGATTCGTTTTATGGCGGAGGAAGAATATGGACGCCTGCGATTTGTAACCAAATATCATCACGTTGATCCGTTGCTGAACATTAAGCATAACGGCCACACCCGTATCCGGTTTAGTGTCAATTCGGATTATGTCATCAAAAACTTTGAACCGGCTACCTCCAGATTTGAGGAACGCATTGAAGCTGCTGGCAAAATTGCACATGCCGGTTATCCCCTTGGATTCATTATCGCTCCGATCATGTGGTATGAAGGCTGGGAAGAAGGATACTCGGATCTGTTGCAGAAGCTGGCAGATACGCTTCCAGAGGAAGCAACCAAGGATCTTACCTTTGAGATGATCCAGCACCGTTTTACCAAAACGGCCAAAGCAACCATTGAGAAACGTTATCCTAAAACCAAGCTGGAGATGGATATCGAGAAACGCAAGATGAAATGGGGCCGCTGGGGTCAGTACAAGTATGTGTATAAGGATGACCAGCAAGATGCGCTGCGCGAATTCATTACGGAACGGATTTTTGAACATTTCCCACTAGCCAGTATTGATTACTTCACCTAAACGAAAAACAGGATTCCCCAAAATCATATGCAGTTAAAAGCATTCCTAACAAACGATTAAAAAGCAGGTTACATGACCCAGATTGACTCTGGTAACATGTAGCCTGCTTTGTCATGCATTTTAAATTCAAATTCAGTTCATCCGTTTAAATGATCATCCAGTCTGGTGTAATCTGCTGCAACCAGATCGTAATCTTCGTCATCTGATCTGTAAAAAGCAATACCCCAAGGAACAACATTAATGCTCCCCCGACTTTCATCATGACATTGGAATACCGTAAGATCCAGCGTGTTGAACCGATGAAAAAGGCCAAAATGAAAAACGGGATTGCAAACCCTGCCGTATAACCTGTAATCAGCGCCAGCCAGGTTGTGGGCTCACTTGCAGCCATAGCAATGATTGTTGCCAGAATAGGGCCAATACACGGCGACCAGCCTGCTGAGAAACCGATGCCAAATATAAAAGAGCCCAGATAGCCTGCTGGTTTCCATTTCATATCCAGCTTGCGTTCCTTCATCAGAAACTGTGGCTTGAACACACCAAGCAAAAATAACCCCATAAGCATAATCAAAATCGCAGACAATTGCCGAATCAGTTCTCGGTTATCATTGAAAAATTGGCCAAACAGTCCAGCACCCAGGCCAAGCGAATAAAATACAGCCGAGAAGCCTAAAATAAACGCCAGCGTATGCGTCATCGTCTTAAAGCGGACTTCGCGCTGATTGCGGTCATCCTTCAATTGTTGCACCGTCATACCTGTAATGTAGGAGAGGTATGATGGATACAACGGAAGACAACATGGTGATATAAATGAGACTAAACCTGCTACAAAAGCCATCCATACATTAACATCAGGCATGAAGCGGATGTCTCCCTTCCCCGGGCTCTCGTGCTTGTTCGTTTAGCCGTCAGGCTCGGAACCCTTTTTTTCCAATCATCGTCAGAATCAGCATCATGATCAGCAATAATACAATCGTTGCTCCAGGTGCGAGGTTCCAGATACCTGCTACAACCAGTCCAAGGACTACGGCAATTTCGCCAATCACCACGGACAAAATAATAGCGGATTTGAAACTTCGGGCCATCAACAGGCTGACCGCTACCGGAATGGTCAATAGCGCTGACACCAGGAGCGCACCGACAATCTTGATCGCCGTGCTTATGACAAGTGCTGTCATCACAGTGATTAACATGTTCAGAATTCTCACAGGCAACCCTGTAACCGCTGCCGCATCTTCCTCAAAGCTGAGCAGGAAAAATTCCTTATGTAACAATGCCACTACAATCACCACGATCAGCGTAACCACACCTACGAGCTTCAGATCCGTAGCGTCTAATGTATATATACTGCCGAATAAATAACTCATGACATCTGCATTATATCCTTTGCCCAGCGTGAAGAACAAGGAAGCAAGAGCCACGCCACCGGACATGATAATGGCAATCGATAATTCGGCGTAACTCTTGTACGCTTTGCGCAATTTCTCTATCGCAAATGAAGCAAGCACGGCAAATATCAAGCCCACTGCAATGGGATACACTTCAATCAGGAATCCAAGTGCAACACCGGCAATGGTCACATGAGACAAGGTGTCTCCGATCATGGATAACCGCCGCAAGACCAGGAACAGTCCGATTAACGGAGCGGTAATGCCAATTAACAACCCACCCGCCAGGGCACGCTGAAAAAAATCACTCATTAATATTTCCAAAACAAACACGACTCCTTCGGCCTTACTCTAATCTAATGGGCCATAAATACGGCTAGCGAACCTGTGCAGTGGTATGTTGCAGATTGGTCTCAGCACAATCCTGTACCTCATGCGAATGACGGACATGGAAATTAATTTTGCCATTCGTTACCGCAGCTTCAGAACCCAGATAACTCTCCATCCGATCCATATCATGAGACACCATTAGAAAAGTCATGCGGTGATGTTCATGCATATGGGTAATCAGTTCAAAGAAACTGGCCTGTGATTCAGCATCAATACCAACGGTAGGTTCATCCAGAATCAATAGATCCGGGTGATTGATAAGCGCTCGTGCCAAAAATACACGCTGCTGCTGCCCGCCGGACAATTGACCAATACGTTTGTTCGCCAGATCCTCGATCCGCATGACCTGCATCGCATCCGTGCACTGTTGCTGACATTTGCGAGACATTCGACGGAACATGTTTTTGTTATTATACAAGCCTGACATGACCACTTCACGAACGGTCGCAGGGAACAACGGGTTAAATGCATTCTTTTGTGGCACATACCCGATTCTGTCCCAGTCCTTGAACCTGCGGATCGACTCTCCGAATAGTTTGATATCTCCCTGCGCAGGAGGAAGAAGTCCTACCAGCATGCGCAGCAATGTCGTTTTACCCGCCCCATTGGAACCGATAATCCCGACAAAGTCCCGTTCCTGGGCCATAAAATCGAGATTCTCAATCACTCGCTGGTCCCCGTAGGAAAATGATAGTTTCTCGATCTCTATAATTGGATCATGACATAGTGGCATGATTTGCTGCATGGCAAAGCCGCCCTTCATTATATATAAGAATCCCATAGCGTCCTAAGAGCCTTCACCGTGAACGGTAAAGACTCTTCGATCTGAATTCTTCATTATATCTTATTTTAATGCGATCAGCAGATTTTGCAAATTTTTCTCCATGAGGGTGAAATAATCATCCCCGTTTGTTGCCTGCTCCTTGGTCAATCCCTCAACCGGATTAAGGACCATGGTCTCCACTCCTGCTTCACTTGCCAATGTTTTCGCCAATTTGTCAGATACTAGCTCTTCGAAGAAAATGTATTTAATGCCTTCATCTTTAACGAGTTTCGCAAGCTTCACAATATCCTGTCCTGTCGGTTCAGCATCCGGGGAAAGTCCCATAATGGCATGCTGGGTTAATCCATAATCACGTGCAAGGTAGCCAAACGCTTGGTGCGAGACAACAATCTCGTTGTTTGGTACGTTAGCCAATTCATCTGTAAAACGCTGATCCAGCGTCTCAAGCTTCGTACGAAGCGCTTCATAACGTTGTTCGTAACCTGCTTTGTGATCAGGATCTGCCTCGACCAGACTATTTTTGATGTTTTCAGCCATGATCATCGCTGATTTCGGACTAACCCACGTATGTGGATCAATATGATGATCAGCGACATCTTCACTGGTAGCCTCATCTGTTTGTTCATCTGTATGCTCGTCTTCGTGCTCTTCGCCGTGACCGTGCCCATCATCACCCTCAGCGGTTAACAGCTTAACACCTTCGCTAACGGCAACAGACTTCACCTGTGTATCACTATTCAGCGACTTCAGGAAATTTGGCACCCATCCTTCCAGTCCAGCTCCATTATAGAAAAACAGCTGTGCCTTGGACGTATTAACAATATCCTGACTCTTCGGAGTCCAGTCATGTGGCTCTACTCCCGTTGGCAGCAGGTTAATAACATTGGCATCCTCACCACCGATTGCAATCGCAAAAGCATATACAGGATAAAATGTCGTCACAACGTTTACCTTGCCTTCCACAATCTTCGCACTATTAGAACTATCCTGCCCACACGCTGACAATACCAGCAAAGTGAGAATAAGCAAACCCGTCCAAAGTAACTTCATGTTGCCTCTTTTGCTCGTCTTCCCTGTCCGGTTATCCTGAGCTTGATGTTGCACTTTATAAAATGTCATTATGATTCACTCCGCATCTCTTAATCGTAAACATTACTGAAAGAATTATAGGTAACCTGAACCTACTTGTCAAGTTATCTCGTCCTATTCATTCTTTCCTGAAGTACGGAGTTCATAACAGTATATGCTTGTTCTCTTCCCTTAAGATGCGATTTATATCAACAAAAAAAGGGACCCGAATTATATCGGGCCACCTTGAGTCATTTTTATGACAGAATTTGATTTCTTATTTCACTTGTGCGCCATTAGGCATGTTGTCTGGTACTGTAGCCAGTGTAAGTTGGTCGCCATGGGATGCTGCAAGGATCATACCCTGAGACAATTCACCACGAAGTTTCACCGGTTTGAGGTTCGTGACACAGATGACTTTGCGTCCAACCATCTCTTCTGGCGAATAGAACTTCGCAATTCCAGATACGACCTGGCGCTGCTCATAACCGAGATCGAGCTGCAATTTCAGCAACTTATCCGCTTTTTTGACCGGTTCGCAGGCAATGACTTGCGCGACACGCAGTTCAACTTTGGCAAAATCGTCAATACCGATCTCTTCCGTACCTTCAGGTGCGGTTACCGGTTCAACAGGTGCTGAAGCTCCAGCATTTGCTTGACTTGTTTCAGGCTGTGCTGCTTTTTGGCCACCAGTCATTGCTTCGGAAATATAAGCAATTTCCTGTTCGGAATCCAAACGCGGGAAGATTGGATCACCTTTTTGCAATGCGTTTCCAGCTGGAACCAGACCCCATTGCTTGGCTGTATCCCAAGCCGTAAGTTCACCTTCCTGAATGCCGAGCTGTGCCCAGATTTTATGAGGAGCACGTGTCAGGAACGGTTGCAACAGAATCGAAGCAATTCGCAAGCTTTCGATCAGGTGAGCCATAACGGATGCCAATTCATCACGTTTTGCTTCATCACGAGCCAGCGCCCATGGCTGCGTCTCATCAATATATTTGTTGGTGCGGCTGACAAACTGGCTGATCGCTGTCAGTGCTACGGAAAACTGCAGGTTTTCCATCGCCTGTTCCACTTTTTCCACCGTAGCATGGCCTGCTTCTTCCAGCGAAGCATCAAATTCCGTTACATTCGATGCAAACGCAGGGGCTTTGCCTTCAAAATATTTGTCTACCATGGCAACGGTACGGTTCAACAAGTTACCCAGATCGTTCGCGAGGTCGGAGTTAACACGTTCTACGAAGCTCTCTGGTGTAAAGGTACCATCGGAACCAAACGGTACTTCACGCAGCAGGTAATAACGCAGTGCATCGAGACCGTAACGGTCAATCAGAGTCACTGGATCAACGACATTACCTTTGGATTTGGACATTTTGCCATCCTTCATCAACAACCAGCCATGTGCAAACACTTTCTTCGGCAAAGGCAGATCCAATGCCATCAACATAATTGGCCAGTAGATCGTATGGAAACGAACAATTTCTTTCCCTACCAGATGTACATCCGCAGGCCAGAACTTGTTATACAGGGATGCATCGGATGAACCGTAGCCCAGTGCTGTAATATAGTTGGACAACGCATCAATCCACACATAAACCACGTGTTTTGGATCACCTTTAACTTTGACGCCCCATTCAAATGTAGTCCGCGATACGGCCAAATCTTCAAGACCTGGCTTGATGAAGTTGTTGATCATCTCGTTCTTACGGGATTCCGGCTGAATAAAGCCCGGGTTCTCTTCATAATATTTCAACAAACGATCTGCATATTTGCTCATACGGAAGAAGTAAGATTCTTCTTTGACCAATTCAACCGGGTGTCCGCTATCCGGGCTCTTGGCCGAGATAATCTCACCCTTCTCATTTTTCTCTACATCCACCAGTTGAGTCTCCGTGTAATACGTCTCATCCGGAATGCTGTACCAGCCTTCGTACTCACCTTTGTATATATCTCCCTGTTTCAGCAAACGGTCAAAGATATCCTGAACAATGGTTTTGTGACGTTCTTCGGTTGTACGGATAAAGTCGTCATTGGAAATGTCCAACTTGTTCCACAGTTCCTTGATCCCCACAACGATATCGTCGATAAAAGCTTGCGGTGTCTGACCTTTCTCTTGTGCCTTGCGCTCAATCTTCTGGCCATGTTCGTCGGTTCCTGTCAGATAATGAGCATCATAACCACGTAGACGCTTATAACGAACCATCGCATCTCCCGCTACAGTTGTATACGCATGCCCAATATGCAATTTGTCACTCGGATAATAAATCGGGGTTGTCAGATAAAATGTTTTTTGGTCAGCCATGAATGACTTCTCCTCCTTCAAATGTTCCTGCTTCATGTGATCCCTTCGTCCAAATCAACTAAAAAAGAACACAAAAAACTCCCGCCCCTATGGGACGAGAGTTGCTCTCACGTGTTACCACCCAAATTCCCCATGTTTTTCACAAAACACAGGCTCTGTCGGTCCTTCGACCGCCCATTAACGCTGGATCACGCCTCAGCCTTACGACAGCAGCTCTGAAATCACTGTCTGCACGCTCGAAAGAGGTTCCTCCGGGACCATATTCCATCCTCCTCCCAGACCGGTTCTCAGCTCATCCGGCTCTCTGCACTGGGGGTGTGTCTGTACTTATCCCTTCACTGGAAATCATATAGAAGTTGCTCAAAAAGTCCACTTTTGATTACGAATCATGCCTACCGGCATCATCAGCATCGAAGTTGAAATTCAGCCGAAATGTCCGTTGCTCACGTAGGTTTCCTACGCTCCGCTACTCCATTTCTAACTTCATCCCATCTTCTTGGTACTGAAAACTAGACTTTTTGAACTCGCATATATAGGAAAAATATACTGAAATGCGGACCCCTTTGTCAAGTGGACAGCATACTCAAGTTCAATCCTGGCCTGCTTCCAGGCCACCCGAATACTTCAAGTTACATCGTTACTCTGATACCATCATGGATTTCTCCGCCTTTGGTGGCACCAGATCTACACCGCCTGGATGAAACGGGTGACATTTGGCAATACGTTTCGCTGTTAACAACGAACCTTTGAGCGCACCGTGCACTTCAATCGCCTCCATGGCGTAAGCCGAACAGCTCGGATAGAACCGACATGTTGGCGGTGTTAATGGAGAGATATAGTTGCGGTACACCCGAATGGGTGCCTGAGCAATTCTGCGCGATAACTTCATGGTCAGTGCTTCCCATGAGCGTGTGTATGTCCCGATGCCGCTTTGGCCGGAGCATGCTCTGCACAGTCCTTGCAATATCCAAATACCTCGAACTTGTGGTCTACAACCTGAAATTGCTCAGGCGCATCCGCAAGCTGCATCGGGCAAAAAATAATAGGATATGTCTTCTGACACTTCAGACAGATCATATGATGGTGATGATGATCTTCACTACAGTGCGCTTTGAATTTAACGCCATCTTCGAAGATGACCTGTTCCAGTACACCCAGTTCCTGCATCACCCGCAAATTACGATATACTGTGTCAAAACTCAGTCCGCTGTAAGTCTTACCCATATATTCATAGACGTCCTTAGGTGTAAGATACCCCGGAGACTCGGCAAATAACCGGGCCAGTGTTTTCCGCTGATCGGTAATGCGAAGCCCCTGTGAGGACATGGTCGAAATAATCTGTTCTGTCGACAGCATGATCTAAAGCACCTCCTGTCATACGAGCATTTTGCATCATTCATAGAGCGACAGTTTATTCGGCAAAAGCGAAAACTTTTGCTTTCTTGTATACCTCTAATAATGCATCAAATTACGATTAGAGTCAACGAAGACACCGGGTTAGGTCATTCCAACCTCACATAAAAAGGACTCCATGCACATGCATTGCCATCAGTCTAGCTTGAGCTAATGACATTACATTTTGATGGAGTCCCTTCCTGACGGTTCAGATGATCAATCGTTCGGGCGACTTTTGGGGTGAACGGGTATATATGATATAAGCTTTCACTCCAAACCGTCCGTGCATGTTCATGGTATTACTTTTCAGCCGGAAGCGGCGTGAACAGCAGGTTAACAGGCAAGTTACTTCCTGGTGCCGCCGAGAAGAGAATAGTTACACTCTCGCCGTACGAACCTGTGCGATACATAACACTTTGCTCATTAGGTGCAGTTACAGATTTACCTGTGGAAATCTGAACGACCTGTCCATTCACGAGTGCCACACCTGAATATCTGCCTCCACGAGGGTTGAATGAAATCAACGTGCGCGGAGCAACATTATTCAATGTAATTTTGTACAATACACCGAAGTTACCTGCGTTGGACGCTTCAGTGAAAGCCATAGGGTCCGTTCCCACAAGGTTTGGATCACTTGCATTGTCTCCAAGTGGAAGACGTGCAGGTTTCGACCCTACTTCTTGATCATACGTAATGATCCGTGTTGCATTTGGATAGGTACCACGGTTGTGAACTCCATCACGATCCAGAACCGGCAGGCTCGATAACACTTCCATCGGGTCCTTGTTTTCTTCGATCATGATAATGTTGTAATCCAGTTCATAGTCACTGAATACATCCGAATACAAGGAAATGACTTGTCCCTGTTTCATCGGAAGAACGCTCAGATCATTAAGAATCAGCTTGCTTTCTCCTGGCTGGATGTACACTTTCTTTTGTCCGGTACCATTCTGCATGGACTGGAACCAACGGTCAATGGACAGCTTTCCAGCTACCGTTGCAAAAGGAGACGGTCCTGCAAAACCCATGTTTTGCTGGTCAATGGACGCCGTGTATGCATTGTTATTTGTCGCTACAACATACATTTTTACGCTTTTGCCCGTGTTGTTCACATGGTGAATCATGAAACGTGTCTGTCCAAAGGAAGATTCCTTGTACACAATACCTTCCGTATTCACGGTTTCAGGGCTGTTACTGCGGATCAACAGACTTGGTTCATCATAATAAGTGAAAGGTACTTTCTCCAATGCCGGTACTCCACCACCGTCAAAAGTGAACTTCTCACCGACTGGTGTGAACAATTGATTAAAGTCAGTCACACTATAAAGTGTTTCTCCCGTAATATTGATCATCTTGGTATAGCTATCGCTAGCACCATGTTTATCGGTAACTGTAATCGTTACGGTCTTCGGTCCTGGAACAAAGAATGCAAGTGCATTGTTATCCCATTCTGTTTTTACAATTGCGTTCTCATCATCTGTACTTTGATCAATATAAGTGATTTTCTCACCCATTTTGTATTCTTCTTTATCTGTCGTAAACATCGCGACAGGTGGCAGATTCGGTCTTTCAACCTTAATCGTAACCGAATACGGATCGCTCCATTGACCACTTGAATCCTGGACCGCATAGGTTACTGTGTATACACCTGGTTGGTCGAATGAATCCTGACGGCCTGTCCAACGCTCATCTACAATGCTGAGTCCCTTGGGAGAGCTGGATCTGGTTGTGTAGGTTACCTGGTCTCCGGCAAAAACCTCTTTTTGTACCGTGAAGCTTGCCACCGGTTTGGTACTCAGATTCAATACAACCGTTTTGGCAGATTGGTTTACTTTATACGTAATGTCCAGAGCCAGTGTAATTGAAGTCAACGGCACCATGAACGTATTTTTTTGTTGATAAGCCGCGCCCTTCATCGTTCTGGACACACCATTAACGGTATAGATCTTGCTGTTTGTTTTGAAACGCAGCTCATCTTCACCACTAATAATGATCGTTTCTTTAGTTGTGTTATCATATTTAACATCATAGCCAACCCGATCAACGAGAGCACGGATCGCTACATAGGATACACCATTTTTTACAGCCATCGGCTGTCCAGCAAGATATGTTTTGCCATCTTGCATCATTTTATTACTGTTCATATAAAGAGTGAGGTCTCCACCCCGGCCTCCAGCAACAGATGAACCACCTGTAGATGGTTGCTCCACTTCTACTGGTGCAGGTGCTGGTGTTTCCTCAGCTGTACCTTCTTCGTCCGTAGGTTCAATTACCGGCTCAACAGGAGTCGCGTCTGTTCCTGTAGGAACATCTGTCTCAGGGTTCACTTCTTCTGTTGTTTCATTATTTGATGTTGGAGTGTTTGTTCCGGATTTCACTTCGGATTCCGCGATGGTCTGTTCTTTCTTCACAACCTCCACGGATTTAACTTTGGCTGTATTCACTGATGTAGTATCGCTCTGATCTGCTGATTGTGCATTGGCAGGAATCACTGCAAACGCCTGAAACACAGCAAAAGCGGTAAGTATGGACAATTTCTTCTTCAAATTCATTCTTTGTCTTTGGCTCCTTCTGCTCCCATTTTATAAATATCCCCCTCAAAAAGTCATATTATTAGACGCTTGGAACCGGGAAAAGTTGCTAAAAAGTTAAGAGGAGAATTGTAAACTTTTAATAGAAGGAAAATACTATGAAAATAGTTATCTATTAATTATCTTTTTGGCATTCATATCCCATAATTAACCAATAGAAAATTCCAACAAAAAAATCTCTCCGGGAGATGGTCAATCAGCACCATATCGCAGAGAGATGTAAGGATTGAATAGGCCTAGCGCAAACGAACAGGCAGACTTCCTGTTGGCTGCAGTCCACCGGTTAACACATGGGACAGTACCCGAACAACTGCAGGTGTATTCTCATACGTACACACATAACTACCCGGCCTCGAAATCTCCAGCAGATCATATGGATTGCGCAGAGCAATTACAATCAGCGAATGATTCTTACTAAGCTTTTCAACCAAATACTGTTGCCCTTTCGGAAGATGACCTGCCGATGTGTACGTACATACGATAACTTGTTCATTATCCGACACATCAGCCAATATCCGATCTGCTTCATCATAAGTGGGCTGAGTAGTA
Source organism: Paenibacillus sp. GM1FR (assembly GCF_002803315.1). Taxonomy (NCBI): domain Bacteria; kingdom Bacillati; phylum Bacillota; class Bacilli; order Caryophanales; family Paenibacillaceae; genus Paenibacillus; species Paenibacillus sp. GM1FR. Next base: position 503,188 of record NZ_MKZL01000011.1, on the reverse strand, counting down.
ATTTTGTGCTCACGAACTCTGCCTCGCAGCTGCGATAGCGCCATACCCAGCGATTCTGTATGGGACCATGGTTCATCCACCTCTGTCCGTTGCACAACCTCAGGCCAGATGACATATACGCCCTTCTCTGGGTCCAGGGGCAGCAACCCATCATTATGAACGATGGTAATACTGCTTGAAGCAATCTTGAACAACGTCAATTCGTTGGGCACACTGGGTTTAGTGGATTCAGTGCAATCAACAGGTTCGACATCGGTTGCTTCGACCGGTTCACTCGCTTTCGGCGAAACAAGAAGATCATTCTGCTGGCCACAGCGCTTTTTTTTCCATGTCATAATGCGTTCCAACGCCTGATGAATAACCTCTTCCGATACTCGCCCCGTTCGAACTGCTTCCACAATGGCTTCCAGCGCAGCAACCTGATCTTGCAAGGTATGACTCACCAGAATCAGATCTGCTCCTGCTTCCACAGCACGAACGGCAGCTTCAGCTACCCCATATGGCTTGGATATTGCATGCATTTCAAGACAGTCTGTAATAATAATGCCTTCAAAACCCATTTCCTCACGTAGCAGACCCGTTAACACCTTATGTGACAACGTAGCCGGAATGGGCTCGGGCTCAATCGAAGGGAACATCACATGAGCTGTCATAATAGCATCAACTCCGGCCTCAATCGCCTTGCGGAACGGTAACAACTCCATCTGTTCCAGCCTGTTTCGATCATGAGGTACCGTAACCATACCAAGATGAGAATCTACAGCGGTATCTCCATGTCCAGGAAAATGTTTGGCAGTAGCAGCTATGCCCTGTGATTGATATCCGGTGATGGCTGCTACGCCATGAGTGGCCACACTTTCAGCATGTTCACCATACGAACGCACGCCGATGACCGGGTTAAGCGGGTTGTTATTCACGTCGACCACTGGCGCAAGGTTCATATCAATACCGATGTTTTTTAACTCACGACCCAGAATTTGAGCACACTCCAGGGTATATTCCGGATTGCCTGTCGCACCAAGTGCCATATTACCCGGCACTTGAGTCATTCCCTCTTTATCAATCCGTGCAACCATGCCACCTTCCTGGTCCACCGAAATCATGAGTGGTAGGGCCCCCACTTCAGCAGCTATATCTTGCAGTTCGGCGGACAGCCGTGTCAATTGATCTATACTTTCGACATTACGCCGGAAATAAATGACACCCCCGACGTGATAGTCACGGATTAAGCGAGTAACCTGTTCATCTGCGTGCTGACCGTGAAATCCACACATCAACAATTGGCCTACCTTTTGCTCCAATGTCAGATCATTCAAGGGTTTCATTCGACCTCTCCTCCCGTTTCCCTTGCTACTACAAACCCAATTGTTTACTCTGCCTGTACTCGGAGGGTTTCATGTGAAAGTGTTTATGAAACACCTTGGAGAAGTAACGGCGCTCCTTGAAACCTGTGGCTTCCCCAATCGCTGTAATGCTCCATTCGGTTGTACTCAACAATAAAGCGGCACTTTCCATCCGTTTCTGCGTCATATATTCCACAAAAGTAACACCCATTTGAGTTTTAAATAGCTGGCAAAAGTATCCCGGGCTGATTCCAAGCCAATCTGAGACTTCATCTATTCCCAAGTCCTGTTGCAGCCGTGCGTCCATATACTCACATGCAGAGAGGATCAGTTCCGATACAGAAGGACGTGGTTGCGTTTGTTTGCCCTGACAGGCATGGGCAACAACCTCTGCAAGTTCAAGAAGTTCCCTCATGGATACGGCCCCTTGCAGTGCATTCCAATAATTCACTTCGTGTTCTTCAGCGAGGACCTGTACTTCACGCAATTCCCGAAGCATGTGTACAAGCATAAACCGAAGATTGGTTTCATCTATCTTGCTGAAGGATTGTCCTGAATTCCCTATTTGCTGTTTAAGCCGATCCAATACATCACGTAACCCCTGCTTGTTCCCTTGACGAATCCACCGAGTAACCAACTCCAGATCTTCTCTTGTAATCCATGAGTTAGCCCCTTTGGAGGCCGTATGATTATACGATAAGGTGGTTTCGGGACAACCTGCCTTCAGCACCTTGTCTTCACTCTCCGAATGGGACATCAGTATTTTTTGACAATGCCGGTATCGCTCCAGAATTTGACTTTCCAGGTTCACGGGCACAGCATCCTGAACAATCCTAACCTTCACATTTGAATCCAGAGACAATATCACATTTAATTCGAGACACAGTTGATGGGCCAGTTCCTCTGAGCGACGTTTCCACTCACCTGATGCCTCCAGCAGGATGCACCACTCCCCTTTGCGGGTCGAAAGAATCTGACAGTCCTCCGTAATTCGATCTGCCACTTCCCTAAGTCTGGAACTTATGGTCTCATGCCATCGTTGATGATGAAGCTCGGACCAGCCGATAGAATGGCGAAAATAACCGACCGCATCCACCAGCAGCAACGTATACGGTGTAGCAGTTGTTATGAATTCAGGAACAGAGGCAGGATAGACAACCTTCAATGGTGCTTCTCCTCGTAACAGGTCAATCAACTGTTTGTGTCTGATCCAGCTTTCCATCTCTTGGCTGCGATAACGTTGCGATTCGTTTTCCAGACGTCTCTTCTGGATCTGCCCGGCAAGCTCACGCAGTTTATGTTCCAGATTCAAATAATCAATTGGCTTACATATGTATTCATGTACGTTATACTTGATAGCGGTTCGAGCATATTCAAACTGCTGATAACCGGTCAGCAAAATAATCTCACACGTTTCACCCTGCTCTCGCAGCAAACGAATAAGTTCCAATCCATCCATAGACGGCATCCGAATATCACACAAGAGAATGTCTGGATGACTTTCTGTTACTTTCCCCAGCGCTTCTACACCACTTCTCGCTGTACCTGTGATTTCAATCCCCATCTCTTCCCAGGGTAAAATGTAGTTCAGATTCTCCAGAATCGGCAGCTCATCGTCAACCAGCATTGCAGTCAGATTCATCCGGCTTCCTCCTGCTCATATAATGGAATGATGCATCGAATAACTGTGCCATACCCCGTTGCTGAACATATAAATATGCCATACCCGGCCCCATATTGAATACGAATTCGATCTGCCACACTTCGTAATCCCAATCCCCTGCGTTCAGTTATGGACGATAATGATTCCGCCCCTTCCGCGAGCATATCTTCCGGTGGATCTTCTGCCATATACTCAAATCGTGCGAGCATTTCCTGGGGAATACCGATCCCATTATCCTCAACACATAACACCAGATGACCCCGTTCCGCATATGCGCTTATCCGCAGTACACCTGGGTAGGTGATCCCCTCAAACCCGTGTTGAATGCTATTTTCCACCAGAGGCTGAAGGGTAAGCTTAAGCAGAATTGAGCTGTATAGATGGGGTGGAATGTCAATCTCATAGGTGAACAAATCACTGAATCTGTACTGTTGAATCTCCAGATAACTCTGCAAATGCCTGATTTCCTCACCCAGCGGAATCTCCTCCTGATCCTGAATGCTGATACGAAGCATATTGCCAAGTCTGGTCACCATCTCGCTTACTTTGCGGCCCTCCCCTCGCAGCGCTAATCCATTAATGGATTCCAATGTGTTAAACAGAAAATGAGGTTTGATCTGGGCCTGTAGTACACGCAGTTCCGCTTGGGCCTTCTGCTGTTGCTCTGCCCGAACACGACGGAATAATCCCCCGATCCGATCCAATAGTTCATTGAACCCTTGCGCAAGCAGCTGCATTTCATCGAATCCTTTTCCTTCCACCCTCGCATTAAAGTCACCATCATCCACACGACGCATAAACCTTACAAGTACAGCAATGTTACCCGTAATGCGATTCATGAAAAAAAGATTAAAGATCATCGCTGCGAGCAGGCATGACAGAATAATGATGACAGACCAACCTGCAAAGGCATTGGTTTCCGCAGATAAGGCTTCCCATGAAGTCACACTGACGAGACTCCAGTTATAGTTCTTCAGATGATATTGCGAAATGATGCTCTCTTTGCCGTCAAAGACCGTTCTGACACTGCTAAAACCGGGACCGTACCTGCTGGATTGAGCACCAAGGTTTTGCATGTTCTCACCGTTATAAATCCCTGCAGGATCATAAACGACCAGCCCTTCTTCGTTAATTAACAGGAACGACGTATCCTGTGCCGAATCGCTGATCTGCAGGTGACGGAAGATCCGGTCGATCTCTCCTTTTTTGATCTGAACAACAAGCACGCCGATATTTTGAAAATAACTGAGTTCTTTGACCAGTCTGATCTGGGTGAAGACAGGTTCTACCCCGGTTAATTCGGGATATTCCAGAGGTGCGAGCCATTTAGGCACGCCATTAAGTTGCTGAATTTCGTTGAATAAGGGATGCACTTTGAATTGCTGAAAAGGAAGGGCTTGAAAGTTTTCTTTGGTGAAAATGGAGACAATCTGGTTATTCTCGGACGAACGCAAATCATATAAAAAGGCATAACTGATGAATGGATAATTATATAGAAGGGAACGGAAATTGCGCTGGCTGGCATTCAGGGATAACTGATTACCGGTTCCCAGATCCTGCTTGGTTGGATCTTTGGCGTTCAACGCCATTTGAAAAACCGATGTCGCTATCCCGTTGTCAGTCACATTGTTAATCTGCTGAAATACATTCTCGATATTATAACTAATGGCCTGAAGCGCATATTCGGCCTGTTGATTGTATTTTTTCTCAATCGTATGTGATGTGACCAGAAACATGCCAATGCCCAGTGCACACATCGGTACAATAATCAGCAGCAGAAATGCCAAGGCCAGCTTCATTCGCAAGTTCATATCCCGTTCTCCCTATTAACTGGTTCATGGTATTAACCTTTGACACCACCTGCAGTTACTCCTTCTATAATTTTCTCCTGGAGTATAGCGTAGATCACAAGTACAGGTACAACGCTGTATACAATACCTGCCGACATCTGAGCATAGTTCATCTGATATTGATCCCGAAACTGGACCATGCCCACTGGCAGCGTACGCAATTTATCGGTGGATAAAAAATAGTTGGCGAGTAAAAATTCGTTCCAGTTGCCGAGGAAATTAACGATAAAAACCGTAACAATGGCTGGAACTGTAAGAGGTATCACTATTTTAGCAAAGATACCCGGGGCCCTCAAGCCGTCCATGACCGCCGCTTCCTCAATCTCCCCAGGCAGAGAACGCATAAAAGCCGCCAGGATAATAATTGTAAAGGGGATCGCATTGGCCACATAGGGCACGATCAACGCCAGATGCGTATCCAATATGCCCATTTTGCGTACAAGCAGATAAATCGGCAGCATGAGTGCATTGTTGGGAATAAGCATACCCGCCAGAATCAGACTGTACAGAAACAGGCTCCATTTCCGGTGTCTCATCCGGGTTACGGCAAAAGCAAACATGGCACCGAGCACAATCGTACACGCCGACGATAAAATCGAAATGTACAGGCTGTTCCAGAAATACGTACCAATCTTGGCATTCACCCAGGCCTCCACATAATTGTTAAACTCCCATGTTGTAGGCAAACCGAATGGATTCAGGGCGATTTCATTGTTATCCTGCTTGAAGGAAGAGAAAATTACAAATAAAAAGGGAAACAAAATCGCGATTAAATACAACATTAACAACACATGAGGTATACTGCTTTTTATGCTTTTCGCCATCAATATTCCACCTTCTCGCCCCGCCTCGCCACCAGCAGTTGATACACCGCAGTGAGCACAAGCGTCAGAGCAAAGATCAACACTGCAATGGTATTGCCATAACCATATTTGAAGTTGGTAATTGCATATTTGATCATGTATGTCGCCAGAACCTCGGTGGACCCAGCGGGCCCACCTTTGGTCATGACAATCACGATGTCGGCTGCTTTCATGGCACCTGCGATGGACAACATGATCACCACCGAAATGATCGGCCGGATCAGCGGCAACGTAATTCGCATTGCACGTTGTACCGCCGTTGCACCATCGATTGCGGCCGCTTCATCCAGATCACGGGGAATCGCCAGTATGGCCGCCAGCACCATGACAATGTAAAATCCCGTCCACTGCCAGGCATTGGTCACCAAGATGGACAACATGGCAAATCGGTTATCCGATAACCAGTAGATTGGATCGATTCCCAGCACATGAAGCATTTTGTTTAATAGCCCGATATTCGGTTCATAGATGAATCCCCATAAAATACCGATAACGGCTGTCGACATGATGGATGGTAAAAAAACAGCGGTTTTATACAAACCTTTCAGCCTTTTCACATTGGCAATCAGAAGCGAAAACAGGACGATCAAGGGTACCTGAATCAGTACCGAAAATCCGATGAAAAAGCCGTTATTCCGTGTGGAAATCCAAAACCGTTCATCGGTCAGTGCCTTCACATAATTGGATAAACCCACAAAACGTGGCTCAGCCGATACCCCATTCCAACTCGTCAGACTGTAATACAGGGAGCTACCAATAGGGTATAGAAAGAACATTACAAACAGGATTAGGGCTGGCATTACAAACAACGTATAGATTAACGGGCTGCGGAGTGAAGTATTCATGGTCAGCCTCCTTCAGTCACTTCAACGATCGCAGTTTCGACTTGAATTGGTTTATTCCACTGAAGCGTTTGCTTCTTCCTGTACCTTTTGCAGCTCTTCTGCCATTTTCTCTGGCGTCGTCTGCCCACCAATCAACTTCTGAATCTGTAGATTGCTGATCTCTGTCGTCACATCGGCCTGAACGAGTGCATCAAATGCCGGGAACGACGTCTTGGACGCATTAAGCACGGCCACAATTTCTTTCATCAGATCATCGGTAATGCTATCGGTCAGCACTTTCTCGTCCAGCTTCATGGCAGGCAACACACCATCTTCCACAAGGCCGCGGATCTGCATATCTTCATTGTAGAAATTTTTGATAAAAGCTTTCACTGCTTCCAGCTTCTGCGGGTCATCCGCCACTGCTGCCGAGAATCCGTATCCATTGTTCACATCCCGCATCAAAGACGTCTGATCTCCTGCTCCGTTCTCTACCGGAGGCATATTGAAGAATCCAACCTTGCCAATGAGCGATTCACCGCTCTGACCTTCCTTAAATACAGATGATTTCCATGTTCCGTCATACATTAATACCACTTCTCCGCTCGTAAATTGCGTGGTATATTCGGCATACTCAAAGCCCAACTCACCTTTTTTGAAATAACCCTTATCCACCCATTCCTTATGTTTGGCAAAACCTTGCACAACACCCGGATCGGTCCACTTCGCTTCACCTGTTGCAAACTTTGCGGTAATCTCCGGCCCGGCATACCGGGACCACAGATGGTTGGTTAACATAAGCGGCACCCAGCCCGCCTTAGATGCGGAAGCAAGCGGTACTTTGCCATCAGCCTTGATCTCAGCCAGTATATTGTCCAGTTCAGCCATGGTAGTTGGGGCTTTCCATCCTTTTTGTTCAAAGTACTCTTTATTATAGAAAAAACCTTCGCCCGAACCGCCAATCGGCAGTCCATATACTTTGCCTTCATACGTAAACGGTTCAAGGGATGTAAACTGGTCCTGAATGCCCAGCTCTTGCAGGATTGGGGTCAGATCAAGCAGCATACCTTCCTTGGCATAAACTTTGGAATCCGGGCTACCGAACAGTTCAAATATATCCGGCGGGTTGCCTGCCGCCATCTCTCCGCGAAGCTTTTCCTTACGATTCACATCGGATTCGACACCATCCAGCGTAAAGGTCAGATTGGGTACCTCTCCCTCAACTTTGTCCACAACATCCTGCAGAATGGCCAGTCTTTTCTGTTTGTCGGCTCCCACCTGTGTGTGGCGGAGAAGCATTTCAACCGGTTCCTTACTTGTTTCCTCCACAGGTGTATTGCCTGCGCCTTGCTGTGGCTCGTTACTTGAGCTTGCACATCCCGCCAAAGTCCATGAAGTGATAAGCAATAATGAAAGCAGTAATGTCATTCTTTTTTTCATCTGATTGACCCTCCTCAAGATATTGAGCATTTGGCTTTACACTCTGATTATAAAAAGCCGGAGCTTACATCGTAAGGATGACAATTCATCAATGGAGGGATAAAATCCTTCACTGGACCCATAATCTTACATTTACAATGGATAACAGCAAAAAAACAGCCCCTGCGAAACATGTTCGCAAGGACTGCTTGGTTGATTGTTTTTATTATTTAAAGGTCAGATTACTTACCTGAACAAGCCATGCCAGCTGTTTCCTGGCGACCTTGTTCGATCAGGCGATACGCCCGCTCCACTTCTTCTTCACTTGGTGAAGGAACTCCATCCAGTGGATATACTTTACCGAGCGCCTCCCATTTGTAGATCCCCATCTGATGGTATGGAAGAATTTCGAACTTTTCGACGCCATTTAATGTTCCAATAAACCGTCCGAGGTTAAGCAGATCCTCTTCCTCGTTATGAATGCCAGGCACATACACGTGGCGTATCCACATTTTCCGACCTTGCTCCGATAACCACTTGGCCGTTTTCAACGTTCTCTCGTTGGATTTGCCTGTCAACTTGATGTGTTTCTCATCATCAATATGCTTGAGGTCCAGCAGAACCAGGTCTGTGTGATCCAACAGATCGTGAATCCGTTCCGGTTCGTTAAAACCGTTGCTATCCAGTGTCGTATGCAATCCCCAGCGCCGCTTCACTTCCTTGAAGATCTCAGCTACAAAGTGGGCCTGTAACGTTGGTTCTCCGCCAGATATCGTGAGCCCGCCTCCGGAGCTGCGGTAGTAGGATAGGTACGGCTCAATTTCAGCCAATACCTCCTCAAGCGTCATTTCTTTTCCGCCATCCAACGCCCAAGTATCAGGGTTGTGGCAATACTGACATTTGAGTAGACATCCTTGCATAAAAAGCACAAAGCGGATGCCTGGGCCGTCAACCGTCCCGAAAGTTTCGAGTGAATGAATATGTCCGTTAACCATGCTGCCTCTTCCTTTCTGTATCCGCATCCGCTGTGCGTTTAATATGATTTGGAATACCTTGCTCTAGCGGTCTTCTACTAGCAAATTACTTACATCGAGCCATGGAACGTACGGTTGATGACATCCAACTGTTGTTCACGAGTCAATTTAATGAAGTTAACGGCATATCCGGATACCCGTATAGTCAGTTGTGGATAGCTTTCCGGGTGATCCATCGCATCAATCAATTGCTGACGATCAAATACGTTAACGTTCAGGTGATGAGCGTTTTGACCGAAGTAACCATCCATCATCGCAGTCAGATTGGATTTACGTGTAGTCTCCTCTTTACCCAATGCTTTTGGCACGATGGAGAAGGTATTGGAAATCCCGTCAAGACTGTGTTCATAAGGCAATTTGGCTACCGAGCCAAGGGATGCCAGTGCACCTTTTTTGTCACGACCATGCATTGGGTTTGCACCTGGAGCAAATGGTTCACCTGCTTTACGACCATCCGGTGTAGTCCCTGTTTTCTTACCATATACCACGTTGGAAGTGATCGTCAGAACGGATTGTGTTGGAACTGCGTTACGGTAAGCTTTGTGCTTGCGAATCATGCCCATGAAGTTCTCGACCAGTTCAACAGCAATGCTGTCTACGCTGTCTTCATTGTTACCGTAACAAGGGAAGTCTCCTTCGATTTCGAAATCAACAGCGATGCCTTGTTCGTTACGAATTGGTTTTACTTTGGCATATTTGATTGCACTCAGTGAATCTGCTGTAACCGACAGACCAGCGATACCACAAGCCATCGTACGTACAATATCACGGTCATGTAATGCCATTTCGATACGCTCATAGCTGTATTTATCGTGCATGTAGTGAATGACGTTGAGGGTGTTCATATACAGCTTAGCCAGCCACTCCATCATTGGTTTGAAGCGTTTCATAACCTCATTGTAATCCAGCACTTCGCTAGTGATGGCAGGATACTCAGGTCCAACTTGTGCTCCGGATTTCTCGTCACGACCACCGTTGATCGCATACAGGAGAGCTTTTGCCAGGTTGGCACGAGCGCCGAAGAATTGCATTTGTTTCCCGATCTTCATCGCTGATACACAGCAAGCAATACCGTAATCGTCACCGTAGATCGGACGCATCAGATCATCATTTTCATACTGGATTGAGCTGGTTTCAATGGATACTTTACTGCAATAATCTTTGAAAGCTTCTGGAAGTTTCGTTGACCAGAGAACAGTCAAGTTTGGTTCTGGTGCAGGACCCAAGTTGTGCAGTGTATGCAGGAAACGGAAGCTGTTTTTGGTTACACGTGTTTCGCCATTCACGGACATACCACCGATGGACTCAGTCACCCATGTTGGATCTCCACTGAACAGTTCGTTGTAATCCGGTGTACGCAGGAATTTGACGATCCGCAGTTTCATTACGAAATGGTCAACCAATTCCTGAGCCTGTTCTTCGGACAAAATCCCTTCTTGCAGGTCACGTTCAATGTAGATATCCAGGAAAGAAGATACACGTCCGAGTGACATCGCAGCACCGTTCTGTTCTTTGATCGCAGCCAGATAACCGAAGTACAACCATTGGAATGCTTCTTTTGCTGTTGTCGCTGGCAAGGAAATATCGAACCCGTGCATATCGCCCAATTGTTTCAATTCTTGCAATGCACGAATCTGCTCAGACAATTCTTCCCGCAGACGAATGACATCTTCATCAATAACATCAACTTCGAGTGCATTCAGTTCGCCTTTTTTGTTACGAATCAGGAAGTCTACCCCGTACAAAGCTACACGACGATAGTCACCGATGATCCGGCCACGGCCGTAAGCATCTGGCAGACCTGTAATAATCCCTGCTTTACGCGCTGCACGCATGTCGGAAGTATAAGCATCGAATACACCCTGGTTATGTGTTTTGCGAATGTTTGTAAATATATCAATGACGCCCTGTGGCATTTCAAAGCCATATGCCTCACATGCGTCAATCATCATGCGAATTCCGCCTGTTGGTTGAATGGAACGTTTGAACGGAGCATCGGTCTGAACGCCGACAATCTGTTCTTTGGATTGATCCAGATAACCGGGTTGGTGAGAAATAATAGTACCTGGTGTGTTCACGTCAACGTCAAGGACACCGCCGTTATCCCGTTCTTTTTTGGTCAGATCAGATACGATCTCCCACAATTCTTTGGTATTCTGGGTTGCACCTGCGAGAAATGCTTCGTCGCCGTAATACGGAGACAAGTTGTGTGCCAGAAAATCATTCACATCTACGGATTTGGTCCATGTTCCTTTGGTAAAGTTTCTCCAGCCTGTTTGTTGTTTGACATCTTTTTCAATCACCGACATCGTAATCCCTCCACTAATTTGGATTTCTGGACACATAACATCTTGCTTCATTCGTAGCATTGTGTGCCCAGAGCCGCGATTAATGTGAATTGTTTCACATAAACCGGAACATGTTCTCTCTACTTGGGAACCGGAACCGCGGGATGAATGTTTTTCTTACATTTTCAGTATACGACTTGGGGCTTTCATCATCTGTGATTTTTGTCACAAAGCCAGTGAACTAACTCACTCCACCTGCGCTGTGTCCCATTACCCCCTGTACATTCACACTTAGCCACTGCGCGGGCAGAACAACTTCCGATCGCTGTTATCCCCGGATTTTTTCAATTTTATTTTTCAAAGGGTAAAATCCGGGGATAAAGGCGAACGCTCCGCTTCTTCAGTTTTTTCTGCCCTCTCCGTTAATGTGTGAACATCTGGCTTAAACAGTCACATCACGGATTCCATACCACCTCTCTAGAACCCGTTGCTCCTCTATGCTCGGAGCAAACCAAATCTTAGATTAAATCCTGAAAAACAGATGCTCGCTCTTCTGTTTTTCTGCCCACTCCGTTATTGTGTGAACATCTGGCTCAAACAGCCACGTCACGGATTCCGTGTAACCTCTATAGAACCCGTTGCTCCTCTATGCTCGGAGCAAACCAAATCTTAGAATAAATCCTGAAAAACAGATGCTCGCTCTTCTGTTTTTCTGCCCACTTCGGTATGGTGTGAAAGACGGCAATCGGGGCTCCCCTCTCGGGGAACCCTGATCTTCTTGCCGTAAGGCACGCTTCGTTCTAAGTTTATTATTCAAACTTTCCGTAGAAAGCGTTGCGGTAAACATCAGCCAGTTCAGTTACCAGCGGCAACTTCGGATTGGCGGTTGTACATTGGTCTTCGAAGGCACGGTCAGCCAGATAATCGACATGTGCTTCAAAGTCTTTGGCATCAAATCCGATTTCCTGGAACGATTCTTCAATGCCCAATGTTTTGTTCAGTTTGCGAATCGCATTGATGAGACTGGTTACGCCTTCTTCTGTTGTACGAGCAGGCAATCCCAAGATGCGGGCGATTTCGGCATACCGCTCATCCGCTACAAAGTGCGAATATTTCGGGAACGATGCAAATTTGGTCGGTTTTTTCGCGTTGTAACGAATGACGTGTGGCATCAGAATGGCATTGGTGCGTCCGTGTGCGGTGTGATACTGACCGCCCCATTTGTGCGCCAAGCTGTGGTTAATGCCCAGGAATGCGTTGGCAAACGCCATACCTGCAATCGTGGAAGCATTATGCATTTTCTCACGTGCCAGTTTGTCGCCTTGCAGTGCCGATTGCTCCAGGTATTGGAATACCAGTTGAATGGCTTTGATCGCAAGTCCATCCGTATAATCATTTGCCATAACAGATACATAAGCTTCAATCGCATGCGTCAGTACGTCCATACCTGTATCGGCTACAGCCGTTTTAGGCAGGGAGTATACAAACTCCGGATCGACAATCGCTACGTCTGGTGTCAGCTCATAGTCGGCCAATGGATATTTGGTGTTACCTTGATTTTTATCTGTGATAACCGCGAATGATGTCACTTCAGAACCTGTACCCGATGTGGTTGGGATCGCTACAAATTTCGCTTTTACGCCGAGACGTGGATATTTGTAGATCCGTTTGCGGATATCCATGAATTTCTGTTTCAGATCGTTAAAGTCCGTGTCTGGATACTCATAGAACAACCACATGGCTTTGGCAGCATCCATCGGTGATCCACCGCCGAGTGCGATAATGCAGTCTGGTTGGAAGCGGCGCATCATTTCGGTTCCGCGGTCTACCGTTGTTGTGGATGGATCTGGCTCAACATCGGAGAACACTTCGATTGCTACTGGCATTTGGCGTTGACGCAGATAGTGTTCTACCTTTTCAACATATCCAAGCTTCACCATCATGGCATCCGTAATAATGGCCACACGTGTGATGTCAGGCATTTTGGCAAGATACTGTGTTGCCCCTTTTTCGAAGTAGACTTTGTTCGGCACTTTGAACCATTGCATATTCACGGTACGACGAGCCACCCTTTTCACATTGATTAAGTTCACAGCGGTTACGTTGGAAGAAGTCGAGTTACGTCCGTATGATCCGCATCCCAGTGTCAATGACGGCATGTTTGTGTTGTAGATATCCCCGATGGCACCGTGTGTGGATGGTGAGTTCACAATAATCCGTCCGGTTTGCAGACGATCTGCGAATTTGCCAATCACTTCTTCATTTGTGGAGTGGATAACCGAGGAGTGACCCATGCCGCCAAAAGCAACCACTTCTGCTGCACGTTCAATTCCCTCTGCTGCCGTTTTAACTTTGTAACAAGCCAGTACCGGGCTTAATTTCTCAGCCGACAATGGGAATTTGGTACCTACCCCTTCAATCTCGGCCACGAGAATTTTGGTGCCTGCTGGAACTTCAATACCACACAATTTCGCAATGCTTACCGCAGATTGACCAACAATCGCCGGGTTCACCGCACATTTCTCGGTATTAATCGCACCTGCTGTCAATTTTGCTGCTTCATCTTTGTTAACAAAGTAACAGCCATTTGCAATCATTTTTTTCTTCACTTGATCGAAGATCGGTTCTTCAATGATGACCGCTTGCTCGGAAGCACAGATCATGCCGTTATCGAAAGACTTGGACAGGATCAAATCCGTAACTGCCTGATTGATATCCGCGCTTTTCTCGATAAAGCAAGGTACGTTACCCGGTCCTACGCCCAGTGCAGGTTTACCACAGCTGTACGCTGCACGTACCATGCCTGATCCGCCTGTTGCCAGAATGAGAGCCACATCATTGTGATTCATCAGTTCATTTGTACGATCCATGGAAGGATCATCAATCCACTGGATACAATCTGCTGGTGCACCATGTTTCACAGCCGCTTCCAGCAGGATTTTGGCAGCTTCCCGGCTACAATTCTGTGCAGATGGGTGGAAACCAAAGATGATCGGGTTACGCGTCTTGATAGAGATCAGTGCTTTAAACATCGTCGTTGATGTTGGGTTCGTGACCGGTGTAATCCCCATAATAATGCCGACCGGCTCCGCAATTTTCTGGAAGCTCTCATATTCGTTATCTTCAATCACACCTACGGTTTTATCGTACTTGATACTGTGATACACATATTCTGTTGCAAATATATTTTTGGTGATTTTATCCTCATACACTCCGCGGCCTGTTTCTTCTACGGCCATCTTGGCGAGCATCATGTGTTTATCCAGACCCGCAAGCGCCATCGCTTGCACAATCCGGTCAATCTGCTTCTGGTCCATCTTCATGAATGCGGCGTGTGCTTTATTCGCTTTGTCGATTAACGTTTGGATATACTGACCTGCTGTCGGTTCTTTTGCTGGGGCGACTTCGTTCTTTACAGCCATCTCCCTCATCCTCCTAAAGGTTCGTATTAGTTTGTCTCTCTCGTTTACATTCACATCGTAACATGACAATAAACTTAATTATGTGATTTTTTTCACAAAGTATAACAGATTTAATTTAAGTTTTGTAGTGTCCTTCATACGACCATTTCCACTTCCTATTTAAAATATAGAGCTGTAAAATTCATCCTCTCCATTAAAAGTGAATTTTATCACAATGTTTGAAATTTCGTCATTTTTGCCCCCTTTCCTTCCCCCTCAAACGGTAAGATTAGGTATATACTGAACTTAAAAATTGAACCACCGCAATTTGTACCGTCCTTCCTCCCGGCCGAGATGACCCTGATCAGGACGGCAACGGTTTGCGGCGAACCTCGGAGGCTACTGCTTACTACAGAAGGTCGTCCGATGGACATAAAGGGGAGATAGACTTATGAGAGAACTAACAACTGTACTGGAAAAGCGCGGTAATACTAACTGTTTTTCGGAAGCAAATTTCAACCATCTACTGGTTACCATGAAAGATAGAACCTATCCGGAAGGTACACATCTGTACTGGGAAGGCGACATCTCTGACAAACTTTATTATATGAAACGGGGCCGTGCCCAGATCACCAAATCCACGGATGAAGGCAAGGAACTGATCATGTACATGTATCAATCCGGTGATATGATTGGGCAGGCTGATCCCTTCTTTGGCTCTAAACACAGCTTCTCAGCGGAAGTATTGGAGGACAGTGAGATCGGTGTACTGGAACATAAAGACCTGGAAATGTTAATCTGCCAGCATTGTGACTTCGCGATCGATTTTATGAAATGGATGGGCATCCACCACCGGTTGACACAGACCAAATTCCGGGATCTCATGTTATATGGCAAACCGGGTGCACTTTGCTCCACCCTCATTCGGTTGTCGAATTCGTATGGTGAGCCTCATGGAGAGCATGTCATTATTCACAAAAAAATTACCCACACGGACCTGTCCAATATGATTGGAGCCACTCGTGAAAGTGTAAACCGCATGTTAAGCGACCTGCGTAAGAAAGATGGGATTGAATATGACAATGGCATGATTGTCATCAAAGATCTGAAGATGCTGCAAGGAATCTGTCACTGTGAGCTTTGCCCGAACGAGATCTGTCGTATTTAATATTTGACTATGCTGATCGGATCTTGTTTATATATTTAATGAAAAAAAGCCCAGTTCTCTAAAAAGAGATTGGGCTTCTTGGTATACTTAGGATGCATTGGTCAATTCAAGCTTTACCGCATCACGTGGATTTAATTTCATGTCCAGACCATTTTCCATTAATTCTTTGTCATTCACCATAATGACCCACCGCTCATTCATACGAGGCGTGACATTCTCGACCGAAACGACAAATTTGTTATTCTCCGACATTCTTACAATGCCGCTGGACTTCAACACATCGCGAACTGTGCACTCTTGAACGTAGACGCCGGCATATTGACGATTAAGGGTTGGCATAATGTTTCCACCGCTAACCTTGAGTAACGTTGTCTGATATGCAACGCCATCCCCCCCACTGTCAGCGGCTTTCACGTAAATGATCACTTCATCTTTGGCATGAAGCTCCATGTCCCAATCTTCCTGCTCAATATCCTTGCCATTTAATTTGACAGCCCAGCTAAGCGAAGAATCCAGAGAAACTTCACCCACGGATTGAATCCGTTTGCCATCTGCCGTAAAATCAACCAGTCCGCTATTGAGTAATGCTTTTTTGAGTGTCAAACCCTCACTAAAATCTCGCTTAATGGACTTTGTTGCATCAGGCAAAAACGTACTGCCATCTACAGCCACTGTGATTGTATTCGCTGTTTCTGTCTCTTTGACAATTGGCTGCTCAGAAGGCTGTGTCTCACTACAACCAGCCAAGATCGCCAGTAGGAGCAAACATACACCTATGTAACCGGGGATTTTCTTCATCATGTAGGTAACACCACCCTGCGTAAAATCATTCACCCTGTTGTCCATAACCTCTATTATGGCACAACCTTCGGCAAAAAAAAGTGTCAAAGCCGTTACTTTTATAGGGTACCGCCTCCAAATAAGGCTTGTACAAGAAAGAGAGCCTGCACACAGGCTCTCCAATCTATATCATTTTTATGTTCTAATTGGTTACGTTATCATTGGACACTAGCCTGCATGTATGTCCGTCCTCCATCTCCATCTTTCAGATATGGATTAAGCCCGAAGAACTGCTCCTCAGATACGTATACACCTGTCAGCAATCGCCCTTCAAGCAATCCACCGTCAACCTGCACGCAACATGAAGGTGCGTCTACATACTCCTGATACAACGGAATCTGCCCATATTGATGATGGACCTTAAATACCTTGCCTTGCTCATGCAAAGGCCGTTCCGAGAAATAGGTAGGCACAATATAACGGGCAATGACATCCAGTTCCTGCACGCTATAAAAGGGTTCATCACCAAGCCATGGTGCAAACATTCGAATCTTCTCATATTGAGACCAGACAACCGCCTGAATCAGCATTTCTGCCTGAACCAACCGACCTTCTCCCACATCTAAAGCCAATTGCTTAGCATGCATAGTTTCTTCCATCTGAGACATCGTTGAATCAGGTTGTCCCAGCTCACATCCGATACACTTCCAGCCCCTGGACGTTTGAATCCATTTTTGCAGCACCGCCGGAGCTAATTTCGGACCATCGCTGTTCACAGAATGCGTATTCACTTCGGCAAGATCATCCTTAACCAAACGGGAATATGCTGTGCGCTTAAACAACTCTGCAGCTTTTTTGTAAATTAGATGGACCTGAATGGATGCGCTCTCAAGTTCTGCAATATCTTTTTTGCCGTAGCGTACTTCACGGGATAAGCTTTCTTCTCTCATGACAAGTGGGCCTCCTTCGCTCCGGCCGTCTGTGGCCATTTTCTATAGATTATACTACAACTCATGACAACATGTGCATAGCCCAAGAGAAAAACGCCGAACAACATAGTACTTAAGACAAAAACCCCTGATTTCCACAGAAATCAGGAGTCTATGTCATTCATGCAACAAAAGTGGGTGATATTGCTTATGCGTTAGTCAACCCACTGCTCAGCCCAGTCTTGAATTTGATTCATGACAGGCTGGAGCGCTCTACCTTTATCCGTCAGTTCATATTCAATACGAACTGGCGTCTCGGGATAGACGTGACGCACCAGAATACCTTCACTCTCCAGATCTTTCATCCGTTCGGATAACATCTTATCACTCATGGATGGAATCAGATTGGAGATATCCTTGAATCGCTTCGAACCACTCATCAATGTTTGAATAATTAAACCATTCCAGCGCTTGCCCAAAAAAGAAAACGCCGTCTCAAAACGCGGACACATCCGCAAGTCTTGACCTTCCACATTAATCACCTCTTTAGAGATCACTCAAATCAACTTACATTTTGTTAGTATATTTCATAATAACATATTTAAGCTTCAAAGAAAACGCCTGCAACTAAAAAGTTTAAATTTTAGAAGCATATCATCCAAAATGGATCATACATCCCAGTATACATTACACGCTACGTCGTCACCATGGGAAATATCGTATAACTTCCCCATAGTACTATCTTACCCAAAAAGAACCCAGCTGCCACAGTCATCAATGACTCGGAGAAGGGTTCCTTCGTATACATTTATTAGTATAGTTCAACTAAAGATCATTTTACACTAACACTCCGACGTCAGAACAACTTTCCGATCGCTGTTATCCCCAGATTTTTTTAATTCCTTTCTAAAGGGAAAATCCGGGGATAAAGGCGCACGCTACGCTTCTTCAAGTTATTTCTGCCCTCTCCGTTATTGTGTAAATGTTAGTTGAACTTATATATCTTTCACGAAGCAATTAGTAAATTAGACCAGCACGCCACCAAATGGTCTTACAGGTTCGCTCTTGCCAAATTCCGGCTTAAAGCTGCGGGCAGGATATGCCCATTTCACAGCATTGCTGATCACTCTTAATATTTCCGGTTTGTAATAGGTCGGATACGTCTCATGACCTGGTCGGAAATAAAAGATTTTACCTTCACCACGCCGGAACGTACATCCGCTCCGGAATACTTCCCCACCCTGGAAGTTGCTCACAAACACCAGTTCATCCGGTACTGGAATATCGAAGAATTCACCGTACATCTCTTCTTTTTCCAATACAATCTTGCCTTCGATGCCATCCGCAATCGGATGAGATGGGTTAACACACCATACAATTTCCTGCTCGTCAGCTACACGCCACTTCAGATCGCAGCTTGTTCCCATCAGCGCTTTGAATGGTTTGGAGAAATGACCTGAATGGAGCACAATCATTCCCATCCCGTTCAGCACTCGCTGCGCAACCTTCTGTGAGATCTCATCGCTTACGCGATCATGTGCCATATGTCCCCACCATATGAGCACATCTGTGGAATTCAGCACTTCATCACTTAATCCATGTTCAGGCTGATCCAGTGTAGCTGTACGAATAGCAAAGCCTTCGCCGCCAAGTCCGTCAGCCAGTGCTCGATGCAGACCATCCGGGTAGACTTCCCTTACTTCATCGTGAATTTTCTCATGGACAAATTCATTCCAAATGGTGACGTTGATCATATTCAATTTCCCCCTAGTGTAGCTCTAAACCCACCACATATCGCCCAGCGGTTCTTCGATCAATACTTGCTGGAGATTTTGCACGGCTTTAGAGAATCCTTCTTCAACCGACATCAGACCGTCTTCGTGCTCAATACTTACTACATAATCATATCCGACCAGACGCAAGGCACTCATAATATCTGCCCAAGTCTTGTTATCATGTCCATAACCAACCGAGCGGAACTGCCAAGCCCGATCCAGCATATTGGTATAGTCCTGCATATCCGTTACACCGTGTTTGTTCACGTTTACCGGATCAATCGTTGTATCTTTTGCATGGAAGTGATGAATAGCTCCTTCACGTCCCAAGATGTGAATTGCCTGAACCGGATCAATACCTTGCCACCACATGTGACTTGGGTCCAGATTGGCTCCGATCACTTCACCTGCTGCTTCACGCAGTCTCAGCAGGGTTGCTGGAGTATGAACGGAGAATCCACCGTGCAGCTCCAATCCAACTTTTACGTTACGATCTGCTGCAAATTTACCCCACTCTGTCCAGTAAGGGATCACTTTGTTCTCCCACTGCCACTTCAGGATCTCCTGGAAGTCATTTGGCCATGGTGCAACAGGCCAGTTCGGATATTTGGCATCCTCATGGTCTCCCGGACAACCGGAGAATGTATTCACTACAGGTACTTCCAGCTTCTCAGCCAGTTCTACCGATTTAACAAAATCATCGTGAAATCCTTTGGCAATATCCTTTTGCGGATGTAGCGGGTTACCGTGACAGCTGAGTGCACTGATCGTCAAACCACGTGATTCCACTGCATTTTTGAAGTTTTTCAATGCTGTAGGATTGCTTAATAACTCATCTGGCTTACAATGTGCATTGCCTGGATGTCCACCTGTTCCGATCTCTACTGCTTTTAATCCCTTGGATGCTACATAATCAAGAGCATCCTCCAATTTACGTCCTCCGAATAGTACCAAAAATACGCCGAGTTTCAAGTGCGATTCCTCCCTGGATTAGATATCGTATGATTGCTGAATTCATGAATATTGAACTGTATACAATTACCGTTCAGATCACATGCCTGTTTGATTAGTGTGGAAAATCGAGAGTGTTTCTATCCTGAAATTGAACGTAAGAATACTGGTTATTCTGCTTCACTCGTAAGAGCATCAAGCTTCGAACACTTATTGCTCAGACTAGTGGGATTCCACGGTTTCAATCTCAGTTTGAACTGTGCGAGTTACTGCAAAAGAATCATAGCTGCTTTCCAGATGTATATGCTTGCCTTCAAGTGAAGAACGCTGGAATGAATGCATGGCTTCCAGTACGTGATAAGCAAGCTTGCCACTGGCTTTGTGTTCCCGTCCGGCACGAATGGATTCAACCATTTCCGTTACGCCGATGCCTCGTTCGTTTTGTCCACTTTCGAAGACTGGTTTGACCGTCTCCCAAGTGTCTTGACCGTATCTGCGAACCTTCACTTCCCCGTTAAAATAATTGGGGTCCGGTACACTAAGCGTACCTTCTGTACCATAGATTTCAATACGTGGCAGATCCGAAGCTCCGCGAATATCGAAACTGGTAATCATGGTTGCAATGGCACCTTCTGCAAAATCAATGGTTCCTGCCAAGTGAGTAGGCGTCTCTACTTGAAGCGCTGTACCTTCCTTTGGCCCAGAGCCAATCTTGCGATCTGCAATCTGTATCCCTGCCGAGGCGCTGATTCTGCGTATCGGTCCAAGCAGCGTAATCAGAGCGGTCAGGTAGTAAGGTCCCATATCAAACATCGGTCCGCCACCTGCGACATAAAAGAACTCCGGATTAGGATGCCAAGCTTCTGGTCCTCCACCCATAAAGAATGAAGTCGCTGCAACCGGCTTGCCAATTAGCCCATCCTCAATGGCCTTACGAGCTGTCTGTATGCCTGAACCAAGGAAGGTATCCGGTGCAGAACCAACATACAATCCCTTTTCCTCAGCCAACTCAACAACTTTGCGACCATCCTCAAGAGAAATTGCCAGCGGCTTCTCGGCATACACATGTTTGCCTGCTTCGAGTGCAGCCAGATCGGTCATGGCATGACTGCCAGGAACCGTAAGGTTCAACACAAGTTCAATTTCGTTATTTTGCAGCAACTCATCTACATTGTAAACGTTTGCGATATTAAATTCATCTGCCCGTTCCTGAGCGCGTTCACGAATCAAATCCGCAACAGCCACGACTTCAATGACCGGGTTGTTTTTGAGATTTTCCAAGTAGATGGCGCTGATGTTACCACACCCGATGATGCCTGTTTTCATTTTCTCCACTGTGACGTTCATCTCCTTACGCATGGTGAAAATCTGCGTTTGAATGGTTGAGATACATATGTTTTGTTGGATGTTTCCTGTTCCTTAAATCTAATACTATGGTATTCCGTTTCAGCTTCAATTAAAATGAATAATATGATTGAAACATGAACTATCTGGTCATAATTTTCAAATTGCAAGGAGTATGCCCATGCCGACAGATCAAACCTGCCAAGTTCTTACAGCAGGCTTTTCATTTCATCGTAAACCCTACGCTATGGTGCAGCCTGAAGGGGTGAAGAACTACCTGTTAAGACTGCAAACAGACGGACGTTGCCGTGCACGCATAGACGGGGACATGTCCCTGGTGGATGCGGGTGATCTGCTTCTTTTTGATCCTGATGAACCCTATGAGCTGAGAATAGACAATGAAACCAATCCGATGGGAGAACGACTGGTGGAGAGTGGTGACTATCACATCTTCTTTAATGGTTCCTGGGTAGATGAGTGGTGGAAGCGTCACAAACGGCCGACCCGAATTAAAGTCGAACTGACGGAAAGCCTTTTGGTCCTGTTTCGACAGCTCGTACTGGAGCAACGCCGCATCTCCAATCCTTATCCGGAAATTTCAAGTTATTATATGCGAATTTTATGTCTTGAAGTGGATCGTCTGCTCGCGGAGCATCCAACGATAACCAACACCAATTATGTGGCTTATGAGATCAAAAACTACATTGAAGAAAACGCTTCCTCTTTATTCAAGCTCGATGATGTGGCAACACATATTGGCATTAGTGTCTCACGGGGTGTACATCTCTTCAAAGAAGCGTTTGGCAAAAGCATCATGCAATACACGCTTGACGTACGGCTGAATATGGCCAGGGAACGGATTATTTTCAGTCCAATGACTCTGGAGCAAGTGTCTGAGTCATCCGGCTTTAACAACTATACCTATTTTCATCGGGTATTCCGTTCCCGGTTCGGCATGTCCCCGAAGGAATTCCGCGTCATTCACCGGGAACAGATGTAATCATATTAGTATACGTAAGTTGAACTTATTTGCGCGCGGCTATGGCCTCGGATACAACCATCGCCAGATCTTCATTGCCAAACATGGACAACACGCCAAGTACCGTATCATCCGGAATCTCACCGGCTTCCTCCTTGGATACAATCAGCTTCTGCACCTGCTGCAAACGCTCGTTGCTCTGCTGATCCGGGTAGGCTTGCCGGTACATCTCTTCCGGGTCCAAACCATGATTGACACACCACTGGGCAAATACGAGGATCATCATCTCTTCTTCCTGTTTATAGGTTTCTACAACAGCTTCCTCGATCTGTTTATTACGTTCCTTTTCATATTCATCCATGACTTGTATTCCTCCGTATGTGTATTCTGCAATTATTTGCGAATCAATTGTTCCGCCAGTTCATGACTGTCCATGACATGACTTGCACTGATCAGGCAATCATCAGGTGAGTCCAGACAAGCCAGGAAATTGTCAACTGCTCCGCTAAAACCTCTGCGTGCTAACACGGTGTCCCAGCTCCCGAACGTTTCTTTGGTTTCCAGACTCCCCTGTTCCATGTAGCTGATCGTGTCCATGTTCACCACTTCAACAGATCGTCCACCACCATGCAATTCGATCTTCTCCAGATCTGCCCCAGCTTCACGCACCATATCGAATCGACCGTAGGCTGTTCTGCCCAGCTTGGCCGTTCCGGTTGCATGCAGCAGTCTGTCCAGATCATTCTTCCGAATCCATTGATGAAGCAACTCCACATTATGATCCGAGTACCACAACATCAGATCCAGTATATGGATGAGATCATCATAGATGGTTTCTGCCGCAGGACGATCCTGAATGCCTGTACGATGTTTGGTCACTGTCAAGGATTCAAAACCTTTTCCACCCTGCATCCATTCTTTCGCTTTTTGGTACATCGGTGCGAATCTACGGTTGAAGCCCACGGCCAGTAGCAGCCCTTGTGCCTCGGCAAAAGCAGTCATCTCTTCCGACTCCCGAATCGTATAGGATAACGGTTTGTCTACGTACACGGCTAATCCCTGTTCCAGACATTGCATGACAATGTCAAAGTGCGCTTCCGTTGCTGTATGTACAAACACCGCATCCAAGTCCCAGGACAACAGTTCTTTCAGATCCGTTGTTCCCCGTTCTAATCGATACGCCTCCTGAACGGCTTTGACCGGCTCCGGAGATCGGTTCATAATGCCTACAATCTCCACGTTCGGATGAGCTGTTAACAGCGGCAAATATACTTTACGTGCAATATCGCCGAGGCCGATAATTGCAACTCGTTTACGTTGGGTTGTTTCCATGATGATCATTCCACCTTCAGTTCGGTTCTATATTTCCACGTCCTATAGTGTAACCCTTCGGACAGCAACTTGCCAGTGATTGCAGCACACTTCGCACGAATTGTTCAGACAATGGGCGAACGTGGTAAACTTAGGAGGAACAGCAGTACAGATCGGGACACGACCAGACCTGCCTGATCTGAAAGGAGCGTTTAGGATTTTGCGAAAATGGTTATGGCTTCTGTTATATGTTTTACTTGCAGGAGTCACGTTTATTTACAGATATGAACTGCTGGCCTGGACAGATCTTCATCAGTCCATTCCGCTGTTACTCGCCATGGCAACATTGTTTGCTCTTGTGCCTGTAATTCCTTATAAGTTTGTTATTATCGCCTTTGGTTACAGTTACGGTACCACCACAGCAGCCTGGATATGCTGGCTTGGCACCACACTTGCAGCCATGCTCGTGTATGGCGGAGCAAGAACCATCTTCAGACATCAGGCGAGATCGTACCTCGAACGTATTCGGGGTCTGAACCGTTTTACCACATGGATGGAAGCACATCCGTTCATGGGTGTCATGTCGATGCGACTGTTGCCGATCGTGCCTCAGATGGCCGTTAATATCTACGCAGGTATAACGTACACGCCATTCTGGGTCTTCATGCTTGCCACGGCCATTGGGAAAATGCCAGCGATTTTTGTATTTGCCTATGCAGGTGCACAAGCTGAAACCTCAATCTGGCTGAGCCTGGCCATCCTTGCCGGATATCTGGTGTTCATGGCCATTGTATTACTCTTATTTCGCTTTCGGTCACGCAACAAAGCCTGAATTCAGAATTAGCAAACCGTTCAGATTCAGCTTGTTTTCATTCCGGCTTGGTTGGCTTGCCAATTCAGGATATAATAGAAGAGCAAGCCTAATGCTTGTGTAACAAGTTTTAATAAAACGGTAGATTGCTGGAGCTCGAACACGAGCGCTAAATCTTCATCAGAAATGGAGTGACTATAGCATGGAACAACATTCAAGTGAGTTAGCAACTTTTGCAGGCGGATGCTTCTGGTGTATGGTATCCCCCTTTGAAGAACTGCCCGGTATTCATAAGATCGTATCGGGTTATACAGGAGGACATACCGAGAATCCAACATATGAAGAGGTCTGCTCGGAGACAACAGGACATGTGGAGGCTGTGCAAATTACGTTTGACCCTGCCATCTTCCCTTATAAGAAACTGGTTGAACTTTTCTGGCAGCAGATTGATCCTACGGATACAGGCGGGCAATTCCATGACCGTGGATCTTCCTATCAGACGGCCATCTTCTATCACAGTGAAGAACAGCGCCAGATTGCGGAAGCTTCCAAAGCGGAGCTGGGACAAAGTGGACGTTTTGATAAACCAATCTTCACTCCGATTTTGCCAGCCAAACCGTTCTATGAAGCGGAAGAACATCACCAAAATTATCACCGGAAGAACCCTGCCCATTACAAACGCTACAGCAAAGGTTCTGGACGTGTAGATTTCATCGAACGCAACTGGACCGGTAACGTGGATAAAGGCGGGCTGAAAGAGCGTTTGACGCCGCTTCAATATGAAGTTACGCAGAACAGCGCGACCGAGCCTGCATTCCATAACGAATTCTGGGATCACCACGGTGATGGTATCTATGTGGACATCGTATCTGGCGAGCCATTGTTCAGTTCTACCGACAAATACGACTCCGGCTGTGGCTGGCCGAGCTTCACACGTCCATTGCGTGACCACAACGTGAAGGAAAAAACCGATCTCAGCCACTTCATGATTCGTACCGAAGTGAGAAGTCGTGAGGGCGATTCCCATCTGGGTCACCTGTTCAACGATGGTCCTGCCGAAGCAGGTGGAATGCGTTATTGCATCAACTCTGCGGCACTTCGTTTTGTACCCAAAGAAGACTTGCAAAAAGAAGGATACGGTGAGTACGCCGTCCTTTTCCAATAAGTTATAATGCAAATACAAAAAGAGCAGTGGGATGATCCCGCTGCTTTTTTGTTGTACGTTCTTGTTTTAAATAAACATGTAGGAGTCCCAATAGTCAAAGACTCACGTTAAAGGGACCCTACTTGATCATGCTTTTTGTTATTTATAGAGACTGAGTTATGGTGCATAATACTGCACCTTGCTCAACCGATAAGCTTACACTCTCGTCATGCATGATACTCGCTCAGTACACGGGCGATCTGCTCCGTGATCCGATTATACTGCTGATGAATGAAGAAGTGGTCACCCGGATAGACACTTAGCGTACAACTCCCTTTCGTTACTTGGTTCCATGCATGCATGTGTTCCATGGGAATCAGGTCATCTGCCCCCGCAAGAACAGTTATATCTGTATTTAATGGCGCTCTGGACGCAGCCCACTGGTAGCTCTCAACGATCTGCAGATCTGATCTGAGCAGGGGAACGAATATCTCTGCTAATTCTTTATTCTCGAATACTTCTGGTGACATGCCGCCAAGTTGAAGCATTTCCTGTATAAACTTATCGTGAGGCAATGCATGTATCGCTTTTTTATGATTGGTTATATGTGGAGCCTTTCTCGCAGCCACAAAAAGATGCGCTGGATCTCTGCCCTGTTTATCCTTGATGTAATGAGCCAGTTCATAAGCAATAAGACTTCCCATA
Source organism: Paenibacillus sp. GM1FR (assembly GCF_002803315.1). Classification (NCBI taxonomy): domain Bacteria; kingdom Bacillati; phylum Bacillota; class Bacilli; order Caryophanales; family Paenibacillaceae; genus Paenibacillus; species Paenibacillus sp. GM1FR. Next base: position 476,606 of record NZ_MKZL01000011.1, on the reverse strand, counting down.
CTATATCCAAATAGAACAATCTTCTCCTCGAACAAGTGGGACGGAATAGATAAATAGGCATCCTCCACAGCCTGTTCCATGGATGTGTACAGAGGTTCGTTCATTCTTCGACCTCTTCCGGACAATTCAACCAGATGTAACTGAATATGAGAAGGGAGGTAATTACGCCAGCGATAATACACCATGGATGAACCCCCAGCATAAGGAAAGCAGATGAGATGTATGCAATTCATGAACTTCCTCCAATTTCCTAGTCTACGGCTTGATGAGCAACTTCCGGATTCAATGTGTTCACGGGAGCAGTCTGCTCATTGCGAAATTGAATTCTCATACCTGGAAGGATACTCAAGATCATCACGGTAACCGAGATGATATAGACGATAAATAAGGATGTGTTATTCATGAGTACACCTGCCATGGAAGATCCGATAAGCATGGCCCCCATGAATAATGGTGTAATGGTACCATTAACTCTCCCAATCAAGTGCTCATCAATCCGGGTAACTAAGTATGTGGAGATAATGACGTTGATAAAAGCCAGACTGATGGAGCTCAGGAAACTTATCACAAGAGTCAGCCAGAACCAACTGGATAATACTTCACCCATCGTGGTTACAGCCAGACACAGCACCCCTACCATTAGAGTCAACGTTTGATTCAACTTGCCACTCAAAGCAGCAGCGATTCCCCCACCGATCAACAGACCTAATCCAGATACACCAGACAGGAACTGTAATGACGTCTGTTCAAGTCCCAAACGTTCGGTGATCAGAAATATTTCAAGTGGGCTGATAAGACCTGAAGAGAGTCCCACACAGACGAATACCAAACTAAGCATTTTTAATGAACGGGATTGCCCGACATATTGCCATCCCTCCTTGATATCCGCCAGTAATGAGGTGTCCGTTTCTCGCTGAGCGGAATCCTTCGGCAAAAAAGTAAGAAGAATAGCGGAGGTCATGAACAAAATAAGTAATGCATACATTGAAGTTTGAATCCCCATAACGGTATATATGAAAGTTCCGACGATAGGCCCGAGAATTAAGAAAAGAGATTGACCACTCTGTGTAATGGCAATTGCAGACTGCACATGCTCTTCCTCTACATTTCGCTTCACAATTTTCACGGATGATGGCTGTGAAAACTGACTAACGATAGAGGATACAAAAGTGGCGACATATAAAATCTGCCAATAACCAGAAGACAAGACGGCAATAATCATTACAATGGATAATGCACTGAGCATGTCGCCCAGTATCATTGTGCGTTTGGGATTCCAGCGATCAGCAAGTGCACCGCCAATGATGGAGAAAACAAAAATCGGAGCGTACTCAAGGACCGTTATAAGTGAGACCGCTATGGGGTTGCCCTGGGTTTGATCCATCACATAATAGAGGATCGCCATATTCCGTATCCATATAGCCAGATTTTGCAGTAGATCAGACCCCGTGACGATAAGAAAAGCTTTGTTCCTGAATAATGTGCTCATTCTCCATCTCCCTTTAAACCGACTGTCCGGTTTATTAATTTTCAAAAGAAAAACTGATTATACATCAGCTTTTCATTGTTGAAGTTGTTGGATGCCCACTAGCATGCTGGCAATACCTTTTTTGTAGAGTCGTCTGATATCGGTCAGATCCTTCTCATAATAAAGTGTGCTTAATCCGTTAAAAAGACCGTTAATAATGTGCATTAAGTCTTGTGGATCTTCCGGTTTCAACTCGCCATCCTCAATCCCTTTCGAGATGATCCGCTCATAAGTCATATAAGGAATTCGGATCAGGGAAAGCATCTCATCCAGCATCTCTTGACTGACCACCTGACCTGAGACAAACTCGTTAATTGAATGATTGAGCGGATTCGCCAAATCGTCAACATAATGATCTGCAAGACCATACAATTTATCTACGGACGTCTCATACTGATGTTCCTTTTCCAGCCATGAATCCATCCACTCTTCGTTATTGAGTTTGATGAGATACATGAAGAGTTCTTCCTTACTTTTGAAATGATAATATATACTGCCTTTACTTCGATTGTTAATTGTACATATGTCCTCCATAGAGGTTGCACTATATCCCTTTTGGGCAAATAACTCTTTAGTATTACGAGCGATATCTTTCTTGATCTGAGCAACATCTTTTCTCCGTTTGACTTCGATTGAAGACCCCTCCATCAAAAGACTGACCATTCAGTCTAATAGTATCACACCCAAATTTTTCCGTCAATGCACTTTATGTATGTACCCTCTTACATATCTCATATTTTCCTGAGATTTGCAAGAGGGTACATTAGGAAAACTTAAATTATTATCAATTATTTATTTTTATCTTCTTCTTTGAAAGCGTCGCTTAATTCCTGTCTAATCGTCTCAGGCAGTTTCTCTGTTTCTTCCACCAATTCATTGATCTCTTCGGGTACTTCCTCGTCCCTTACAACTCCGAATTTGAAAAATTTGCTCATGTTTTTCTCCTCCTATGAATGGTTTATATTAGTGTATCACAGAATCTTTCCAATGGTTCATCTGATTCAGATGATCAATAAGAATATAAGGCTTCTCCACAATATGGTCGAATAACCTCAGATACTGATTGGTAAACTGCTCCATTTCCTTCCGGGTAAAACTTGCCACCCGGTAGTCAAAGTGGATACTGAAATGTTCTCCAACTTTCTGAGCTGTAACATAGATCTCATACTCACTGAACTTCCATTCATACTTGAATGGAGTAATCTGAATTTCAGAAGTTTCTACAGAGCGCTGAGCAAAATTGTTGAGGTTAAACATGGTATCAAACAGCAAATCCCCATCGGGTGCAGAAGAGAAACCTGCATCTTCCATCATTTTTTCAAATGGATAATCCTGATGATCAAATGCATCTATTTGGTTAGCCTGGAGCTTAAGAAGATATTGGTGATACGTATCACTTGTTGATATTATATTTCGCAAGGGAATTGAATTAATAAACAAACCAACCGTGTCCTGCAATTCAGGTCTTCTTCTGCCAAATGCATACGTTCCCACAATCAGGTCCGTTCTCTCCGTCTTCTGATGCAACGTAAGCAGATATACCGAAAATAAAATAGCGTAGTCCGTTAAGCTTGAATCATGGAGCTTTTCTCTAAGTTGTACGAGATGGCTTGCAGGTAGCTCCACAACTATCTGATCTCCCACATAAGAAGTGAGGTCCTTGTCACTTACACGTTCGCTATTTACCGTAAAAGGTTGGTAGCCGCGAAGTACTTCCTTCCAGAAGATTTGGGATTCTGCATATCCTCCCCGATCAAGCCTGTCCTTTTGCCAAACGGCATAATCTTTATATTGTAACTGGACAAGCGGAAGCGTTATCCCCTGATAGAGCTGAATCAACTCGTGCATCAGAATGCCTACGGATGTACCATCCGATATGGCGTGATGCATATCCATCAGAAGCACTTGATCCTCTTCTCCCATATGGAGAAGTTTCGCACGAAGAAGTGGTGGCCGTGCTGCATTGAACGGTTGAATAAAAGATTCCATGATACGTATTCTGTCTGACTCTGACTCAACGTTCTCTTGAATCAGGTCAAAAGGAGTCCTTTGGTGAATACGCTGAACCACTTGTCCTCCCTCGTTGTGCAATGAGGTACGCAGAGCTTCATGGCGTTCAATTAGAGCCCTAAAACTATTCTCCAGCCGCTTCGCCTGAAGTCTTCCCTTGATATGAAATGCCATTGGCATATTCCAATGATTATTGTCCTCGCTTGCTTCGTAACCGTAAGCTTGATAAGGCGTTGCAGGATAGGTGCTCTGTTCAAGTGCAGGCTGAATAGGCTCGTATTCATCATGATAAAGGGCTGCTCCTTGCTGCTGGATGTAAGCGGCCAACAACTTTATCGTCGGATACTTAAATACATCCTGCAGATCTATCCGGATATGAAGCTGCTCTTGGATAAGTGTATTTAACATCATGGCTTTCAGTGAATGTCCACCGTGTTCAAAGAAATGATCCTCTGTACCTGCACGTTCAATGCCAAGTACCTCTGCCCAGATCAATGCCAAATCCTGTTCAAGCGCATTTTGGGGGGCACAATAGCCACTCGTCAGTTGATTGACTGGCTCTGGCAGAGCTCTTCGATCTATTTTTCCATTGGAGTTACGCGGCAGATTATTCAGAAACTCAAATCTAGACGGGATCATATACTGTGGAAGCATTGAACTTAATTCTTGCCTGATATGAGCCAATTGTTCCTGTGCAGCCTGTTCTTCCCATTGCAGTACAACGTAGGCCACAAGATAGGAATGGCCTTGTTTGTCCCGTTTTGGAACAACTACAGCCTCCCTCACATCAGGTAGTGATATCAAGTGATCCTCGATTTCGGGAAGTTCAATGCGATTGCCACGAATTTTGACTTGCTGATCCAGGCGATCCAAATATTCCAGATTTCCATCAGGCAACCATCTGACCAAATCGCCAGTGCGATAAATGATCTCTCCAGGTGTAATAACACTTTCAATGAATCGTTCTGCTGTCTGCGCAGGCTGATTGAGATACCCCAAGGCCAGGCCATCTCCACCAACATAGAGTTCCCCCGGAACACCAATCGGCTGTCTTTGTCCCCAACGGTTAAGCACGTAGACTGTGGTATTGTGAACTGGACGCCCAATAGGTACATTCCGTCTATCTCTCAGCGTTTCATCCACAGTATAGGTTGCAGCAAAAACGGTCGTCTCTGTAGGTCCGTATCCGTTAGCCAATCGGTGTGGACCCAGATAATCCAGAGCCTTTAGAACATGACTTCGGGAGGCTGCTTCGCCGCCAAAAAACAGTTTTCGAACATGTGTCAGACTGGTCACATCATAATCCACAAGGGTATTGAACAGTGCAGCCGTCATAAAAGCAGAGGAAATCCGCTCTTCTTTCAGCGTTCTGGCAAGTTCAGCTGTGTGTACAACGTCCTCCCTGGAAATCAGCACCAGGACAGCCCCATTAAGCAATGCGCCAAATATTTCATAGGTTGATCCATCGAATGCATAGTTGGACAACTGCAAAACCCGATCTTCCGGCCCCATATCCATGAACCCATTATTCACACTTGTTCTCATGATATTCAGATGCGTAGTGACGACTCCTTTGGGTGCACCAGTCGATCCAGATGTGTACATGACATAGGCAGGTGAATCAGCCGTCCACGTTTGAACCCAGTCAGATACAACCTCTTCTTTGGCCAATTCACCCCATAAGCGCTCGTCTAGCAATATCGTTTGACCCTGAAAATCAGGTACGCCCAGATTAACTTCAGATATCAATAGTTGGGCTTGGCTATCTCTCAGCATGTAGGCTAACCTGTCTTCCGGGAAAGTCGGATCAAGCGGTACATACGCTGCTCCCACCTTCAAAATTCCCATAATGGATACGATCATGCCTATGGAGCGATTAGCCAGTAATCCTACCACTCCACCCGAGGCGATTCCCTTCAGTCGGAGTATCTCTGCAAGCTGATTGGCCCTTATCTCCAACTCTCCATAGGTTATCTCCTCCGTACCCATCACAACGGATGGACGATCCCCATATTGCAGCACTTGCTGATGAAACCTCTGTGATATCGTTTCTTCCCTCGGGTAATCTACGATCTCTCCTCCGAGACTTGCCAGGTTCAGCCTTTCCTCCGGAGTACACATCTCAATCTTCATGATTTGCTCATAAGGGCGAATCACCATTTGTTGCAAAATATGTTCATAATGATGCATCATGCGTTCAATCGTTTCCGAAGAGAACAGATTTTCATTATATTCAACGGTTAGGCTCAGGCCTCCATCGTGCTCAACACTTCCCCATGTCATATCGAACTTGGGCTCACTCGATCCAGAAGGCATCTGACGTATGGAGATCGAACTCTCTTCAGGTGATGAGTGCTCCATGTTCTGCAACACAAACATCGTATCAAATAGCGGATGGCGGTTCAGTTCTCTGGGCAATGCCAGCTGTTCAATTAACTCCTCAAGAGCATACATCCCATGTTCGTAGCCCTGCAGCAACTGGGTGTGTACCTGTTGAATGTATCTCGCTACTTCGATCTCTCCCTCGGGTCTCAATCTCAATGCCAAAGTATTCACAAACATGCCAACGACGGATGCAGCATCTGCATGTTCCCGCCCGGCTGTAGGTACACCGATGATGATATCCTCCTGTCCTGCATATTTGGACAACAGGATGGAATAGCCCGCCATCATGACCGTATACAACGTTGTTTTATTCTCTTCTGCCTGCATCTGCAGCTGTTCAGTCAGCTCTGCTCCAAGCTGCATCTCTACTTGTGCCCCAGTAGCTCTATCCGTTCTGCCATAGGAATTGTCATAAGGAAGATTCAGCACCGATAGTTCACCTTGGAATTGATTCAGCCAGTATTCCTCACTGCTTCGATAGCTTTCCGCGTTCTTCTGTTTCTGTTCCCAGACAGCATATTCCTTGTACTGAACAGGAAGCGGCTCAAACTTTTGTTGTTCATACAACTGAAACAGTTCACTGAAGATAATACCGGTCGATGTACCATCAGAAACAATATGGTGAGTATCCACAACCAGAATATGCTTATTTGCTGAAGTACTTAACAAGCCTGCACGAATAAGCGACTTGTGATCTCTGAGATTGAAGGGGCGAATGAACGAATGAACGTACGTCTTTGTATCAGCTGTAGCTGTTTCCTTCCGTTCAGCCAATGTACGCTCCATCCTCCACTCCAAGTCTGCTGCAGGCCATATACGCTGTCTGAGATCCCCTTGAACAAGTTCAAAAGACGTACGCAAAGATTCATGTCTATGAATCAGGGAGATAAAAGCTTCCTCGAGTCGCTCAGCAGAAAGTTCACCTTCAATTTCAAATATCATTGGCATATTGTAGCTGGTACTCTGCTGATCCATATGCTGAAGGAAAAATAGTCTCTTCTGAGCCGACGAAGCAGGATAGGTTTCTTGAACCGTCACAGGTTGCAGCGATGCATAACGATGGGTCCCTCTAGCTTTTTGAATAAACTTGGACTGATCCAGCACGGAAGTGTAGGTAAACACATCCTGTACCGTCAACTTTACATCAAAAGCTTTATGGATCTGGGCAATAAGAGACATAGCCTTGAGAGAATGTCCTCCAAGTTCAAAGAAATGGTCGTGAATGCCTACTCTTGATAACCCCAGAACATTGGTCCAAATTTCGACCAGTTCAGCTTCGAGCGGATTGGTTGGTGCAACATAACTCTCGGTTACCAGGGGTTGTGGATTCGGAAGGATTCTCTTATCCACTTTGCCATTACTGGTGAGCGGAAAAGAGTCAAGCAAGGTGTATGTTGAAGGCACCATATAATCTGGAAGATCGTGAAGCAACTGCTCCCGAATAATACCCGCCAGCCTAGGCTCAGATGTCGAATGAGGAACGATATATGCTGAGAGAAAGGAGTGCCCTTGCTCATCCCGTCCAGATGTTACCATCGCCTCTTTAACTTCCGGCAATACAAGAAGCCTGCTTTCGACCTCTGTCAGCTCCACTCGATTGCCACGAATTTTGACCTGCTGATCCAAACGATCCAGGAATTCCAAGTTTCCATCAGGTAACCACTTCACCAAATCTCCTGTACGATAGAGTCTTGTTCCTGACTTCAGCGGATTCTTACCAAATCGCTCTTCCGTCAATGCTGGTTGATTCAGATAACCCTGTGCCAGTCCTTCTCCCCCGATATAGAGTTCTCCGGGTACCCCAATCGGCTGTCTCTTTCCCCACGGATTAAGCACATATACCTGTGTATTGTGAACTGGGCAGCCTATAGGCACATTGCTTCTGTCCCGCATACTCTCGTCCACAGAGAATGTTGTTGCAAAAACAGTCGTTTCCGTTGGGCCGTAACAATTAATAATGCGATGGGGACCAAGATAATCCAGTGCCTTCAGGACATGTTTTCTGGAACCGGGCTCCCCACCAAAAAACAGTCTTCGCACATGTTTCAGACAACTCAAGTCGAAGTCTACCAGCGTATTAAACAGAGCCGTCGTCATGAAGACAGTAGTAATTCGCTGTTCATCCAATGTTCGGGCCAGTTCTGTAATATGCAGCATGCCCTCTCTGGAAATCAAGATAAGCGCGGAACCATTCAGCAAAGCTCCGAAAATGTCATAAGTCGATCCGTCAAAAGCATAATTGGACAACTGCAGCACCCGATCCGTAGGCATCATGTCAATGAATCCATTCCGGATACTGGTTTTCATAATGTTACGATGTGTGGTTACGACTCCTTTTGGTTTCCCGGTTGAACCCGATGTATACATCACATAAGCTGCAAGATCCGGTTGGGATGTTTGATCCGACTCGAACTCGTCATTAAAAGGTCCACTCCAGCACTGTTCATTTAACACCATCGTTTTCCCAGAAAAGCCGTGAACTGCTCGACCTTGTTCAGCAAGGAGCAATTGTGCCTGGCTATCTTCAAGCATGAAGGCCATGCGCTCTTGTGGAAAACCCGGATCAATTGGAACGTATGTCGCTCCGGATTTTAGAATGCCGAGAATGGACACGATCATTCCCATAGAACGATCCGTTAACAATCCGACTCTGTCTCCCGGACGAACCCCTTCCTGTTTTAACGTTTCAGCCATCCGTTTAACATTCATACCCAGCTCACTATAGGTCATGCTCAGGGAGCCCATGATCAACGCAGGACAATCTCCATGTTGTCTCACTTGTTTTTCAAACCGCACTGGTATTGTTTCTTCTCTTGGATACTCAACAACTTGTCCTTCAATCTTCTCAAAGTACAGGCTTTCCTCCAATGTGCACAATTCAATATCGTTGAGACTCAGATTGGGATCGTTGACCATCTGTTCAAGAATGTTCGCATAATGGGAAGACACTTGTTGGATCCTGGCATGGGAAAACAAGTCGGTATTATATTCAATCGTCATGGAGATGTCTTCTTTCAACTCATGTCCAGCCCAAGTCATCTCAAACTTGGATCGCCCTGTTGTTGTCTCCATCTGATCAATATTTAGCTGATCCGCCTTTAACTGAGCCCTGTCCATGTTCTGTAGAACAAATAACGTTTCAAACAGGGGATGACGACTCGGCTCCCTGACCATTTGCATATGATCCAGCAGCTCTTCAAGTGGGTACAGCGCATGATTGGAGCAATCCAGTACACGTTGCTTCAATGAAGCCATGTACTCTGCAACCGTAAGTTCCGGCTTGATTTCGCTGCGCAAAGGCAGCGTTTTAACAAACATCCCCACCATGGAAGCCGTTTCGACATGATCTCTGCCTGCGATCGGTGTACCCACAATGATATCTTCCTGTCCGCTATATTTGGATAGCAGAATGTAATATGCGGCTAACAGCAGTACATACAAGGTTGTATCATGGCTCGCCGCGAGATCAGTCAGGCGCTTCGCAAGAACGTCACCCAGCAGGAATGTATGCTGCGCTCCTTCATAGCGCTGTACTCGTGGACGCACATTCTCCAGAGGGAAGTCCAATATCGGTAGCTCTCCCTCATACAGTCGATGCCAATAATCACGAGCAGCACTGTAGGCTTCCGTTGATCGCTGTAGCTGCTCATAGGCAGCGTAATCTTTATACTGTTTCTGCAGAAGCGGCAGCTCTTCATCTTCATATATTCTGAATAACTCGTCGTACATAATCGCTGTTGATATCCCATCCGAAACGATATGGTGAACATCCAGCAACAATAGATGCTGCGTATCCGATTGCTTGCGGACATAAGCTCTAAACAAGCTTGGAGCTGACAAATCAAAAGGAAAAATACATGATGTAACCCATGACGCCTCGTCATGATCTATAGACCCGTATTGTGATGTGCCATTATTTACTTCCGTCATAGTAAGTTTCCAGTCCAGTTCGTCCAGCGCGTGTACCTGTTGCCTAACCTCATCATCTTCCACCAAGAAAGAGGTTCGTAAGGACTCATGGCGCTCAATCAACTGAAGCAGAGCGTTTTCGAGTCGTTCAATATTCAGATGACCTTCGATTCGTAATACCATGGGCATATTATAACTGGTACCCATATTTTCATTTTGCTGAATGATATACAATCTTCTCTGAGCAGAAGTCACATTATAACTTGTATCCTGTTTCACAGTAGGAAGGGAGACATGCCTGTGAAGCTTGTCGTTCCCCTGGATAAGCATTGCCTGCTCCCGAATGGTAGGATGGCTGAAGATATCCTGAAGGCTTAGCTTTACATCAAACTTCTGGTGTATTTTGGCTACCATGGTCATCGCTTTTAGCGAGTGTCCTCCAAGATCAAGAAATGATTCCAACATGCCTGGAAAATCCTTCCCGAGAACTTCGGACCAGATATGCTGCAACTGCTCTTCATACGGGTTAACAGCCTGTATGACCTCCGCCGTATTCCATTTAGCCGAAGGCTTGGGAAGAGCAGCATGATCCACCTTACCATTGGATGTCATCGGTATGGTGTCCACAATAAGAATAAATGCAGGAATCATATATTCCGGAAGTGACTGTCTCAATTCATCCTTCCACTTAGAAACCAGACCGGAGCTGTCCATTTGCTTCGTAGCAAGATCTTCGGGCACTACATATGCACAAAGAAGGGAACCCTCGCCACGCTCCTCTTTGCGCGCAATTAACACTGCTTCATTCACGGAGGAAATTTCTTTCAATCTGGTTTCAATCTCACCGAGTTCTATCCGGTTGCCCCGAATTTTGATCTGATTGTCCATTCTTGCCAAGTACTCCAGTTGACCATCCTCTCTCCAAACCACTAAATCCCCTGTTCGATATATCGTTTCTCCAGGGACAAATGGATCTGGAACAAAGCGCTCTTCCGTTAAACCAGGCTGGTTCAGATATCCTTTCGATACACCTTCCCCCCCGATGTACAGCTCACCAGGAACCCCTATAGGCTGGAGTTGGTTCCAGCGATTAAGCACATACAGTCGTGTATTGTGTATCGGCCTTCCGATGGGAACCCGAACATGTTGACGCAAACTGTTTTCAACCGAATATGTCGAAGCAAAAACAGTGGTTTCTGTCGGTCCGTACCCATTCACAACACGATGCTCACCCAAGTAATCCAGCGCTTTCAGTACATGTTTAATCGATGCGCTCTCTCCACCAAAGAATAGTTTTCTCACATGCTTGAAGCACGTAACGTCATAGTCGACCATCGTATTGAACAATGTCGTCGTCATAAAGGCCGACGTAATTCGTTGTTCATCCATCGTTCTGGCCAGTTCGGCAGCATCGAGTAACGTATGTTTGGCGATTAATAGGAGTGATGCACCATTTAATAGTGCCCCGAAAATCTCATAGGTTGAGCCATCGAATGCATAATTGGATACTTGAAGTACCCGATCGGCAGGGGATAGTTCACTGAAGCCATTGTGAATGGCTGTCTTAATAATATTTCGATGACTGGTCATAACCCCTTTGGGCTTACCGGTCGAGCCCGAAGTATACATCATATACGCTGTTGCTTCCGGTGGGATTGCTGGCAACTTCCAATTTCTGATCTGTTGCTTCGTCCTTGCTGCCTCTTGAAGTATTACATCAAGTGACAGCTGATGTGTTGTACATCCAGCCATAGCTAATTCATTGGCTGTGATCAGCCAATTGGCCTTGCTGTCTTCCATAATGAAACGCTTGCGTTCTTCGGGAAAGGAAGGATCAATAGGAATATACATAGCACCTGTCTTGAGAATCCCAAAAATAGCTATGATCATTCCCAGAGAACGATCTGTCAACAGACCTGCAACATCTCCTTGCTTCATTCCTTTTTCCATCAGTACGCGTGCAAATTGATCTGTCACTTCGTTGAATTCCCTGTATGTCAAGCTCTGATATTTATCCATGACCGCAATCTGATCAGGAGTTCGGGCAGCCTGCTCCTCAATTGCTGACGAAATACTGGATTGACGTGGATATTCTGCCTGAGTTTCATTGCAAGCAAGCATAGCGGATTGCTCATCGTTCGTTAACAAATGGATTTCCTTCAGCCTCATGTAGCGGGCATCACCCATTTGTACAAGTATGTTTTTGAAGTGATCAATCATCTTCAAAATGGTTGACTTTTTATAGATGGAGGAAGCATATTCCACTGTCCAGTTCAAGCCATGGCGATTCTCTTGGCATCCCCATGTCATATCAAATTTGGCATGATTCCAGTCCCACTCTGCTGCAGTAAATGTAGTTCCCGTCAGTTGGATTGGGTGAATATCCATATTTTGCAGTACAAAAAGGGTATCAAACAACGGATGCCGGCTAAGATCCCTTGACAGTTGAAGATGCTCAAGCAGGTCCTCCAGAGGGAACTCTCCATGCTCTTGCGCCTCAACAAAATTGGACTTCACCCGACCTATGAATTCATCCACTGTGAGTTCACCTGGCACGTGATTACGCAGGGCCAGCGTATTGACGAACATGCCCACCATAGGCTGAACATCTTCGTGATATCTTCCGGCAGTGGGTGAACCGACCACAATATCCTCTTCTCCGGTATATTTGGATAACATGATATTATAGGCAGCCAGCAAGACAACATATAGTGTGGTTTTATGCTTAGAAGCAAGACTTTTTAGGCGATCCGTGAGCTCAGATTCAAGTTGAAATGAGATCGAATGCCCCTCATAAGATCGAACGGAAGGCCTGATATAATCAGGTACAATCTCTGTACTCGGAAGTTCACCCTCGAATTGAGCACACCAGTATTTCCGATTATCCTCATATCTCTGACTTGTTCGCTCATTCTGTTCGTATACGGAGTAGTCCTTATAGTGTAGGTTTACGGGTGATAACTCTTCGCCCTCGTATAATCGGGTCAGTTCTTTATAAATGATTCCGGTGGATACACCATCAGATACGATGTGATGAATATCAATGAACAACAGACTTCGATCGGATGTGACTTCAGCAAGGGCTGCACGGATCAACGGACCGGTTGAAAGATCAAATGGCTGTACAAATGTCTCAAGATGTGAGGCAATCATCGTTTTCTTATCATCAACAGCATCCTTGCCGAGATACACCTCCACTTGTTGTTCTTGCATCTCATAGTTGATTAGACCCCAGCTTAGTTCCGCGGGTTCCAGAATATGTTGCCGCAAGTGTTCACCAGACCAGATGAAACGCGTCCTTAGAACCTCGTGCCGTTGTATAAGCTGTATGAAGGCCTTCTCAAGCTTATCGCGGTTAAGCTTACCTTCAATCTCCAGTACCATCGGCATATTGTAGCTGGTCTCCAATGGAGCCAGCTGTTGTGCAATGTAGACTCTTTTTTGCGATGCGGATACTGGGTACGATTCTTGTACTCCCGCGGCAGGAATAGCCTTATATACACTTTTGCGAGAATTTTCAATGCATACAGACATGTCCCGCAGTACTGCTGCACGGAACACTTCATGCAAGGAAAGTTTTACGTCCATCTCCTTATGTATTTTGGCTACCAGCATCATAGCTTTTAACGAGTGCCCCCCAAGTTCAAAAAAGTGATCCCCGGCACCTGGTTTAATGCCCAATACATCTTCCCAGATCTGAGCCAGCTTCTGTTCGGTATCTCCAGACAGTGGCTGATTTTTGGTTTGACCCATCACCTTTGGAATAGGAAGGTTTTTCCGATCGATTTTGCCATTCGAATTAAGCGGAAATGCACGAAGAATCTGGAATTCAGCAGGAATCATATATTCTGGTAAACGGGCTTTCAACGCCAACTTCCACTCCTGAATTTGCTGATTTTGCTCCACATCAGCATCTGCATATTGAACGGGGATGATATATGCACTTAAGTTGGAACTCCCCTGCGCATCCCGCCATGTTGTAACAAGAACATCTTCCACTCCGGAAAGAGCCCTCATCTTCTCCTGCACCTCTCCCAGCTCAATGCGGTGACCCCTGATTTTGACCTGATGATCCTTACGGTCTACAAACTCCAAATTTCCATCAGGCAGACGTTTAACCAAATCCCCAGTTTTATACATTTTCTCATTCGGAGCATATGGGTTACCCACAAAGCGTTCCAGCATCAATTCTGGAGCATTCAGGTAACTGGCCAACCCTTCACCGCCAATGTATAATTCTCCCGTCACACCAATAGGCATTGGATTACGTTTGGAGTTCATGACATAAGCAGTCGTGTTGTGGATTGGTTTGCCTATGGGTACGAGATCAGGCCGCGTAATCGGATAATATGTCGCATAAACCGTCGTTTCTGTTGGCCCATACATGTGCAATAATCGTTCTGGTCCCAAGACAGCAAATGCTTTGTTCAGATGCCTGATTGAAGCTTTCTCACCGCCAAACAGAAGATGTCTTACCTTGCTGAAACAGCTCGGGTTCCAATCCACCATCGTGTTAAATAGCGCAGTTGTCATAAAAGCGACCGTAATCTTTTCCTTGGTGAACATATCGGCAAGTGAAGCTACATTCTGCATCTGTTCTTCAGTAGTCAGTACAAGCGTCGAGCCATTCAACAATGCCCCGTATATATCGAAGGTAGCCCCATCAAAAGCATAATTCGAAATTTGCAGAATCCGATCTTTGGAGTTCAGTTCCACATAACCGTTATTTCGCACAGTCTTGATGATATTTTGATGAGTTGCAACCACACCCTTAGGTTTTCCAGTTGAACCTGAAGTATAGATAATGTACGCGGCATCCCGTGGACCCGAAAGGAAATCAATCTCTTGGTGATTGTTCCTGTTGATTGAACGTTCATGCATCATCAACATATCCAAGGTTAAGATATGTCCCTCATAGTTGGGCAATTCTAATTCAGTGAAACCAAGCAGGGATCGTGCACCACTATCGTGAAGCATATGGGTCAATCTTTCGGCCGGAAATGTGGGGTCAAGTGGAATATAGGCAGCGCCAGCCCGAATAATAGCCAACATGCCTGCGATCATCTCCATGGATTTCCGGGCAACCAGACCTACCTTGTCTCCTGGCTTTATGCCATGCCATTGTATAGCTTGGGCCCACTCTTCAACCAGAGCATGGAGTTCTGCATAAGTCCACGTCTGGTAAGCGAATTGAATCGCTGGATGATCAGGATATAACTCTACCTGTCGAATAAATAATTCTGAAATGGACTGGTCCCTCGGATAGTCTGCTGTGGTCTCGTTCCCTTTCGCCAACATATTGTTTTCTTCCGGGGTCAGGATACGAATATCTGAAACACTTATCTCGGGTTCTCGCGCGATGATTAGACAGGCTTGCTTCAGGTGTACAAACAATCGCTCGATAAAAGAACCCGAATATACCTGCTGGTTGTAATTGATCTTGACCCGAATCTCCTCACCTGGACCTATGGAAATGTTCAGATCATAATTGGTATGTTCATAGGCTTCAATGGAAGTAATATCAAATCCCAGTTCGAACTGTTTGGTATCAAACATGCTGGCACTTGAAGGGTAGTTTTCATACACCATGATATGATTAAAAAGCTGACCATTCTGACCCGCTTCCGCCTGCACTTCAGCGAGAGACAGATAGCTATACTCCTCGGACAAAATGGCATTTTGGTGTGTCTCTTTCAGTAATTGGGCAAATGACTGTTTCTCATCCGACGTTATTCTTACAGGTACAGCGTTAATGAACAAACCTACAATTTTCTCCACATTCGGTATGGCAGCCGACCTTCCAGACACTACGGTTCCAAAAACCACATCGTCAGAATTGCTGTAGTATTGAAGCACTACTCCCCATAATGTCTGAAAAAGACTGCTCATCGTGACCTGATATTTACGGCTAACATCCATTAATTGATCTGTCAGCCCTTTGCCCAAATTAAACGTAATCTCCTGAATCAACGGTGGTTCCGCTGAATCCGAAGCTATTTCCGCAGGGAAGTCCGCTCCGATCTCATAACCAGCGAGATAATTCTTCCAATAGGTTCTGGCTTCGAACTCCTGCTGTTCA
Source organism: Paenibacillus sp. GM1FR (assembly GCF_002803315.1). Taxonomy (NCBI): domain Bacteria; kingdom Bacillati; phylum Bacillota; class Bacilli; order Caryophanales; family Paenibacillaceae; genus Paenibacillus; species Paenibacillus sp. GM1FR. The sequence continues at coordinate 460,695 of NZ_MKZL01000011.1, read as the reverse complement.
CCCAACCATTTAATATATCGTTTATAGGGAATAACACGATCAAGTTGTGCAGGTGTTCCGTGAATCTCCTGTTTGTAGAGGGAGAACCACTCCTGAAAAATGATACCCAGGCACCATCCATCAATTAGAATATGATGATTGCTCCAGATCAGCGTATATGCCGCCGGGCCGGTTTGGATCATTTGCAAGCGTAGCAGGATATCTTTGGACAAATCAAAAGACCGCTGGCGATCTTCTTCCACTATCTGCCGGATCATCTTCCGTTGCTCGATAGGATCAGGCTCGGTCAATTGAATGTATTCCAATTTAACTTTTCTGTTTCGCAACACGATTTGTCTCGGCTTGTTGATTTTGTCGTGAATAAAGATCGTCCGCAGCGTATCATATCTCTCGATAACTTTGTTCATGGAGCGTTCCAATGCCTTAACATCGACGAACCCATCAATCGTAAAAGTCATTTGCTCGAAATATACGTCTCCCTGGTCGTAAAGCGAATGAAACAGCAGTGCTTCTTGCATTGGAGATAATGGATAAATATCAGCAATTTCCGGTTTGTTCATCATCCCTTATGTCCTCCCCTTAAATCTATAGATAGCCGAAGGAGCCCCGGAGATCCCCTGTTCATTCTCAGGAGTCTCCGGAATGCTCACAGCTTGCCAATGATATCCGAGATATCATCAAGTTCATCCAACGTGAGGTCTGCATCGCTAAAGTCGCTGGGTGTAAATTCCTCGGCTTCACGAGTCAGGCAGTGCACTATCAATCTCTCCAGATTCGAGCCATAGCGGGCTACTTGCTCCATAGCCTCTCTCTCATCCATTCTTGAAGGATCATAGCGAAGGATCAGTTGGAATTTCCCCTGATCGACTACACAGTTCCACTCTTCAAAATGGGACATTCGGTTAAGTGGACTGATCAATTCCCCCATAGGCATGGGTGACATGGCGAACGACTCGCCTTGTGTATCTCCTCCAAATTGCCCCAGATAATTAAAGACAATGCCGGGATCACACGGTGACTCCTTCACATTCAACTCGGAAGTCAGATATTTCAGGATTGAATACCCGGTTCCCTTGCCAGGAATGCCACGAAGCATTTCTTTCGTATGACGCAGCGCTTCACCAAGTTCTTCATGAGTTGTACGGAGAAGCACAGGATAGATCGTGGTAAACCAGCCTACAGTCCTTATGGTGTCCACATGGTCCAGTATGCCTTCTCTCCCGTGTCCTTCAAGATCGATAACAATGTCTTTTGCATACGTCATGGAGAGGGCCGTCAACAGAATATCCATAACTTCGGTGTGATACGCACGATGAACTTCAGTCAATAGCTGTCGCGTTCTGTAAGGTTCCAGTTCCAAAGTCACTGTTTTGCTATGCTTGAGCAAACCAGGTTTATCGTGATGATCGCGAAGTTGTAGTGCTTTCTGATTTAGCTTGTCCCAGTATGCTTGTTGACGCTTCATCTCTTCCGCTGTGGCTACATTCTGAAGTTCACGACTCCAGAAGGCATAAGAATCCGTCTTCTCGGGCAACTTCACCGTCTTGTCCCCCATGAGAATAGCCTGATACATGCAGTGGAAATCTTCCAGCAGAATTCGCCACGATACACCGTCAATAATAAGGTGATGCATAGCAATAAGCAGATGGTCACCTTCAGGTGTTCTGAACACACCAAGCTGAATTAAGTCATGCCCCAGGTTCACCCTGGATTGAATCGCTGTCGCAAGACGTTCAAGGTGGGCATGATCCCCGTCAGCTTCCACTTCATGTATTTCCATAGGGAAATCCTTATCCTTGTCTATTCGGGAAACACGCTGTACCACACCATCCGGCTGGATATCGAATCGGATACGTAGCGCATCGTGGTGCTCACAAAGTTTATGGAACACCTCATTTACCGTGTCCGTATCCCACCCTTCTCGGTTGAATAACATCATGGATTGATTCCAATGATTCATGTTGCTGTACCTCTGTGCAAAGAACCATTGTTGAATTGGAGTGAGAGGGATGTCTCCTTCAATGATGTCTCGTTGCTCTTTCCTCGTTTCCATAGGTTCCAATAACTCGGCACACTCCGCGATTGTCGGATACAACATCAAATGCTTGACCTGTAGTCTGAGGTGATGACGAGTAAGTCTTGAAGCAATCTGTATGGATTTGATGGAATCCCCTCCGAGGACAAAGTAGTTGTCGTCGATTCCCACACGTTCCACACCCAGTACTTCTGACCAGACTTGGGCCAATATTTGTTCTTCTTGAGTTACCGGTGGACGATAATCCCCTTTTATGATGTTCAGATCCGGTGCCGGGAGAGCTCCTCGATCCAGCTTGCCGTTACGCGTTACCGGGAGCTTGGCAATCGATACAAAATACGACGGCACCATGTATTCGGGCAAACTCTGCTGAACATACTTTCTGAGCTCTTGTTCTTGGAATCCTTCCGATGAAACGATATAAGCACACAGATAATGTCCTGTATTGTCCTGACGAGGAACAACGACCGCTTCCTGTACGTCAGAATGCTGTATCAGCCTAGACTCAATCTCTCCCGGTTCAATTCGGTGTCCGCGAATTTTGACCTGATGATCGATCCGTGTAAGAAATTCTATACAGCCATTAGACATCCAGCGGACTCTGTCCCCTGTCCGGTACATTCGTTGCCCGGGACAAAATGGATCTTCCATGAACCTGTTCAGCGTCAGATCCGGATCTCCTACGTATCTCTCTGCTACACCCTCACCGGAAATATATAGTTCACCTGCTACACCGACAGGTAAAAGATGGCCTTGCGCATTGAGAATATAGGCTTTCGTATTATGAATGGGTCTTCCAATAGGAACCGAACCGTGACCTGCCAGATTGCGTCCGACATTATATGTCGTTGCAAAAACGGTTGTTTCGGTCGGACCATACCCATTCGCGATCCGATCATCTCCCAGATATTGATGGGCTTGCATGACATGAGATTTGGAAAGAGCCTCTCCTCCGACGAATAATCGATGCACATGTTGCAAACAGGTTACATCATGATCGACCAGCGCATTAAACAGTACACTAGTTACAAAGGCAGATGTGATCCGCTGCCCCTTCATAATTGAGGAAAGCTTGTTGATATCCAACATGTCCTCTCTGCTGATCAGTACAAGCGTTGCCCCGTTCAATAATGCACCGAAGATCTCATAAGTTGATCCGTCAAAGGCATAGTTGGAGAGCTGTAACATACGATCCTGTTCATCGATATGGATAAATCCATTATTCACCGCTGTCTTAATGACATTTCGGTGTGTAGTGACCACACCTTTCGGTAATCCGGTCGATCCTGAAGTATACATAATGTACGCTGGCATGGTCGCTTCATCCGGTAATGTCGTTGGTTTACCATCGTATTGAACAGATAATCTGTCCTTCTCTAATAGAGTTCGACTGGACTCTTCCAATGGAACCACGAACCCTTTGAACCCAGGGAGAGGTCTATCCGATGGAGCAACGAGCATTCTTGCATTACAGTGTTCCAGCATGTAGATCATTCTCTCTTGTGGATAGGATGGATCCAGCGGAACATACACGCCTCCTGCTCGCAAGATTCCCAAGATCGACACAATCATGTCAATCGAACGGTCTGCCAACAAGCCGACAGCTTCTCCACGGCGTAAGCCGCTCTGTTCAAGATAGCTGGCAAGCTGACAAGCCTTCTGGTGAAGCTCCTGATAGGTTAGCGTCTCCCCATAAAAGTGCAACGCCGTATGATGGGGACGAAGCGATGCTTGGGTTTCAAACAGTTGGCTAATCGTACGATCACGCGGATACTCTGCGTAAGTGTCGTTGAACTGTCCCAGGATCTCCTGCTCTTCCGAAGGAGTGATCAGCCTGATCTCGTCCAGTAATATGTCCGGAGAGGTGGACATTTGTCTTAACACATGCTCATAATGAAGCGCCATATTTTCCATCTGAGAATGTTCGTAAAGGTCTGTCGCATATTCTATGGTCAGTTTAAGAGATTCCTGATTCTCGTGAACTACCCAAGTCATATCGAATTTAGAAGTGTTACTCGTCCAATCCAGAGGTTCAATATGCAACTCTTGCAGTTCTACCGTCCGGGGCTTGGCATCCTGTAGAACAAACATGGTGTCAAATAACGGATTACGCTCTGGGTCTCTTGCGATTTGCAGCTTCTCAATAAGTTCATCCAATGGGTACTCTCCATGTTCATAAGCCAGCAACGTGTCCCTGCGCACATGACCGATCCACTCGTGAATCTGGAGATCACCACACAATTCTTGTCTCAGCGCCAACGTGTTAACGAACATGCCTGCAACGGAAGATATATCCTTATGAGTCCTTCCCGCAAATGGAATGCCCACAACAATATCTTTTTCCCCCGTGTACTTGGACAGAAGAATGTTATACGCTGCCAACATCACCATAAAGAGTGTTGCATCTGTCTGTTGTGCTAACTGTTTCACTGCGCTACTCAGCTGAGGACTCAGTTCAAACGTATGGGAAGAACCTGTGAATTGTCGCCGGCTTGGGCGACGACCCTCTGTGAGGATGTCCAATACGGTGATGTCTTTCTCGTACCGCTTAAGCCAGTAATCTTCACTCGTCAGGTAGGCCGACTTGCTCTTCTGTTCACTCATCCACACTGTGTAATCCCTATATTGAACTGTCATCTCATCAAGAGGATGTCCCTGATAGAGTTGAATAAAATCCTGATACAGAATTCCGGTCGTCACTCCGTCCGAAACAATGTGATGCATGTCCAAGACCAACACATATTCTATGTCTGAAAGTACACATAACCCTGCTCTCATAAGCGGTGCACATCCCAGATCGAAGGGCTGGACAAATGTGCCAATATACCGAGCCAGCTGTTCATTCCTCTCAAGACCTGCAAGCGTTTCAGGTTCAGTTATAAGTTCCAGTTTCCAATGCATGTCCTTCAGGTCATGAATGTGCTGTCGCAGCTCACCATCAACCATTCTGAAGGAGGTTCTTAGTGATTCATGCCGATGAATAAGTCCTTTCAGCGCAAGCTCCAGACGGATCACATCGGGTTTCCCGTTCATCCTCAGTACCATGGGCATATTGTAACTTGTCCCGGTATCCTCAAACTGTTCCACCAGATATAATCTCTTCTGTGCCGACGACACGGGATAATCGTCTTGTTCTTTGGCACGTGGGATACGAGTATGATTCTGCTTATCCCCTTGGTCAATCAAGGAGGCCATCTGTTGCAGCGTTGGAGCATTAAATAAATCCGGCATGCTTAATTTGATGGCCCATTTCTCCTGAAGCTTCGCTAAGAGAACCATTGCTTTTAGTGAATGCCCGCCCATTTCGAAGAAATGATCATGCAAGCCCGCTTGGGTGAGATCCAGAACTTCAGTCCATAATTGTGCCATTTCCTTCTCCGTATGTGTTGAAGGAGCCACATAATTTGAAGACAGTCTAGCAAGGTCAGGTTTAGGCAGAGCTTTTCGGTCCAGCTTCCCGTTTCGTGTAAGCGGTAAGGATGAGAGCTCGATGAATATGGATGGAATCATATACTCAGGAAGTGTTTCTTTTAAGATTCTTCTCCAGTTCTCAGCTTGATGCTCGTTCTTCGTTTCATTTCGGGCAAGTACACTTGCAGGGTCAATTACAACATACGCCGCCAACATGGAATGCCCTTGGTCATCACGAAGTGCGGTAACTACAGTTTCGTTGACCTCTTTTAGAGCAAGGATGTGATCCTCGATCTCTGCCAGCTCAATCCGATTTCCACGGATTTTCACTTGCTGATCCAATCTACCCAAATATTCAATGGTGCCATCCTTTAACCATCTTACGAGGTCTCCTGTACGATAGACCCTATCTTCCCCTTCCATGTGCCAGGCCAGAAATCTCTCTTCTGTCAGCTCCGGTTGTCCCAAATATCCAGCAGCCAGACCCTCGCCTCCGATGTACAATTCTCCAGGAACTCCCACAGGTTGGAGCTTGCCCCATGTATTCAATACATAGAGCCTTGTATTATGAATGGCTCGGCCAATGGGAACACGCCCGGTTTCCCTTACTCTCTCATCAATGGAATACGTTGCTGCAAAAACGGTCGTCTCGGTCGGGCCATAACCATTTACAATCCGATGTTCTCCCAGTACATCCAACGCTTTAATCACATGATTCACCGAGGCAGCTTCTCCGCCAATAAACAGTTTCCTCATACTACGCAGGCTGTGTACGTCATAATCAACTACCGTATTGAACAGGGAAGTTGTCATGAAAAGGCTCGTGATCCTCTCTTGTCTCAAAGTGCGTGTAAGATACGACACATCATGAACATGTTGATTAGGCATAAGCACGAGCGTTGCGCCATTAAGAAGTGCTCCAAAAATTTCATATGTGGCGCCATCAAATGCATAATTGGACAACTGTAACATTCGATCCTCTTGCCCAATTTCAACAAATCCGTTATTGATACAGGTTTTCACTACATTGCGATGACTCGTTACCACACCTTTGGGCATTCCGGTAGATCCCGAGGTATACATGACATAGACAGGCTGCTCTGCTGAATAGGAGATTGGTGTCTGTATCGAACTACCCTCTGCATAAACTTGTGGTTCGAGCAGGGGGATAATTGTTCCCGTGTAGGAATCAAGGGTCTGATACTGCTCCATGATGAGCCACTGTGCTCCACTGTCCCGTAAAATGTATGTTAGTCGGTCTTCAGGGAATTTGGGATCGAGAGGGACATACGTTCCTCCTGCTTTTAATATCGCCAGGATGGCAATGATCATCTCCGGTTTACGATGTGTTAATAGTCCGACATAGTCACCAGGCTTAATTCCACGTCGCTTGAGTAATGTCGTCATCCGGTTTACGCGTTCGTTCAGTTGTCCATAAGTCACACTCTCTGTACCGTACAGGAGTGCCTCGTGTTCTGGTTGTTCTGATACCATGGATTCAAATGCATCCGTAACAGTCCAGTCTCTTGGATATTCAGCATCGGTTTTATTAAGCTCTCTAAAATACTTTTTTTCTAGCGGGGTAAGCAGCTCCAGCTCCCGCAATTTCTTATCCATGCTATTCAATAGTTGTTCCAGCAAATAAATATAATGACGAGTCATTTGTTCGACGGTAACCCGGTCCCATAAATCTGAACTGTATTCAACCTCAGCCACGAGTTCATCCCCATCTTCATGCCACACCCAGGACATATCGAATTTGGCCTGCTGTCCATGCCAGTCCAACTTGCGAACAGATATATCTTGAAGTGTTTTGACGGGAAGCGTCATATCCTGCAGTACAAACAGTGTGTCAAATAAGGGGTTTCGGTTCGGCTGAAAAGAAAAATGAAGTTTGTCTAATAGATCACTGAGAGAATACATACCATGTTCATGTACTGCCAGCATATATTTTTTGACATGCTGGATATATTCACCAACCGTCAGATCAGCAAATGCATTAAGCTTCAAAGGCAGCGTGTTTACAAACATCCCCACAGTGGGCTCCACATCTATATGTTCTCGTCCGGCAATCGGTGCCCCTATGGTGATGTCCTCATCACCCGTATATTTAGACAACATCAGGCCATACACCGATAAAAGAAGGATGAATGGAGTAGCCCCGTAACCGGCAGCTGCTCTTTTCAATTCCTGTACCTTCTTACTTGGCAAACCAAATGTATAGGATGCCCCCCGGTACGATCTGATGGCAGGACGTGCACGATCCATTGGAAGTTCTGCGGAACTCTCAAATTCCGAGTACTGATCCAACCAGAACTGCTGTGCTTCCTCGTAGGTACGGCTCGTCTGCTGTTTCTGCTTCCACATCACATAATCCTTGTATTGAACACGTATCGGATCAAGTGCCCGTACCTGATAAAGATCAAACAGTTCATCATATATCAGATGAGTAGATACTCCGTCAGACACAATGTGATGTGTATCCAGCGCCAGTACATACCGTTCCCTATCGAATTCAATTACACTTGCCCTGATCAGCGGTGCTTCTGCCAAATCAAACGGCTTAACAAAAGTGGACATCACGCCAGACATTGGATCTGTTTCAGTTCCATCAGATTCCTGGATCGAGGATTCCAATGAATCCATAGTCCACCTTTCAAGCTTCCACTCCACTTCATCTATCGAATGAATGCGTTGAATTAATTCGCTATGTTCCATATTGAATGATGTCCGCAGGGCTTCATGACGTGCGATGACCCGTCTAAAACATGCTTCCAGACGAGCCGTGTCTAATGCTCCTGAGATTTCAAATAACATCGGCATGTTATAACTTGTTCCACTGTTTTCATACTGCTGGGCATAATAGATCTGTTTCTGAACTGATGTAACAGGATATGACTGCATCACCGGAGCCGGCTCAATGGCTCTATACTGATTCCGAGCGGCCTTCTGAATCCATCCAGCCATGTCCCGAAGAATTGGGGCCTGGAATACATCCAGCAAGGTAAGTCTGACATCAAGTTCCTGGTGAATCTTGCCTACTAGTAACATGGCTTTCAGAGAGTGTCCGCCCAATTCAAAGAAATGATCCTGTATTCCTATCTTCTTAATGTCTAGAACGCTTTCCCATATCTCAATCAAGCTCTGTTGGACCGGATTCTCTGCCGGAACATATTGCTGCCCTCGTACAATTGTCGGCTTCGGAAGCTTCTTCCGATCAATCTTTCCATTCGGAGTAAGCGGTATCTCATTCAAAATGGAAAAGACGGTTGGGACCATATACTCCGGCATTTGTTGCTTGAGTTCCTGCTTCCACATCGTTACCAGTTCTTGAAAGGACTGCTTGGCTTCTCCATCCTGAAGTAAAGTGTACGCACATAGATAGGAGTGACCCTGATCGTCACGATCCGCCATCACAATCACTTCATGGATACCTGGCAGCATACGCAGGCGCCCCTCTACTTCCCCCAGTTCGATCCGATTGCCACGAATCTTCACTTGATGGTCTATTCGATCAATGAATTCCAGATTTCCATCCGGCAGCCATTTAACCAGATCTCCAGTCCGATATAGACGTTCTCCCGGAATAAATGGGCTAGCTATAAATTTGTCACGGGTGAGCTCCGGTTGTCCCAAATATCCTTGGGCAAGTCCTTGTCCACCTATATGCAACTCGCCGGGAATACCAACAGGCAATTGCTTGCCTTCATGGTTCAGCACATACACTTTTGTGTTATTCGTTGGCTGACCAATTGGAATGTATTCACCAGAAACGATGGAGTAAAATGTGGCAAATACCGTCGTCTCTGTTGGGCCGTATACATGTACAAGTCTATGCTTGCCAAGCAGATCAACGGCCTTTTTGACATGTGTCCCGGATACTTTCTCACCGCCAAATAGAATTTTCCTAGTCCCGTTCAGGCACGACGGATCCAGATCTACCAATGTGTTAAATAGTGCCGTTGTCATGAAAGCGATCGTGATATGTTGTTCGCGAATGGCCTTGGCGAGAGCACTCCCATCCAGCACCTCTTCGCGTTTCAACAGAACAAGTTCAGCACCGTGTAACAGGGCACCATAGATGTCGAAAGTCGATCCGTCAAAAGCATAATTAGATATCTGCAGCAGGCGGTCCTCAGGGGTGATATCCACGTAACCATTATGAATTACCGTCTTGATCACATTGCGGTGTGTCGTAATTACCCCCTTTGGGGTGCCGGTGGAACCAGAGGTGTACATGACATATAAGGGATCTTCCGGTCCAAGAGACTCGGCATATGCGCTGTTATTCACATTATTTCGTGTGAAAACCGGATTCTGATTGCATTCGTGTGCCCAGACATTTTCATTAAAAATCAGAGCTTCACCTTCATAGTTGGGTATCTGATCAGGATGGTCTGCAATCAACCACCTTGCCCCGCTATCCATCAACATGAATGTCTTCCTGTCCGCTGGAAAGCTTGGATCAATAGGGACGTACGCCCCCCCGCTCTTGACAATGGCGAGCATTGCAACAATGACCTCAATGGAGCGGTCCATGATGAGCCCGACACGTTGCCCAGGCTGAACGCCCTGTGAAATAAGGTATCGTGCAAGACGATTCACGCGATCATTTAACTCCTGATACGTAACACGGTACCCGTCCATCACGACAGCCTGATTCGCGCTACCGAGCTCAACCTGCTGCTCAAACAGCTCAGCCACGGAAACATTTTGAGGATAATCCGCATCGCTGTTATTCCATTCATCTATCTGTGCAATGTCAGATTCGGTTACAAGCTCCAGTTCCCCAATTTTCAGTTCCGGGAAAGCCACAATCTGCTGCAGCAAATGTACATAATGTTGTAACATCCGTTTTACGGTATGTGACTCCCACAGATCCGTTCGATATTCAACCGATAACGTCATATCATCTTCGGAATATGTGCAGACCCATGTCATGTCAAATTTTGATGCATGATGATCCCACTCTGCATACTCGACCTCAAGTCCCGGTATATGCATCTGTGCTGTTGCTGAATCCTGCAGCATAAACATCGTGTCGAACAATGGATGTCGACTTGAATCAAACGGCAGTGATAAGCGATCTATCAGGTCTTCCAGTGGATATCGACCGTATTGATAGGCTGCCAGCGTAATTTCTCTCATCTTCTCCAGATATACACTTACCGACAGTTCTGCCTTGGGTTCACTTCGAAGTGCCAGCGTGTTGGCGAACATGCCTACCATTTGTTCATGCTGGATGGTATCTCTGCTTGTAAAAGGAGTGCCCACTATAACATCTTCTGCAGCTGAATACTTGGACAACAGAATCTGATAGGATGCCATCATAAGCATAAATAAGGTCTGTTGATTGGTCATTGCCGCATCTTTTAATTGACTCACAAGAGCAGGTTCTAACGTTAAGTTCACACGACTTCCCTCAAAACGGCGGATCGGCGAGCGCAGATGATCTGTTGGTATTTCAAGAACAGGGACTTCGATTTTGTACAGGGACAACCAGTACTCCTGACTTTTGTTGTATGCCTCTTGCTGAAGATATCTCTCCTGTTCCCAGACAGCATAATCCTTGTACTGCACACTCAGGTCCGAGAGGTACTGCCCCTGATACAACCGAACCCAGTCGGATATCAGAATCTCTATCGATCGTCCATCCGAAATAATATGATGCAGGTCCAGCAGTAGCACATGACACTCCTCATTAATCCGAAGTAAACCTCTTCGGAACAAAGGAGCTTCTCCCAGATCAAATGGCTGGATGAATTGTTCAGCAAACGACTGGATAGCCAATTCCTCCGTATCTGCTAATGAAGCTTTTTGGAGGCGTAACGGTTCAAAAGATATCTGATCAGGTCCGTGAATACGTTGCCGCAGTTCACCATGGTATAACTCGAATGAAGTTCTCAATGCCTCATGTCTCTGAATCAGCATCTGCATTGATCTCTCCAAGGCATTCACATCCAGCTTGCCATTTAACCGAAGCAGGAAAGGCATATTGTAGCTTACGCCTGCATTTTCCATTTGCTGAACAATGTACATCCGTTGTTGGATAGAAGACGCCGGGTACGTGTCCCTGTAGGGTACGGGCACAAGTTCTTCTCCAGGGTGGTCTGTCGAACGTGCTGCCATGATCCACATGGCCATCTCCCGAATCGTAGGCATGATAAATACATCCTGTAGTGAAACCTTTACGCCGGTTTCCTTCTGCACTCTGGCCACAAGCATCATAGCTTTAAGTGAATGCCCTCCAATTTCGAAGAAATGCTCCTCTACTCCGACGCTCTGTATATCCAGAATCTCTTCCCAGATACGTGCTAATTTCTCTTCAAACACATTAGCTGGAGCAACGAAATGGTTGGTCTGTCTTCTCGTGGGCTTGGGAAGCGCCTTCCGGTCGAGCTTACCGTTCAGTGTCATGGGGAAGGCTTCCAGTGTAACGAACGTATTGGGAACCATATATTCAGGCAGGGTCTGCCTCAGCTCTTTTTTCCAATCCAACACAGGAGTTTTGTTATCACTTGGGACGATATACGCGCATAAATAGGTATGTCCCTGCTCATCCTTCTCTGTCATGACCACAGCGTCCTGAATCGATTCAATCCTGGATAGCCTGCTCTCAATCTCGCCAAGTTCAATCCGGTTTCCACGAATCTTCACTTGCTGATCCAATCTTCCCATGTACTCGAGGTTTCCATCCGGCAGCCAGCGAACGAGGTCGCCTGTTCTGTACATTCTTTCTCCAGCAGAACCGATGACAAAACGTTCTTCGGTTAACTCAGCCTGATGCAGGTAACCTTGCGCAAGTCCATCTCCGGAAATATACAACTCGCCAGGTACTCCAACAGGTTGAAGTTGTCCTTTTCGATTCATTACATGAGTCTGGGTATTGTGAACAGGTCTTCCGATGGGAACTGTGCTATAATCCAGCAAACGTTGATTGACCAGATAAGTCGCTGCAAAAACGGTCGTTTCCGTCGGACCATATCCGTTAGCAATCCGGTCATTCCCCAGAACCTGCAGAGCCTTCTCCACATGCTTTTTGGATCCAGCCTCTCCGCCAAAGAAAAGCCTTCTCACATGTTTCAAACATTGAACATCCCATTCAACAACAGCATTGAACAGTACAGCAGTCATAAAAGCCGAAGTGATTCGTTCACGCTCCAGCGTATCAGCAAGCTCCGACACGTTGAGGACGGTTTCCTTGGGAATCAGCACCAGCGTAGCTCCGTTGAGTAAAGCACCGAATATTTCATATGTTGAACCATCAAATGCATAGTTGGAGAGTTGCAACATCCGGTCCGTTTCATGAATATCCATAAAACCGTTATTGATTACGGTCTTCACAATGTTACGATGTGTCGTTTGTACACCCTTCGGTTTACCTGTAGACCCCGATGTATACATGATATAGGCCACATCTTCAGCGGATCTGTGGCATTTCGTAAACATGTCCACAGCTTGCCGCTCGCCGTCACTCTGCAACTGTTCTTGCTTGAACAGATTGATCTGCTTGCCTTCATAGCCGCTGATGAACAGATCCTTCTCAGCAATAAGTACAGCCACATCACTATCTGCAAGTATGGTACGAATTCGCTCAGTCGGGAACTCCGGATCCAGCGGAATATAGGTGCATCCTGCTTTCAAAATAGCGAAAATGGCCGTTATCATTTCTATGGACCGCCTTGAAATAAGTCCAATATTCTGTCCAGGTTCAACACCAGATTCGAGCAACTGAATTGCAAACTGATCAACTCGCACACCGAATTCACGGTATGATAACTGCTCCTCCCCCATGACAATTGCGGTTCGCTCAGATTGGTGTATGACCTGCTGCTCGAGCAGTTCTACAACGGTTGCCTCATAAGGGTATTCGGCTGTTGTGTCATTGTAAGTTTCGAGTAACGCGTGTTCTTCCTCCGTGATAATATCGGCTGTATCGATCTTCTGTTCAGGTTTGGCAATCAAGCAACCAAGAACCTTCAGATATACGTCAAGCAGCCGATCTGTGAATGCTGTTGGATAAGATGACACCATCTTGACGGACAACTCACCGAGAGTTACTGAAATACTAAAATCAAGGAGAGTGTTTGTTTTCTCATAGCTGTAAGACTTAAATTCAAACATTCCTTTTTCCACAGACTCATACACATGAAAATCAATATAGTTAAAGGCGATATCAAATAGCGGATTTTCTCGGCTGCTTTGCTCCCCAATTGCATTTAGAATCTGAACAAGGGACAACCGGCCATACTTTTTGAGTGCGGCTTGTTTATGATATACATTTTGAGTAATGTCCCCCCAGTTCACCAGAGAGTCAAATTGCATGCGCATAGGAACGGTATTTAGAAAACAGCCCAATATGCGTGCTCCATCCTCATGGACAGGACGTCCATTCTCGACTAGCCCGATCAGGATATCATCCTCATAGGACAACATATATAATGAAGTGACGAATGCAGACAGACACAAGGATTTAACCGTAACACGCTGATTACGTGCCGCTTCTTTTAACTGGGTGTACAGTTCCGATGGAAGGAGAGTCACTGTTGAGTTGGCTACTGAATTGCCATGATGAATCTCGGACTGTTCCGGGAATGCATATTTTCGATAATCCGCCAGTTCTTCACGCCAATACTCCATAATGGACGAATTTCTAGATTGGGCCATCTGATCTATAACATAATCTTTGTAGCTCGTTTTTAACGGATCAGGCACTGACTTCCCCTCCTTTGAGAGCACCGTACAAATTCAGTAATTCCGACATAAAGACGGCAACGCTCCATCCATCCAGAATGGCATGATGAAAGATCCACCCCACATATGACTCCTCCTGGGAGGTGAAAATCACCAGACGCCAGAGCGGAGCTTGCTGGATATCAAATGGCCGCTTCCGGTCAAGCTCCATATAATTCCGAATTTCCTGTTCTATCGATTCGCTATCCAGACTGTCCAGTAGAACCTCCTGAATATCAAAATGTATACGTTCACAACTATATTGGACAGGTACGGGAAAATCGGAAATATTGAAACCAGTACGCAGAATGGGATGCCTGATTATGAGTTCATTCATGACTGTTTGAAGATTCAGCGCCTGAATTCGATGCTCATGAATCTGATATATAAACTGATCGTGATATACACCCAGACCTTCATTTTTCATGTAATGGAACACCATTCCCTGCTGAATATCGCTCATGGGATACACGTCTTCCACATTGGAGGGTAACAAGGCTCGTAATGTCGGGTTCGCCAGCCACTCTGTACGCATCTGTAATAACTCCATCTCTATCTCGTTCCGGACGTTATCGGGTGCATGAAGGGAAGCACGATGTCTAGCCAGTTCGCGAATCGTTGGATAATCGTACATATCAGCAATTTGGATATGAAGTCCAAGCTCTCTGTTCATTCGGCTGATCAGTTCAATTACACGAATGGAGTCCCCGCCAAGCTCAAAGTAATTACACTCTACCCCCATATTGCGGTTATCCAACATCTCCTGCCAAATGTTCAGCATCTGCCATTCCAGTTCATGGCTTGGCATAACCAAATCGGTAACATCCATTGGAGTCACACTGTCGCTAGGAGCGGGAAGTGCTCTGATATCCACTTTGTTGCTCAGTGTCATTGGCAAAGCCTTCATTTGAATATAATGAGCAGGCAGCATATACTGCGGCAGATGTTGAGACAGCCTTGTTCGTAAATCTTTGCTCTGCTGAAGTCGTTCAGAGACATAATATGCACAGAGAACACTCTCTCCTGTGTCACCTTCTCTCACCGTTACGACTGCTTGCTGTATCCCATCTATCTCCAAAAGTCTGGATTCGATCTCACCAAGCTCGATTCGGAAACCTCTGATCTTCACTTGATGATCGATCCTTCCCAAATATTCAAGTTCACCGTTCATCTGCCAGCGGGCGAGATCTCCAGTTCGATATAACCGCTGCGAGGGTGCAAAGGGATGGGGAACAAACCGTTCGGCGGTCAGTTCTTCCCGGTTCAGATATCCCCTAGCCAAACCTTCACCGCCAACATAAATCTCCCCTTCCACACCGATCGGAACCAATTCCCGCTGTTCATCCAGAATGTAAATTTGAAGCGTAGGAATGGGTTTCCCAATGTTGCTTGTTTTGCCTTGGATATCATCCCATTCCATTTCCTTATATGTCACATGTACCGTTGTTTCCGTAATTCCATACATATTAATTAATTGGGTTTCAGGATATTTCTTCTTCCATTCCAGTAGTTGTATAGGTTGAAGAGCTTCTCCACCGAAGATTACCTTTCGAACAGCCAGCGGTGTATCTAAGTCTGACTGTACTTCCAATTTAGCCATTCGGTAAAAGGCAGTCGGAGTTTGGTTTAAAATAGTGACCTGTTCCTTCTGTAGTAATGATAAGAATTGTGCTGGCTCTCTTGTCACATTTAGAGGAACTATAATCAATCTGGCACCATACAATAACGCCCCATACATCTCCCATACCGAAAAATCAAAACAGAATGAATGGAACAGTGTCCACACATCTTCTTTGGTGAAGTCAAACAAGTTTCGGTCATTAAAAAGCAGCCTAACAACATTGGAATGTTCAATCATGACCCCTTTTGGTTTGCCCGTTGATCCTGATGTGTAGATGATGTATGCCAAATCCGATGGTCGATTCACTTGTTCCGGATTTGTTGCATAGTTGCCCTCTTTCCCATCGTCATCCAGCAGGTCTGGAACAATGGCCTTAATCGACATTTCTTCAGGCAGATACTCCTGCTCTTCCGTAATACAGAATTGCGCTTTGCTATCTTCAAGCATGTATTGAATACGTTCCTTCGGGTACTCGGGATCAATCGGCATATAAGCTCCACCAGCCTTAAGTACGGCAAGAATGCTGATAACCATTCCGGGTGAACGTGAAAACAAAATGCCTACAACCTGATTTGGTTTCACGCCTTGCTGTCGAAGATATAACGCCAAGCGGTTGGCCTCACTATTTAATGATGCATACGTCATCTCCGTATGTTCATAACGCAAGGCAACTCGTTCACTAGATCGTTTCGCCTGTTCCTCAATCAAACTAATCAGTGTTGCTTCTCGCGGGTATGTGGTCTTCGTATCATTGAATTGCTCCAGTAGTATACGCCTCTCGGTATCAGGCAATCTATTCAGACTCGACAGCTTAATGCTCAACAACCCCTTCCAGCATGGTGATGTAGAATTGAAGAAGCCTTTCGATGGTTTCCATTCTGTACAAATCCGTGTTGTATTCCATACGCAGCCTAAGAATATCGGACTCTTCATATACATGTAGAATCAAGTCATACTTGGATGTACTTCCTGCTTCAATCATCAACTGCACTGATACGTCCTGAAGCTGATATTGGTGTGTAAATTCATTTTGCAGTGTGAACATGACTTGAAAACCCGGTGTTGATCCCGGTGCCGTATGATACGAAAGGTCAGGTAGCAGCATTTCTATAGGTACTTCTTGATGCTGATAGGCATCCAGGGACATCCCTTTAACTTGTTCCAGCAGATCATCAAACGTCATATCTTCACTAAACTCGACGGGTAAAATAACGGTATTCGCTACAAATCCAATGAGATTCTCCACCTCGGCACGGGTCCTGTTGGACATTACGGTACCAATGGGAATATAGGACTGTCTGCTAAAACGATGGATTAGGTAGCCATACACCGCGAATAAGAGCATAAAGAGCGTAACCCCTGACCGGTTTGCCTTCACTAATGTCTTGGAGGTCAATTGGGAATCTACGATACGTTCGATCGTATTTCCTTTGTACGTTCTGGCCTCAGGATATGGAAAATCACATGGTACCTGTATGATGGGTAATGTTCGGTTTAGCTTATTGATCCAGTACTCTTTTAGTTCCCATAGAGGAGAATCACTGCCTTGCTCCATGGAGGATTGCCACAGCACATAATCCGAGTAAGAGACAGAAAGTGGCGACAACATTCGATGCGAATCTCCCAACTCCGCGTTATATAATTGCACCAATTCGTTGGTGAAAATCTCCACTGACCAGCCATCAGATATAATGTGATGCATGGACACAACCAGAATATGCTTGTCCGGGCTGCAATCAATCAGACACATACGAAGACATGCATCGTTCACAAGATCAAACCGCAAGTTTGCTTCCCGATCAATCTCCATCCTGATTCCAACATGCCTTTCATTTTCCTGAAGCTGGGTAAGATCTATCCGTCTAATTTCTATTTCAGATCCTAGCTCCTTAACATATTGATAAGGTTCCCCATCTTGAATACCATAGCGAACACGCAAGGCCTCATGCCGCATAATCAGTTCTTGTACAGCATTCTGAAGTCTGTATATATGAAAAACACCGGTAAAGTGAATTGAAAAAGTATTGGTATAAAAGGCGCTCTCTGGAGCAATCATGTGCAGAACCCATTGGCTTTTTTGTTTCAATGTAAGCGGAAGTTTCTCTGTTCGTTGCTGCTGTACCGGTATAGGAATATGACTCTTCAACGGTTCCGCATTCTGCAACTCCTGAAGAATTCCATTGATGGTTGCTTGTCTGAAAAAACGCTGTACCGGAATACGCACCTTATACTCGGAAGCAATCATCGCTAGCAGACGAATCATGCGAAGGGAGTCCCCGCCAAGAAGGAAAAAATCATCATGCTTGCTCACTTGGGTCAATCCCAAGACCGATAGAAATGCCTTTTCTAGAAATGCATAGTGCTCAGAAGAAGCCAATGCGCCTTCACCTATATGAGGTTGTCTGTACACTTCAATTCGGTCAAGAAGTACATTATGTTCCTTTACATATTCACGTACTTTGGTGTACACCAAAGCCTCATGACATTGATCCTGCTCTGATGTGTAGTGAATAATGCACAGCTTGCCCTGCTGGATCTGTGCTCCCCCGGTGTCCTCTTCTTCCGCCTGTACCCAAGCAGCCTGTTCAACAGAGGTTGCTGCAACCTCTTCTTCCATCATCATCTGAGCCTGCTGACGTTCATGCAGCATACATTCTATTCGGTTGAGCGTTTCATCAAATTGGCCATCGAGTAGTAGATCTACAAGTTGTAGCCGCTGGATTTTACCTGTAGGTGTACGAGGGAATTCCCTTTTGCTTACTGGAACAATAAACCTCGGATTCACGCCAAATTGTCTCGATATGTTACCTCTCATCTCCTGAATGACGAACAGATTTAATCCTTCATCGTCATTCCAAGGTGTATAAAATAACAACAGCTGATCATTGCCAGACTCTCCACCAGATATTCCTGCCGCTGCCACATAGTCAGCATCAACACCGTATACTTGCTTCATCACGGCTTCAATCTCATAGTTGTATAGATTTTTGCCGTTCATGATCAGCACATCTTTTTCTCTGCCTGTTAATGTCAACATTCCACCTTTAATAAAACCGAGATCCCCTGATTCGAACCACCCATCGTTCGTCAATACGTTGTTAGTCGCTTCTTTATTCTTGAAGTATTCCGTTATAATTGAATCTCCCTTGAGTTGAACTCTCCCCACATGAGCTTCGGGAAGTGGAACATTGCGATCATTTACTATACGCAGACTTATGCCGGGAATCACCTCTCCAATCTCGACAAAGGCTATTGTTTCGTCCGTAATGGGGGAATCTGCAAAGATCAATTCGCTATCCATCGACCCCTTAACAATATGCTGAATTCCACCTGTCTCGGATTGATTAAACGTTCTGCTGAAGCAGAGACTGCCGGAAAATTCAGTCATGCCATATGCAGGAACAATACTATCAGCTCTAAGCTCAAACGGAACTAATTGATGAAGGAATTCTTTGCCTGTTCGAGCTGAAATCGGCTGACCTACATTCAATATGGTACGAATGGATGACAAGTCCCATTGTCTGGCATGAACGGCTTCATGCTGCTGATTCATCTGTGCATAGGCAAAATTAGGAGCCCAGGTGAATGTGACTTGATGCTCCTCTATATCTTCCAGCCATGAGATTGGCGAATTCAAAAAACGCTCAACGGAACTTAACACTTGCTCACTGCCCAGCACAACTCCGAGGATATGATTGGTTAACAATCCACCAGCATGATAGAGAGGCATCCAATTCAAGGTGATCTCATCCGACGTCAGGCCCAGATGTTGTTTAATCCCTATAATGTTCGCAAGAATCTGGCGATTCTGATACCGGACACACTTCGGAGTACCTGTTGTTCCTGATGTAAAGAGGGTAAGGACAGGGGCATGGGGGTCACTACTGTGCCTTTCCTGGGAACGCTCATGCCGCAACAGCTCATTTACCGAAATTACCGCTTCTTCACGTGTGCCCTCCCCTTCGAAAGTACCAGCAGAATCTCCTACAATGAGCGGATAATCCAATAACTCCCACACCTGTTTCAGCTTTGTGTGATCCATGTGATCGGATGGCAAGTGAAGAGCTGGCTTCAGCGGTGCTGGGTTTATACCGCCAAGTATACAAGCCCAGAGTGCAGCTACTAGGTGATCTATCCGTTCAATTTGCAAAATGATGGAATCCCCTGGCCGGACATCTTGTTGAATCAGTCCTTGAAGGATGCGTTCAGCATCCTGAGACAATTCCATATAATCTGATATTCGGACTTCCCCATTTTCCTTCTTATAATACAATTTCTTCTTAGGATGATTCCTGACGGTCAGATCAAAAGCCTCAGCAAGTGTCTTAGGATGTCCTGAACAATCAAGCGGTTTGCCTATCAGAATTGCTGGCTCCCCAGCAGCCGAAAGAGTTGGTTGTGATTCCCACAACTTCGGTCTCTGCCCATATTTGAAATGTTCCTGCGCCTTCAATACGCTGGAAGCAGTCGGTTGGGTCCAGTGTTCATCCCAGGCCCCGGAAGAGGTCATTGCCCGCATGGATATAGAAAGTTGTTGAACCGGGAGCTCATGTCTTATATAACGTTGGAGGCTAGTATGAAATGACATTCGAACGGTTTCTCCTTTCACTGCCCTGAGGTAATGGTGAGTTCATGTAACGAATGGTCCAGACTTTCCTGTGAAACTTCAACGGGGATCCACCCACGGACACTATTGATGAGCCATATATTTGTTGCTTCGATTATGTCTCTGCACGTTAATACCTTTTCCTCAAGAGCTCCGTCATACAGGAGTTGATTTCGTAATGTGCCTGCTAATAATCCGCTATCTCTGGGTGGAGTATATTTTTTACCCTGTTGCTCAATGACAACATTTCCTGTTGTGAATTCAGTAAGTTCCCTATGCTCATTCCACAGCAGAACATCATAGCTATCTCCACACGCCATACGATGAACATCATACATGTTCCGATTCGTGGTCTTGTGATACAAGAAGCGCTGACTGGAGAAAATTGGTGATTTCGCGAGAGCTACCGTTTGTGTTTCTTTTGTTTCAATAAGAGGCGTGCTCTCAACCGAAATTTGTCCTAATGGAGATAACAACACTCTGACCTTATGAAGGCCGGTTGAATGTTTGCTGGCATAAGCAGTCAGTTGGTTATGAATATCCTCTCTAATCACCTCAAAGTTAAAATAGGATGCAGAATCCATCATCCGGTCAAGGTGCCTATCCAAAAGGGAATACTGCCCGTTCTCCAATCGAAGCGATTCCAACAATTCAAAATATGGCTTTTGTTCCGTTAGCATTAACGCTTTTGTTTTGGCCTCTGCATATTCATCCGAAGCTGTCGAATCCCAGGTGATGCCTCCACCCACACCGTATTCAGCCTGATTTCGCTGATGATCAATCCACACGGTACGAATCGCTACATTAAAAACGGATGAACCATCCGGACTCAACATGCCAATCGATCCGCAATAGATCTCCCTTGGCGTATCTTCCAATTCATAAATTAAGTCCATTGTGCTGATTTTCGGTGCCCCAGTGATAGAACCGCAGGGAAAGAGTGCTGAGAACATATCCTCCAACTGTATGTGAGACCTGGCATTTGCTGTAACGGTAGAGGTCATTTGAAACAGAGTATAATATTTCTCAATATCAAAAAGTCTCGGGACATGCACACTTCCCGTCTCGGCTATAACACTAAGATCATTCCGGAGTAAATCCGTAATCATCACATTTTCAGCCCGATTTTTTGGGGATTGATACAGCCAGTCAGCCAATTCGTCGTCCTGTTCCTGATAGAATCCCCGTTTCACTGTTCCTTTCATCGGACGAGTCTCCAGCTGATTTCCATTCTTTTTGAAAAACAATTCAGGTGAAGCACTTAAAATACTAATATCACCGAGTTGCAGCATGGCTGAGTAATCGGCCTGTTGTGCATCACATAGCTTTGTATAAAAAGCGTAAGGGTCACCCTCATATTCCGACCGAAGACGCATCGTATAATTGACCTGATAGGTGTCTCCCCGCGCGATGGCCTCGTGAATTTTATGTATATTCTGATGATAGGTCTTCTCTGTAACCGTTGGTTCCCATCCTGAGATCCGATATTCATCAGATGAAGATGCGTAACCTGTATCATACCCTTCAAAAATACCAAACCATATGAGCGGTAAAGCCACATCTGAATGAACTCGAAAAGCGGGATCGAAAGCTGGCGCAGCCTCATAGGACACATAACCTACTGCATAATACCCCTTATCAACAGCGTCCTGAATCTGTCGCAACGCTGGTTTTACCTCTTCAATGGATGTCGCTTTAATGACTTCAACAGGATTCCTGAAGATTTTGCGCTGTTTACAACGATCCTCGCCTACAAAATCAAATAAGATATACGGATTGGCATCTGATTGATTCATTCAAGAATACCTCCTTGAGAAGTTAGTTTAGAGCGTAACGTAACTTGAGTCGGATTCCGTCTTTTGATAAGAACAGTTCTGCAGAAAGTTAGCCAGAATCTGTTTGCCGGATGGCGTAATAATGGATTCCGGATGGAACTGAACTCCTTCTATACTCCATTTCTTATGACGAAGTCCCATCACTTCCCCATCGCTGGACCATGCGGTGATTTCCAATTCTTCCGGGAGATCAGGATTGACAATAAGCGAGTGGTATCTTGCCACGTTCAGAACGGCAGGCATACCTTGAAATAACGTTTTTCCATCATGCGAGATATCCGAGGTTTTGCCGTGCATAAGATGCCGGGCTGATTCCACTTTTCCTCCAAATGCCTGAGCAATAGCCTGATGGCCAAGACATACACCAAGAATTGGAATCTTTCCAGCAAAGTATCGAATCACTTCAAGAGAAACTCCAGCGTTAGACGGATTAGATGGACCTGGAGAAATCACGATATAGTTCGGCGATATCTCTTCCAATTCTTTTACCGTAATCGCATCATTACGATACACGTTTACGTTCTCACCCAGATCAGCGAAGTACTGCACAAGGTTATACGTGAAAGAATCAAAGTTATCAATCATGACGATCATAAGCAGGTATCCCTCCAATATTGAATTAAAATCCAGAAAAGGATGACTTACAAGCTAGGAGACTGACTATTCGGTCTAAAACGCCATGTAAATAGCCGTTCTGATCTTAGTTATGTTAAGGATACAGGTCCTAAAGACCCAAAAAAAACAGACTGTTCGGTTTAATGAAGTTCATTATTTTGTGTTATGCGCAAAATGATATTCACTACGATGTTAGTGAAATCTGATAAGAGGGTTGATTCTGGAATAAGTGACTTGTAAAGGAGAAGCAAAGAGAACGACGTCTGGTTGCCTTTTTTGTGGTAAAAACTGGAAGTTATCCGAATTGTTACATTTTGTATCATGTAATATTATTATATGTTGGGAATTAAAGTGAAAAACAATGCCTATTTCATAATAACCCATATTAAACAAGTATACCACTGTTGTTTTAAATATTTTGCACTTTGATAACTTATTATGTAAATTTTCAATATAAAATGAGTTTTTTTGTCTTTTTTATGAATCACTTTGAGCCGAAATTCACAAAAAAACTGGCCTTCGGGATGTATGGATACATTCCTGATAAGGCCAGCCTCTATCACATCATACTTACGATCCAACCGATCCAATACGCAAATGGAATTAATAACAACTGTGCCAACAGTGTACCGAATAAACGGGATACAAGCATGCAGCCATAAATCTGATTCATGCGATCCAAACGGATCTCACCACGTAATGATTTGTCACTGAGCAGGGAAATCCGCGGATCAATCAGGATGGTCAGCAAAATCGTTGCTATTCCGTTAATTAGCCCGGTTGATTGGGATGCAGCCACAGCCTGCCCTGGGTAAAGGTACGCTGCGTATAGGCTGGACAGAACACCTGTGGTGTAGATTGCGGTTACCGCTACATGCAGCATCATTAACCGTCTTGGCATCCCATGTTGCACCAAACGTTTGGCCATCTTCCAGGATGGCGGGGTGATGTAATACGTTGCATTTCTAATCTTGCTTCGCTTCAGCATATCGCGAACCATTGCTGGGATAGAACCGGCTGCTTCAAAATGTACAACCATTCTCGATGAGAGCTTCACCATGGTTGGAAAACACAATATGGCTAATGCCGTTCCAATTGTTGCCGCACCCATTAACCAGTGCAGCTGCGCCGCAAAGTGTGGATTGGCTCCACGTGTTGCGGTATCCACCAGATTACCTACCATTGGGCCCTGGGCCATATTCGAGGTTCGAGAAACCAACAGCAAGATACCCGCCAAAGAAATGGCTAGCGCAATTCTGCGAGTGCGTAAACCACCAAGGCGTAGCGCGTATGACAAGCTGTCTGCGGCATGAATCAGCATGGTGAACAGCATAGGGATTGCCAGGCTAAGACTAAACATATGTATGTACTCCTTTATATTCCTGTTATTGAACTTATTTCTTTCATGGACAGCATTATACTCCTCTGGCTTGCAAAAGTATAGGAACGAGATCCTTTTATATAAGTTGAACTAAAGAATGTTTACACTGGGACACTCCGATGACAGAACAACCTTCCGATCGCTGTTATCCCCAGATTTTTTGATTCCTTTTATAAAGGGGTAAATCCGGGGATAAAGGCGAACACTTCGTTTCTTCAGGTTTTTTCTGTCCTCTCCGTTTCGTGTAAATGTTTATTTCAATTTATATAGATCATCGGTAAATGCACTTACGACCTCGGATGTTCATCGTTTATCCCTCCCCTCAGAGGGTAATATACAACTAATCCATTATTGTACAGGAGGGTTTTATATGCCTTGGAACAAACAGGATTATCCGGTATCCATGAAGAATCTGGAACCACGTGTCAGACATAAAGCAATTGAGATTGCCAATGCTCTGCTCGATGACGGGTATGAGGAAGGACGCTCGATTGCCATAGCGACAGCAAAGGCAGAAGAATGGGATGAAAATCATCCCGCACCGGAAAGTTCGAAATCGGACTCCACATCTTCTTCCGATAATTCCAACCCTAAAAAGTCGTCTTCCACGGATCGTCGTCATTCCGAGCCCGTTTCTTCGTCCAAAAGTCATGACAACATCCATGTCGTGCCTACCGACTCCGGTTGGGCGATCAAGGAAGAAGGAAAGTCTACCTATCTGTCGACATTTGATACTAAAGCAGAAGCTGTAGATAAGGCCAAAGAACGGAGTAGCAAACAAAATATTCGAGCGATTATCCATAATCAGGATGGTCAGATTGCTTCTTCGATCAAGCCCTGAATGAATCGGAAAACAACAAAATCCCTTTTGCTGCTGAAGAGCAGTCAAAAGGGATTTTGTATGAACTTTAACTATCAAGACCTGAATATGATGCATACAGGTTATGGTTGTTCTGAAACGTATGGTTAATTGGATACCCCTCTAGCCACCGCAGTCCGTTGTGAAATAGCAGCAGCGTTAACTGCCTTGGCTGCAGCCGATGGCATCGGCAATTTCACAGCCGAAGTTGTAACCACGGTTCCGCGAGCCGGAACACTAACGACGTACGTGATGACTTTACTGGCAATCCATACGGCCAGAATCGTATATAAAGTTTCTTTTACCGGAAGAAAGAAAAGCGACAATCCCAATACAAAAGCATCGCTGACAAAGAAAACTGTTCCCAGCTTCCATCCCTTCCAGCGGCTAACCAGCACGGCGAGAATATCGTCTCCGCCTGTCGCTCCACCGAATCGAAGCACGATCCCAGCGCCTACCCCTGTCAATATACCGGATAGAACTGCCGGAATCCACAGATTTCCGTTAAACGACAATACCAGTGTGGAGTATCGTTCAAAGCCGTCATAGAATAGGGAAAATGCACCGACGCCAAGCAATGCCTGAATCATGAATTTCCAGCCTTTGAGGAACCAAGCCAGGATCATGACCGGAATGTCCAGTAACAACATACCGATAGCAGGTGATAAGCCTGTTGCGTATTTTCCGAGCAGGGCCAGACCAACAAATCCGCCCTCCGATAAATGATTCTGAAAGTTAATGTGATAATAAGCAAAAGCTAAAATAAATGTACCGAGTAGCATAATGGCGAATTTGATCGCCTCTGTTTTAACGTGTTGTAAGGTTAACGATGTTCTCTTCATTCAGGTTCCCTCGCAGTTTGTAGGTTGGTTTTTTAGACCGACCGTCCCCTGCAAAAGGTAAGCCTGGAAGAAATCATCGTGTACGTCCTTCGAATATTCATTCCAATCCCCTCTTTCGCAGAGTCAGCCGTTTTTTTGAACCGGTTGGTGTACTCTACAAGGGGCGCTATGTGTATGAGAGATCGTAACGTTTCCAGATCGTCCTTGGGGAGATTGTCCTTCGGGAACTCATGGTATCCTGATCCTTTCTGTTCTGTTGTGGTTAGCTGTGCTCAGTTAAACTGAAAAATAACTACAATGCATAAGCTTGAACATTTAATTGTACACTTACACTTGGATTACAGTACCCTCTTTTGATCGCGGTTATCCCCGGATTTTTGGAATTCCATTTTCCCTCTGGGGAAATCCGGTGATCGCTTATGCTTCCGAAGCTGCTTTCATTCAAAAAGCTTTCAGGCGAACGCTTCGCTTCTACAGATGGGTTCTGCACTCTTCGTTCCTGTGTAAATTGTAAATCCAACTTACAGCAGTTGCAAGTTCATTCAGTTTAAACACCAAAGCTAACTTGCTTGTTCTTCTATTATATAACACCAACGTGACCGGGTCTAAACAGCAGACCCCTCAAAAACAGGCATAAAGCAGCCTTTGGACTGCTCCAGCAGTCATACGGCAACACCAGGATAAGCAATGCTTGCTAATGGTGCAACCTGCTCCTTTATTCTATGACCAAAGCTTCCAAAAATAACTGTCAGTCACCCAACTGTGACAAATTGGGGCCTTTTTTTATTTTCTTGCGCTTTTTAAAGGAATCATTTTCCTTTTACACATACACTATAGCAAACGTAATCGGCTTATTCTTTGTCCAGTTCAGACGTTTCCAGACTTACTCTGCTGTTTATGGTATAATATAACA
The DNA here is from genome assembly GCF_002803315.1 of Paenibacillus sp. GM1FR. Lineage (NCBI taxonomy): Bacteria > Bacillati > Bacillota > Bacilli > Caryophanales > Paenibacillaceae > Paenibacillus > Paenibacillus sp. GM1FR. The sequence goes on along the minus strand of NZ_MKZL01000011.1, from coordinate 433,844 downwards.
ATTGAATCCCACTACCGTTTAAGCGAGGCGGATTGATGAAAACGTTAAAGCCAAGAGTCTTTATTGGCTGCTCGCTGGAAGCGAAGCCGATTGCAGCCGCAGTACACGAAAACTTACGTTTTTCAGCCGAAGTTACCCCTTGGTATTCCGGGGTTTTTAATCCAAGCAGCTATACCATGGACGATCTGGAAGTAGAGGTCCGTACGACTGACTTTGCCATTTTTATTTTTCATCCGGATGATATATCCAAAATTCGCGGGAAGTACTACGCGTCGGTCCGGGATAATACAATGCTGGAAATGGGTCTGTTCATGGGTCGTCTGGGACGAAAACGTATTTTTTTCATTCTTCCTGAGGATATTACAGACATCAAGGACACAACCAAGGTCGAAGGATTGCGTATGCCCACAGATCTGCTGGGGTTAAATCCACTCGTATATGAAATCCGTTCTGACGGAAAGTGGGCACCAGCCGTGTCCGTGGCATGTTCCAAAATCGCAGACAGTATTGAGGAACAAGGACGCTGGAGTGATCCAGAATTGGAGAACATCATTGAGGAGCATAAACGCACTGAGGGAGAAGCAAGGTTACAACTGCTTAAGTTGCTGCGGTTCTTTAGGGAATTGCTGCGTACCCGCAAAGCAGATGCCAAGATGCTGGAGCGAATGAGCGATGCCTTGCGTACTGCCTTTGTCTCTCATCCTCCATTCGCTGTACGTGGCACAGCCATATACCGTACAGATGACAGTGGTTACATTGAGCAATTATGTGGTAATGTTGGAGAACCGGGGAGAAAGTATGACTTGTCCGCTAACGACGACAAACAACCGGATGATCCCAAGCGCATTCTGGTGATTGATTCTTACCGGGAGAATAAAATCAAGATTAACCTGTATGATGATTACCTTGAGAAAGAGTATCTGCTATGCTATCCTGTAGCCAAGAGGTATGTAATCACCGTTCACATTATTGGACATATTGAAGCGGATGAGGCGGTATTTCAGCAGATTGACCTACAGAATCGTCAACTGTTCAACGCCATCAACGATTTGTTAGGAGGCGAACCGGAATGAAACCGGAAACGAAAAAAATAAGCAAGCGCTGGGGCAACGAAAAAAAGGTACGCCTCAGTTCTGCGCCCGAATCATCACGACCGGTTCCGGAACCCAAGGAAGAAGATCGTTTCCACAAGCCGGCCGTACCGCTAACTACCATTGGGCCCTCCCTGAAGGGCAAGGAAAGACCTTATAAGGTCATCCTTGAAAAAGAGGCGTTCTACGAAAAGCCTCAATATCTTGCTTAATTTCTGAACACATCATCAAACCTGCCGCTGAATCGGCAGTATTCCATAGGCCCCGCCGCCCAAGGCAGGGGCTTTTTTGTTGCTCATTTTCGCTAAAATAAAACTGCTTCTACTCGTTAACCTGGTGCCATCGTGTTGCGGCAAGTCATTCTGAAATCCTTATTGTAATTCACTGCTTTAATTCATTGCTTGTAATTACTTCTGTAGCAGACTGCATTGCATAAGGCTTATTTGGTTTATGGCCTTAGGTTTCCTGCAAAACCCATAAATTATACCTTATTTTGGAGCAGGCTTGTCCCTAAATCCCTAGCCTCACTCACTATCTGTACCTTTAGGAAAATGCGATAATGTGTGCTTCCAATATTTCTCGGTTGTATTGTGTATCTCCATTACATATATTGATTATAATATAGGAACACATGTTCTGTAAATATAAAATTCCAATTAAAGGTTAAGGAAGTGAACATATGACATCCTCAACTTCCGCCCCATCCCCTGCGGATGAAGACCATCGTCTGATTAAAGGTCTGGTTGTGCGCACGCTATTGCTGGATGTACTTGAACGAGATATTCACACACTGGATACGTTGCTGCTGAAGATGCCCGAAGTCTACATTCTGTCGCTGACCCGCATTCAAAACAATGTGCTCAAGGAGATGTTGGCCCTTCGTAAACAGATGAGAACCCGCGGTGTCAAAGTACTGGAAGAGAAACGGGAAGCCGAGGGTATCGAAACTCTGTATATGTGCAGAGGGTATCGGCAACGGTTCTATATGCTGTGGACATTCGCACGTAATGAAGTCAAAAAAGAACTCAGTCGGCATCTGCAGATGGACTTGGCGCAGACTTGATACAACTCTGACAATATAGAACCCATTCCCCAGCAAAACAAGTTGACCACGGAAGGTTACGTTCATTAAGATGGAATAGATATATCCAACCGTTCCAATAAGGCATGAATTGATTTCAACCGGATATACTCTCAACGTCTTATCAATCAAGGAGTTGTACTTCATGGATTTGAATACACATTCGATTAAACAAACACCCGCACATACAGGCATTGCCGCAGATGTAACAGAACTGATCGGCCAGACACCTGCCGTTAAACTGAACAGACTCACAGGCAGCGACTCCGCTGACGTATACGTGAAACTGGAATACTTTAACCCGAGTGGCAGCGTCAAAGACCGTGCCGCATACAATCTGATCGTTCAGGCTGAACTTGCGGGACACTTGCTCCCTGGTGCTACCATTATTGAACCGACGAGCGGAAATACCGGTATTGGTCTTGCGATGAATGCCGCCGCCAAAGGATATAAAGCCATTCTGATTATGCCGGACAATATGTCCAAGGAGCGCATCAACATTCTGAAAGCCTATGGCGCAGATGTGGTGCTCACCCCTGCTGCGGAGCGGATGCCTGGTGCGATTCGCAAAGCGAAAGAACTTCAAGCAGACATTCCAGGAAGTTTCATTCCGCAGCAATTCGAGAATCCGGCGAACCCGGACATTCACCGGATCACGACGGCTCCCGAGATTATGCAGCAGATGGATGGCAGGCTGGACGCCTTCATCGCTACGGCGGGGACCGGCGGAACCATTACTGGCACCGGGGAAGAACTGCGTAAGCAGTTACCTGACATCCGCATCTATGCGGTGGAGCCCAAAGGTTCTCCGGTGTTGTCCGGTGGCGAGCCCGGACCACACAAGCTCGTCGGTACAAGTCCGGGGTTCATTCCGGACATCCTGAATACCGACGTGTGGGATGCCATCATCCAGGTGTCCGATGAGGACGCACTGGATACGATGCGGCAACTTGCTGCCCGGGAAGGGCTGTTGCTCGGCCCTTCCTCTGGCGCTTCGGTGTGGGCCTCCCTTCGCATTGCGAAGGAACTGGGGCCGGGGCACCGCGTGCTCTGCATTGCGCCGGATACCGGGGAACGGTATCTGAGCATGGGTATTTTTTAACACAGCTAAAATCTGCACACATCAAAAAGGGGCTTCCATCTCCCATAAGTCATGAGCATGACAGAGGCCCTCCCTTATTAGCGCTCATTGGTCATTGGTTCTAATGAACCTGACACACGCAATTCGCTCCTCTTTGCGTGGGTTTGACGTGTAACGAATCACAGCGACGTTATTTCTCCAAATTCGGTCGATTTCCAGGTTGAAAAGCCACTTTCGGACAGGATAACGTTACTGAGATTCGTTAGAATTTACATCACTTAATGATCACCCTAACAAGGTGCGGTAGGTTCGTTAGAATGTTGAAGGAATTGGTAGCGAGGAACGAGGGGAAATCCCTTGAAAAAAGGGAAGAGAAGTACATTGAAGGAACCATCAAAATAAAAAAATAAGCCCTTGCTCACTTACGGATGGTGAATCCGCAGAGAACAAGAACTTATTTTGGCAAGAAACTTTATCATCAAAAATAAAGCAAGAACATGTAACCTAAGCTGGTTAGTGTGTCAGGGTTGTCCATTCCACACCTTCAGGAAGCAGAGCCGCAATGCGGTCTTTGGCTTCCTTTTTGGTATACAGCGATTCATCGAGAATGACCGCGGAACCAGAATCCGTGCTTGTCCGAATCAGACGTCCGAGACCTTGCTTCACACGCAAGAGCATATACGGAAGATCGATCTCTTCGTATGGTGCTGCCGACGCACTGCGTTTTGCATTGAAGACAGGGTCCTGTGGTGGATACGGAAGCGACCAGATCATGACATTGGATAATGACGGGCCTGGAACGTCCAGACCTTCCCACAGATTAACGGAGCACAACACACTCTCCTCATCCTGCTGGAATGCCGCGATCAGATCACTGATCTCCCGGTCGCCCTCATACATAAAGCGCAAACCTTCTGCTTCAGGTACATGAACGATGTCCTGCTTGAACGCACGTAGCTCTTCCATCGTACGGAACAGAACCAGCGCACGTCCTCCACTCTCCTGAAGTAACGACACCGCATCACGCATGCGATTTTCGTTCTCCGGGTGACCCGGTATAGCTTCATCGGTAATTTTCATCTTCATTTTGTCCGCATAATCATACGGGGAAGCCACCGAGAATGATACAAAATCATCAATGCCCAGGCTGTCCGCCACATAACGGAATGAACTGTCCACAGATAACGTCGCGGAGGAGAATACAATTGGAATACCTGTGTTGAACACACGCTCGTTCAGCATTTCCTTCACGGTGCGCGGCATGATCGATAAGGTCGTCTCATCCTCGCTCTCTTCCGCCCAACAGATGTAACCATCTTCCTTGCGGAACAAGGCAAGCGCAGACTGAATCATATCGAGATGTTCTTCCACGACACGCATCTGATAACCATCCAGCGAGAACAATCCGCTCTCAAATACCAGTTCCTCACCGATCGCATCCAGCACACTCGTCAGACGTTCAATCTCACGCAGAAGCGGTGCTTCTACCCGAACTTCTTTCCGTTCCGAACCAGGGATCGCCACCGTATACGTATCCAGCAATGCAAACAGTCGCTCACTGCTCTCAATCGCTTCATCTACACACTCCGCGAGGGATTCACGAATCTCTCCTTCTAACAGGCGAGTGACGAGTTCCTCAAAGATGCGGTGTTTCAGCTTGTAGCTCAGTGCGTTCAGGGCTGCTTCTTCCAGCAAATGTCCTTCATCAAATACAACTGAACTGTGATCAGGCAACAGTGGCAATTGTCCCTCGCGTTTGCGCGCATCATAGGTCCACACATGCTCCATGTAATAATCATGGGAACAGATGATGATGTCTTTGGAACGTCGGTAATGGTCACGCGACAGCGTCAGGCCGCAACGTTGTCTTTTAGGACAAACAAAACAATCCTGGAACGGGTCCCAGTTGATTTTGTTCCACTGACGATCATTCAGATGTGGATACTGCTTGCGGTCACCATACGGATGGAAGGCCTGAAGTGTACCCGGCGTGTTCACAAAATCCGGCAGACTCTCATGCACTTCTTCAATAACAGGCGCATCTTCATCCGCAAATCGCATCGCACTTAGTTTGTTCAGACAGACGTATTGATCCGGTGATTTGCCCAGACGTGCGTCCACTTCCAAGTCCAGATGTGCAGCCAGCTTCGCAATATCTCCACCGGGCTTCACAAGCTGTTCAATCAAGGACTCATCGGCACAGGCGATCACCGCCGGTTTGCCCGTATAACGTGCATAACAGACCGCGTAGAGCAGATAGACTAACGTCTTGCCTGTTCCGACACCGGCCTCCGCCATAATGGTCTTTTTATCTCCATAGGCCCGTTCGAGCTGGTACGCCATAAAAATCTGTTCATCCCGTACCTCGAAGCCGAACTCTGGCAAAATATCGTAAAAAACATCGGCGACCCATTCTCCCAGACGGGATACAAAAGGTTCAGCCGGATCATATGCAAAAGGATAACGTTGTGTAGACAATCCTAGGTCAGCCTCCATTCTTAGACGCGGTCCTCTTTCATTTTCCGTTCAAAAAAGGCCGCAGGGCAAAAGTTAATTATCTCACGCGATGAAGCGGGTGACAAGCTTTTTTTACGAGATTATTTGCGAGGTTTAATGTATAGAACCAATTTTCAGGGAAAATATATACAGGAATCCACTTTAAGGAAAGGCGGTGCTCCACTCCATGAATCATCAGTCTTCACAACCAGAGCATTCCTCAGACAAATCAGCTGAGACATTAACGGATCGACAAGGGCATCCCATTACGGACAATCAGAATGTACGAACCGTTGGCAACCGGGGACCGACTACGCTGGAGAACTATCATTTTCTCGAAAAGATTACTCACTTCGACCGCGAACGTATTCCGGAACGTGTGGTCCATGCCCGCGGCGCTGGCGCTCATGGCATATTTGAAGCGTATGGAACAGCCGGGAGTGAACCAGTATCGAAGTACACACGTGCACGTCTGTTTCAGGAAAAAGGCAAACAAACGCCCGTTTTCGTTCGCTTCTCTACCGTTATACATGGCGGACATTCACCGGAGACACTGCGGGACCCGCGCGGATTTGCTGTAAAATTCTATACCGAAGATGGCAACTGGGATCTGGTGGGTAACAATCTGAAAATCTTTTTCATTCGCGACCCGCTTAAATTCCCGGATATGGTACACGCCTTCAAGCCAGACCCGTTGACCAATGCACAGGATATGGAGCGTTTTTTTGATTTTGTATCATTAAGTCCTGAAGCTACCCATATGGTGACATTCCTCTTCTCTCCATGGGGCATTCCAGCGAATTATCGGCAAATGCAAGGCTCGGGCGTCAATACATATAAATGGGTCAATCAGGAAGGCACGGGCGTACTCATTAAATACCACTGGGAACCGCTCAATCAAGGGATACGCAACCTGCTGCAAAAAGACGCGAGCGAGATTCAAGGACAGAACTTCAATCATGCGACATTGGACCTGTATCACGCTATTGAAAAAGGGGACTATCCCGAATGGGAGCTGTGCGTTCAAGTGATGGAGGACGGCGAGCATCCAGAGTTGGATTTCGACCCGCTGGACCCAACCAAGCTATGGCCGCAAGATCAGTTCCCTTTTCTACCTGTGGGCAAAATGACGCTGAATCGTAATCCCAAAGATTATTTCAATGAAGTGGAGCAAGCAGCGTTTGGCACAGGTGTATTGGTAGACGGGCTGGATTTCTCAGATGACAAACTGCTGCAAGGACGGACCTTCTCCTATTCGGATACCCAGCGTCACCGGGTTGGTGCGAACTATCTGCAACTGCCTGTGAATGCGCCGAAAAACCGGGTGGCAACCAATCAAAGCGGCGGACAGATGCAATATCAAGTGGATCGTGCACCGGGGCAGAATCCACATGTGAACTATGAGCCTTCATCGCTCGGTGGGTTAAAAGAAGCACCCCCACGTGGTAAGGAACATGAACCACTGGTGGAAGGTCGACTTGTCCGTGAGAAGATTGAGCGTACAAATGACTTTGGACAAGCGGGTGATACGTATCGGGCGTTCGAAGATTGGGAGCGGGATGAGCTAATCAGCAACATGGTCGGCGCGTTGGCACAATGCAAACCGGATATCCGGGAGCGCATGATCTCTTACTTCACCCAAGCGGATGCGGATTACGGTCGGCGCGTCTCTGAAGGGTTGGCCTCTGTACCAACCGATGATAGTGCCACAGTCCAACCGAAACATGAACCAAGTGTCGAGCAAGCAGAGAAACGCAGTCGTGAGACGGACGGATATTAAAATAGCTGGACAGCGTTTAGACTGATAAGTCTGACACTGTTAGTACATTTGAGTATTTTGAGTAAGCAAATTACGTTCTGAATTAAACATAGCCCTGATCGTCAAGTTGCCCGTTGCAGCTGCTATCAGGGCTTTTTCATGACTAGTTTGAGTATAATCTCCACTTCAGGATGTAGGCTGCTATTTATTTTAGGTTGAATGAAGTTCATAGGAGTGGATCGAAGGTAAGACTTGTGCTCGTGGGATGGAAAAGCGTACTTCTCTACGTTCATTTCAGATGATTCTTCGTTAAATGAGAGCTATCACCCAATGGAAAGATTACATAATTCACGTGATATTACAGGCATTGGAAGCTTGCAGGCCTGACCTGCCTGCATGTACCTCCATCTGATCAGATGATTATTGATGATAACGCTTACAACATTTACCATAAAGCTGTGTCCTAGAGATTACATCTAACCAGCCGGCATGACCTATCTCATAGGTAACGGTCTGGTACACGGATACCACATGCTCTTCATTCTATTCCCAATTAACCAAGGAGGCTTACGTAATGAAATTATTCCCATCCACATCCACTCATGTATCTGCACGTTCTCTGAAGGAACGCTCCCTCAAATCCAAAATGGCCCATATCTGTCTGAGTGCCGCGTTCCCTCTATTATTAATTGGTGGTGGATCGGCCGGTGCTGAGGAACTGATCGAGAGCAGCTTGCAAAATCCCTCTGAATCGGTAGCGACTTCGAATATCGCGCTTGCTGCTGGTGATCTGTATGTGTCTCCTGGCGGCTCAGCCAGCAATCCGGGAACACTGAACAGTCCAACGTCACTGGCTAACGCATTGACCCAGATCGCACCAGGCAAAACGATCTATCTACGCGGCGGTACCTATAACTTCTCCCAGACCATTACCATTGAACGTGGCAACAGCGGCACATCGAGCCAACGTAAAAACCTGGTGGCGTATGGATCGGAAAAACCGGTCTTTGATTTCTCCGCTCAAGCCTTCGCTTCCACCAACCGCGGGCTGCAAATGTTCGGAGACTACTGGTTCGTCAAAGGGCTTGAGGTGAAGGGTGCAGGCGATAACGGCATCTTCATCGGGGGCAGCTACAACCGCCTGGAGCAGATCGAGGCTCATCACAACCGGGATACGGGTATTCAAATGGGACGTTATGCTTCTACAGCCGCCAAGAGTGAATGGCCTGCATATAATGAGGTGATTCGTTCTTACTCCCACAACAACTATGACCCGGATGACGGCGAGGATGCCGACGGTTTTGCGGCCAAACTGACCGTAGGCCCGGGCAATGTCTTCGACGGTTGTATTGCGGCCTATAACGTGGACGATGGTTGGGATCTGTATAGCAAAACGGACACAGGCGCCATCGGCGCGGTCACGATCCGCAACAGCATCGCCTACGCCAATGGCGCAACCGCAGACGGCACTTCTACCTCCAACAGTGATGGTAACGGCTTCAAGCTAGGCGGCGAGAAGATTGCAGTGAATCATATCGTTGAGAACAGCATTGCGTTTAATAATAAAAAGCATGGCTTCACCTACAACAGCAATCCCGGTTCGATCCAGATGAAAAATAACACCTCCTGGAACAATGGGCAAAGCAACTTTGCCTTTGATGTAGGCACCCACATCTTCACCAACAACCTGTCCTTCCAAGGCGGCGCCAGTGACAAAACAAGCGGAACCGACGTCAGCAGCACTAACGTCTGGTGGAAAAACAAAAAAAGCGAGAACGCCAAAGGCCTGCTCGCCAGCGCAGCCGACTTTGTCTCCCTCGTGCCTTCGGTAACACGTAGCGCGGACGGAACACCTGTCCTGGGCAATTTCCTCAAGCTTGCGGGTGGCAGTGATTTGATTGGTTCGGGTACGCCATCGGGTAAGAATATTGGGGCACGGTAGGTATGTGAGTAAATAAGATAAAAGAATAATTTAAAAGCAAAATCCCCCTTCCCCATTCCGCCTAAGCGGTGGTAATGGAGGAGGGGATTTTTGAATTGCTGTGTATTGTCTGCTGACTTATAAGGTAGATAGATATTCACGGTTTGGCTAAAACCTCAATCATCAGTCTGCCGCCTGTGCGAAAACCTTGCTCGAATGCCGCTTCCACACACATCGACGTGGACTGTCCGATCAAGTCTATCAGTTGTTCCAGAGCATCGTATTCGTTCTCGGTAAGCTGTGTTTTGTAGTCCTGCATCAGGTCCGATATCTGGCGATTGATCTCCTGATACTCGGCCTGCTCAGGATGAATCGACTCGTCCAACCGCAGGTTCCCGTGAAACAAATCTTCGATCAGGTTTGACATGTTATCCTTCATGATAAGGTCACCTCAGGAAAATTGTACATCAAGGGATGAGGTGAGATGGGGATTTAGCGGGAAATCCGCTAAATCAGTCTTTAGTTCATTCAGAAGAAAAACTAAGCTCTTATTAGAAATTGCTCTCTCCCTTTCGAACTAATTCTTTAATTCGTTGATCTATTTTCTCTATTTCATTCACAGGATTCTTCCACCAGTTTCTGCTCCAGATTCGCTCAATGATCCAGCCTCTTGATTCCAGATATCTTTGTCTGTAAACATCACGTTCTCTAGCACTTGGCGAACTGTGATACATAGCCCCATCACATTCTATACCTAGAATATACCTGGAAGAATCATTTGGATGGACAACTGCCATATCAATTCGATATCCCGACATACCTACCTGTGTGGTCAGTACATATCCCAAGTTACGGAGTTGCTGATACACTTGTTCTTCAAATGGAGAATCGAATTGCACGGATTGTTGAACTGTCTGCGTGCTTATTGTTTCATTGATCTCTTGGATCACTGATTTGATATCTTCATTTTTATTTCCAGACACGGCTCTAGCATATTTTAGGTAACTTTTGAATAGCCTAGGACCTGGTTCAGAGGCATTGGCTACATTTAAATCCTCAGGCTCAATGCTGGAAACCACTGTTATACTTTCCTTAGCACGTGTAATCGCCACATTAAGTCGATTTTCACCATTCTTTTGATTGAGTGTTCCAAAACGGTTATGCACTTTACCATCTTCATTTTTAGCGTATGCGATAGAGAAAATGATGATATCTCGCTCGTCTCCTTGGACATTCTCAATATTTTTGACAAAGAGCCTTTCATCTAAGTCACGAGCCATTTGTTCTGTGTAAAGTACCCTGAACTCTTCGTCTTCTAATACTGTTTTATCAATCACGTCAAGAATTTTAGACTGTTGTTTCGCGTTGAAAGTAATAATACCAACCGATTTTTGATCTTGTTCGATTAATATCTTTTTCAACTGCATAACAACTTCCAAGGCTTCGACCTCGTTCGATTGGTTCAACCATCTGCCGTTTACCTTCTTCCAGACAATTGCAGGAGGTTTCTTAAACGGAGTAACGTTTGGCGCAATTTGGACATACCCATTATAAAAAGCATGGTTAGAGAAGTTAATTAGTTCTTCATATTTTGAACGATAATGCCACTGTAAAATTTTTTCTGGAAAGCGTCTTTTCGCTAGATTGAGTAAGCTTACAGACTCGTCGACATCATACTTTGCTTCGTCATCTTCTTCGTCATCTGCATAGCCGGATCTAAACAAATTAGATGGTTGAAGTTGCTTTTCATCCCCAGCTACAATGATTTGCTTACCACGGTATACAGAAGGCATACTACTTTCAACGGTTAATTGCGAAGCTTCGTCAAAGATAACGATATCAAACATTCCCTCTTGAAGAGGAAAAATAGAAGACACCACATCTGGCGAAGCCAGCCAAACGGGTAAAATATCTGCTAATACGTTATCGCTAAATTGGTTTACTAACTTACGAAGAGGCCAAATTAATCTCTTTTTACCCGTTTGATGTTTTAACTCTTTTGTAAATTGTCCTTTATTAAGCTGTAAAAGATTCACATGATTTTTTAATTCGTTAATTAAATATTTTGCGGATACTTTCCGTTTCTCTTCCAATAACTGTGCAAATGATTGGCGTATTCTCTTAAATTCATTTGTAGAAATCTTTTGAACATCGGGATATTTCGCTTCAATTTGATCAATCCAGTGTACATATGCTGAATTTTTAAAAATTTCCACCCAAAACTTATTGAGCGACTGTTCATAATCGACTTCTTTTTCCTGCAACGCTAAAATAACACTTTTTATTTCACTACTGGACTGCTTCCAGAACGTATCCATTGATTTCAAATCATCAAAATCTTGCTGGAAATATTCTAAAAACAAGATTAATTCTTCTAAAGGGATATCGCCGTCCGCTACTCGCTCCTGTAATCTGACTACATGTTCTTCCTTAACTATAGAACGTAATGCATTCAATTCTTCTGTTAGTGTCATGGTTAATTTGCCTAAATCGTGCGTGTTCTTCAAAATCTTTTTAATCTTTACCCACTCGCTTGAATTCGTCCCTTTGAACACCTCTCCATTCAGAATCTGATCAATAATGGACTTGCCTGTAATCCTGGTCCACCAGAATAAGCGTAGCCCTAGAAACGAACGCTTTTGGTCTCCATCAAGTTCTGGGTATATTTTGTTTATCTTTTGTTGTACTTCCCAAGCATAAGCAGGAGTGAACTTTATCAGACCTAGCTTTTCGATAATAGCTATGGCTATTTTTGCTTTGTCGATTAAATCTTCCAATTTTTTAATCGTGTCCAGTTTCTTTTTTATATCAAAGTCAGCAAAACTTTTACGATCACGAAGCGGATAATGTTCTTTTCCATACAACTCATACCATTCTCCATAGGTGAATATAGCCTCCGTCATTTTAGGAAAAGAATCCTTCGCCAACTGATCAGAAACACTTTGCAGCGAAATGATTTTGTTCGAATCGATAATAGGATTGGATAGGCCATAAAGTTCATACAATCTGTAACCAAACGGTTGCTTTTCGTAAAGTGCTTTTGCGATTGTATTAAGTAATTTTTCTTGCTCATTCAGCCTGGAGGTAACGTTTATTAATTCTTCTACAGCTTCAGCAAATTGCAAATCGTTATGCTCTAATACTGTCGTTATCTTTTTATAAAGCAATTTTCGATCAATATTTTCATCGTGCACCATAGCAATATGATCACTTAAACCCAGTGTATTCATCCGTTGATAAACTACATCTAATGCAGCTCGTTTTTGACAGACTACAAGAACTTTTTTCTTCCTATGTAGAGCATCCGTAATTAAATTTACAATAACTTGGGATTTACCCGTTCCTGGAGGTCCGTGGACGACTAGACCTTTTTGAAAACGGGCTTCTCGAATAATTTCCTCTTGCGAACCATCACTTTGCAATACATTTAAAATGTCACCTTTAATATCAACTCGCTCATCAAGTTTGACTGGATTAGCCAGTAACCCTTCATCCCTTAAAGAATTATTATTAAAATCAATCATTTCTCCCACTAATGCAAGAGAGCTGGTCTCATTTAAATGAATTAATTCATCAAAATCACGAACAATGGCTGACCCTCCTTGCGGAAAATCTCCTATCACTGCATTTTCCAGCAATGTCATATTTGCTACTTCTGGAATGTCATTAGACATGTACTCTTTTAAGCGACTTAGCCCCGTTTCTGTATATTCGACCTTTAGCTGTTGCTTTCCTAAGAAATCGATAACTTCTTTAAAATCCATAGAACCTGCAACTGAGACAGCCTCTTCAAAAATCTCTTCTGGGAAATTAAGTTGATTTAATTTCTTTAAGGCCAGGAAAAGCGTTCTATTGAGCTGTGGGCCACCTTCTTCAAGTTGTATCACCCATTTTTGTAGTTTTGTGTTGTCTTTCTCTAATCGGATTGGAAATAAAAAAAGAGGGGCTTGAATAAAGGTACCATCAAAAAGAGTTCCTGATAAAAATGGATAGCCTAAGTATAAATCGTGGACACCTGATTCATCTTCTGTCGCTTTAATTTGACGATAAAGGTCTGTAAGCTTTTTGGATAAACTTATTGATTTTTCATTATCAATTGATGGTTTCAGTAAGGTGATTTTTTCTTTGATCCTCTGTTCTAAAATTCCCTTTAGAATTGATTCCGTTTCTTGCTTTGTTTCCACAATATCTATCATAGAAAGGTCAAAGCTCCATTTTTGATAAATCTTTAATAATCGAATAGAGCGATTACGTTTATTGATATTGTTTAGCTTGTCACGCATATGCACTAACTGATCTTTCAATGTTTTCACTTCCTTAAAACAGAAATTATATCAATATGGTATTATATTACACAAGAAAACTGAACAAACAGCAAAGGAACAGAAAATTGACAGGTAATCAGAAGTAGTACACTGACAACAGCGTTGACAGCTGAAGACGGTGACTCGTCAAGTTACATAAAATTAGACCCAGCATAAGCTGGGCCACATAGTCGTAATTGTAGGTGCAAGTAACATTGTGTAACAAGACAAATATCTTCAATTCAATTATAACCCTAAATGATATCCGTTTTACAACTTAAATAAACCTAAAAATTTCTTTGGTGATTCATTTTTAATAGCATAGGATGTTAGTTGACCAAGCATTTGAGTTAATCCGTTCTCAAACTCTAAAGATTCATCATCTGCACCAGTATACGCATGGGCTATTTCATGTAACAGAGTGCCTGAAAAATCGATTACATTACGTAATTGGCTCCGTTTGATCGTAATCTTCTTTTCTATAGGTTCCCACAATCCAAGTGCTTCAAAACCAGAATAATCGACCCGCATCGTCTCCGAGATTCTAATTTCTTTTATGTTTTTTGTCTGACTACTGGGTAGCCAATTTAAGATTAAATCTTTTACAGCAAAAACCTTTTGTTCCTCTTTTGACAAACTAGAGACAGGTATGTAAGTAAAATGAAAACTTGTATTAAACTCTTCTCGATAACCTTCTAAATCTCGAATAGGACTCCCCTCTATGTCTTGGAGTTTTGTAAGTCTATAAGCAATGGACTCTGGGACGACCACAACTCGGTAACCATCATCCAGGGCATGAGTGACTAAAGAACCACCATTCCTCATTTGGTCAGGTGTGAGAAAAATTACATTTTCGTTAGCATTTAAAATTTTACATGCATGGAGTTGGACATCTGTCCACTGGAGTTCGTCATGAATATAACCTGTTTCGTAATTTTTCAGATCCGCAGCCATTTCATTAGCAACGACTGAATCAGTACATGCAAGCAGTATAGATTTCACTCTATCTGTATAAGCACTGCGCCCGACGTTCGTGCGCTCCCGGTTGAGAGCTTTGCGTAGCGCCGCATTGGTAGAGGTAATATTATAGCTAAACAAGAAATTTTCTTCTTCGGCTACACACAGCCCGTTCACATAAATTCTTGCTTTATTCTCTTTCTTTGGTTTTAAAACCGAACCGTAAGACGTTTTTTCTAATATTTCATCCCCTGAAAAATGTAGAAAGAAATCTTTGGCTTGTTCCATGTCCTCATCGTTGACTCCGTATAAAATTACATCAGTTCCAACAAGGGTAGGATCAGATGGTGACTGAATTACAGCATGCAGGGTAACGATATCATCAAATCCATGCTTATTGCTCTTGTCCATAGTGATATCTGCATGACGAGAACGAATCAAGATTTGGATATTTTGACGGTCAAACGTAGCCATTGCATCCTTCAATCCTACGCCAAATTTTCCAATAACCATCTCAGGATTATTTAACTTTTCCTTATTTTCGTTTTGTGTAAAGTGCTCATATCGTAAACCACGGCCAAAATCACGAATATGCCATGCTCCCTGCTCATCCTTGTAAATCTTTGGTACAGACGTCTCTGATAGTAAATATTCATCGAAGGCATTAGCAATTAGTTCTCGTAAAGCGTAGGCAGGGGTCCAATGTTCAAGTACTTTTTCAATATTTAAGTCAAACTGACGTGCGACTTCCATTATGGTTCTCCTCCTTAGATATATTTCATATTGTCGTTATGTATGGTCATGAATGAGGCTCAACTGCCAGCAAAAATATGAAAGCTTACAATGCACTGATGATCATTTCATCAACTCATACTGTAATAAACTGTGATTCAAATGAAGAAAATCTAATCCTACTTTTCGTATTTTAATTCACAAAACACCTTCCTGTAAAGATTCCCATTTTTGAGACGTTAAGGTTAGGCTTGGTAAAGTTCAATGATATGCCTGTACTTACTCATGTTAGATTTTGAATCATTAATTAGCCGATGTAGCCTTCCACTCTCTTTTTGTAAAGTCAAATTTCAGATAACTTCATATTTAATTTAGGATACTCGGTAGCACTTTTAAATTACTTAATACCTCCTTTGGGATTGTACTTATACGTTTTCTGCTCATCTGATGATGTAAATTTAATTGTTTTAACATTCTTCTATGTTGGTCACGTTCATAACTGCACCAGTTTTTTAAGGACACTAAATAACTCGTTCTTTAACTCTTGTATCTTCTACCGTCCCTGATGTGTCTAAAAGATCCCTGATACTTTTGTAAAGCTTAGAGCGTAGCATGATCTGTTTAAAATACATTACATATCAATAAACTTAATAACTAATTAGACTTTTAGACGTATATACTTAAATCAAAAAAAACCTCGAAAGTGGGATAACCAATCGAGGTTGCGTTGTTCTTACAATTCAAATGTTGTTCTATTTGGAAATTGTCCATTTTCACGATTCAGACACATTGCCAATCTCTGAGCCGCTCTATCAAAATAAAATTTCGACTCGTTATTGGCATTTACTACTGGCGTCACTTCTTGTATCGTTTCATTCTTTTTATTTAGCTCTATCTTTCCCATAATTTGTTCATTCGGCCCAAAATGATAAATAACCTTTTCCTCATCTTCATAATCTTTCAACAATAATACAAACGAAGCCATTACATTCCCTCCATAACAATTTGAGATGACGTCTGGACATTTATATACCCCAATAATCCTTATCACACTCAATCTTTTGTACAGAATCGCAAGCACGTTGGAAATCTGCTTTCGTATAAAGTTCCGTTAACTTATTCGCCTCTTCCTGCCAATCGAGACCACACTGTAAAAGGTAATCTGTAAACCATTCATAGTAGGACGGGTTGATTGGATTCGACAGGATCAATCTTTTATATATCATCATCACACATAGGATCGGCAGAAAGAATCTTGAAACTCAACATTAATCTTTTCTAATAAACGATAAGTATCGTCAACGATCTTTTGCGATTATTGACTCTCAATCTCAGAGATCTCAATATATTTTTTGGTTATCCACTCTAATGCTAATTCCGCTTGTTCTTTCAAGATAACACCTCGCTGGGTTTTATACTGAAAGTTCTCTTTTGCCCACAACAATAGTATCTTTACATATTCTAATGTTTCAATTTCACATGTACTGTCCTCTTCATCTTCTTCTGCAAAGATATCTTCAAAAGTTGTGAAAGACTTATCAGATTTTATTAAGTTCACATTCCCTCCACCTTCGTATAACGTTATTTTCCCTTTCAGTAATTCGATTAAGTTTCCGATCTCTTCCTGGATCGTGGCAAAGTCTCCAAATATATCCGATCCCAAAGAATTACTAATCAAATAACCATTCTTTAATGATGAATCGATGCCTAAGTCCACGATAACTTCGTTGAAATCTTCTTTATATTCGATTGTATACCTGTATTTAATCATGTTCGTATCTCCAATCTTCTTAATACAACGGATAAGCCGATGTGATTTTCTCATTTTTTATAACAAATTCAATAGTCACTCCTGTACTGGAAGTCCCCCTATATCTATTATTTTTAAAAAGAACTTTGTTATCGAATGCTATATTTATTTCATCAATTACTTGTTGTGGTGTCCAATCTTTCGAAAAGAACGTGGTCTTCGCTTTTTTTAGTATTCCATCTACCTCTACATTGGCTCTATACACACCATACTCATTAGGAGGATCAATATTCCCAACAACTTTCCCTTTGGTATTTGGCATACCTTCATAATGAAATCCAACCGCTTGTCCCTTTATTATTTCACCCTCGAAGATATGATTCAATGCATTACTTGTAGTTCCTTTTTTAAAAACCTCAGTATTCTTTAACTCATTGATTTTCCAACTACTGTGCCCCGTACCCTTAATACTCCCCTTTTGCCCATTCGCTTTCCTCGCCTCAGCCGCTTCCAAATTCTTTTTAATCTTCGCCACAGCTGGATGAGAAGAAGGTAGCCGAAAAGGTCCTTTGCCACCCGGCATACTCCCGCGAACCATCTGAAATGCCATAAATAGTTGGCTGAACTTCAGAGAAGTCAACATCATCTGAGCATACTTATCGGATACAGGCTCGCCTGTGAAGGGATGAATTCCATTTTCAAAAGCTTTGATCTGCATCGCATAAATATCTTCCCCGGGCGCTTCAGCATCCGTAGCTTGCATCCGATTGATATCCAAATGCCCCTGATCCTTCTTATATGCCTGAAGGGCTGCCTGATCCGTAACACCATTCTCGTTCACAGGCATCCACATCAGCTTCCCATACACATTGACTTGCGCCATCCGGTAGCCTTTATCCTCCGTACTCGCATCATTACCCAAGGTCTTCATCATTACTCCCGCACCCACAGCGCCAACAGCACTTCCAAGACTCACCTTTTCAGCATCGACATTCTCAAATCGCGTAGCGATCTCCTTGAGTTCCTTGGAGATGCCCACCATACTCTCCAGTGCTTTATCCAATATAGGGCGCGACTGTTCAAACTCATAGTAGAATCGCTCCTGCGTCGCCCCCGTCCACATCATCTGAACGAACATGATCTGTCTCGTCAGTTCACTGCGAATATGCTCCAACTGTTGTCTGGCCTGATCCACCTGATTCGATACGTGATGTAACTGTTCAGGGGTAACTTTAATGGTATTCATCCATTTTCACCGCTCATCTAAGATATGATACAACTATGTTAGCAGAAGTTTAATGGCAATTACATCCGGCTAACCTCCTGATTTCACTGCATGAATCCACGCTCAGAATGATTTATATCCGTCCCTCAGCCCCATAACATTTCTCTGCAGGTGTATACATGTTCCTGAGGGTTGTCCTTCAATTTGATGACTACAGGATACTGCGGCATTTTACTGCGATCAACAGCAGACTTTAACAATTCATGGCATTAATGAATAAACTTGACTTGTGCCGTTGATAGGGGTACTATATGTTTGTATAAATGGAATATATTACAATTTAAATATTTATTTTGGAATCTTATATTAACAAGATGGGTATCCGAGCCTAACATAACTAAGATATCAATGCGTATAAATGAGTTTTACATTTTGTCTGCAACACATAACCATTGGCAGGCATTCATTTTACATATACATTCCTACTTCATAGAGTTTTCTAGCCTGTAGAGTTCTACCTCCTTAATTTCTTTTTCAGTAAAGAAAAAAGGGAAGAACCATTTTCATAAGAGAGGAGGGCAAGAGGCTTTAAGCTGCAAGCAGGTCTATTTGTCGTAACCGCATGTTTTTGTAAAAGAATACCCATATCAAGAAAGGTGGAATTTATTGCTATGAGAAAATTGATTAGTTTAGCTCTTATTCTTGTTCTAATGCTTTCATTTAATGTAGCTGCCTATGCAGACGGTGATGTGACTCAAGCCAAACCTATGACAAAGGAAGAAATTATTAATTCCAAAGAATTCCGTGAAGCTGTGAAAGCGGCTAAGGCTGAATTTGAATCGCAGAAGGCTGATAATGCGGGTGGTCCAGTTCTGTTTGCGCCTGCTCCGAAAGTATCTCACATTAATGTATACGGTGTCGTATCTCCTAATGGCGGCCAAGAAATTTACGACTTCAATAACAACCCACTCTCCACAACCAATGATCATGGTGGGGCTTGGATTCAGTGTATTACTTTCCAGATCGGTTATGACAGCAGTCACTACGGTAAACTCGCCGGCAATACAATGACTAACAACTGGTCTGAAGCTATTGATCTGGACGGTGACCGTGTCGTAGATGCTTGGGCCCATTCTTGGGTTTATGAAGCGCCTAGTACAGGGGGACAATTTGTAGGTACGGTCTATTCCATTAATATTCCAACACTGTGGACCGCTTGGATTAATGTTCGTTAACAGGAAGGATGTAATATGAATATCGGAGGAATTAGCTATCCTGGTTCTATCCTGAGGAATACGAGAAGTAAGCCCAAAGGCTCATCAGCTCCAGATACGAATCGGATCGCACCTAAATTTGATATGGCAGCTCACTCTTCTTCTAACAATTATGTTAGTACATTTGTTCAGGCGCCTTGAAGAATGCATCTCAAGAAGTCCAGGATGCGTGGAACAAAGCAGAGTAAAAAGCAGTGACTTCAAACCCTTAACCGATGCTGATGGTAAACTTGCAGGTTCCTCTTTGTTGGCTGGATTGATGTAAACGGATTTGATTCTTGATCAGGCGCAGGGATATACATCCCTGCGTCTTTTCTCGTACACCATTTGCTTCCCCACTACCTTCAAGTTAGTAGAGGCAGCTAACTAATCCCTCGCGTTTTCGATTAGTCTTAGTTTCTCCGTATCTCGAGCCGGAGATGAACCGAAGAAACGGGAGTATTCTCTATTAAACTGTGAAGTACTCTGATAGCCAACTTGATATGCGGCACCGGCTACTGTATAACCCTCAAATGCAATGAGGTTTCTAGCCTCCAACAGCCTTAATTGCTTTTGAAATTGAATAGGACTTAACCCTGTTGCACTTTTAAACTGACGGTGAAAAGTATTTATAGCCATACCCGATTTGGTTGCCATCTCGCCGACGTCTATTGGACTCATAAAATTATCGCGAAACCATTTTACAATTTGAGAAATCTTCGAAAAATTACTCTCCTGCATACCCAGTTGCCTCAGATACCACCCTTGTGGTCCCATCAGAACACGATATAGGATTTCGCGTTCATAGGCCGGCGCAAGAGCTGGAATATCTCTTGTTGTCTTTGTTAATCGCAATAACCGTAGCCATGCCTCCATAAATTCAATATCTATCTCACAAGCTGCGAACGGCTCCGATGACGTTGGTATCAGATTTTCAGGCAGATCTCTTAATAAGCTTTGAAGGACATTCTGATTCAACGCAAGACCAAGGGACATGTAAGGACCGCCATTAGGGTCTGGATATACCCTCGCCGTTGCGGGAACATGTACCGGCAGAACATAATATGAGGGTCCCCCCAAGGTAATACTACGCTCCCCGATTGAAAGAATCTTTGTTCCTTGAACCGTAAACCCAATCATCGGCTCGTATAGCGCTGCAAGCTGATGTGCGGGTATATCTCCCTTAATCATACTCAGCCCCGGCACTTCCGTTGCAATCGGTCGAGTACCTGCATATTTCATTAAATCTATAATTTCATCCATAATTTTATTCATACACCTATTTTATCAGACGACTCTGTATCCCTCAACACAACACCGACATGAATCGGCACTTTTAGGCTTTTCTTATATATAAAACAAAGGAAATTACAATTACATAAAATTAAACATGGTGGTTTTAGGCAATTATAAGGTGTTATTAGATCTATATAATTTCAGCAGAGGAGACTACAATAAAGTCCAGATCGATCAAAAGAAAGGGTGGATATGATGAAAATTGCAATCGTAACAGGTGGAAGTAATGGCATTGGTAAAGCGACGGCTCTTGAACTGGGCAAGCGCGGAATTAGCGTGATTCTCACATACAATTCTTATAAGGACCGGGCAGAAGCTGTCGTTAAGGAAGTTGAGAAGAATAATGGAGTTCGGGTTGCAGCACTGAAGTTGGATCTGACGCAAGTATCAACATTCGAAGGTTTCTCCCTGGAAGTTAAGAAATGCCTCAAAGACATTTGGGATAGAACAACTTTTGATTACTTAGTTAATAATGGAGGTATTGGCGGACCCATGATGTTCAATGAGATGAGCGAAGAGTACTTCGACAAGATTCTTAATACGAACTTTAAAGGACCGGTTTTTCTAACACAACACCTCGTGCAATTCATGGATGATGCTGGAGCCATCGTAAATACCACAAGTTCATCCAAAAACCAATCATTTCCAGGTTACTCTGCCTACGGTTCGTTAAAAGCAGCCTTCTCCACATGGACTCGTTATATCGCCAAAGAACTTGCACCTCGCAACATTCGGGTCAACGCCGTTTCTCCCGGTCCTACGCACAGCAATTTCGGCGATGGAGTATTCGATAAACATCCCGAATTCATCAAGCCACTGGCTGAGCAATCTGTATTTGGCAGAATAGGCCAACCCGAAGATATTGCGAAGGTCATTGTGAATGTATTGTCCGATGATTTCGGCTGGGTTACAGCTCAGGACATTGAAGTGTCTGGCGGACATTTGCTTTAAAAATGTAAAGACAACACGCTGTGAATAACGGCATATCTGCGGAGTTCCACACTGACATTGCTCTGCTTATAGAACATTTTTCTAGCTGCTACGTTCGATTATACTTGGTTTGTTTAGCTCATGGTGTTTGGCCATGAGCCTTATTTATTTTCGTAAGAGTAGTATTACATTGCTCTCTACGGTTCGTGTATTTCTTGATTTGCTTGTTAAACGATTCGATCAGATGCGTCGGATACAGACTTCTCCAGATCGGTTTGGGAAAGCTGTGAAAGAGTCTTCCTTTTTCTATTTACACACTATATTTTACGCTCTGCTCCGTAGAAGTATTGAGACCGCTACGGCTACTTTCGTTCATTATTATGGAAGTTGATGAATCCGAAAGTGCGTAACCGTTGGTCGGCATCATGGTTCCAAGCGCAAACCATAGACCAGAAAAATGATAAAGCGGTAATAGTAATTTAGTCCTCAATGATAAGGAATATTTTCTTTTATACTTTGATGACATTTGGAATCAATCTGATTAAATAATCAATTTTCGGTAGGAAGGATGCTCGTAAGAGCATCCTCCAAAAGGTTGCTGCATACAACAAAAGCCGCCGGATGGCGACTTTTTAGTAAAAAGCACTTATCATTATAATCTGCTCACATAATACAAACTACTTTTCCTCTGTATATATAAACACATACGTACTCTCATCCGATTTCTCTTCTGAAAAAACAAACTCTAACCGATCAAAGTTTCTTACATCCTTCACATCTGTAATTTTACGTTCTGCCATATATCGTACCATCTCACCTCTAGCCATTTTGGCCCGGGTTGCCTTTTCAACAATCTTTCCATCAACCATTTGTCCAAATACACAAGTGATAAAGCGAGTTTCCTCGCTCAGAAAAGGCGTGATGTTTTTGCTATATTCTTTGGAAGCCAAATTCAGAATACAATTGCTTTCCGTCTGAAGCTGATCTGCGAGTTTACTGCCCCAGAATTGATAGAGCGTTTTGAAGCCCGGACCTTGCAACTTGCCCTGCATCTCCAACCGATAAGGGGTAACGCCATCCAAAGGTCGTAACATGCCATAAAAACCGGATAATATGCGTAAATGCTGCTCCAGATACGCCAGTTCCTCATCTTGAAAAACACCTGGTGCCATATATTGATACTGTATGCCTTCGTAGGAATATATGGCTGGGGTCAGATTATTCTTTATATTCATATTCTGAATCCGCTTCACGTTCTGTTCGGCGATTGCATCGTTACACTTCCACATCGCTTTGAGTTCGTCATAGGATAACTCTTGAAGCAGACTCAATAGCTGTTCTGACTCGTTAATAAAATGCGGCATCTGTGCGATAGCCATAAGATCGGTATCAATCTTCATCTTTTTAGCTGGTGATATGATAATTCTCATCGTGCTGATCCATCCTTAATCTACCGTTGTTTTTGTCGTTATCCATTGTAAAGGATTCATCAGGTGTATCCACTGTTAAACCCCTTCACTTGTCATGGTCCTTTGAAAAGACTCAAACACGAACAAACCAGCCCGCTAATGGACTGGCTTGTTCATTACATTTTGAAAATTCAAGTTCAAAATTTATTTGTACTTTAAATAAGAATTAAGGATTAGTTTCATCCATGGTATAACCTTTGAAACGTGTGAGTACCTGAATTTAATCAATTCGCATTCTTCTATCGACTACAACTGTGTTTTCATGCTAATCCCTCTTTCAAAAAAGAAATTTAGGTAGTTGTTAAATTAAACTAACAATTGAATTGTATCTTCCCTCTGTCATAAAGACGCCAGTAATTCGTTCATTAATAAACCTGATTACATCTAGTGAGTCATAATCTTCGTAACATATATCTTCCTTATAAATAAGTTTAACATTAGCCAATCCACTCTGAATTAATAGTTTTCCTTTATCCATTTCTCCATTTTGTAAATAGTAATTTCCTAAATCAACCCAATTCATTACAAGATAATCACATGTTTTAATTGATTCATCAACAAGAGTAACAAACTTATTTTTGTTTGTAGATTCGTAATGCCATGCCATCAAATACAATATAATGGCTTTCGTTTGTGTATCACTGGAGTTTTTCTTTAATTGCATTAATTTTTCAAGTTGGAAATCATTCATTCCACCCATAAACCATTCACTGAAAAAACTTGAAAGTATTGTGAAATATGAAACATTATCATTGTACTCCATTGCCGAATCTAACAATGATATAGCTCTTTGATAATCTCCAAAAGGAGGTAATGTTTGCAATAAGACTACTCTTGCCCATGCATCTACGTCCTGAGGAAACTTATTTAAATAGTCAAGAATTAACTTCTCTGCTTCTTCCATGGACTCTTCAGTCGACTGATTCACTAACCCATTGACAATATTCTGAATGGATAAATCATTCATCAAAATCCTCATTTCTAATTAATTTGGTTACCAAGAATACGAGTAGCCTTGCCCATAAAGGCATCTACATTAATTATGGTGCCGTTCTTGTCAGCAAAAAACCTAATTGTTACATCATGACCGTTGATTTTTGTAAACATCTGGTTCGAACCTATTTTAATTTTACTAGGATTAACTTGCCCTATCTTACTAGTTATACTGTTAAAAATAGACAATCTATCTTTCCCGAGTTTCATGATCCCTTTTTTAATGTGATCCTGAGAAAACACATGGGATTCATACCGTTTAAATAAATCTGATTTGAAACTAATTTTAGCCGTTGGACTGAGAGCGCCACCTTGGCCTTTCCCTTTCTTGGATCCGGTAGCTTTACCACCAGCAAATCCCATTGCAAGTGCTGCTATATATTCGGCTTCTTTTCCTTTAATCAACGCACTTACTAACTGTTCAGTTGCCCAGCTAATATTACCTGCAGACTTAGTATAAGGGCTTCTACCCAATGCCATATCATACAAGTAATTATACCGATTCTTATCTAAAAAAGAGTTGAAGCCGTAACGATCTCGAATTGTATTCTTATACAGGTTATAATTTGAAGTGTTTATTTGAAAACCTTTTCCTTTAGCATCCTTCAGCATATGTCTGAGTTCTTGAGCATAGTAAGGCTCTGCCATATTGCCGCTAGGATCCACATACTTTAACGGGTTATTACTGACATACGAATACAGGTTCAAACTCAACGGATCATTCAGTTCACCTTCATACGTATCCTCGCCAATAAATCGTGCCATGCCTGGATCGTACCAACGAGCTCTTAGATACTGAAGCCCTGTTGTTTCATCCCAATATTCACCAGCATAACGCAGAACATTTGGAACCGTTTCTTCCGTTGTGAGTGGTCCACCCCAGATGTCATACGTGTACTCGTTCAATACCTGACCAGCATCATCCACAAGTCCGACTACATCGCCATGACCATTCAACTGGTAGTATTCCAGTTTTCCAGTTTGCTTCTCCTGACGTGCCCACAGTTGACCATACAAGTCATAGATATAAGCATAGGTTAGTTCAGCTTTCCCGGACGTCACTTGGGCTTCCGCCATGAGTTTGGCTTCTTCATCGTAGTAATAACGAGTCGTTTTGTCACCTTCAGTGCGTTCGTACAACAAACCATCCCCGTTATAGCTATAGGTTACTGTTTTGCCTTCCCCGGCTGCTTTAACCAACCGGTTCTGACTGTCATAGGTATATTCTGCATCTTTCAGTCCGTATACCTTACCACTGCCGGTACTGTACCGGTTACCATTCGAATCATACGTGTAGGTTTCTTGTAGCGAACCCGATTCCGTTTGGATGCGACTAAGTTCATCATACTTAAACTGATCGCTTGTCCCATTCTGAGTACGGGACGTGATGTTTTTGTTTCCATCGTATTCATAGTCGAATTGATGAATTGAGGTCGTCCCTTGGGAGACGGTGACTCCTGACAGATCATAGCCATCAAACTGATAGCTTGTGCTAAGTCCTTTACCAAACGATACATTTTCCAGCAAACTGTTTGACGTATAACTAAAGGTGATTCGATCCACAGGCGTCTGGGCCGATGCTGCGAGTGCTGAAGCGCCCCCCGTTCCCGAGGTGATATCCATGGAAGTCACCCGGTTCATCGTGTCCAGTTCACCGTGTATCCGCAAGGATTGTTCGTTTGCATCAGTAAGGGTATATCCCAACCGCTGCTGAGTATTGTTTTCATATTCAAGCTGGGTTCCATCCGGGAAGGTAAGCCCACTGAGCATACCATCCGTTTCACGGTATGAATAGGTTGTTTTGCCGTGATCATCTGTCATCGACGTTCTGCGGCCCATCTCGTCGTACGTATACGATACAGAGGTATCCGGTCCTTTGAACCCTGTAAGCATGTTGTCGCTGTTATACGTATACTCGGTGATTTTCCCGAGCCGATCCTGCTTTTTGATCAGATTGCTCTTTTTATCATAATAGAAGGTAGTCGCAGAACCATCCAACTTCGGTGGGGTCTGTTTGATGATCCGGCCCAGTTCATCATATTGTTTGGTCACCGTTTGCCCGTTAGCAGATACAACTTGGGTCACCTGGCCCTGATAGCTGTAAAAATATCGGCTGGTTTCTTGTTTGGGCGTGGTTGCCGTTGCTATTTGTCCGAGCGCATCGTACGTATATGTTGTGCGCTCCCCATTACCATCAATAGAAGCAGTCACGTTTCCGCTGAGGTCATATTCACTTTGCTGCAAAGGTACAAATGCGCCGTCCCGGTATTCTTCTACTGCTGTCGAGCGTCCCAGCAAGTCTTTCTTTTCACGAGTTTTATACCCTGAAGCATCCTGAACCGTTACGGTTTGACCAACAGAATCAATCGTTGTTGTATCCGTAGTTCCATCGGGATATTGGGTATCGGTCGTTTGCCCAAACGCGTTGACCACATACCTCGTCACATTCCCCTCAGCATCTTCCGAAGCCGTCACGTTTCCTTCGCCATCATAGGCATATTTATATGTTGCGTCCGCCGTTTGCTCTTCCACGAGTAAACCTAATGGATTGTATCGCTCGAAAGTCACAATGCCGTCTGGCGATGTGCTTGTAATGATGTTATTTGTATCATCGTATGCGGTCGTCGATTGTGTACCATCGGCATGCTTAATTTGAATTAGACGCCCTGCCTTGTCGTATTGAATTGTTTCCTGCTCTCCGGAAGCATTCGTCGTTGTCTCCAGTTCACCGGAAGGCGTATAGCTATACGACACCACAAGAGATTCATCTTTACCAATGGCATCATGTACAACCGTCGATGTCGATTCCAACAAATGCCCTGCATTAGATTGGTAGCTGAATGTAGCAGTGCTATCTTTAGCCAGCATACCGCCTTTCTCAGTTGAACTGCTGATACGTCCTTTATCATCAATTTTCACTTCCGAATCCGTAAGCAGTTGTCCGCCATATCCATTTTTGGTGGAGGTCTGCAACATATGGCCTTGATTATTGTATGTTATTTCAGTGTATCTTTCCAACGTACTGTTTACCTTGGTGGTGAATCGTACAGGTTTGATCCAGTTATACGGAGCTTTTCCAGTTTCGTACGCATAGGTAGATTCCTGTCCTGTACTTTGTTTTTCGGACGTCACCATGCCGTTGACATCGTAGGTCATGGTCGTGGTTAGCTTCTCGCCCGAACGGCCACTCTCACTTACCCACTCCGTCATTTGAGTCGGAAGGTTTCGCTTCGTCTGGTTATCGTACTGCAACTCCGTGGAATAAGTCACGTCATCTCCAGTTAACGTGTGCTTATCTGCGCGAACCAAATCTGGATGCGCTGCAGCGCTAAACGTTTTGGAGAACGTCCAAATATCTACAGTGTTCTCTGCTTTCACTTTTGTTGTCCATGATGCGGGTTGACCGTATGCTTCCAGGTCTTCTCCAGAATATTCAAAGTTAACCTTGTCCAGAACGCCTTCGCCTTCCGTTGTACTAAACTGGCTCTTGCGCTCTCTTACTTTGAATACGAAATGGGAGGAAGCTTCGCCAATCTGTTTTAACTCCGGAATATATGCATAATCCGTTATAGCTGATGAAGGGCTTGTAATACGCGATAGCAACGCTGTATGCATCACACCTTGAGCATTTTGGTTACTTTGCAAGTCAGGCAGGAAATTGAATTTGGATTCCGGATAATAGTACGTATACGTCGTTGTCCGATCGAGAGCATCCGTGTATTCTCGCAAAATACGAATGCCTTCGTCCTCGCGTTGCGTGTACGTTGCTTTCCGATCCGTTCCGGCAAGCTGTACAGTAACCTTCAGGTTGTCATAAGCAAATGTCAGCGCCTGACCTTCGCTGTTTTCAATTCGTGCAATAGCTTGGTTTCCGTTCAATGTCGTATAGTAAAAATTCACGGTATTGCGGTAGCCATCTGTAATTTGCAACAGTTCTCCGGCTTCATTAAATAGGTAATCGTAGCCGTTTCGGATGGATAGACGATAACTGCTAGATACGCCATTAACAGTCACGGTCGCATCTCGCTTAACGGTTAAGTCATTCCATACGTAACCTTCCAGTTCCAGGTTCGCGTTTAAGCGGTAATTGCCCACGCCTGGAATCTGAATATACTGATTATCGCCACGTTTTTCCATGAAAGGAATGTCCCAACGCCAGCCTTGCCCCAATCCAGCAGAGAGTTCTTCCTTGCGTGGCGTAACCATATTGGAGTACGTTTGTGTCGTTTCATCGTATTCAACGCCAAGTTGTCCAGTGGCTCTAGCGCTATCATAGACTCGTGTCAAATCAAACGGAATGAGTCCAGGTAGCGAAAGGTCAGTACTCTGAATCATCATTTCCCCTGTAGCAGTAGAGATGGATTCCGCTCCATAAGACGTCATATAAAGCGATGCGTCATCTCGGACATCTAAATGGTTAAGTCCAGTTTCGTCCACGGTTGTTCCTGTACCTGGAGCATCCTCATTAAGAGCATTAATCGAGAAGTTGTTTTGCTGTGATGATCCGGAAGGGCGTAGCCCCTCCATTTGAATCGGTTCGCTTATTTCTTGTGCTTCTAGCCATTTCTCTGCAGCCTCGCCGCCTGTGCGATCTGTCTGTAGAGCTTTATACAACTGGTATAGCGAATAACCTTGATCTAGTTTTTTCTCAATCCAATCTTCCTTGATACCAAATTGCTCTTTTAAACTATAGATAGTAATGTAGGTAGCGGAAGGGAGGGAATCCCTGCCTTCTGCCGCCGCTGCTGCTTTTCCTCCATATCCAAAAGAACCGAATCCACTAAGAACCAATATGACGCATAACCAAGTAATCGTTATTTTCTTAAACACTCCATCACCTCAACCTAGATTTAGACAATCATTAATTAAATGGGAAAATCTTTTTCGTTCGTTTCGTTAAATTACCGTTGCGATCATACTCAAACACAATTTGATCTCCTGTAAATAGAACGACTTTAAGCAATTGATTTCCATAGCCGTACTCATAGCTATTGTCATTACGAATGTTCATCCATGCTGCTTTTATGGCTCCCTGAATCGGTTTTCCTTCTTTTTCACTTAGCTTGAGATAATAATTCTGTCCACCTTCAAGCTCCCATTCAAGAACCGTATATTGCTCACCATATACCTGCTCTTGCTCTATTGAAGCAGCTACCGGAATGCTCAATTCCTTATCTGAATACAATTCGATCCGAGGTTCAATGGAAAAATCACCTGATTCCTTTATGGCAATCCGATACTTGTCAGAGCTATACGGACTAAAACGGTAGTACACATTCCCTTGCTGAACTGTCGGAAGCGCCGTCTCTGTGTTTTCATACAAAGTCAGAAACTCCACTTCCACTTCCTTGACCGTAAAGTGCCGATAAGCACCAACAAATTTCAGTGTTTGGGCTGACACGTTATGCACCTGAATGTCAGACTTTCCAGGTACAAATTGTCCTCCTGTAGCGTTCTTTCCTTCCTTAACAACAACTTGATTCTGATTTCGAATAACGTAATCATAGGTTCCTCCTTCAGAAGGAGAACCAACGAGTATAGCCTCATACGATGAGGTATTCGAGAACAAGAGCGTGTTATTTGGCGTCAAATTCCGCTTAATAAGTGCAGGCTCCTTACTGGAGCTGGCTGTCACAGGAGAGGTATATTGAATCGTTACAGGTTCCGTAGATACTACGGTAACAACAAGCGTTGCACCTGCTGGAATATCCCATGTTGCATGACTCATACCTTCCACGAAATACAATGCTTTATTAGATTTGTCGTAGACCGTATAATCCACAACGGAATTTACTCCTGCGATTCGTTCAATTTGAGCGGGTTTTGAATCCGGATTCGTAAATACTGCACTCTGTCCTTGATTGACAGTGATTTCTGTTTCTGGTGAAGGGACTTGATCATCTTGTCCACGGAAAACGCGGTAAATCCCACCATACGTTATGGGTTGATCCGAGATGTTGGTAACAACAACTTTTTTACCACCCAAGACATACGCCTCGATCGCTGTTGCTGTTCTACTGCTTGACACTGTCCCATCTACGTTGTAAATCGTGTAATCATACACCCGCCCCTCACTGCTGGAAGCATCATTTCGGACCCTTTTCGCATCTGAGCTTATGTTGGTAAAGGCATAGCTCTCGCCTTTGTTCAACGTTACGCGCAGATAAGCTGGTTCCTGGCTATCCACTACAGAGAAATCATCCGTGTATTCAAATGTTACAGGTGTACTTCCCCCTACGGTAACGATGGCTTCACCACCAGAAGGAATGGTAGCGAGACTTACATTGCTATTGAATTTGTCACTATGTGCTCTGCCGTCTGCCTTATACACCACAATATCAAACAGTGCACCTAATTTTTTGGCGTTACTCCGTATTGGGTTGCTGAGTGAGCCTCCATTATGGAATTTGACCGATTGCCCCGGTGATACCGTAATCTTAGTTAGTGCTTCATTTGGTCGATCCTCTACATCAAAAATGGTGTAAATCGCACCTATGGTTACAGGCTCCGCAGATACACCTGTAATTACTGCTTTATTTCCATAGTAAAC
Source organism: Paenibacillus sp. GM1FR (assembly GCF_002803315.1). Lineage (NCBI taxonomy): Bacteria > Bacillati > Bacillota > Bacilli > Caryophanales > Paenibacillaceae > Paenibacillus > Paenibacillus sp. GM1FR. Next base: position 402,956 of record NZ_MKZL01000011.1, on the reverse strand, counting down.
AACTGGTTCAACCGCTGTTGCTTTTCTTGTACTTCGTTCTGTACCATCTGGATAATAGGTGACGTAATCAAAGATCCGCCCTTGGGTGGTGGACGCATCACTGTCGAGATATTCCCGATCAGTAGTGTTATTCCAAAATGTCACGCTTTCTCCCTGTTTGAGTGTTACGCGATGGTACGCAGGTTCCATGCTTTCTTCAACCGAGAAATCATCCGTATAACTAAACTCAATTGGGACTTGCCCAACTACGGTCACGACTGCGTACCCCTGTGAACGAATGATCGGATTAGTATTTTTGTTGAATCCATCCGAATGAACGACGTTTTCTGCTGTATAAAGAACATAGTCAAAAAGGGCTCCATTGGTACTGCTGGCATTGTTTTTTATCGGATTGGCCAACGAACCATTATTACTGAAAATCATAGATTCTCCAGGATATACAGTGATTCGAGTAATTGCATCGCCACCGGCTTTTTGGACATCAAATGTCCGATAGGGCACACCATATGTTACAGGCGTTGCTGTAACCAAAGTTACAACGGCGGTTCTTCCTGCTGCTACAGTAGGTTTAGTGGTCGTATTCGTCCCTGTAGAACTTTCCGTTCCATCCGGAAGATAAACAACGTAATCATGCTTATCTTTGGTCGTTCCATCCGTTTGGAGTGCATCGGATTTGGAACTGATATTAGTGAACTGGTAGCTATCTCCCTGATATAGCGTTGTACGCGTATAGGCTGGCTCATCGCTCCATTCACCGGTATAGACTTCATAGGGAAAACCAACACTAACAGGCTGTGAGCCCGCTCCAGTAATAATGATTTCGTTCCCTCCCGCAAGTGAAGGTTTCCCAGTCGTTTCGAAATTGGAAGCTACAAGACTACCATCTTCTTTGTATGAAGCGTAATCTATCTTCCTGTCCTGAGCTGTGGAAGTATCGGCACTTAGAACTCTTGACTGTGTCCCTTCATTAAAGTATCGATAGCTCTCTCCTTTGGATAACGTAACCCTAAGCATGGCTGGGTTAGCTGATACACTGTAAGAAAATTCTGAACGGATTGTCACTGTAAACGGATTCTGACCCGTAGAGGTGATTACAGCTGTATAGCCTGAGCCTACTGATAAACTGCTAATAGAGTTCATGTTTTCGCTCATGATGCTGCCATCTGGTCTATAAATAACGTAATCGTATGCACTGCTTCTTGAAGTCGCGGCATTGGTACTTAACGATCTTGCGGCACTTCCGTTATTCGTGAACGTATAGGAATCTCCGGGACTCATGGTCAAAGTTCCATCTGCCATGGCCATAGCTTGAGGAGAGAAAGAGTTTTCCCCGTATGTATCATCAGTTACCGTCGCTTCATCTTCTGCTTCTTCGATAACTTCATCTACACCTTCTGGTTCTTCGTAGACATCCGGATCAATAACATCTAGATTCTCGCCGTCTGTTAAAGCTGATTCCTCCATAGAAACATCAACATTCTCCGCGCTACTTTCACTTGTTATTATGGCATCCGATTGATCCGAAAGCGCATAACCGCTAGTCGGATACATGGTTCCAATCAACAACAAAGCCATCAGAAAAACAATAAAACCTTTTCTTAAACTCATGGAATTCATATTCCTCCTTTATGTTTTTTCTCCATTTCCTCCCTCAACAGATGTATAAATGGAGCCTAATAAATCATTATCGTCATTTTCCTTATTTTAGGACATAGTAAATTAGTCCCTAAATCCAGGGACTTTTTTCCTTTTATATTTCAGATAACAATTTAAAATATAACCTGTCATTATCCTGATACAAAATAGATTCCTATTTTGATTAGGACTTAGATTTAATATCTGAAAAATAAAAAAGCCGCCAGTTGGCGACTTTTAATTGAATCAAATAGTTATCATTCTAGTACATGGTCAGCGCACAGCAGCTACTGTAGCTCTGCTTGTATGAAAACAAACGTGCTCTCGTCAGATCGTTCTTCTGAAAAAGCGAAATTCAACCGATCAAAGTTTCTTACGTCCTTCACATCTGTAATCTTATGCTCTGCCATATAACGTACCATTTCACCTCTGGTCATCTTGGCCCAGGTTGCCTTTTCAACAAGCTTCCCATTGACCATTTGTCCGAATACACATGTAATGAACCGGGTTTCCTCGCTCAGAAAAGGCAAAATATTTTTGCTATACTCTTTGGAAGCCAGATTTAGGATGTAGTTGCTTTCTGATTGAAGCTGATCTGCGAGTTTGCTACCCCAGAATTGATAGAGCGATTTGAAGCCTGGACCTTGCAACTTGCCCTGCATCTCCAACCGATAAGGGGTAACCCCATCCAAAGGCCGTAACATGCCATAAAAACCGGATAATATGCGTAAATGCTGCTGAAGATACGCCAGTTCCTCATTTTGAAAAACACATGGAGCCATATACTGATACTGAATGCCCTCATAGGCATAGATTGCTGGTGTCAGATTTGCTTTAATATTCATATTCCGAATCCGCTCCACGTTCTGTTCGGCGATTGCATCGTTACACTTCCACATCGCTTTGAGTTCGTCATAGGATAACTTTTGAAGCAGACTCAATAACTGTTCCGACTCGTTTATAAACTGTGGCATCTGCGCGATAGCCATAAGATCGGTATCAATCTTCATCTTTTTAGCTGGTGATATGATAATTCTCATCGTGCTGATCCATCCTTAATCTACCGTTGTTTTTGTCGTTATCCATTGTACAGGATTGGACAGGCGAATCCAATGCCATGGCTTAACTAAATCCCTCATAGTACCTCTGAAATGCATCAAAAATAAACAAGCCAGCCCACGATTGGACCGGCTTGTTCATTAGAATTCAACACATTCAATTGGTGAGAAAGCACGGTGTGCATTTCAAACCGCGATTAGGGAGTTACGCTCCCCGCGCCGCTATTTTGCTCTGTTTTTGTAGTCGGCAATTGAATCATTGGCGTATTTGACCCACTTACATATGGAAGGGCTCCATCCCATTTCTTGATGGTTTCATATTCAACGAGTTGACTCGATAAAGATTGTTGAAGCTCTTTGTTTGCTTTAGCTTGACCTTCTGCTTCGATCAATAGTTTGTCTGCATTCCCCTGCGCTTCCACGCGCTTACGATCTGCTTCTTTCTTGGCGATCTCAAGTTCAGTCGTTTTACGTTCCAGTTCTTGAGAAGCTTCGACACGCTTATCGATTGCTTCCTGAGTCTTGGCGTCAGGTTGAGGAACACCTACAGTAACGTTGGATACAATAAAGCCTAATTCTTTAACGTCATCAGAAAAACGTTGTTGCACGTCTACTCCTGCTTCGGATGACTTTTCACCATACACATCAATGACTGTAAACTTGGAAATCCCCTTACGAGCTGCGTCACGGAAACGTGTTTTGAGATATGTATCCTCAATTTCTTGAATGCTAATTGGCCCAAATGTATTAAAGATAGAAGATACTTTACTTGGTTCTACTTGGTAGTTGTAAGCAAAATCGATTGTGATGTTTTTCCCGTCAGAAGTAGCAATCTGAATATCTCTGTATTCCACCGTTTGAATTCGGATAGGATATTTCGTCACTTTATCAAACGCTCCAACGAGTTTCCACCCTTGACTCAGTGTGCTATCTTTTACGCCTCCATTTGGTGAATAAACGACCCCAACATATCCATTAGGAATTCGTGTTAAAAAGAAGGTCACCATTAGCACGCCCACAATAATAACTAATGCAACCGCAATTGCCCCTACCCTAAACGTCTTTGAATTTTTCATCACCATTCTCCTCTTGTTTGAATTTATTGTATTTCTTCAAAATTCTACTACCTATTTTATTGAATAGCGGGAACATTAATGACCATAGAATAAATGCTAGGATAAAAATTAAAATGATTCCCCCAATAAATGGCATATCCGTCCTCCCCTCTATGGATGTAACTAGCAAAACCTCAGTGGGCATGATCTACATCAGTTTAATATTAATTCTCATTCATCCAAATATGTAATTAATATTTTATATCTTCTATATATATACTTTAATATATTCGATTTGGTTTCAAAGATATCCGGTGCCGCTTCTTGTAACGCCTTTTCCCATTAATGCACCGTAAGTATGATTATATGCTGACCATTCCCATTGATGTAGATTATATTGAGATTCTCGTACACCTCGCCTATACGAGCTAACTACAAAAACAAACCCCGGTACACGTCTGCATTCAGCAGCGTACAGCCGAGGTTCATCATTATCATTTCAAATATTACACTACCTATCTCTACTTAAACTCATCTCGTAAAATCATGCTGCCCAATGGTCAGAAGCGTTGGCCTGCTCTTACTCCACACTGAAGTGGCAATCTTCGGATTGTAATAATACAGCGCTCCGTTCGTCGGATCAGCGCCATTCAATGCCTTACGAGCAGCCCTGTAAGAAGTCTGGGTTGGCTTGGTATTAAACTGCCCATCGTCTATAGCCGTGAATTGTCCTTTCTGGAAAATAACCTTCGAAATAGACGACGGGAATTCACTCGAATGTACCCGATTCAACACAACCGCTCCTACAGCGACTTGCCCTTCAAAAGACTCCCCGCGCGCTTCACCGTGGATCAGCTTCGCCAACTGGCGCAGCGTCTCGCCCTCGGCTTTGGCCTTTTTGTTCAGCCTATTCAGCGTCGCTGGACCTGCAACGCCGTCTGCACTCAGTCCCTGCGCCTGCTGGAACTTGCGGACAGCACCTTTGGTGATGGTACCATAATATCCAGTCATTCCGGCGTCAAAGTACCCCAGATCGCTTAATTGCTCCTGCAATTGCAACACATGCTCGCTACGAACGCCCTGTTCCAGCTTCTGTGCTCCCGCAGAAGGAGCTGCCACGGTCAATCCTAGCGTCATCGCGCAGGCACCGAGAAGCATACTGACCCGCCCTGCTCTTTTGCCAGCCATGTTCCCCTTCCCATGAGTGACTTTCCGACTGACAGTGATAGGTTCCATGTTGTCAGCAAACGTTAATGGATTCAGCCCCTCATTCGTGCTATCAACTGTAGTCCGTTCATTACTGTTCATATGGCTTCCCACCTTCATCTCTTTCATCTCACTTACGCTATCTAATTCACTTATCATATTCTTTTCATTGATTTCATTCGGTTGATCCATTCCAATATTATTCTTCATCATTCCATTAACCTCCACTTTTCTGAATCCAGATCCCACATCTTCCTCCTGAATCCTCACGGTTGGACATCCCGAGTGTCATTATAGGATATAGAAAAAATGAAGTCTATCGGACCGATGACGCAGTGAAAAAACGACGCTGAACATAACAAAAAGAGGCATGAGCCCATGGTCACACCATGGTCATACCCCTTCTTCTATCAACCCTACACCGCTTGTCCAACCCGGCATTTTCGTAGGCTGGCAGACCCGTACAAAAGTTGCGTTGTATTTATTGACAATTACTCGGCCAGTTCCTGACCCTTCGTTTCCCGGCCCCAGAACAGTACAGCTGCTGCGCCAATGAGGATTGTCACGAAGAAAATCGTGAAAATCAGGCTGATTGCTACTTCGCGTTGAACCAGCATACCGACCATTAATGGAGCCAGTACGCCACCGATTCGGCCAACCGATGTGGCAAGGCCAACACCTGTCGAACGAACGGAAGTTGGATACAATTCCGGGCTGTAGGCGTACAGACCACCCCAAGCTCCCAGATTGAAGAAGGAAAGACAGATTCCTGCGGTCAGGATCGTGGCTTCCGTTGTAGCCAATCCAAACGCAATCGCACTGAATGCAGTCAAGGTAAGGTACACAACCAGTACGAACTTGCGCCCGTAACGTTCAATGAAGTACGCCGCGGTGAAGTAACCTGGCAACTGTGCGATCGTCATGATCAGCACGTATTGGAAGCTTTTGACCAACGTAAATCCTTTTGCCATTACAACCGAAGGCAGCCACAGGAACATCCCATAATAAGAGAAAATGACGGTAAACCACAAAATCCAGAGCATCAACGTTGTACGGCGATGTGGTGCTGACCAGACGGTAGCCACTTTTTCGCGGAACGTAATTTTATGAAGCTTGGTATGATTCTTGTACCGCGGCGGGTCCTGAATGGCACGACGCAGATACAGTGCATAGAACGCCGGAAGCGCACCAATGGCAAAAGCAATTCTCCATCCGTACTCCGGGATAACAAAGTTCGCAATCAGTGCTGATACAATCCAGCCCCCTGCCCAGAAACTTTCCAATAATACAACGGCACGTCCCCGTTCCGCTGTAGGCATCGACTCCGATACCAGGGTAGATGCCACGGGCAGCTCGCCGCCAAGTCCAATACCCGCAACCAGACGCAGTGCACACAATACCGCAAATCCAGTCGCCAATGCAGACAGACCGCTTGCAATCGTAAAGATTAACAAGGTCCACATCAGTATGGCCTTCCGTCCAAAACGGTCCGCAAGTGCACCTGCAAGCAAAGCACCTAATGCCATACCGATGGAGTTAATACTCGTAAGCACACCGACTTGTCCGGGACTGAGACTCCATTCCTTGGCAAGTGCAGCCACGATAAAGGAGATCATACCAACTTCCATCGCATCAAACAGCCAGCTCATGCCGGCACTAAACAGCAGCTTGCGCTGCTTGGGATTCCGCAATACTTCCAGTTTGCTCATCACTTATAGCTCCCTTGATCTCTATGTAGTCATTCTGACACTAAATCATTATTATGCAAAATGCTCCAGAAATCAATGCAAAATAAGCTTTTCCTTCCGATTTCTGCGATACCTTACCCCTTGAGTGAACCCGCTGTCAGACCTGCTACAAAGTAACGCTGGAGTAGAAGGAACAACGCAATCATCGGAATGGCCGTTACCAGCACACCTGTAAGCATCATCGGGTAGTTCGTCACGTATTCCCCGCGGAACTGCATAAGTGCGAGCGGTAAAGTGAGCTTGGACTTACTGCTGAGCATCAGCATCGGAATAAGCAAGTCATTCCAGACCATGACGAGCAGGAACGTAGCCGTTGCCGCCAGCGAAGGTGCAGCCAGTGGCAGTGCAATCCGCGTATAGAGTCTCCATTCGCTGGCCCCATCCATACTGCCCGCTTCCAGAATCTCCGAATTGAGCATGCGCATGAAACCTGTCAGCATAAATACTGAGACAGGCATCAGCATAGCCGCGGATACGACAATCAATCCCGTGAGACTGTCCGACCACCCAAGTGTACGCGTGAGAGAATAGATCGGCAGCATACTCACCTGGGAAGGAACGATCAGACCGGCTACGAACAGAGCAAACACGATTTTACCTACACTACCGCCCCAGCGGACAATGGCGTAAGCAATCATGCTACTCAGCAATAACTCAATGGCAACCGTACCAAGCGTCACGACCAGACTGTTTCCGAAATATTGCCACATCGGCTGATTGCGGAACATGCCAGTGATGTTATCCCACGTAAACGGGTCCGGCCAGCTGAATGGACTGGTGAAGAAATTGCTGCTTGTTTTGAACGAGGATACAAACACAAAGTACAGCGGCACCAGAATCAGCAGCGCGTACACCAATAAGATCAGGCGATTGAACCATTTTAAAAACATGTGAACTCCCTTCTGCCTCGATTGCAGGATGAATGCTCCAACATCAACCTCAATAACTTACCCGGTCGGCACGCAGTGCCTTGAACTGCAACAGCGTCAAGAGCGCGAGCAACACCAGGAAGATCATGGAACCGGCAGAAGCCAGACCAAATGAATAGCTGCCAAAGGCGGTATGATAGATATATGTTGTCAAAATTTCAGTTGCGTAGTTCGGGCCTCCGTCCGTCATTGTGAAAATGAGGTCAAATGCCTTGAACGACTGAATGGTCGTATAGGCCACAACAATCGTTGCCGAAGGTGCCAGCAGCGGCCAAGTCACGGTACGGAATACCTGCCATTTGCTGCCGCCGTCCATACGAGCCGCTTCATACAGTTCTGCCGGAATGCCTTGCAGACCTGCGATGAATACAATCATCATCTGGCCGGCATGGGCCCATACCTGTACCGCAGCGATGGAATAGATGGCGATTTTCGGATCACCAATCCAGTTGCGAGCTATGCTGCTCATCCCGGCTTCATTCAGTCCATAGTTGATCAATCCAATGGATGGATCATACATAAATGCCCAGATCAGTCCGACCGATACGGAGGACAGAATCGCAGGCAGGAAATACAGTGCCCGAAGCACAATGCGTGTCTTGGTATTGCGTACCAAGAGCAGGGCCAGGACAAGTGAAATAAAGGTTTGTGCAATAACAACCGTTAACATGAACTCCACGTTGTTGCCAAAGGCTTTGCGGAATACGATGCTGCTGAGACTGTCCTTGTAATTATCCAGCCCTACAAATGCATACGACGGGGATACCCCATCCCAGTCCGTAAAGGAATAGAACAGCCCCGTCAATGTAGGAAATACGAACAATCCAACGTACAGCAGCAACCCGGGGATCAGAAACAGGGATAGCTGAAGACGGTTTTTCATCGTTTATTTCCCGATATGCTGATCAATGATCGCTTGTGCCTGCTGTGCTGCTTCTTCTGGAGAAGTGCCGCTTAGTACAGCCTGGATGGAGTTAGTTACTGCTTTTTGATTATCTCCGTTCAGGATGGTGAACCGTGGCTGGAACACGGTCTTTTTGGTTGCCCATTCTCCGGCTACCTGAAGCTCAGGCGTATCGTACTTCACATCATTCACCGTTACATTTTGTCCCGTTTGGTTGGCATAGTTACTCGCTACATCGGGATTGCTAAGGAATTCGAGGAACTTCTTCGCTTCTTCCGGATGTTTTGATTTGCTGTTCACGGCGAGCATGAATGTGGTCGTATGCACTCCTTCATACTTCGCTTGATCGGCACTTACGGTAATCGGTGCAAGCAGTTTTTGCTCCAGATTTGGATTCTGCTGCTTGTTCTGTGCCAATTGATATGATCCGCTCGCCAGCATGGCTGCTTTCTCTTGAATAAACAGCGCTCCAGCCGCAGGGTCTTTCGTACCCAGTGCATCCTGCTGGAAGTAACCTTTATCGTTCAGTTCCTTGATTTGAGTCAATGTTTTCACCCAAAACTCATCCGTCAGTTTGGCTTCGCCAGCTTCCACTTTGGTAAAAATGTCGTCACTTGGTGCATTGTTCATCACCATCGTATTCATGAATTGCCCTGGGCCAATGTCCGCTCCGGCAAAGGCAATCGGAATGATGCCATTGTCTTTTAGCTTCTGGCAAAGTGCCAGGAAACCTTCCCAATCGGTCGGTGGCGTCAGGCCGTATTGTTCAAACAGTTTTACATTATAAATTGGATCGTTATATACGAGTTGATACGGGATCGCATATTGCTTGCCATCGTGCTGTCCTGATTCAATCAGCTTGGAATTGTAGGCCGACAGAAACGATGATCCGGTCAGGTCCGTGAACAAGCCGGCTTTAGTGAAAGCTTCGAACTGTGCACCCGGGAAGGAGGCAAATACATCTCCTACCGAACCGTCACTGATTTTGGATTGTACGGTGGACTGATATTGATCGGAAGGCAGCGTCTGCATCTCCACTTTAATGTTCGGATTTGCTGTCTCAAAAGCGTCAATGGTTTTGTTCAGTGCTTCCACATCTTCTCCACGCCAGTGCATGAAGCTGATTGTAACTTGGCCTGAACCCGAGGAGCCGTTCTCACCAGATGACGCGTTATCCCCGCCGCCGCAAGCTGACAGCAGGATGGACATCACCAGCATACTGACAAGCGGCAGGATTAATTTTTTATTTTTTTTCATGAAAGACGACCTCCTGAGGATGCTTGATATTTTAACTAAAGAATGTTTATACTGACCACTCCGATGACAGAATAACCTTCCGATCGCTGTTATCCCCAGATTTATTTGATTCCTTTTTATAAAAGGAAAAATCCGGGGATAAAGGCGAACGCTTCGCTTCTTCACGTTATTTCTGTCCTCTCCGTTTTCGTATAAAAAGATTAGTTAAACTTACTTAGTTAGTAGTAACTTGATGCTGCTTCTGTCTTGTTTTCCATTTCTCGCGAATGATCGGCATCACGGTCCGTCCGAAGATTTCGGCCTCTTCCAGATGCGGGTAACCGGACAGAATGAAGGTTGTCACGCCCAGATCTCCATATTCCATCAAACGCTCTGCGACCTGTTCGGCTGTACCTACAATGAGGATCGCACCGCCGGAACGAACAACGGACAAGCCTGTCCACAGGTTCGGACCTACGACAAACTGTTGCTTCTCGGACAGCTCCCGTAGCTCGTTCTGTCTGCGTTGGTTGGTTGCATCCGTCTCTGCAAAAGCGGCTTTGGCTTTCTCAATCGCTTCTGGTGGTACTTTGCTAATAATCTCCCAAGCTGCTGCCCATGCTTCTTCCTCCGTATCCCGAATGAGTACCTGAGCACGCATGCCGTAACGGAGCTGACGATCTTGTCCGGTCTCCTCTTTCACCTGCTGTCGGATGACCTCAATCTCTTCAATCTGCTCCTGAATCCAGTCATGAGGCTCACCCCACATGAGGAACGTATCCGCATGTTCTACGGCGACCTTCTTCGCTATCGGAGAACTTCCTCCCAGATAAAATGGTGGATGCGGATTTTGCACCGTCTCCGGCATGCCTACCGGTCCTTTGAAATTATAATACTGGCCGTTGAATTCAGGATTGGGATCACTGGGTGCATCTGCGCCAGATTTTGAACCACTTCCTGCAAACTCCGTCAGATTCAGTCCCGTCGATTGGGTCCATGAACGCTTCATGACCTCCATGTACTCGCTCGCTCGTACATACCGTTCATCATGCGCATGTGCCAGTGGATCGCCGAGTTCCTCCAGATCTCGAACAGAACTGCCTGTCACCACATTGATCATGGCGCGACCACCAGAGAGCTGATCCAGTGCGGCTCCCATTCGTGCAGCGAGTACGGGTGTAACCAATCCCGGGCGAATGGCGACAAGGGGACGCAATGTCTTTGTGTGACTCATCACAGCTGAGCCGACCACCCACGCATCCAGACAGGCCCCACCTGTTGGAATCAGTACAAATTCGAATCCTGCCTTTTCCGCCGTCTGTGCCACATCGACCAGATACTCCAGACTCGGTTCCCGCTCCGGGGCAACCCCTACATACTTACCATCCCCTGCTGTAGGCAAAAACCATCCAAACTTCATATCTTCCTGTTCGCTCACAAAAGTCAATCCCTTCTATGAATAAATAAAGTCTCATGTTAAAAAAAGATCACTGTTCTGCAACTTGGCCGTTCCGGTTACGAATCGTTCTTACGATCACTGTTATCTCCAGATTTTTTGATCCCCTTTTCTAAGGGGAAATCCGGAGATAAAGGTGAACACTATGTTTCTTCAGAATCGATTTCGTCCCCTCCACTACGTTTGCACTGGTTGAAATTGATTTTTAAAGTGTGCCTAATTTATAACTCATTTTCAAAGTAGGCACCCAAATGCCGATTAATTAACTTGGTTTAATAGGTATGGACATCATATCAATTGATTTGTCTGTGAGCAATGTCATTTCGCGGCAATTTTATTTTGTCATTTTGTGGTCTTTTCTCAGATTTAGGTCTTCCTGATCTTGAATATATATAAAACCCACCTGTATAATAGGTTTAAATACATGTTCAAAAAGTCTGGTTTTTAGTACCAAGAAGATGGAATGAAGCTAGAAATGGAGTAGCGGAGCGTAGGAAAACTACGTGAGCAACCACAATGTTTCCAAAGGAAACATACTTCGTAAGCCTCCCGCTTATTTCGGCTGAATTTCAGCTTCGATGTTGATAATGCCACTTGGCATGATTCGTAATCAGAAGTGGACTTTTTGAACTACATCTATAAGTGAAACTTTTAGAATGTACAAACGATACTTATACAATAAAGAGGTGTTCCTGATGACCGAGAGCATGAAGGAGGACCACCATGAGTTTTTGGATATTATTTTCTTCACTCCATCTGAATTCGAGAAAGCTGGTGGCGCCTGGCCGATTCGCATCGGACGAAATATAGCCAAGACCAACTATCATATTGGCCCGCGTACTACGCCTTATTATTATTTGCTGTTTGTACTGGAGGGGGAAGGTACATTCATACAGAACGGACAGCGTCACGCCCTTCGTGCCAGGGATGCGTTCTGTCTGTTTCCACATGTTACCCATGAGTACTGGACAGACCCCGAGGATACGTTGCAGAAAATATTTATTGCTTTTGACGGTGCACATGCAGCCGAGTTACTGTCTCGAATTGGACTTACACCCGACTCACCGTACCGTTCAGGTGTACTTACCCCGGAGACTGCAAGTGCCATGCGCTCGTTCATGGAGGATGTTCGCAAACCGCAGGATGGAGCGAGTGATCTGGGACGACTCACCCGATTTCTAAACCTCTTCGACCGGATCGCCCGGTCTCCCGCAACCAAAGGATTGCAACCGGATTCAGCCACGCCTTGGCTTCAGAAAGGCAAGGAATACATGGACATTCATTTTGCAGGCGGTATCTCCGTGGAAGGTGTGTCCGCTCATGCGGGTGTGGATCGAACCCATTTTGCCAAACAGTTCCGCAAAGCCTATGGTCTGTCCCCTGTGCAATATATCCAGCAGTTGAAAATGAATCAGGCGAAACGTCTACTCGTGCAGACGCCGCTAAGCTTAACTGAAGTGGCTCATTCCGTAGGTTACCCGGACTTGTTCTCCTTCTCCAAAGCGTTCAAAAAGCAAGTTGGTCTGCCGCCCAATCGCTATCGCACAGCGGAGAGCACGAAAGAATGAGGGAGCGACTTTCGCTCCCCAGCCTATACTCCATGGCTCATGCACCACGCCTTGTGTGCTGTGTGTAAGATGTTGCCTCTACCAAAGTACAACGGACTCCTGAGTTTCATATCCTGCACATCATAGTGCTGCCAAACCCATTACGAAATCCACCACCAAAAAAGGCAAGCCCCATCTACCCGGGACTTGCCTTCTTTCTATACTATAGTCTTGACTGCATGTACCAGGAACCAGCAACTTGTTAACACTGACCTAGCGCTATTCCTTCTTTTCATCCTTGCGCGCAAGCGGAATACCGTTCTTCTTGGCATACCATGCTTCATAATGATGCACAGCCACACCTGCAAAAGAAGAATGAGAGGAACCCAGATCGAACACCTTTGCCATCTCTTCATTCATGTTGCTAACCGGTTTACGGAAAAAGGTCAGGTGATCCCCCTCGTGTGTATCCGCGAGTTCCGCTCCGATCCAGACTTTCTTGCCGAGATCATCCGCTTCGTCCAGTTCTTCCTTGGACAGATCATACATCTGCTGCCCACTATCCCGGTAAGCCATAATGGCCACCGCATCAAAGTGGGAGATCACCCAGCGACTGAATGTACCTCCTTCAGCCGACTGACGGGCATCAAGCCAGAACGGAATGGCAGCGCTCATGTACAGTCCGGCATCCTCGCCGGCTTTTGTCCAGGCCTTCATGTTGTTCTGCCACTCTGCAATGACGCTGCTCTCCTCGTTCTCCCAGCGCTTCAACTGATACGGCTCGACATCCAGTTGAATACCTTGGAAGCGTTCATTCTTGGCCGAAGCTGCATTGTATGCTCGTACTCGCTCGATAAAAGCAAGTCCTTCATCCCGCTTCTCCTCATAGGCCCAGTCTGCATGACCGTTAAGTCCATGCACTTCAATCTCAGCCTGTCGGGCAGCCGCAATGAATTTACGGTATGTTGCGTCAGGCAGCTCATCCTGGATTTGCAGGAAGATGGTATCTACGCCCTGTTCTTTGGAAAAGGCAATAATCTCAGGCGTTTGTTCTGCAATAATGGACGCGTCCCACAGCCAGGTCGCTTTGTGTTCCTCTGCCGAGAACCATTTGAACATCCAGGACAGAAGCAGCAGGCACAACACAACAGCCAGAATGGCCCATTTCGCCATACCCACCAGTTTGCCCCGTTGCCTCATATATTTCCTCAGACGAGCAACGCTTCACTTGGCTCAAGCACAGGATGCTGTACCGAGTGACCAATCTTGTAAATATGCGGATGCGTGTATGAACGGAACGCATTACGTGTATCCAGAATTGGTACACCCATCTCCGCAATATCAAAGTAAGGCAAATCGCTGTGGTTGGTGATCAGCACGATGCAATCGTACTTCTTGAACTGTTCCAGATTGAACGCTTCGCTGTGTACGGTCTCGCCATGTTTGTCCTGGAAGGAATCCGCATGTGGATCGTAGTAGCTAACGTTAGCTCCACTTTCCTTGAACAGTTCATATACTTCCAGTCCTGGTGATTCACGCAGGTCGGCAATATTTGGTTTATACGACATACCGAGGAGCAGAATATTGGATTTACGTACGGATTTAGCGTATTCGTTCAGAATCGTTGACGTTTTGTTTAGCACATAATATGGCATGTTGTCATTGGTGGATTGCGCCAGCTCAATGAATTTGCTATAGAAACGGAAGCCTTTGGCCTTCCATGACAGGTACATCGGATCAAGCGGAATGCAGTGTCCACCGATGCCTGGCCCTGGATAGAATGGCATGAAACCAAATGGTTTCGTCGCCGCCGCATCAATAACTTCCCAGATATCAATGCCCATACGGTCGCACATCATCGCCATTTCATTTACAAAGGCAATGTTCACGCTGCGGAATGTGTTCTCCAGCAGTTTGGACATCTCAGCCACTTTTGGTGAAGATACCGGTACTACAGTTTCTACGTATTTGCTATACAGTGCTGTTCCGAGCTTCAAGCAAGCTTCGGTCGTACCCCCGATTACTTTCGGCGTATTAAATGTTGTGAAACGTCCGTTCGACGGGTCCACACGTTCAGGCGAGAAGCAGAGGAAATAGTCTTTACCTGCTTCTTGTCCGATCTTGTCCAGCTGCTGCTGGATCAGTTCTTCGGTTGTACCTGGATAAGTGGTGCTCTCCAGCGTAATCAGCATGCCTGGTTTCATGTGCAGTTTGATCTGATCCACAACAGTCTCGATGTAAGACGTATCCGGGTCCTGATTCTCACTAAGAGGTGTCGGTACGCAGATACTGAGGGCGTCGATCACGCGCAGCATACTGTAATCTGTCGTTGGCTGGAAACGACCGCTTTGCATTACTTTTTTCAACTCATCAGACGAAATATCGTGAATATAGGAATCTCCTTGATAGATACTTTCTACTTTGGACGCATCCAGATCAATTCCGATTACCGTGAAACCTTGATTGACCATTTCCACGGCAAGTGGAAGTCCTACGTAACCGAGCCCGACAACGCCGAGTACAGCTTCTTTATTTTCAATCGCATTCAGTAATGTGTGGAATTGTTGATTCTCCATGATATTCCCTCCGGGCAGTGTATTTGGTGGTGCTTAAAATCCATATAAATAGATGAGTGTCTGTGCTCTAAATGTTGCTCTAATCTATCTGATTCATAGTGTAAAAAAAGCTCTTACTTTGCACTTCACACAATCAGCTTATTCAAGCCGTCTTCTAATGCAGGCAGCGTCTGATTCGGGCATCCAGCTCTACAGGCGAGAACGGTTTAGTCATGTAATCATCGACTCCGCTGCGGAAACATTGACTAATCGTCTGCTCGACACGCTGTTCGGTCAACACGACAATTTTGGGTGGCTGCTCCATCTCCAGATTCTGAATATGATGGATGAACGGCAGACCATCGATGCCATACAAATTCAGTTCGGTGAGCACCAGATCTGGTGTGACTTTCTCGATCAACTCCAGTGCAGCCAGTCCATCAACGGCTTCATAGGTTTCGTATCCCTGCATCTTCAACCGCAATTGCAGGAATTCGCGTACCGTCGGATCGTTGTCCACAATCAAAATTCGTTCCGGCTCGTCCGCCGTATTGTCCAGCGTGTAGATATGAATTTCCGACGAATCTACGAGCTTCGAGGACTCAGCCATATGCTGAATAGTTGCCTTCGAAGGGCGCTCCCCTTCCGGGAAACTGGCCAGTGTAATCTGTGGATCGGCACCGGGTACAGTCTCTTGCAACTCATGTTTGATCCGAAGTCCTTCATAATGAACTTCATCCAGTGACAAACCTGGCAACAGGACGGCAATCGCTTGGGTAGCCCCATCCTTCCAGACCTGGAAGGCAGACTCACTCGTTTGCTCCAGATGTGTCCTGACCTGCTGCTCAGGTTGAGAGTTTCCTGCACAATGGATGAACATTAAGCCGCATGTTTCGGCACCCGTTTCCTTCAATCCCTGTTCTACACTTCGGTACACATTAACGGCAGCCTCACGCTGCAATGTCGCCGTATTTGGCATGTTCTTTTCCACCCTTCTCCTCGATTATCTATATAAGTCCAAAAAATATTATTTACACTGACACTGCGATGACAGAACAGCCCTTCGATCACTGTTATCCCCAGATTTTTTGATTCCTTTATAAAAGGGGAAATCCGGGGATAAGCGTATGCTTTCGATGCAGCTTTCTTTCGGAAAGCTTTTAGGCGCACGCTTCGCTCTTCAGGCTTTTTCTGCCCTCTCCGTTATCGTGTAAATGTCTAGTTGGACATATAATTGCTTTGATTATTCTTTAATCAAGCGGCTTCGCTTGTTTTCTTCTCATCCTCGGACCAGCTTTGACGTGTCATGGTACCCCATGAGTTGTTGTTTTGCATGAACTGCACATGTCCCTGCAATCTCCACAGTACGCCGAGCTGGTGGTAACCCACGAATTTCAGCGCGGAGTAGACGAGCATTTTGACCAGATCGGAGAGTTTGTTGTAACGTTTGAAAGCAATCTCCTCTAGGACAAGTGCGCCTACACTCAGCAGATAACCACTCACAAAGTTCAGCAGTCCGAACAGAACCAGAATGGGCCATTGCGTCATATCCAGAAGGACATATCCAGCGAGAGCCAGAAGTCCGGTAATCCGGAAATACGGGTTGAGCGCTTCAAAAAGGACGTTATATGGCATGGTCACCATACCCATAACCTTATATTTTGGATTGAACAACATGCCACGATTCTCGATCATGTTCTTCAGATTCCCGCGGCCCCAGCGCTTACGCTGACTGGACAAGATCCGGTAGGAATCCGGTGCCTGCGTCCAACATACGGCCTCAGGACAGAAGGCAATGCGGTACTTCAATTTGTTTTCCAGCATGTAACGGTGAAGTTTGATGATGATGTTCATGTCTTCTCCAGGATAACCATCCCGGTATCCACCTACGGCGATAACAGCGTCCTTACGGAACATACCGAAGGCACCGGAGACAATGATCAGACCGTTCATGTGACTCCAGCCAATCCGTCCGCCCAAGAAGGCTTTGAGATATTCAATCGACTGGAACATGGGCCAGATCTTGCGTGGCAGCGATACATCTTGCACTGCCCCGTTTTCAATTTTGCAGCCATTGGCGATCCTTACATCTCCACCGATGGCTACCGTCTCTTCCGGATTCTCCATATACATCCGTGCCATGCGGATGAGGGCATCTTTCTCCAGCAACGAATCAGCATCGATGGAAGAGATCAACGGATAATGGGACAGGTTGATCCCGGCATTGAGGGAATCGGCCTTACCGCCGTTTTCTTTGTCAATGACATACAGATCCGGGAACTCTGGATTATGGTAGATCCCACGAATTTTCTGACAGGCGATCTTGCCCCGAATCTTCGTATTGGGTACTGGCTTCAGACGATATTCTTTCAACAGGATATTCAGTGTCGCATCACTGGAGCCATCATTCACCACAATGACTTCATACGTTGGATAATTCAGCGTCATCAGGCAGTTCACATTTTCAATAATCGTCAGTTCCTCGTTGTATGCCGGTACCAGCAGAGAAACGGAAGGTACCAGTTCCGAGCCTGACAATGTATTGTATTTGGAATAATGCGACCGCCGGAAGATCGTCCAGATGTTACGGAACGATAAGGCCAGAATGGAAAAATAGAGCGTATTTACAAAAACAACATAGTAGATTGCGACCATGCCGTAGATTAATAGTAGATCCCTAAGCAGTGTAATCCCCTCCTACCGTAGCGACACCTGTACGTTTCTTGTTGGTTCTGTTCTCTCGTACAGGGCCAAAATAGCGATCGTACAGCAGTCTTTTTTTGTTATGTGCAATCATCTGCTCTACAGCTCTGTCATCGGTTCTCGTGTGCTGCATGGTACTCTCAATCTGCTGCATCGCAATCTCGCGCTCAGCAACTGTACCTTGCACCGCAGCCTGACACAGCGCTTCGAATCCCGGTTCACCGAGCTTGCTCAGACTCTCCGCACTGTTATATCGAACTCTCCAGTCTTCATCCCGAAGCGCTTTGCGCAGCAATGGAATGCTGCCAGATGCATGCTTGTAACCAAGCGCTTGTACCACTTCGGCGCGAACTTCCGGATCGGGGTCCTGGATCAGCTTCAGGATTGTCTCATCCCGGAGTGCCGGACTTGCGCTAAGATACAGCTTCACCGCCTCGGCACGTACATCCTGATGTTCTGCGCCTACCAGTCTGTCGAGTGCAGGCATCACTTCAGGTACAGCCTGTCCCCACATGGCAACCAGTCCGACTTTGACAAAATCAGGATTCCGGTCTTCCAGCAATTCAATTAGAATTCTGCTCGTATCCAGACTCGTTTCGAGCAGAATATCTGCTGCCAGATGGTGAATGGACTTACCTTTGGTTAACAGCAAAGCGAGCATGTCTTTCAGTTCACCTTGCCGAGTCGTACATCTGGAGATGGATCGACCAATCATAATGGCCATCGGGCCCGGTTTCTCATCCTTCAGTAATTCCATCAAACCCGGAACGGCTTCGGGACAACGCATGCCACCCAAGCGATAAGCTGCATCAATCTGGCGACCATAACGCAGACGGCCCAGTTCCTTCAGATCATGCTCTACGAATCCTGCTTCACGGCACAGTGCGATTAATTTGTCGCGATACTCACCCTTGAACTGGTCGATCCATTCAATCAGTCTGTCCTGAATGACTCTGCGTTCCAGCGGAGCCAGTTTGCCTGGTGGCAATCTGAGTGGACTATTCTCAGTCAAGGCTGTTTGCAGATAGGTGAAATAGTCACGCTGCTTCAATTCATAAAATGCCGTCTTACGTCGTTTGCCATTGTGGGACATTTTCATGGCAAACAATACGATGACGCCTACAACAACAAGTGCGATACAGATGTACAAAAACAGATAGGCCAAAGCCAAACTTGGAAACATGTGAAAAGGTCCTCCTTTATACTCATTTATTCGATCTGAAAACTAGGATTTTTTTCATAACTCTTCTTCATTTTTTCGTAGCTTAGCTTCAGGCGTTCACTATACTGCACCTGCTCCCAAGGCTGCCAGCTATATACCGGCAATGTATTCAGATCCAGGGTCGTCTGTTCACCCCCAGGCCAGGATACGTTCTTCGTGGCGCGGTCCGTTAACCACGGAATGAGGGTAACGCCTTCCACAGCAACTGTGGAGAACTCACGTCCATTCTTGAGCGGTCCATAGTCGATCGCTTGCAGCGAACTCGGATCACCGAACCCAAGCAGCATCCAGGGAATTCGCATCTCCACCTGATTGCCGTTATACTGCCATGACGTTAATGAATCCGTATCAGGCTGACCGGGAGCCGTCGTTCCCCGCTTCAATGTTCCGACCTTTTCATTCATGAACGGTTGAGCAGATCGGGTATCTGGCGGTGTCATCCTCAGGCTAACTGCCAGATTCCATGGGTGGAACGGATCTGCCGATTCTGACTGCTGGTCTGGCAGCATGTCGTATCCTTCTTTGCCGTACAGGCGCTGATTAAAGTCATAATCCTTGGCAATCTCCACCTGTGATTCTTCATCCTGTCCCAGTGTAATCACCGTCTCAAGACCATCACTGAGTGTTCGGCCCGGGAGTAACTTGTCAGGCTGACTGCCTCCAGCAAGTGTATCGGTCCCAATTCGCAGCACTGTCTTAGCCGGGTCAAACGGTTGATCCAAGGTCAGCCCAATATACAGATAGGCTTCATCATGGGTCATCTTCATTTCCTGAATGCCGTCCACTTGGCCCTGCCAGGTCGTGACCTCTTCATCCTTCAGATCATCCCAGTCATCCAGTGATCCGTCGATGGTCAACTGTTCCTGTTTACCCGGGTCCATGGCAAGCAGACCAAACATCTTCTCGTTTGTCAGTACGTTCAGCCAATATGCACGGCGATCAGCCGGGATTTCCAGTGGCATCGTGTTCCATGTTTTTTTGAACCATTCATCCTGCCACATGAACACAATTGCTCCCGAGTATCCTTCATCATAGATATCCTGCGTCAGTGACGCGTCGATATCTCCCTGCTCTACTTCGTTATGTCCACCCTGATTCCGTCCTCCCATACCCAGATGGGAAATACCAAGAGAAGAGGGTACGCCATACTCCGTAATCATTACAGGCATATCGGAAAACTCGGCTTTCAGCTTGCGCAGATAACTTTTGTACGTGTTGTACTCACCGTTCTCATCCTTGATGGTTTGGAGCGTTTTATCGATATGGAACAGATCCGGGTAATACGGGTACACATGGTAGGCTACAAAATAACCTCCCTGCCACGCCTCCGGCTGAATATGTCGGGCATCCACACTGACGAGATCCTCTTCATACAGCGGCTCGCCGGGATGATCCAGCACATCGGTCGTTACCCAGTTGGTGAAGGTCATCGGATGTTCCCACCCATACTTCTTCTCCAGGACCGCCGTATGATCCAGCAGCTCTGCCAGCCAGTTCTCGAACGGTGACGCTTCTGGACTCGCCGAGAAATGAACTCCCTTGTACTGCGGCACGTCCGCATGTTGTGCGTTTGTGTTGTCTACCATTGCCGGGTCCCATTCAGTCCCCACATGCCAGGCCATCAGGTATTTTCCTGCATTCGTTTTGTATTTGCCGCTGGACTCTCCCTGCTTGGCAGGAATGTCCGCATCACCATAGACAGCAGATACGGCCTTTTCAATCTCCTGCTTGAACGTCTGCTCAATATGGGCTGCATAGGCATCCTGTTTCTCAATCAGCTCTTCTTCAGGTGACCATATGCCCTGTATAAAATATAACGGTTGCTCCCGGCCGCGGTTATATTCGACTAATGCGGAGTAGAAAATCGGTTCGTGAACCGTGTATACCCGGATTACATTGGCTCCCAGATCCTCGATCTGCTGGAACCACCGCAAGTAATCCTCTTTGGTCAGCGGGAATTCTCCCGGGTAATGCCCCGGTGAAGTTGCGCCCAGGTTGACACCTTTGACGAACATCTCCCTCCACGTTCCATCTGGCCCGTATTCCATGAACCGGTCTCCATCGGTCTTGAATTTCATCTCCGTGCCGTTCTCCGCTGTGTACGTAACGAGCTTGGGTTGCATATAGTGCCATCCGGCAAATATCCCACCGGTCACCACCACTGCTCCTGTCAACACCGTTAATAACCAGCGTCTTCGTCTTTGTCTGCTCATGTCTTTAGATTGCTCACCTCTCTAATATGCATCCTGCTTCAACATCGAATGGTCCAACATGAAGTTTACGAATCTTTCCGCTTCGGATGTCCGCTTGGTAGAGATGTCAGCGGTGTAGTTCTCACTATAGCGCTAAGACTCTGCATTTGTAACTAGGCTGATGGAAGCAAACATGAAATGGAACATTCTGCCCATAATTCGTAAAAAGAGCCATCAACTAGCACCGGGAAGCCTCTGAGATACGTCTGATTCCCGAACACTAATATCTGCTGGAATCGCATGGTATTGGTGCCCTGCTGATCTTGCAATTCTGGAACCTATATTGTTATGTGCAACGCGGGTACAGGCAACGTTTGCCGTTGGAACACATACCCCATTAAACGCGAGTCATTATTTAAAGTTGCGGACCTTTTTACAGTATTAACCATAAAGATTACAAAATTGATACTATAGTCCGATAACGCATCAGCGATATTCCGCGTCACATCAAGGTTTTCTGAAAAATGCAGAAAATCAAAAAAGGACGTCAGTCCCCCTCTATAGGACTGTGCCCATTTATAACCCTTTTACAAAAACCCAAATGAACGCCCGGTCATCAACCGTAGGTCATGGATCTCTCACATTAAATGTAAAAAAGCACATCTTATTTCCTAATTTCTGCCTCTAATATGGCTAACCCATAATTGTGTCCAATTTGCAAAATAATTCCGGTTGCCGCATTTCGAATTGTCAGATATGCTTATAAAACAAGAACACTTGTTCCATACTGTAAATAAACTGTTAATTATCGATGTTCAAATGAAAATAATTGCTTCTTAACATAAGAGCTTAGCATCACTGATAAGGAGAGAAGTCTTATGCCCCGCCAAGACAGACGTGTCATCATGCTGGCAGACTGCCAGTCATTCTATGCCAGTGTGGAGAAGTCTGCACATCCCGAATACAAGGACCGCCCCCTCGTTGTCGCGGGAGATCCGGCGCGCCGTTCGGGTATTATTCTTGCGGCCTGTCCACTCGCCAAGTCCTATGGAATTACGACAGCAGAACGACTGGGCGAAGCGCTCGCCAAATGTCCAGATGTTGTTGTTGTTCGCCCCCGGATGGCCGAGTACATTCGGGTGTCCCTTCATATTACGCGTATCCTTCAGTCTTACACCGATCTGGTGGAACCCTATAGTATTGATGAACAGTTTCTCGATGTCACCGGAAGCCTGGATCTGTTCGGCAGTCCCGAGACGATTGCACGCAGCATTCAATCGAGGGTGATGGATGAGACGGGTGTGTATATTCGAATCGGTATCAGTGATACCAAGGTCGTTAGCAAGATGGCCTGTGATCTGTATGCCAAAAAAGTCCCGGGAGGCATCTGCACGCTGCCTCGCAAAGATCTGCCTTCAACCATCTGGGAAAAGCCTGTTCGAGACATGTTCATGGTTGGTTCCCGCATGGCGCAGCATCTCTACAAGATGGGCATTCATACCATTGGTGATCTGGCCCAGACCCCACTGTCCCGACTAAGAGAACGTTGGGGGGTGAATGGCGAGGTACTGTGGCGTATCGCTCGCGGTATTGACGATTCCCCGGTCAAACCCGGGACCTATGCTCATCAGCAGCAGGGGATCGGACATCAGATGACGCTACCCCGGGACTATGACTCCTGGGAAGATATCAAAGTGGTACTGCTTGAACTGGCGGAACTCGTCAGTCGACGTTCCCGGGACAAATCACTCATGGGCCATGTGGTCTCGGTTGGATGTCGCGGACAGGATTATGATCGACCAACCGGTTTCTCCCGCCAGATGAAGGTGAATGAACCCACCAACATTACGGATGAAGTATACGATGCGGCAGCAGCTCTGTTCCTGCGCCATTGGGACGGATTACCCATCCGCCGCATCAGCGTGTCATTGACCGGACTTGTCCCCGATTCCGAAGTGCAGCTGTCCTGGTTTGATGACCGCGAACGCAAAAGAGAACTGGAACGTGCCACAGATGATATCAAGCGCAGGTACGGAGAAACCGCCATTATGCGGGCATCTTCCCTCTGCTCGTCCGCGCAAGCCCATGAGCGTTCTCATAAAATTGGAGGTCATTATAAATGAGTAAAAAATTGCAGCAAAACGGTATCTTCGAGTCCTCACGCATGATGCTCCCCGAACACCGGGAAGCCTACATTCTTCATCAGGAACAACTTGCTCCTCGTACCCGCCCATCTCTGGATGCCCAGGCCGCGGAAGAAATGTCCCGTTTGCTCAGCAACTCGATGATGCTTGGAGATAGGGTCATTATTACGTTGTTTCACGAACATGATGATATTCGTTACACGGGGCAAGTGCTTCGACTGGACCGTCCGGCTCGTACCCTCAGACTGCTGATGGAAGATGGGTCCCGGGATATTCAGATGAACCTCATTACAGATGTGGCCCTAGCCGATGACTGAAGGGAGATATACCCACCCCGATGTTGTGGATATTCCATGATAGATGCAGCATAGCCGTTGCCATGCAGGACTGTCTTCCTACACTTCCAGGTGAATACCAAAAGTAGCCGACGAGACATATCCAGACCATTCACTTCGTTCTAAAGAAGCAAAATATCGGATACGTGATTCATCGGCTACATATGAGGGTATAGTTTATTTTTTCAAAAAACTTCTTAGAAAAAGCTCCAGTCGAACTCCTTGGACAGACGCTCGAGCAGATGCACGCCGGCAATACTGTTGCCTTTGCGATTCAGAGCCGGGCCAACAAGACCTATGCCGAATTGTCCCGGTACAAGGGTCAATATCCCTCCGGATACTCCACTTTTGGCGGGCAAGCCAACCTCGATGGCAAATTCGCCTGATGCATTATACATACCACAGGTGGTCATGAAGGTTTTGGCAATCTGAACATAGCGACGAGGGATGAGTTCTTCTCCTGTAATTGGATCTGTTCCATTATAGGCCAGAACGAGTGACATTCGAGACAGATCTGCACACGTCACTTCAATGGAGCAATGACGGAAATACACGGCAAGCACGTCTTCAACGTCATCCTTAATGACCCCGTTGTGCTTCAAAAAGTAGCCAAGTGAACGATTCATATGACCGCTCTCCGATTCGGACTGAAACACCTCTTCGTTATAGCCCAGCTGATCATTATTCGCCAGTTTGCGGAAAAACTCCAGAATGCGCCGTGATTTCTCTTCCTTACAATCTCCTCCAACAAGCGAAGACACCGTAATCGCACCCGCATTGATTAATGGATTAAACGGAATACCGGGTTCGACTAGTTCAAGCTTGATCATCGAATCGTAATCGTCGCCTGTGGGTTCTTTTCCTACATTAAAGAAGACTGCTTCTTCACCATGGTCCATTAAGGCCAGAATAAGGGTAAATACTTTGGAGATACTTTGCATCGTAAATGGGACACCGCAATCCCCTGCCGACACATAGTTCCCATCGGCGTCCATGATATGTATACCAAGCTCATCCTGAGAGGCTTTGACAAGCTCCGGGATATAAGAAGCCACCTTACCCTGCCCGGTGTGCAGACGACTGGTCTCCAGCCACTCCGGCAGCAATGCATTCAGACGTTCCATGGTTGAATTGCTCATATGTCATCTCCTCCACATCTCTATATAAGAAAGCATCTTGCATGAAATGTGCATGGTGAACCCATGTACATGATGATAATGAGTTCTAGCCCTCTCATGCAAGATGCCCTATGTTATCTGATTACCCTCAGAACAGTTCCTTTACCGCTTCGTTTGAAGATTTAACTCCAAAATCTCACCAGGAAGACCATCGTAATCACCTGTCCAGGTGGATACAAAGTTCTGTCTGGTCAAGATCCGGCGGGAAGCAGCGTTACCCGGATCGATAACTGCATAGAGGGATCCAATCCCTGCGGCTTGTGCCTGAATAATCAACCGTGACGCTATGGACGTGCCTTGACCTTTGCCCCAATGTTCAGGCAGGATCATGTAACCTATCTCAGCCTTGGTCGGGTCCTCCTGATCCGGAATCAATTTGGCATATGCCACACCGGCACCATCTTCACTAAATACCCGGTAATGTCCGCAAGTGGAACGCTCATTAAAATCCAGCATGGACTCGAATTGTGATCTCGCCTCTTGCTCCGGTATTGCACGTTCTGTAATCTGTTTCATTACTTCCATATTGGAAACCAATGCATAATAATCATTAAAATCAGGTTGTGTGTATTTAATGAACTTCATGATATGCCTCCTCTGGGGTACATAACTTATCTTGGTCTTGTTGAATTCACCTAGAGTATAACAGATGCGAATGCTGGAATGCACACAAGGCAACACGCTTGCAGCCAGCCAGATGATCCGACAGGCCAACAAGTCAGCAATCTGACAACTGTAGATACCAAAAAGCGGCCTCAACTGGAGACCGCTTTGTTTACTTTGTTTTTAATTTGCTTTTTAAGATGAAGAAATCTCCTCAGTTCCGTACTTCCAGTGCATGTTGTTAGCTTGCCCGTGATGAAGGGTTAAGGTTCATCTGTTTTTCACGTTGACGAGCACGACGACCTTCACCTGGAGGGGTGATGATCAGTGCGAGCAACAGCGAGACAGCGCAGAGTACAGCAATCACGATGAAGGTTAGATGGAAGCCGCCCAGCAAGGCGCTGATGAATGATCCTGCCAAGGCACCAAATCCAAATCCCTGATAGATCACACCATAGTTTTTGCTTTGATTTTTCAGTCCGAAGTAATCGGCCACAATCGCCGGGAATACCGTAATGTTACCGCCAAAGCAGAATGCAACGGCCGCCACACAGGCGAAGAAGATCCCGAAGGTCAGTGGAACCAGACTAAGTGTCATGACAGCTACGGCTGTAACCAGCAACGCACCAGCGATGACTTTCATTCGTCCTACTTTATCCGACAGCGCACCGAGAATAATACGTCCTGCCGTGTTAAAGATTGCAACCATGGCCACTGCGTTTGCAGCGGTAGCTACATCAAGACCTGCAAGCTGTACACCGATATCTTTGACAATACCGATCAGGTACAGACCGCTCATACACGCCGTGAAGAAAATAACAAACAGCATATACGCTTCTTTTGTACGCAGCATCTCTTTTACCGTATAGTCATGACGTGCTACGACTTGTTTGGATCCTTCCTTGCTTGCCGGAGCCTGTTCACGAACAACCGCTTCACGGATCAGGAATGATCCCGCAACCACCAGAACCAGAACGATAATGCCCCAGTACATAAATGCCTGAGCAGGACCAACGGCACCAATCAATGCCGTGTTCACATATTTGAACAATAAACTACCAGTACCAAAGGCGCCGACCGAGATCCCCGAGATTAGACCTTTACGCTCCGGGAACCATTTGATCAGATTAGACAGCGACGTAATGTACGCCGTACCATCTGCAAAACCAACGACAAATCCAGCCAAAATGTACAGCAGTGTTAGCGAAGTGACTTGGGAACTCAGAATAAGACCCAGCCCAAGCACAACCCCGGCTACACGGATCAGACGCTGAAGACCCCAACGTTCCTGCAACCGGCCTGCAAACAATGTGGCAAATGCCAAAGCAAAACTGGTAATTGAAAAAGTTATCGCGACCGAGCTGACGTCCCATCCGAAACGATCAGACAACGGTTGATTAAATAAACTCCAAGTATAGATGGTTCCAAGACCCATTTGTACAATGATGGTCCCCAATACAATAAGCCAGCGGTTCATTTTTGTAGGTGCAGATGTTGATTCAGGTGTTGATGAAACGGATGAAATTGTTGCTTTCATCGTGATCTCCCCTTTGCCGATGTCATATACATGAATGCGTTCACAAGCTAATCATACATGAAAGGGGATTCATCACACCGTTTTGAGCATGAGTTGCATCAGATGCGGAATGAAATGCTTCTAGATGCGCATGAGTTGCCTGAATTCTTTGACCTTCCCGCGACTCACAGGCACTTCAGCTTCCAAATCGCGCAGACGGAGCAGATACGTATTGTTGAACCAAGGTACTATTTCACGGATTTGCGACAGATTTACGACATACGAACGGTGGCAGCGAAAGAACGTATCCTGTGGCAGACGGCTGTGAAAATCCGATATGCTCACTGGCATGGTGAACTCCCCATTTTTGGTATATACCTTCGTCACTTTCTCTTGTGCTTCCGCATAGTAGATATCTGCCGTATCCGTAACAATAATATTGTCATTCCGCAGCAAATTAATTCTTCTGTCTGTATGGGAATTCGTATCTCGTTCTCGTACCAGTTCACCACGCGCAGCAGATCCGTCCGCCGTAGGGGCTGGTCCATCCTCAACATGTTGCTCCACCGGCGCATAATCACGTTTGAATGCAAGTTCCAGCTTATGGAGCATTGCAGCAATTCGTTTTTCGTCATACGGCTTCAGAATATAATCAAACGCCTCCAACTCAAAGGCTTCCGCTGCATGTTCCTTATACGCCGTAGTAAATACAATATAAGGTTTAGTTGCAAACTTCCCAATATGATGGGCCAGCATCATACCGTCCAGCGAGGGAATATTGATATCGAGAAAAATAACATCTACTTCTTGTTCCTGCAAAAATTTCAGTACATCCAGCCCATCTTCAAGGCGATCCACCACTTCAATCCGACTATGTTCCTGGATTAAATAATTCAATTCCTCACTTGCCAGAATCTCGTCTTCCACAATAAGAGCTCTCATTGATCCATCATCACCTTGTTAAGACATCTCCTTTGGGCACATCAAATAAAATATCGGTTCCTTGTTCCAGCCTAGTAATGGTTACACCTTGTCCGTAGATAAGCTTGACCCGGCGATGCACATTGTATAGGCCGATCTGGTTACCAGGCATGCGGTCATGGTAAACACGTTCAATTATATCTGCACTGATTCCTGCTCCTGTATCACTGACACTGATTCGCACAAACTCCGGATAATCCTGTACCCGAATTCGAACAGTCCCAGGTCCTTTGACCTTGAGAATGCCATGAATAATTGCATTTTCGACAAGCGGTTGGATAACAAGACTCGGAATATGCACCGCGACCTCATCAATGTCATAGATCACGTTAAGTCGGCTGCCAAAGCGAGCTTTCTCAATCTCTACATAATTGCGGACCTGCTCCAGTTCCTTATGAATATCGATTAACTCATCCGACAGCTCCAGATTGTAGCGCATGTACCCGGATAGGTTCACAATCAGCTCGCGCGCTCGATCCGGTTTGGTTCGGATGGACGATGCAATCGCATTTAATGCATTAAACAGAAAATGAGGATGAATGGTTGTCTGTAACGCACGTAGCTCTGCTTTGTTGGCAGCAGCCTTGATCTCTTCTACCCGCGAAACCTCCATCTGGGTCGAGATGATCTGCGACAGACCTACAGCCATCGTTTGTAATGGATACGTAATTTTGTACGCTTTGCGATAATAGATTTTGAGCGCACCTGTAATGTCTCCTCGTTCTTTGAGCGGAATGATTAACAGCGAGTGGATATCGGGTGTTTTTTCATCAATCACATCATTACTGATCGTAATCTCCCCGCTAGATATCGTCTTCTTGGTCATCTCACTAATAATTTCATTACCGATATGATATCGTTCTTCACCAAATCCTACATAAGCCAGTACATTCCGGGTATCCGTAATTGCAACCGCATCAGCCTGAATATCCTCCTGAATAATCCGGCAGATTTTGCGCAGAGAATCCTCATCAATCGAACGGAAATACGGCAAGGTTTTGTTTGCAATCTCAAGCGCCAGCTTCGCCTGACGAGCTGCAATCATTTCCTTTTCCCCTTCGACACTCTGTACCAAGAGCACAATCAGCCCAATGTTGACTTCACCCAGAATCATAGGCAGCGCAATCTGTGAGACAATATCGGCACCCAGTGGATCGGGATAGGAAAATAGCAGGATTAATAACATCGTGAGCGCTTCACAGATCATTCCAGCACCAATACCGATGATCCATCGCTTGGGCTTGGGCGTGTACTTATGTATATATCCGGAGACCAGACCCGCCAGGATACTTGTGATCAGACACGGTATAGCTGTGACTCCATCCATATCGATCAAATACCGATGTACCCCGGAGACAATACCCGTAATAATACCCACAGGCGCTCCGAACAAAATACCACCCGATAACACGGCGATGATCCGCACGTTCACCAGTGAACCTTCAACATTAATGCCCGTATATGTCCCGAAAATGGCAAAAGCACAGAATAACAAGGTAACCGCAATAGACTCCTGCCACCTTAATTTCCCCTTTTGCAGAATCTGCCTAAACCTTGGCACCCTCGACAGAAAGAATAAAAATATAATCAACAGCGCCGCCCGTTCAAATAAACCCAGCAGCATCGTAAACATTTCCAATCGTACTTCCTCCACATCTGTTTGAAAAATAAAATGCATACCGACACAGCCACGCCTTTTTGAAAGAACATCCAGACATTAATCCATAAGGCTAGTATGCTCGTATGCTCGTATGCTCGTATGCTCGTATGCTCGTATGCTCGTATGCTCGTATGCTCGTATGCTCGTATGCTCGTATGCTCGTATGCTCGTATGCTCGTATGCTCGTATGCTCGTATGCTCGTATGCTCGTATGCTCGTATGCTCGTATGCTCGTATGCTCGTATGCTCGTATGCTCGTATGCTCGTATGCTCGTATGCTCGTATGCAACAGTTTACCGCTCCCCCCGGAGGAAAGCAAAGTCCATCCTGTGAAAAAACATCAACAAGACAGCACCATGCATGCATATGATAGTTCATCCCTTAACTTCTATGAAAATATCCGACTCCAGAAAAACCTATGTTATAATCAGTTGTCATGTTATTCCAATTATTCCCGATCGCTCATCGGCGATTGTCCTGCGAATAATCTTAAGCATCTCAACTCTGACACTCATCGTTCAAGTCTACAACCTTAAAGGAAACCCATATAACTTTATTTTAATATTCGTATTTATCGCTTCATTAATAACCACTCGTTCTTTTAACGTTACGAACAAAAACAGATAAAAATAAAAACAATAGGCCATGGCAGGCTCTATACGATCTGAAACTAATCCAAAAAGGCCAACCAGACGTACCTGGTTGACCTCAAGTCCAAAATTCATGAAAAATTTCGCCTGATAAAATAACTTGGTGTGCAGCTCCAAGCATGGCAATAACTGTTGACCAAATTGCTACCATAAGGAGAATACGTTTTGTCGTCCGGGTCGTAGAGCTCCCAGAAAGTGTCCGCTCCATCCTTCAGCATACCGCCCCAATACCTTCGGATCTGCTCCAGTGCCTTCTCCTCTTCCCCGCACATTATTAATGCATCAACATAATGATGAACCATGTACGGCGTGGTCATGCCAATAGCTTCTTCGTTACTCATTAACCGATCAAGTAATTGCCGGGAAGCTGGAGCATCCATGGTCTCAGCCAGTACCATCCATACTTGCGATGCCCAGGATACCTGTCTTTTTTCACCACTGACGAAAAAGCCCTTTTCACCATCCCACAGATATGTGTGGGCTGCTTGCTCAGCGTCTTTGATGTGTGCGTTAATCCATTGCTCAGACTCCGGCAACTCTAGTTCTTTGGCAATCGACCTTCCCCTTTTCATACTATAGATGAGAACTGCCTGAGCACCGGCCTGTTTATTTAGTTCTTCATGCCAGTCCAGAAAACAATACCATGTATCGTCATCCCTTACGATGCCCCGCTCATCAAGTCGTTTAAGCCCAATCTCAATCTGTTCTCTAGCCACCGGCCAAAGTTCTTCCAACGTTTCCCTGTCCTTGGTAGCTTCAAAATAGTCCCATAATGTCGCAATAAAGAACAACGCATAGTCATATAGGTAAATGTCGTCCACGTACGGTTCCGGTTGTTCGTACAAACAGGCTCCTACCTGGCCTCCCTCTAATCTCGTTCCGGCAAAGAGATAGAGACAGCGCTTGACGAGATCATTACAGCCGAATGTTTCATAATTGACGAGGGCCTGAAGGCGAAGATCTCCGATCCATAAACGTCGATCGCGCTTCGGTCCATCTTCGAATACCGTCTGCATGCAATCCCGGAGTGTCTTCACGGACAAGCGATCTATTTCCAGCAGCTCCGTGTCGATACCTTCAGGCAATTGAGGTACTGCCCCTGTGTCTGCTGAAGTCACCGTCAAGCAATATATATCGTTAATTCGAATATCGTAACGGATCGACGTTTCTACCACCTCGATTTTCAGATACCGAAAGGCATACCGACGGTCCAGTGTTAGCGTGCCAGGTAACACGTCCACATTCACGATCTCATCTTGAAGCCATGAACGGCTAAGCCAACCCGAATATTCTGCAAAATCCTCACCGACCTCACAGGGCATTTCTCCAAATGTGAGCTTCAACCTGAGAGGTGCATCTGCATTACTGCGCTCGTTAAGAAGCGACAAGGTCAGATAACCGACGAGATGCTCCCCGAAATCCAGCGTAACACTGTCTCCCTTGCACAGCACTTGATCCGATAAGTGTTCTGCTAAGCCTATTGGTTCGATACGCCATCCCTGAAAAGCTGACGCATCCGGAACTGCGCTCACGATATGTTCCGGATAGACCTTTTGCTGGCGAAGCTCCGGCATCAGACCCTGCGCTTTTTCCAGCCAGGCTGTGTTTATCACTTTTTCACTCATTGCAGTGCCCTCCTTATCCTTTGACCGCCCCAACGGTCATACCACCGATAAAATATTTTTGCAGGAACAGAAACGCCAGCAGCAACGGTAGCGCGCACAGAAAGCACGCTGCAAACAGGACATTCCACTGCGTGGGATTTTGCTGATCGCCCAAAAATCCGAGCATGGCCAGTGGTAACGGTGAATCTCCTGCGCTGGAAATAAAGATCATATTGAAGAAATAATCGTTCCAGATCCAGACACCTTGTGTAATAATGACCGAAACCGTTACCGGAATGAGTAAGGGGAACACGACGGTCCAGAACCGTTGGAATAATCCCGCCCCGTCGATGTGCGCCGCTTCTTCTACCTCCTCAGGCACACCGCTTCTAATGAAACCCGTATACAGGAAAGTTGAAAACGGCAGACTGCACGTAATGAACATGAAAATAGGCGTATATTGATTCGTTGGGATATGAAGCGCATTAATCATTTGCACGATCGGTATCAATACCATTTGCGCAGGTACCACAAGTCCGGACAAAAAAAACAAATACATGAACTTACTTAGCTTTGTCTTCAAACGGGCCATCGGGTAGGCCGCCATCGCCGCAAACAGGACAACGAACACGACCGATACACCGGTTAACACCACGCTGTTCCATAGCGCTTCCGGAAAGTGCATGCGGTCGAAGGCAGCCTTGTAACTTGCAAAGGACATCTCCCGGAACAGGATCAGCGGATTGGTGTTGTTGCTTGGATCTCGGAGTGATGTCGAAAAGGCAATAATTAACGGAATCAGGTTTAACGCCATCACCAACAACACAACGACCTGAACGGACCCTTTCCCCAAAACTTTACGAAGCATCATGCCGACACCTCCCGTTTGTTCATTTTCAGGACAAAAACAGCGGTAATGACGATAATTACGGCAAAGGAAATGACGCCAAGAGCCGAAGCTTTACCAAAGAGTTGTTCGGTAAATGCCATCTTGTATATGGTATAAATCAGCGTGTTGGTAGCCGTACCGGGACCGCCATTTGTCATGATAAACGGGAAGTCAAACGCTTTGAGTCCATTGATCAAACTTAACGTCACGTTGATTGTAATCGCTGTTGCCAGTAATGGAATCTTCACATGTCGCAGCAATCTCCATGAGCCGCAGCCATCAATTCGTCCGGCTTCCAAAAGGTCGCTCGGAACAGTCTGTAGTCCTGCAAGGAAGATAATCATTGTCGTTCCGATCGTCTTCCAGATTTCCACGAAGATAATAGAATACAGTGCGGTCGAGTAATCACCCAGGAAATTCAGTTCATTTGCGATACCCAGTTTATCGAGAAAGGAAGAAATCAGCCCGTAATCCGGCATATAGACGTAACTCCACAAAAAGCCGACGACAATAGCACTGAACAATGTGGGAATATACGCCAGGGAACGGTAAATCCCGGTTCCTCTTATTTTCATATTTAACAGCAAAGCCATTGCCAAACCGATGATATTGCCAGCTATGACGGTGACGAACGTATAGATCAGTGTATTTTTTAAAGAAATACCTAGGATGTCGCTCCTGAACAATTCCTTATAGTTGTCGAAACCGATATAGTTATAGGCTTGGGCGTACCCGTTATAGTCCGTTATACTGTACTGGAACAACCGCAGGATCGGGAAGATCCAGAAGGTCAGGTAGAAGATCAATGCCGGCAAAGCAAACCAGTACATGGACTTTTTCATTACAGTAGAGCTCATCCTGCTCCATCCTTTCCAAGGGGCCTGCGGCAAGGGAAGAAGGACAATCATTCTCCCCTTTACAGCAGACAGCATCGTTTTGTTCTAGTTTTTCCACAGCTCTCTAAACTTGGTTTCCATGGCGTTTGCCACATCTTCTGGTGTTGTTTTCTGTCCAGCAATAATCTCGGCAAACTTTGCCTGCATGACGTCCGATACTCCGGCTGGCCACATCTGGTTGCTGAAGTAGACGGAATTACCAGTTTGTTGATAGTTGTCATTCACTTCCTTAAACAATTCGTTTTCAAGTTCTACGTCCTTATAGACGCTGATGGAACTGTTGGCTTCCGCAAATGCTTTGAACAGATCGGATTCACCATCAAACAGGTAGTTCAGTACTTCCTTGGCTGCATCCAGGTTTGCCGATTTGGCGTTCAAAGCGTATCCGGCAGATGTTGCAGCAGATACAAACACCGGCTGTTCCGGCTCGTTACCTGGCAATGAAGCGAATCCGCGAGTAAATTCGGCAGCGCCTTTGGACGTCATGGAGGCATAATCCCATGTTCCCGTAAAGGTCATGGCTGCTTTCCCGTCGATAAACAACTGTGCAGATTGGGCACTGCCAATACCAAGCGAGTTTTTAACAACGTAGTTGTTATCATAGAGCTCTTTGTATTTCGATATCGTTTGAACCCACTTTGGATCAGTCAGCGATTTTTCGCCGTTCTGCAGTTTGACATCAAAATCCATCTCATTTGGATAGACAACATTGGCCGCAATCGGGTACATACCGAATTGGATCATCCAAGGGTCCTTATCCCCCATCGCAATTGGCGTTACGCCCGCAGCCTGCAACTTTTGGCACAACTCCAGAAACGAAGGCCAATCCTTCGGAAACTCGGAATATCCGGCCTGCTGTAACAACTCCTTGTTGTAATAAACGCCGAGGAAGTCTAGTCCTTTGGCCACTCCATAAGGTTTTCCCTCATAGGACATATCTGCCTTCGCACCTTGGCTGATGTTGTCCCAGAACTTCAGATCGGATAGATCAGCAGCAAATCCTGCCTTTGCGAAATCATTGACGCCGCCAGCTGCATTCTTTGGAAAAATCAAGAACATATCCGGCCCCTGTCCAGCCGCAAGCTTGGTACGTACGGATGTATTGTACTGATCATCAGGCAATTTCTGCACTTCAAGGGTAATGTTCGGAAACTTCTCTTTTACCAGACGCGGCAAGATTTCCAACTCGAAATCCTCTCCATCAGACGCCTTGTTTCCCGATAGCATCATCGTCAACGTAATCGGCTTTCCTGATTCATCTGAACTCCCGTTGCTAGTATCCGTACCGCTCCCCTCCTGACTACCGGAGCTGCATGCGCTCAGAAACATCATGAGGAGTACCAAAGTTAAAGGCAACAATCGTTTTCTATTTTTCATCTTGTCATTCCCCCGATTCATGTTTATTCTTGCTTTGTGCACATTCTCATCATACGGTGGGCAAAAGTGCATTTGCTTTGGCTCGTATGGTGCACTATTTTTAGAATTGACAAATGGCGGGAGGAGCACGTATGATTCTGTTCAACATCAAAACTAAACTTTTTCTGGTTCTCGTCCTCGTATCGATCGTGCCAATTATCGTTGTTTCTGTCAGTTCCTATCGCAGTTACACGAAGCTGGTGAATGAGCAGACCTCTCTCGTGACGTCGACAACTATAGGCAATTCGGTCAAGAGCATGGAGGAAATTTTGCAGAACATCGACCGGATCTCCGTCACACTCCTTCAGCAGTCTTCCAATGCAACCGCTTACAGCACTGTGAGTGATGAACTAATCAAGTTGAACGGTACCAACGATCAATATGAAATCTTCATGATCCGCAGCAAATTGAAATTGATCTTTGAAAACATTCTGCTTGGTTACAATTACATCAATGGTTTGTACCTTTTCACACCAGATGGCAAATGGATAAGTTATGGCAGTAGCGGCACAGACCTACGCCTCGATTATGTCGCACTTCGCGATGAGTGGTATCTGGATACGATCCAACGTAAAGGCGATTTGTATATTGGTGAAGTTGGCGTCAAACCTTACATCATTAACGCCAAGGAATCCATTGGCTTCTCCAGAGCCCTCTACGATCCCAACAACAACGAGTTCCTAGGCGTGTTTATGCTGGATTGCAGTATGAACATTTTTGACGGTCTAAAACGTAATCCGGCACCAAGCTTGTCCAATCTATATTTGGCGAACGACGCTGGCGAGATCTTGTACTCCAGCGACGGAAGTAGAGTTAGCACTCCTCTCTCCGATACGCTGGCTGCGGCAACGCATCAAGTCGGCAGCAATTCACAGTACAAATCCATCCAAGATAACATGATGACGGTAATCCAGAAAGTTCCCGGCCGCAATTGGAACGTGATTGCCAACATCTCTATGGATCGGTTGTATGAGGAGTACAACATCTCGCAAAAGTTGCTGTTATACGTGGCCATAAGTTGTGCCGTCATTTTCCTTCTGCTTTCCTTTTTCTTATCCAACCTGATTACCAAACCCATCATCGAATTGACCAAACTGATGCGCAAAACCAAATCTCATCGTTTTGTGACCATCAAGCCTCAAGTAACGAGGCAAGTCGACGAGATTGGGATCCTTTACCATGAGTTTAACAAAATGATGAAAGATATCGATACGCATATCCGAGAAAGTTACCAGAATAAAATCCTCATGCTGGACTCCCAGATGAAAGCATTGGAAGCACAGATCAACTCCCATTTTCTCTACAATACGCTGGAGTCGATTAATAGCATTGCCGAGATCGAAGAAGTCGAGAGTATTGTGGTGATGACCAAGTCACTCGGGGATATGTTCCGCTACAGCATCAAAACGGACAGCGAGCTGGTCGCGGTCAGTGAAGAACTTCAGCATGTAGAAAACTACATGGCCATCCAGCAGATTCGGTACGGTGACAAGTTCGCGTTCAACCTCAATGTGGACCCGGAACTTCGGAGTCGTCGCATGCTGAAACTTCTGTTGCAACCACTCGTGGAAAATGCCATCTATCACGGGTTGGAGAACAAACGTGGGAAGGGTTCCGTTACCATTACCGGTTTGTTTCAGGGGGACAGCATCGTGTTCGAGATCTGGGACGATGGCGTGGGCATGTCCTCAACACAAGCGGAGGAACTTCGACAATTGCTCCAGCAGCCACCTGAATTCGTCGCCGTTGGTCAAAGGCATAAACAAAGCATCGGCATCAAAAACGTGCATTCACGAATTGCTTTGTATTACGGAGAGGGTTACGGCCTTTCGTTTCATACCGATTTGAATACAGGAACTCGAATTACACTCGAAATTCCGTCCAATTGGGAAAAGAGGTGACCAAAGAGATGTACACGTATATCGTTGTGGACGATGAACCCTTGATCCGCAAAGGTTTGTTGAAAAAAATCGGGACTTTTGAGCACTCGCTTGAACTCTTAGGCGAAGCAGATAACGGGGCAGATGCCTTGGCTTTGATTGAATCCTTCAAGCCGGACATTATCTTTACGGACATGCGCATGCCTGAGGTCGACGGCAAGTTGCTGATCAGGACAGTATGCCAGCAATATCCGCGCATCAAGTTAATTGTCATTAGCGGGCATACCGATTTTGATTATATGCAGGAGGCCATCTCTGCGAAAGTTGTAAATTACCTGCTGAAGCCTTTTAGCCGGGACGAGATCCACGGTACGCTTCACCAAGCCATCCAAGCCATCGAACAGGAGCGCACTCTTCAGCGGGAAGTCGTTCTAAGAGAAGTAGAAACAGAGCAGATGAAAAGGGATGCAGACATGCAAGCCTTCCTGAATTATGTGCTTGCTCCCCATTCATCCATCAAAACACCTGTGTTCCGCTCTGCGGAATTTGCCGCTATCATGGCATCTGACCAGTTCATTTTATTGACGATTTATGGTCCTCAACCGCTTACAGCACAGCAACTGCCTACCTTTTCGAATGGCCTGTACATTCCTCATCCACAAACGGATCAGGTACTGTTTTTCCTGATGCATGATCTGGACTGCTCAGGCCAGCTTGATTTGCAGAAAATGGCGGAACAAACTGCGAGTATCATTTTGACCAAATCCGAAACTACGGATTGTTGTGTGGGGATCAGCTTGCCTCATACAGGCATTGGTGGGGTCCGAGAAGCTCATCATCAAACGATCCTTGCGTTGGACGAACGAGCCATTACCGATTTTGGCAAATGTTACGTATTCTCACGTGAGCAAATTCCTTTACATCAACTGAAGTGGGCTCGAATGTATGAACTGTTATTTTTTATAGAGAGCGGGAATGTGCCGAAGGTGGAAGAGCTCATCACCGATTTCTTTGCTTTCTACATACGGCAGCCTGACGCTTTGCTTGCCCACCTGAAAGAGCAGTGCAGAGACATTATCACGGAAACCAAACGGCTGCTGAGTAACTATATCCAGAACGGAGGTAACAGTAGCGCCTCTTCCAGCTTGGAGGCCGTCCTGAACGTCTCGTTCGATATGGAGTGCATTAGGCATTACATGGTAAAGGTGCTGACGGGAACAGCTCTTTTGCTTAAGGAAGACAACCCCTACGCATCAGATCAAGTGATCGACAACGTCAGGACATATATCGATAATCACTATACCAAGGATTTAACACTGGAATGGGTATCGTCCCTGTTCTACCTGAACCCGAGTTACCTCAGTCATTTATTTAAAGAAAAGACATCCGAGAACTTCACTGATTACGTAAACCGACTACGGATCAGGCAAGCCAAGCAGCTCTTAACGAGCACAGACGATAAAATCTACCGGGTTGCCAAACAGTTGGGTTACGACAATCCAAAATATTTTTTTCGGGTGTTTAAAAAATTGACCGGTTGGACTCCAGAGGAATACCGAAAGCAACACAAATCCTTCACCGCAAAAAACAAGGAACCAGGCCATGCATGATGGCCCAGTTCCTTGTTTTCGTTGTTGTGGCTCTTATCGATCCAGCCGTTCTACTATCCGGTCATGAACACGGACAATGACAGTTGCAAGTTGTGCCCGTGTAAGGGTGCTCTGTGGTTGTAACAGTTTATCCGGCGTACCTTGAAATATACCAAGCTGAATGGACGTTGCCATGGCTGCCCGGTTATTTGGTGTCAGCTGGGCCTGGTCCTTAAAATCTTCCAGCCATGATTCCACCTCTGCTTCCGGCAGTTTCGTATCCACTCCAGACAAGTTCAGCGCACGAACGAGCACCATTGCCATGTCCTCACGTGACATTGGGGCATTTGGCAGGTACTGCCCTTCTTCCATCAGGCCATATTCCTGGGAGGCTCGTAAAATCGGATCAAACCATTTCTCGTTTGCTGCCGCTCCCCCCGGCTCAATTCCTAACGCATTCAATGCAGCCATCAACGTTTGGGCTGATGTTGTCGTACCCTGGGGTTGCATGCGGCGTTCCGACACGCCATTGATCAACAGCAAGTTGTTGGCTTTGGCTATATCTTTGGCATACCAAGCTGAAGGTTTAACATCAACAAATTCGCGGAGCGAGTGAATCGCAACGTACGTGCCTCCTTGGTTTAGCAGTACTTTCCATACCTTGTTTCCGTTTGTGTCTTTGGTCAACACGCCAGGCACCGGCGTAAGTTGTCCTCCTTCCCCAACGTATGCGATTGTTGTGGAGTTTGCAGCTACGACATCGTTAACAGGCAGCGCTGCAATGACATACGTGTTCTGCTTATCTTTGATGGATACGTTCCATGGATCACCGATGACCCGGATGCCAGATGAGCGGATACTTGCTGCCTTAGCTTGATCAGCAACATCCCCCGTTTGCACGGTCACGACAGTAGAAACATTGCCCTCCGAATCCGTTTCGCCTTCAGTCTCGGACCCGGATGCTGGTGGCTTAACAGGAGTTCCAACACTACCTGATCCAGGCGTGCTTGGCGAATCAGGATTTGTTCCTGGATTTGTGCCTGGATTTCCTGGATTTGTTCCCGGCTCTTTCAACGTAAATGACAAACTGTCAATCCGAAGATCCGGTTCATGAAACACCAGATACAGATCATGTACGCCGCTCACGGCAGCAGAAATATCCGCCTCTACGCCAATGTACCCTAATTCCTTGACCGTTACGTTAGCATTACTAATCTTGTAGGAGACAGGTTCTGTCATCGGTACGTTCCACACAGCAAGCGGTGCGGTATCGAGCGCATCCGCATGCAACGAGATCGTGCCACCTTGCACATTAGATGCGACAGTTGCCTTCACCTTCTGTGCACCTGTGAGGTCAGCCTTAGGCAACGCAATCCACGATCCATTTTGTTTGGACCGAACTGCGTAATAACCTCCAACAATCGCTTTGGCTTTTAATTGGGCTGCCGTGCGTTCCTTGGATACTTCGTGGTAAATGACTTCGTTCGAAGCAAACGCATGATCAAATACATTTATGGGTTGGATAAGGGGTAAGGTTGCAATCGACTTCCCACCAATGCTTAATGCCTTCGATACTTGCACGTCTGCATCCGATGCCGAGGTCCCAATCATGAATTCATAACTGCCCTGTTCAACGATCCATTCACTCCGATTCACATCCCATAATGCCAGCGTTTGTGGATCAACTTGCAACAGGACTTCTTTTGTTTCACCCGGAGTGAGATGAATCTTCTCAAATGAAACCAGATTCTTTTTAGGTGCATGTGCGCCGTATGCAGAGTTGCTGTTACGGTTGTACAGCTGCACAACCTCGGAAGTGGCTACGTCTCCTGTATTGGTTACGCGGACCGACACCGTGAATGGTTCATCTCCCGTTACAGAAGACGGTACGGTCAGGGAATCGTACGTAAAATCAGCATATGATAACCCGTAACCAAACGGATAGGTCACTGTGGCATCTGTATACATATAAGTCAACTCAGATTCAATGGGGTCTGCATTCGTCATATCAACCGTAAATCGGGGGTCGATGTCGTCAAGACCAGTAGAATTCCCTTCTGGTACGACATAAGAACTAATAGATGGAAAAGCATCCATGCCTGCATACCATGTGGACGTCAGGCGGCCTGTCGGCGCGTAATCTCCGTACAACACCTGAGCCAGAGCATACGAATCGTATTGACCCCCATATGGCTGGTAAACGATCGCCGAGACGTTAGGGTTGTTCTGAATGCGCTCCATGTTTACAGGGAAGCTCGATTTAACCACGACAATGGTTTTCTTACCCTGGGTTGCAAAGGCAGCAGATACTTTGTCGACCAGTTCATAATCTGCCTCGCCCATATCGAGGGTAGACCGGTCGTTACCTTCTCCTGCGCTATGTCGTGGAATTGCGCCGACAAAGACGATGGCATAATCGTCTTCCGTGGCTCTTGCTGCTGCCTCTTCGCCCACGTTCTTCACAACAGTCTTCTCAAACTTCGCCTCGTCCGGGCGATTCGCAGCGTTATCCTTGCTTCCCAGTGGAGATGATGTTGTCACGAGCTTACCAGCATCATCTACCTTGATAAAGCGTCCGTTAGCATAATACCAATTTGTAAAGTCACCAGAGAATCCTGTACGGTACCCATTGGTAACAATAGACGTTGATCCGTCCTCATTGCTTTCCATTCTCAGCGTTGGCGGTATGGCACTCGTGTCACCCATCATCTCAGGAAGGTTCCAATCATTGTTCGTCAGATTGAGGCTGGTACTATCCGTATTGCCAACTGCTGCATGATTTGTCGCAGGGGAAGTCACCCAACGCTGGTTGTACAGCGACAATAAACTTGAACCCGCCTGACCCCAATCGTACACTCGGAACAAGTGGGAGTAACTGGACTCATCTGGGGCATCCGACGTTGTGATGAGCCGCGCTCCCTCCGTGCCTGCATTTGGACTATACACGTCCGCTGTGACCGTTTGTTGATTCGCTTTAGAGGTTAGTGAAATGACTTCATTTCCTGGGGCATAGTTTACGTTACTGCTGCCATTCATTTTAATGATTGAGAGCAGTGGAGATTCACCGGAGTTTTCCAGCGCAGGTGTCGCGCCAACTGAATACGTCGTCTTGAAGCGTGCGTCGGCATACACCCCAGAAACAGCAGCGTCATTTCCTTTTTCCAGCGGAAGTGTGCCGTCATTTTTCAACAAAACAACGCTCTCCTGTGCCGCTTGAAGTGCTATTTCCTGATGGTTCACTTGGTTATAATCGGAAGGCGGAGACGTCCTGACATCCCTTGCTTCCTGGGCAAAAGGATAGTTTTTCGGTATGCCCTGCTCATCAGTTTCATTAAAAATCCCCAAACGTACCAGCTGGTTTACATGTGGTCTGGCTGCTTCTATAAGTTCTTCCTCGGTGATTCCATATTCCCCTTGCTCTACAAGCGCCACCAGATCGGTCACATCCGCAGGTGTCGTCCCTGACGGCCGACCCGCATTCGCCTGAGCAAGCGCCATGAGAACGGTTGCATGACCGCGGTCCACGGCATAGCGGTCGTCATATCCATTTCCGAGTTGGTTCGCGTTGGATACAATTGCATCTCCATTGAAATCGGGCGAGCTGTATACGCCATATTTGGCGTCCAAATTGGCTAATAATTGTAGCGGGGAAAGGATGTTTGGAATGCCGTTAGTCCGGCCATAAGATGTCATTGTGCCCGCCAGCGCACCTGATTCAAATCCAGGGAGCGCAGCTCTGGTTTGGTACTCAAACAATGAACGCGCGCTTGCACTGTTATTCGCTGTCTGCCTGAACCACTGCGCGTTATATACGGAGTAATGCTTTGTCCCCACCGCAGCCCTCATCCAGAATCCATCTTCGCTGGTGGACTGATCAATTCCGCTAAGACCCGAAGCCATCTTGTCGATCAAGACTCCGGCCATATTGGGATCTTCAGAGAATCCTTCATCGAAGCGACCGCTAAGCGGATTGATACGCATATCACTGACCACACTGAACGCCACGCTAAGGGAAGGATCATTGCCCCCATGAATGTTGGATTCGCCCTGCTTGACCTTTAATTTGCTGATTTTCTCGTTCCCCATCACTTCACCGATATCGGACAAAAGTTCTTTGTTCCAGCTCTGTCCCATGCCAATCAGAGCAGGAAAATCGGTCGAGACACCCTGAACATTATCTGCAGCAGATAACGCACCGGGAATGACTTTGCCCGCATGTTTCCCCTGCTTCAATGTGTAATGGTTTCGCGAACCCGTCACATAAACGGCTGGACCTTCGAGGCCAGTGTATTCGAAATAGGTGTCTACGTATGCATCCAGATGCGCTGGCACGCCATCAAATAATGGCATCCCGTCAAAGACACCTCCCTGCTGAGTTTGGAACTTTAAAGTACTTGTCGTAGATGCTGATAGTGGCGTCGCTCCCCAGGACCCCCATGTCAGACTGACCACGGTGATGACCACAATCACTTTACCGCCAATCTTCTGCTTGAAACCTCTAGTCAAAGTCAATGTTAACCCTCCTCTATTTGTAATCGCTTACAATTGGGTACTCACTCATTATAGTTGGAGGAATGGTACATTTTGTTTATGGGTTGAGGTACAGTATTTTTAGATATTACGGTTATGTATCGTTAAAGGATAAATTTGGATTCATATTAAATATAAGATTTATACTCCACCCATCACTGTACTAAGATGGTCGATTTAACCAACATAACATACTCAATGAAAATTTTGTTTTTGCGGTAACACAAGCCAGGTCATGGGTCATTTCGATAACTACAACCAATATCCAACCGAGTAATTACCACAAGGCTTGTCCCTGGTTATTCAATCAAAAGGGCGTTCTATAAGTCATCTTCCTGACTTATAGAACGCCCCACCCACTAAAATTACTTCATAAACATTCGATGTAATTTGGTTTTGTAAAATAAATCAATTTACACAACAACGGAGAGGACAGAAATAACCTAAAGAAGCGAAGCGTGCGCCTTTATCACCGGATTTTACCCTTGGGAAGGGTCAATCAGAAAATCCGGGGATAACAGCGCTCGGAAGGTTATTCTGTCATCGTAGTGCCCTCGTGTAAACGATTGTTTTTTTCCACCCAACATTACATCGAATCCCTACCTAAACATCCCCC
This sequence comes from Paenibacillus sp. GM1FR, assembly GCF_002803315.1. NCBI lineage: Bacteria > Bacillati > Bacillota > Bacilli > Caryophanales > Paenibacillaceae > Paenibacillus > Paenibacillus sp. GM1FR. The sequence continues at coordinate 359,023 of NZ_MKZL01000011.1, read as the reverse complement.
ACAGCTTAATCAAATGAAACGTATTGTTCGGATCAATCTTCTGTGCGAGCACAAAAGCAACAAACTGCTCCTCCTGCGCCGGAGAGAAATTCTCATTCATAATGACTGCCGAAGACTTGACCAACCTTCTGACCTTGGCCTTATCTTGCAGATCAGACTTGGTCACGCCATCAATCAACTTTTTGATACGCTCTTTGACAGCGGGATTTTTCATCTTTAATTTGATCCGCTCCACCAGCTGCGGACTAATTCCATATTGTTGGTAACCCAAAACGTATAGCACCTCCCAAAAGAATGAACTCACTTCTTATTCATATGTCGGGAGGGCTTGTACACTTGTCTTTTTTTACAAAGGTAATACGAAAAACCAGCTATCAAGGCAAGCTTTAGTCAATCAGATCACCCTTGAATACTTGCTGTTGCTGTAGAAAATCACGCAGAGGTGCATAGTCCATGGAGGTCCAGAAAGTCGCATCCTCAATTAAGTGGGTCACGTCATCTCTGGCCTGTTCCAGCACAGCAAAATCGGCAACCATATCGGCAAGACGGAACTCGGGTAGTCCGCTCTGTTTGGTACCAAAGAAATCACCCGGACCCCGGAGATCGAGGTCACGCCGGGATACCTCGAATCCATCCTCCGTTTCTGTCATGACCTTCATGCGTTCCTGTCCAACCTCCGTCTTCGGATCAGCAATGAGTACACAATAGGAAGCATGCGCACCACGACCGACCCGACCACGAAGCTGATGCAGCTGGGAGAGACCGAAGCGGTCCGCGTCCATAATGACCATCAACGTTGCATTTGGCACATCGACCCCAACCTCGACAACGGTGGTGGAGACAAGCAACTGAATATCATTGCTGTAGAAGTCGCGCATCATCTCTTCTTTCTCCGCAGCCGTCATCCGTCCATGCAGCAGACCTACACGATATTTCGGAAAGTTCTGCTGCATCTGCACATGCAGATCAATGGCATTCTGCACATCCAGCTTCTCCGACTCTTCAATGAGTGGACAGATTAGATAGGCCTGACGGCCCTGATCCACTTCTCTGGAGATAAAACCGAGCACCCGCTCCATCATATCGTGTTTGACCCAATACGTAGAGATGGGAATCCGTCCCTTCGGACGTTCCGAGATCGTGGATACTTCAATATCCCCAAAAGCCGTAATCGCCAGTGTCCGCGGAATAGGCGTTGCCGTCATCGTTAACACATCCGGGTTATATCCTTTGCGTCGTAAAACGCTGCGCTGATTCACCCCGAAGCGATGCTGCTCGTCCGTCACCACAAGACCCAGATCACGGAAGAAAACATCTTCCTGAATCAGGGCGTGTGTACCCACCACGATATCAATCATGCCCATTTGCAATGAGGCGATCAGATCTTTACGTTTGCGTCCATTTACACTGCCCGTTAACAGCCCTACGGTTACCCCAAACGGTTCAAACAGCTTTTGCAGTGAGCGCATATGCTGCTCCGCCAGAATCTCCGTAGGCACCATCAGAGCCCCTTGGAAACCGGATCGAACAGTCGTGTATAGCGCAATTGCCGCAATAACCGTTTTACCCGATCCGACATCACCCTGTAATAACCGATTCATTGCATAGGGCGAACGCATATCATGCAGAATTTCAAGCTCCACCTTTTTCTGAGCATCTGTCAGTTCAAAAGGTAAACTGCGTACAAACTCACGAATCGTCGTATTGTCCGTGGTATGCACTACACCATCCATGCGATTCCGGTTGAGCGCGCGATACGCCTGCATTTTCAACTGGAACAGAAACAGCTCTTCATACACCATCCGGTGTCTGGCCTGTTGACCTTCCCGGTTGTCCTGTGGACGATGAATTCCCGCAATCGCTTGTTTACGAGGCATCAAGCTGTATTTCTTCATCAAGGACTGAGGCAGAATCTCAGGAATCATATCTCCGAATTGAATTAATCCCTGATTGATCGTTTTCCGCATCCATTGTTGTGTCAGTTTGCCGGTTACCGAATATACAGGTTGCAGTGTACCTGAACGCCCATCGCCTTTATCAGGGAACTCCGAGTCAGTCACGGTCATCTGCATGCGTTTTTGTTCCCATTTTCCCGTAATCACAATCTCCCGATTGGGGGTAAGTTGTTCTTTGAGGAAATGGCGATTGAACCAGGTGGCTGTAATCATCCACTCTTCCGTCATGATCTTACAGGTTAGACGGGACTTTTTACCGTATCGTTGTAATACAGGAATACCCATTACCTGTCCCTGGACCGTAATCTTGTCCCCATCCTTCACTTCACTAAGTGAACGCAGACGATAATCCTCGTAACGGAACGGATAATATTCAAGCAGGTCTTTAACAGTAGAGATGCCAAAGGCGTGAAGCTCTCCCTCTTTGAGAGCACTCACGCCGTTAATTTGCTTAACTGATATTTCTTCCAATTTCATGTCTAATCCCTCATTCCGGAACAGGCCACATAAAGATCGCAATGACACCAGGTCCAACATGGCTGCCTATTACGGCTCCAATATTGGTATAGATCACTTCATTCAGTGTAAAATGACCCCGCAGCTGCTCTGCACAAGCGATCGCTGATCCCGGGTCAGCGGTATGACCTACCGCCAGGTTCACCCGTTTGCCTGTAAGATCCTTCTGAAACAGCTCAATAATGCGTGCCATTGCTTTTTTATGACCTCTGACTTTCTCAACTGCGTAGATAACGCCTTCTTCATCAATAGACAGGATCGGCTTAATGTTAAGCAACGTTCCCAAGATGGCTGAAGCTTTGCCAATCCGACCGCCCTTTTGCAGATACTCCAAAGTATCTACAAGAAAGAACAACTTGCGAGATTGTTGCATCCCTTCAATAGCCGCAGCGATTTCGACTGCTGACTTGCCCTGTTCGGCAAGTTCAGCAGCCTGTACCACCATTAGACCGTATCCATAAGATGCTGACTTCGAATCCAGCACGGTGATGTCACCCTCAGTCTCAAGCAAAGACTTGCCAAGCATGGCCGATTGATAGGTACCACTCATGCCGGATGACAGGTGGATCGATACAATCGGGCGTTCCGGGTTCTCATCAAGAAGTGATTGGTACACATCCATGAAATCGGTTGGAGATGGCTGTGAAGTTGTAGGCAACACAGATACCTTCTTCAACTTTTCGTAGAACTGTTCCGAAGTCAGATCAACGCCATCTGCATAGGTCTCTTCACCGAACAGAACACGTAGCGGAACAATATGAATCCCGTATTTGCGAATGAGTTCTTCGGGAATATCTGCCGTACTGTCTGTTACTATCGTAACCTTGTGGCTCATGACTCTCCTCCTCTTCGCTAGAGTGCTATAAGTACATGTTCAAAAAGTCAACTAGAGACTTTTTGAACAACCTTTATTAGGACTCTACGGAGAACAAATAATAATACACAGGCTGTCCTCCAAGATGTACCTCTACCTCAGCATCAGGATACTGTACTTCAAGCCATGCAGCGAGGGCAGCAGTAACCTCAGGGTCAGCTTCTTCCCCTTCAAGGATCGTCACCACTTCATCTCCACTCTCCATCATCTGTTTGAGCAGACCTTCACATGCTTGAAGCATGGTTTCATCCGTCGCTACAATTTTGGAGTTATGAATACCGATATAGTGCCCCGCCTTAATATCTAATTCATCATATTGCGTATCACGAACCGCATGAGTCACTTGACCGGACTGTACCCGGCTGATGGCCTCCAACATTTGGTCACGGTTTGTTTCCGCAGACTCATCTTCTTGGAAAGCAAAAGCAGCAGCCATTCCCTGTGGAATGGTCTTGCTTGGAATAACCGTAATCCGGCGCTCATCTTCAAGCAATTCACGAGCCTGCTCGGCAGCCAGTACAATATTCGAGTTATTCGGGAGTATAAATACCTGCTCCGCAGCAATGGAACGAACGGCTTTTACAAAATCCTCAGTACTCGGATTCATCGTCTGTCCACCGGACAGAACAACATCAACGCCAAGACTTTGGAAAATCTCTGCAATACCGTCACCGGAGGATACCGCAATAAAACCATACGGTGCCATCTCATCTGCAGGAAGCACAGCCTCTTCCATACTGCGCGCTGCCTCAGGTGGAATCTCTGCAAACAATTCAGGTGATGGAGCAATGTCCATGCCTGCTGTGAGGAGATCCCGATGCTGTTCACGCATATTGAGAATATGAATCTGTGTAATCTCACCATAATGCAGCGCCAGGTTTAATACATCGCCTGGTGTCTTGGAATGGACATGAACTTTGATGACTTCATCATCGGCAATGATGATGATCGAATCCCCATTAACTGACAACGCTTTCCGGAATGCTTCGTCATCAAATGCCACTCCTGCGTTCTCTCCAAGCTCACGATTAATGAAGAATTCCATATCATACAGGAATTCAATATCTTCCGTTTCCAGTCTCGCCTGAGCAGACAATGGCATCTCCGGTGCAATCACCTGCTGCTGTGCAGGCTTCTTGATATCCACTTCTGTTGGTGCAGCCGGTTTCAAAGCAGATGCTGCCACGGATGGGGTTACTTCTTTGTTCAGTGAAGTACGACTCCCTCCGTCACTTTGCAGCAATACTTCCATAAAGCCCTCGTAGATATATACAAGCCCCTGACCACCTGAATCCACAACACCAACCTGTTTCAGTACAGGCAGTAATTCCGGAGTCATTGCCAGTGCTTCTTTTGCTTTTAACAAAACTTCATTCATTAATTCAGTAATATCATTCGTCCGTCTTGCGTAGTAGTTGGCATGTTTCGCCGCTTCCTTGGCTACGGTAAGAATGGTCCCTTCAACGGGCTTTACGACTGCTTTGTAAGCTGCGTCAACACCGTTCTGCATGGCTGCTGCAAATTGGAGCGTATTCAGTTCCTCATAGGGAGCAGCTGAACGACTAAAACCACGGAACAATTGCGACAGAATAACTCCTGAATTCCCCCGTGCGCCCATAAGCAGGCCTTTCGATAGAATACCGGCAGCTTCGCCGATGGAGGCAGAACTTTTTCTTTTAATCTCTGCGACTCCTGCACTCATTGTCAAATTCATGTTCGTTCCCGTGTCACCATCCGGCACAGGGAAAACATTCAGGGAATTGACGTGCTCTGCATGCTGTCCAAGTTGTTCCGCTCCGGCAAGTACCATTGCGGTGAAATCTGTTCCATTTAAAGAACGTATACTCAAGTGAGAATTCCCCTTCCTAGCTTGATACACGAACACCTTGCACCAAGATGTGTCTGGTCTGTTCATGCGCTAACGCGGACTGCGTTATTCTTCGTCCATACCTTGTCCGGCACAGGCATACAATACAACATGTCAGCCGGATTAACGGTCTGGGCGGCCGGGCTACCAATATCCTGCACTCTCTGCACCCCTAACTTCGGGGCATACGGATATGCACCGGTATCAAGAGCCGGCATGAATGCCGCATGGAGACTGGTGCCAATGATGGAATGCCGCAGCTCACAGCGTTGCCAAAAAGCAGACCACCGACCTCTAAGTACGGTTTATTCTCCGACTTCCTCGCGGCAACAGCCTGTTCACCACTGTATTATGGACTACTCAACATTGTACTATATTAGACAGGAGAAATAAATAAAGTTTTTGGATCAGTTGACGAAGCTTTTTTAATTATGATATTATATTCAAGTATTGTTTTATGCAGGTTAAGTAATGGAAATGATCCGGTTCATGCCGGCTTAAACAACGCCATTAGCTACTGAAACCTGATCTTTATGATCAGGAAGAACAATTTAGTCCTTATGGAATGACTTTTCGTTTCTGAAGGCAACTGGTTATTTTAGGATAGGAGGTGTAATCTATGTCTCGCAAATGTTATGTGACAGGTAAGAAACCGGGCACCGGTAACCACGTATCCCACGCTAACAACCGTAACCGTCGTACTTGGGGCGTAAACGTTCAGAAGGTCCGCATTCTCGTTGACGGCAAACCAAAACGTGTATACGTAAGCACCCGTGCACTGAAAGCCGGTAAAGTGACTCGCGTATAATCACGCAAAGCTACTATAAATCGGGTAAGCAAAAAGCACCTTGTTCCTTGCAGGTGCTTTTTTGGTATTCAAAAAAGGGATTCTTGAATACGCTCATTAACATGTGAATGGCCGCCGCATGGCGCTTCGCAGGTACGAATTCCAGATAAGCCTGAGCCAAAGCGGCGGTATTCCCTGTTACCTTATCAATCGGATCAGTGCTTTTGAAACGTATTAAGAATCGCCTTTACAAACCCTCCCAAAAACTTCGGCAGTTTGAATGTGTAAAATTTCATAATTCACCCTCCCCATCATGCTCATGCGTCCGCCGTATCCTATGCTTCAGGCCTTCTTTACCTCAAACACGACAAAAAAGGCTACATGAGAAACCTGCTCATGTAACCATATTTATGCGGAACCTTCGATCCCTATTCCACAATGACAAGCCCGAAGATCAGGTCATTTACGTTTGGGCAGGAATATATTGATAGGCAGCGATCATGAAAACACTCAGTAAATAATACAGTATGCCGAAAATGACAAAAGTAACCCGATGTCCCGTACGATCAAATTTGCGGAAATACATAATAACAACGCCTACCCCGATTAATGACGTAATAGCATTAAACGGGGATTGAATAACCGCAAACAAAGCAAGCACAAGTCCCGTCACGAGACTCGCAGCCATCGTCCACAGTGTCTCCTTGAGGGTCATAGATCAGCCTCCGTAGCTACGGCGAATTTCAGTAATCGCGGCAGCACGATCCTCACGTCCAAATACGGCACTTCCGGCAACGAGCACATCTGCTCCGGCTTCCACCACAAGCGGGGCTGTATCGGCAGCAATTCCGCCATCTACTTCGATATGTACATCATGGCGTCCCTTTTCGTTCAACCATGTACGAATCTGCTTGATTTTGTTCATCGTACCCGAGATAAATGCCTGTCCGCCAAAGCCAGGATTGACCGTCATGACAAGAACCATGTCCACATCATCCAGAACTTCGAGAATGGCAGACGCTGGCGTTCCCGGATTAAGGGCAACTCCTGCCTTCACTCCTTGCTCCTTAATTAAATGAATAACGCGGTGCAAATGCACACAAGCCTCAGCATGAACGGTAATTACCGCTGCACCCGCTTTGGCAAATTCCTCAACATAACGCTCCGGATTCTCAATCATCAAATGCACATCGAGCGGCAAGCTTGTATGTGGAGCGATTGCCTTCACAATCGCAGGTCCAAGCGTAATATTAGGGACGAAATGACCGTCCATAACGTCAACATGAATCCAGTCTCCTCCTGCAGCTTGAGCTTCTGCAACTTCCGCACCAAGGCGGGCAAAATCAGCTGATAATATCGATGGGGCAATTTTAATCATGTTAATACCTCCGCTTCTTATCTTTCATTTCGTTCAGGAACAGCACATAGTGCTGATATCGGCTTTCGGAGATCAGACCTTCCTCCTTGGCCGCAAGCACACGACAGCCTGGTTCATGTGTATGGGTACAACCTCGGAATTTGCACTGATCTGCAAACTGGGCGAATTCGCGGAAACAAGTGGAGAGTTCCTCCACACCGATCTCCAGAAAGTCCAGTTGGCTGAATCCTGGCGTATCTGCAACAAACCCACCATTATCCAACGGAATAAGCTCCACGTGCCTGGTGGTGTGTTTCCCTCGTCCTAGACGCATGCTGATCGCATTTGTCTCCAGCGTCAGGCCCGGCATCAATGCATTTAACATCGAAGACTTGCCTACACCGGATTGTCCGGAGAATACGCTGATCTTACCAGCCAGTCGGTCTCTGAGCAATTCACTGCCTTCACCGGTACGTGAACTTGTGGAGATCACTTCATAACCAACCTGCTCATACAATGCTTTCACTTCAGCAACAGTGTCTTTGGCTGGATCAGCCAAATCCAGTTTAGTCAACACAATGAGTGCATCCAGCCCCGCCTGCTCGATGTGAACAAGGAACTTGTCCAACAGGTTCAGGTTCATATCCGGTTCCTTCACAGAAAACACGAGAACAGCCAGACTTACATTGGCTACAGGAGGACGGATAAGTTCCGTCTCACGCTTCCGGATTTCATCTACCGTTCCTTCTCCGTTCTCTGTCAACATGTAGCTGACGCGGTCACCTACAAGCGGTGACGTTCCCCGCTTTCTGAAGATACCTCTGGCTCGACATTGAACGGCGGAACCTTCAACCGAAGGAACCCCGTTGTCTTCCACTGGCATGACATAATAGTAACCGCTTAGCGCTTTAACGATGATACCTTCTGGCATAGCTCCGACGCCCTCCTTTAGATGGTGGTACATTTACTCCAGACGCCAGCATAAGCCGCCCTTATGGACGGCTTGATGCGTTAATGACTTCCTTTTTCTTCTCTTTTTCCTTGCTGTGCCCCTTACCATTATTCATGGCAGAAGTGTCCTCATCTACGCTGTCACCCTCACCGTCTGCCGGTGTGGACTCAGGTTCACCTTCCTGATTGGGATCAACACTTCCCTCATCAACGCTACCTTCACCTGGATCAGGCTCATTTTCTGGCGGCGTCTCAGTGCTTTGTTCCGGGTCAATGGAAGGTACGTTTACTGTTCCATTTTTGGCTTCACTGTAGGAGACAAGATACGTATCCAGGAACTGTCCATCACGATATACGGACACAGCCCCATTTTCATTTGGAGCGAGCACAAGTGGAATGGTCAAGGTCTGGGTTGAGTTCACGGTGCGTGTTCCCCATTCCTGATTCTTGCCACGTGCGTCTTCATATGTGATACGGATTTTACTGTTTTTGCCCTCTTCTTTGGGTGAGACATTGATATTAAAAGGATATTCCAGCGCTTCTGGCGGATACCCTGTACTGATAAAGATTGTAATCTTATCGCCAGGACTAACCTCTGCGCCAGCTTCCACAGGCCATTGCTGCGTAACTTTGCCCTGGTCCACCGTATAACTTGATTCTTCCTGCACCTGAGCAAGCACAAGTCCAACTGATTTAAGTTTTTCTTCGGCTTCACTGCGGGTATGATTTTTCAGATCAGGCATTTTGACCGTTTCAGTGCCTTTACTTACGGTTAACTCAATCTGAACTGTCACAGGATCGAATTCCTCATTCACACCCGGTGTCTGGGAAATAACAGAACCTGAAGCCACATCATTGGAGAACTCGTCTTTCCGCTGAATCTGATCTTCCTTAATGCCAAGCGCAGTCAACTTCTTGACAGCCTCATCATAAGTTACTTGTTTGACATCAATCATCTTTAAAAGTTCTTTTTCTGCACCAACACTGATCTGGACCTCGGAACCTTCTTTGACAACATCGCCTTCTTTTCTGCTCTGTTCATAGACGATACCGGGTTCGACACCTTCCTGATACAAACGGATGACCTCATCACTGACGACGAGTCCTTTCTCCTCAAGCATTTCCCGAGCTTTTTCTTCCGTCTGGGTGATCACGTTAGGCACGGTTACTTCAGGTACAACCAGCATACCCTTGACATACCATACAACGCCCACCATGGCGATTAGAATAAGAACGGTTAATGAGATGAGTAGAGCTGGCTTCTTCCAACTCTTCGATTTTGCCTTACCCTTGCCAGTTTCTTCGTTAGACTCCATCACTGGCACCGCACCCGTCGATGTAACTCCGCGCGGTTCAGGCTTGATGGCTGGCATAACGCGAGTCTGATCTATATCATCCTCATCCGGAAAATCAATCTTCGTTTCATTACGTCTCTCCGGCATCAGGCAAGTTTCCAGATCGGTCTGCATTTCTTTGGCCGACTGATAACGTTCCTGCGGATTTTTACGCATGGATTTTAAGATGACATTTTCTACACTTTGCGGAATCAATGGATTGAATTTGCGTGGTTCATCGAACTCTTCCTGCAAATGCTTCAATGCCACACTGATTGGACTTTCACCCAGAAACGGAAGTTGCCCGGTAAGCATCTGGTAAAGTACGATCCCAAGAGAATATAAGTCCGATTTTTCACCAGTAACGATGCCTTTGGCATGCTCCGGTGAGAAATAATGTACAGAACCAACTACAGAACCCGTCTGCGTAATCGTTGTAGATGTAACGGCACGGGCAATCCCGAAATCCGTTACTTTCACGCGGCCATTCCGGCCAATTAATATATTGTGGGGTTTGATATCCCGATGAATGATTTGATTATGATGTGCATGATCAAGAGCATCTGCAATCTGGGAAGCGATTCGCACCGATTCGTCCACCTGCAGAGGGGCGCGTTCTTTAATAATTTCATTCAAGTTTTTGCCTTCCACGTACTCCATGACAATATAATGAACGTCATCTTCCTGCCCCACGTCATAAATGCTAACTACATTCGGATGAGACAGCGATGCTGCCGACTGTGCTTCCCTGCGGAAACGGCGAATAAACTCTTCGTCATGCACAAACTGTTGTCTAAGGACTTTGATCGCTACATTCCGGTTCAACAGAAGATCCTGGGCTTTGTACACAAGAGCCATGCCGCCACCGCCGACACGCTCAATCACTTCATAGCGTCCGCCTAGTTGGTGCCCAATCATGACTCACACCCCGTTTCCGTATCCACGGAACCTTCCCTCTGCAACTCGAACAAAGCAAGCGTGATGTTGTCGTCTCCCCCAGCAAGTAAAGCCAACTGAAGCAGTCGGTCTGCACGATCTTCCAATGCCAGTTCCAGATTGCCGGCAACCTGAATAATCTGCTCATTGCTGACCAGGTTACTGAGACCATCACTGCACAGTAGAAGAACTTCGCCTTCCTCCAGCTTGACGGTATCCAGATCTACCTTCACCTCGGCATCTGTTCCAAGCGCACGAGTTAGTACGTTGCGACGTGGATGATGGGACACATCCTCTTTGCTAATCTGACCATTTTTGAACAATTCATTCACCAGTGTATGGTCCTCGGTTAGCTGGATCACAGCTTTGTTCGCAATTTTGTAGGCTCTGCTATCACCGATGTGTCCAATAACACCTTCCGTATCGTTCAATAAAGCCGCAACCACCGTTGTTCCCATGTTGTGATACTTGTCATCTGTTGATGCCGTGCGGAAGATAACTTCGTTGGCATGCAAAATAGCATCGCTGAGAGCCGCAGACAGAGACGCATGTGACAGACCTGGTTCCAGTGTTCCCAGATCTTTCACCAACGTCTCTACTGCCAAGCGGCTTGCCGTATCCCCTGCAAGATGTCCACCCATGCCATCGGCAACAATACCCAGAATATATCCTGTATCGAGATTACGAATCCAGGCTGAATCTTCATTCACCGAACGCACTCGTCCGATATGGCTCACATGAACTGTTTTGATCAAAACGTTCTCACCTCAACTCCATATGCTTTGCACGAAGCTGACCGCAAGCGGCAGCAATATCATGTCCCTGTTCACGACGAATGGTTACATTAACACCCTGTTCCGAGAGAATCTTCTGAAAATTGAAAATGTCGCTTCTCGATGTTCTTACATATTTGCGTTCAGGTACATGGTTAACCGGAATCAGATTCACGTGGCACAACATGTTCTTAAGCACACTTGCCAGTTCTGCTGCATGCTCTGGCTGGTCGTTTACCCCACCAATAAGTGCATACTCGAACGTAATTCTCCGACCTGTTTTGGCCAGATAATAACGAAGGGACTCCATCACGTCTTCAAAAGGAAAACGACGGTTAACCGGCATCAATTTCGAGCGCAGTGCATCATTTGGTGCATGGATCGAAATAGCGAGGTTAATCTGTGTATCTTCATCTGCAAACTTGTAGATGTTCGGAACGATTCCGCTCGTGGATACCGTGATATGACGCTGACCGATGTTCAGCCCTTTTTCATGAATCATAATGCGCAGGAAAGTCATCGTAGCTTCATAGTTTTCGAAAGGTTCACCCGAACCCATGATTACAATGCTGCTGACACGCTCGCCGCGTTCATCCAGAATTTTCTGAGCCTGCACAACCTGGGCAACAATCTCACCAGCCGTAAGGTTACGCTTGAGACCACCCAATGTGGATGCACAGAACGTACAACCAATACGACAACCAACCTGTGTGGTTACACAGATGCTGTTCCCGTAGTTATGCTTCATAATTACTGTCTCAATGGCATGATCATCATGAAGACCAAAGAGGAATTTAACCGTTCCATCCTTGGATTCAAACTTGGTAATTTCCTTAAGCGTTACGAATTCAAATTGCTCTGTCAGTTTTTCACGCAATGGCTTGGACAGATTGGTCATTTCACTGAAATCATTCACGCGTTTTACATAAATCCAGTCAAAGATTTGGCCACCGCGAAACGCCGGCTCCCCATTCTCAACAGCCCATTGTTGCAGTTGTTCCAGAGAATAATCATATATAAAAGGTTTCATTTTGTTGTCAACACCTATTCCTTCTTTTCTTTTCGTTGGCTTCCTTCTTTTCGTTCCATTCGTCCTATTCTATCACAAAGACCACGTTACATCCATGTATACCCTTGATATCTGTACTTCATGCATTATAACATCTCAATGCCGCCATCGCACCCTGTCATCACATTCTCTGACAATTATATCGAAGTCCCATCACAAAGAAATCCGCCGAAGTTCCCCTCGGCGGTCATACTTCCGTGCTCTATTAAACTGTTATTCCACTGTTTTTGTCAACCGTGCGATGAAAAATCCGTCACTGTGAGCGTATTGTGGCAAAATCTGAATACAACCGTTCACAACCTTCAAGTTCGCTGTCTCCGATTCAGACCAGACGGATGCTTCTGCTGGGCTGTATTCCGGATGTCGATTCAAGAAGTCTGCAACCATATCCTCATTCTCAGCAGGCTCAATCGTACACGTGCTATACACCAGAATACCACCTGGTTTTAACAACGGCGCAACATGATCAAGCAATTCACGCTGCAAGCCTGCGATATCTTCGATATCTTTTACGGTTTTGGTCCATTTCACATCAGGCTTGCGGCGAATAACACCCAGACCTGAACATGGTGCATCCAGCAAAATGCGGTCAAACGACGCTTCCGGATACCGTTCATTCAGGTCTAGCGCATCTCCAGTTACAGCATCGATACAAGTCAGACCGAGACGCTCCGCCTGATCCAGGATCAGCTGGCGCTTGTGAGCATGTACATCATTCGCGACAATACGACCGCGATCCTGCATTTTCTCAGCCATGTGAGCTGTTTTTCCACCTGGAGCTGCGCAACAATCTAATACAAGTTGGTCTACTTCTGGCGCAACTGCTTCAGCGACAAGCATGGAACTTTCGTCCTGTACAGAGAACAACCCGTCCCGATACCAGGACGTTAGAGCCATGTTTCCGCCACTACGTACAAGAATTCCATCGGAACTCAGCTGAGAAGCTTCAACGACTGCACCTGTACTGGTCATCTCATGCATCAGTTTCTCCCGTGTGGTCATTGTTGTGTTGACACGGACACTCACCGCTGGCGGCTCATTATTCGCACGACAGATCGCTTCCGCTGTCTCTTCGCCGTACTGGGCAATCCAGCGTTCAACCATCCATAACGGGTGGGAATGCTCCAGTGAAATACGTTCGGCAACGGGCAGATGTTCTGGAATACGAAGTTCATCCCGATTGCGGATCATATTGCGGAGCACTCCATTCACCATACCCGAGATTCCCTGATGGCCCAGTTTCTTCGCCAGATTAACCGCTTCGCTCACCACGGCATGTTCAGGAATACGATCCAGGTATATCATCTGATATACGCTAATTCGCAGCAGGCTGCGAACCCATGGTTGCAGTTTGGATACTCCTTTGGCGACGTAACGTTCCAGAAAATAATCAAGTGTATTCAATCTGGCGATTGTTCCATACACCAATTCGGTAGCTAGTCCAGCATCTGCGGGGCTTAGATCCGCCTCTTTCAGACGGCGGTTCAACTCCAGATTACTGTATGCTCCATCTTGCTCAACAGCACTCAGAACCTTGACTGCCAATGTACGAGCAGATGTTTTGGGTTGCTGGGAGCGCGATGCAGCACCCGATTTACCCGAATTCGGACGACGGTTTCCTTCACGTCCGGATGAATTCCCATTAGCTTGCTGGCCTTTTCCTGACGAACGACCTGGTATATTACCGCTCATCGCAGCACCGTTCCAGGTTTCAGTGTACCACCGCGAGCAAAGTCAGCGGCCTGCATCACCTTTTTACCTGCTGGCTGCACTTCAGTCAACCAGAGAGATCCATTGCCTGTGCGGACTTCAATCCCTGCTTTATTCAATTGCAGCACCGTTCCCGGCTCTGCTTGTCCAGCATCTGAAGAAGTTTCTAGGTCCACCTGATCGGGATTAGCCGCAGCCCAAACTTTGAAGACCTGATCATCCCACATCGTAAATGCACCGGAGAACGGCACAAGACCACGAATCTGATTGAACAGTTCACGTGAAGTACGACTCCAGTCCATTTTCTCGTCATCCCGAGTCAGATTGCGAGCATACGAAGCCTCAGCATCATCCTGAGGGACCGCCGTTGTCTCGCCTGCAATCAATCGTGGCATTTCTGCCTGAAGCAGTTTGGAACCAGCCTCACTTAATTTATCAAACATCGATCCTGATGTATCTTCATCCGTAATTGGCAGTTCCACACGCGAGATCATATCTCCGGTGTCCAAGCCTTCAGCCATATACATCAATGTGACTCCTGTCACGGATTCCCCGTTAATAATGGAACGTTGAATCGGTGCTCCTCCCCGATATTTCGGTAAAAGAGAGCCATGCACGTTCACACAACCACGAACAGGCATATCCAGCACAGCTTTGGGCAGAATCTGTCCAAAGGCCGCGGTTACGATCAGATCCGGCTTCCATTCAGCCAAGCGGGCTACCGCTTCCGGATCACGCAATTTAACAGGTTGAAACACCGACAGACCGTGGCGTTCTGCCGCGGCCTTAACCGGTGTTGGCGTAAGTACTTTTTTGCGTCCCTGTGGTTTATCAGGTTGAGTCACCACACCCACCACATTGTACCCCTCTGCCATCAGCATATCGAGAGAAGGAACTGCAAATTCAGGTGTTCCCATAAAAACAATATTCAAATCGATCACTCCTTAATTACGACGCGGTCCCGTTTGATCGGCTGCAATTTCGTACACTTTCTCGGCGACATCCGTAAAGAGTACGCCATCCAGATGATCAATCTCATGCTGGAATGCACGGGACAGCAAGCCACTACCCGTAATAATCAGCTCTTTACCTTCACGATCCAGACCTTTAACTGTAACGGTCTCGAAACGGCGAACATCACCATTAATTCCAGGGATACTCAGACAACCTTCAGGTCCAAATTGTTCTCCCTCACTTGCAATGATCTCCGGGTTAATCATCTTGATCAGCCCTTGCTCATCACCTGCGTCGATAACAATCAGACGTTTCAAAATACCGACCTGTGGCGCAGCAAGACCAACACCTTCCGCATCGTACATGGTATCAGCCATATCATCCAGCAATTTTTGTACATTTGGTGTAATTTTGGTTACTTCTTTGGCTCTCTTGTGGAGCACCTCATCTGGTTCTTGCACGATAATGCGAATCGACATGTTGTAAGCACCTTCCTAATCCTCATCATAATTTCAGGACGATATCTGTATTTTTGGGGTATTCATTTTAATCTATGTTTATACCGCTTGTTTACATCCGCATTGCTGCAAAATGCTTACATTAACATTTGCGGGTCTACATCCAGACTAATAAGCAATTTTTGCGCCTGAACATCTTCGTCCATGCGCCGGGCCGTAGCCAGAGCGAGTCCTATGGCGTCTACATCCCCCCGCCATTTTATCATACATTGGAATCTGTATCTATTCTTGATCCGAGGAATCGGAGACGCTACCGGCCCCAGTACATCAAAGGCATCATTGCTGAATCGATCCAGACTGCCGAGCCATCCAGCCGCATTAGCCTTCTCTTTCAGTATTCGCGTATAGTTCTCGGCAAGACGAATCAATACCGGAAGTTGCTCATGCGAAAAGGTCACCAGAATCAGGCGACAGTATGGCGGATATTGCAAATTGCGACGGTGCAGCAATTCCTCACGTACAAACGACACATAGTCATGCTGACTCGCATGGCCAATGGAGTAGTGTTCCGGCGTATAGGACTGAACAAACACCTCACCAGGCAATTGGTGCCGACCCGCTCGGCCAGCTACCTGTGTTAGCAACTGAAACGTTTTTTCCGCAGCACGGAAATCAGGTAAATTCAACGCTGAGTCCGCTGTTATCACGCCAACCAGGGTTACATCCGGGAAATCAAGACCCTTCGCAACCATCTGGGTGCCCAGCAATACATCCGCCTTTTTCTCACGAAACTGTTTCAGTAGCTTCTCGTGAGCCCCTTTTTCCGTTGTTGTATCCACATCCATCCGAATGACCCGAATACCCGGGAAGAGCTTGGCAAGCTCTTCCTCGACTCGCTGTGTACCTGTACCAAAGTATCGAATATGCTCACTTCCACAGTCCGGACACACTTCCGGAGCCGCTTCCGCGTACCCGCAGTAATGACAACGGAGATTATTCGAGCGCTGATGATACGTCAATGAAATATCACATTCAGGACAACCTGCCACATATCCACAACTTCGGCACATAACAAAGGTCGAATATCCACGGCGATTCAGCAGAAGCACCGTCTGTTCACCACGTTCCAAGCGTTCCTCCAGCCCTTTATGCAAAGCCCTGCTGAACATGGAGCGGTTGCCATCCTTCAACTCTTCACGCATATCAACGATCCGCACTTCAGGCAGCTTGTTACCTAGTGCTCGCGTTGGCATCTCCAGTAAGAGTGGTGCAAAATCATCATTACTCTGCGAGCGTGCAGCGTAATAACTTTCCAGCGAAGGTGTCGCTGAACCCAGAACAACCACCGCCTGATGCTGCTGTGCTCTTTTTACCGCTACATCACGAGCATGATATTTCGGAGTTTCCTCCTGTTTGTAGGAAGTCTCGTGTTCTTCATCCATAATAATCAACCCAAGCCGACTGAATGGAGCAAATACAGCTGAACGCGCCCCAATTGCAACCTTCACCTGACCCTCACGAATCTTGCGCCATTCATCATAACGTTCACCGCCAGACAGACGACTGTGCATAACAGCAACTTGGTCTCCAAATCGCCCTTTAAAACGTTCTACCATCTGTGGTGTGAGCGCAATCTCGGGCACCAGTACGATAGCCTGCCGATCCTGTTCGATGCATTGTTGAATGGTTTGAAGATAGACTTCCGTCTTGCCACTTCCCGTAACACCATGTAACAAAAACACCCCATGGCGTTGTTCCTGCAATCGGCCATTGATATTGTCGTAGACAAGTTTTTGCTCATCGGTCAGAACCAGCGGTTCAGTCGCTTTGAACGTCCTGCCCTGATAAGGGTCACGGAAGACCTCAACGTCCTCGGTGACAATCAATCCCTTTTCCTCAAGCCCTTTAATCGTTGCGGCCGATACCTGTAGTGTAGATAACACTTCTTTCATCGGCATGGGCAGCAGTTCTTTCATTTCCAGCAAAAAAGCCAGAATCTCCTTCTGCCGCTGTGCTTTCGCCGGGAATGAAGCAAGTGCTTCCTGAGCAGCAGCAATATCTACAGCCAGATCAACGGACTTCATCGTTTTTTTATTTAACTTGTCCTTGATGGCCTGACTTTCCAGCAGCACGCCACCAAGCAATAATTTCTTAATTAGTGCAGCATGATTGGGATATTTTCGACTCAGTTGTTGTAGCGGTACCTGACCCCGACTTTTGACAAAACGGATGATATCCTGCTGTACTTTCTCAGTCGTAGACTCTTCTCCCCAAACAAATAACACCTCATCATCCGGTTGTGCACCCGCCATCTGTCCATCAAGTGCATCTCCCAGCGAGATGTATCGCTCAGCTTTCCCTTTCAATGCCGTCGGCACCATGACCTGCAATGACAAAATCCGGTTACTGGCATAACGTCCACTCATCCATTCGGCCAACTCAACCAAATCCTTTGACAACGGGGGAACAATGTCCAGCAACTCCTGAATCTGCTTCAGCTTGAATGTTTCCTCTCCGGTACGCGGCACAAGATCAATCACGAATCCCTGTACCGTCCGATGACCAAAAGGTACACCCACCCGGCTGCCAATCTCGATCCATTCTCTCATCGATTCAGGTACCAGGTAATCAAACGGCCGATCTGTTTCCTTCACGGGAACATCGACTATGACCTTGGCAATCTCCATATCCTAATTCCTCCCGGCAATGCGCTCCGCCGCAATCTGGAGCAACCGATGAGCCACATCGTCCTTGGCCATCACTGGAAGCTCCTCCACCAAACCTTCCCGGTCATAGATATGTAC
Source organism: Paenibacillus sp. GM1FR (assembly GCF_002803315.1). Taxonomy (NCBI): domain Bacteria; kingdom Bacillati; phylum Bacillota; class Bacilli; order Caryophanales; family Paenibacillaceae; genus Paenibacillus; species Paenibacillus sp. GM1FR. Next base: position 340,678 of record NZ_MKZL01000011.1, on the reverse strand, counting down.
CGCGTTGGTGTCTGTTCCAAATCCTGCACCCGTGCGGGTTACATCATTGGCTACGATCAGATCACAGTTTTTCCGTTCCAATTTCTCACGTGCATACATCTCAACTGACTGAGTCTCCGCAGCAAAACCAATCAAAAACTGATGGGTTTTCTGTTTGCCCAGTGTTTCAAGAATATCTATATTTTTAATAAGTTCGAGCGACAGCGTGTCGCCTTTCTTCTTGATCTTCTCGGTATAAACTTCCTTTGGACGATAATCGGCAACTGCCGCCGCCTTAACCACGATATCAGCATCGTCCCACTCGCGTGTTACCGCTTCATACATATCCTGTGCAGACTGTACAGGGATCAACTCCACGTTCTCCGGTGGCTTGGATTGGGTACTGCCCATAACCAATTTCACATCTGCCCCCAGATCACGCGCAGCTGCGGCTATGGCAAATCCCATTTTGCCAGATGAATCGTTCGTAATATATCGTACTGGGTCAATGCGCTCAATCGTACCTCCAGCCGTAACAACAACCTTCTTGCCTTGTAACAGTGAAGCTTGTCCTTGCTGGGCACGGTCTGCAGACTCGCGCTGTTCGAAGAAACGTTCCACCACATCCACAATGCTCTCCGGTTCTTCCAGACGTCCCTTGCCCACATATCCACACGCAAGCAGACCTTCACCCGGTTCAATCATCATGGCGCCCCGTTCAACAAGCAGATTCATATTATGCTTTACAGCTGGATGATCATACATATGTACATTCATCGCTGGAGCAATCATGACAGGGGCTGTCGTGGCAAGAAGAGTTGTTGAGAGCATATCATCTGCCATGCCATGCGCCATCTTGGCAATTACATTGGCTGTTGCCGGAGCAACCAGAACAAGATCAGCCAGATCAGCCAGATGAATATGAGATACGACTGCTGGTTCACGCTCATCAAATGTATCGGTATATACGGTGTTTCGGGTCAACGTCTGCAGCGTCAATTCGGTAATAAACTGTGTAGCGGAAGCTGTCATGATCACATGAACATCCGCTCCCTTTTGCACCAGTCTGCTGCATAATGTTGCCGCTTTGTAAGCGGCTATGCCGCCAGTCACACCAAGCACGATTTTTTTACCGTTCAACATGTTTATTTCCCCCGATATTTATACGACGTCTAAGTAAGATTCCGTTAAAATATGCTTATTCGTAAAAAAATAACAACCTCGCGGTTGTCAATTAATCCGGCTTGCGCCGTATGCAGTTGAAGAGCAGCCGCAGGCGGCTTACTCTTCTTCTTCGTCCTGTCCTTTGATGACAACGAGCAGGTCTCCATAGATTTCTTCCAGTGCAACGCCAACTTGTTTATGGGATCTCGCACCTCTTAAATCCGTTTTTTCACCTTCACGTAGCTGTCTAGCCCGGCGGGAAGCAGCAACAACAAGGGAATACTTGCTGTCGACTTTGTTCATCATTTCATCAATAGAAGGATACAGCATATTAACAAACACCTCTTCGCATTAGTATAATCACAAGTTGCCGCCTGACAGAACTGATGTGGCATGTCTTCACACCCGGGCATTCCGAGATGGAGTGCTTCAGTATATGATATGACAACTGCCCCACTTATATCGCATTCTGCAGCGGCAAAAGAGATTATTTATTGATCTTACAATGTTCGGCGATTATGATGCTTTCTATTCTCTTGCACGCCAAATCAATTTCATCATTAACAACAGCGTAATCATACTGCTCCAGCAGACTGATCTCATCAACCGCCACGGACATCCGGTGATCAATGGTCGCTTGGCTTTCGGTACCACGGCCCTGAATGCGATCTTTCAGCTCGTCCAATGAAGGAGGAAGCAGGAAAACAAAGATGCCTTCCGGGAATTTCTCTTTCACTTTTAACGCGCCTTGAACCTCAATCTCCAGAATGATGTCGCGGCCTTCGTTAATCGTTTTCTCCACAAAATCACGCGGTGTTCCGTAATAATTACCAACATACTCCGCATGTTCCAACAATTGATCTTCAGCAATCATGTTCTGGAACTCTTCATGACTTCTGAAGAAATAGTTCACACCATGTTCTTCACCAAGACGAGGCTGACGGGTTGTTGCCGATACGGAATAGATCAATTCCGGCACCCGTTTGCGCAAAGCGCTACATACAGTACCCTTCCCGACCCCAGATGGGCCGGACAACACTACCAGTAATCCCTTAGACATATTACACTCCATTTTATTCGTCGTTATCATCATCTTTCGAAGAAAGACGATGGGCGACCGTCTCAGGCTGAACTGCAGACAAAATGACATGATCGCTATCCGTAATAATTACGGCACGAGTACGTCTTCCGTACGTTGCATCAATCAGCATGTGACGATCTCTTGCCTCTTGTATAATTCTCTTGATCGGCGCCGATTCCGGACTCACGATGGATATAATCCGGTTCGCCGATACGATGTTACCGAATCCAATGTTAATGAGTTTGATTGCCATAATCAGGTTCTTCCCCCTATACATGCGACTCTTTTGCCGAAATGTGGCCGTTCATTCGATATTCGCCGCTTGCTCACGAATCTTCTCCAGCTCCGCCTTCATCTCGACAACACGATTCACCAGAGCCAAATGGTTGGCTTTTGATCCAATCGTATTGACTTCCCGATTCATCTCTTGAATTAGAAAGTCCAACTTACGACCTACGGGCTCATCACTCTTCAGCAGTTCCCTGCTCTGTCCAAAGTGACTCTGTAGACGCGTAAGCTCCTCTTCTATGTTAGAACGATCGGCAAACATTGCAATTTCCATACCCAATTTATGCTCATCAAAAGGGAAAGAGCCTTCTTCCTGCATTTCCGTAAGCCTTTGTCTTAGCTTGTTGCGATAATCACTTACCACAGTCGGTGCAAGATCAAGCATTTCGGTATGCAGTGACTCCAGACGGGTAATCCGCCGTTCCAGATCACTGGCCAGATGAAGACCCTCGCGAGCGCGCATCTGTTCAAGGCTGGACAGAGCCTCTTTCAATCCTTCCTGCAGAACTCGCTCCCATTCGTCCTTCTGCTCTTCGGGAATGGAACTTGTCCCATCCGAATGAACCATGACGTCCGGCAGACCAAGCATATCCACAATACTTGGTTTGCCCTGCATTCCATATTGGGTCTCCAGTTGCTCTGCAGCCTGCAGATAGGCCCTGACCGTCTGTTCATTCAGAACAGCGGGAAGAGCCTGGTCTTCCTCTTTTTCTTTCATTACATAAACATCAATCCGCCCACGTTTCAAACGACTCTGTACGATCTTCCTCAAACCGTCTTCATAATACGTCCACTCTCTTGGCAGACGCATCATCACTTCGCAATAACGATGATTAACAGATTTGATCTCTAATTGTACCTTATAGCCGCCAAAATGAAAGGCGGATTGACCGTATCCGGTCATACTGAATGACATCGGCATCACATCCGTTTTACTATTGTAATTGATTATTAGGGTTGAAACAAGTAGGACATTGATGCTCCGACTTCTCCCATACGTATTGAGTCAGTTCGGCCGTCATGCCGTAGAACATAAACGGTGTCATGAGATAGATGCCTTTGAAATGCGCTGTTGCTACGTCCAGCAGTTCTTTGGCAATTTTTACTCCCATCGCACGGCCTTCTTCGCCTTCCAGACCGGCCATACGGGAACGCACTTCATCCGAAAGCTGAATTCCGGGAACCTCGTTGTGCAGATACTCTGCATTCCGTCCACTCGCTAGCGGCATTACACCTACAAAAATGGGCACATCCAGATGTTTGGTCGCTTCGTGCATTGCTACAATCAACTCAGGATCATAGATCGGTTGTGTCATGATGTAATCAGCGCCAGAGGCAATTTTCTTCTCCAGACGTTGTACAGCTTTTTCCAAATATTTCACATTGGGATTAAATGCCGCTCCGATGACAAAACCAGCTTTTTGCTTCAGCGGTTTACCTGAGAAAGCCACTCCATCGTTCAACTGTTTGATCATGCGTATGATTTCAAAAGAAGTCAGATCGTATACCGAGCTTGAACCAGGCAGATCACCAAACCTTGCAGGATCTCCTGTTACAGCCAGTACATGATTAATACTCAAAGCATCAAACCCCATCATGTGGGACTGCGTTCCAATCAGATTCCGGTCACGGCAGGCAATATGCACCAGTGGACGAAGGCCCGTGCGATCCTGAACGAGGTGACCCAGCGCCATGTTGCTCATCCGTGTAACCGCTAGTGAATTATCGGCCAGTGTCAGGGCATCGGCTCCGGCTGCTTTTAATGTCTCGGCACCTTTCATGAACTTGGCAATGTCCAAGTCCCGCGGCGGGTCAAGTTCAACAATAACGGTGTGACGATGCTTGACCAGGTCAACGATCGTAGGCTGTCCGCCACGTCCGGAACGCTCATCCACATTTTCATGCAACACAATACGCGGTTTGGATTCTGACGGATCAGGCTCCAGAATAGGCGAAGGCACATAGTCAGCAAGCGCTTCTTTCATAGCGGTGATATGATCAGGTGTCGTACCACAGCAACCACCGATAATACGAGCGCCCAGTTCAGCAAATTGCACTGCCGTCTGACCAAAGTACTCCGGAGTCGCACCATAACGGAACTCACCATCTACATAATCTGCTGCACCAGCATTCGGGTAGACGGACATTGGAATACCAATTCGTCCCGAGACGGTTTCCATGGCACGCATAATCCCGTTTGGACCTGAGCGACAGTTAAAACCAATGACATCCGCGCCCTGCTCCCGCATAATCCGGAAGGCTTCAGGCATTGTATATCCGTCCAGTGTGTGTCCAACATCCTCTACCGCGAACTGTCCAATTACGGGCAGATCACTTAGCTTGCGCGCTTGCAAAAGAGCAATATCCATTTCCTCGATATCATAGAAGGTCTCAAGCAAAATGCCATCCACGCCTTCATCTAGCAGTGCAGAGATCTGTTGTTGATAAAAGCGTTTCAGTTCACTCGTTGACACGTTTGTCCGCTTGCCACCTCGAATGGAACCAACTGCACCAAGCACATAACCGGTATCTCCAGCTACCTCTTTGGCAATGCGTACACCGGCACGGTTCACGTCCTCCACCTTGGACTCCAGACCGAACTTGGACAACTTGTCGTAATTGGCAGAATACGTATTTGTTTCAAATATTTCTGTACCTGCATCCCGATAACTGCGATGTACATCCGCCACTACTTCAGGTGAAATCAAGTTTAATTCTTCATATGAAATCCCCACCGGGAACCCCATTTGGTACAGAAATGTTCCCATGGCCCCATCTCCAACGAGAACCCGTTCCTGCATAACTTTCCGCAAATCCGCCTTCATCCCATTTCCCCCCGCCTAGCTGTGATCATTTACATACTAATGTAACACAAAAAACGCTATAAAACGAAGAAAAACACAGGTTTTTGATGAGTATCCAGCTCATATGGACGTTCTTGCCATACAGCCCCCAATATGTCTCTGTACAGGAGACACGACCTGTCCTTTTTGACAAAAAAAGAGGCCCGCAGGCCTCTTTGGTTAAACCTTCCACTTCTTTATGAAGTGATTCCTTTAAAAACAACTTCAGCAGGTCCAGTCATGTACACATGATTGTCAGCTTCGTTCCACTCAATGTGGAGATCCCCACCCTTGAGGCTGATGACTGCTGTACGATCTGTATGTCCATTCAGGACAGAGGATACCAGTGTCGCACAAGCTCCGGTTCCACAAGCAAGTGTTGGACCCGCTCCGCGTTCCCATACACGCATGTCCACATATCCACGGTCACGAACTGTGGCAAATTCCACATTGATTTTTTTTGGAAACATCGGATGAACTTCAAGAAGGGGCCCCCAAGTTGTGAGGTCAAAATTTACAGCGTCATCTACATAGATAACCGCATGCGGGTTACCCATGGATACGGCAGTGAATTTGAACGCATGTCCATTTGCTTCAATGTAGTGATCAACCACTGGGTTGGCATCCACCGTTGTAGGCACTTGAAGACCGTTCAGGATCGGCTCGCCCATATCGACACGAACAGTTTCCACTTTACCATCACGAATGTTGAGACTCACAGGTTGTACCCCTGCACCAATCGTTTCAATGGTGATCTGCTCCTGGTTCACGTGACCATGATCGTATACATATTTGGATACACAGCGAATGGCATTACCGCACTGCTCTGCTTCCGAACCGTCCGAATTCATGATACGCATCTGAAAGTCTGCCTTCTCCGAAGGCAGTATATAAACCAGGCCGTCCGCACCGATGCCAAAGAAACGGTTGCACCATTTCACAGCCAATTCTGCCGCATCTGCCGGAAGCTCCTTTTCACCAAATACAACGATAAAATCGTTACCAAGTCCATGCATTTTCGTAAATTCCATAATCTTGCCCACTCCTTTTGGCAGTCTGCTGCCAAAGCTATATTCTTGCTCTTCTACAGGATTACCATAGAAATTCATATTCAACATTTACACAAAAAAGCTATCCTGCAAAATGCCAAAGCTGCCGCTTTGAATCATTTTGAGGATAGCATAACGAAATAGGTAAGGAAAAGGTATTGATTTTATGCCGAAAACTTTGTACTTTTCGGTACGAAGCGGCCAGTACCACCCATACGGCGGCGGTTACGACGACCACCCCAGACGCTGCCTGCGCCCATAAGGAACGTTGGAATGCCTGCAGCAACGATACAGAGCGCCCATTCACGCAATCCCAGAGGTACGGTTTTGAAGATCGGCTGCAATGGTTCAACGTACATGACAACCAGCATCAGTACAACCGATGAAATCACCGCAAGAACCAGATATTTGTTCTGTAAAGGATTCCGGTGGAAGATGGACCGCGAACTACGGCAATCAAAGACATGAATAAGCTGCGCCAAAACGAGTGTAGCAAAAGCAACAGACTGTGCCTTGATCAGTTGACCCGGATTATCCGGCGCAGCCTGAAGGGTAAGCCAGAACGCTCCGAGTGTGCATAACCCAATCAACACACCCCGGCTGACGATTTTCCACCCCAGTCTGCGAGCAAAAATGTTTTCCTTGGCGCCACGGGGTTTGTGTTCCATCAGATCTTTCTCAGGCTGATCTACCCCCAGCGCCATTGCAGGCAAGCCATCTGTTACGAGGTTAACCCACAGAATCTGAATAGGTACGAGTGGCAGCGGCAAGCCCATCATCATCGCAAAGAACATCGTCAATATTTCGCCCACGTTTGATGCCAGCAAATAACGGATAAACTTGCGAATGTTCTCATAAATATTACGGCCTTCTTCAATCGCAGCCACAATGGTTGAGAAGTTGTCATCACTCAGGATGAGCGCAGAAGCTTCCTTCGTCACATCCGTTCCTGTAATGCCCATCGCTATGCCGATATCTGCAGCTTTGATCGCCGGAGCATCATTGACTCCATCACCCGTCATCGCGACGACATGCCCTTTGCGCTGTAACGATTTTACGATGCGAAGCTTATGTTCAGGAGACACTCTTGAGAACACATATATGCCCTCTACCTGTTTATCCAGTTGATCGTCTGTCATGCCTGCCAGCTGCTGACCACTTAAGGAGGCACCTCCACGAGGAAGAATCCCCAACTGATGCGCAATGGCTTCTGCCGTTGTTCCATGATCACCTGTGATCATGACGGTACGAATGCCCGCTTTGCGGCATGTGGCAATTGCATCTCGCACTTCCCGACGCGGTGGATCAATCATACCTGCAAGTCCTACGAAGACAAGCTGACTTTCGGCGGCGTGTTCGTCAGCCACTTTTTCTTCCGGCCGCACTTCACGGTAGGCCATTCCAAGGACACGCAGTGCCGCTCCGGCCATGCTCTCGTTGGCTGCCATCACTTTTTGCCGCAGCGTTCCAGTGAAAGGTACGACCTTTCCTTCCCACAAAATATAACTGCAGTGTCCGATCAACACATCCGGTGCACCTTTGGTATAAATCATCCGGCCTCCCTGGTGATGAACCAGGACCGACATGCGTTTTCGCTCCGAATCAAACGGGAACTCCTGCTGGCGGGCATACAACTCTTTGAGTCCGGTCGGAGTAAGCCCCATTTTGGAGGCCAGTGTGACAAGTGCCCCTTCCGTTGGATCACCTTTCAGCTCCCAGAATACATTGTCTCGTTGAACTGTTTCTTCTTTGAAACCATCCTTTTTCGTGTTTTTCTTGCTTTCCTTTTTGGTATCCTTGCCCTTTTTCTTGCTCCCCACCTCGCTTGCAACACTCTCCACAATACTGGCATTGTTGCAAAGCGCGCTAATCTGGAGCATTCTGCGTAGCGACTGGTCACTCTTCAATTCCACCATTCGACCGTTCTCCAACATCTGCCCTTCAGGTGCATAACCATCCCCGGTAACCTTGATGTTGCGTCCTTCCAGCCACACATCCGTTACCGTCATCTTGTTCTGGGTGAGCGTGCCTGTCTTATCCGAACAGATTACGGATGCACAGCCCAGAGTTTCGACAGAAGGCAGTTTGCGCACAATGGCTTTACGTTTGATCATACGCTGCACGCCTAGTGCAAGTGCAATGGTTACAATAGCGGGCAGACCCTCCGGTATGGCAGCCACCGCGAGGCTGACCCCTGCCAGAAACATGCCAACCGCTGGTTGTCCGTGCAGTATCCCTGCGACGACAACCATAACAGTTAATCCCAATGCGACAAAAATCAGAATTTTGCCCAGTTGTTCCAGCCTGTGCTGTAACGGTGTTTCTTGCTCCTCCGTATTTTGGATCAGATCGGCGATTTTGCCCATCTCCGTCTCCATCCCCGTACGGATAACCACACCTTTGGCTGTACCACGAGTGACCATGGTACCCATAAAACCAATATTCTTCTGATCACCCAGCGGAACGTCCTCGTCCGCAATCGGAAGGCAGTGTTTGCTTACAGGAACCGATTCCCCGGTAAGTGCCGACTCCTCGACATCCAGACTGTTCGTTTGCAGCCAACGCACATCAGCGGGTATGCGGTCCCCACTCTCCACCATAATAATATCCCCGGGGACAAGTTGTTTGGCGGCAAGGTGTACTTCCTGGCCTGAACGAAGCACTTTGGCAAGAGGTGCAGACAACTGTTTCAATGCACGAAGAGATCGTTCAGCCCGGAATTCCTGTACAAACCCCAGAATCGCATTCAGTACGATAATAGCCACAATCGTTACCGCATCCAGATACTCACCCAGCAATCCGGATACCAACGTTGCTCCCATCAACACCAGCACCATAAAATCCTTGAACTGATTCAAGAGCAATGTAATTGGAGAAATACGTTTTCCCTCGCTCAGCTCATTTGAACCGACCACTTTCCTCTTCTCTGCTACAGCTTCATCCGTCAATCCTTCCTGCGGGCTGACGCCAAGAGTGTTACGAAGCTCTTCATCACTAAGTTGATGCCACTTGGTATGTTCCATGCTTCAAGTTTCCCTCCCAGTCTGTATTTCATCTGCAAAATAAGCTCACATGACTCACCGGCGCGCTGGTCGACAGGCTGTACACTATGCCGGACAAACTACCTGCTCTATATGTATTCGGACAGGTCTGTGATTAGCACCCGGAAGGTGAATCCTTTCCCTGATGGACAGAATAGGCTAAAATAAAAGTCTGCGATGTTCTGCGCAGTACCAATTCCAGCGTTCAACAGGCAAGCAACGAAGAATCTGTAGCCAGTCCTTGTTTTTTTACATACCTGGTTGCACGTTTCAGTTATATAGATGAAGCATTTGGCATGATAAATGCAGATGCTCGATAGAGAGAGGAAGTGGAAAAAATGGCATTGGACGGCATTGTGACACGGGCCATTGTTCATGAACTGCAAGGCTGCATTGGTGGACGTATCAGCAAGATCCATCAGCCGAATGGCCATGACGTAGTTCTCACCCTGCGTGCTCAGCGCGGAAATAGTAAATTGCTTGTTTCGGCAAGCCCAACCTATCCCCGTGTGCATTATACGGAAAAGACATTCCTTAACCCTACGGAAGCACCCATGTTCTGCATGTTGCTCCGTAAGCACTGTGAAGGTGCAATCATTGAGGAGATCCGTCAGATTGGTATGGAGCGTATTATCCACATCAATGTGCGCCAGCGCGACGAACTGGGGGATGTTTCGGTTAAACGGATCATCATTGAATTGATGGGGCGTCACAGTAATATTATTTTGCTTGATCCTGTAACTGGAACGATTCTGGATGGCATTCATCATGTGACTCCTTCAATCAGTAGCTACCGGGTAATCATGCCTGGATTCGCGTATACTGCCCCACCCGAGCAACATAAAAGTAATCCGCTCGAAGTGAGTCGTACAGCTTTCGAGGACAGCTATCATGCCGCTGAAGAAGATGCATCACGCTGGCTTGTGAACTCCTTTAGCGGTCTTAGCCCGTTAATTGCGGGAGAGATTGCTGCTCGTGGAATTGCTGCTGAAGGCACCGTGAGCACTCCAGCTGTGGTTGAGGGTGAAAGCCGAGTTGAGGCTGGTGCACTCTGGAACGCTTTTGAAGCCGTGATGGGACCTGTCAGAGATCATATCTACACACCTGTAACCGGAATGAACGCCAAAGGCAAAATGATTTTCTCAGCCGTTCATCTTCAGAGCATTCAGGATTTGGAGAAAACCTATGACACGATGAGCAAGTGCATGGAAGATTATTACGGAGATAAGGCTGAACGAGACACGGTTAAACAGAGAGTAAGTGATCTGCTCCGTTTTCTGCAGAATGAGCGAAGCAAAAACATCAAAAAGCTGGACAACCTGAACAAGGATCTACTGGAAGCAGACGATGCGGACAAGTTCAGACTATGGGGTGAGTTGCTGTTTGCCTCCCTGCATCAGGTCCACAAAGGGGACAAGAGCGTGGAGCTTGTGAACTTCTACGATGAAGACCAAGCCAACATTACCATTCAGCTTGATCCGTTGCTCACACCGTCTGACAACGCACAACGTTATTTCAAGCGTTATAACAAATATAAGAACAGTCTGGCTGTTATTCATGAGCAGCTTGGAAAAACCAAAGACGAGATTGACTACCTCGATAACCTGTTACAGCAGCTCTCCATTGCATCGATGAACGATATTGAGGAAATACGGGACGAGCTTGTACAGCAAGGATACCTTCGTGACCGTAATAAAAAGGGTAAAAAGAAGAAGAAAAGTGACCGTCCAACCGTACACCAGTTCACCTCCTCGGAGGGAATTGATATTCTTGTGGGCAAAAACAACCTGCAGAATGAGTACGTGACCAACCGTCTCGCTTCTTCCAACGACACCTGGTTGCATACCAAAGACATTCCAGGTTCACATGTCGTTATTCGCAGTACGGACTTTGGTGAAGCTACATTGGAAGAAGCAGCACAGCTTGCTGCCTATTTCAGCCAGGCCAAGGAGTCCAGCAGTGTGCCTGTGGATTACACGTTTATCCGTCATGTGCGCAAACCAAGTGGTGCGAAGCCTGGTTTTGTGATCTATGATCATCAGAAGACGTTGTTTGTCACGCCAAATGATGAATTGATCAAGAGTCTGCCATCCACCATTAAAAATGGATAGTATGCTTAGCTCATAAGGTGCGATGTAACAGTAACAATAGAAAAATCCCCTGACCATTAACGGTTCAGGGGATTTTTGTTATTGCATTAGTTGTTTGAGTGATAGGTGAAGCTCAGCTTATTTATCATTTTATTGAATATTAATTCATTTATATGTATAATAATTCAATTCTAAGAAATATAAATTACTGTTAAGGAAGTGTACCATGACCATACATATCAGAGAAACTCAACCTAATGATCTGAAACCCCTGATGGCCTTAATGCATGACTATGTGGTGGGATTCTACAACAACCCCTGGCCTGGTGATCAATCCATCCAGCTTTTGATCAACAACCTGCTTAATCAGCAGATCGGTGCTCAATTCGTGGCAGAAGAGGACGGGAAGCTTATCGGATTTTCTACCCTGTTCTTTACATACAGCACGATGAAAGCAGAGCGTGTCGCCATCATGAATGACCTATTTGTTACGGAAACATTCAGAGAAGGCGAAGCAGAAGCCAAATTATTTGCACACTGTCAGCAATATACGCGTGACCATGGATGTGCATATATGTCTTGGATCACAGCAGTGACCAATGAGCGGGCACAGCAATTATTCGAACGTCTCGGGGCTACACGTGGCGCTTGGGTAAACTATTCCATTACATAGACTATTTTCAGAACAAAAAAAGGGACATGCAAACATGAAGGTTCAGCCCTATCATGCTTGCATGTCTCTTACTCCTTCGATCTTAAAATGTATCCAGTAATACAGAATTTATTATAGTCAGATAGAGCGTTGCAACGTCTCGCTTACTCTCCCCTTTGCTGTGAAGCAGCTGCCTTCAGCCTTTCCAACACATCAACCGTTACGGTCTTGCTACCAAGATCCCCGTGGAAAACAATACCTTGCCGTTTACCATGATAATCAGATCCACCTGTTTCAATGAGGTCGTATTCCTTGGCCAGCTTACCATACCTGCGTTCCTCTTCCGGGCCATGGTCCGAATGAAACACCTCAATGCCATCTGGACGAGAGTCTTCGATGATACGTCGCACCAGTTCATCATCGTTATAGAGACCCGGATGGGCAATCACAGCGGCTCCACCTGCGGCTCTGATCCACTCGCATGCATCCTCTGGTGCAACGCGGGGTACAGATACAAAGCCTGGCTTGCCTTCAGCAAGATACCGATCAAATGCATCCCGCATGTCAACAGCGTAGCCTTTTTTCACCAGCACATCGGCCATATGAGGTCTTCCAATACTCTCATCCGGCTCTAACGGCCGTCCCAGCTCATCGAGTACCTCCTGCCAGCTTATATCAAGCCCGAGTTCTTGCAGCTTGCCAATAATCAGATGATTCCGCTCATCTCGCGCTTCTCGTAATCCGCGCAACCGTTGCAGGAACTGCTCATCCTCTGTATTCACATAATACCCAAGCACATGAATATCTTTCCCACCAGCCCGAGTGCTGATCTCCACTCCAGCAACGACATCAATATCGTACTCTTTTCCCGCTTGTTGTGCTTCGGCTACACCAGCTACTGTATCATGGTCCGTTAGGGCAACCGCAGATAGCCCTTTTTGTTTGGCAAGCTTCACATTATCAGCAGGTGGCTGCATTCCATCGGAAGCCTGACTATGCGTGTGAAGATCACAGCGTCCTTGGCGCTGATCCATGAACAACAGCTCCTTTGTGTAAAATTGATTATGATTCAATCTTATCTATCATTGATGTTGCCAACGATTATGCCTTCCCCGTCTTATGTACCGACTTAGGCTGCTCCTGCTGACGCAGATAATTCAGGAAAGCGACTGCTGACAGGGGCAACAAGGACGACTTTAGATGGATGGCATAGAACTGCCTTTTGAATTCGAGTCCGCGGATATCCACAATATGAACAAGTCCCAAAGCCAGTTCATGCTGCACCGAAGAAGGAGATAACATCGTAATACCTACCCCTGCCTCCACAGCCGATTTTACCGCTCCTGTACTGCCAAGTTCCATTACAACATTCATATCCTGCGGATCAATCTTTTTCTTTTGCAATTGGTCTTCCATCACCTGACGAGTACCCGAACCCTTCTCACGCAGCACAAAAGGATAATTCATTACATCTTCAAGATTCACTTTGCCACGCTTCGCCAGATCATGCCCGGCAGGTACAATCAGTTTCAGCTCGTCCTGCATGACAGGCTCCACAATCATGTCCGGGTGGTTCACAGGCGCTTCAATAAGACCGAAGTTTAGCTGATGCTTCAATATGTCATCCATAATTTGCGTTGTATTCATCACTTTCATGACGATTGAAATATCCGGATATTGAAGTGCAAATGGTCCGAGCATGCGTGGAAGCACATATTCCCCGATCGTTAAGCTGGCTCCCAGCTGGAGTCTGCCCTGTAACATCTGGGTAAACGCCGACATCGCTTCATCCGTCTGTCTGACCAGCTCTACACTCCGTTTCGCATGAGGTAATAAAGTCCGTCCAGCCTCGGATAATTCTATTTTTTTGGTGGAACGATGCAGTAACTTGGTGCCAAAATAGTCCTCCAATGATTGAATCTGCATCGTTACTGCCGGTTGAGTCATATGTAATGCTTGTGCAGCAGCCGAGAAACTCCCCTTCTCTGCTACCGTATAAAAAATATGCAATTGGTGAAAATTCATATCTTCGCCCCTCTTCGATTACACTCTCTACATTGTAGCCGATTTCCCGCTTGGCGACAAAAAAAGCATGCAGCTTGTCTGCATGCGATAATCCTTGAATCTATGATTTCAACATATTGAATCTACTCGGGCTTACTTATGCTTGCGGCTATTTTTGACCAACGTCATTCTTCTTGAATGTCTTAACCATGAATAATATGACTTCAGGTCCCTTAATTCAATGGTCTCCGACATACGTCCCAGAAACGTAACTACAATCATTTTGTGCAGCGGGTTGCCCGCAATATCATATTCTCCTTCAAGTTCGGAAAATTCGGCGACCACCACCAGATCCTCATCAATCAGGTAGACGTCCTGTTCATTACGGTAGTATGGTGTTATACGGTCCTGCTTCAGACACTCCCATAACCACGCCGCAATATGGTCATCATCACTACGTGCAGGCTCAATACGGTCTGCATACCGCATCTTGGCATGATGGGTAATGACGATGTCAGCCACTTTCTTGTCTCCAAGAGCCACGAAAAACGGCTCGTAGGTGCTCCAACGTTGCATCACCTTATCACGCATGGGAATCACTCTCCACCAGATAGGACTTTCTATCTATTTATTACCAAATATATTACAACATTAGTCCCGCAACCTCAAGGCGTAAGTTTAACTTTTTTTCACAATATCCAATTTGTGTATAATTCAAGAAAAGAGCGACCCCAAAGGGTCCCTCCAGTTTCTCGTCTATATTCCGTAAAAGCTCGTTTTGTCCATCGTTTTGCTGGCATACTCGGTTTTGATCTCATTACGATACGAGCGCTCGATCTTGCGCACATAGGAAAGTCGCTTCACATTTTTCATCGTATCATCTGCCCGTTCTGCATTAACATACATGACTACATAATGCATACGGCGGGAGATATAATGCACGGTGCCATATTTTTCGAGATTACGGGCAGCTTTCAAATCACTGACCCAAATAATGAATCCTGTCCTTTCCGCAAACATCATCGTTCCCCGCCCTTCTATAATGATTACTTAACTGCAACCACACTTGCCGCCACTACCGCAGCCGCCCTTCGGATTCGGATCATTGCTCGGTACCTTAATGGTCGTTGACACTGCAAATGCAATGGTCTCTGACATCTGGAATAACATATCATCCAGGGACTTCTCTGCCTGTTTGAAGCGGATTACCGCCTCGAAATTTTCCAACTCCTGTTCCAGAGCCTTCACCTGGTCTTTTGCTGCATGATAATCCGGGTGAAAATGACCGAAACGCTGTGTTTCTTCAAACAATTCCTTCTTGGCATTCAGCTTCCGAATCCCCATCTGAATCTCAGGAGTAGTCTCGACTTGCTGCTTCCAATATAAATAATCCGATACTTCGGCAGATTGGTTAATCATGTCGCCCAGTTCATATGCGCCCGTTAACACTTGGGCCATATCGACCGTGTTCATTTCCGCTACGCTCATGAAATATTCATCCTATCTATATATAAAGTTCTACTTAACGTAGACTACCTCATCATAGCATATCCATGAATAGTTAAGAAGAGTTTTTCCTGCAATTAGAAATAGGGGGAACTCGAAAATTCGCCTTTCAACCTGATATTCACGTGAAATAGTCAGGTTATGACATCATCTGGCAGGATAAGACGCATTGTATCCCACTCTGACGGGGAGAATGTACGCCATTCCGTCTCCGATCTATTTTCACTTGAATCCAACATGCACCAACCGCTTAAAGTCCATTGTTCATGACCCTCTACCTGATGTGGAATGAGGTATTGCGTACGATTTTCCTGTTGTATCCCCAGCTTGGTCTGCCACTCAATGGCTTTGGCAGCAATCTGTCGGGCGGTTGAACTATGATATCGACGCCACTCCTTGTACCAGGTCTCCGGTATCTCCTCAAATCCCAACAGAGAGAACTTCTTCTCAATGACAGAATGATCACGCTCCAACCCATGCAGAGATGCAGGGACATCAACCAGACCTTGATTATCGGATGTGTAGAAAGAAGAATATACACCGCTCAACATATCTTTTTCTAATAACTTCGAATCATCTGCGGAGCCTGTACTTGCCTCCATTACCTTCATACTCCGATTTACAGTCAACGGTGCGGCATCCGTCTCCTTTCCCCAATCTGCTAACGCAATCCGTACATTTTCCGGTATGCCTGTCAGCGCATATTGGTCCAGAAAATCCATCACTTCATGTAATCCATACCCTCTGGTTAAGGCTGAAATGAATCGTTCTCTTGTCATACGGTAGATGGACATTCGATCACGCGTCACCCGTTCTGCGTATTGCTCCAGCATCCAGATCAAATCAGGCCCTGCTTCCAGAGGCACCAACATTTCAAAATCAGGCTGCATGTAAAATCCACATGGCTCCGTCTCACTTACCATCTCTTGTTCTCGATATAACAGGCTCTGCGGTTCAATCAGCCAACGGAATGCCAGCGCTCCCGACTGATCTTCTCCGATGTCGCCATAACCCCAGCCAGCTAGTGCGCAGAGCCAGCCCCTGATACGTGGGTTCAATTCCGAATTCTCTATATGGCACCATATGTTTTTTTCTGGAGCAAACACTGCCAATTGATAACGGAAATGCTGCAACGCGGGTTCAGCTTCTCCGTATCTGTCCATACACGCTTGATATACCTCCCGATGCATCTGTCTCCACGAGAGCTTCAACCATGTTTGTAATCGATGATCTACAATCTGAATTTGGCTATCTGACTTCTGAATGAGATTCAGACTGAGCAGTAGATCCAGAAGGATCGCTACGTGGGTCGGATACAAATCCGAATGTTCATATCGGATGCCCAAACCATCAAAGTCTGTAGCGGCTAGTACTGTTATTGCACTTAATTTTTGAACCGTTCTCTTATGTATCGTACCTTTACCTGTCAAAGGAAGTCCTTCTCTTTCGATCCACGCGATCAGATGAAGCAGCTCTGCAGCAATATCCGGCTTTCCCTCCTGTAATACATGAGCATGCTGTGCCATCTGTTTAACGGTTATGCCCACTTTTTGTGCGTAAGCAATCGTCAATGTCTCCATCAGCGAAGCAGGAATATAGAATAATCGCTCTCCCCAACTCTTATATACAGATTCAATCCATCTTTGCTGCCTAAGGCTGGCGAATGAAGAATTGGCTTCTGCGACACTGAGTCCTTCGATGGCCCACTGTTCTCGTGGCAGGAGGGAGGAAAAAGGCTGACCGGCATGTTTGTGAAAAATTGCACCAAGCACTTTTTGTTCCACCAAAGCAAGCTTTGACCATGAATCAAGGTTCAGTACCACAGGCTCATCTATCGCTTCAAATGAAGACATATCCCAATCCCTCCTCTTTTCGCGAGTATAAATGGACTATTCGTTCTCATGAACGATAGCATATTCATATCCCTGCTCGACCAAGAACATCTGACGGTTTAATGCAAACTCCTGTTCCTTACTATCCTCTGATACCAACGCATAGAAATATGCTTTGTTTTCTCCAGCTTTTGGTCTCAGAATTCTTCCCAAACGCTGTGCCTCTTCCTGCCTTGACCCGAAACTTCCGGATATCTCAAGCGCAACAGCAGCATCAGGCAAATCCACAGCAAAATTGGCAACCTTGGATACCACAATTGTTTTAATCTCTCCACGTCGAAAAGCGGCAAACCACTTGATTCGCTCTTGCTGTGACATGGTACCCGAGATCAAAGGTGCTTCAATTTCCCGGGCAATCAACTCAAGTTGATCCAGATATTGTCCAATCACTAGCGCAGGCAAATCCCGATGACGTTCCAGCAAACGCTTAACTACATGTACCTTCGCCGGATTCTCGGCAGCCAATCGAAATTGATGTTTAACCTCGGCTTGCAGATAATTTGATCTTAGTTCCGGGGAAAACGGGATACGTATCTCCTGACATTGTACATCAGCAATCCACCCTTGCTGCTCCAGTTGTTTCCACGGCATATCATAGAGCTTTGGACCAATCAACGAAAACACATCCTGTTCACAGCCATCCTCTCGAACCAAGGTGGCTGTTAATCCCAGCCTTCGAGTAGCTTGAATATCCGCAGTTGCACGAAACACTGGTGCTGGCAGCAAATGTACTTCATCATATATGATCAGACCCCATTGCCGCTCACTGAGCAGTTTGATGTGGGTAAAATCAGCATCCTTTGATTTCCGGTGTGTAAGAATCTGATATGTAGCTACAGTCACAGGTTTCACCTGTTTTTTCTGACCGGAATACTCACCGATCTGTTCGCTGGTAATCGTGGTTTTGTCTTGAATTTCCTGAATCCACTGTCGCACAGACGTTGTATTAGACGTCAAAATAAGGCATTCACATTGAAGCCGCTCCAGCACGGCCATGCCAATGACCGTTTTGCCTGCCCCGCAAGGAAGTACGAGTAAACCGCTTCCTCCCATGCCCTCACTGCCTTCGAATGCATCCACAGCCTCTCTCTGGTAAGAACGCAACGCAAACCGCTCAGAGTGGTCCCCCGGATCATTAGACCGCCAATCAAATGAAAGCTTGGTTCCCTCCCGATATCCTACGTAATCAAGTACGGGGTAACCCAATCGTGTTAATTCCCTTTTTAATAACCCTCGCTGTTCTCCTGGGAGCAGAAGTTCATGAGCGTCCTTACGTTCCATGCGAAAGGCAGCTATCGATTTCAATCCACTTAATTCATCCAACAACCGCTCATCCTCACTGTAAAGACGCATTCTAGTGTGATCTGCTTCGGAATGCAGTTTTAATTTGCCATACTGATCCATGATTCTCCGAACATCCTGTATAAGTGCAGCAGGCACGTTCCAGCGGGATACCAGCTCCAAACTTGCGATGACCTGATCTGCATTCCATCCCAGCGCAGCCGCATTCCAGAGCGATAACGGAGTGATTCGGTAAGTATGGAACGCTGCCGGTGTCTTAACTAGTTCTGAATACATCCCAAGCTGCTCTCTTGCTCTTTCGAATCCGGGGTGGCCAACTTCCAGCAAAACTGTAAAATCTCGCTGAACGATACAAGCATCTGTGCTTACCATATGTTCTGTTCCTTCCATTTGGAGCCTTCCTCCTATCACAAAAAAGTCCAGTTCCGGCAGCTTCCGAAAATGAACCACTTTAAGTGCACGTTCAAAAAGTCTAGTTTTCAGTACCGAAAAGTGGACTTTTGGACAACATCTATAAAATCCACAAAAAAACATCCTGCCCATACCTCGGTATGAACAGGATGCCCATACCTCGGTATGAACAGGATGCCCAACTGCATCTAAAGTCATTCGGCTGTGTAACCCTTAGCCATAGCTATGAACAATCTAACGGCCGTCTGCATTGCGTCTTCATCAAAATCAAACATCGGATGATGATGCGGATAGATCGCATTTTTATCTGGGTTGCCTGCTCCAACAAACATAAAGCACCCTGGAACCTTCTGCAGATAATACGCAAAATCTTCCGCTGGCATCAGCATCGGGGAAGCTTGCACTCGTTCTGCCCCAAATAATTCTGTAGCTTCTCTGAAGAAACGTTCTGTCTCCTGTTCATCGTTCACCACAGGCGGATATCCCATAATATATTTCACTTGCGTCTCTGCGCCATAAGCTGCCCCTGTCTGGGCTACCATGGTAAGCACACGCTCTTTCATCCCGTTTCGGGTCTCTTCATCAAACGTTCTTACCGTACCGCTCATTTTGCATTGCTCTGCAATTACATTCTGAGCCGAGCCCGCCTGCATTGTACCAATGGTCAGCACCGCGGGTTGCAATGGATCCACCGAACGACTGACAACGGTCTGAAGCTGCATCACAAGCGCAGAACCCGCGATAAGACTATCTATCGTGGATTGTGGCATCCCGCCATGTCCACCT
This sequence comes from Paenibacillus sp. GM1FR, assembly GCF_002803315.1. Taxonomy (NCBI): domain Bacteria; kingdom Bacillati; phylum Bacillota; class Bacilli; order Caryophanales; family Paenibacillaceae; genus Paenibacillus; species Paenibacillus sp. GM1FR. The sequence continues at coordinate 320,590 of NZ_MKZL01000011.1, read as the reverse complement.
TTGCCTTTGATCTCAATGTAAAAATCGTCCGCCGCCGCCATCATCGGTCCTGCTTTACTGGCAACAACACCTATAGGCAGCGGGGTCCACAGATGAATGCCATATATGACATCCACGCCTTCAAGCGCACCATCCGCAATGACCTGAACTGCACCACCCGGAAGCAGTTCTTCTGCTGGCTGGAACAAAAAGCGAATCTCGCCTTGGATCTCCTGCTTGTGACGGCTGAAATACAATGCCGTACCGAGCAAGATGGAGATATGACCATCGTGGCCGCATGCATGCATCGCTCCTGCTTGTTGTGATGCATACTCGATATTCTTTTCATCCTGAATTGGAAGTGCGTCCATATCAGCTCGCAGCATGACGACAGGACCCGGCTTGTCCCCACGAATGGTACCGATGACCCCGTGACCACCAACATGACGCCTCACTTCAACGCCAAAGCTCTCCAACATATCCGCTACAAAAGAGGATGTCTTCTCCTCATGAAAGGAAACCTCGGGATTGCGATGAAGATGACGCCGCCATTCCACCATGTGGATCTGCAGATCTTCCCACCATATATTATTAGTCATGTCTCTCCACCCTTTCAATCTTGAACGGGACTTGGATCAAGCCCGAACCTTCCTCTTCAAACCTATTGCTGTATATTGTAGCAGAATTGGAAGAAAACCGATACGAAACGCCTTTGGAAAGCTTGCACGGGAAGGGGAAACATACTATCATGAACTAGAGAAATACTCGAGAAATTATACTCGGAAGCTTATGAGGAGGATCAAACGCTTATGATTTTTGAGAATACAGGCTTGGATGGCTTGAAGAGCGACTTGGCATACCTGGATGAGAGCGCCGAGAAAGTCGGATTTGTCCGGTGGCAATGGGAATATTACCGTGCTACATATGACTACAAAATTGAAGATGAACAAACCAACTCAGAATACTTTGTACGCATTAATACCCGCGCTGTGGAAGGCAAATTGGAAAAACCGGATACCGTTCTTGCTGTGGAAGCAGTATACCTCGGCAAAGCCACTTTCCCTCACGGCCTGGATTATGACTCTTCCGTTCCGCAACCAGTCGTGAAGCTGGCAGCCGAAAAATTACAGCAGCTTAAAGAACTGCTGGAAGCATAGGCTGGGCCAAACGATGAAACAACAAACGGCCCAAACGAAAACGAAGAGAGGCACGCCGGATTTTCAACTGCTAATCCTCACTTTATTGTTGGTGGGCTTTGGACTGGTGATGGTATTCAGCTCCAGTTCCAGCATTGCAATCGCAAGCGATAAATTTAACAATGATGCCCTTTACTTCACGAAAAAACAACTTATGTGGGCGATTATCGGTCTATTTGGCATGTTTTTTGCCATGAATATCCGCTTCAACAAGTACAAAAAGCTCTATGCACCCTTTTTCCTGCTCACTACGGTCATGCTGGTGATTGTTTTGATCTCAGGTGCAGTATTGAACGGTGCACGAAGCTGGATTCACATTTTTGGTTTCAGTCTTCAGCCTGCAGAGTTCGCGAAAATTGCTATCATTCTCTATCTCTCTGCTCTTATTACCAAAAAAGGTGAGAAATTCAGGGTTTTCAAGACAGGGTACGTTCCCGTCTTGTTCATCGTTGGATTCATCGCAGGGCTGATTATGCTGCAACCAGACTTCGGTACCACCTTCATTCTGGTGTCCACCTGTGGTCTCTTGATCTATGCCGGTGGAGCCAGTATGAAACATATCCTGGGTTCGATTCTCCTGGTTGTACTCGGTGGGGCACTGGCGTTTGGAGCGAATTCCCTGTTTTCTTCCATGTCTCCTTCCGACACAACGACTGCTACAACAGCAGTCACTGCGGAGCAGAACTACAAGATCGGACGTATTCAAGCTTTCTTGAATCCATTATCCGATATTAATGGGGGAAGTCTTAACCTCTACCGTTCCCTTGTTGCCATTGGTGATGGCGGCATGACAGGTTCGGGAATTGGACAAGGTACGATGAAGCTGCACTATTTGCCAAATGCGTATAATGACTTTATTTTCTCCGTAATCGGGGAAGAACTCGGATTCATCGGAAGTGCCTTATTCCTGCTTGTTTACCTGTACTTCATCTGGCGCGGAATTATTGTCTCTCTCCGCTGTCCCGATCCATTCGGAACATTGGTCGGCATAGGTATCATGGGACTAATCGCGATTCAGGCATTTATCAACATCGGTGGTGTAACTCAAACCATTCCGGTGACGGGGGTCACGCTTCCATTTATCAGTTATGGGGGTACCTCACTCTTTGTAATGATGGTTGCCATGGGCATTCTGCTCAGTATCTCACGTACTAACAATCTGGACGTGATCAAGGAAGAGAAAACGAAGTCCGTGACTGTACAGACACAGACTCGTACCTCTCCTGCTCTTCGTTCACGGGAGTCCATTCGTCGGATTCGATAAAAAAGCAACACAAAAAAGGCTGTGCACCCAATGGATGCGCAGCCTTTTTCTGTGTACTGAATAAACTCTGTCTATCAAGATGAAGAACAGGTCAATATCGCTCTGTCCTCCATTGCGGATTGCGATTTCTACAGATCGTCGCCTTTGAAAGATACGCCTTCTACCTTTACATTGACTTCAACCACGCGTAATCCGGTCATGGTCTCTACCGCTTCTCTTACATTCTGCTGAAGCATACGGGAAACTTCATGAATCGGGGTTTCGTACAGGACGATGATGCGCAGGTCAATGGCTGCTTCCAGCTGGCCGACCTCAACGCTCACGCCTTTCTGTACGTTTTTACCGCTGAGTCGCTTCGCCCAGCCCTCTGACAATCCTCCAGACATTGCGGCAATTCCGGGTGTTTCCATTGCAGCCATTCCGGCAATTTTTGCAACCACGTCATCGGCAATCCGGATGTTTCCGCTCTCCAGTTGAAGTTGTTCTGCCATGCCACATCCTCCTTCACTTCGTTACTCGTATTTTAAATCCTTTCCACCCCAAAAAGCAAATTAAACTCAAAAAGATGCGTTTACAACCTACCACCATTTGGTTATATTGAAATATGAAAATAATCTCATAAGCGATTAACAATGCAATTCAAAACAAAATAATTTATAACCGAGGTGTTTGTTGTGAGAAACCGGATTTCATCCATTTTGCTGATTGCGTTCTTTGCACTCAGTGCCATCGCCCACTACTTGAAATGGGATTCGATTCTACAGTTCGTGATATCAGCCATTTCGGTTATTTTTGTGGCCGGTTTTTTAGGCAAAGCCACCGAAAATGTAGCCCACTACGCCGGACAGCGGCTGGGTGGATTCTTGAATGCCACCTTCGGCAATGCTGCCGAATTGATCATCGCCATTTTCCTCGTCAAAGAGGGGCTGTTCGACATGGTCAAAGCAAGTCTGACAGGTTCCATCATCGGAAATCTGCTGTTAGTGCTCGGGTTAAGTATTTTTGCCGGAGGACTCAAGTTCAAAATTCAGAATTATAATGTTTCACTCGCAGGTCTGAATGGTTCCCTGATGATTGTTGCCATCATTGCCCTGTTTATTCCGGCAGTCTTTCTCAATACACATTCCATTACACAGAAAGACACCAATACACTTAGTCTCATCGTGGCCGGATTGCTCATTCTCGCGTATATCGCCTGGTTACTATTCTCCATGGTAACGCATAAGAACTACCTTGCGGACGTCACTGAGGATCGTGATGAAGAGCTACCTCATGAGCATGCTCCGGCGTGGTCCAAGAAAAAATCTATTCTCTACCTGGTGCTCGCAACAGTCATGGTTGCCTTCGTCAGTGAATGGCTGGTCGGCACGCTTGAAGTCTTCACTTCGGAATTTGGACTTAGCGAACTGTTTGTCGGTGCATTCCTTGTGGCCATCATCGGTAATGCGGCCGAACACAGTGCAGCCATCATGCTTGCCATGAAAAATAAAATTGGAGCCGCCGTTGAAATTGCGGTCGGCAGCAGCTTGCAGATCGCACTATTCGTTGCTCCTGTGCTGATTTTTGTCAGCTACTTCACAGGCAGAACCATGGATATCGTATTCACAACGATTGAACTGGTCGCCATCGGCGTATCCGTATTTATTGCGAAGTCCATTACCCAAGATGGTTCAACGAATTGGTACGAAGGTTTACTCCTGCTCGTCGTATATATCATACTCGGTGTATCCTTCTTCCTGGTGTAACCAGGCCCTCACGTAGCCATGATTAAAATAAACAAGCCACAAGAGGCAGCCCCAATATACATTTGGAGCTGTCTCTTTGTTTGTATACGCCTTCCGGCTGGCTTTCATCCCAGTCCCGTTCAGGCGCACAAAAAAAGCATGCATAAACGCCTGCATGCCTTCTATTCTGACCCGCGCATTTGCAGGCTATTGCTCATTCTTCTTGTTCAAGGCTTCATATAAAATTGCCAAATTCCGCTCAAGCGCGCTAACCAGCTGCTTACCTGCACCTTCTGGAAGGAGCCCTGCACGAACAGCAAAATCAACTTCTTTGGAGAACCCATACATCTGTGTATCCAATACTTCCTCATAGAGAGGGCAGTAGCGGGTAGCCAGATTCTCCATCTGTACTTCAATAAGCTTCTGTATTTTATCTGCATCTTCTTGAAGAAGACTGATCGCTTTCAAACTCAGCTGGTCCTGCAGATCAGATGAAGTCATGCATTTTTCCCCCCTATGTCCCAAAAATCGCGTAAAGACGTTCTACCTCTAATATTAGACGAAATGAAGAGCTAATACAAGAACCTGACCAAAATAAGCCCGCAAAGTTAAGCCTTTTGTTGAAGCTTAATCCACCTGTTCCAGTCACGTCCAGACGAGTATTCAGATCATTCCATGCCAAAAAACACCCCTGCCAAAAAAGGCAAAGGTGCTTCTTGAGAGCTATTACTCAGATGCGATGCTTACATTCAGTCCATGCTTGGCAAATACTTCTGACATGGCTGCTTTCGCTTCAACTGCATCTGGACCATGAACATGCAGTTCATAGCTGTGCGTGCTGATCAGCGTTGTAAACAATCCGAGAATACTTTTTACATCGATATACTTGTTCTCCGAATGAAGCACGATTGAAGAAGTAAACTTGCCTGCTGTTTGAGCAATTTCTACTACAGCCGCGTTATTACTCGACATAGGAATCCCTCCGTCTTTTTACTATTGGTATCATCTATTAATTACCACTACATGATACCGTGAATCCGCTTTCCTAGCAACAGCAAAATCCTGTTCCTACTTCAAACGGTCCGGATTCAAGCATTCCAGCTCAGGAATGACAAAAATACCGTCTTTACGAATCAGCACATCGTCAAAATAAATCTCCCCGCCGCCATAATCCGGACGCTGGATTAATACGAGATCCCAGTGGATAGACGAGCGGTTGCCATTGTCGGTTTCTTCATACGCCTGACCTGGCGTAAAGTGTAAGCTGCCTGCGATTTTCTCATCAAACAGGATGTCTTTCATCGGATGAAGAATATGCGGGTTAAATCCAATTGCAAATTCACCGATATGACGAGCACCCTCATCCGAATTCAGGATTTCATTCAAACGCTCTGTATCGTTACTTGTCGCTTCAACAATTTTGCCATCCTTGAACGTGAACTTGATATTTTCAAAAGTCACTCCATTGTACAGGGTTGGCGAGTTATAACTAATCGTTCCGTTCACGGAATTGCGCACAGGGGCACTGTACACTTCGCCATCCGGGATATTTTTTTGGCCAGAACATTTCTCTGCACCGATATCTTTAATGGAGAAGCTCAGCTCTGTTCCTGGTCCGGTGATACGAACTTTATCCGTCCGCTTCATCAGGTTAGCAAGCGAGTCCTGCGCTTTGTCCATTTTGGCGTAATCCAGGTTACATACGTCGAAGTAGAAATCTTCGAACGCTTCTGTACTTGTATTGGCGAGTTGCGCCATACTTGCGTTAGGGTAACGCAGTACAACCCATTTCGTATGTTTGACACGTTGTTCACTATGTACCGGGTGGGAGTACAATGAATTGTACATTTTCATTTTTTCTTCCGGCACATCGGACAGATCATTCACATTTTCTCCCGCACGAATACCGATATAACAATCCATCTGTTTCATACGGTTCAGATCAATCTCTGCCCATGTTTTCATCATTTCTTCTGTGGCATTTTTCAGCATCGCACGCTGTACGGTTTTATCAGTCAACTGTACAAAGACGTTACCACCTTTTTTGCCTACCTCTTCAATAATGGCGTTAATCAGATCACGTTCCGATCCAATCATCTCAACCAATACATTTTCACCAGGCTGTACATCTACTGAATAGCCCACCAGGTTTGCTGCAAGCTTTTGAATTCTTGGGTCTTTCATCTTGGTAAAATCCTCCTGTCATCTGCCATACTTGAATTGAACAACGGTAAATTACGATACTATTGTAGCACGCGAACAGTCATCCCGTCAGTAGGCAGTCCCTCACTTCGTTTATTGATATGACTTGAAGTTCACATCGGTGACAAGGGCTTCTTTGTTACTTTTACGGTTGTTGTCCGTGTAACTCATCTGACTTTCAGAGGATAAGCGAAGAGGCAGACTGCTCTTCCGATCTACCGTGAGATGATATACCGTCTGCACGCTCGCTTGTTTCATCATCTGTTGCATCGTTGTTTCGCCCTGTTTCCAAACTTTCTCCAGATCCTTCTCAAGCTTCTCCTTACGCGCCCCTTTCACCGTAGCTGCCTTATGCATATATTCTGCCCGAATGGCGTTCATCTCGTCGTTTAGCTGGGTTACAGCCCATGATTTGGCGTCTTCCGGTGCAAGTTCAATCCGTAATGTTCTGGTTCGACGACCGGCCCCATACTCAGATTGAATGGTTTTGTGCATCCCATCGATCTTCTCCAATTGGGCAATTGGGTTAAAACGAGAAAGAGAACCACGCAGCGGCTCATGCTGCGCTGACAATGCCATCCATTGCCCTTGTTTCCGCTCAAAAGAGGCGCTAAATCCACTGGGCTGTCCATTATTTTTTACGGCAGTTGTTTGAATGCCTGTGCCCACAGCAGTTACTTCTCCAGGTAAGCGGGTCTGAAGGGTCAGACGATCATGATTCTCCAGCTTGCCTTCAAACTTGAACTGATTCTCGAACAGCCCACTGTTCTCCCGTCGAAGTCCTGCCTCTCCTTCAAAACTCAACGTTTCTTTTCCCGCTATCCCCGATAAAGCCAAGGAAAAAACCTCCTCAGGCGTTTGATCTCGCTGCATTAATCCACAACCCGGAACACCAATAATCACGATGCTCACAAATAACCATAATGTACGTACCGAATGGCGATTAAACATGTCTATCTTCACCCTTCCGTGAACTTTCTCCATAGATTGCCCCGCCCGTATACGCTTATACTTCTTCTATACACATCTTGATCTGCGATGCACAAAAAAAAGAGAACGACTCCGCAATTGGAATTGTTCTCTCTTAACGTGTTACTTCCTGTTCCTCTACAACGATTCTGTTCCGACCACCATTCTTGGCGCTGTACAAAGCCATATCAGCCCGATAAAACAAGGACTCTACACTGACCTTTTCATCCATCCAACTCCACTCTGCGATGCCACTGGATACCGTAACAGGCGGTCTGGTCTCTTCTGCGACTCTCTTTCGAATCACTTCCGCATAATCTAACGCCTGCCTTACACTCACCTGTGGCATATAGATCGCCAGTTCTTCTCCACCCCATCTGGCGCAGACATCCTCCAAGCGAACAGAGCTGGTGACGATCTCACTCACTTGCTTCAATACTTGATCCCCCGTCTGGTGTCCGAATGTGTCATTCACCTGTTTGAACTGATCAATATCCACCACAATGAGGGAGCCACAGAATTCATGAGCCTGTCGCTCGTGAATCACACTGTCCAGATAATGCCTCACGTACAGGCCTGTCAACATATCCAGATTAGCCAAGCGCCGAACCTCGGCATGCAGTGTGGCATTTGACAGGGCAAGCCCGATATGAATAGATAACATCTGCAAGAGCCTATAGTTATCATATGAAAAGTAGTGCTCTCTACTGTGTCCCAGCAAAATGGCACCCTTCACTTCACCATTGACTCTGATCGGTGATGCAATCAGTGACATGGATCCAGTATCTTCCATGAAAAAGGAGGACACTTTATCAAATTGCGCATAATTGGCTATAATAAGCGGTTCCTCTGTTCGATAGACCAAACCTGCGATACCGTAGTCTACAGAAAAGGATTGGTGAAAAACATCTTTCACGTTAGATGACATGACTTCGAAGTCATTTGTACTGTCATTGAGTTGAAGAATGCAACACGTTTCAGCCTGGAATATTTCCTTTAACTCTTGTTCGGATAGTTGATAAATCTCCGAAAGATGCAGACTCTTGTTCAGCCGCTGTGTAAGATCATTAATTAAACGAAGTTCCTGAATTAACATATTGGATTGTTCATGCAACTTGGCGTTCTCAAAGGCCGTTCCTGCAGTGTCTACCATCATCGTAATCAATTGCAAGTCCGATTCTTCCATAATCTCTTCATTCATTTCGATATGGAACACACCGTATATGCCTTGTTTGCCTTTCAGCGGAATCCCTACATCTACAATGCGGTTCTCTGCATCATGTGAGCGAGCAACGATCAGCTTACCTTCCATAAATGAACGCACACAAATATCTTCTCCTCGCTCGTGGACAAGCAACGGTTTAATCCGTGGATCAGAGTTGCTCTGATCCTGAGACATATACAATTTGATATAAGTGGCCGGGTACAAGTAATCCATACTGTCAAATACCTCATCCAATATGGCCTCGACATCCATTTTGTCATGCATTCGCTGAACAATCTGAAAGAGGATGGACCTCCGGTGTTCCTCACGAGCTGTTTGTTCATGAGCATGTAACAGGTCCGTCATAAATATGTATTCGAATCTTCGGTAAAAGCAGGTGTGATAATGCAATGCCTCAGATTGAACCACAGCTTCAGACGTTTCATATCCATTGGATTCATAGATCACAGCGGTGAATACGGCAAACATATCCTTGTTAGTTCTGGAGAATAAGGGATGTGTTATTATAAGATATTCTCCGTGTTCGCTTGTCCCTTTAAGGGACAGGGCCTGTCTCTTATCCAAACATTCCAATACCAGCCTGCGTGCATTTACGCCCGGATCAGCTTCATGATCGCTATCGAATCCTATGCAATCACCTTCCGTGTTCCACACGCTGTAAAAGGTTGATGGTCTGCCCAGCCTTGAACCCACTCTGGAGTTCCAGTCATTATATGCCTGCTCTAGCAAGCTGCCCAAATATGAAAAATCAAAAGGTGTGATATCCATTTTTTGCATCCACAACACATGCTCTTCATGAGAACGAGGAGCGGCAAAAGATGCGGAATCGCCCGAACTTCGTGAATTCAAGCTGGCAGGTAAACTTCTTAGATGTTCTAACATGTCAGGCGCTCCTTTGCACCGTTTTTGCATCCACCAGGATGCATTAATCTGCAGACGTTATCGCAAACCTGCAAATTCGTTGCGATAACCTTGTTACATAAAGATGATTTAAAGTTAAGATACAATCTATTTTACTCTGTTTAAACCATTTTTGCATCCATATTTCAGAAAATTGTCCCATTATTTTAGGCCCAATGACCTATCGACAAATTTAGACGTTTTTTTGCTTTTATTCTGCGCTTGACTTTGTTTCTCTTAAACTGTAATATAAATTGTTGATGAAGACTACTAATGGGTCTTTAAATTTGGGCATTACCGGTTGTGTCACCCTCATTCTTTTTGTTGCTTTCAGGACAGCGGCTGAACTTTCCTGATCGTTCTATGCGTGGCCAAGCCCGCATCAACAAATTGGAGCGCAAACAGAGCCCTAATATGAACTTTAACTAAAAAGGAGCTACTTTAAACATGGCACGTTACACTGGTCCTAAATTTAAATTGAGCCGTCGCCTCGGCATTTCCCTTAGCGGAACAGGCAAAGAATTGAAACGTCCTTTCCCTCCAGGTCAGCACGGAGCTAACCAACGCAGAAAAATCAGCAACTACGGTATGCAATTGCAAGAAAAACAAAAATTGCGCCACATGTACGGTTTGGGCGAGAAGCAATTCCGCACACTGTTCTCTAAAGCTCAAAAAATGCAAGGTATTGCCGGTGAGAACTTCATGTTCTTGCTTGAGTGCCGCCTTGACAACCTCGTTTACCGCCTTGGGTTTGCTAACTCCCGCGCTGGAGCGCGTCAGTTGGTAGCACACGGTCACGTAACTGTAAACGGTAAAAAAGTCGATATCGCTTCTTACCAAGTAAGCACTGGCGATGTAATCGGCTTGCGTGAGAAGAGCCGCGCTCTTTCTTCCATTAAAGAAGCTTTGGAAGGCCGTTCGCATCTTCCAGCATACGTTGAATACAACGAAGCAGCTGTAGAAGGTAAATTCATCCGCTTGCCTGAGCGTGCTGAATTGTCCCAAGACATCGATGAAAAACAAATCGTCGAGTTCTACAACCGTTAATCGTTGCAATCACATTAAAGTTTCAACCCAAACAGCTGTCGAGATTTTCTCGACAGCTGTTTTTCTATGCTTTTTTTTAATTATCTTCATTATAGGAACGTAAATAACGATATAAAATATAGACTCCCTTCAGGAGAAGCACACATCCATATATACATCACAAGAATGACATCGAGGGGGATTAAAACATGCATTTTTTTCGCAATCGCAAGCTCGCTGTTAAGCTTGGACTTTTACTCGGGATCGTATTACTCTGTTGTATTGGAGCCCTGATTGCATTTAATACCAAATCCATTTACGACAAAAGCCTCCAGTACGGCGAAACCGTTGCTGGACAGGCAGCAAACCGGGCTACGAATGAGTTTATGACTGACATTAATCAGGTGAAAAACACGTTGGACACCATGAGTACCACGTTATTGGATGCAGCTCAGAACGGATCACTCAACCGTGAAGAAGTCGTCAGACTCCTTGAACAATATCTGAAGAAGGACGAGAAAGTTTTTGGCTTTTATACGGGCTGGGAACCAAATGCCTTTGATGGAAACGATGCGGAGCACATCAACAAAAAAGAATATGATGATGCTACGGGTCGATTCGTTCCATACGTTATACGTGATGGCAACTCCCTGCATTTTGAGCCTATGCCTACTTATGAGGGAAGCGGTGAAACTAGTACTTACTATCAGCAGCCAAAGAAAACCAAATCCATCTATTGGTCCGAACCTGTTACCTACACGGTTGGCGGAAAAGAAACACTGCTCGTTTCGATTGTCCTCCCTCTATTAGATGAAAACAAAAATTTTCTAGGCATTGTTGGGGCCGACTTTACCATTGATCGTTTTCAGCAAAACATAGCATCACTTAATCCGGATCAGGGTTATGCCATGCTTATTACTAGTGAAGGACAGATTGCTGCACACGGCTCCAAACCGGAACTGGCTAATGAAGGAGCCGTAATTCCATCTGAAATGAAGACAGTCATTCAGCGTATACAGTCTGGCGAGTCTCAGTTTTACGCTACAGACCCTGAAGTAGGGGAAGAACTATTTATTGCCGAGCCTGCCAGGTTACAAGGAACAGATTCAAACTGGTACCTTGTATCGGCGCTGCCAAAGAGCCATATCCTTCAACCCTTTTATGACAGCTTGAACTGGTCCATACTGATTGCCGTACTGGCAGTACTTCTGCTTGCAGGTGTGGTTACCTACACCATCGTCTCCATTGTTAGACAGTTGAATCAAGTTAATATCGTCGCTGGACAGCTGGCTGGCGGAGATTTGACACAAAAGTTACCTGTACGATCCAAAGATGAATTTGGCATCATGGCGGGTCATATGAATCAGATGATGGATACCCTGCGTCATACCATATCGGTTATATCCGAACATGCTTTATCTGTCGGCTCCACCTCTCAACAGTTGACCGCAGGTGCCGAAGAAACAGGTAAAGCAGCCGAACTGATTGCATTAACAGGAGTCGAACTTGCAGATAAAGCAGGTAAACAGGTGCAGGAGCTGCAAGAGTCCTCCCGTTCCATGAATGAAATATCTGCAGGGATCGGAAGAATTGCAAAGGCCGCCTCCGATGTATCCGATTCATCGCGAACTGTGGCCGAACGAACAACCATCGGAACTGATAAGATTCAGTCCGCTATGCGTATGGTCGATAGTGCCACTTCTTCTGTGCAGACGTCGATGACCGCACTGGAGAATTTCCGCCAACGTTCGGAAGAGATTGGCCATATTACAAGCATGATCACGGAAGTTAGCCGTCAAACCAACCTACTTGCACTTAATGCTTCCATTGAAGCATCGCGAGCAGGTGAACACGGGCGCGGGTTCGGTGTTGTTGCTTCCGAGATTCGTAATCTGGCTGAACAATCCAGAGTATCAGCAGCGCAGATTGCAGCGTTAATTCATAGCGTTCAGCAAGAGGTCCTTTCTCTCGTTGAAAATATGGAACATGGAAATGCCGAGGTGAGCCATATAGCGGAAGTGATTAATGAGAGTGGTGAACTATTCCTCTCGATTTCATCACAGATTTCAGATGTTAATGAGCAGATTGAGCATGTCTCAGCCATTGCGCAGCAGATGTCAGCTGGATCACAACAGGTTGATGCCACGTTAGTGCAACTCAAAACCATTGGTCATGAGACAGCAGATCACGCAACTCGTGTCGCCTCTGCCTCTGAAGAACAACTCGCATCCATGGAAGAGATTACGGCGGCATCTGCCTCACTGGCTAATCTTACCCAGGAACTATTAGAGCTGATTCAACGATTCAAAACCTAATGTAGAAGACCTCCATTACGACACATCATTCAGGCCACCCTATGCACCTCAGCATGGAGGTGGCCTGCTTATTATGGCTTACAACTCATGAAATGTGCTTCAATATCGCATGATATATAGCATAATGCATGGCAGAATGGCAAATTTCGACCATTACTTGTATTTCTCAGGCATGCAAACCCGCCTTTTTATGCTATAATAAGTGCTGTTAAAAGGAGGAAGACACTGAATGGTTGATGTTAATAAGAAAAAGCCCGATGAACAGCCTGTACGCAAACGCAGCTTTGCCCGCAGACTGGGAAGTTTCGTCAAATGGATGGTTGTCCTTGGATTTATGGGGGCACTATTTGTAGGCGGTGCTTTGATGGGATACGTCAGTTCCATTGTGAAAGACGAGCCTGTCCGTTCAAGGGCCCTGATTGAACAAAAAGTCAGCGAAAACTCCATCACAGGCTTTGCTTACTTTGCCGACGGCAGTCCGATCGGTCAATTACGTACGGAAGAAGACAGGCGTCCGGTCACTACGGACCAGATCCCACAGAAGGTTATTGATGCTGTCATTTCGATTGAAGACAATCATTTTTACGAACATAAAGGTGTAGACATGAGCGGAACACTGCGTGCCGTGAAACAGAAAGTGCTGAAAGAATCAGTACAAACCGGCGGTAGTACACTGACTCAGCAATTGGCGCGTCGTGTGTTTTTGAATCTGGATCGCACGGAAGATCGGAAAGTGAAAGAAATTTTGCTCTCACTCCGACTCGAACGTTTCCTGACCAAAGATGAGATCATGACTGCCTATCTGAACAAAGTTCCTTTTGGTAATGGTTCCAGCGGATACAACGTTTACGGAATCAAAGCAGCCGCCAAAGGATTGTTCAATATTAACGATCTAGAAAAAATCAACATCGCTCAAGCTGCTTATCTTGCTGGATTGCCACAACTCCCCTCCTCTTACTCCGCTTTTAACGGTAAAGGTGATTTTGTAGAGGAGAATTTTGACCGCGCAATCAACCGTCAACATCTGGTACTGCGCCGTATGCTTGAACTGGGCAAAATCAATCAGTCCGAGTATGACAAAGCTCTTGCTTTTGATATCAAAAGCGCACTCGCTCCGAAGACCATCAAGGCTTACAACACTTATCCATATCTTATGATGGAAACGGAACGACAAGCTGCACAGATTTTGATGAAACAGTTGAATTCCGACACAGCTGAATCTGCAGACAAAGCTACGGATGCAGCCACACCTCAGAAGGAAAGCAGTGCATTATTAGAGGAAGCTCAGACGCAACTGCGGACAGGTGGATATCGTATATACACGACCATCAACAAAAGCATCTACAAAACGATGCGTACCATTGCGGAAGATGACAGCAATTTCTCAGCAGATGATCCTGTCAAAGGAAAAGAACAAACTGCTGCTATGCTGATTAATCACAAAACCGGTGCAATTCTGGGGATGATTGAGGGTCGGGATTTCCAGGATGAACAGATGAACTACGCAACGCAGATGATACGCCAGCCAGGTTCAACGATGAAACCTATAGCCGCTTATCTTCCTGCGCTAGATGAAGGTCTTGTTCAGCCAGCTTCAATTATTGATGACTCACCGATCATTCTCAAAAATGGTCCGAGCGGATACCACATTGCCAAGAATGCCAACAACCGGTATCAGGGACTAGTCACTGCCCGCAGAGCACTGAATTATTCTCTTAATATACCAGCTCTGAAGTTGTTTAATGAAGAAGTGGGGATCGAGAAGGCTTGGACCTTCGCCAAGAAACTGGGGATTACCACCATTCAGAAGGAAGACTATCAGGCTCAGACTGGTGTTCTCGGAGGTCTCCAATACGGTGTAACGGTTGAAGAATTAACCAGTGCCTATGGTGCTATCGCCAATAAGGGTGTATATAACGATTCTTACATGATTAGCAAAATTGTAGATTCCAAAGGAAACATCGTCTATAAACACGATACTGAACCTGTCCAAGCCTTCTCGGAGCAGACAGCATACCTGATGACCGATATGCTGCGGACCGTTATTACAGAAGGAACGGCAGATAAAGTACGTGAAAATTACAAATATTCCAAGAGTGTGCCAATCGTAGGTAAAACAGGTTCCACTCAAAACTACGCAGATGTGTGGTTTGAAGGTTATACACCAGATGTCACACTTGGCGTGTGGGTTGGATACAAACAGCCGGTGAATACGCTGGAAAGTAAATCACAGAGAAAACGTGCGCAGCAACTGTGGTCGAAAATCCTGAACGAAGTGATCGATACGCAAAAAGATCTGTTCGTAACGGATTCATTCAAAAAACCATCTGGCATCGAAACGCGCACGGTGTCGGCATACAGTGGCAAGTTGCCAACATCCATGACTGACAAATTTGTTACGGATATTTTCAACAGCAAGTTTGTTCCGAAGGATAGCGATGACGGTGTAGCCAAAGCCAAGTACATTACTTATAATGGTGTAAACTATATTCCGCGTGACGGAACACCTTCGGACATGTTGAAGGAAAAAACAGTAATCAAGCGTAAAAAACCAATCTCGGATCTCATCAAAGAATTGCAAAATGCATTCTCACGTATGAGTCGACATGAGTCACTTGCTTATTATCTTCCTGAAGATGCTGGTGCAGACATGCCAACACAGATTGATCCAAGGACAGATAACGGCAAAGCTCCTGATGCACCAGGAAACGTACGCATCTCAACCTCAGGTGACAGAGCTGTCATTACATTTAATGCCACACCTGAAAATGATGTCGTGGGTTATCGTTTGTACCGTTCTGTAAACGGTGGAGGATTCCAGAACCAGGGCCAGGTTGTCCTGACTGGTGAATCCAGATCATTCTCTGCATATGCAGCGCAAGGCGGTAACTTCGCCTTCTATGTAACGGCAGTGGATGTTGCCGGCAGAGAATCTGCTCCTAGCGCTACAGTAAATAGTGCTGGTGTAGCTCCCCCTGTGGAAGAAGAGATTGATGAACCGATTGAAGTTCCTGGTACAGTCGTTACGCCGGGAGAAACGCAGACCGATAATACAACAACGACAGCCCCAGGCACACCTGGTCAAGTCAGCGTATCTGCCCTCACTCAAGGACTGCGTATTCAATGGGCGGCCAGTCCAAACGCAGATAGTTATACTGTATATTACAGTGAAACAGGCTCAGCTCCTTACACCAAAATTGGAACAACAGCGGGAAATACCATGGATTATGGAGTACCCGCATCGACCAGTGGATGGTTCAAGGTATCTGCCAGCAACAGTGCGGGTGAATCCGAGCCTTCTGCAGCCCTACATTTTCAACCCTGATTCAGGCATAGCGATCCAAAACAAGCCGCATTCTCAGACCATATCTGAGAGTGTGGCTTTTTATTTGCATGTGCAGCAGGCAGCAGCTAAAAAAGCCTGCTTCATGCCATTGGCATAAAGCAGGCTTTTACAATCCATTTTTTTAAATGGCTAGAGTCACTGTATTTGGCTTCGTAGAGTATTAACTTCTCCCCACTACTCAATGTATCGGTATCGATAGCACCACATTGATGATCCTAGCATTGTCGCGTTAGTCTTCAATGGTGGATAGATCTCCTGTTGGCAGATCAAGCTCCCAGGCTTTCAGGACACGGCGCATGATCTTGCCGGAACGTGTCTTGGGCAGTTTATCCTTAAACTCAATCTCACGCGGAGCAGCGTGGGCAGACAGGCCCTCTTTGACAAAACGATAGATCTCTTCTTTCAGCTCCGGTGTCGCCTCATATCCTTCACGAAGCGCCACAAAGGCCTTGATGATCTCCCCACGTGTCACATCCGGCTTACCGATTACACCCGCCTCTGCTACCGCAGGATGCTCCACGAGCTTGCTCTCGACCTCAAAGGGGCCAATACGCTCGCCTGACGAATTAATCACATCATCAATACGTCCCTGGAACCAGAAATATCCTTCTTCATCCATATAAGCGGAGTCACCGGATACATACCAACCCGTAAGCCTGAAATACTCCTCGTATTTCACAGGGTTATTCCAGATCTTCGCCATCATGGATGGCCAAGGTGTCCGTATGGCCAGATTACCCATACTGTACGGCGGTAATTCCTGCCCGCGATCATCAATAATCGCTGCATCGATTCCAGGCAACGGACGTCCCATGGAGCCAGGTTTAATCGGCATTCCGGGATAGTTACAGATCAGCTGTGCACCTGTTTCCGTCATCCACCATGTATCATGAATCCGCTGACCATAGGCTTTCCATCCCCAACGAACAACCTCCGGATTGAGCGGTTCACCAACAGACATGACATGACGCAGACTGCTCAGATCATGCTGGGCAATGGTCTCTTCTCCCGCTCCCATCAGCATACGAAAGGCCGTTGGTGCACTGTACCAGATCGTGACTTTGTTCTTCTGGATAGTGCTGTACCAATCTTGAGGACTGAAACGACCACCCCGTATCACATTGGTCACTCCGTTGAGCCATGGAGCAAAGATACCGTAAGAGGTGCCTGTCACCCAACCAGGGTCAGCAGTGCACCAGTATACATCATCCTCGCGTAAATCCAAGACAACCTTACCTGTATAATAGTGCTGAATCATGGCATTTTGAACATGGTACACCCCTTTGGGTTTACCCGTAGAACCTGAGGTATAATGAATAAGCAAACCATCCTCACGATTCAGCCACTCTACTTCCATCTCATCCGAAGCGGCAGACATCTCTGCATCAAAATCGATGAGTCCTTCCTCAGTCTGCGCGCCCCCACCCACAATAAATATATGTTTGAGCTCGGGCAATTCGGAACGTTTGATGCGTTTTAGCAATTCCGGAGTGGTGACGAGCGCTACTGCTCCGCTATCCTCCAGCCGATCCTTCACAGCCGTTTCCATAAAAGCTTCGAACAACGGGCCCGCGATGGCTCCAGCTTTCAATATACCCAGGAGACTAAAATACAGCTCAGGACTTCGAGGCATAAAAATAAACACTCGTTCCCCTTTGGCTATGCCATATTTGCGGAGAACGTTCCCGAACCGATTCGACTGTTCACTCAGATCAGCAAAAGTATAGGACTCTTCACGTGAAGCATCGCTATACAATAAAGCGGTTTTCCCGCCCCTTCCTTCCAGTACATGACGATCAATCGCTTCATGCGCCATGTTTACTTTTCCGCTGGCGTGCCACGTAAAGTGCCTTTCCACCGATTCCCAATCGAACCGGCTTCTCGCCTCCGTGTAATCGCCCAGATTAGATTCAGACACAACCGTTTGCAGCATCTCACCATGTGCTTGACTCATGCTTGCCAGCCTCCTTCAACTCGACATTTCGATTCCCGTTAGGGGTCACTTCTCATTGCCTTTGTGTTGACTGAACTTCCAGTTAGCGCTTACATTAGTAGAGAGAACTTCTCATCATGTACTTGCTCGGCCAAACAGATGTTAACTATACTGTATTGAATTGTGAACATTTTTTGTCTACGCAATTATAGCAAATCTTTTCAATTGTCGTCTATGGCTTTTCAATTTTTTGGATTTTTGCTATAGCGTTCTTTTTGGAACAACCTCTATAAGTAGGAGAGAGAGGAGTACGAACCATGGAACATATCAAAGAACATCATATGCGTTCCATCTTCAAGTCCGGCCACCGAATTACAATTGAAGGTCCCGTGCAAGCCGAGGAGATAACCCGTCTTGCCTTCCATCCAGATCTGGATGCCTTTCGGCGCCCAACGGAGCAACAGGAAGCTCTGGCCGAGATCGCAGCATTGCCTGAAGGGCGAATTATCATTGCACACGAAAATGAAACCATTATTGGCTATGTAACCTTTCACTATGCGGATGATTGTGAACGCTGGTCCGAGGGCAATATGACTGATCTGATTGAGCTTGGGGCAATCGAGGTTGCGGACAACTATCGCTCGCTTGGCATTGGACGTGAGATGTTACTTACCGCTCTGGAAGATAAATACATGGAGAACTACATTATTTTCACCACAGAATATTATTGGCATTGGGATCTGAAGGGCAGCGGACTAAACGTATGGGATTATCGCAAAATGATGGAGAGGCTGATGGAAACGATCGACATGACCTGGTATGCAACAGACGACCCCGAAATCTGTTCACATCCTGCGAACTGTTTGATGGTACGTATCGGAAGTCAGGTGCCCATCACATCGGAAGAACAGTTTGATCGTGTACGCTTCCGCCATCGGTTCATGTACTAATTCAATGATCTGTTCGAAAAACGATATACATAACAAAAACCGCCTCTCACAGCGTTGCTCCATACTTCATGGAACAGCTAATCGAAGGGCGGTTTTTCATGGATTTCGGATGGGTATTGCAATATAAGCTTATGTCATTACATATTTTCTAACATATGCTCCACAATACGATGTGAACGCTGCGAAGATTCCACGGTAAATTCAGCAAAGTTAACATGCGCCGAACCATCCGCTTTATCTGACATCCCACGCAGGACAACAAATGGTACACGATTCATGTAACAGACCTGAGCAACTGCTGCCCCTTCCATCTCGGCACAAGCACCGTCCATTTCATTATATAACATGTTAACCGTATCTTTGTTCGCAATAAATTGGTCTCCAGATAACACTTTACCGATCAGGTAATTGGCTCCCTGTGCTTTACACGCTTCTTCAGCCAGTGTAATAAGCGAAGCCTCGGCAGGGAATGCAGATGTCTCCTGGTAAGGAATAACCCCGCGTGCGAACCCCAGTGGCGTTACATCCATGTCGTGCTGAACACATACAGACGATATAACCATATCTCCGATGTTCAGATCGGGGTTAACTGCACCCGCAACACCTGTAAAGATAATGCGATTAACTTGAAAACGATCAATCAAGATCTGCGTTGTAACCGCTGCATTTACTTTGCCTACGCCGGATTTGCACACGACAATTTGCTTGCCCAGCCACTCGCCCGCAACGTATGTAATGCCGGTTTGTTTGACCGTCTCAAGCTGCTTCATACCTGCCAGCAAAAGCTCGACTTCCTCATCCATCGCTCCGATAATACCAATCGTTTCACTCATCTTCTGATACCCCCTGTTTTCATTTTTAAACTAATTCAGCACAAAAGCTCCGTCTCCGGAGCTTTCGCATATCCACTATGTAGAGAGAATAATGACTTCTCCCTTACTGTATATATTCCCGATTAAACTACATCTGCATGACTTACAGACAGACGAAGAATCGTTTCATGCGGCAAAATAACCCGTGGGTTCTCCACATTTTCTTTCTTCATCAACTTGGTCAGCAAACGCATCGCTACTGCGCCAAGGTCGTACATTGGCTGAGCCACTGTTGTCAACTGAGGACGCACCATGGAAGCCATACGGATGTTATCCACACTAATAATGGAGAAGTCATCCGGTACTTTCAGACCGTCATCCTGAATGCTGTGAATGGCACCAATGGCCATTTCATCTGTAGCAGCAAAGATAGCTGATGGTTTTTTCTTGAGTCCAAGGAAATATTTCATTGCTTCCACACCGGATTCATATCGATAGTTACCGATTCGAACAAGATCCTCCTGGTATTCAATCCCCGCTGCTTCCAGTGCTTTTTTGTATCCTTGGAAACGGGCATATCCATTCGCCGGATCTTGCAGTGTACCACTGATCATCGCAATTTCCTTGTGTCCATGACGAATCAGAGTGTTTACCGCATCAAACGCAGCCGACTCATGGTCAATATCCACCGAAGGGAATGTGCCCTTCTCATCACTTGTTGCACAAAGTACAATCGGCACAGCCGCAGACTGGAACGCCTGAATGTGTTCGTCCGTTACTGTTCCGCCCATGAAGAGCAGTCCGTCTACTTGTTTTTCGAGCAACGTGTTGATAACACGAATTTCTTTTTCTTTCTTCTTATCTGCATTACACAAAATAATATTGTAGTGATACATATTCGCAATATCTTCAATTCCGCGGGCAATCTCCGCGAAGGTTGAGTTCGAAATATCCGGAATAACAACCCCGACCGTGGTTGTCTTCTTGCTTGCCAGACCTCTGGCTACCGCATTCGGACGATATCCCAACCGCTCGATGGCTTCATATACTTTTTTCCGCGTTTGCGGTTTGACATTAGGGTTATTATTAACTACCCGTGATACCGTTGCCATAGACACTCCAGCTTCACGTGCCACATCATAAATGGTTACCGTCACAGTACTTCTCTCCATTACCAGTAAATTTTCATACCATTTTCATTAAGATTTATATTACGACAAATTTTTGCATTAATCAATTAAAATAGGCTTTAGGACTCACTCAAAACATTCGTAAGTGTGGTTCTAGTAATATCTGAATGGGAAGTATGCCATACAGGAATTCCCTTTTTAATCAGGATCGCCTGTGGAGATTCGTGCTTAACACCCAGCTTGTCTGCTGCTTCATTGGATACCGGGCGATCTTCCACAACATAGATAATGCCATATTTCACTTGTTCATTGGCATTGTTAAGCAAATAATCGTTCATCTCCTGATAAGCGTTCGAGCTGATCGGACAGCGCGTGCTATGCTTAAACAGAAGCAAGGGTTGATCCTTGGTAGCCTCCACTGCGGAGTTTAGCTGTTCAATACTTGTCATTTTAGTCATGTCAGCCATTAGATATACATCCCCCTTTACCAGGAATACCGCTATGTTGAGCGTTTTCACTCTTCGATATCTTAACAAAAAGTGCGCGAAAAAGCCAATTTTCATGAAAACAAGCATTTTACACGTCAAAATTAGACAGCATTTGAGAAGTACTCCTGCCACACAAATCCGGATAATTGACTTAATCTACGCTCCGTGGTCTCAATCCACGCTGCATCACCAGACTTCGTTGCGTAACCCATAATGTCCAGCAGCAGATTGATACGCTCCTCCACTGCTTGCTGCATACGATGTTCCATCTCCCGATCGGTCGCATCCGGCCAGGCCAGCAGTAACTCATGAAACAGGTCTGCCAGTTCATTACGTTCACCAAAAGATACGTCTTGCTTCACGGGCTGTTCACCCAATGTGTTAATGCATTCTGTTAAGTCCGGCTTGACCGGCGGAAGCACTTCATATGATACACAGTCTGTACACGCAAATACGGGTACGTTTCGAATCTCCACTTTTTTGGCGTACACCACTGTTCTTAATTCCAACTCCATTACATGTCCACATCTGCACGACTTGCGCACCACCATCACCTCATTCGTTCTATACTCTATATAAGTACCATTCGACCTATTTCGGCTCAAATCCTGCTATAAACGAAAGGTTGCACAAATTACCACTCCCTCCAGATGAAGGTTGTCGAATGCAGGCAGTTACTGACTTGTAATCGCTTCCTCCAAACTGAATATGCACTTCCATGAAGTCCCTTGGAGAATCTGTTACAATTAAAGACGCAACAGACCTAATCAACGCAAAAAGGAGAGATGGACATGAGATTAACCGGTAAAAAAGTCATCGCTCTGGTCGATGAAGAATTCGAGGATTTGGAATTGTGGTACCCTGTGCATCGGGTT
The DNA here is from genome assembly GCF_002803315.1 of Paenibacillus sp. GM1FR. Taxonomy (NCBI): domain Bacteria; kingdom Bacillati; phylum Bacillota; class Bacilli; order Caryophanales; family Paenibacillaceae; genus Paenibacillus; species Paenibacillus sp. GM1FR. The sequence goes on along the minus strand of NZ_MKZL01000011.1, from coordinate 298,256 downwards.
CGTGAAGAAGGTGCAGAAGTGCATCTTGCTGGAGAGAAAAAAGGAAAAACCTATATTGGCAAATATGGTGTGCCTGCTGAAGCCGAATACAGTTTCGATGAACTCGATAGTTCAGATTACGATGGCATTCTCGTGCCAGGCGGCTGGGCGCCAGACAAGCTGCGTCGTTATCCCAAAGTACTGGAGCTTGTAAAGGAAATGAATGCAGACCGAAAACCGATTGGACAGATCTGTCATGCGGGCTGGGTGCTGATTTCTGCCAAAATTCTGGACGGAGTTACAGTAACCTCTACACCAGGCATTCGGGATGACATGGAAAATGCAGGTGCCATCTGGAAAGATGAAGCCGTAGTTGTTGATGGACATATCATCTCAGCACGTCGTCCGCCTGACCTTCCCCCTTATGGCAAGGCATTCTGTGATGCACTCGCTGACAAGTAAAAATAACCCCATTGTGCTCTCATGCACAGTGGGGTTATTTTATATAACAAGTACTCCAACAAATAATTATCACAAATGTAAATATATTAACTTAAAGGTATTTATATCCAGTTTCCCTAATTACGATGCGTTCGAACCACTTTGTTCATCTGGACTTCCCGTGGAGTCATTAAAGACTTGTAGTCGCTCCTCAATATCTCCGCTGGTCCGTAAGGCGAAGCACTTTCGCGCTTCTTCTTTGGCGGTCGATGCTGTTGTGTTCAGCACTCTGTGCTTCACACGTAACAAGGATTGTGGAGACATACTCAAGTGGCGAATGCCAAGCTCCAACCAAAGCGGAATAGCACGTTCGTCCCCTGCCATCTCTCCGCACACACTGACATCAATTCCAGCCGTATGAGCCGCATCTGCTGTCGCACGAAGCATCCGCAGAACAGCTGGATGATAGGGGTGATACATGTGAGCAATCTGCTCATTCATTCGATCTACTGCCAGTACATATTGAACCAGGTCGTTCGTACCAATGCTGAAGAAATCAGCTTCCTCTGCGAGCAGATCAGCAATCATCACCGCTGCAGGAACTTCAATCATAATTCCCACCTGAATGTGAGGGTCGTATGATAATCCCCGCTCGTCCAGATCGGACATCGCCTCACGAAGAATCTCATTGGCCTGCTGAAGTTCTTCCACCGAAGAGATCATAGGGTACATAATTTTGACATTTCCGGCCGCACTGGCACGCAGAATGGCTGTAAGCTGTGTTTTGAACAGATCCTTGCGGTCGAGACTAATCCGAATGGCACGGTAACCCAGAAACGGATTGTCTTCCTCCGGCAATTCAAAGTAATCGAGTTGTTTGTCACCACCGATATCCAGTGTACGAATAACAACAGATTGTCCTGCTGTTTTCTCTGCCACAAGACGGTACACCTCATACTGTTCTTGCTCACCCGGGAACGTAGCACGGTCCATATACAAAAACTCTGTTCGGAACAAGCCCACACCCTTGGCTCCTTGTTTCAAAGCAAGGTCCAATTCCTTCACCGAACTGATATTGGAAGCCAAGTGCAAAACGGCCCCATCTTTGGTTACGGCATCCACGGTAGCAAGGACTTGAAGTTGTTCCTTTTTCTTCAGTTGCTTGCTGCGAAGCATGGTATACCGTTCAATGGTCTTGCGATCCGGGTCCGTAAATACCAAGCCATTGTCACCATCCACCACAAGCATATCCCCTGTCTCTACCGGCATGCCAAGACTCGCTTCCAGACCGGAAACGAGAGGAATGCCAAGGGCACGAGCCATAATCGCAGAATGTGATGTTTTCCCACCAATCAAGGTCACGATCCCTAGCACATGGGTCGGATTCAGATGCGCTAGTTGAGATGGCGACAGTTCTTTGGCAACGAGTACATACGGCTGGGTATCCGAAGGAAGTGTAATCTCCGGTGCACCGAGCAAATGCTTGAGCAGACGGTTACCCACATCCTTGATGTCAATGGCCCGCTCCTTCATATACTCGTCTTCCAGCAAATCAAACATCGTGACAAAATGGTCTATGGCTTCTTTGACCGCCACTTCTGCTGCCTTATATTGACGCTCAATAATGCCGCGAATTTCGTTCATGAATACCGGATCTTCCAGGATTGCCAGATGTGCATCAAAGATACTGGACTCCTCTGGACCAACAACTTCCTTGAACTCATTTTTGATATATTCGATCTCATCCTTTGATGTCCGTATGCCCTCATACAGCCGTTCGAACTCTTGGGCGAGATCCACCGAATCCATCTTCTGATCCGGCAGATCCCATTCCCAACTGGGCAGGACAAATGCTTTGCCGATGGCTATGCCTGCAGCTCCGTTGATGCCTTGTATCTTCATTCTACCCCTCCAACGTTCCTGTCATAGAGCACCACGGACATAACGGATGCCTGACCTTTCTTAACTTGCTTAAATGGAGCAAAACTCCACGATTTTACACGATCTGGATTCGTAATTACCATTGGTGTTGTTAGTGACGCCGCTTGCTCGCGGAGTACTGCCAGATCAAACTTGATCAACAACTGCCCCGGCTCCACCGTATCGCCCTCCTGAACAAAAGCTTCAAAATGGCCTTTCAACTGAGAGGTATCGATGCCGATATGCAGCAACACTTCAAGCCCCTCACGGGTAGATATACCCAAGGCATGCATGGTCGGGTACAAGTGCATAATCGTTCCGTACACGGGTGAGACCAGCTCTCCCTTTTCCGGGACAAAGGCTACACCATCACCGACAAGCTTGGCTGCAAAGATCTGATCCGGCACCTCTTCAATCGGGAGCATTTTGCCCTGAACGGGGGCACAGAACAGAACCTGTTGCAGATCTCTTTCCAGCAGCTTCGCGATTTCTTCCCGAATCAATTCCGAGTAGGTCCCGAATACCACCTGTACGTTACCGCCACCCAGCTTGATCAGTCCAGCGGACCCCATACTCTTCATGGCACCCGTGTCGATCAGGCGGTCATCATGCACAGTCAGACGAAGACGTGTAATACATGCTTCAACCTGTACAATGTTACTCTTCCCACCCAATGCTTCGAGGATTAAAGGTGCCTGATAAGGAATGTTACCTACCCAATCTTCCAGCATGGAGCCCTCTTCACGTCCTGGTGTTGGAATCTTGAACGTACGAATCGCCCATCGGAACAGAAAGTAGTAAACCAGCCCATATAGTATGCCAATCGGAATGAGCTTCCAAGCATTCTCCGATAGATGGAAATTGAGTATGTAATCAATAATACCTGCGGAGTAAGAAAATCCATGCCGGATATCAAGCCAGTAACTAATCCACATGGCAACGCCGGACATCACTGCATGCACGATGAACAGATATGGTGCCGCGAACAAAAAAGCAAACTCAATCTGTTCCGATACCCCGGTTAGAAAACAAACGAGTGCCGATGTCAGAAAAGTTTTCTTGATCTTTGGTTTCAGATCTTCCCTGGCTTCCTGAATAATAGCAAAGGCTATTGCCGGAATGGCAAACATCATGATGGGAAACAAACCTGCCATAAAGAATCCTGCTGTTGGATCACCTGCAAAAAATCGGGGCAAATCCCCTTGCACAATGTTACCATCAGGCGTTTCAAACGTCCCTAACTGGAACCAAAACACATTGTTAAGCAGGTGATGAAGCCCAAAAGCAACCAGCACCCTGTATAACACCCCGTAGATGAATAGTCCAAAACCCCCGAGACTGTATTCCCAGGTAGCAATGCCGTTCAATCCATGCTGTAGGATCGGAGCGAGCCATAACATAAAACAGGAGAACAATGCCGAACAGAGTCCGACAATGAGCAAAACAAACCTTGAACCTCCAAAAAATTGTAAAATTTCAGGCAGTTTAATGCTTTTAAACCGATTATGCATCCCACCGGCAAGCGCGCCGAGTATGATTCCGATTAAGGAAGCGGGCTGAACGGTGCCATCCCCGAAGTTCCGAGTCACCTGATCATATATCACGATACCAGCCAGAGCAGCAAGTCCCGCTTGTCCGGCCTGGTTGGAGAGTCCCAGTGCTACACCGACAGCGAACAGATACGGTAAGAAATAAAAAATACCGTGTCCGGCCACGGTAGACACTTCACCGACAATATCCAATCCCCAGGCGTCCCAAGGCAGACTGCCAACACTGAGCAAAATTGCGGCGGCGGGCAGGACCATTGTAGGCAGCATTACCGCTCGTCCGAGCTGCTGCAAGGATCCGAGCCAATTCATGGCGACCTCTCCTTTCTATCCTAGATGGTAAGCTTTACGCAACGTTTTGTCAAAGCAAAACAGTAACCAATTCGTTAAGCATTCATGCTGTACAGTAAACAATAAAAAGACCGCATCTTCATGCGGCCTTGGTTCTGAATTATACTATACACAGAACGATTAGTTAACATTTTTTTGAAATATTTCACTCATTGACCATAAAACTATAAATGGCTTTTCTAATTTTTTTTACCAATAGCAACCAGTTTGGTTCCTGCAACATAAATGGTTCCATCATTAGAAATAACCCATTGGTCGTTAATGTCATGATTAACTGACATTTTCCAATTAATCTTGGCTGTATCCAGTTTCATGGATACGAGATAGTTTTTATTTTCTGCATAGTTTTTATAATGATAAATAAGATTCCCATTACGATCAATGATGGGTTCACTGGTGAAATAAGTTCTGTCCTCATTGTTAAATGTTGTTACTTTCTTGTTCTGTGCATGATAAATGTTTCTCCCAAACACCACGTCACCTTGTTTGCTTATTGAAGGACCGTGTGAGTTACTTGTACTTTGAAATCCCCCCCTAATAGTCTTCTTCAGCTTACCCTTGGTATCAAATATGTGAAGATTATCGCCACCGATAACATAAATTTGATGGTTATCGTAGATCGGACTCAGAAGATTCTCCCCGGTGTACCTCGTACTCGATATCTTCTTCCCCTCTTGGTTATACTGAATCAATTCACCCGATTTCACCCTGCCGCTCTGTCTGATATCATCTTGGGATGATATGGTTAAAAAGATTCGGTCCTTAACAAAGATAGGATCGGAGACAATAAAAAAGGGTTTAGAATTAATCTCTGTGCCCATGAGAATGTTAAACTTTTCGCTGCCATCCTTACGAATTCCAAGTAGTCTTTTCTCCTCTTTTATATCTTCTCCCTCACTAACAGGTTTATTATTATGTATAACTTGTACATACGAAGCAGTAACAATAATTACTCCATCCTTATTGACATCAACGTTATTACCAGTCGTGTAATCCCTGTACCTTTTTTCCCAAATCTGTTTGCCGTCTAGTGTATAACTCGATATACTCGCTGTTCCAAAGTCCTCTGATCCTCTTCCTCCTTCAGGGATATCATCCCCAACAATAACCAGGGAACTATCCTTGTAGAGATACATATCGGATATAGCATTAATATGTTCTAGTTTACTCGACCACAACATTTTCCCTTTAGGCGTGACAGCCGTCAGTTGTGGGTGACCAAAATTATCATGAGAAATAAGATATATTATCCCTTTGGAATCCACAACAACATGTCTTACATAATTTTTCAAATCTAATGCCCATTTAATTTCTGGTCTTTTAGCAGGTGCAACGTAAGGGGACTGTCTGGTCCACACATCACTCTGATGAATGGCTGCATTGGCAGCATAAGCGGTAGTTTCTCTTGGCAGGGCTACTACGGCCAAAGCAACGAGCAGCATGACTGCTATTTTTTTCAAAGAACATCTCATTCTCACTTCATCCTCCTTTTATTTCATTCCATAATACTATGATAAACAGAAAAAATCCCGTCAACTTCAAGTTAACGGGATTCATCCTATAATCACTCAATTGGTTCAGATCAGGAGATCATTCGATCACAGGTGAACGAGCCTCTCAGCCGCGTCCAGCGCCGCGCAGAACGATGGAATCCTCTACCTTGATACAACGATTCGTTACCGCTGTCATGCCGTTCTCTGCAGCAATCTGGACCGCTTCATCACTATGGATGCCAAGCTGCAACCACAGCACATTTGCTTTGATGTCAGCGGCGTCACGAGCGACATCCTCGCAAAACTCTTCGCGACGAAACACATTGACAATGTCTACCGGCTCTGGAATATCCGCGAGTGTGGCATATACCGTCTCGCCAAGGATTTCACCTTGCACCTGTGGATTAACCGGGATGATGCGATAACCTCTGCTCTGCATGGCTTCAGCCACCATATAGGAAGTGCGATCTGATTTGTCTGATAAGCCGACGACTGCGATGTTGCCTGCCTTGCGCAAAAGTTTTCCAATTTCTTCACGAGTAGGGTTGTTAAATTCCATGTTCAAGCACCATCCTTTTCTGATTAAAGTGCGTGTTCAAAAAACAGGTTTTCAGTTATTTACTCTTTTACCCATTGAACCGAGGCGCCAAGCGCCTGCAAATGATCGAAATATTGCGGATAAGACTTGGCTACATGGTGTGCATCCCGAATACGAAGCGGCTCCTTGGAACGCAGACCGACAACAGTGAGCGCCATAATTACGCGATGATCGTAGTGAGCGTTAATCTCAACGCCGCCTTCAACGCCTTCTGGACGTCCATGTACGATAATCTCAGCTTGACGCTCTTCAACGTTTGCTCCTGCCTTCCGCAGTTCGTTCAAATAATCGGTGATTCGGTCACATTCCTTGTAACGCAGGTTCTCTACATTATAGAACCGTGACGTGCCTTCCGCAAACACAGCTGCGGCTACCATAGCCAAAACGGCGTCCGTCGCGGCATCCCCGTCGAATTCGATTGCTTTCAGTCTGCCATTACCTTGAACATGTACAACATCGTTCTCATGTGTCAATGGCACTTCCATCATGCGCAGCACGTCAACGATGGCACGTTCACCCTGTTTGCTCTGCTCCATCAGGCGCAGAATTTTCACATCAGACTGTGTAACCGCTGCTGCGGCAAGAACGGCTGCCGAGCCCGGGTAGTCGCCTTGAACCGTGTAGGTCGTTGGCTGGTAAGCCTGTCCACCTGGTACACGGAAGGACATGTAATCATCACTTGCATGGATAACGATGCCTGCCTGCTCCAGCACTTCCAGCGTCTGTCCGATAACAACCTTGGACTTCAGGTCATTCAGTACTTCTATGGTGCTGTCTTCTGCGAGCAGCGGAGTTACAAACAGCAATGCACTCAGATATTGGGAGCTGACGGAGCCGGATACACGAATGTGTCCACCCTTGGCATTGCCACCCTTGATTGTAATCGGCAGGCGTCCTTGTTCATGCTGTACATCTACACCCAATTGACCAAGCGCATCGATCAGGTCATCATGTGGACGTTTGCCCAGTGAATCCGGGTACGTATTCACAAAAGTTACTTCAGGGCAGAGCGCTGTAACGCCCATCAGGAAACGAAGTACAGCACCCGCATTCCCAACATTCAATTCACGCACATCACGGGGATGACTGCCAAAACCCTGGATCACAATCTTGCTGTCGTCTTCTTCAAGTACTGCCCCCAGATCACGAATACATCTGCGCATGGCGTCACTGTCTTCACTGTGTGCCGGGAAATGGATGGTACTTGTGCCTTCTGCCAGTGCAGCAGCCAGCAAATAGCGAGTCGTGTAGTTTTTGGAGGACAGAGCCCCGATTTCCCCGTTCAGCGTGGGGGTTGGTTTAACAATAACGTCCATGGATGAAATTCTCCTTCATTGATTATATTGTGGCCAAATTGACATTCCGTGCATCGCTTGGGTATCATTATAGGCGTTAAGTCCATACAGAAAAGAGGACCTGAATATGACACAAATAGCTGAAATTGAAACGTCTGAGCTGCGCCGCCGTTTACAGGCGGGAGAGAAGCTGCAGATGATAGACGTCCGCGAGGACGATGAAGTCGCGCAAGGCATGATCGAAGGAGCCAAGCATATTCCGCTTGGACAGATTCCGGACCGACTGTCTGAGATTGAGAAATCAGGCGAGATCGTGATCATCTGTCGTAGCGGTTACCGCAGTGAGCGTGCTTGTGAATATCTGCAGCAACTGGGATATGAAGGCTGTACAAACATGGTCGGCGGTATGCTTCAGTGGCAACAGGAAGACTAGAGAAACCCGGAGAGAAGCAAAGTCATTTGTAACCTTGTGACTTCTGCTCTGCTCCACTTCTAGAAACGGGCCTATATGGCCCGTTTTGTTATATCTGCCACCACCTATCAACCATCAAACTTCGATGATAACAAGCTTAGACGCGGTAATGCGCTAAAATTAAACGAGTCACTTCAGCAGCGGATAACTCGGTTGTATCCACCGTATAATGTGCGAACCGATATGCGTCTTTCCGTTCTTCCATAATTGCCTGAATGCGTTCCTCTGCATTGCCTGCGAGGAGTGGACGATTGTCACAGCCACTAACACGTTCTACAATCACTGCCGGATCAGCAGTCAAGGCAACAACCCAACCATTTTTCAACATCACGTCACAATTATCCGAACGCAGCACCACGCCACCTCCAGTCGCTATGACCTGTGACTTCTTCTCCAGCACCGAGCATAACATGCGGCTCTCGGCATCACGGAAATACGTCTCTCCCTTGCCAGTGAACAATTCCGGAATCGTACAGCCTTCCTCTTTTTCCACCGCGGCGTCTACATCAATCAATCGATAACCAAGCTCGCGTGCAAGCATGTCAGCGACGGTTGATTTGCCGGTTCCCATCATACCGATGAGAATAATATTGTTAGACTTGCTCAAGGTGTACACTCCTTTAATTCAAGCAATTCGTGAGCACTTTTGTCCTATCATAACACAGCCCTGCGGACTGGGAAAGACCATCTCCTCACCGACTTCCTTTCGACCATCCGCAAGTACTTCCAAGACAGATTAAGTAACTCCCGGCATCTAAGCCTACGTCAGATCACCCTCAAGCAGTTTTGAGCACCCATACGTCTCAATCAGTAATCATCCATCAACCTAACGAACTCCAATGAGCTTATTTACGTAAAATAGGCGCAGTTAAACTTCTAACAAATCTCAGTAAGCTTATTTAAAAAAACAACGTCAAAACCTCGACATCTCGCTGCGAATTATTGAAATAGAGCCATCTGAGTTCGTTAAAAAATAGAACCGGCTCATTTTGCCAAAATAGAGTGTCTCCTGTTCATTAGGTCTAGAACCAGCTACATATCTTCTCCATCAACACTATTACTGTATAACACAGTAAAAAAAGAGGCCTAGCGTTAACCGGCAATCACCGGAACGCCAAACCTCTTTTGAGCCCCTTAGCAGGCCAAACCTGCCACTTAAAGGGGCACTAGCCAAATCATAATAGAATTGTATATGTGGTACTTACTCCATCCAGTTGTGGTGGAAGCTGCCTTCTTTGTCCACACGTTTGAACGTGTGAGCACCGAAGTAGTCACGTTGAGCTTGCAGCAAGTTTGCTGGTAAACGCTCTGTACGGTAGCTGTCGTAGTAAGAAAGAGCGCTGGAGAAGCCAGGTACCGGAACACCTTGTTTTACAGCAGCCGCTACAACTTCACGCCATGCGCCTTGATAAGACTCAACGATGTTTTGGAAGTAAGGATCCAAGAGCAGGTTTTTCAGTGCTGCGTCTTTATCATAAGCTTCTTTGATGTTTTGCAGGAACTGCGAACGGATGATGCAGCCACCGCGGAAGATCATGGCAATGTTGCCGTATTTCAGATCCCAGCCATACTCATCGGAAGCTGCACGCATTTGTGCAAATCCTTGTGCGTAGGATACGATTTTACTTGCGAAGAGGGCTTTACGCACGCTCTCGATGAACGCTTTTTTGTCACCGGAGAACGCTTCAGTTGCTGGTCCATTCAGGATTTTGCTAGCTGCTACACGCTCGTCCTTCATGGCAGACAGGAAACGGGAGAATACGGATTCTGTAATCATGGACAATGGAACGCCGAGATCCAGCGCACTTTGGCTTGTCCATTTACCTGTTCCTTTTTGTCCAGCAGCGTCCAGAATAACGTCAACCATTGGTTTGCCGGTTTCCGGATCGTATTTAGAGAAGATATCTGCCGTGATTTCGATCAGGTAGCTATCCAGCTCTCCTTGATTCCATTCCGTAAAGATCGCATGCAGCTCTTCAACGGAAACGTTCAATACGGATTTGAGCAAATGGTACGCTTCACCAATCAACTGCATATCTCCGTACTCGATACCGTTATGCACCATTTTCACATAGTGTCCGGCACCGTCTGGTCCAATATATGTACAACATGGATCGTCACCGACTTTGGCCGAGATCGCCGTCAGGATCGGTTCAACCAGTTTATAAGCACTTTCCTGTCCACCTGGCATGATGGAAGGGCCTTTCAGTGCGCCTTCTTCACCACCGGATACACCTGTACCGATGAAACGAATGCCTTTGTCTTCCAACTCTTTGCTGCGACGTTGCGTGTCAGGGAAGTATGCGTTCCCTCCGTCAATGATGATGTCGCCCTCATCCAGGTGAGGAAGCAGTTGTTCAATGGTAGCGTCGGTCGCTTTGCCGGCTTGTACCATGATCAAAATTTTGCGCGGGGATTCCAGGGATGCTACGAACTCTTCAATGGAGAATGAGCCTGTCAGGTTTTTACCTTCAGCTTCTTTCAGAAGATCATTGGTTTTCTCCGGGGAACGGTTAAATACCGATACCGAGAAACCTTTGCTTTCAATGTTAAGGGCCAAATTTTTGCCCATGACAGCCAGGCCAATTACGCCAATTTGTTGTTTTGTCATCTGGTCCTCCATCCTTTGCTCCAATTAATTTTATTGAAATAAATTCTCAACAATACTCCCATTTTAACGGTTTTATGTATAGAAGTGAACCCCGTGGCACAGCTACGCAACGAGAAAACACCCCAATCTGCTGAGGTGTTCATCGTATTTTCATAAATACGGCCTTATCTTGTCATCCTTCCAACATTAACAGATGTCCAGACAACTGTTTTAAGACTTGACGGCAAGCATTTGCTTTTTCGATATTATCCATCTGCATGGCCGTGTAGAGGCGCTCCAGTTCATCGTCCACTTCCATGCGCAACAACATGAGCCTTTCCTCGCCTTCACGCGAGAGGAACATTTCTTCCATCTCTTCCGCCGTCGGCGCAGGTTCCTTTTGAAAAATGACACGCTGTTTGAATCCGGAAACTTCCACGAGCCGAATCACTTCACCGAATAAAATGTTCTCCACGGTCATCTGCTGATCCTTGAACCGCTTCACAACCGCATGCCCGCGTGTATCTCCAATCAGCTTCTCCAGCCACTCTGCAAGCTTTGCATCCTTAATGATATAATCCCCAGTCATCTTGTAGTTCCCTGTGCGTGTCTGTTGAAAGCGGAGCTTTACCAGCTTGCGGCCGGTCCGGACTGACAGGATAAAAAAGGATTCGTCCTCGCTCCAATATAGTGAATATCCCTCACGAATAAGGTCTCTGATCAAATTTTGGATATGCCGACGGTTGAACCGCAGCTCCAGATTGCAATATTCAACTTCATAACTCTTATTCACGGCACTCCCTCCATCTGTACCGGATCAACTCCGGCCCTCGTCTTCAATCGCTTCTACTCAATCGGCTTACCCTATTTTATACTTCATTTTATGTAAGGGTACTTGGTTATTTGACTATTTTTCACCGAAAGGACCGCCGGATTGCAGCTTTCCGCACACGCACAGGGGCAAGCCCCCGATTATCGTGATATATTGGACGCGAAAAAGGGAGCCCCACAACCAAGACGGTTGGTGGAACTCCCTTTTCTTTTGCTTATTTGGCCGGAGCGGTGCGAAACGGATTGCGGGATAACACAAAGTGCACAACGGCAAGTCCTGCCATGACGATGGCACTGCCGATGAATGGAGCCGGATGGCTCACGTGGTCCCACAGCAGTCCAGAAACAATAGGTCCTACAACCATGCCTGATCCCTGCAATGTAAGGAAGAATCCCCAGATCGCACCCCGCTCTCCTTTGGGAATCAGTGTGGCTACAAAAGCATTCCAGGCGGGTAAAATCATGGCATAACTGATGCCCACCAGCATGACAACACCAAACACCACCGGAATGGATGTTATGGAGGAAAATGCGAACAGACTCGCCGCCGCCATCAAAAAACCAATGTTCAGGAACGGCTTGGTGCCAAACCTGTCTACCATTTTACCTACAGGCAGTAAGGCAATAACAGTTATTCCACCACCCGCAATCAGCAACAAACTGTAAAGGTTCGGCGAGATGTGCAGATCTGTGCGTGTATATAGCGTGATTACTGGACTGAGCAGCCCGATGACAAACGACTGCATAAACAGTGCAGGATACACCAGTGGATTAACATTAAGCGTGCTGCGTACCCGTTGCAGTGTGTCCTTCACACTCTTTTGCAGCCGGATGAACGGCGTGAGCAGATTCGGTTTGGCTGGATATTTCACATCACTATTCTTCGCTACTTGCTCGGCATGCTCTCCTTCAACAATGACACGTCCAGGAAGAATCATGGCCACCAGAATAACGAGAATGGCACAACCCATCAGCACGAGGAATATGGTTCGATAATCATGATGCGTGCGCTCCAGTAGCCAGTTCATGCCTATAGGTCCAAGCCCTGTTCCGCCGAGAGCAGCCATCTCCAGCGCCCCCATTGCTGTACCATTCTTGTTCTGTGGGCCTGACATCGCCGTCACGCCTGTCATGGCGCAAGGCCAGAGTGGTGACGTACCAATGCCAAGAACCAGACAGGCCATGGCCAGTCCAACGGCACTTTTGAGAAAAAGGATCATAATAACAGCGATTAAGGTACAGATTAATGCTGTAACCATCGTTGCACGGAACCCGATCCGTTCTGCTGCCCAGCCGGAAGGCGCCCGGAACAGATTATCTCCCAAATATTGAAGAGCAAATGCCACACCAATGACGCCTGCAGACAGACCCAGTATATTGTCCATATACACCGGCAGAACTGCTACCAACAGGGCCCCTTTGATAATTTCAACTAGAAAAAGTGTCAGCCACATCGCGATAAAAAATGGTGATCGCAAAATTTTGGCTGGTTTTGTATCGGTTTGCATTCTTTTTCCCCTTTCGGCGTTCATTTGCCTATTCCCTATCCTTAGTGTAACCGTGGGGAATGTGTCCAAATCTCGGCAATTCAAAAAATTGTCGATTATACTGTTGCATTCGGTTCTTAATTTGCTATACTCATCTTTGTTTACCAATTTTATTAGGAAGGGTTGTGACAGCACTGATGAATCACCACCGTACGCCGCTGTTTACCGCTTTAAAAAATCATGCGGCACTCAATCCGGTACAGTTTCATATTCCGGGCCATAAAAAAGGATTGGGAGCGGATACCGAATTCCGTGAATTTATTGGCGATAATGCCTTCTCCATAGATTTGATTAACATCGCACCGTTGGATGACCTGCATCAGCCAACCGGTGTCATTCAGGAAGCACAGATTTTGGCAGCAGATGCCTTCGGAGCCGATTATACCTATTTTAGTGTACAAGGCACAAGCAGTGCCATTATGACCATGATTCTGTCTGTATGCTCACCGGGTGACAAAATTATTGTGCCCCGTAATGTGCATAAATCGGTTCTGTCCGCGATTATTTTCTCAGGCGCCAAACCCGTATTTGTTTCTCCTTCACAAGATGCCAATCTGGGCATTGACCACGGAGTGACTACACAGTCCATCCGTCGCGCACTTGAGCGTCATCCAGATGCCAAGGCATTGCTTGTAATTAACCCGACCTATTACGGCGTGGTTACCGATCTGAAAGAGATTGTTGAGCTGGCACACAGCTACCAAGTCCCTGTACTTGTTGATGAAGCACACGGTGTACTCATTCATTTCCATGAGGATCTGCCGTTGTCTGCGATGGCAGCAGGTGCCGATATGGCTGCAACCAGTGTTCACAAGCTTGGTGGCTCCATGACACAGAGTTCCGTACTCAACCTGAACACGAAGAATGGGTTCGTGAATCCACAGCGTGTACAGACGATCCTGAGTCTGCTCACCTCAACATCAACTTCATACATTTTGCTTGCTTCACTCGATACATCAAGACGTAATCTGGCACTCCACGGTCGTGAGATTGCACAGAAGGCGATTGAACTAGCTGAGTTTGCCAGACGTTCGATTAACGATATGGATGGCCTGTATTGCTTCGGTAGAGAGCTGCTGGGTACAGAAGCGACTTTCAACTATGATCCAACCAAAGTAACGATCCATGTTCGCCATCTGGGTATTACAGGGTATGAGACAGAGAACTGGCTACGTGAACATTACAACATCGAGGTTGAACTTAGTGATATGTACAATATTCTGTGTCTCATTACGCCAGGAGATACGGATAATAGTGTGGATATCTTGCTGAACGCTTTGCAGGATCTCTCCCGTACCTATTATCAAGTGAACCCGGCCCATGAACTGGTCGTAAAAGTTCCGGATATTCCACAGTTGATGCTGACTCCACGTGATGCATTCTACGGTGATACCGAAGTGATTCCGTTTAAGGAATCCGCAGGACGTATTATCTCGGAATTCATCTATGTCTATCCGCCAGGAATTCCGATCCTGTTACCGGGTGAGGTTATCACCCAGGAAAACATCGACTACATCATCGATCATGTCGAAGTTGGATTACCCGTCAAAGGACCCGAAGATCGCAGCGTAACCAACGTTAAAGTGATCGTGGAAGCCGATGCCATTTTCTAGAACAACCTCCTTGCGCTGTGCAGGGGATAAACTTAAAGGACCAAGCCCTAGCTTGGTCCGTTTTTATTTTATGGGACAAGCGAGTTTGCATTTTCCCGTCTATTTCGTAGTTCAAACCGGTGGTGTAAATGCTCGTATACCTCTTGAAAAACAAACAAAAGGCCCCCTGAGATCAAGGAGCCTTCATGTTATGTTCCAAAAGAATGACTATTCTTGTGATGCAACGAGTTCGTTGTAAGCCGCTTCAACGCGGTTCCACTCTTCTTCGTCTTCAATATTGTAGAGCACCATTTCCTCGTCTTCTTCTTCCATACGCAGGATGATGCCGTCAGCTTCAGGATTGTTACGTTCCAGCAGGAGCGCATAAACATGCTTCTCCACGTCAAACGTCTCCACCAAAACCATCTCCACGTCTTGGCCGTTCTCGTCTGTTAATGTGAGAAGGACTTCTTCATGCTCGTGGTCGTGGTCGTGGTCTTGCCCGCATCCGCAGCCATCGCCGTGTTCATGTGTGTGATCGCTCATTGAAATACCTCGCTTTATAAATAGAAATTGTGTAACCTTGCATATCGTAACATGTTCAATGACACAGGTCAATTTAACTCACAGGGTTATTTCCGCTTCAATCGTTCAGCGCTGTAATGATTTTCTCCGCTACCAGGACATAGCTGCTGTTTGCATTTTCTTTAATATGAAAGCCGACCTGATACTTGCCGGCACGACTGAAATCGTACGTAAAATCATATGTGCGGAACCAGAAGTTATCCTTCTGGGTCGTAAGCTCCTGGGACTGGATATCCTTCACCTGACCGCTTGGATTGGTAATCGTTACTTTCACCGCAGCTACATCTGCTGTCAGACTGTCCACTTGTGAAAATACATTGAATTTCAGCTTACCTACGTTAACGTTGCCAAATACAGTGTCTCCCTTGAAGAGAAAAATATGTACATTCGGTTTGATCACCGTTACTCTCTTGTTACTGCTGTCCCATTTGACGACGCCTCCGGCTTCTCTTACAGGTACATAGGTCGTTCCATCAATGAGATAACCTCCATCAGCTGCTTCCTTGCCGTTAATGAGAACACGAATCTTCTCGTTCACCGAATCTGCAAACAATAAAGACCCGCCGAGCAAGGAGAATACCGTGACACAAAGCAATATTCGTTTCCATTTCATCCCGTCAATATTCCCTCCCCTGCTGCTAGCTGTTGTACATTTATACTGCAGATTCATCCACAAAGTTGCGCTGTTTTTCATCATTTTTCATTTTTTATCCAGAATTTTTTCCACCCCTTGGAATGCACAAAAAGAGGCGATCCTCATTAAAGGATGCCCCTGATCTATAATTGTTATATATACGGGATTATACGAAGAGTTTATGAAGAAGTATGGCGGGTCAATATACAGGGAACGCCCTTGCCTAAAGCCCCTTCAATTCTCATACGTGCAGCGTAATCCATACCTCGTGTACATGGTGTCTTACATCTCTCGCATACATCCGATGTGACCAACTTCATGGATACACGTATTTTATCACTCTTTAATGCGGGAGCTTTCTTACCTTTTGCCTTTGCCATCCCGGATTCCCCATTTCCCCAAGTGCTTACTGATGTAATGCATCATATGGGGATTCGCCCGGTTGTGTGTCTATTTAAAAAACGTATTTAAATAATAAAAATATGACAAGGAGGATACCTCCGAGAATGAGCCAGTTGCTGATTTCATACCAAATACCCTTGCCTCCGGACAGGTATTTCTGTTCATTCTCCTGATGACGCTGACGGTGGGCATCGGTCTCAGAGCCATGGGGTGGTTTGCTAAAATCCATCATAAGTACATTCCCCTTTCAGCAGTTTTGTGTAAACTTACTACCATTATAACCCACAATTGAGTGCAAAATTGATTTTTATGCATAAAACACCAAAAAACCTCCGATTTCTCGGAGGCTTCTTATCAACAAATAGTATCAGTGATTACGCGAGTTCCACGTTAACATTCACGTTCCCTTTGATTCCTTTGGAATATGGGCAGTAGTCATGGGCAAGTTTCACAAACTTCTGTGCTGTTTCCTCATCTAGACCAAGGATTTTAACTTCCAAATCTACTTGAAGCTTCACGCCGTTATCCTCAGAGTCCGTCACCAACATTACCGTTGCAGCTACGGTACTTCTTTCAATCTCAACTTTGTGTTTCTTCAATTGAAACTCCAGTGCGGAGTTAAAACAAGCACTATACCCTGCTGCAAACAACTGCTCCGGATTGGTAGCTGTCGTCACTTGTCCTCCGAGTTCAGGTGGTGCAGCAACATCCAACATAAACACGTTATCTGGGGATTGTACGATGCCTTGACGTCCGCCTGTATTGATTACTGTTGTTTCATATAATGTTTTCATTTGTGAAAACTCCTCTTCATCATTTAATTTTTTTATGTGTTATACAGAATTTCTTGTTTTTGTTTTGCTAACAATTTGATTGTACACAATTTAATTTCTTTTGTAAACATTATTATTAAAATAAAAAAAGAAGCCGCTTATCAGACGACTCCTCCGTCATTCCAATCAGTTACTCCAGATATCCACTTTCATCTGTGCACATTTGAAATACTTGGCCTCGGCTTTGCTTGTAGTCAGTTTCAAAAGACATTGCAGTTCTCCATGTTGGAACAATCCACCGCTAAGGTCAGCAGCAACACCGCCATATTGATCATCCGCACCAAGCCATACGGACGGTCTCTCGAACCCAGCTGAGAACTGTAATCCGGTACAGAGCAACACAGTGAGATTCTTACGGTTCTGTGCTTCATCTCCTGCTACGCCATGTGTGGTGAAGAACACCATGTTTTGATTAAAATCCGTGTACGTTCCATCTGCTTTATAGGCACGGACCATACCATACTTCTGATTTACGTTTTGAAAAAAAGTGATTCCGGCCTTGCTATCCTTCGATTTAATGCCAACCTGAACTGAAATTCCAATGTTCCCGTTTAATTGTAACGCTTCCAAAGTGATTGCAATTGCTGTTACTTTCGAGCTGTCAATCAGATGTTTCATTTTTAACTCTGCCGTGGCTCCTGCCGTTGTCGGAGTTGTAACAGTAATGGTCCCTCTGTCGGGCAAAGGCTCAAACGTAGGAGTGCCCACCACCTCCACCCAATCCGGTAACGTTCCGTAAAGAAAATCAGCCACAAGCTGTTTGTGAACCTTTCCAAAGGGCACGATCTGACCCGCTGCATCACGTATAACCATCTCTACACCCCCACCGAATAGGCTACACCGATATTATGATCGGTATTGTAATACGCGTACACTACGCCGTCCATAACGGACACCATCAAGGATTGCATGTTGGTCGTCTCCCAATTCAATGCCGGAAAATATATATCTGTAGGTTTGTCCAGCAGTTGACGAAAGTCTGCGCTGATCTTGGCAATGGCAGGCCGAGCTACCGTCGTAACCCCACCGGAAGCATAAGCTGATAACATACCCAGCCACCACATGCTCCCTTTGTACATAAATACACCAGCATTTGGTCTCGAAATGTTTTCTCCTGCACTTAAAGTGGCATCATTCCCACCCATTAATGGTCTTGGATCAGCTAACCAGCTACGTCCGTCATGTGAATACCAGATACATTTACGACCAAAGTCACCACCTCCCATCACCGAGAAACCGATCCATTTGCCTCCATTTCTGAAACACGAGAAATATCCGGTATGACCATCACCTGGGAACCCGGGAGGTTTGTCCAAAATCAAACCCACTCTTGTCCAGTTGATCATGTCTGCAGAGGTCGCAAGTGCCGTTGATTGATTGATCCCCAGTCCGTTTTGTTGATAATACATAAAGAACAATTGTTCTTCATCGTTCCAGATCACAAATGGAGTTTCCGTCGAATTCCCAACCACAGTATCGAGATACACCTGTCCGTGTTTGGTCCATGGCCCTGTAGGGCTGTTCGAGTAGGCTAGTCCAATTCCTCCGATGTGATTATGGTTGGTAGAATACGTAGCATAATAATCCGCTTTTGCATCAGGGATAAGCCCCTTTACCTTGATCGCCCGAAACCAATAGATTGATTGAAGCCCGGCCATTGCAGCGGTATACATAGGATTGTCCATTTTTTTATCAAATTGAGGCGTGTACATCCGTCTGGTTTCTGCATCGCAATAATCATAAGGCGCAACGGCCCTGTTTGCCTTCATCGCTGCATCGAGTGCTGCCTGAGCAATATTTTCAGTCATAGACATGGGAACTCAACTCCTTCGTGAGCAGGGTATTACCATTTACCGGTCGCGAATATAAAACTTCCGAAGTGTCCTTTAATAGGATTGAAAAATCAACAACATTACCCTCATTCGCAGTCGGCTCCTGAGTAATACAAATGATAGGACAAATTCTAGCATTATATGAATACGCTTTCATTTTGTTCATTCCTTTATTTCTTTTACAGTTGTAATCAGCAACTGTCCCTTTCATTGGTACGCCCGGATAATGTTGATTCTTCATATTAATCCCTCCTATTGTTTTCTCCCGATAAGTATATTCATGAAGTTGCCTTTGTGTTAAAGCATTATACCCATCTTACAGCCTATTATTCTAAGACTGGTTCTCATATAAAACACAAACAGGCTAACCAATACAAATTGGCTAACCTGTTTGAACGAAGAAACTGCAAAACCAATTCCTTATTACTCCGCAAAAAGTGAAGATATGGGATTCGCAACTTTTTTATTGGATTTCTCCTTGCCTTGGTTATCCAATACATAGTACTGGTAAAAGTCGTTAGTGAATCCGATAGACTCCTGTATTTTCAGCTTAAAAGCTTCAAATGCCTCATCACTCAGATGATCCTCATTCCAGAAATAATGAAGCATCAATCGATTCTGGTTATAGGGATGTTTGATAACATATGCACCCGCGGCGAGAGGTTGATTCATGGTATTTTTCCAAGTAAAACCCGTCTGTTTCGTTCGATCAATAATGTTAAGTTTTAAAGCCTGCACCAATCCGTTTGACTTGGCATTGCCAATGACAATAAGGTTGCTGTTTCCGATCTCTTTTTTCATCTTTTGCTTCAGTTCCTTGCGATCCCGTATAATGTCGTATCTCATACCAGTCATATCAAGGAATCCGGTCAACTGATTAACCATATCTTCCTGCTGTTTAGTTGCAAGCTTACTCACCTGATCGCTGAGCACAATGGTTAATTCCTCGCCTTGAAGGGCTTTGTACATCAATCGATTCATCACTTCATAAGGCAGATTAGGAACCATACCCATGACAGCCTGATATTGCACTTGTAAGACATCATGCACATAGGCGGCGGTCTCTTCTTGTGATAGTTGGTATTCCGGCTTTAAGACAAAATCAGGCTGATATAGGGCCATCTGCATTTCTGAACGTATTTCTTTACCAAGCACATCTTCAATGGTTTGAAGCAGCCCCTCTACCGTTGCATTTTGGTACACGTAGCGTTTGAAATATGTCCTCATCAACTCGTCAAATTTCTCTTCACCGACGGAACGGTAAAGCTGATAGATCGCTTGTCGCCCCTTCTGATAATATACCAAACTTGCCAAATCCCCAGCTTCATCGTTTGTTGACGCAATCGCCATATCTACGGGCGCAGTATCAAACTGTATGGATCTGAATCCATTTAGCTTGTCTCCCTGTTTCTCGGCAAAATACACCATGGAGAAATCAGCAAAGCCTTCATCCAGGAAGGATTCTGTCTCCGAATTATTACCGATCAATGCATGGAACCACTGATGCGCTATTTCATGAACAAATGTTGTGTCTTCTTCTGGAACAGCACCATTTTGAATCTGTCCCATCTGGATGAGCCTCGCATACTCCACGGCAACGCCTTGTACATACGTCTCGACAATTCGGAACTCTGGATAGGGATACTTGCCATATTTCTCACTATAGAAATCGATGACCTTGAATGCCTGATTAATGTAGCGGTCAACTATCTTTTTCTTGGATGGATCATCGTTGTAATAATAGTATTCCACCGTCAGACCGTTACGAGTAACACTCTCCACTTGAAGGTTTGGGCTAGCAAAGAATACAAACTCCCTTGTGTTCTCGGCCACAGCAGAAACAACTTTACGACCATGTTCTGTACTGTCTTTAGTGGTGATCGTGCCCGGCATGGCTACCTGATACTCATCAGGAACATTGAATTGAACTTCAAAGTCCGATGAGGTGTAATAATCGCTCTCAAATGTTTGACTATACGGTGCCTTGTTCCACTGATGTTTAACCTCATCGTATACAGACATCACAGGAAACCAGTGTGCACCGTTGATCATGTCCTTATAGTAGGAAACTCGCTGTGAGCCATAGGGGATATTCAACTGAAACTCCAGTTGGAATGATACCGATTCCCCTGGTTGAACGGGCTTCTTCAACTGCACGGTCAACGCCTGGTTTTCCTTATGGAAATCCAGCGATTGGCTATTTGCTGTTACAGCCTGAATATCGATGCCACCCAGAAAGTCCGCCGCTGTCTTCTCCGGATGATCTTCACTAATCTTTTCATTATGCTGTTGGTACATGCTCGCCTGTGTAGACTTGGAGAGGTTTGCATCAGCATATGTATGAAGAACCAGCTGCTGGAGTGCATCCTTGCTTGTGTTGCGGTACGTTACCTTCTCGCTCCCCTGGATCGTCATGTCCTTCTCATTTAATCGAGCCTGGATCTGGTATTGAATCGGCGTCTGCTCTAAAGAGTCTTTAGGTGTGTTATATATCTTCGTAGATACAGGTGCTGGGCCTGCTTCCGCGGCAACAACCCCCATGTTGGCAAGTGGGCTTATTGCCAGTATTAAAGCCAGTGTACCCGCGATCCCTACTCTGGCTAGCTTTGATGTAAATGGACTTGAATAATTCATAAGTTCTCTCCCTCTTCTGTTCTATATTGACATCAGAACCAAGTATAGAAGACGAACCTTACGCTGAATTTATGTTTTATTTAAGTTTTGTTTAAAAAGAGGAAAGGAAAGGAAGCTATCTCAAATCGTATTTATGTTTGTATGTAAAAAAGAAAAGAAGCCTTACATTGTAAGGCTTCTCGTGTATGATCTGTAGTGGGCTCGAACCACTGACCCCTACCCTGTCAAATAAGTAAGCTCTTGGTATCCTTACTCTCTCTGTATAGATGATCGAGTAATTCTTTTATTCCACCCTTAATTTCAACCAATATTTTTTCTTTGCTAATGTAGACCACCTCTAACAATGTGCTTAACATCATTTTCTTCTTTTCTGTAGAAGCATTTGTAAATACATCCCGCCAAACTGGGAGATAATCTTTTAGAGTCTCCATCTCAGATATCTCCATTTTTTTGGAGGATAACAATTGCTCAATTCCCTTAATATCTTCAATAGTTTTCTCAATTTCGTTTTCTTTTTTCTCGATAAGACCATTGAGCATTTCTGGCTTGAATGCGCTCTTACCCATTATAGCTTTTGGAACCTCAGCGTTTAATGCCACAAGCTCCTCATAGTGCCCTTCCAGTAAATTTTGCATTGTTTTAATTTTTTCCTCTTCTTCATTAGAAACTTTCTTTTTTATTGATTCAATTTCTGAATGGAAATCTATTGTTCTGAGTTGACTTAAGTATACATCCACTCTTTCTAAGACTTGTCTCTCTACCTTCTTTGAAGAAAATGTTGCCTGTCCGTTACAATCCGTCTTTCCTTGCAATTTTCCACTACAACGATAACTTTTATTCTGATTGTATTTAACTATTTCTCCATTAGCTGCTTTGTATTTATTTACAAATGTAGTCGTAGTCAATCTAGAATTACAACAACCACATCTGGCTATTCCAGTTAAAAGTAAACTTCCCTTAGTGCTCATGGGAATGGAATTTTCATTTCTTTTTGGATTCTTAGGGTTCTTTTTGTCCCTTATATCCTGTACACTATTCCAATCCTCTTCTGAAACTATCATTAATTCAGGAATTGGTTTTGAAAATATATCGTCCCCTTTTTCTTTTCTGTATCTCATCACTCCTTTGTAAATTGGATTCTTAAGTATAACGTTTACAGTAGGAGCACCCCATTGTTTTGCTTTTCTTGTCGGAACATTTTTTTCGTTTAGAAGTTTAGCTATTCTTAGTTGTCCGTAACCTTCTTCAAGCACTAGTCGGAATATTTCTTGTACGATCTTTGACTCTTCTTCTTGCTTGCACAGTTTTTGCAGTGCTTTTCCTTTTTTATTTACATTACCGGAATCAACACTTTTATACCCATAGGGAATACCTCCTCCCCTAAAAATACCATCTTCGACCATCTGTATATGTTTTTCGTTGACACGGTCAGAGGTCTTCCTACTTTCATCGCTTGACTGCCAGAATCTTAAGTAGTTGACCATCCGATCGGTGTATGCTTCAATTTTTTGCTGACCTTCTATTACAGACCACATTTCAACACCTTTGTTTACAAACCACTCAAGTACAAAGGGAGTCTCATCCTCTTTTCTTCCAAGCCTATCAAACATAAATACCAACAAGACATCGAATAAACCATTCTCTGCATCCTCTTTAGCCTTTTGGATAACATCACGCTTCGAGGCAGGTACTTTAAAACCTGATATCCCTTTTTCGGTATATTCCTTAACTAGCTTCCATCCCTCTTGTTTCTCTACCATCTTCCTGCATGCTCGTTGTTGCATTGGAATATCGTTCCCGTCCATCTGTCCTTTTGTGGACACTCGATATAGTGCTGCAACACGCTTTATTTGTCCCATTCGATCAACCACCATATCTTTTTTCTGTATTATTTTTATCGATAGTAGTAACTACTTTCACTGCTAATTTTAGCCAAATTGTACCATTAAGTATATTTATTATCAACAAAAACCACCTACACATATTATTGGAGGTAGCCATATTATTATATAAAAAAAACAACTCCTCTTGAGATATAACTCTCAAAAGAAGTTGCCTTTAATTTTTCATATAGGACGAGTGGGGATCGAACCCACGACCCTTACCCTGTCAAGATAATGCTCTCCCGCTGAGCTATCGCCCTGTAATAATTAAGATGTATCCATCGTGTCCGTACTACTAAACTTAGCTGAGCTAACAGATCATGATATATAATTGTTTCCCAATCAAGTAACAGTATCATATCAAGTAACCGTGTTCATTGTCAATGATTTATTTGGTTATAATTCACCCGAAATGGTGCACAATAAAGGAAAGATTACCATTTCTACAACGAGGTGAATTCCCTATGAGAAACATAACAAAACGGTCAAAATCCAATAAACATACATTTACCAAATGCTTCTTTCTCTTTGCTGGGCTTATGATTCTCATTACAATCGTTACTGGTTGCAGCTTGGAGAAGGATGAACATACGGTACAATTCCAACAATTACAACAGCCCAATGAAAATGGTGAATCTCTGCCCGTTTGGCTGGACGTATACTCCAAATCTGTAATTCAAGATGTATATTCTCCGCGAGGAAGCAGTGAAGTCTTGCCGTGAAGGTTAACAGATGAATTACTCGTCTTCATCCCACTTGCGTGAGTATGCTTTCTTCGTAACGAAATACAACAGAGTAATCATTCCCGCCGACATTAGCAATGTAATTACCATGATGCCTGTCATGCCCATCACTACCCCCTCCTCTCCCATTATGTTCCAGACTTCACTATACAGGAAAAACATTTTTTTGTATAATTCAGTCTGATATGTCGCGCAAGAGCAGAAAGAAGGAATGGAATTGGCAGCTGAGATTAGTTATGTATCGACAGAAGAACAACTGGAGCAAGCCTTGGGAATTCGCCATCACGTTTTTGTTATCGAGCAACAGGTGCCTGCCGAGATTGAGATTGATCAATATGATGTCATCAGTCCAGATGTGCATCATGTATTGTTAAGTACGGATGGCCAAGCTGTAGCCACAGGACGTCTGATCTATTACAGCAAGGATACGGCCAAAATGCAGCGGATCGCGGTGCTTGAGTCTCATCGTTCATTCGGTTATGGACGTGTGCTTCTGCTCGCGATGGAGGAGCTGGCCCGTGAACTCGGCTTATCCTATTCTGTACTGGATGCGCAGTGTCAGGCACAGAAATTCTATGAAAAACTGGGTTATGAAGTGATTTCGGAAGAACCTTTTTATGATGCAGATATTCTGCATGTTCGTATGAGAAAGAGCTTGTAAAACCTCGTCGTTGGAAGGTCTCATCAGCATATGGTGCATACTTCCGATGATTTCGGATAGGCTAATCAGGTAAGCAGATTCCTATCTCGTCATATAAGGAGAGTGTGACATCATGGATCAAACGACACGCGAGAGTTTCACAGCAGTACAGAAAAATGGTGACGGTGACCTGACAGCTTTTCAGACTTCAGCAGGACGCGTACTGGATTATCAGCAGGCACTTGCAGAAGTAAAAGCTGGCGCTATTGCCGGTGTGAATGTATTTAAAGGCAAGGATGGCGAAATGTACATTCGCGGCGATGCCGACGGTGACCCAACCAACAACCTGGACCAACTCCCCCATTTCTAAAATAGATGCACATGTCGTACATGTGACACAATAAGCGCCGATCCGGTTACCCGGGTTGGCGTTTTCTTATTATGATTAGTAGTCCGTAAAATATTTTACGGAATCACCGGAAGGTTGGCTTTTGCGAATCGGCTGTTGTACCTGTTCCCATGCCTGCAAAATCTGTATCCCTTCGAGAGTAGACCGATTCTCCCACGCGATGTGCCCGGTTCGTTCCAGCTCCTGCAGTGACTCATGAATGTATGCTCTGCTTCGTCCCGTCTTGTTCTCCAGTTCATCCAT
The DNA here is from genome assembly GCF_002803315.1 of Paenibacillus sp. GM1FR. Taxonomy (NCBI): domain Bacteria; kingdom Bacillati; phylum Bacillota; class Bacilli; order Caryophanales; family Paenibacillaceae; genus Paenibacillus; species Paenibacillus sp. GM1FR. Next base: position 272,762 of record NZ_MKZL01000011.1, on the reverse strand, counting down.
ACGCGGCAGCCTGCGCCGTTGTCCTGCATAGTTCACCATAATACGCAAAATCTTGCGTTCAAAGTCGTTCAGCATACTTTACCTCCCCATTCAGATCGGTAACAGGACGCCATGCCAGAATACCTTGCTCCAGAAATGTTCGGGGTGAACCTTCTTTTCCCGCTGATGCTCTAATCATCCCACCACGTACACTGTTAATTCGAATCTGTCGCTGCGTAATCTGCCCTGCACGATCCATGTAGACAAGCTCCACCATCTGGCCAATATATTTCCCTAGCATAATCATCCCTCCGATAAGAACGTTTGTTTGTATTTCATATTATATGCGAACATAAGTTCTTTATTCAATAGTAAAAAAAGGATTTTGTAAAATAAAAAAAAACCAGACTTTCACCTTAATGATTAAGGCAGTCTGGTTCAACCCATAGTATAGCTAATATGAAAACATGACTTTTAATGACCAAGTTCAGCGGATCAGTGCCGATCCGATTCCGAAAATTGTACTTTCTTTAACTGCTGTGTAGCTGGATTAAAATCAACATTTACATAGACTGCGAATTGCTTGCCGTCTTTCGCACGAACCCATAGCTTGAACTGTTCCCGTGATTGATCTGCTGTTAGAGAGGTGCGACCGATATGCTTATAGTCCAAAATATCCACATTATACTTGGTCTGTGTTTCTTTGACCGCAATAATTCCCCACTTCGCATAATCAGGGATGGCGGCACCTGTGCCTGATGTAATTCCGGCTAAACTCAGAACTACCGACATGATGGTAACGATGAGCATTCTCATTTCACTCACTCCTTGGGACAATATGTTTCTGTTATATTGCCCGTCCGGGTTTCATTTTACACGAATAAACGAAAGATCCAGGCCAGTGGGCGTAGGGAAAAAGGAACCACATGAACAAGTCGGTCAAACGAATCAGGAGGCTCTGTCCGGAAACTGATTCCCCAGTCACCCGAGAAAAAGTGTTGTTGTGTCTTCGGCTCCTCAGGACGTTCCAACCCGTATTTCTTTTCAAGCCTTTGCCTCGTTTGTTCATCCACCTGAACCTCGTTCGTAACGTCATATGCTGTGGCAGGCTCGCTGCTTATGTACATTTGAATCATTAGAAACATCACAATCCCAACTATTTGTATCCAACGCTTGTTCATCTCTTACTCCTTTATGGATTCATGACTCTCTTCTCTTGTACGTGAAGACTCGTTTGAATGTTTGATTATACATAAATTTGACCGTATTGGAAATAACAAATGGGAGAAGAGTTGGGGCATGCGTTATGCGATGCTTAAGTCCCATTTGGTTGATTTTTTGTTTAAAAAACCCAATAGACGTGTAATAGGCCATGAACAGAGTGACTCCACGATCTGCAATACTAATTTGAGGAGGTTACACCCGAATGTTCAAACGCTTGGATGAAATCCTGATTGAGATTCCCAATGTCGAGAAGCCAGATCCGAATGCTGCGGCAGCTATACAAGAATTACTCGGCGGCAAATTCGGAGAAATGTCAACGTTGAACAACTACCTCTATCAATCGTTTAATTTTCGATCCAAAGAAAAGTTAAAGCCCTTCTATGACCTCGTCATGAGCATTACGGCCGAAGAATTGGGTCATGTTGAACTCGTGTCTCATGGCATTAACAAGTGCCTCAGAGGTTCAACCGAGTACAAAGAACCCGACGATACACCGCTAGGTTCTGTGAAAGATGCTCGTCTGTCGTATCACTACCTGGCAGGTGCACAAGGCGCAATGCCTTTCGACTCTATGGGTAATCCATGGACGGGAGCAAACGTCTTCAACAGTGGCAACCTGGTCGAGGATCTGCTGCATAACTTCTTCCTAGAATGTGGCGCTCGTACCCATAAAATGAAAGTATATGAGATGACGGATCACCCGGCAGCCCGGGAAGTGGTTGGTTTCCTGCTGGTACGTGGCGGCGTGCATGTTGTCGCATATGCGAAAGCTCTTGAGATTGCAACTGGCGTAAATGTGACCAAGCTGGTTCCTATCCCTTCACTGAACAACAAAGCCTTCAACGAGGCTCGCAAATATGAAGAAAAAGGGGTACACACCAAGCTGTACACCTATAGTGATAAAGATTTCAATACGATCGGCCAGATCTGGAAAGGAACTCACCCCGAAGATGGACAACCTCTTGAAGTTATCCAAGGGATACCTCAAGGATTCCCGATTCCAGAAGCTCCTGCGGTCGAGGAAGAATTTGCACCGGGCATCTCACAAGAAGACTTTAAGGAAATTGCACGTCGTCTGAAAATGGCGGGGAATATTGCGGATTAAGGAACAATTTGTTTAACAGGTTCTTTCCCTATATATAGATTTTTTAACTCTATATTTAAGTGAAGCCCTCGAACCCTGCTGCTGAATGCAGAGAGGATTGGAGGGCTTTGTTATACTAAATTTATGATACCATTTTATGGTGCAAAATAAGTATTTTGTATGCCGTCATTTTCTGAGAATTTAGCTGTAAAAGTAAACCGGATCTCTGCTCACATCGTTAAACTTAGCTAAACTCCAACACCGATTCCTCCCGCTGACTCATGACTTCAATTAGCATGTTGGCACCCAGACGAAAACCTTGTGCAAACGCTGCTTCTGTATGCATGCCCTCAGATCTGCCACACAGGTCAATTAACTGTTCAAGCTCACGGAATTCTTCCTCGCTCAATCGATTCTTCCATTGCTCTGTCAGAGCTGCAATTTGCCGTCCTAACGCTTGGTATTCAGGATGTGTCGGCATCATCATCTCATCCGGTCGAAGTCGTCCATTATATAATGCTTCTAATATCGAATTCATGTGCATCCTCCTGTATATCAATTCGCACCTCACTTGAATGAACGTTCTGCACATGGTAGGATATTTATGCAGTCGCTCATTTAAGTGATTGCGGCATAGGAAGCAGCGGTGTTCTTCGTGGGACTAGCGCTGCTTCCTTTTTTATTTTTGGAGTTCGTCGTAAATCTTCTCAATCCCTTTGCGAACGATGTCTGATCGATTCGTATTCAGCTTCTCAGCCGAAATATCGAGCTTGTTCATAATTTCCTCGTCAACACGTATCTCAATCGTTCTGCTTTTGGGTTTGTCAGATTTAGGCCGCCCCATCTTTTTGGCGGACATTGCTTCACCTCTTTTTTTGTCCTGACAACAATATATTATTGTCAGGACGAAAAGTCAATTTATTGGCAAGACATGATTTCTTTTTTATGGTTTGCAGAATTTTAGAGAGAGTTATATTATCATCCGTTCAACTCCAGAAACGGACATTAGCTAAGTTTTATGTGTACTTGGAGGCTAGATGAAACTCTTACCCTATGGAGGATTTGATCAATCTGTTGACAAAAAACAACCTTGAAAGGCATAAGCCCTACAAGGTTGTTAGAGAAAACTACCGAGAGACAATTTATACTTTGAAGCTTCATTCTATTTTTCGAGGGGTAAGTTCATCCTGACTTAGATTCCACCAGTTCGATTGCTCATAATATATTGCTTTTGCCCAGTAATCAGGAGACTCAATGAAAACCATATCATCTTCTGATGTGAAGTCATCTCCCTCCCAAAAAGAGTTGATCCTTAAAAATGCCTCTTTTTCTGTGATACCGAATAAATGAATTAATTGTTGCACTATGACCAGACAGTAAACCTCCGTATTTAAACAAGTAGGAAAAAGAAGTTGGTGTTTTAACATTTTATATCACTCCAAAACTATTTTTTGTAATATCTCGAACCAATAAATCCTTTAACTATTTTATTAGCTAGTCCTTGGTTATGAATACTTACCTGCTGACCAGTAAATCTATATTCAGAAATAGAAGTTTTAGAATAAATTGGTCCATTTTCATTATACCCTGTTATCTTATAAGGGTTAAGTAAAAACTGACCAACTACATAATCATAACTATGTTTTCCTGTTCCATTCCTATTCTTATATACAAAATCAGCTAAGCCGGTTACACCAGGTGAGAAAGCATCACTAAAGGTTTTACCCTTATAACTATTGAAAACATCCTTATCAACAGCAAATGCCATCACAACTCCATTTCCTTTAAATCGCTTTTGAACCCAATTCTCTGCTTGAATAGAATTGGTAGTCATGTAGAAACCCTGACCGAAATCTAGTCTAGTTTTACGTGATTTAACAGTTACATCATTTAATATTGAATCGATATATTCTGTACTGGTTGCATGATAGAGTATGATTTGGTCATTATTTCTTTTCTTATTTTTGACCCCATCCGCTGTTTCAACATAAGCTGCAGTAATAGCAAAACCAGCAGTAAGAGCATCAAAAAGTTTCTTAATACCTCCTAGTGCCCCTCCAGCGACAGGTGGAAGCATAAGGCCACCACCACCGCCACCTGGGCCTAATTCCTCTCTATGCCCACTCGGATCAACATATCTTAATGGATTATTGGACACATAGGCATACAAATTCAAGCTCAGCGGGTCATCCAGTTCACCCTCATACGAATCCTCGTTAATAAACCTTCCGGTGTTTGGATCGTACCATCTTGCTCGTAAATATTGCAACTGCGTGGTATCATCCCATAGCTCACCGGAATACAAGAAAGGATTATGAACCTTCTCCTCTTTCGACTCCAAATTGCCCCAAACGTCATACTGATACTTGTTTAGTAACGCACCATGGCTATCACGTAGCTCGGTAATATCCCCGTGTCCGTTGGTTTGGACATATGCCCTGCTATCATCTGCATATGCAATGGCTTCTAACTTGGCTCCTCGGATATAGCTTGCTTTTAGTTCCGGTGTACCGTTGTGTACTTCGGCTTCCGCGATGATCTGAGCTCCATCATCGTAATAGTACCGAGTGGTCACACCATTTTCAGTTCGTTCAACAAGCAGATTATCACCATTGTACTGGTATTCGACTTGTTTTGTATCCTGCTTAACTCGGGTCAATCGGTTGCGGGTATCATATTGATACTCGCTGCTGACAGCATTAATTTCCTTATCTGACTGCATTGTCAGGCGGTTGCCTTGCTTGTCATAGGTATACTGCTCGTTATTGTCACTTCCAGTTACAATCCGATCCAGCTTGTCATACGTAAAGTTATCCTGCACGCCCTGCTGCACACGCTGAGTGATATTTTTATTATTATCATAGCTGTAGCTGTATGTGTTTAGTGCGACCTGATCTCGTACTTGAACCTGCCCAACGAGATCCTTCCCGTTGTAGGTTTTACGATCATTAACACCATTTTGAGACTGTGAGGACATAAACAATCCATTCTGATAATACGTATACAGTGCGTCAGGTGCATCCTTGACGCTACCTACAGAATTCATACGGTTTATGGAATCATATGAATAATAAACGGTATTGCCAAATGGCCCCTTCATTGCTGTCCGATTGCCATTCAGATCATACGTAAAATCTGTAGTAAGTCCATCTGGATAGGTTAACCGTGTCAGTTGCTCCGTTGCTGGGTCATACTGGTATCCGGTAGTACCCGTATGATCCGTCATGCTAGTTCGTTTTCCTACCGCATCTACGGTGATGCTGATAATTTCATCCGAACTGTTCTTACTGATTAAGTTACCACGTAGATCATAGTCATACGTGAAAGCATTCCCATTGCGATCTACATCTTTCGTCAGATTGCCACTTGGACTATAATAACTCTTCGCTACATTCCCTGACTTGTCTTTGGTCTGAATACGGCGGTTTAATTGATCATATTTATTTTCCTTAATGTTGCCGTTTGGATCAATCGTCTTCAGCAGGTTGCTTACCAGATCATAGGCATATTGCGTCTGTTCTCCGTTAGCACTAGTCACTTTACGGAGCTGACCCAACACATCGTACGTAAATGCTGTGACGTTACCATTACCATCGGTTTGCTCCAGTATGTCGCCACTAATGTTGTCGTATTTGTTCTTCTCGAGTGTTCGCAATACCTGATCCAGTTGCGTCTTCTCTTCCGTCTGCAACACTTTACCCCACTTGTCATAGGTTACAGTCTGAATGTAACCTTCGGCATCTGTACTTGTTGCCGTACGTGTCACATCATCGTATTTTACTGATGCGGACGAACCATCTGCTCCTGTGGTCATCACCACACGGCTCCAGTTGTCAAACGTATTACGGGTGCGATTGCCCAGTGCATCCTCTGTCCAGGAAGCTCGACCATACGGATCATATCCCATTCGCTGAACAGCAACGTAGTTGCCGCCTGAGAAATAACCTTTTTCAATCTCCTGACCAAGTGAATTCCATTTGGTTATTCGTTGCTGAGCTAGCTCATCGGTAACCTTAATTTTATTGTTGATGTCATCATAGTATGCGCTGAGCGTTGCCCCGTCCGGCTGGATCACCTCAATAGTTCGACCTATTGCATCCAAACGGTATTTGGTTGTACGTTGCTCAGCGTCTGTGGATGAGATTAATTCACCAGTAGACAGGTCATATTCCGACGTTGTGCTTATCGGTGTTGTTTTGCCATCCACATCTGTGACCATCATGCTAAGGCGAGTTGGAAATGCGTTTTGATAACGACTGTCATACTCCAGTGTCGCATTTCTTTCCTGTGCGCCGTCCGAGATACGCTGAGTTAACAGATTTCCATAGGTATCATAGGTATAGACCGCCTGTTGCAGTAGTTCACCTGAGCTACTATCTTTACGATTGATGATTTGCGTAATATTTCCGACATTACTGCGCGTGATTACGGTGTATTTCTTGTTGGCAGAGTCCACCATGTCCGTAACACTTGTTAACCAGTGTCTTGTACCATCATACGTACTTGTCGTTGTTCGTCCAGTTTCGTCTGTAATCGACGTGATATTACCATAGTCGTCCAGTTGCAGGCTTGTTGTTAACACATCCTTCGCCTGGTTATCCGTTACAGAGGTCACTGTTGGTGTCGGTGCCGCATAACCTCGTCCTTTGACCGTTTTACCATAGGTGTAGGATGTCGTTTGTGTCTTCCCTTCAGCACTTACAATCGTACGATCCAGATAAAACTGCGTTGGTGTATCCGTATTAATATAATCCTTGCGATAGTTGTATTGGGTATTCGTTAATCCATTATTGATGGACGTTGCAAAGGTGACATCCTGTCCAAACGTCGCCCCCAGATCTGAGGTGTAACTCAATGTCTGACGATTATAATCTTCTGTCGAGCCATTTTCATAGGTTAACTGGTCTCTACGAGACAATACACGATACGCTTCGTTAAAAGAATCCTCACCAATATATCGTTTAACGGGGCCATTTTCATACTCGTAGAACGTTTTTGCACCTGTATTATGCTGCACGGATGTGAGCAACGCATACGGATTCAATACTGCACGTTCAGGGCTAAACCCAAGCAAGTTAAACTTGGCATCAGCCAGCTTGTATGAGTATGTCGTTTTTCTACCCAACGGGTCGATGACGGAATCGAGCAGCTCCATGCCGTTTTTCGTTTGTTTGTTGTAGGTAACCGTGCGGTTCCCCTGAACAATTGTTACGGCTGAGGCCGTATAACTGATGCGAATCGTATTGCCTATAGCATCCTTTACTTGAGTCAACAACTTGCTGTTATATATTGTGTTGTTCTCATAATAGAATTGAACATCATTTTTCTGTCCATCTGAAATCTGAAGCAGACGTCCATCCGTAGAGAAATATTGCTTTGTTAATCCATCTGCAGATATCATGACCAGTGCAGAAGTTTCACCATTTACAGTAGTAGACGTATCCGGATTCACCGTAATACCTTCCCAGTCATAGCCCTTAAGTGTGTTACCTACGATCTCGTATCGCCCACCATCAGCAAATACTACTTCTTTCTTATTGTTCTTCGTCTCGATGGATGGCAGTTTCCAAGACCATCCTTTACCGAGTGGATAGGTTTTATCCAGAGGATTTGGAATGGTTTTATTATAATAGGTCACATCCGTACCATTGCCCACCTGATATGCGCGAATTTCTGCATTTGGCTTGGAAGCCATATAGTAGTTATAGCCATCATCGATTCCATTTTGGAACGCGGCATTGGGATAGTTATTAATTTCGTTTTTGAGATCGCTCGCTTCGGACCAATAGTCTGTGCCATCCGTCGCCTGAGTTGTTGATTCTGCCGCTCCCTCGGTAATCTCAGTTTCTACCCACGGGAGCTCATTCACGTTATATGCTTTACGTTGCTTGCCTCCGCCTCCAAGAGACACCCAGTTATCATATCGTCTGGACGAGTAAGCGCCTGGCTTGGTGACGGTGCCGGCATAGGTCTGTGAATAACTACGTGTATCCGATGCCGGAATGGTTACAGAACCATCATATTTGGCTTCCCATGTCTTGGTACACACGTAGTTTGCCACCGATTTGTTCGGTGATGGACAAGCCTTCGTATTCGTTACAGACGAACGAGTCAATGTAATGGTCTGACCCTGTACTGTAGCCGTTTTAGTTTGCGGGCAAGGGCTCTCAGATCCCGTTTGTACCCAAACCCCCTTGGCATCGTATTTACCAGGAATGGAATTCACACAGGACTGAGTAGGTGCTGTAATGGTACGGGCTGGTTTATATTCACCGGAAACTACCGTTGGTCCGCCCTGCTTGTTCAATGTACCACTGAAACCTCCACTGTTGTAATCCACACTTGACGGAAGGTTACTCGTGCTCGCAGCATACTTTATGGTTTGCTCTGTGCGTGATTCAGGAGCTGTGTAGTAGACTATACGCTGACTTGCGACTTGCTTGGCCTCTGCTTCTGTCGTATACGTGCCCTTCGGCATGATTTTGGTTTCCTGAATCGAGGTTTCAGTATCTACTGTACCATCCCCGTTATTGTCTAACTGGTACCACATGCTTTCACGATACTTTACGTGGTATTTAGGGATTTTCTTTTTTCTAACCGCACTATACGTGACAAAATATTTGTAAATTGGATAATCATATGTGTTATAGCCCACATCCATATCGTAAAACTGTGCTGATGCCGAGTTATACTGTCTTTCCAAGGAAAACCCCATGCCATTGCGGCCCGGAAGCGTAGCATCCACATGCTCCAGCATCAACCCACCGCTCATGTTAGAAATGGCTTCACCGTTTTCTCCCACCGTATAGGGTGCTTCATTAAACGAATTTTTGTTAAACACCGGTGCTTTCTCGGTAATATGCTTCCCAGGATCGGGCACGCTGGTTGACGCTGCTAAGGGTTGGATGACGTCAGCAGTAGCTGTGCTATCTTGCTTTTCATCATCCGGTACATCACTTTGACCTTGATCTGTGGTTTCAGATTCTGGGATGTTCGTCGATCCCGTTTGCTCGTTATTATCCTGAGCTGGCTCCTCGACAGCGGGCTGCTCTGTCTCAGATGTCCCACTCTCAGGATCTGTTACAGGCTGTTCGATTTCTTCAGAATTTTCTTCTTCCTCTTCTTCATTCTTTGACTCGCCAAGATCAGACTCCCCATAGACCTCCTCAGTCACGGCAAACGTGTCATATCGTTGCATGATGCTGGACTGATCCGCACCAACACTGACAATCGATATATCGTTGTTAAGAGAATATTCTGAATATACGTCACTTGTAACGCTTTGAGATTCATTGATTTCATTTGGATAAAGTACACTTAGTGCTTCGTCAAACCCAATCTGACTCTCTCTCATTTTAAAGAAGGCTGACAGGATCTGATTCAGATTGTATCCTTGATCCAGATAGCCCTGAATAAAGCCTTCCGTCGTACCAAATTCGTCAATCAGAATCTGAATCAATTCATTGGAATTGCCCTGTTCTTCCTCCGCATATGTAGTCGCCGGAATCCAGTTTGCGAAAAGTCCTGATAATACTGAAAATATAAGGATAATAGAAATAAATTTCTTCATAGAATGTTTCAACTAAATTTCTCCGTTCAAATGTTAGTGGCTATTATTTACTGATGAACTATGGATTGACTACCGTTGTTTTTTTCAAATTACCATTCTTATCGTATTCATAACTAATCTTCTTGCCTGATTCAAAAAGGATGTCAGTGAGTTGTCCTGAAAAATTATAGATATAAGAATATTTCTCAGTTTTTCTCTTTCTCACATTGTTACTTGCTTCGGATTCATTACCTGATGTACCCTTTGTTTTGACAAAGAAACTGTATTCTTTTGTAACATCAAGATTATTAATGATAAAGTTATTTTCTTTTGTGTTTCCAATCATTACATTGTTCTGATAGACATTATATCCATCCCACTGCTCGTATTGTTCCTTCAGTTTATCCCAGGAAAGTTGAACTGACGAAGTATTTATCACTTTGAGTTTCAAATTTGCGGGTTTTTCAATACTTGATATTACTTTCGGTTGATCATCAATAGTTATAAGCCTAGGTGAGGTTAATCTACCTAACGACATATCGGACATAGACCTGACGTCCTGCCCCCAAATATATATTTGAGAAGTTTTACTAACAGCACCGCTAATGAATCCATTTCCTGCTGCTATAGAATCAACTTCAGACAAACCAGGTATTTGAATGGGTAATAAACGTTCCTCAGTTGTGTTGTCACCTAACTGACCATTAGCATTGTTCCCCCAAGCCCATACGCTTCCATCTATTTTGAGAGCAAGCACGTGTGATTTACCTAATGCGAGTTGCTCAACCGAGCTCAAGTTTGTACTAACCTCTGGAGACTTTCTGACTGTTTTAGTTCCATCACCTAGTTGTCCATAACTGTTGCTTCCCCACATCCATACATCGTTATTTACGTCAATCGCCGCACTGTATCCATTGAGACTCTGATAAATGTGCTTAATCTTCATTGGAATTTCAACCTGTACTGGAACCAAGCTATTATCAGTGCCACCGTTAGCAAGTTGATAACTCTTGTTATCTCCCCATCCCCATACCGTGCCATCCTCTTTAAGAGCATAGACTGATTGTTTTCCAACAGCTATTTCTGTCACCTTATCCAAATCAGGTACTATAGTGGGCACAGAACGCGACTCATTATCTCCAAGTCCTAACTGCCCAATGTAACCTGTACCCCACGTCCAAACTTTTCCGTCTATGGTTAGAACCGCGTAAAAGTTCGCTCCTTCAGCCACAGTTTTCACTTTTTTTAATGACGAAAAAACAGACTCGGAAGTTGAAGAAGAACGATGCCAGTCTAATACCTGACCTTTCTTATTAATCCCATAGCTACTGAAGCTTCCTGTAGAAATACCACCAATTTCGGTTACCGAAGGTATTAATTTTATGTCGTCAAATACACCATCAAACGTTCTCCCCAATTGACCTTCACTATTATATCCGGCCGACCATACGGTTCCATCTCTGCCCTTTACCAAAAAATGCTGAGTTCCGATCGAGATCTGGTTAACTGCATTTTCAGATTTATCCACTTCTGCTTTAACTGTAATTGTAATTGTAGCACTTAATGCCAGAATCACGCTTACAGTAATTAATAAAAAGATTACTTTTTTAATTTCCATTTTTAAGATTATTCACCCTTACTAATTTATTTTAATTCTCAATACCTAAAGAGAAATTTTACTTTGTAACGATAAGCTTCACTCCATTCTCTTTGAATCTTTTGCTGAATAGCTTTATCATTATCGTCTATTCAGTGCCATAAATATATAGGTTTATTTTGTGTTTTATTGTCTTTTTTTGTCGATTAAAAACCTGATTTAATATAAAAAAGTTTATATATGTATAATACTCCATTTATGAATATTTTTTATTAGTTACAAATAATAACTTTAATCCATACAATATAAATTCATATTATATGGATAATATACGTAAATTTAATAATCTTGAGAAATTAGTTTTTTTACGAATATGTATATTTACTCAAAAGGAAAATCACCTGTAAATAACACATAATTAAATTCAAAAAAATAATTAACATTTCCTTTATTCATACATATTCCCACTTAAATGTTCTTTATATAAATATTATTAACAATGGAACTGTTCATTTAAAAACGCCCATCAGTCCACACCTCAACTAGGCGCTGAGCAGCAACGACCTGTCTACCGAATTCCCTTCCCTTTCTCCCTTTTATACACGTACCTTCCCCATACCACCAACGCCGCACACAACAAGATCACACAATAAGCCCATACAAAAAACATGGCAAGCCCCAACCCGATGTTGGCATCCAGGCGCTTATCAAAGATCTCTGTGTATAGCGAAAAACCGAGTGGCACGGCGCCAACAACGAAAAGTCCAATGGACCATCCACCCCAGCGTCGGAAACCGGACCCCGCACGAGTACTGGAAAGTTTGCGAATTCCTTGAGTCAGAAGCCACCAAATCAGAATAAATAATAGACAGGTTATAAGAATTTTCAGCATATCGTTCAACTGCATATCGTGTACCTCCTATATCTTGCAAGATGATGAACATATCTTACACGTTAAGTGTTCTCTTTACTATATTACCCGTTTCCACATCCATGATCACAGGCAGATATGAGCACAGTACCCCTGACCCACAATTGATCATGAAAAAAAAACGCCAACGCCCTGACTCCTTCCAAGTCAAGAACGATGGCGTTACTTCTCGTATTTACATTGTTACATCCACATAGGATAGGATAGGTTACGCGCCAAACTGCGCATAGTGAAGGCGGCTGTACACCCCACCTGCTGCGAGTAATTCTTCATGGCGTCCCTGCTCCGTAATGCCTTGTTCAGCAACGACAATAATGCGGTCTGCATTTTTGATCGTAGCCAATCGGTGGGCAATAACCAGTGTGGTCCGGCCCTCGGACAGCTCAGCAAGGGATTGCTGAATCGCCGCTTCCGTTTCTGTATCCAGCGCGGATGTGGCTTCGTCCAGGATCAGAATTGGTGGGTTTTTCAGGAACATACGGGCAATAGACAGACGCTGTTTCTGTCCACCGGACAGCTTCACACCGCGTTCACCAATTAACGTATCCAATCCTTCCGGCATGGATTGAATCAAAGGTTCCATCTGGGCACGTCTGGCAGCCATCCAAATTTCTTCTTCAGATGCATCCAGCTTGCCGTAGGCAATGTTCTCCCGAATGCTTCCATCGAAGAGGAACACGTCCTGTTGTACAATTCCGATATGACTACGCAAGGAGTCCAGTGTCATATCCTGTATCTCCTGCCCATCGATCGTGATGCGACCTTCCAGCACATCATAGAATCGTGGCAGCAGACTGCACAACGTTGTTTTTCCTGCACCCGATGGACCGACAAGCGCTACGGTTTCACCTGCACGTACGTTTAGATCAATACCTTTGAGCACAGGCTCCTGATCCGAATAACCAAAGGTCACTTGCTCATAACGGATATCTCCACGCAAATGGGATACTGTAACGGCTCCTGGACGATCTTCCACATCCGGTTCCATATCAAGCAGCTCCGTATAACGTTTGAAGCCTGCAATCCCTTTTGGATACGTCTCAATAACCGAGTTGATCTTCTGAATTGGTGTCAGGAACACATTGGACAACATAATAAATGCAATGAACTGACCGTAGGTCATACTGCCTTGAATCACAAACCATGTTCCGCATACCAGGACAAAGAGAGATACCAGCTTCATCAGCATATAACTGACAGAGGAGTTCCAGGCCATGATTTTGTATGCGATTAGTTTGGTCTGACGGAAACGACCGTTGTTCACAGCGAATTGTGCTTTTTCATGCTCTTCATTAGCAAAAGCCTGAACAACACGGATACCTGTAATATTGTTCTCTACGCGAGCATTGAAGTCCGCAATATCACCGAACATTCGGCTGAATGCCTTGGACATTTTGCTACCAAAGTAGAGTGACAGATAAATAATCAGCGGTACGATGATAAAGGTTAACACCGCCAGATTCCCGTTAATGCTCATCATGATGCTGAATGCACCAATTAGCGTCATGACCGCGATAAATACATCCTCCGGACCATGATGGGCAATCTCACCGATATCCATCAGATCGTTAGTCATACGGGACACGAGGTGTCCTGTTTTTGTATTATCGAAGAAACGGAACGATAACTTCTGCACATGATTGAACAGACTTTTACGCATATCCGTCTCAATGTTAATGCCTAGCTTGTGTCCCCAATAGGTAACCACGAAGTTGAGAAATGAATTCAATAAGTAGATGCCCAGCAATGCCAGACACGCCCATAGAATCCAGTCCCAGCGGCCGCCTGGTAGCAGATCATCGACTACCCGGTTGACCGCCAGTGGAAATGCCAGCTCCAGCAGGGCGACTAAAATCGCACAACTGAAGTCAAGAATAAAGAGCTTTTTGTAAGGCCTATAATAGGCAAAGAAACGGCGAAGCATGGACTGAAGTCCTCCTTATGCAACCACACAATGGTGATTACGTTCTATTTCGTCTTGCTTAAGAGGTACAGGAAGTATGGCGCACCAATAATGGCAACCAGGATCCCCGCAGGAATCTCCGAAGGCTGCAGGATGACACGACCCAGCGTATCTGCAACCAGCACAAGCAATGAACCGATCAGTGCAGATGCGGGTAACAGGAATTGATGTTTTGGACCCACCAGACGACGTGCCAAATGCGGTCCGATCAGACCAACAAAACCGATCCCCCCACTCACAGATACACATGAGCCGGCAAGTCCTACAGCAGCCGCAAGCAAAATCAGTCGCTCACGCTCAACCGGAGTCCCGAGTCCACTTGCCGTCTGGTCACCCAGATTCAACACGTTCAGTACACGTGCCTTATACAGAACAAGCGGGACAAGAATAATAAGAAACGGGAGCAATGCCGTTACAAATTTCCAGTTCGAGCCCCAGATGCTGCCTGCCATCCAGGTAGCTACAAATTGATACTTTTCTGGACTAAGCCGTAACGTAAGCACGATCATGGCAGAACTGATTCCCGCCGCTACCCCGATCCCTGTAAGCAGCATACGAGTAGGCATAATGCCCTCTCCTTTTTTGTAAGAGAGAATGTAGATCAGAAATGCAGCAAAACCGGAACCGATCAGGGCCAGAATTGGCAAAAGAAATACCGGCGCTGCTGTCGTTGTCGGGAAAAAGGAAACAAATAACATGACGACCAGACCAGCACCTGCATTAATCCCGAGGATCCCCGGATCTGCCAACGCATTCCGAGATACTCCCTGCAAAATACAACCAGATAACGCAAGTCCGGCCCCGACCAGCACCGAAATCACAATACGTGGCAGACGGAATTCAAACAGGATCAATTCCTGTTTCGCCGTGCCTCCACCAAACAGGGTTCGCAACACCTCAAGCGGCGAAAGCTTGGTAAAACCTGTGTTCATGCTCACCACAAAAGCCGTAATAATTAATAGGGCAAGCACAATGAGGACAATCGTACTCTTGGTTCTCTTCTTGCGCTCTGCTCCAACTATTGTTGAGGATTCCATCGTTACAGAGTCCTCCTTTCTTTACGCGCCAGATACAGGAAGAATGGTACCCCGATGAGGGCAACCAAAGCGCCAATTGGCGTCTCGTACGGCGGGTTAATCATACGTGCAGCCAGATCCGCAAATACAAGCAACAGACTGCCCATCACAGCGGAACATGGAATAATCCAGCGATAATCTACCCCAACCAGCTTCCGCGTGAGATGGGGAATAATGAGTCCAACAAAACCGACCGCACCCACCACGGACACAGCTGTACCCGCGAGAATCAGTACAACAATCAGGCCTATGAGCTTGATCAGCCCAGTACGTTGCCCCAAGCCCACCGCAATATCTTCTCCGAGACTAAGCAGAGTAATGGAACGGGAGATGAGAAGACCTGCGATCAGTGCCGCGAGTACCCAGGGGAACATGACCTCAAGTTGAGACCACTTCGTTCCGGCTACACCACCAGCTGTCCAGAAAGCCAAATCTTGTCCAATTCTGAAATATAATGCAATCCCTTCACTGAGTGCCGACAACATCGCAGATACAGCCGCACCTGCAAGCACAAGGCGTAGTGGTGTAAGACCTGATTTGGAAGCTGCACCAAAACCATACACCAACAGGACACCAAGCCCTGCTCCAAGGAAGGAATACATGATGATATACATAAATGGCAAGCCAGGGAAGAAGGCAAAACAAACTGCAAGTGCAAATCCAGCTCCTGCATTTAACCCAAGCAGACCTGAATCGGCCAGCGGGTTACGAGTCATGCCCTGCATGATCGCACCAGCTACAGCGAAACATGCACCTACCATTGCTCCTCCAAGGATACGTGGTAATCGAATCTCCCATATGATCTGATGTGGAGTCAACTCAGGATTGAAATCAAAGATAGCCTTCCAGACTACACTAAGCTTAATATCAGCAGCGCCAAAAGAAATGGACAACGCCATACCCAGAGCGAGTAGCAAAACTCCCCCTGTAAGAATAAGTGTGGCCGCCCACGGACGAGTGTGTATCTTCGCTGTGGGTGAATCCGGATTATGTTTTTCTGGTGAAGCTTGTGAACTCATACGCGCCCACCCTCGTTATGAGTGGAGCTGCTCAAACCTATGTACATAACAATCACCTCTCTATAAATACCGAACTTTAATGATATTGATTCTCATTCCCATAGACCATTGTAAGTGAATCCACCGGCTCTGGCAATGGACAAATAGGACATGTTTATTGCATATATGAATATTTGCACACAATTTTACACGCAAAAAGGCTGCGCAAGAGCCAAAAAGCTCGAACACAGCCTTATCATTGCATATGTAGAACATGTAAAATACAGACTCATTTAACGGGCATGTACCGTAACTAAGGATGCCAGGACATCCGGAACATCGGTAATGATCCCTTGCACACCCATATCAATCATGGCCTGCATCTCGGCAGGATCATTCACGGTAAATGGATAGGTAACAACGCCATGTGCCAGTGCAGCAGCAACATCTTCTTGTGTGACTGCCAGCTTGTAGGGATGAAGGCCGGTAGCTTCGAGTTTGGCGGCATAATCATAGGGACGATATAACTTTTCCATATATAGAAGTGCTGTACGAATCTCCGGGGCAAGACGTTTACATCTCACGAGCGAAGCATGATTGAAGCTCGACAGCACAACCTGTTGCTCCAGATTCCAATCCCGGATCGCCTGTATGACCTTCTCTTCCATCCCTTTATAACTCACAATACCATTTTTCAATTCCAGATTAAGCAGTGTTCCTTTCCCCTGTACCAGCTTGAATAACTCCTCCAGAGAAGGAATACGTTCCCCGGTAAAATCAGCATGGAACCAAGACCCGGCATCCCGTGTGCGCAATTGATCGTAAGTCGTATCCTTAACCCAGCCTTCTGCGCCGCCAGTTCGGCTTAACGTCTCATCATGAATCAGTACCAGTCTGCCATCACTCGTCATCTGCACATCGGTCTCAATGCCTGTCGCTCCAAGCTCCAGACTCCGTTCAAAAGCGCTCATCGTATTCTCCGGGCATACGGCAGATGCACCGCGATGGGCAATAATCTCCATGTTCCTCATTCCAGCGCCTCCTGTGTTCAAGCTTCACTCTATGATCATCACTATAAACACGGTTTGTTAGACCTGTATTAACAGAACGTATAATCGGTTGCCTGCTTCGCTAATACTAGCGACCGGGCCCAACATCTAACGGGCTGGGGATTCACTCATTTTTGCGAACTCAATCTGAAAATCGACATAACATAGTATGAACGATGGAAGCACTGAACTCCGTTATAAGGAGGTTGACTATTGAATCCCTCAAAGAAAAAATCGATACCTACGCGTCCTCACACATCCCAGTTACAGTCGGCTTCCAGGCTTTCCAGATCATCTGTCCATATCAAAAACAAATCCGGCAAGACGGCTAATCAGCGTTCTCTTAACTCCAGTTCACCCAACACACTGGATCAGCTGGCTATTGTTGCAGCAATACTCTCCTTAATTGCAGCCGCCATCGGGCTATATATCGCCTGGAAATCGTTAAGTAATCCGGATCAAACTGCTGTTGTGGTGTAAGCTGCTTGTTGCGCAGCTAATGGCTCAGGAGGCTCTCTCCTGCTTCTGACCTTATTCAGGGGCAGGTTTTTGCTTTTTCAATTATTTACGTATGCTGGAAACGTCAAAAAACCGTTCCCCTGAAACGCCGGCATATACCGGCGTCTCTTTGGAAAGGTCATTTTTTATTCGGGCGCTGCCTCTGCAGCTTAATCCCCGTCCCGGGATACTGACCGAATTACAGAATGAATGTGCGAGAGATAATAACCAACAGAATGAACAATACCAGAATTGCACCTGTTGATGTCCATGCTCCACCACCGAAGCCTCCGCAATATCCGTAACCTGTGCCTTTGAGTTCGCTCATGAGTGACACTCCCCTCTTCATCGAAGTACACTATAGACTATGTCCGATAGCGCAACTTGCTTGGGCAGATCGAAAATTCTCCCGAGGAACGAGTAGGTTCAGGCCCGTCTTCTTATGCACTCATTTCCCGTTGAGTTGTGACCACTTCTGAGTCAGCTCTGCAGGAATATAGGATGACATTTGTTTGATCAGCTCAGCCGGATCAGCTTCCAGACTCCATAGACTGAGATGCGAAGTGTTGGAGAATCCTTCCTGTACGCTATGTTCTACCATCTTCATTAACGGTCCATAATATCCGTTGACATTTAATAAGCCAACAGGCTTACGATGAATACCGATCTGTGCCCAGCATAGTACCTCGAATAGTTCTTCAAATGTACCCATACCTCCGGGAAGTGCAATGAATCCATCGGATAATTCAGCCATCGTAGCCTTCCGTTCATGCATGGTTCCCACTTCAATCAGTTGTGTGAGTCCTCCATGAACAACCTCGCCCCGGAACAATCCGGTAGGCATAACCCCGATTACCTCTCCCCCTTGCTCAAGAGCAGCATCGGCTACTGCACCCATCAAGCCCATACAAGAACCACCATAGACCAGTGCATAACCACTATCAGCAATCTGTTTGCCCAGTTGAACAGCCTTCTCTGTATAATCGGGGTGATTTCCCGGATTGGAGCCTGCAAAAACAGCTATACGTTTCATTGGGTTTCACTCCTTCTCATGATCTTTTTAGATTGAACTAAAGAATATTTACACGTGCCACTTCGATGACAGAACAACCTTCCGATCGCTGTTATCCCCAGATTTTTTAATTCAATTTTACAAAGGTGAAAATCTTGGGATAGCGTATGCTTCCGATGTAGCTTTCTTTCAGAAAGCTTTTAGGCGAACGCTCCGCTTCTCCAGCTTTTTTCTGTCCTCTACGTTCTCGTGTAAATGTTTAGTTCAATTTATCTATTTTAATAATATATATCATGAATGTTATGGGTATGTACAACAGGTTAACAGAACCAATGGACAAAAAAAAACCGACCGTTTGCAGCCGGTCGGGCTCCCATTTCAATACACATCAATTTAGAAGGGGTTGTTATTACCTAATATACAGACCAAATATTAAATCCATATGATCTTTGCATGAAATGAATATTAAATCTTCGTATAACTAACGTATCCCACGGCGTGAACGTACGACAAACATATGCTTGTCTTTACGAAGAACACGACCATCTGCAAGTTCAACCTGATCCTCGTCATGACGCAGAATCGTCGTGGATAAAGCTACAATTTTGGCCCGGCGCCAGATCATCACCTGTGACTTGAAATAGATCGCATTTTCAAACTGAATCGCCTTTTTCATCACATATCCAACCTTGTGCACTTCAGAACGTGCTTTCTTTAAGGGAAGACTCTCTTCGGGAAGAGGTCTGATCATTGCGATATTGTCAAACGATACCTTAATCCGTTTCGGTCCGATCCGTACACATTCCGCTTCTTCATCCCACTCGACCAGCGTTCCCTTTAATGGCTCCCGTATGCCTGTTGCACGATATACCGCTACTTTTCGTCCTATCCAATGTCGCAATGTTCTCACCTCCATCTGTCTAGTTTTCAGGTATCTTCCAATCGATCGGTTCAATACCTTTGGAGGTCAAGAAATCATTGGCTTTGGAAAAGGGACGACTGCCGAGGAATCCGCGATGCGCAGCCAGCGGACTGGGATGTGTAGACTCCAGTACCAGGTGCTTGTCCCTGTTAATAAAAGCACCTTTCTTCTGGGCATGGCTGCCCCATAGCATATATACCATCGGCTCTGAACGTTCATTCAGCGCACGAATGACAGCATCCGTAAACGTCTGCCAGCCCAATGCCTGATGGGAGTTCGGCTGACCTTCACGGACCGTCAGAACAGCATTTAATAGCAGGACTCCCTGCTGTGCCCAATGAACCAGAGATCCATGATTCGGAATCGGCAGGTCCAGATCGGCCTGAAGTTCCTTATATATATTTTTCAGAGAAGGCGGTACACGTACCCCCGGTCTAACCGAAAAGCTTAATCCATGAGCCTGTCCCGCACCGTGATAAGGGTCCTGACCAATAATAACAGCCTTAACCTGATGATATGGCGTCAGCTTCAATGCGGAGAACAGGTCTTCTTTGGGCGGAAAGACCGTCTGCGTTTTGTACTCAGCGGCGAGAGTGTAACGAATCTTGTTAAAATATTCGGCTTCCGTCTCTTCCTGAAGCACCTTGTCCCAATCGTTTCCAAACATATGTATAGACTCCTTTCCCCTGGTGAATGCAGTTTCGTTCAGCCCAACTACTGGGCTCTTCCTTCTGAGAGCCGCATGTCATGCAACTCATAGACTATCCACCATTTTAACATAACCGGGGACAGCAGACCAGAATTGCACATCAGGGTATACGTTCACCTCAAAATAAATCGTATTCTCGCTACATTCCGTATACTCATCCAAAAAAGTCACCTCGCTATTGCGTGGTGACTTGATGACTTTATACTTGAACGGGCACCTCTTCGACTTCTTTCACAAGCACACTGCTGATTCTCCGTAACCCTTCCTGAAGGACAGAACGCGGACAAGCCAGATTCAACCGAATGCAACCCTCACCATTGGCTACAAACATATGACCATCTTCAAGCAATACACCCGCTTGCTCAGCGAAGAATAAAGGTAAACTTACATTTTGTGGAGCATATGCCGAAATATCAATCCAGGCCAGATACGTGGCTTCCGGGATGTGAAAAACAGCCAGTGGCAGATGCTGCTTCACATACTGTTCCACGCAGGCGAAATTGGCGTCTAGATAACCTTTCAATTCTATCAGCCATTCATCACCCGTTTCGTAAGCCGCTTGAGTGGCAGCGATGCTCAGTGGGTTTTTGAAACCATAATGGCGTGCCTGCCAGATTTCTCGAAGTGCCTTATTCGGAATGATGACATTGGAGAACATCAGACCAGCCATGTTGAATGTTTTGCTCGGGGACATACATGTAATGATTCGATCCGTATCCGGGAACAGCTTTGCGAGTGGCGTATGTCTTTTGCCTGTCCGCAGCAGATCACAGTGAATTTCATCCGAAATAATCCATACGTTGTTCCGCAGGCAGATCTCACCCACACGTTGTAACTCTTCCGTTGTCCAGACACGTCCAGACGGATTATGCGGGTTGCAGAAAATACATACCCTTACCTTCTCATCCTTGGCCTTGGCTTCAAAATCCTCAAAATCAATCGAGTAACGCCCCTGCTCATTGAGCATATCCGAACATACCAGTTCAAGATCATTATGCTCCGCAGCTGACTTGAAGAAACCATAGGATGGGGTAACAATCAGTACTTTCTCATCCGACTGACAGATATATTCCACCAGTTCATACAAAGCGGGAATGATTCCGTTTGAGGTCTCCAAATGTTCCTTCGGGAAGGACCAATCATAGTATCTTTCCATCCAATTTGAGACAGCTTCGTAATACGTCGGATCAAACACCTGGGAGTAACCCATAATTCTACGGTCCAGACGCTCCTTAACTGCATCCAGAATCTCGGGAGGTGTGGCAAACTCCATATCTGCAATCCACATGCGAATAAATTCTTCATCTTTGAATGGAAATGTCATGTCCTCTGTGGCATTAAAAATATATTGACGGAAACCATCCGTATTCATGGCATTTGTTCCTGTGCGGTCTATAATCTCATCAAAGTTATATTTCATAGCTTCTGCTCCTCTATCTGCTTTACTTTTTCATTGTCGTTTCATGTCGTATTACATCCATTATTTCATGACGCAGGAATTGCATCAAATGCAATACAATCTATTCTGACGAAACAAATGAAGTTTATTGTTTCTCCAAAATAGGTATTTCGATGAAAAAGTGATATATTTCTCATATAACATCATTTTTATGAATGACTTTCATCATTTTCACGTACTCTCAAGAAACATTGGCATAAGGAGAACCGGTTATGAACAATATCAATCAGGAAGTTGGCAAGAAAATACGAAACTTTCGGAAGTGGCGGGGACTGACCATTCAACAGCTTGCGGATCAGATCTTCAAGAGCAAGGGTACGCTGTCCAAATATGAGAGCGGAGATATTACACTTGATCTAGTCACGTTACATCATATTGCTAACGCACTCAACATCCAGGTGGAGCAACTCTTGTACCAAGAACCAAGGCATGCATCTCCCCTGATGAATGCGGTCCCGTCCAGCTTTTTCAAGAACTCCACCCGTTTCTATTCTTACTTCTATGACGGGCGTAACAACAGTCTCATTCGTTGTGTCATTGACATGATGGCTCAATCGGATGCCAACCGTTATCGCACCGTGATGTATATGAATGTGAAGGATTTTGAGAACTACCAGGAGTGCGAGAATATGTATTGGGGCCACACCGAGCATTATGATACACTCACCACGCTGATTTTGAAAAATCAGGCTACGCCGCTGGAGAACCTATATATTAATATTTTGGCGTCTTTTCAGGAATCGGAGAAAAAATGGGGACTGATGGCTGGTGTCTCCTTCAGACCTTTCATGCCTATCGCGCTCAAAATGTTATTCTCCAGAACCCCTCTGCCCGAAAATCAGGAGTTATATAATGAATTGAAAATCTCAAAGGAAGATCTGCGGACCCTGAAAATATACAACATGCTCGCTGTCACCTGAACAATGCAGTGTGTCACACATTCTCATATGGGATGGAGACAGTCCCTCCCCATTAGAAAAGGCACTTCTATAAGCTGTTGAAACCAGCTCATAAAAGTGCCTTTCGCTTTGACGCTTATTGGATCGTGGAATAAACGAGACTAACGCTTAGTTTTTAATTAAATCCAGCGTCTCGTCAAACATTTGTTTCTGTTCCTCAATCTTGTTCTCATTACCGATCACGCAGCGCTGTTGCTGTTCAAGTACGGCCGATAAAAGCTCAGCAAAACCGATAATGTCGCTTTCCTTCGTGCCTAACACTTCGTCACGTTCCTGTTGCAGATCCGCTTCAGTCACATTCGACAGATAACACTCCAGAGAGAATGCTCCTTCGCCATAAGGCGTTCTAGGCGTATCGAGATCCTGAATCGCACCAATGATATAACGCGTCATTTCCCGCTCGTCTGCCCGGAAATCGGTCAAATATTGCGGTATCTCTTCATATACTTTGTACGTTTTATCCAGGTTCGGATCACGATACGATGCAACGTAGCTGTCTCCGTTCCGTCTGAAGCCTGACATACAGCCATAAGCTCCACCTTTGGCTCGGATATTGGTCCACAAGTAATCCAGAGACAGGATTCCCTGCAAGACCCGTAGAGAACCGGTGTATTGGTATCCTTTGTCGATATAATTGCCCGTTTGCACCACGTACTGCACTTCTGACGGGGAACGGAATCCTTCCTTATGAGTAGCCGGTGTGAACGTAAACTCTTCCTTGGCAACCTCATGTGTGAACAGCTTCGCTTTCAGGTCGGATACCTGTTGCTCCAGTCCTTCATATCCCTGCTCATCGGCAGTATAACTAACAAGCAAATTCTCCGGTCTGAAAATATACCCCGTCAACTCTTGCAGACTGGAAGATAACTCTTCTTTTCTCGCCTCAAAATTCGCCTGAAGATCCTCAAGCCACTGGTAAAAGGCAATGCCACTTACAGCTTCCCTGAAATCGGCAACTGCTGAATGTTTGGACGAAGACCGGCCGATTCCCGCAGAGTGTCCGCTATTGATCAGATTACGTTGCAGGTTACCTTTCATCTGGGAGATGATTTCATATAACCGCTTCGAATTATCGAATCGGGATGTGAACACGATTTCTTTGATCATATCAAAGGCAAAACCAAGCTTGTCATACAACACTTTTGCGTTGAACTCATAGGTCGCCTTGAATTCATTGTGCTTATGCGCGTTAGCATAAGATCCTATCCCGCTATGAATACCACCCGAATGGATATGGATTTCATTGGACAATTCATTAAACGAGTAGTTTTGAGTATCCACGTAACCCAGTACATTCTTGAGCAATCCTGCATACGGCAGGAGATGACGTGGCACTTCTTTGATATCAAACAACAGTCTCAGATAACCAATTCCGTTGGTGTAAAGGTTATGATGGAGAATGGTTGTTCCGTCGACCTGGTTCGCCGTTTGATGCAACGTAGAGGCCTTCGGTTCAATATCTTCAATCGATAACGTCGGAATGACCTGCTGTTGCTCTTTGGTTGAAGGTGTATTCTGATACTCAGCGAGTGCCTCCGTTTTCTGAATCAACGTGTGAACTTCTTCCTCGCTAAGACCGGCTTGAATGGTTTTCAGACGTTCTTTCAACGCTTCTTCTTTGCGTGAGTTCAGCCCCTTATCCGGGGTAAGCGCCACAAAGGAAGTATGTGTGTTTTGCAAAATATATTTCTCAATCAGTTGCTCGAAGTAACCTTCGTTCATTTTTGTCCGCAGTTCAGCAAATACGTCATTGGCTTCTAAATGAGTGAAAGGTGCTTCTTCATCGTACAACCAGCTTTGCAGGGAGGAGAATCCGTAGATCAGGCCTTTCGGCATTCTGCCATAGTCCGCTTCTCTGTGATTGAACTCATACGAGTTAATGCCAGCAAGCAGCGCTTTTGGATCAAAGCCTTCTTTTACCACACGCTCAAGTACTTCTTTGACCGTTCCCAGGAAATCCTCTTTGCTAGCCAGATTGCTCTTCTTCAGTCCCACAGTGAATACAGGTTGATACAGGCTGTCATCATACGAACCGTAGACATCCTTCGCAATGCCTTTATCCAGCAAAGCCTGTTTCAACACCGCTCCCGGAGCGTTCAGCAGGGCGTATAACAAAATTTGGAACGAAATGTTCAGTTCCTTGTCCAGACTTGTGCCGATCACCGCGTTATAGGTCAAGAAGCTGTTATCCACTTCCGATTCCGTACTTCCCGCAGAGTAAGTTTTAACTGTGTCTACCCGTTCTGCAAAGGCAGGTTGAAGTTGAATGGCCGAATCAATATCGATGCGATCATATGCACTCAGATAGTTCTCATCCAGCCATTGCAGCTTCTCTTCCATATCCATATCCCCGTAGAGATAGATATAACTGTTGGAAGGATGGTAGTATCTCGTGTGGAAATCCAGCAGCCCCTGATACGTTAAATTCAGAATAGCTTCCGGGAATCCGCCAGACTCGGAGGAGTATGTGGTATCCGGGAAAAGGGAGTTCAGCACTTCTCTGCGCACCATTCGTTCCGGTGAAGAAAAGGCACCCTTCATCTCGTTATATACAACTCCGTTGTAGGTTAATTCATCATCTGCAGAGGTCAGGTTGTAGTTCCAGCCCTCTTGTAGAAATATCTTTTCATTCTCATAAATATTTGTATTCAATACTGCATCCAGGTAAATATCCATCAGGTTATGGAAGTCATGATCATTACGACTGGCGATCGGATAGATCGTCTTATCGGGATACGTCATGGCGTTAAGGAATGTATTTAATGAACCTTTCAGCAACTCAACAAAAGAATCCTTGGCCGGAAATTTCTTGGACCCACAGAGCACGGAGTGTTCTAGGATATGGGCTACCCCTGTATCATCTTCCGGAGGTGTACGGAAACCGATACTGAATACTTTGTTGTCGTCCTGATTGGACAAAAGTACAATTTTGGCTCCAGATTTCTGATGTTCCAATAGATACGCATCCGATTTCAGTTCTTCGATTCTGCGCTCCTGTAACACCTTGTATGGCTTAAGCTGTTTCAACATAAACTTGAGTCCTCCGTCCATAAGATTGTTTTATTGGTTTTGTGACTCTACATAAGTTCAAATATGTTTATTTACACGGGCACTCCGATGACAGAACAACAGGTGTCCTCTCCGTTATCGTGTACATGTGTAGTTGAACCTATATCGTTCAGCAAGGTAAAGGTAATATATGCCTACAGATAGTATACACCATTGTTCCGTCTCTTCATAAAAGTCAGATAAATGTACCTTCTGATATGTATTATGCAGGGTTTATGTTTATGAGCTACATGGTGATGTGGTCTGCAATGAAGTGACATTCATATTAAAGAACACAAAAAAGATCGCATGCAGCTTGGTTAACAAGCGTCATACGATCTTTCTTTTTAAGATGCCGAGGACCGGGATCGAACCGGTACGGTAGTCACCTACCGCAGGATTTTAAGTCCTGTGCGTCTGCCAATTCCGCCACCCCGGCAGGATTATGTATTTCTTGGCGACAAGAAATATCTTACCATGAACTAATTAACTTTGCAACACTTTTATTAAAAATAAAAAAATGAAACAGGCACTGCAAGCGTCAGCTCACAGTGCCTAGAAAGTCCGAGTTGCGGTCCCGGACTTCCGGTAAACCAATCTATATTAAGGGAGGTGTGAGATAAGAATACCTCCCCAACATTAAAGAAACCTAAAATCAGCCTTAAATTAAACTAAAAAAGTAAAATAGGTCGAACACGAGCCGTTTCTTCCTCACTGCACTCCACGATAACCAAGATATGGTCCTTTAACAGCCAATCTTCGTAATACCGCGCATCCTCCTCCGAGATCCCCGCTTCAGTCAGTGTAAGCACCAAATCATCGGTCTCACTCCCAATCTCATTACCAGCGAGTCTACGGACTGCATTTCCAATCGACATCGTCTGATCCATTCGCTTCCCCAGACCAGCCAATATGCCTTTCAGAGCGCCAAAGGCACCATCTGTTCCGGCACCCTTCAAAGGTTTGGGCAGCCCCGTCTTTTCGCTCACCAGCTCCAGATTAAGCTGTTCCTTCGCCACCGCTCCCAAATATTTATCCTTGATGCCTTCCTCTTTGACCTTATTCAGCATAATTATAGCCTCGTTCTCGGTACGGGCCAGCCCAATAATCAATTGTGTCATTCCGTTCCCCTCCTTTTACCCTAATATAACCCCGTAATCCCCATTCAAAAACGGATCATCCACAGCTAAGACAAATCACCTAGAAGAATGTTGATTTCTCTTCTGGAAATCTATACCTAGTTCTGATAGACTAGATAAAGAAGACAAATTAACCATTGAAAACATTGACATATGGATTTAACATCTCATAATCAGGAGCAATGACTTATGAAAAAAGAGGTAGAAATTGCCATCCGGCGCAAGCAACAGATCATGGTTCGTAATACAAGCGGTCAGACGGTAACCGGATTTCCCGAGCGTACCGCTGATACATCCATTCTTTCCTTACGTACGGTCCACGGCAGTCTGTGGATACCGTTTGATGAGGTGGAACATGTTACGCGTCTGTTAAGCATCCGGTCTCATCATTTAAGCGGAATGCAACTCGTTTAGTCGGCTCTGTAATCCTAGAAACTCCAGTTCCCGTATAGATACGTTAACTAGATCTATTTATGCCAGCACTTTACACCAAAAAACCAGACGCATGCACGTCTGGTTTTTCTCTTCTACTTATCCTGTACCACGCTGCCACTGACCTCACAACAATGGCCTTACTATCCTTGTTTCTGCCTAACCATATCCTGTTGTTACTTCACTACAAACTTCACTCGTGTTCCATCCGGATATGTACTTAACTGATTCCCTACCCATGAACCTGCACCACGATTATCTTTCGGGGTAATGTACTGGATATCTGCACCTGTTCCTCCCTCAGCGCACATCGCCATGGGCCACTCGTCACGATCCTTACCTTTTTTGACCGGAACACCCTTAAGTGATAGATCCCGATTGCCTTCCGCTCCATTACGATTAATGGTGCATACATCCGAATGCCCTGCCTTGATAGCAGCTTTAATATGGTTGGCTGTTTCGGGATAACGCTCTGAAGGGAACGTAATGGTATGGTCTACACTCTTATTAGTCCCACCGAATGGATTAGGTATCTCCTCGGGCCATTCTCCCCCAGCCCAGGCGTAGAGGGCTACCAGCAGCATTGCTACCAGCGTCAGAACCTGCTTTTTGAAACCTTGTTTGCCTTTGCGCTTTCTTCTTGTGCGTCTCTTACTCATGCTGTGTCTCCCCCATTCAACACTTGCATTATAACAGAACGCCCGTTCGTAAAACAATCCAATACAATAAAAAAACAGCCGAGACCGCCCGGCTGTTCTGCTTGATTGATTATCCTACATTGGGAATGGCCTGTTGGCGCAGCAAGGGCAGTGTCACCTCAAACTGTGTACCTTTCCCCTCTGTACTCTCCACCGAAATCTGACCATTCATCAGTTCCAGCAGTTCTTTGCAGATGGTCAGACCAAGACCACTTCCGCCAAATCGGCGCGCATGGGAGATGTCGGTCTGGGTAAATGCATCAAACAATTGTTCGATCTGATGCTGAGGAATGCCAATTCCCGTATCACGTACAGAGAATACCAATACAACGGTATCCATCAGTTGTTGCCTCACATCCACCTGTAACTGCACTTCACCTTGTTCCGTGAACTTAATTGCATTACTCAGCAAATTATCCAGTACCTGCCGAAGTCTTAGCGGATCACCGATAAGCACATCAGGAACATTCAGATCAGCATGACAGAGCAAACGAATTTGTTTATTCCGTGCCGCAGGCTCATGTGTCTTCACAATCTGTTGGATCAGCTTCAACGGCTGAAATTCAATGTTTTCAACATCCATTTTGCCTCTGCCCAGTTTCGCCATATCCAGGCTGTTGTTAATGATGTTCAGCAGCGCCTCACCTGATTGACGTGCAAGCTCCAGATATTCTTTCTGCTCATCCGTAGTTTCACCCATACTGGCAAGTTCGATCATGCCCATAATGCCGTTAAGCGGGGTACGAAGCTCGTGATTCAGCTTGCCGATGAATTCCAATTGCCCTCTGCTGTTCATCTCAGCCATGGAAGTTGCAAACTTCAACTGCTGTTCAGCATACTTCCGTTCTGAAATATCGTATTGAATGCCTACAAAATATAAACACTCTCCGGATTCATTAAAGATCGGATCGATATTCAATTCGTTCCAGAACTTCCGACCACTTTTTGTATAATTTAAAATATCAATCTTAATGGATTGTTGTTTCTTTATTGCATCACGAATCTGCGTTACCGTTTCGGGATCTGTATCCTGCCCTTGCAAAAATCGGCAATTGTGTCCGACAGACTCTTCATACGTGTATCCTGTCAGTTGGGTAAAGTGTTCGTTTACATACATGAGCGGAAGCTCAGGCAAGGTAGCATCGACCACCGTCACGGAGGATTTCACTTTCGAGATGATAAATTCCCATTGTAATGAGAGTTGATTATGTTGGCTCATGCCTTCCTCCTTCATCTCACACACATTAATGTTTATATATTCTGCAATCGTACATTATAAGGAGAGAAAACTAACCAGTCGGAATGTGTTGATATTAAATCAATATATTTTAATTGTAACACAGTTATTCAAGTCATGTGGTTTATGGGTAATAGTTGATAACTAACATTCCACAATAACCTAACGACTCACCAGGAGGAACATACATGAAATTTCTGTTAATTATCATCATTATTATTTTGATTGTAGTCTTTTTTACCAGACGCAAACGTTAAAATAAGATCCGTTATGTAAGTGAGAAAGGAAGATGGGTATGAGAACCCTCTTTTTTATATTCATGGTACTCTGTATCATCAATCTCTGTTTCCCAAAATTCGGCTGGTATCTGCGCTATGGCTGGATTTCCCGGGGCGAAGCCGAACCCAGCAGGCCTTATATGAATATGGTCAGAACGACCAGCCTGCTGATGTTGCTTATCGCCTTCACACTTGCTATGGCATGAATTATAAGCATTAGAAGATGACTGCCCTGTTGGGCAGTTTTTTTGTGGTGAAATGACGGGAAAATGATAACTTTGTTTGTGGTGCAATGATGAGAATGCCCGTAATATAGATATATCGTTTCGGAAAGGACATCATTGGCATGAACATCGCATTTTATCCGTACTGGGCCGCCAAAACGCTGCTCTCGCTTATTAATGTCATATATATCATGGTCATTACTACGTATATATACGGTCTCACTGGATCGGTACTCTCTGCTGCAATGTTTCCACTTATTCAGATCATTGCACGCATAATAGCCGGTCTCACTTTGCCATTACTTGTGAACCGTTTCCCATTCTCCAGACTATTGATCAGCATTTCCATAGCCAAAACATTAATCATGACCTGTATAGCCATTTCGTTGAATCACTTGATTTCACAACTGCCGCTTCTATTGCTCGGAGTGATTGTACTATCCTTCTTGGACGGTTGGGAAACTCCGTTACTGAAGACTTTAACGCCACGATTGGTTCAAGGTGAAGACCTTATAAAAGCAAATAGCCTACTATCTTTCTCCAATCAGACTGTAACCATTGTCGGTTACGCCATGACGGGATTCGCCGTGATGAACTGGGGGGCGTCACAGACCTTCTGGGCAGCTACAAGCCTGTCCTGGGCCGTTCTGATCTTCATGATTGCCATGGGCTCGCTCACACGGAATGTAGAACAACCTCAGAAATCTGCTGTATCGCGGAATGTATTGAGGGAAGGTTGGAGTATACTTTGGAAGAATCCATCATTACGGCTGATTACGCTTATGGACATTGCCCAAGCACTTGCGGGTTCCATCTGGATCGGAGCTGTTACGCTGGCCTTTGCAAAAGAAGCTCTGGGACGAGGAGAAGGTTGGTGGGGACTCATGAACTCGAGTTACGCTGCTGGAACCATGCTTGGAGGTATTCTGGCTCTTGCACTAGCCAAACGTATTCAGAAGCATCTAATCGCTAGTATGACCATGGGTTCTCTTCTCTTCAGCCTGCTGACCGTCGTTTATGGTCTAAATAACCTGCCATGGCTCGCTCTGGTGTTATGCATACTGATGGGTCCAGTTCATCAGATTCGTGATGTGGCTCAGCAGACAGCGCTTCAGAACAGTGTACCTGTCGAATCCCTAACCAAGGTATACGCCACCCATGGCGTCCTGATCTCCACGGTTATGAGTGTATCCATAGGTATCTTTGGTCTAGTCGCCGATCAACTGGGCGTTCGGTGGGTATACCTTATCGGTGGAGCCTTGTTTATTGTATCTGCGATATGCTCATTATCGTTGAGCAGAGTTCACAGAAACCATCCCATTGCTAAACATACGAAAAATATGTAAATCAAAAGAGACGAGCAACATTCTGCTCGTCCCTCACAATCTCAATCCAATCGATAATCTGTCAGCGGTTTGCCTTTTTTATAATACAAAGTAGGTGACAATATATTGAAGAAAATGTGCACATCCGGCATATATGCTTCTTCCAAAATAGCTTGCACCGACGATGCAATCCGATTATGAATCTCCTGGTCACGTTGAAACATCAGAATCTCTATAGAAGCCGGAGAAGGTGTTAGCGCTTGTACATCATGACGCTCTGCCTTCATTCTCTCCCTTGGAATATGAGTAATTAGGGCCATCTGCTCTGTAATTTGGGGTACAACTTCCTCTAGTTGAGGACCTGTGAATCCTTTAAAGCGAATAAACGGCATTGCTATCCCTTCAATCTCTGTTAATAGTCTCTTATGTGATTTTAAGCACATTGTTTTCAGTTGTCAAATGTCATGGATGACATATGTTGCTTCTTATAAACAGGAAAAGCCCCGCTGAAGTCTCAGCGGAGCCCACTGTTTGCACGTTTCTATACGTGACTTACAGCCAGAAAGATTTTGTGATGATCACGAGCAGGATAAAAAGCACAAGAATTGCACTTGTAGAAGTCCATCCGCCACCAGCATTACAACAACCGTATCCAACTTGACTCATTTGATTGGCCTCCTTTGAATTTCAAGGTATGCCATAACATATGCGTATTCCGTGCAAGTGACCGGGCGAATCGGCAAGTTCAACAGCCCATTCATCCGGGATTCATACCCGTTGATTTAACCGGATGGGGCTATGGAAATTTTCAGTTGTTTTTCTTGTGACTCCTGAGGTAAAGGGTCTGTATTTCCTCTGTCCAGAAGGATTGTACGAGTACGTGTATCACTTCGGGATGCCAGAACAACCTCTCCATCAGGTGTTATACAATACGCGATTGGAATGGATATCTCGCTATCACGGTACGAACCATCCGCATGGCTTGTCCCCATGACAATACATTGATGCTTCAAGGCGATCTGCCGAGCCTCTTCGACCCACTCACTGTACTGCTCTTCACTGAACATGCCCACACCAATAGAATGCATCACAATGTCCAAATTCCCTATATTCTCATTGCAAAATCCTTGCAGGATCAGCTCATCACACAACAAAGTGCTTATTACCCAACCCTGTTCCTCAACAATTTCAGCAGGTGCATATTTAGCTTTCTCCAATACAATCTCTCCAGCCGTACTGATGATGATCGATCGGTCCTTCGGGCGTTCGTCCAACCTGCGATGACCTGATACAATCATGGTTCCATATTCAGCCGCCAGGCGGCAAGCGTCTTCGACATTCTGGTTCAGATAACCTTCAGGAAAGAATACTACATCTGCATCAGGATGTTGCTTGAGTTCGGCTTCAAGCTGCAGCAAATGCTGTTCCAGCCTCGGTTGTCCAATAATAATCTTCATCTGGTATCCCCCATTCATAAATAAAAGCCGGTTCATACCTGAATGAGGTACGAAACCGGCTTAAAGGTTGTACGGACAGAACTCCTGCTCATCGTACATCACTTCAAGAGTAATTGTTTCTCATGTTATTGCTCGACGACACAATTACCTTTACAGTTGAATGATATGTAGTTAGGCATTTCTACGTTCAATACTATCATATATAGCCTGCCCATCATAGCTTCGATCTGTAGCTATATCTTTCACAAAGAGGGCGCTGCCTGCAGCACTGTTTGCATTAACAGACAGAACGCTAAATGCACCAACAACCCACATTAATGGATATAATGCAACGGATAAGGATTTTTTCTTGTTTTTGTCTCCTTTGCTGTTGAAATAGATGATTGGTTGAATATCCCATTAATACGATTACACCCCAAATAAGTTTCAATTTTATATACAACCATAACCAACATTTTACATACAGGAGACATACTAAAATTGTTCCGTTCAGATCAATTCAAAACTCTGGAGCAACGCTGCTGCCTCTTCATGATCAGGTTCCAGAGCCAATACTTTATGCGTATATGACAGGGTTTCTTCTTCCAGTTCAAGTTCGTAACAGCACACAGCCAAATCGTATAAGACGGCTGGATTATGGTTACTCGGATCTGCAACCAATGATATCTCCAGAAACCGTTTTGCATCCTCATACATATACATCTCATATAATAGCTGCCCTGCCAAAAATGCGAGACCTCCTTGCTGCTCCATCACATAGTAGGACGACCACATCGTATGAATACCAGACTGAATATCAAGCATCTCCTCATCACTTGCATCAGGAAGAAGACTGGAAATGTGGGTAGCGCTGTGAATCAAGAACTCCGCATCATACCCGCCCAGACGCCAAAACGGTAAAATATGCTTTAACTCCATACTCTCTATTCGAGAGTCTACCCATTGTTTCATGCTGAAAAAGTCATCTGGTCCAAAACGTTCAACAAATCGATGGTAGGCCAGACGTGTGTTCACATAACTGATGGGTTCGTCCACCATCAACATGCACCCAACATTCAGATCTTTATAATGATGTGTTGTGAATCGTGTATGAGCGCCCTGCTGTTCAAGAACATATTGAATGGCATGGTAGTTAGCCGTTAGAGAAAAACTCCCGTGAAGAACAAATTCTGGTGGCTCTGCGAACTTCCAGTTATCCAGGCGATGATCCCCTTTATCAGCGGTAATCAACACATAACCTGACTGTGACAGCTTGTTCAACCGTTCGAGACAGGACAACCCGATTGCAGGGAACAGAATATGCGAATCCTCCAGTTCCTCTTTGTACAATGTGATAAGCTCCTGATACGGATAGTTATCCGCACTGTATTCGGGCGCTCGGCGATACTCATAACTCAGCGTCATGTTCTTCAGCATCTCAGCGGGCTCAAGATCAAGACGACGATCCGGAGACTGTACAAGCAGATCACAATCATAGATCTCGCCATCCCCAATGTAGATTAATTCCTGTGGAATGCTGTCAAAAAAGTAATTAGCAATCAACAACAACGGTTGTTTCAGATCACCGGGCTGAATAACCGTGCCTGCAACGACCAGATTCAATTCCGTATCCGCTACAGCGTCAAAACGTGCAAAATCCACTATACCTTGTTGAATAAAGGATTGCATGGATGGATGCTCCTGCCAACCCAGCACATTCTCCGCTACGAGATCCGTCATCACATATCTGAAAGGCGGTAAAGGTATTCCAGCAAATTCCTTTAACTCAAGCAATTTCAGGAGAACTTGATGTGCCAAACGCCCTACACCCGCTCCAAGTTCAAGAATGGTTACGGTCTCGTTAATCTTTCCTTTGTTCGAAAGGTCCTGAAGAAAGCCAAAGATCATCTCTGCATACGCCGTGGCAATCATCGGATTACTCGTAATATATTGAGGGACTTGGTTCTCTGTCCAAGCTTGTAGCCCCTTCTGCTCATAATAAGCTCTCTGCCAATCCCATACCGGAGCTTCACTGTAACGAAAACGTTGACTTTCATTTGACGTCATTAAACGGAAACCTGCTTTCTATCACTAATTTCATACGTTTCTCAGATGTTCACGTATTATTTGATGTCCAATACCATTCAATCTCTGTAATGCATTATATCATAGAACCCTACCTACTCGATGAAGTTCAGTTTTCCCATTCAACAGGAAAAAAACCTGCTTTTGAGGGCAGGTCCTTGAGGCCTTTCAATTAAGAAGACTATTGATCTAGTTTACTTAGGCAAGGACGCTCAACATTAGTCGGAATATACAGCTCCATCAAAGTTCTCAGGGCCTACACGGATCGTACCGAGCAAGTTGGAACTGATAAATGCAGTGTACGTCAATTGAGGTGTGATAGGCGGGTTGAAGTCATCTGCAGAGAACGTAATAATCTGAGGTGCAAGGACACTCAAGCTAAACGTAGACGTTGCGGAATAGATCACAGGGTCCGTAGCCAAAGTCCCCCTAACAATTGTAATGGTTACACCAACGAGTGCCAAAGGAAGTTGCACAGACACCGTTCCTTTGAATTGTACCCGTGGGTTTGCCCCTGCTCCTGCTGTTTGAAGACCAATCTGACCGAATAATTGTGGTGTATTAATAACCAGGATTGGTATTGCAATAGAGTTAGCCAAACTCGCATTCTGAGATGTTCTTGCATCAAGAAATTGACTCATGAAATCTACCTCCTATGGGTTGGGATAAGGTAGTATATGCGAGATTTGAGATATGGCATGGACATACATCGTGATTCGAAAAAAAGGGCATACTAGAAAGACACCATTAACAAGATACTTTTTCCTCCAAAGCTAACATGTAGACAGAAAAAAACCCTTGCTAGGCAAGGGTTTTAAGAGTATGGGCCCTACAGGACTCGAACCTGTGACCAATCGGTTATGAGCCGACCGCTCTAACCAACTGAGCTAAGGGCCCTAGACATAATGTATAACGTGCAGATGATGGCTGTGAATCATCCAAGTGAAACTAAATTGCGGGGGCAGGATTTGAACCTGCGGCCTTCGGGTTATGAGCCCGACGAGCTACCGGGCTGCTCCACCCCGCGTCAGTAAGAAATATTAAAACAGCGACTTAATTAATATACACCATTCTATCCCAATAAGTCAAGGGGTAATGTCAGGGAATAAAACGTACACCATAACGTCCTTTACGTGATCGATAAACTTCCACTTCCGCTGGTTCATTATGACCGTAAATCCACCCATCCTGCTCCATACGTTTGGCCAGACATCCTGCCTGAAATTTGGTTGCATACAACTTGCTGAAATATACCCAGTGCATACCGCTCGTCCTTTCCGGAGTCGTCATTTATTCCTGCTTTTTGTAGAATACCCCATTTTCATAAAAATAGCCGCCAAAGATTAAAATCTTCAGCGGCTATCCTTAAATTATGATATGACTACTTCATCAAATCTCATTGAAACGTAGCTTTAGGATCCTTTTTCAATTTCTCCAGCATCTCGTTTCCTTTAGCTGCCCACTCACCAAGCGCTTCTTTTGGTGTCTTTTTGTTCTCTAGTACTTGGTTGAAATATTCCATACCTTTTTCATTCACTTGCCATAAGCCTGGGGATTTTTGATACATTTTATCCAGATTGGTATTTGTTGGCGGAATCGGCTTCAGCGCATAGAAAGCTTGAATGTTATAATCCAGGCCGTCTTTGGGCTTAATGAAGCTCTTCCGTGATACCATCTCATAGCTGCTACGTGCTTTGATCTTAGCCCAGTCCTCACTGTTCATGTACTTGATCAGTTCCCACGCATCATCCGGGTTCTGAGCCGCACTATTAATCGCCATGAGGTTGCTCAGGTAGATGCTACCTCCAATTTCAGGAGCTTCCGGGTGAACTGGAGGTGTTACCACATCCCAATCCACTTTCGTAAAGTCTTTCATTTTATCCGCATTTTTATTGGCATCAATTAATTGATTAATATAGCTGTAATCACCAATAACCATGGCTGACTTGCCACTCAGGAATAGGTCACCCTGTACTGGATCATAACGTCCATTCGGATTCTGATCCTGCGGTTCGTCGCCTTTAGGAATAACTTTGTCAATCGCAAGTTTGCTGATGGTGCTCCACACTTTCTCCCATTGAGGAGAATCTACTGTCATCTTCTCTGCTTTGTCATCAAACGTCTTCAGCTGCAACGAGCTGTAGTACTGCTGCATGGAGTAGTACGGCGAACCACCCTGATATGTCGTGAAGGAGAAACCAAATACATGATCTTTACCTTCACCTTTCGTTAGACGGGTACCCAGATTGAAAATATCGTCCCATGTCATGTTGTCCGTTGGCGGTTCCACGCCTGCTTTTTCAAACATACCCTTGTTATAGAACAAAGCCGATGAGGAGAACGTTGGTGTCAATGCATAAATGCTCTGATCCCCAAGGTCCTTAATTCCCTCCAGTACACTAGGCACAATATCACTGGTATCAAACTTATCTTCCTGCATCAAAGGGTCCAGCTGTTTCACCAGATTCTCCTGAATTAATGATTTCACTGTGGCGGTATCGGCCACGATAACGTCAACCGGGTTATCCCCAGTCATAATCTTCTTCAGACTTTCCATTGTATCTGGAACTTCTGGCTGTTCTTCCGTGTTGCCATACCCATACATACTGCTCTGATCAACAGCAGCTACAATTTCGATGGTTACATTGGGATGTGTCAATTCAAAAGCATCGGTAAATTGCTGACGGAAGTAACTGTCATCCTGTCCTCCCCACAACGTAGCCACACGTAATACACGCTGCTCCGTATCCTTGGCCTCACTTGCCGTACAGCCGGCAATCAGCGGCAGTGCTAGTGTCGCAGTAGCGATGACAGCCAGCACACGTTTTCCCCACATACTATTCTTCATTTCCCAGTTCCCCCTCTTAATTATCTTGGCGGTGTAATGACAATACGTTCACCGTCAAATTCCAATGTCGCCCGGTTATCAATGGATAAGGCCTCCAGATACTCTTTTGGCACCTGAAGTCGTCCTGCACGGTCTATAATGACAAATGCTTCATGGATGTCTGGCATACCCGCCTCGGACAAGTTGTGCTCATCATCAAGATTCGGGTTGCGCTTCACAAACTCGGTACTGGTCAAGCCGTCCCGAATCGCAACGATCCGGTCCACCTTGCCAGCAAGCGTCAAGTCATGGGTAACGATGACAATCGTAACGCCGAGTTCCTTGTTCATTCTTCGAAAAATGCCCATGATTGTATCACATGTCTCGGAATCGACCGAACCGGTAGGTTCATCTGCAAGCAGAATTTTGGGACGATTGGATAATGAGATCGCAATCGCTACCCGTTGTTGCTCTCCTCCTGACAATTGATGCAATTTGTTATGCATCCGATCCTTAAGGCCTACCCATTCGAGCAACTGTTTTGCGTAAGCACGATCACGCTTGCCTCCCAGAATCATGGGAGTCTCCACATTTTCCAGTGCAGTGAGATAAGGCAGCAAGTTACGACCGTTATTTTGCCAGATAAAACCTACCGTATGACGTTTGTATTCGACCAATTGGGCATCTGTCATCTTGAGCAAATCCCAGTCTCCCACAACAGCCGTACCAGCTGTAGGACGATCAAGCCCGCCCAGAATATTCAGCAGCGTGGATTTACCGCTACCGCTGTTACCGATGATCGCCATCATTTCACCTTGATTGACAGTCAGGTTGAGGCCCTGAAGGGCAACGACTTCCACATCGCTGGATTTAAAAATTTTGACAAGTCCTTCGCATTGGATCACGTTTACCTCTCCTCTCCCATTTTGACTGCCTGGTGAACCCGCAATCTGCGAATCTGCCAGAGTAACATCGTTGCACCAATGACCAGCATCACTACGGTGACCCCATACAGTTGCAACATATCTTGCTGTTCAAACACAATCCGGAACGGAGGTACCTGAGCAGAAACATTATCCGTCGTTTGTAGGAATGGCAGGAATAAACGACTGGATACCTGACCAATCCCAATACCTAGCAGGATCGATAACCCCGCTGTGAACACCTGCTCCAGCAGCAGCATACCGCTCAGTTGTGCGCGTGATAACCCCATGGCTCGTAATACACCAAACTGCACAACACGTCCGGACAGGTTGAAGAACCAGTACAGCACGTATCCGATCAATGAGATAATAACTGATACCAGGAACCCAAGGCTCAGAATTCCGAATACACCACCTCTTGATGGATGTTTCCCCTGAGATACCAATTCGGTACGTACGTCACGCACAGACGATAACTCAATGCCTTCTGCTGCAAGTTTCTCCATTAAAGGAGCCACTTTGGCATCCGGTTCCATTTTCAGCCAAACCTCATAAGGAATCAGAGGCACCTGATCATAGATGTAATCCAGATTAGCCACGAAGAATGGCATCTGATCTGGATACTGGGCTGGCCAGTAAGGAATGATCCCGAACACGACGAATTCAATCGCCTGTCCCTGTACACCCATAGAGACGAGGTCTCCAGTTTTGAGTTTGAACTTGTCAGCAAATTTGGAGGAGATCAATACAGCCCCTTCATATTTACCAAGCAAGTCAAGGTACTTGTAGGGATGTGCCGGGAACAGATCGTTGCGGAACCATGCTACTTGAGCAAAGTCCACATTATCAATTCCGACCAGCATCCCCTGTCCGCCCGATTTACCAGAGACGATAATATTACCTTTAGTCTGCAGTACTCTTGCTGCATGTTCAACCCCGTCTAATCTGCGGAACACTTCGAATGGAGGTTCGGAGTAGATGACTTTGGATGGCTGCGAAGAACCACCACCACCACCTGGAGCACCTCCACCGCCATTGCCTCCGCCGGAACCACCACCAGCAGAACCTCCTCCTCCATTGCCACCACCTTGTTGACCTCCACCAGTACCGCCATTCTGTCCGGAACCACCGGGTTTAACCTCAGGTGTTCCTTCCCACACAGTCTGCATAATCACATCAGAACCATAACGGTACAAGGTACGCTCAGTGGAATTCAGATCAATCGTCCGAGCCGCAGCCGAGTTGTACACCCCAAGTCCCAGTGTCAGTACAAGGAGGATCATCAGCGGATAATAGGAAGAAGATGATCGCGATAGCTGCGTTAATGTCAGATACAACGGGACCGGGAGAAACTTGCGACCGATCAGCTGAATGAGCTTTAAAATCCACGGGAACAAGCGCAGGAAGAAAAGTCCAAGCGCAAAGATCGCGAGTGCGGGTACAAAGAACAGAAACGGCTGTACCTGCAACTGATCGGTTGTCATTCCGGTCTGGAAGGTCAACATCTGACGTTCATAGAACAGGTAGTATCCATATCCAGCCAGACCCAGCAACACAACGTCCAGGAACCAGCGTTGCCATACTGGAGCGCGGTCTGTACGTGCTTGTCGCCGCTTGGCTGATACAATGGTTGCCCGTGCATAGGTTATCGCAGGGATAAGTGATGCGATGATCGCAACAAGGACCGCTGCTACACCCAGGAGAATAGCTTCTTTTGATACACCGATCGGAATAGACTTCCGATCTACGAACGAGAGAAAGCCACTTGCTGAGCCAATACTCTTGGCCATAAACCAACCAAGCAACGGCCCAATAATCAACGCAATAACGCCCAGGAATATACCTTCAAGCAGATAAAGAGAGAAGATCTGTCGAGCTGAAGCTCCACGGCTGCGCAATACCGCAATATCACTCTCTTGCTTCTGTAATGACTGTCTGGCATTCATGGCAATAAAATAAAAGACCATCGCAATCATCGGTGCTGCCAAGGTAAACAACATCGTCTGCAGTTGCAGACTCTGACTGCGGAACTGCTTAAGCAGATCACCAAAGGTGATGTCCACTTTTGTATCTTTCAGCCGCTGGTACAGATCGATATCCAGCCTTTCCAGCATGGAAGTCAGACCTGATAACTGGCTGGTTTGAATTTCTTTCAGATCAAAGGCATAATACCAACGTGAATTTTGAAGTGGAATCCCTTTTTCCTTCAGTAAAACATCATTAAAAACCGATTCATCCACATATAGTCCATTCATCATGCCGTCAAATCCTTGTACCCAGTAAGGGCTGTTTGGATCATCTGCCTTGAAGGACCCCGTAATCTTTACACGTAACGTGATATCAAGACCGCTATACACCGGATATTCCAGAATATCGCCGATATGCAGGTCGTTACGGTACATACCCTCTTCCAACATGACTGCCTCGATCGTGTCATCTTTGACCTGGTTTCCAGGTTTCACCCCGGCAGAGTAATTCACCTGTGCATCCAGTCCACTCATCGTGCCCAGACTCATACTGCGCGCCCTGCTGGCATCCACTTTGGTTGGATCTTCCGGGCTCACTTCTGTGCTGCGAATGGATCTCGAATTCACATACGTATGAAAAGGAAACCCTATGTCGCGAGGGACATCCTCACGAATATAACGATCTACTTCATCCAGACCCCGTGTGTCTGTCTTCACGCCACCAGGTGCCTGATAACTCATCAGCAACGAACCGGCTGGCAACCCTTCACTGTTATCCTGCAGCGTTTGCGCGACGACCCGTTTCAACGCACCATCGGCATACATTGGAATACTGACGGTGAACGCTACCGCCACAATCAATCCGATCAGTGTGCTGAAGGTCATCCAGCGCGTGTTCCACATTTTGCGGAACAGCAGCCGAAGCAATGGCAGCCCCATTAGCGTCCCACTACTTTCTGACCTACGGTCAGACCTTTCAGAATCTCGACATCTGTCGATGTCTGCTGTCCAACTTCAACGTCCACTTCACGCTTGCTGCCATCACTCTCCACCACTTGTACATACGTTCTTGAACCGATGGAGCGTAAAGCGGATACAGGAATCACAATTGCGTTCTCGGTACGCTGCGTTACAATCGAGACCGATAGTGGTGTGCCACGTTCGACGCCTTTTGGCATTTTTGCAAGTGTAACGATGACATACTTATCCAGCGTTTCCTTGGTTGGAGGCGTACCGCCTTCACCCGTCCCTTCGCCACTGCCGCTTCCCGATGCTTCCGCGATAGGCATAACTTTAATTTTGCCAGCGACTTTACCAGCTCCATTAATATCTACTTCTGCCTTCATACCGGCCGAGAACTTCTCCAGATCTTCCTTGGCAAAGGTAGCTGCCACAACCAGATTCGATGTATCCGCAATCGTAGCAATCGGATCATACGCTTTCACGGTTGCACCCTTCTCTACCTGCACTGCAATAACGGTGCCGCCAAACGGAGCTGTCAACGTGGCTTTGCCCAGTTGTTCCTCCAGATCAGCGAGTTCCTGGCGTAGTTCTTCAAACGCAATCGTTGATTCTTCGAACTCTACCGGGTCCATCTCATCCTTCTTGCGGAGTGTTTCCTTCATTTGAACTTCGGATTTGCGAATAGCCAGTTTCTTGCCACGGATCTCCTTTTCTACACTCTCCACATCGAGGACAGCAAGAAGTTGACCCTTTTTCACTTTATCCCCTGGTTTAACATTTAACTCTTTGACATGCATGCCATCAAGCGTGAAGTACACCTTCTCTTCCCGCTGACTCATCATCTTGCCGCTGCCACTTACTTTTTTCTCCAACGTTTCCGTCCGGACTTCATATTCCGGTTTCTTGGAGATCGTCGGTGGTGTAATAGGCGGAAGCACTTCTTCCTCTGTTTCTGACGGCAGCAATGAGCAGCCGGACATCGTTGCAACCATTATCGCACCGAGTACAATAATCGCTGCGCGTTTCCCCCTCTTCGGAGCGGCCCCTTTACTTGATAAATCTGCCGTCCGCCATTTCATAAACATGGTCCGCAACCTCCAAAATTGTAGGATCGTGTGTAGTCATACATATTGTTACTTGTTCTACTTCAATAATATTGCGGAATACGGCCATGACCTGAGCGCCCATCTTGGAATCCAGTTCAGCTGTAGGTTCATCCGCAAGCAACAATCTGGGTCTATGGGCAATAGC
This sequence comes from Paenibacillus sp. GM1FR, assembly GCF_002803315.1. Taxonomy (NCBI): domain Bacteria; kingdom Bacillati; phylum Bacillota; class Bacilli; order Caryophanales; family Paenibacillaceae; genus Paenibacillus; species Paenibacillus sp. GM1FR. The sequence continues at coordinate 229,920 of NZ_MKZL01000011.1, read as the reverse complement.
CTTGGCTATAGCCACCCGCTGCTGCTCTCCCCCGGACATCTCGAAAGGTCGGTGCTTCACCCGTTTGGATAGTCCAACCAGATCCAGACAGTGACCAACCCTGTCCTTCCACTCCGCTCGCGGAACGTCCGCCATGCGCAGCGACAGTTCTACATTTTCCCAAGCAGATAATAAGGGCATGAGTGCATACGCCTGGAAAATAAAACCGATCTCTTTGCGCCGCAAAGCGGTCCGCCGCCGGTCTCCCCAATCCTGAAGAGGCTGACCAGAGAACAGAATGTCTCCACTTGAAGGCTGATCCAGTCCACCGAGCATATTCAGCAGTGTTGTTTTGCCTGAGCCCGATCGCCCCTTCAGCATGACCAGTTGTTGCGGATTCACTTCCATATCAATGCCTTTGAGCACATGGATAATGCGACTGCCTGTCTGGAAACTGCGATGTACGTTACGCACCTCCAGTACAGGTCCATCATATGGAGGCAGCATATCCTTCTTTGGTTTGATCTTCTTCTGGGGTTCATCAACGGTAGTGACAGTAGCTGCAGCCACTTCATCTGAAGCGATTTCACTTTCAGGTAACGGAGGTTTACTCGTCGGGTAATCATGTTCATTGTTGTATGTATTTTCCCCCGACTCCGTCGATGCCTCCAACGGCGTTTCCCCCTGTTGATGTTCATCGCCTGACTGGCTCTTGGCAGGTCTTTTTCTGAGAAATAAATTCTTCATGCCAGCAATCACGCTCATCCTTTCTTGAAGTCCCGTTCATTTCTTCAAAAAACCTAAAATTAGAAATCTGTTCCATCCTACACTGAATTATAAACGACCGATCCCAACTAAAAGTTACAAGCTTTTTACAACGGTAGAGGGAAAAAGTTAATATTTTGATGAACAAACGAAAAAAGCACCCCAAAGTGCGGGATGCCTCTTGCATATTCGATGGTTTTGCCGCTATGACGGCAATCATTACAATTTTGATACCGTTCATTCCTGAACATTTTTTCGAGGTATCAATGATATTATTTACCAAATGAAGAAGGATCTTCACGCCAGGATTTAAGCAATTCAAAATCACTCTCCTGAATCGTTCCCTGAGCCAAAGCCACATCCATCAGCGCCGTGTAATTGGACAACGTCTGAAGTGGAATTCCAGCATCTTCAAATGCTTTAACACCTTTATCCAGCTGGTAGCTGAAAATGGCAAGTACGGCGAGAGGTGTTGCGCCTGCTACACGTACGGCTTCGGCTGCTTTGATCGAGCTTCCACCTGTAGAGATCAGATCTTCGATGACAACCACTTTCTGTCCTTCGGTAATCAGACCTTCGATCAGGTTCTCCTTGCCGTGTCCTTTCGCTTTATCACGAATGTAGGCCATCGGCAGATCCAGCTTCTGAGCCACCCAGGCAGCATGCGGAATACCTGCGGTTGCTGTACCTGCGATGACTTCTGCATCCGGGTACTGGTTCCGAATGATTGTTGCAAATGCTTCAGCAATATCGTTGCGAATCTCCGGATAGGACATCGTTAAGCGGTTATCACAGTATATTGGTGATTTGATGCCGGATGTCCATGTAAATGGCTGCTGCGGACGTAACGCCACGGCTTTAATTTTCAAAAGTTGGGAAGCAATATGATTCGGAATCTCATTCAGTTCGATCATGCGTTCAACATCTCCTTCAAAATGGTTTCTACCGCTTCTCGCGGATTGGGAGCGCCTGTAATGGGTCTGCCTACAACAATGTAATGACTGCCTTTGGCGATGGCTTCACCTGGCGTCAAGACGCGTGTCTGATCTCCCAGACCGCTACCCGCTGGACGAATTCCTGGTGTAACGGTGTGAAAAGCACTGCCGCACGTTGCCCGAATTGCGGGCACTTCCAGTGGAGAAGCAACAACTCCATCCAGTCCGGCCTCTTGGGCTAGTCCTGCATAACGGACCACAGCAGCTTCCACACTTCCCGGGATGCCAATCTCGTTATTCATCGTTTCCAGACTTGTACTGGTCAGTTGGGTGACTGCAATGATCTCAGGTCTCTGTAGAGAAGGATCAGCAGCTATAGCTGCCTCAGCCCCTTCACGTGCAGCACGCATCATGAGGGCTCCACCCGCTGCATGTACATTGAACATGTCTACACCCAGACGTGTGATACTCTCAGCTCCGCCACGAACGGTATTGGGAATGTCATGCATTTTCACATCCAGAAAAACGGAGTAGCCTTTGGATTTCAGCTCCCGAATAAAGTCAGGTCCTGCTGCGTAGAACAGCTGCATACCCACCTTGAGATAACAGGGAATGCCCTCAAGAGCTTGTACCAATTCTTGAGCTTCTTCCGCTCCAGGATAATCCAGTGCCACCATCAGACGGCCAGCCATTTCATTGAAACTCGCTTGATTCATCACCAGCGCTCCCCTCCACTTGCTCATTTTTTCCGTTTTTGCCCGATATAAAGGACATCCCGCCAGCCCGCGGGCTGACTGATGTCCTTCATCAGAGACTTATTTATTTTACAGAGACAGGCATTGCTTCCGAAGAGAAGTTGATCGTTTGCAGCATGATCAGCAGCGCACGAATCGTATCCAGTGAAGTCATACATACAATGCCGTTCTCTACCGCTTCACGACGAATTCGGAATCCGTCACGTTGCGGTGTTTTGCCTTTGGTGAGTGTGTTGAAGACAAAGTTTGCTTCACCGCTACGGATCATATCCAGAATGTTCGGCGAACCTTCACTTAATTTGTTCACAGTCGTTACCGGAATGTTCGCTGCTTCAAGCGCAGCTGCTGTTCCGCCGGTAGCCATGATTTTGTAACCCAGTCTGTAGAAACCTTCGAGCAAAGGAACCGCTTCGTCTTTGTCTTTGTCTGCTACAGTTACTACGATCGCTCCGGTTGCCGGAATTTTCATTCCTGCACCGATGAGACCTTTGAACAACGCTTTAGCGTAATTCGGGTCACGGCCCATAACCTCACCTGTAGACTTCATCTCAGGTCCGAGGGTTGGTTCTACACGACGCAGCTTCGCGAAGGAGAAGACCGGAACTTTAACAGATACATGATCCGATTCAGGCCACAGCCCGTCAACATAACCAAGATCTTTTAGTTTCACACCCAGAATGGCTTGTGTTGCCAAGTTCGCCATCGGAATGTTGGTTACTTTGCTCAGGAATGGTACGGTACGGGATGAACGCGGGTTCACCTCGATAATGTACACTTGGCCATCATGGATAACAAACTGGATGTTGACCAAACCTACCGTTTTCAGTTCTTTCGCAATTTTGATTGTAATCTCTACAATTTTCTCTTTCAAATCCTGGGACAGATGTTGAGGAGGATATACCGCGATGGAGTCACCAGAGTGAACCCCTGCACGCTCGATATGTTCCATGATTCCCGGAATCAATACCGTTTCACCATCACAGATGGCGTCAACCTCAACTTCTTTACCCATCATGTAACGGTCGATCAGGACCGGATGCTCTGGATTGATTTTAACCGCCTGTTCCATGTATGTCAGCAATTCAGCATCGGAGTATACAATCTCCATCGCACGACCACCGAGTACATAGGAAGGACGAACCAGTACCGGGTAGCCCAGACTTTGAGCTGTTTCTACCGCATCATCAACGGAAATGACCGTTTTACCTTTTGGCTGTGCAATCTCCAGACGGGAGAGCAGACGCTCGAACTTCTTGCGATCCTCCGCCTCATCGATGCTTTCCAGATCCGTTCCGAGAATGGTTACACCTGCATTACGCAGTGGTGCTGCCAGGTTGATGGCCGTTTGACCACCGAACTGTACGATAACCCCTACTGGTTTCTCCTGTTCAATCACGTTCATGACATCTTCGAAGAAGAGCGGTTCAAAGTACAGGCGATCCGATGTATTAAAGTCCGTAGACACCGTCTCCGGGTTATTGTTGATAATGACTGCTTCATAGCCTGCTTTTTGCAATGCCCATACTGCGTGTACAGTAGAGTAGTCAAACTCAATCCCTTGACCGATCCGGATTGGTCCTGAACCCAGCACCACAACTTTTTTCTTATCTGAAGGGATAACTTCATTTTCTGTCTCGTAAGTTGAGTAGTAATATGGCGTTGTTGCTTCGAACTCAGCCGCACATGTATCTACCATTTTGTACACTGGGCGCAGGTTCTCTGCTTCCCGACGAGTTCTAACTTCCGCTTCAGTTGTTAATGTGCCTCCTGGTTGACCTTGCGCACGCAGTTCAGCAATGGCACGGTCTGTGAATCCAAGGCGTTTCGCTTGATACAGAATGTCGGAAGACAATTCGGATTCTTCGCGAATGCGATCTTCGAATGCGATCAGACCTTCGATTTTGTCCAGGAACCACCAGTCAATCTTGGTCAGATCCTGTAGCTGTTGCAACGTATAACCTCTGCGGAACGCTTCGGCAATCAGGAAGATACGCTCATCATCTGCTTTGATCAGACGCTCGTTCAGGGTAGCTTCGTCCAGCGTTTCGGCATCCTTCAGGTAGAGGCGATGTACGCCAATTTCCAGGGAACGAACTGCTTTGTGAATCGACTCTTCGAATGTCCGGCCAATAGCCATTACTTCGCCTGTTGCTTTCATCTGAGTTCCCAGTTTACGGTTCGCCGAGATGAACTTGTCGAACGGCCAGCGTGGGATTTTGCTCACGATGTAATCCAGTGTAGGCTCAAAGCAAGCATACGTTTGGCCTGTTACCGGGTTCACGATTTCATCCAACGTGTAACCCATGGCAATTTTGGCAGCCATTTTTGCAATCGGATAACCCGTTGCTTTGGAAGCCAGAGCCGATGAACGGCTTACCCGTGGATTTACTTCGATAACATAGTATTGGAAGCTGTGTGGGTCCAGTGCAAACTGTACGTTACATCCACCCTCGATGTTCAGGGCACGGATGATTTTCAGGGAAGCTGAACGCAGCATTTGATATTCACGGTCCGACAATGTTTGGCTTGGTGCTACGACGATACTGTCACCTGTATGAATACCTACCGGGTCAAAGTTTTCCATGTTGCAGACAACGATACAGTTATCGTTTTTGTCTCGCATAACCTCATACTCGACTTCTTTCATACCTGCAATGCTCTTCTCGACCAGACATTGCCCAATCGGGCTGTAACGAATTCCCGCTGCCACCGTCTCACGAAGTTCTTCTTCGTTCGCACAGATTCCGCCGCCAGTTCCGCCCAGTGTATAGGCTGGACGCACGATGATTGGATAACCAATCTCATTCGCAAATTCAAGTGATTCTTCAAGTGTCGTTACGATGACACTCTCTGGTACAGGTTGTTCCAATTCACGCATCAGGTCACGGAACAGATCACGATCTTCCGCTTTCTCGATGGATGTCAGCTGTGTTCCGAGCAATTTCACATTTTCACGTTCCAGCACGCCAGCACGAGCCAGCTCTACAGCCATGTTCAGACCTGTTTGACCACCCAGTGTTGGCAACAAGCCATCTGGACGCTCTTGACGAATGATTTGGGTTACAAAATCCAGTGTAATTGGCTCAATGTAGACTTTGTCAGCCATGTTTGTATCCGTCATAATGGTCGCCGGGTTGCTGTTGATAAGTACAACTTCCACGCCTTCTTCTTTCAGAGCCTGGCAAGCTTGTGTACCGGCATAGTCGAACTCGGCCGCTTGACCGATGACGATTGGACCGGAACCAATCACCAGGATTTTTTTGAGATCTTTGTTAATCGGCATGTTATTGTGCTCCTTTCACTGCGGCTGCCAATACGGCTTGACGCGGCTTTTGCGGGTTAGTGATCTTGTGCTCGCGAATCATCTCGATGAAACGGTCGAACAGATAGCTGTTATCGTAAGGACCCGGGGCTGCTTCAGGGTGATATTGAACCGAGAATGCCGGGAATGATTTATGTTTCAGACCTTCAATGGTCTTATCGTTATTGTTGATATGTGTAACTTCCAGGTCTGTACTCTTCACAGACTCTTCGTTTACGGTAAATCCATGGTTCTGGGATGTGATGAAGCAACGTCCGCTCTCCAGTTCTTTCACCGGGTGGTTTCCTCCGCGATGTCCAAACTTGAGCTTTTCCGTGTCTGCTCCTGCTGCAAGTGCGAACAACTGGTGACCCAGGCAGATACCGAAGATCGGGTATTCGCCAAGCAATTCACTGATCATGTTAACTGCGTGAGGTACGTCTTTCGGGTCCCCAGGGCCGTTGGACAGTTGAATACCGTCCGGGTTCAAGCGACGAATCTCGTCTGCTGTTACATCGTGTGGAACAACAACAACGTCACAGTTACGTTTGCTGAGTTCGCGCAAGATTCCTGTTTTAGCACCATAATCCACGAGCACAATACGCTCAGCTGTTCCCGGGCTGTTGTAGACATGCTCTGTAGAAGTCATTGGCACCTGGTTACGCAGCTCGGCGATAGTGGTGTCTCCCATCATCTCCAGCAGTTCTTCCACAGGCTTCGATCCTGTTGTGAGAATTCCCTTCATTGTGCCGTGATGACGAATCCGGCGAGTCAACATGCGTGTATCAATTTCGCTGATTCCTACGATGCCGTATTCCTTGAGCAGATTGTCTACGCTGTATTCCGCACGCCAGTTACTCGGCGTTGGCTCATGACGACGCACAACAAAACCGTGTACGTATGGACGAATCGACTCAAAGTCATCACGCGTAATGCCGTAGTTTCCGATCAGCGGATACGTCATGGTTACGATTTGACCGCAATAGGAAGGATCCGAAAGCACCTCTTGATAGCCTGTAATTCCCGTATTAAAAACGACCTCACCTGTAGTTTCACCTTCAGCACCAAATGCTTTCCCGGTGAACAGTGTGCCGTCTTCCAACAATAATCTTGCCTGTGCCTGCATCCCATTTCACTCCTCTGTGTTTATCAACGTTGAATGCATTGGGTTGAACTTTCTGGAAACTTCGTGCGGCTCCGTGGGCAGAAAACCCTTTGATCGCTGTTATCCCCGGATTACTTTGATCCCATTCTTCAAATGGAGTAATCCGGTGATAAAGGCGAACGCTTTGCTTCTTCGGGTTCTTTCTGCCCACTCCGCAGTTACGTTGGTGTCCAAGTTCAAAATCATGACATTCAACTTTGCTTTGTTTCGTATGTTAGACTCTCGGCATAATTTGCCTCGAGTTAGTTGAAAAGATGTTACTGTGTAGAAGTTGTAAATTTAGAGTTATAATGACTTGTTGATTTAAGAGTTAAGAATTACTGTTACTGTTTTAAAGAGTTAAAGATATAGAGTTACTGTTTTATTAATTTACTGAGATACCGTTTTACTGTTGTACCGTGTTATTCCACACGCTTTTGCCATCCACCCAAGTTTGTACGGCCCAGCCTTTCAGCTTCCAGCCTGTGAATGGTGTGTTTCTTCCTTTGGTTGCAAACGTTGCAGGATCAACCGCTTTTTCCTCGTTCAGGTCAATCATCGTGATATCGGCTGGTGCTCCCTCTTCCAGTTTGCCTGTATCCAGTCGGAATACACGTGCCGGATCAGCTGTCATACGTTTCACCAGGAAGTCCAAGCTCCAGAGTCCTGTTTCCACAAACTTGGTGTACAGCAGCGGGAAGGCTGTTTCGAATCCAACGATTCCGAAAGGTGCCAGCTCCATGCCTTTGGCTTTCTCTTCTTCACTGTGTGGCGCGTGATCAGTTACGATCATATCCAGCGTGCCGTCCAGCAAGCCTTCGATACACGCCTGCACATCGCGTGGTGAGCGCAGCGGCGGGTTCATTTTCCAGTTGGCGTCCATGCCCGGGATATCTTCATCCGACAACACCAGATGGTGCGGACACACCTCAGCAGTTACTTTAATGCCGATGGACTTCGCTAGACGAATCAAGCGAACCGATTGCTCTGTACTTACGTGACAGACATGGTAGTGAACTCCTGTTGCTTCTGCGAGCAGGATATCACGGCCAACGTGGATGGCTTCAGATTCATTTGGGATTCCTTTGATGCCGTGACGTTTTGAAAACTCACCTTCCGTCACATATCCACCAACAACCAGTGAGTCATCTTCACAGTGAGCGATCACTGGCATATCCATGCTTGCTGCGAGGCTCATGGCATCCTTCATCATTTGAGCGTTTTGTACGCCTACACCGTCATCTGTGAATCCAATAGCGCCTGCTTCTTTTAATGCGGCAAAATCGGTAAGTTCACGACCCAGTTCATTTTTTGTAATGGCTGCATAAGGCAACACTTTAACCAGATCAGCTTCTTTGGCTTTATCCAATACCAGTTTCACAACTTCCGCTGTATCTGTAACTGGTCTCGTGTTCGGCATGCAAGCGATTGTTGTAAAACCACCTTGTGCTGCTGAACGGGCACCTGTCTCGATCGTCTCTTTGTGTTCGAATCCAGGTTCACGCAGATGCACGTGCATATCGATCAATCCCGGAATGACCAGTTTGCCTGATGCGTCTGTCACACTTTGCGCTGACTTTTCGGCATCCAGTACGGCTTGGTCTTCCAGACCAGCGATCTTTTTAATTTTACCTTCATCTATAATGATGGTTTTCCGTTCAAGTTCCCCTTGTTGGTTCAAGACGTTTGCGTTTTTTATAATCTGTAGCATAATTGCCCTCCGCTTCGGTTCTGTCCGGCTTACCAGGCAAGCCGGATGATTTTCTTTATCGTGTACTCTCTTATTGCTCTATAAGAACTACCGTACCGCCAGCCTATGACCTACAGCCAGACCCTGTTACAGTTTCATCGCACGTTCCATAACCGCCATGCGGATTGGAACGCCGTTTGCCATCTGCGGGAAGATCCGCGATGCTTCACTTTCCACAACCGCGTCATCTACCTCGACGTTGCGATTCACTGGAGCAGGGTGCATGATAATGGTGCTTGGTTTTAGGCGTGATGCCCGTTCTTCCGTCAATCCGTAGTGTTCGCGATAATCCTCAGCTGAAGTAATTAAGCCATGTTGATGACGTTCCAGTTGAACACGGAGCATCATGACTACATCTGCATCCAGCGCTTCTTCAAGACCGACATAAGGAGCATGCTCTGCGAGTTCCGGTGCCTGCATCGTTTGCGGAGCACAGAAGCGTACATCTGCACCAAACTTTTGCAGTGCCCACAGGTTGGAACGCGCTACACGGCTATGCAGGATGTCACCAATGATGGAAACACGCAAACCTTTCAGTTCGCCAAATGCTTTCCTCATCGTGTAGAGGTCCAGCAGTGCCTGTGTGGGGTGCTCATTGTTGCCATCTCCGGCGTTCACGAGTGGTACATTCACTTTCTGAGCCAGTTGTTGCAGAACGCCTGCCGGTTTCAACCGGATCACGCCTGCATCAATGCCCATCGACTCAAGTGTTCGTACCGTATCGTAGATGGACTCTCCTTTTTCCACACTGGATGCGGCTGCCGTAAAGTTCAGTACTTGTGCGCCCAGGCGTTTCTCTGCCATTTCGAAGGAGAAGCGGGTACGTGTGCTGTTCTCGAAGAACATGTTCGCAACAAAGCGTGATTCCAGTACAGGAACCAACTTCTCTTTCTGCGCTTCCCAGTGAGCCGCACGGTTCAGAATGGACTCGATTTCTCCTCGACTAAGTTCCTTCAGTCCAAGCAAGCTTCGGTCTCTCAATGCTGTCTGTGTAATCATTATGCTTGCTCCCCCCGGTTCTGAGTGATTTTGACTTCATCCTGTCCGTCCGTTTCCATGAGTGCAACTTCGATCTCCTCTGATTTGGAAGTCGGCACATTCTTGCCGATAAAATCAGGTCGAATCGGAAGTTCCCGGTGTCCGCGGTCTGCGAGTACAGCCAGCTGAATGTTCTGCGGTCTTCCACAGTCCATCAGGGCATCCATCGCTGCGCGAATCGTCCGTCCGGTATAGAGCACATCATCGAACAAAATCACTTTTTTGTTATGGATCGAAAGTGATTCAGGTGTCATAATCAACATTTCCTTGCGATTCGCTTTATTTTCGTCCAAGCGGTCATCGCGGTAAGGAGTCACATCCAGTTCTCCCCAGGGGACTTTGGCGCCCTCGATTTCTTCAATCTTGGCGGCAATCCGTTCTGCAAGGTAAACCCCGCGTGTACGGATACCGACCAACACACAATCGTCGATTCCTTTGTTTTTCTCCAATATCTCATGGGCAATCCGTGTTAATGCGCGGCGGATCGCCGTCTCATCCATAATGACATGTGTCTCTGTGCTCATGCGTTCAGCCTCCTCAGGATTTCCCTTCAGCATCATGGCCCCGTGACGAGGAGAAAAAAAAAGACTCCTTGCCGTGTTTATTGGCAAGGAGTCTCCGAACTTCAGACCGCTCTGAAGAAAGTTTACTCTCGGGGATGCATCGCTTCATTTGCCGCAGCAAAAAAACGATGTATCGTTCACGTTACCTTGCCAGTCTCACGGGACTGATTTAAAGGTGCTATTCATGTCGTTCATATTGCAGGACCTCACAGGGTTCTGTAATCAATATGTCCGTTTATCTTCATGAATTATGACAGAAAGACAACCCCCTGTCAACACCTCACCATCGCAGGTGAAAACCCTCTGCTACGTTCTTCTTAGAATCAGCAGTTAGGCTGAAAAACATCCATGCACAATACATCTCATTGGTTATTCATAATTATACAACATTTCTGCATATTTATCCATAGGCAAATGAGAAATTTGATATAACCAAAATAAACCTCGTACTGTGCTCAAAAGAGATAAAACACTTCTTTTTAGAACAGACAGTGAGTTTCATTTTACGCAATATATGAAGGCTCTGAATTAGTACCAAGTGAAATGGGTACAGTTTATAAACATGAACCCATTATTAGATACTGCAATAATGCCGATATACATAAGATTCACAAATTTACGACATAGAAATAAGTTACGCCCTACATTTATGTACATTTAGGAGGAAGTCATGCGTCACATATGGCACGTTTACAAAACAGACTGGTTGCATATCCTGAAGGTTCCCACAGGTATATTTCTAATTGTGGCTATTATTCTACTGCCCGGGGTGTATGACTGGGTCAACGTGAAGTCCGTCTGGGACCCATACAGTAATACCCAGGGGATCAAAATTGCGGTGACAACTGAGGACAAGGGTGCGACTGTTGAAGGAACCCATGTTAATATCGGAGACGAACTGGTATCCAGCCTCAAAAACAACGAAAAGCTGGGCTGGACTTTTGTAGATCGAGCTGAGGCTAGTCGGGGGGTACAAACAGGAGAATATTATGCCAGCCTGCTCATTCCCGGAGACTTTTCGTCCAAAATTACAGGTATCGTTGACGGAAAGCTGGAACGCCCAGAGGTAATCTATACCGTTAATGAAAAGGTAAATGCCATTGCTCCTAAAATCACAGGCTCTGGTGTATCTGCCATAACAACACAAATCAATGAAAATTTCACTGAAGCCGTCAGTGAGGCCGTTCTAACCAAGTTGAATGAAGCCGGGGTTGAGATTAATTCCCAGCTTCCAACATTGCGCAAGATGGAGAATGGCATTTTTACGCTGGAGAAAAATCTTCCGGCTATTCAAGCCGCTGGTCAAAAGGTTCTGGAAGTAGAAAAAGCCATGCCTGAGATTGTAAAAGATGCTCAAAAGATCGTTGAAATCGAGAAAAAACTGCCTGAAATCAATGAAGCAGCACAGTATGTGCTCAAGGTGCAGGAGTATTGGCCACAAATTAATGATGCGGCTTCCGAAGTGCTGGCTATTCAAGGGCGGATACCGGATATACAAAAAGCGGTAGAACGCATTCGAGAAGTGGATGAAAACTTTGGCCAGGTAGCAGATGTCATCCAAACGGCGCTGGATAAAACCAACAAAGCTCTGTCTATCGTAACGGCAGCAGAGCAAGATTTGGACAAAGTATCACAAATCGCTGACAACGGGATTGAGCTTGCAGAGGGATTAAATCAGTTCGTGGATTCCAGTGAAGAAGCGTTTCAGACAATTGGCCCGACGATCCGCCAAAATCTGCTGCTGGTGCAGCAGATTACTAACGCTGCAGGAGACGTATTTGCACAATTGCAAAATTCGGATCTTAATAACCTTCCTACAGTAGAAGATCTCGACCGGATTGCTTCACGTTTAGGGGTTGCGGTAAAACTCGTGGACAGTATGGCAGAACTACTGGGCAACATCAATAACTTGCTTCCAAGCCAACCACTTGCCGATAAAATCACACAACTGAACTCCATCTCAGATAAACTTCAGTTGCAGATCCACTTGGCTGGCATCATCAGTGATGCCATGCGTCGTAATACAACTCCACCAACAGATGTCATCGCTCAGTTAAATACTCTCTCGAAGGACATCAGCAGCGGGATTGGCAATATCTTAAACGCCTATGAAAGTGAAATATCGCCTGCACTTACAGCTGGTGCGGATAAGCTCAGGTCTACCCTCTCCACTTCAGCAGAAACTCTGCAAGGAGCAAAAGATCGTATTCCGGATATTGCGGACATTCTTGCATCAGCCAAAGAAGGAATTACGTTTGGGCAGGCCGAGTTGACAAAAATCCAGAGCGAACTGCCTCAAATACAATCTAAGATCCATGGGATATCAGAGACACTCGCGAACAAAAGTGAAGGTTTTATCCAAGCTCTGAACACAGTGTCTTCATTAATTCGAAACGATCTGCCCAAGCTGGGAAACAAACTGAACGAAGCAGCTGATTTTGTTCGTAATGATCTGCCTACTGCCGAGAAACAGATAGGCAAGGCATCCGATTTTGTACAGAATCAGCTGCCGGAGGTCGAAAAAGGAGTTCACCGTGTTGCCGCGCTGGTACGTGATGATCTGCCAGCATTGGAAAGTGCCATCAGCAAGACTGCGGACAAGCTCAGGGAAGTTGAAGGTAATAACCAGTTTGCCGAACTTGCCAAGCTTCTGCGCGGCGACATTGAGGAAGAGAGTGCTTTCCTTTCGAGTCCCGGGCAAATCAAAGAACAACAGCTTTACCCAATTCCGAATTATGGATCGGCCATGTCACCATTTTATGGCGTGCTGTCCTTGTGGGTTGGCTCAACGCTGCTGATTTCTCTGCTTCGTGCCGAAGCTGAGAATCCAGAGGGCAAGTTCCGGGGATATGAATTGTATCTTGGACGTCTCGCTACTTTTCTGACCATTGGGTTACTTCAGGCGATATGTGTCACCCTGGGAGATATTTTAATCCTGGGTACCTATGTCGCAGATAAACTGTGGTTTGTCCTGTTTGCCATGCTGGTGAGTGCCGTATTTGTCACTATAACGTACACGCTGCTGTCCGTATTTGGAAATATCGGAAAAGGGATCGCCATTATCTTCATGGTGTTCCAGTTCTCCAGCTCCGGCGGTACGTTCCCAATCAGCATGACATCACCCTTTTTCCAAGCATTGAATCCGTTCATGCCCTTCACGTATGCGATCAGTCTGCTGCGTGAGTCGGTCGGCGGCATATTGTGGTCTACTGCCATCAAGGATATTCTGTGGTTGTGTATGTTCATCGCGCTGAGTCTCATTGTTGCTCTCGCTTTGAAACGTCCACTCAGCAGTCTCACCAAACGTTCAGCCGAGAATGCCAAGAAGACCAAAATTATTGCTTAACTCATTTGCTCAACACTAAATAAGAAAAGGCCATTGGACTTTCCATCCAATGGCCTTTTCTCGTTTCATTATATGAATCGATACATTTACTATTTGACTATTTCACTGAGCGTTCCTGTTCCAACTGATTATAGGATTGTTTGATTGTTGTTAATGTTTCTACATGGCGATAGATGTTGTTACTTGCCGTAACGATAACACATAACATGATCAAGCCTATAACCACTTTTTTCCCCAATCCCGGACGAAGGCTGATGACGAAACCTCCACCCAATAGGAAAAACGCAAACAGATAATGCCCCGCATACAGGTACATATCATATTGAAATACAGCCAGGCCAAAGCCCACGACGACATGAAGCAAAAAGGCAAACAGAATATATGGCACAAGGGTCCATACTTCACTTTCACGAATGCCCTTAATGAAGCCCATGAATGCCAGTAGTAAAATAAAGATACCTGTCATCTGCACATAGATTGGATTGGAACGAGATAGATCCGTAACAAAGGCTGCCATGCCCGGGTCCAGTAAATGCATCTTCGGTGTCAGCATCGGATTTAACGTTAGCATGTTCAATGCTTTCCAATGAACAGCGAACTGGAATGGCGTTGCATAGCTGGTTCCACCATTTTGAATGCCCAACAGCCAGTTACTAACCCAGCTGCGACCTCCAAAGGCAACATACTGAATGCCAGTTAATACGACGATGATCAGAACCGCCAATGCCATGATACCGATGTATTTTTTCAAATTCGCCTTATTGCGCCATGCATGCATATTGAAGAATGTGGCAGCAGCAAATGGTACGATATTGGTCGAGGTTAGTCCAAAGTTAATCGATGCAAGCAATGCATTGGGTACATAACGTACGTCCTGACGCTCACGAGTATACTGCATGTAAACCACCGACAACAGAATAACGAACTGTACATAAGGATACGAATCCGGGATCAATGCAGTAAACATTAAGTAGGAACTGAAACCAAACAATAAGGCAAACAGTAGCGGTACGATGGTCGGTTTATCTTCTTTTTGACTCAGGAACAGATACGCCAGCACCACCGAACCCGCATTCACCAGCGATTGCAGGATTAGAAAGAACCAGTTGCCTCCCAGCAGTTTCGCTACAGCCGCAAGGGTGACAGCGAGAAAGGAAATCAGCGGATGGATCACGGAAGAACTGTTGTCCCCATAATACATTGAAGGATCAAAGTTGAATAAATTGATTGGAAACAGCGTTGTATTAAAAGGGCTATACGCCCCAAGCATCTCTGCATTATTTTCAATGTACAGAACATACGAGCCGTTCATTAAACCATAAAACAGAGCAAATCCCGCAAACAGGTAAAAGGCTGTCCAGTTGGCTCTGCGATTATAAAATAAGTAATCTAAAAAGTTCATGCTTTCATTTCACATCCTGATTAATTAAGTTCTAAAATACCAATAAACATAGGCCACCCATAATACATGCCACGCCTATCCAGCGTAAAGGGCCCACGGTCTCTTTAAATATCAACCGCGCTATGATGAGAGTCCAGACATATGTTAATGCGTTCGCAGGCAACACTACGGTTAATGGAAGAAACTTCAGCAATACAATATTCAGCAACGCACCCGTTCCGTAGAATCCAAGTCCCATGAGTACATGCAGACGATTGCGACTGGAAGCATAAGCTTTCAGTCCGGCCCCGCCCAGTGCACCACACAACGTCATGACAATTAATACGGCAACCATCCAGCTATCGATCAACACTGGTTAATGTCACCCCGATTCCAAGCAACACAACTGCTGCCAGCTTCTGCACCGTAATTTCTTCTCCAAGCAAAAAATATCCATAGATTAAGGCAAATACGTAACTAGCACACATCAGAGGATAAGCAACAGAGAGTTTTTCCAGAGCAAAAGCTTTAATCATCAAAATCGCTCCAAGTCCATAACACAGAAAACCAACACCCAGGTAAATCCACTCGGTTAGTCCCCATTTCCAGAACAATTGACCCGTTGCTGTCAGAAAAGCGGAAACGAGCATCAACCATTTACCAGTATGACGCGATTTTATTTCCCCCACGTTAATGCCTCCATGTCCGGAACACGCTTGTTAATAAAGTATCGTTGACTTACAAGTTGCATGACTGGAAGGTCGGATAAGGAGTCCGAGTAGGAACATGACTGGTCATAATCAATGACCATATTCTTCTCACTCAGATAAGCCTGAATTCGGCGTACCTTCTCTTCCCCTTTGCAATTGCTGCCATCAACTCTGCATGTGTAACCATTCTCATGACGGACAAGTTCAGTTCCAATTACATGATCCACCCAGGGAAAATTATTAAAGTATTTCATATAGGCATGCGGAGATGCAGTTACTAGCAAGACATGATACCCTGCTTCTTTGCGATGTTGCATCTCTACACTGGCCTCGGCAAAAATGGACGTACGCAAGCGAGTATCAAAGAAATGTTCGAGATCTTTTTCAGACATACGCTCAATTTCTTGAAAGTAGGATCGTTTGACTTGTTCAACCGTCATGAAGCCTGCCTTGAATAACACGGTATGTAATGCAATGACAGGTAATCTCCATACCTGCCACGGGTAACGGCGAACACCGTAATGCACAAATTGAAACATGGAATCACTGCGTATGATCGTTTTATCAATATCAAAAATTGCGACTTTCGTGCTTTTCACCCTGATCCCCCTCAGCCTTTATTCAAAGATTGCAAAGATTGTAACAACACTTATCACATACAACATAACCGTAATTAATATAGGCTTGTCCTCAAACAGCACACGATCGGGCGAACCTCCCTGGTTCTTCATGTGGATCAGATACAGGTAACGGAACATGCCGTAAATGACCAATGGAATCGTCCACATGAGATGAATGGTTCGATCTGAAGTGAATGTGAACAGGGAATAACTGATAATCGTAGCTGTCGTCACAATTGTATTGAATTGATCCAGTAATGTAATGGAGTAGTTATCCAAAACCTTACGATGTGATCCCGTATTTCCCTCAAGCAACGTGAGTTCATTTCTGCGTTTTCCAATGGCCAAAAACAACGACAACAGCATGGTACAGATCAAAAACCACGGTGTGAATGGCACATGGATCAGCACACCACCTGCAATGGCACGAAGTACAAAGCCGGCTGCAATGGTCATCATATCCAGGATAACGAGATGTTTCAGCACAAATGAATACGATACATTCAACAGGAAATAGACGATACATAACACCCCGAATAGAGGGTTCATCATGAAGGCCGTTCCTACGGAAAGGATTAATAGAATAATGCCAAACAACAAAGCATGACTCGGATTCACCTGCCCAGAAGCCATAGGACGATACTTTTTCACCGGATGCTGTCGATCCCTGTCCCGGTCTACAAAGTCATTTAAAATATACACACAGCCTGCAACAAGGCTAAATAGAATAAAACCAAGCAACGTCGCAAGAATGGTTTCAGTCCGAATCTCCTCAAAAGAGAATAGTAACGCAGCAAATAACAGCAGATTTTTAGTCCACTGTTTGGGTCTTAACAATCTGATTAATCCTGACACTGTACTGCCTGTTCCTGTAGCCCGTGAGGACACAGTACTTGTTCGTGATGATAACAATTGTAATAACTCCCTTCAACAACAACTTCTGTATATAAGAAATAACGTAAAGATCTAATCATATGTTGCTTGTATAATTTTGTAAAGGGAGTAAATGAAAAAATTCTAATATGGGCATAAAAAAAGAGACCGTTTCCGGTCTCTTCTTTAGTACATGATTTAACTATTGGGTACTACGATTAAAATTCAAATTGTACGTCGCTCAGACGACGTTTGATCTCAGCAATAACACGTTTCTCTTCCTCTTCACCCTTCGCTTCAAAGGTTACGGAGAAACGAACAAAGTTACCGGCATCATCCCAAGGTACGGATGAGATCAGTTTCTCACGGATCAGGAATTGGGAGAAATCTTCGCCGGATTCAAAGCGACGTCCGCCAACCACACCTTTTGGTGCTTCTACATACAGGAAGAATGAACCTTTAGGTTTTTCAGCCTGGAAGCCCAGTTCGTTCAATGCGGCAACGAGCATGTCGTGACGACGGGAATATTTCTCTGCAATTTTTTCCGTGATCTCAGGGTGATTCAATCCATAAGCAGCAGCCTTTTGAATCGCGATAAACTGACCGGAGTCATTGTTGTCCTTCACATCACTGAATGCTTTGACTACAAGCGGGTTACCCGCTACAAATCCGATTCTCCAACCTGTCATGTTGTAGGACTTGGACAGAGAGTGCAGCTCTACGCCGACATCCTTCGCACCAGGTACCGAGAGAAAGCTGAACGGTTTTTTGCCATCATACGTCAATGCTGCATATGGAGCATCATGTACAACCACAACATTATATTTCTTAGCCCATTCCACAACTTCAGTGAAGAACTCCACCGTCGCGCTTGCGCCTGTTGGGTTGTTCGGATAGTTCAGGTAGAGCAACTTCGCACGTTTTGCGATGTCTTCCGGGATAGCCGTCAGATCAGGCAAGAAGTTGTTCTCTTTCGTCAATTGGATGTTGAACACTTCTCCACCCAGATACTTCGTATGTGTACCCATAACCGGGTAACCTGGAACGGTCATGATTGTCACATCACCCGGATTGATGAAGCATGAAGGCATCATAGCCAAAGCCGGTTTGGAACCAATGGAGTGTACGATCTCAGTATCTGCATCGATACCTTCTACGTTGAATACGTTTTTCAGGTAAGAAGCAGCAGCAGCCTTGAATTCAGGAATACCATTATCGGCATAACCACGGTTCTCAGGTCTGGAAGCTTCTTCTGCAAGTGCAGCTACAATGCCTGCATCCGCCATTTCGTCCGGTTCACCTACACCAAGGTCGATCAGTTCCACATCGGGAAAATCTTTTTTGGCCGAAGCTTTGGCACGTTTGATTTTCTCGAATTTATAAATGTTCGTGTCTTTACCATAGTTGGAGCCACCGATACGGTCGGCAAAATTAGTCTGAATGTAAGTTTCTTGATATTTATCGATACTCATAACGTTGTTCATCTCCTCATTTGACGCAAATTTCTACACTTTAATATGAAGCATTTGCGTGATCAAAGCCATGGACAAAGTATCCGAACATTTGTACTTTCTTGGAACTGTTAACGACTGCGCAGCGAGGCAAGCACGTCTTCCATATCTTGCGGAATCGGAGCTGAAAATTCAAGGTATTCTCCCGTTGTTGGATGCACAAATCCAAGAATGGCCGCATGAAGAGCCTGTCCTTGCATTTTGATGCCTTTATTCCGTCCATAAGTTGGATCTCCTACAAGCGGGTGACCGATAAATTTCATGTGAACCCGAATCTGGTGAGTACGTCCTGTCTCCAGTTTCAATTCCAGCAAGGTGTAATCATTAATTCGCTCTGTAACGGTAAAATGAGTAACGGCATGTTTACTGTTACGTTCTGTTACCGTATACATTTTGCGGTCATTGGTATCTCGTCCAATTGGTGCATCAATGGTCCCTTGATCATGATTAAGATGACCATGAACAAGCGCAATATACCGTCTATTCACCGTATGTTCCTTCAACTGAGCAGCCAGTGATGCATGAGCACGATCGTTCTTGGCAGCCATGATCAGGCCGGATGTATCCTTATCGATACGGTGCACAATACCCGGGCGCAACTCTCCATTAATACCCGAGAGGTCTTTGCAGTGATGCATAAGTGCATTAACGAGGGTACCCGACGTATGTCCTGGTGCCGGATGCACCACAAGACCACGCTGTTTGTTAATCACGATCAGGTCGCTGTCTTCATATACCACTTCCAGCGGAATATCTTCGGCAACGATCTCAACGGCAGCCGGTTCAGGAATCTGTAGTTCAATCAGATCACCTTCGGATAACTTGGCATTGGCTTTGACAACAGCACCATTTACAGTAACCATCCCGTCTCCGATCCACAATTGAACTTGGGAGCGAGATACGTTATCCACGGCTTCCGTAATATATTTGTCAATTCGTTCTTTTTTATGTTCAGCGGCAACGGTCCATTCCATACGTTCATTGCCATTCATTAGTTCTTCGTCGTTAATCTGTTCCTTATTCGGATTACTCATGATGTTCATTCCCTTCAATCTTCGCGGCTGCTTTTTCGCGCCGTCCTTCAAGCAATGTCTCCACTATGATCAACCCTACACCGATGCAGATTGCCGAATCGGCGATGTTAAAAATGGGAAACGTATAACTTCCAAAATTAAGTTGTACAAAATCTACAACTTCTCCGGTCAATGCCCGGTCAAGGAAGTTGCCAATTGCTCCACCAAGCACCAAACTAAGCGCCACAGGCAGCAATTTGTGCGGGGTATCTTTTACCTTTTGCAAATACCAAATCAAGGCAACGACAACAATCAACGTAACCACGATAAAGAACCAACGCTGGTCTTGCAGAATGCCAAAAGCTGCTCCTGAGTTACGATGTGATGTGATGACAAAGAAATTGCCGATGACCGGAATTTCTTCTCTGAGTTCCATCCGGGTTGCAATCAGATACTTGGTTCCCTGATCCAATAAAAATACGATAAAAGCAAGGATATAATACACCACGTTTGTTTGTCACTCCGTTCTTGTCTTTTCCAAACGATACCAGGCTTACGCCAGACTTGTTTATTGTAGCACAGCTGTTTGGAAATCGTCCACGACGTGCTACATCGCAACGCTTATGGCAAAAACGATAACATTTCCCTTCTGTAATCTTGCCCTCAGTGGCACATCCTACAATAGAGTCAAAATCCGGATTCCAGCATGAAAGCAGAAAGGGGAAAATCATGTCACATTTTACTAACAAACAACTACAATCTCTACGTTCCCAACTGATGTCCGATAAGCGCGATATTGAACATAGACTTTCGGAAAACGAGCATTATGGCCTTGGAGATTCCCTTAAACTACAGACAGGTGAATTATCACCAATTGATAACCATCCTGGCGACATAGCTACGGAGGTGTATGAACGCGAGAAAGATATTTCCCTGCTGGAACATGATGAATTCCAATTGGAACGAATCGATTCTGCACTGCACTCCATCGAAGAAGGACATTACGGTACATGTGCGGTCTGTCAGCAACCCATCCCTTTTGAACGCATGGAAGCTGTTCCCTACACCAAATACTGCAAAAAACATCAACCGGAAACCGTTGTCTCTGAGAACCGTCCTGTAGAGGAAGAATTCCTCGCCCCGGCATTTGGTCGAACCAGTCTGGACGAGCGTGATGATCAAAATGGCTTCGATGGTGAAGACACCTGGCAGATTGTTGAAAGCTGGGGCACATCGAACTCACCTGCCATGGCTGAAGGACGCGATATCGACAGCTATGATGTTATGGCGATTGAAGCTACCGATGAAGTGGAAGGCTGCGTTGAAGCGTACGAAAGCTTTGTTGCCACGGACATCTATGGTCATGACGTCTCCATCGTGCGCAATCGGCAATATCGCCAGTACCTGGAGAACCGTGAAGGCGATGGTCTGTTAGAACCGGATATGGAGACGGATGACATTTACTAAAAGCACTTTGATATCTTTCACCTTTAAACGCTGCTGATCGCTTAGTATGTGTTCATATCAAGTTGGCGCTGGACAATGCGCACAATATCAGCGATGTAATCTCCAACAATGGGAAGATTGAGCGCCCCAAGTAGCTGCAAAACGTAAATAATCGTTGCTGCGAAAAAGGTAAACCCAATCGCAATCCCCACACCTCGTGCGGCTCCAGACAACAGGTTCAATCCAATCAGTTTCCATGGCCTGTTCAGCAATTCTGTGTATTGCGCAATCCTGGAACGTTCCAGTTCATTCGCCAGACGGTTCGTCAGGGTATGTAACTCTTCAATTTTGTCATGGGAATTGAGATTATCTGATGTTGGTTGTTGTGAAGTGGATGCGGTTTGCTTGTCATGTTCGCTCATGTTTTGGTCAGTTCCTTTGATCAATATAGATTGACTGCACTATAGAATCATTGCCTTTTTGTTTAAAAAACAAACGAGCCCAGATACAGGGAATATGTCCCTGCCTCTGCGGCTCGTTTGTTTATACTCTCTATTCTGTCCTAATTGGATGGGACATGCTCCGAATTACGCTTCGATGTAAATACCGATCGATTTGCCTCCGGCTTCAACGCGTTCCATGGACTCATTCGAGCCAAATGTCACTTCGGTTACGAGAACATTTTCACGCAACACATCATCAAACGCCTGAATAGCTTCCTGAAGGGATGCATCCACATCCAGTGTCAAACGTACTCTTTTCTCAATCGGCAGGTCCAGACGTTTCCGGGTATCCTGCACAGCACGAACCACTTCACGGACCCAACCTTCCTGTTCCAAGGCTACCGTGATTTCGGTATTCAGCGCAACCGTCAGACCGTAACCTGATGCCGAAGCAAAACCTGATTTGGCCTGTTTATCAACCAATAATTCTTCGCTCGTTACTTGCAGCTCTTCGCCTTCCGGTGAAACGATGTTCAGTACACCTTCCGAAACCACTTTACGCGTCTCATCGGCTGACATTCCCTTGAAGAAGTTTTGCAGGAACCCTACGTTTTTACCGTATTTCTTACCTGCAACCTTCAGGTTCAGCTTCAATGTAAAGTCAACGAATTCCGCATCATTATGCTCCGTACGGATTCCTTTTACATTGATCTCTTCTTTGATGATCTCTTCATAACTTGCCAGGTCAAACCCTTTATCGAGTGAAACGATCAATTCGGACAGTGGCTGACGTGTCTTGATGCCTGTTTCGTTACGAACGTTACGGGCAAGTTCAACCACGCGGCGAGCCGTCTCCATATCCTGTTCCAGTCCTGCATCAATCAGCGCTTCATTAGCTACCGGATAGTCTTCCATGTGCACACTCTCGCCTGTTGCAAGGTTCAGATAGATGTCTTCTGCCAGCATTGGTGTGAACGGAGCAACCAACTTCGCGGTAGTCACCAGTACTTCGGTCAATGTACGGTAAGCGTCCAGTTTATCTTCTGTCAGGCCACTTCCCCAGAAGCGGTCACGGGAACGACGGATATACCAGTTACTCAACTCATCAACAAATGCTTCAATCGCTTTGGAAGAGTTCAGATAGTCGTTAACCAGCAATGCCTTTTCTACAACCAGGATCAGGCTGTTCAGTCTCGACAGAATCCAGCGATCCAGCTTGTGTGCGGACAGTTGGAACGGGTGCTCCTGTGGATCAAATCCATCAATGGTAGCATAAAGCGTCAGGAATGCATGGGTGTTAACCAGCGTATCCACCATTTTGGATTTGGCTTCCCCTACGATACCTTTGGAGAAACGTTTGCTGTTCCACGGTGCACTGTCAGACAACAAAGCCCAGCGGAATGCATCTGTACCGTATTCTTCAATTACTTCCCAAGGATCGATAACGTTACCTTTGGATTTGGACATCTTCTGTCCGTTCTCGTCAAGAACGTGTCCTGTAGCCATAACCGCTTTGTAAGGCGCTTTGCCTGTCAAAAGGGTGGAAACCGCCAGCAAGCTGTAGAACCAGCCACGTGTCTGGTCAATCCCTTCACAGATCATATCCGCAGGGTACTGCTGTTCGAATACTTCTTTATTTTCAAATGGATAGTGCTGCTGGGCAAACGGCATGGAGCCGCTGTCGAACCAGACATCGATCACTTCCGGTGTACGTTTCATCTCATATTTGCCACAAGAGCTCATGACTTTAACGTCATCCACATATGGTTTATGCAATTCAAGATTCTCTGGCACATCACCTACCGCACGAGCACGCAATTCTGCAATGCTGTGTGGTGCAAATTGTTCGCCAGTCTCCTCACACACCCAGATGTTCAGCGGAGTTCCCCAATAACGATCACGGCTGATATTCCAATCCACCAGATCCTCAAGGAATTTCCCGAAGCGACCTTCACGAACGTGACCGGGGTACCAATCCACTTCACTGTTGTTGGCAATCAATTGGTCCTTGATGGCTGTTGTTTGGATAAACCAACTGTCCATTGCATAGTACAGAAGCGGTGTATCACAACGCCAGCAGAACGGATAGCTGTGCTCATATTTTTCTTTGCTGAACAAACGTCCATGCTCAGACAGATATCTTACGATATCAATATCACAATCCTTCACGAAACGTCCGGCAAAGTCAGTAACCTCAGCGACAAATTTACCTTCCAAGTCCACCATGTTCACAAAGCTGATCCCATTCTCACGGCATACACGGTAGTCATCTTCACCATGGGCAGGAGCCATGTGTACGATACCCGTACCACTTGCATCCGTTACAAAGCTTGCACCCAGAATGATGTTGGCTTTCTCAGCCTGTACGTAGTTGAACGGAGGATCATACGTTTTGCCAACCAAATCGGCACCTTTCAGTGCACCAATGATCTCATACTCACCTTTGGTATCTTTCATCACTTTTTCAACCAGATTGGTTGCCATGATGTACACTTCATCACCTTGACGAACACGGGAGTAGTCCATATCCGGATTCACGGCAAGTGCGACGTGTGAAGGCAGTGTCCAAGGTGTTGTCGTCCAAGCCAGTACAAATTCTCCGCTGTCATTCAGTTTGAATTTCGCTGTAGCACTCAGATCTTTGACGTCTTTGTACCCTTGTGCAACTTCATGGGAACTCAGTGTTGTCTGACAAGATGGACAATACGGGCTCACACGATGACCACGATACAGCAATCCTTTCTCGTGGATCGTCGCCAGGATGTTCCATACACTCTCGATGTAGTTGTTATCAAGGGTGATATACGGGTTATCCATGTCTGTCCAATATCCGATACCTTCTGTCAGATCACGCCATTGTTGCTCGTATTCGAATACGCTCGCTTTACATTCGTTAATGAATTTCTCCACGCCGTAATCTTCGATCTCCCACTTGTGGGAGATGCCAAGCTTCTTCTGTACACCCAGTTCTACAGGCAGACCATGTGTATCCCAACCTGCTTTACGAACGACACGGTAACCCTTCATCGTGTTATACCGTCCAACAAAATCCTTGATTACCCGTCCCAGTACGTGACCGATATGCGGTTTACCGTTTGCTGTAGGCGGCCCTTCATAAAATACGAAGTTTGGCTTGCCCTCACGGTTTTCGATGGATCTTTTGAATGTATTCTCCGTTTTCCATTTATCTAACACGCGTAATTCTCTGGCACGTGCCTTCTCTTTAACGTCAACTCGTTGCATGATCATTATCTTCCCTTTCTTTGGTTGGATTGTGGACCGTCCACAAAAAGCGTTTCAATCCCCCTAAATCCCCCTTGACAAGGGGGACCCCATAGGCGCTCCGCCCTCTGGACACCCGGGATGGGTTGTCGTTGGGGGAACGGTGGCGCTTATGGGCGAGGGGTGGATGTGCGTAGTGGCGGCCATTTTGCGGCTGTTCCCTGCGCGAACGCCGCATGGCCTTACCGCGAGGCGGGTGTTGCCGGGCGCTTTGCTTTCCCGGGCGGGCGGCTCTCTCCCTGAGGTCCCTGCGGGCCTCATGGGCGTTCGCCTTAGCGAAACCCGTGTGCCGGGTGCTTTGCTTTCCCGGCAGGTGGCTCTCTCCTTGAGGTCCTTTCGGGCCTCATGGACGTTCGCCTTTTTTGGACACAAAAAAGCCCCGTCCCTGGAAAGGGACGAGGCTATACTCGCGTTACCACCCTAATTCTGTTCATCACAAACCACATCCAGGCAAACCTAGGTATGCTCTGTCATCAACAGCGCTTATGCCCCGCTAAACTACTGCAGGGTGCCGTTATAACGTACGGCTTACGGTTCGGCTTACACACGGCAATCATAATCACCGCTTCAGCGTCACTTCTCCGGGGAGATATTCGGCTATAACTCATCCATTGGTTTGCACCAACCACCAACTCTCTGAGGGATGAGATCATAACGTACTGAACCCGTCATGGAATCACTATTCATTATGAATATAGTTATAGCCTCTTTGCAGACAAAAGTCAACCAGGCGACAGACTAATAAATTTCTTTCATCTCCCGCTCACGGTCACGCACTTCCTGCTCCCGGCTCTCCAGCACTTCCCAACCATCCTGAGTCAACAGTTCAAGCTGCGCTTCAACAAGCGTGCGGAAACGGGCACGATAAATCGAGGCCTGCTTTTTCAGTTCTTCCACTTCCAAAGCAATTTTGCGAGATTTGCCCAACGATTCGTTCACGATCCGGTCTGCATTTTTCTCTGCTTCCTTCACGATCAACTGCGCTTCTTTCTTCGCATTACCCTTCACATCATCAGCAGCTTCCTGCGCAATGATAATCGTTTTGCTAAGCGTCTCTTCAATTGTAGAAAAATGATCCAGTTTCTCCTGAACGGACAGCAACTGATTGCTCAGCTCTTTGTTCTCGCGAATGACGCCTTCGTAATCTTTGATGACTTGATCCAGGAATTCATTGACTTCATCCTCGTCATACCCGCGCAAACGTCGGGAAAATTCCTTGTTGTGTATGTCCAGCGGCGTTAATGGCATGCTGTCCACCTCCTGTTAAAGTTCCTTCCCGTCCAGAGAAGGTTTGCAGCATATGGGTACCACCCAAGGGGCCGTATCGTTGATGCCTAACCTTGGCAACGTATACGGAATGCAGGATCAGAATTGCATCCTCCAACGTTCATGTAAAGCTTTGACTTAATGTTTATCGGATACACCGCGTATTTTCTACACCTTTATGATAAACATTTCGACAAGAAAGCGGATTTTCCTGCAACAGACTCAGGCAAATTTGCCGATTTTCACTCGGCAACGCCCTTTTTTGGTCATCCCATCCTGTTCCATAACCTTGAAACGGCCAAATCCCTGAATGGATACGACATCACCCGCTTTTAGCGATTTGGAGGGATCTTCCTCAACTTTCCAGTTCACACGGCAGCGACCAGCTTTGATCGGAGCCAGCACTTTACTGCGACTAAGCCGATACACATCTGCGCAGATTCCATCCAAACGAAGCGAAGCGACCGTAATGTCCATCGTCTCCAGTTTACTCTCTGACCATCGCATCTGATCCAAAGGAAGTAACTCTGTGAACACATGTAACCGATGCACCTGATTCAGTTGAAGCGATAAAAAAGCGCCGGTTTCCGCCGCCACCACTGTATGGCAACCGTCCTCCAGCACTTGGATATCCCCGATCTTTCCACGTTTCATCCCAAGCCCGAGCAGGGAACCCATATAGTCCCCATGCTCCAGCTCCGAGATTTTCTGATCATCAGACGTAATACTGAGCACCTGCATACCCATATCCTCATCATCCAGATACATATAATCAGGTGCAACCAGCGCACGCTTGCGTTCAGCAGCCTCGTAACCACCATCCAGACGAATCTGAACGTCGTTACGGCGATTGGCAAGAGTCTGTAATATAAAAACCTGTCTTGGATCAAGAAAGTCAGTTAGCTTCATGTCATGATACTTACCCGCCTGCTCAACCCAATCCGAAGCCTTATCTACAAAATCCCGCTCATCATGGCTAAAATGTTCGTAAATTTCACCGCTCATCTATGTCACCCTACCCTAATAGTCCGTGTTCAAAAAGACCGGTTTTCAGTACCGAGAAGATGGGATAAAGCTAGAAATGGAGTAGCGGAGCGTAGAAAAAACTACGTGAGCAACGGACATTTCGGCTGAATTCCATATTCGATGCTGACGATGCCACTAGGCATCCTTCGTAATCAAAAGCGGACTTTTTGAACAACCTCTAATATGCAAAATACCGGAGTATGGAGATCAGCCCATTAAGCGCAAGTTGCAGAACGATCAGCGCGACAATCGGGGAAATATCCAGCACACCGAACAAAGGCGGTATAAATCGGCGAAACGGTCTTAAATATGGTTCCACTAATTTGCCCAGCCATTCACCGATGAAGCTTTCCCGCGCATTGGGAAGCCAAGACATCAATATGTAGACAATGACCATGTAAAAGTAAATCTGGTATAACGTGTACAACACGCTTTCAATCTGATACAAAAGTGGCTCACCTCATTCTGTTATAATCTTGCTCGCTGTCAGCCAGTATTTCCGTAATTGATCCCTGAATTTCAACCGTATCTGGCGTACAGAGAAAAATGTTTCCGCCGATTTTGGAAATACCGCCACCCAATGCATATACCGTGCCACTCAAAAAATCAATAACGCGCAGCGCTTGGTCCTGGCGAATTCGTTGCAGATTCACCACAACGGTACGATGCGAACGCAGATGGTCGGCAATTTCCTGAGCCTCGTCATAAGAACGCGGTTCATACAGGACAACTTTAACATTTTTCTGGGAATGAATGCTCACCACATTATTCCCCCTTTGGTTTCTACGTTTATCGAGACTGGAGGTTTCAGCTTCCTGATGTTCAGATTCATTTTCCTCCTGCGCAGCCATTCGTTCACGTTCCACAATCTCTTCCTCTTCCTGAAGTCCGAGGAAATTCATAAATTTATTCATTACGCCCATCGTGAACCCTCCTCTTTTCCTACGAGAATCGATCCTAGCCGTACCCAGGTTGCACCTTCTTCAATGGCCACTTCAAAATCATTGGACATCCCCATCGACAGTTCAGTCAATGGTTCTGCTGTAAGGGCTTGTCCATTCAATTGATCTCTCAGCTCACGCAATCCACGAAATACGGGACGCGTCAGCTCCGGATCTTCCTCATGAGGTGCCATAGTCATTAGGCCAACGACCTTGAGATTGTTGAACGAACGAATATCACGCAAAAAAGAACTTGCCTGTTCAGGCTGTAATCCATACTTGCTCTCTTCACCCGAAATATTCACCTGCAAAAACGTTTCCACTTGGATGCCAAGTGAAGCTGCTTTTATATCCAACTCCTTCGCCAATGACAAACGATCCAGTGAATGGATGTAACGAAACTTGCCAATCACGTCTTTCACCTTGTTTGTCTGCAAATGACCGATAAAGTGCCAGGTACCCTGCTGACCAAAAGCTTCCCATTTGGCCTGTGCATCCTGCCACCGATTTTCTCCAATATGCTCAAGACCATGATCCAGCACCGATCCCGTTGTTTCAAGTGAGACATATTTCGTGACCGCAATCACATTCACATCATCACGATGACGGTTACTGCGCCGACATGCATCCTCGATCTTCTGATTTACCTGTTGTATACGCTCCTCCAATGACACAGAGGGTCACCTCTCTTCCAGCCCAATCCAGCTCGCCATCCGCCCTGTAACACCATTTTCCTTCCGATAGGAGAAAAATAGTTCGGGATGACAACTTGTACACCATGTTGTACATTCGATATGATCCGGCATTATTCCTGCTTTCATCATAATGTGTCGATTACATTCTTTCAAGTTTAACATCGTTTTACCGTTATTCACGGCTCGATATGCTTGTTTAGAAGCAGAATCCTTGTATTTATCATTAACCGGGGAATCATCAAACCAAACCCGTACATGCTGCATGACCGCCTCATCCACTTCATAACAGCAATCCCCAATCGACGGACCGATTGCAGCTCGAATGTCCTGCCTACGGCTGCCATACTCCCGTTCCATCGTCTCCACCATGGATACAGCGATACCCGCGACTGTACCTTTCCAGCCGGCATGAGCAAGACCTACCGCCTGCTGCACAGGGTCATAGAAATAAAGCGGAACACAGTCTGCGTAGAAAGAAGTCAACAGCACACCAGGCGCATTCGTGACCAAGCCATCCGTATCCTGCAACGCAGATTGACGATCAAGTAATCCTCTGCTCCGATCTTCAGCGGTAATTACAGCCACATGTTTGCCATGCACCTGCTCTCCACAGGTCCATGCTTCTGCTGCAAAGCCAAGCTTCTCGGTTACAAGCCTGCGGTTGTTAAGTACAACTTCAGGGTCATCCCCCACATGATAAGCACAATTGAGCGTAGCATACGGAACTTTTCCAACTCCACCATGCCTCGTCGTAAACCCGACTGACAGCTGTTCAAATTGCTGTGTCCAAGGCTCAACATATAATAATAACGGATCAGGACCGAAATCTGAATTTGGGTTCTTGGTCCGTTCAAGTAATTCTTTATCCAATACAAAGGGTTCCATTATCTCACCTCACCACTTCCAGTGTACCAAATGAGCCACATTCTGTCTCATTTATATCGTTCGACGCTGATTACGTTCCGACCGTTCAATGCGTTCCACTCGCTCTGTGCGGTTATGCTGCTGTTCATCATACAGGCGCGCTTCGCGATCACGCTCGTCATACGTATTTTCCTTCACCTCATCCATCTTCACCAGTATCACATCTGAACCAATCTTCACAATGTTTCTCCAGGGAATCACCAGATCCGTTCCCCCGCCAAAAAGACCCATAAAACGGCTGTACCCTGGCACAACAATCGCTTCAATTCGTCCCTGCTTCAGATCCAGCTCCAAATCACTGATCTGACCGAGGCGTTTACCATCCGTAATGTTAATGACATCCTTTGTCTGAAAGTCCGAGATTTTCATGCCTCGTGCCGCTACTTCGCTCGTATTTACTTTCATTCATTCCCGCCCCCTGTTATTCCTCTTCTGCCCGTTCTTCACGCTTCTATACAATATATGTTTCAGGGGCGAAAAATGTCCTGTTTTTCATCGAATGTGGAAACGGTCCAAAACAAAAAGACGACCAACGGTATACACTGCCCCGATTGATCGTCCTTCTGCCTTTGCATCGTGTTATGACTTTACATGTTTTTGCATCTGCTGTATCGCTGATTTCTCCAGACGTGATACCTGAGCCTGGGAAATGCCAATTTCATCAGCCACTTCCATCTGGGTTTTCCCTTCGAAAAACCGCATCGACAGAATCATTTTTTCCCGCTGACCAAGACGATGCATCGCTTCACGAAGTGCAATTTCCTCGATCCATGAAACATCTTTGTTTCTGTCATCGCTGATCTGATCCATAACATAGATCGGATCTCCACCATCATGATAAATCGGTTCGAAGAGCGAGACCGGGTCCTGAATGGCGTCCAATGCAAAAACAACATCTTCCTTCGGCACATTCAGTACTTCCGCAATTTCGAATATCGTCGGTTCCCGGGAGTTTTTATTCGTCAGGCTGTCACGGACCTGAAGTGCTTTATAAGCAATGTCCCTCAAGGAGCGAGATACCCGAATTGGGTTATTATCACGCAGGTATCGACGGATTTCACCGATAATCATCGGCACCGCGTAGGTTGAAAATTTGACATTCTGGGATAAATCAAAATTATCAATGGCTTTCATCAGGCCGATGCAACCAACCTGGAACAGATCATCGACAAACTCCCCCCGATTGTTAAAACGCTGAATGACACTGAGTACCAGACGCAGGTTGCCATTCACTAATTTCTCTCTTGCTGAGCGATCATGGTGTTGCTGAAGGGAATGAAACAATTCCCGCATTTCAGTGTTGGTGAGGACAGGCAATTTTGCGGTGTCCACGCCACAAATCTCGACTTTGTTTCGGGTCATCGTGATTTACCTCCCAAGGAGAAACATTAATGTACATTATCTCCGGGGCAGGCTTTTTTATTCGTACTTGGCACCCTTGCCAGTAATACCCATTCTGACCAATGATGTATTTCAGACCATTTTATTGAACTCCTTGCGAAGTCTTTTAATGATTCTTTTTTCGAGTCGAGAGATGTAGGATTGGGAGATTCCGAGGAGATCGGCTACATCTTTTTGTGTCTTTTCTTCCCCATCCGTCAGGCCAAAACGAAGCTCCATAATCATTCGCTCGCGCTCCGTTAATTTTTCCAGTGCCTTGTGCAAAAGTTTCCGGTCTACCTGCTCTTCAATATTCCGATAGATTGTATCGTTTTCTGTACCCAATACATCGGATAATAATAGTTCATTTCCATCCCAATCAATGTTGAGCGGTTCATCAAAAGAAACTTCAGTTCGGATCTTACTATTACGTCTCAGGTACATCAAAATTTCATTTTCGATACAACGTGAAGCATAGGTTGCCAGTTTGATTTTCTTTTCCGGGTCAAATGTATTAACTGCCTTAATCAATCCGATAGCTCCAATGGAGACCAAATCCTCAATATTGATTCCTGTGTTTTCAAACTTTCGTGCAATGTACACTACCAGACGCAGGTTGCGCTCAATGAGCATCGCGCGAATGGCCGAGTCTCCCGAGGATAATTTTTGCAACAAAAATTCTTCCTCTTCCCTTGTCAAAGGCGGCGGAAGTGCCTCACTTCCCCCAATATAATAGATCTCTTCGCTTTTGAGTCCCAATAAAAATAACAGACGGTAATATTGCAGCTGCGCCACCAGTTTCCATTTCACAAGCATGTACGTTCCTCCTATACCACATTCAGCGGCTTTTCTGTTGCTCCCGCAGAGAGAGCCGTAGACTGCGCAGAAGCAGCGTCTTGCACAAGTTCAGGATGAATCACGGCCTGGTATTTCCCATCCGACGACAAAACACCTCCATCCAGCCCAATAAGTACCCTTGTCGTCTCATAACATGTTTCCTCCATCGTCACCTTCACCCGGTCCGGCTTCATTGCCAGCATAAACGCAGTCCCTTTGTTAATGCCCCGATAAGGCACCAGCCGCAGTCGATCCTGCCACTGAAAACTTTCCTGATCAAGCTCCAGAATAAGGTTGTCCGGCGCCTCGTCCTTGAGTCTACCCTTCCATGAAGCGGGTAACATGTCTTGCCATAACGAAACCTCCATCACCATGACCGGCATGCGCGATAAGGGATCTGTAAGTTGATTGCCCGTATCCAGAAGGCCTGTACAAGAAATGACCACCTCATCGATGCAGACCTCAACTTTACCCAAATAGGTCGTCATGCGATCCGTTTTCCGTTTTGAGCTCTGCACAGCTTTGAATAAAAACAGGACAGCAAAAAATACGATAAACGTGAACCAGAAAGCAATTTTCAGATCAAATGACATACCGCCAGAAGCCGTGAACCAAATGCCGTTAAACAACTCACCGGAGCTCTGAAGCATGTAATGCACACCCAGAATACCTCCGGCAGCGACAAAATTAATCACATAGAAGGTACCGAGCGTCCTCGCAAAAGCCTGCAGACCTTTAAAACCAAAAGCAATCGTAAGCATGACCAGCGAGAACCCGAACTTGATCAGAAAGGTGAACATAAAATCAAACTCCGGTACAAACATCATGACCACGTATAATGCACCCACAATGGCTGACAGCAACCATCGCCACCAAACCAGCTTTGTCTTGCGCATCCAGGCGGTCATTCCGATGAGTGCACCGTCAATACACAGGTTTGTCAAAAAAATCAGATCCACATAAACAACCAAAGTCTTCACCTGCCTGCGCGCAACATATCGAAATACCGGTACCCGATATCCTGATATTCATGAGCATATTCACAAGTATACGGAGCCCCCTGTTCAAAGTCTGTCTAATCATGGGGGTGTGGTTCCAACTTTTTTTGTCGGAATTGCTCAGGCCCTTTGTTCAGAATTTGTTCATTGCTGTATGCTATGATATCTAAATAAACAAAAAAACCCGGTCGCTCCATAAGGAGTACCGGGTTTCCAATAAATTGATTTGCGTATTAATCGTTGTTATTATTGCGTGAACGATTGCGTAAAAATGTCGGAATGTCCAGCTGATCATTGCTCGGCTGATTTCCGAAAGGACGCAGGTTCGGCGAACGCGTATCCGTCGTCTCCGCTGTTGCTGGAGCTGGCTTACGTCCTGGTGGTGGTGGAGCAGGTTTATCTTCAAAACCGGTTGCAATAACCGTAACCTTAATCTCCTCTTTCAGGTCTTCGTCAATGATGGCACCAAAGATCATATTCACTTCCGGGTCGGAAGCAGAAGTTACGATCTCTGCCGCTTCGTTCACTTCATACAGGGACAGATTAACGCCACCCGTAATATTCATGATTACGCCGCGAGCACCTTCAATAGAAGTTTCCAGCAAAGGACTCATAATGGCTTTCCGTGCTGCTTCTGCGGCACGATTCTCACCAGTTGATTCACCAATCCCCATAAGGGCTGAACCACGTTCGTGCATAATCGTTTTGACGTCAGCAAAGTCAAGGTTGATTAGACCCGGTACAGCGATCAAATCAGAGATACCTTGTACAGCTTGACGAAGTACGTTATCCGCTTGACGGAATGCTTCAAGCATAGGAGTCTTTTTGTCTACGATTTCGAGCAAACGATCATTAGGAATCACGATCAGTGTGTCGACTTTTTCCTTGAGAGCTTCAATACCTTGCTCTGCATGGCTGGAACGCTTGCGTCCTTCAAATGTAAATGGACGAGTTACGACACCAACGGTAAGTGCACCACACTCTTTAGCGATTTCGGCAATAACCGGAGCCGCACCTGTACCTGTACCACCGCCCATACCGGCTGTAACAAATACCATGTCTGCACCTTTCAACGTGTTCATGATCAGATCGCGGGACTCTTCCGCTGCTTTTTTACCTACATCCGGGTTGGCGCCAGCACCAAGACCACGAGTCAATTTATCACCGATTTGCAATTTATGCTCGGATTTCGCCAGGTGTAACGCCTGAGCATCCGTATTCACCGTAATAAATTCAACACCTTGTACACCATTTTCAATCATACGGTTGACTGCATTGCTTCCGCCGCCGCCTACACCGATGACTTTAATTTGAGCCAAGCTCTCCATCTCGAAATCAAATTCCAACATATTATTCCATCTCCCCCTCAATGTGCATGGATGGCCCGTCCAATTTTTGATTTGAACCGAATCAATTTCATATATCGACGAACGAAAGCGTTTATTTTAGTACCGGCGCATTCAGACGGCTTCAAGAATGTATGAAATGGATCCAACCTGTTATATAAATTCGCTGAACATATTCTTCAGCCGCTCGAACAGACCGGGTTTTTGCTCCGATTCCTGTGCCGTATTTGGCTTCGGACGGTTGGTCGGTTTCTTGTTGTTATTATTGTTATTGTTATTTCCACCGCCGTTATTGATCGAGGGACGAATGCGCAAACTGCGAATTACACTGTGCAATATGCCAACTCCGCTTGTAAACCCGGGGTCACGCACACCAATATAATCCGGAACTGCAACTCGTACCGAAGCAGCAAGCTCATGCTGAGCGACCTGCAGAACCCCCGGCATAGAGACCGTACCTCCCGTTAGTATATAACCTCCAGGAAGCTCGTTGTAACCAAGACGCTTCACTTCTTGGGATATCATCTGGAATATTTCTTGAACCCTAGGTTCAATAATTGCTGCCAGATCCTCCTGTGAAAACTCCTTGTCTACATTACTGCCAATTCGGGTGACTTTGAACATCACATCCGCAGCAGCATCATCCAACCAGGCACAGCCATATTTCAGTTTCACCTTCTCCGCCTGATCCGTTAACGTGCGTAAGCCATAGGCGATATCATTTGTTACGAATTCCCCACCTATAGGCAACGTTGATGTTGCAACAAGACTGTCTTCTTCAAAAATGGCGATGGTTGTTGCACCTGCTCCAATATCAACAAGCACTGAACCCATCGTTTTTTCATCTTTGGACAAAGCCAGTTGACCCGCTCCAAGCGACATGAGAACCAGATCGCTTACTTTCAGACCCGCTTTTTCCACGCAGCGCAAAAGATTATGTATCGCGGTTTTTGCACCCGTTATGATCGTTGCTTCAACTTCCAGACGAACACCAATCATACCACGGGGGTCCTGTATGCCCTCCAAGCCATCCACAACATATTGCTTGGCGACAACATCAATAATTTCCCGTTCCGGCGGAACTGCAATGACTTCGGCTGCTTTCAACACCCGTTCCATGTCTTCTTCTCCGATTTCACGATCCTCGTTAGACACAGCCACGACGCCGTGACTGCTCATCAGTCCGATATGATTTCCCGAGATTCCAACATACACTTCGGATATTTGAATACCTACCATACGTTCTGCATGATCCACTGCGTTGCGAATCGACTGCACCGTCTGATCGATATCTACGATTACACCTTTGCGAATTCCCTCCGAGTCGGCAGATCCAACTCCTATAATATTAAAGGTTCCATTATTCATTTCCCCAATAATAGCGCGAATTTTGGATGTACCGATGTCCAAACTAACAATGATGTCATTGTTGCTCAAGTCTGTGGCACCTCCTGACTCCAATAGTAAATTACGTTCGAATTTAAACACTCTTAAAACATATTCAACACACTTCAGGCTTTCCCTCTTTTTTCTACAATGTTTTTGGGTGTCAAAATCTGGTTGCCAGACATAAAACATTGAAGAAAAAAGAAGGAGGCAACTCATGTGCCATAAGTTCAAGTGTATCATTTTTTCTTCATCTCAGAAAGAACAAGTTTCATTGCTCTGACGGGGTCAAACCCCGACCTGCCTAGGCTTTCATATTCAGTCCAGCCTCATCATGGCAAAGATCAGGGGCTTGCTCCTGGTTCAGCATCATCTTCCGGGTCATCCGGGATGAAAGGGACATAGGTATCTGCCTCAAGCATGGTGATTTTCCCAGGCCGTTCGGTCTCAATCACCTGATTCAGATACTCCACTTTATCCGATAAAAGAGAGACGGTTGTAATCACTTCAAACTGCGATTTGGTATACATCCGAATCTGATCCGGAAATGAAGGCGTTGGATTCGGAATAATTTCCGAAATATCCGTCGTCAATTCATTCGGAATTTTAGCCAGTGTCTGGCTCAGCTTGGCTTTAAGTGGATCATCAGCCTTCCATTGGGTCAATATGGGCTTCTCCACAGCAACACCAATTGTTGCCGGAACCGTCAAGCTTGTCCCACTGGCTAATATCGCTTTTAGCGTACCGTCAGAACCAAGCTCATAAGCAACCGTGGCATATTCCTGAACCTTGATATGGATAATCCCCGGAAACTTTTTGTCCACGGTAACGGTGGAAATCGCCTTGATGGTCTTGAGACGCTCAATAACCTCGGCAGTACTTGTCCCAAAAAATTGTTCGCCTTCTTTCAGTCCGCTTTTCTCCAGCAGTTCTGAAGTTGCTGTATATACATTACCCGTAATTTCAATTGCCGAAATCCGACTCATGGAAGAACGAAAGAATAATACAGCCAGCAATACAATAAATAATAATAAGAGAATAATTACAATTTTGCGGCTTGTGTTTCCTTTTGGCCGATTCTTCTTCAGAACCGGAATTTGACTTTTAGGCATAAGTAGCGCTCCACAAAGCCTCAGGTCCCCTCCCTTCAAGAAGGGGACGCCAAGGACGTTAATTGGCAAAATCCAACTGTTTCGAAACGGGCGACTGTCGCTCAACCGATGCTCCAAGACTTTGGAATAACTTCTCGATCTGATCGTAGCCCCGGTCAATATGGTGCACTTGCTCCACAACCGTTTTGCCTTGAGCAGCCAGACCAGCAATGACCAGAGCTGCACCTGCACGAAGATCGGTTGCTTCTACTGTAGCCCCGTACAGACGGGGAACACCACGGATAAATGCTGCGTTCAGATCGACTGAAATATCAGCCCCCATCACATTCAGTTCATCCACATGTTTGAACCGGCCCTCGAATACCGTTTCCTTCATCACACTGAATCCGTCTGCCAGACTGAGCAGCACCATGATTTGCGATTGCAAATCTGTCGGAAACGAAGGATACGGAGAAGTCACAATACGGTCTACTGATTTGGGACGGCTCATACAGCTCACCGTCATTATATCATTGCAGACTGTGATTTGAACACCAGTGCGCTTCAATACATGTATAAGTGAAGTAAGATGAGCAGGATTGCAGTGTGTAAGCGTAACATTGCCTCGTGTTGCTGCTGCTGCAATCATTACGGTTCCGGCAACGATTCGATCCGGTATAATCTCATAGGAACAAGGTTTCAGTCTCTCAACGCCATTGATCGTGATTGTATCCGTTCCTGCACCAATAATGCTTGCACCCATAGCATTCAAAAAGTGTTGCAGGTCCTGGATTTCAGGTTCTCTTGCGGCGTTGCAGATGGTTGTCGTCCCTTTAGCCATAACGGCTGCCATCATGATATTCTCCGTCGCTCCCACACTCGGGAAATCCAAATGAATATCTGTACCCACCAGATTGTGCCCATGACAGATAATCTGTTGGTCCTGCTCTTCAATCAAAGCTCCGAGCGCTTCCAGGCCCCGGAGGTGAAGATCAATTTTGCGTTCTCCAATGGCACAGCCTCCTGGCTGATACACTGACACTTGCCCAAACTTAGCCAGCAATGGTCCCATCAAAAAAATGGAAGAGCGCATCTGCTTCATTAGATCTTCTGGCACATCATATGACCGGATAGACGAGGTATTAATCGTCACTGTTCCCTGTTCATGCCGACACGTGCATCCAAGCCGTTCCAGGATATACAGCATCACTTCAATGTCCAGCAAGTGTGGAACGTTATGCAGTGTAACTTCTCCATCTGCCAACAAACTTGCGGCCATAATCGGTAAAGCGGCATTTTTTGCTCCATGGATGCGTATGGATCCTGAGAGGGGTTTCCCGCCTTCAATCACCAATTTGTCCAATGTATCACCTCCGGGGTTTACCGCTCACCCACTACGAAGACTTCCGGTACCAGGTTAATACCGTTTTGAGATGATATAGTGCTCTGTATCTGCTGCATTAGGGTGATAACGTCCTCTGCTGTTGCTTGGCCTGTATTAACAATGAAATTGGCATGCATGGTGGATACCTGTGCGCCTCCCTGGGTCATTCCTTTCAGCCCTGCTGCTTCAATCAGGCGGGCTGCATGATCACCCGGTGGATTTCGGAATACACTACCTGCACATGCCATCTGCAGTGGCTGTGTGCGGCGCCGGCGGTCTTTATAAGCCGCCATCGTTTCCGAAATGACGTTGCGCTCTCCATGCTGGAGTTCAAATGTAGCTTCCAGCACGATGCCTCTCCGATCATGCAGAACAGAGTGGCGGTAGGCAAAATCCATGTCCTCCTTGCTGTAACGTACCAATTCCCCTGTCTCCAGTACAATCTCAGCGAATTTGAATATCCGTGACACATCCGATCCATGCGCGCCTGCATTCATGTATACGGCTCCACCGACAGTGCCGGGGATACCGCTGCCGAATTCCAGACCGGTCCATTCCTTTTTGGCAGCAACCACGCTGAGTTTAACAAAAGAATGCGCCGCTCCGGCGGTTACACCACCTTCGTGAAATTCGGCATAATCAAAGCCCTCGCCTGGTTTCACCACAACACCACGTATTCCTTTGTCTGACACCAGCATGTTTGAGCCCCGTCCTAGTTGCATCCACGGAATCTGATACGTGTGAAGCAATTGAACGAGATTCATCATCTGCTCTTTATTCTCGGGAATGACCAGTGCATCCGCAGGACCGCCGATCTTCCATGTGGTGTATTTGGCTAGCGATTCGTTTTCAAGAACTCTGCCAACATTATTCTGGGATAGTAACGATATCCACTGATGCATGTTTGCTTCCTCCTTTGCTTCAAAACCGATGAGCACGGTATGTTCTGTTGTTACAAACCGTGTTCTGGCGCCATGGAACGATGGTCACGATTTATACGGTATCTTATGTCAGCCCCGTCTTGTGTGTGACAATCGCCCACAATCACACTTTATCGGCGTGCAGCAAGACGCTGAATTTCATGAACAAGCACTTCAGCTGCATCGGGTTTCCCCAGTTTCCGGGAGGCTTCAGCCATTCGTTTGCGTCCCGATTCATCATTCATAATCTTTGCGATGGCTTCATACAGGACTTTGCCTGTAAGATCCTTCTCCAGCATCGTGAGTGATGCGCCTCCACCCTCAAGCGTGCGTGCATTGGCTTCCTGATGATTATTAGTCACGTTAGGTGACGGAATCAGGATCGAAGGAATACCCAGTGACGTAATCTCCGCAAGGAATGATGCACCTGCGCGGTTTACAATCAAGGATGTGCAGGCAAGCACCTCAGGCATATTGTGTACGTAAGGCAGGACATGCAGGTGGTTTGGCATCGTACCCAGTGAGCTGCGAATGGCTTCACGCGTTTCATCAAAATAGGTATCCCCTGTCACGTAAACGACATGTACATCGTCCAGTTGTTCCAGCATTGGAGCCATGTCCACCATGGCCTGATTGATTGCTTTTGCCCCGCGACTGCCACCAACCACAAGAACAACACGGCTGTTCATCGGTACACCTAATGTGGCAAAACCACGATCACGGCTAGCTTGGGCTACCGTAGTCGCTCGCGGATTACCGGTGTAGATCACCTTTTTTGCGCCGGAAAACGATTTTTCAGAACCTTCAAAGCTAACGGCAACCGTGTCCACATAACGCATCAAAAATTTGTTCGTCAGACCAGGGATGGCGTTCTGTTCATGAATTATACTCGGAATCCCCAGTTTTGTTGCTGCATATACCACAGGTCCACATACATATCCACCTGTACCAATCACAACATCCGGTTTGAATTCCTTCAGCATTTTTTTGGACTTGCGTACACCTTGAATGAAACGCATGACCGTTTTCAGGTTGTCGATGGACAATTTCCGCCGAAAGCCCGTAATATCAATGGATTTAAAAGGAATATTTTCTTGGGGAACCAGTTTACTTTCCAGCCCTCTGGTTCCTCCGATGTATAGAAATGTCGAGTCCGGGTTCTCCGCCTCGCATTGTCTTGCTATGGCAACGGCCGGATAGATATGTCCACCCGTACCGCCACCGCTTAGAACGACTCGCATCGCATAGTCACCTCGCATAACGGGATAAATTCACTAAAATGCCCAGTGCTGTGAGCATGAGGGTCAATGATGATCCGCCGTAACTGATCAGAGGCAATGTAATACCCGTAACAGGCATCATGCCAATGACAACACCAATGTTAATAATGACTTGTACGGCGACCATACCTACGATACCAACACCAAGCAGACTGCCGAAGGCATCCGGAACGGTCATGGCTACACGCATCCCTCTCCACACCAGCACCAAAAACAACAATAATACAATCATTCCACCTATAAAGCCGAGTTCTTCGGCCAAAATACTAAAAATAAAGTCCGTTTGCGGTTCAGGTACATAACTGTACTTCTGCCGGCTCATACCCAGTCCCAATCCCGCCAGTCCTCCAGGACCAATCGCGTATAAGGATTGAATGATCTGATATCCGGCACCCAGCGGATCGGACCACGGGTCCAAAAACGCTGTGATACGCTGCAGCCGATAGGGTGCTGCTGCAATCAAAGCTGCAAACCCTGCTACGCCGCCAAGAGCAAGCAAGCTCAGATGTTTCATTCGCGCTCCGGCTGTGAAAATAATAAGCATCGATGCACCCATCATCACGGTGCCAGTCCCCAAATCAGGTTGCAGCATAATAATCCCAAAAGCCAAACCAATCAATCCCAGCGG
This sequence comes from Paenibacillus sp. GM1FR, assembly GCF_002803315.1. NCBI lineage: Bacteria > Bacillati > Bacillota > Bacilli > Caryophanales > Paenibacillaceae > Paenibacillus > Paenibacillus sp. GM1FR. Next base: position 188,963 of record NZ_MKZL01000011.1, on the reverse strand, counting down.
TGGCAGAAGCCCCGTTGTGAAGGTTTTGATTTTGCCCGGTTCCTTGCTCAGCCAGTGAGCGAGAAACAGAATCATACCCAACTTCATGAATTCTGAGGGCTGAATACCGAACGAACCAATGCCCAGCCAACTTCGTGCACCACCGCGAACTACACCAATTCCAGGAATGAGCACCCCAATGAGCATAATAAAACAGGCAATCAATATAGGCTTGGCATATTTCCTCCACACCCGGTAGTCTACATTAGCAGTTACGAACATGGCCACAAGCCCAAGCACCGCAAACAGGGCCTGTCTTTTTACAAAATAAAATGAATCGCCATAGTCATGAAAGGCAAGCACCGAGCCCGCACTATATACCATAATAATGCCGATGGCAAGCAATGCCAAAATACAAATCAGCAACCAAATATCTGGTGCCGGTCGCGTCTGTTTCATCAGGAGGCCACCCCTTGCATGGAAGTAGGGGCTTTTCCACCCCCCTACTTACAAGTTATGCGCCGCCTCTTTAAAAATGCGTCCCCGCTCTTCATAGGAAGCAAACATGTCCCAACTTGCACATGCCGGGGATAACAAAACGACATCACCGGCACTGGCAAGCTTCGATGCTTCCTGCACAGCAACGGTTAACGTCCGGGCAGCGTCCTCCTCATTATCGACGACCTTAATTTGCTTTAATCCGGCAAGTTCCGCGACCTTGGCAATTTTTGTCCGTGTTTCTCCAATTGCAACGACAGCTTTTACCCGTTCCTGGAACAAGGGTAACAACTCCATCATGTCTGACCCGCGATCCAACCCTCCAGCAATTAATACAACCGGTTCCTTGAACGAATTCAGAGCCATAACCGTAGCTTTCGAATTGGTCGCTTTGGAGTTGTTGTAGTATGCAGAGCCGTTATGCTCCAGGACATATTCAAGTCGATGTTCAACTCCCTTGAAGTCTGCAAGCGGAGCAGCCAGCAACGCAGGATCAGCTCCTGCCGCTACGGCAATAGCCACAGCAGCCAGTGCATTTTCCACATTAAATCGCCCAGGAAGGCCAATGTCCTCAACGTCGATAATGATGTGGTGATCTCCGTTTTCATCCGCGTAGATTACCTGACGCTTCACATCATCCTCTTCTCCATCCACATAAGGAGGATCTGCATACACACCTGTATCCAACTTCTCAATCATTGAGAAGGGAAGCAATCTGCCTTTGATGTAAGGAACCAGACCACGACATACCGCATCATCCCAATTCAGAATGGCCACGTCGTCAGGCTGCTGATTCGCGAACAGTTTCGCTTTGGAAGCCACATAATCATCCAGATCCCCATGATAGTCCAGATGCGTCTCTGCAACGTTAAGCAAGCTGGCAATCCGGGGACGGAAATCAACCGTTCCTTTGAGCTGGAAACTGCTAAGTTCAACAACCATCCAGTTATCTGGAGAAGCTTGCTCTGCCGCTTCACAGAGAGGTGTTCCGATATTACCGGCAACGATCGGCTTGAGGCCGGCATGCACCAACATTTTACCCACCCAAGTGGTCGTTGTTGTTTTACCGTTGGAGCCCGTAATCCCGATCATGGGTGCAGCACATAGATGATAAGCAACCTCTACTTCGGTCACCACTTCAATGCCCAATGCCAAAGCTTGCTGCACAGGAGCTGCATGGTAGGGGATACCCGGGTTTTTGACAACCAGCTTCACACCACTGTGAATCAGATCATCCGGATGCCCTCCGCATACAACAGAAATTCCCAAAGCCTCCAATTCGGAAGCTTCGGGACATTGATCTCTCTCTTTTTTATCATTTACTGTAACCTTCGCTCCGGCGCGATCCAGCACTTTAGCGACCTGTACGCCGCTTTTGGCCAATCCGAGCACAACGACTTGTTGTCCGCGATATGATTCAGGATGGTTCATGATCTACAACCCCTTGTTGAGATAAAGTCCAAGAGCGGCCAAAATTGCACCTACCGCCCAAAAGGTAATAACAACCCGCCATTCTGACCAACCACTTAATTCAAAGTGATGGTGAATGGGGCTCATTTTGAATACACGCTTGCCACGAGTCTTGAATGATACCACTTGAATGATGACAGACAGGATCTCGATAACAAAAATACCGCCAATGATGACAAATAGGAGCTCTGTTTTGGTTACAATGGCTACCGCACCAATCGCACCGCCAATCCCCAGAGAACCGGTGTCTCCCATAAACACTTTGGCCGGATGTGCGTTATATACCAGAAAACCGAGTACGGCCCCGATCATCGCTGCTGCACACACTGCTGCCGGCATCGACGTGGCTTGCATCGCCACAATGGCAAACGCGCCAAAGGCAATCGCACTTACCCCTGACAGCAAACCATCCAAACCGTCGGTAAAGTTAACCGCATTGGTAATGGCAAGCATCATGAATACAACAAACGGATAATAGAACCATCCAGTCCAGTCAAACGAGAATGACGTACCCGGAATAGAGATGGCTGTGCTGTGTCCATTCTGGATCAGCAAGAAACACATCACTGCACTGAAGAACAATTGGCCCAGCATTTTTTGTCTGGCCGTCAGTCCCAGCGAACGTTTGAACACAATTTTGATGTAATCATCCAGGAAGCCAATCAGCCCGAATCCCAGCGTAGCCACAAGCAAGACATAAAAGTCTGTATTCTTGACTGCCGAAAATTTCAAAAAGGCCAATGTGAACGCAACTAAAATGACGACTCCACCCATTGTAGGTGTTCCGCTTTTTTTCAAATGGCTCTGAGGCCCATCTTCCCTAACTTGCTGTCCGAATTTCATCCGGCGTAACAGCGGAATCAGGAGCGGTGCGGCAATCACCGCCAGAATAAATGAAACGCCGATTGTTAACAGTAATACCTGAAAATCCATGGGTTCACCCCTCTAGTCTACTCGATTCTGTAATGGTGCTATTTGTAGTGCTTCGACCACGTCCTCCAGCTTCATGCCTCTTGAGGCTTTGAACAAAACAACGTCTCTGGGATGTAGTTTCTCCAGTAGATAACGGGTCATTTCTTCTTTATCTATAAAAGCATGCACAGCCTCTGTAGGCATATGCTTGCTTGCTCCTTCAGCAATCTTGGCTGATAGCGGACCATATACCAGCACCATGTCCATTTTGGCCGATGTGATATACTCTCCGATTCCGTAATGCAGATCCTGCTCTTGGGGACCGAGTTCAAGCATATCACCAAGCACAGCCACTTTCATGCAGTATCCTTTCAGACCTTCTAGTACATCGATTGCAGCCTTCATGGAGGTTGGACTTGCATTGTATGCATCATTCAGCAGGGTTAGACCACTAACGCCTTGCGTAACCTCAATACGCATGCCTGTCAGTTTCAAGCGAGACAATCCCGCGGCAATCTGCTCCGTCGTCAGTTTGAAATGACGGGCTACTGCCAAAGCAGCCAGACAGTTAACGACATTATGCGTTCCTAGCAGAGGTAGCGTAAATGCATGTTCTCCAGACTGTTTGGTGGTGAAAACTACCCCGTTCTGCGCATTCATAAGTCCGGTAGGATAGTCATCATTATCGGTTTGCAGACCAAATGTAAACCGCTGCAATCCATCGGGTTGTTTCGTTGCGGGTTCTTCAAGGACTTGTGCAATTAAAGGCTCGTCTCCGTTGTAGATCAGTAACCCGCCAGGCTTCAATCCCGCGGCAATCTCGGCTTTGGCTCTGGCAATCTCCAGTCTGGACCCCAGCTGAAGCAGATGTGATTCACCAATATTGGTAATGACCGCTACATCAGGCTGCGCAATAACCGACAGATCGTTAATTTCCCCGCGACCACTCATACCCATCTCCAAAATGATAATCTCGGTATCCGGGTCCATGCTTAGTACAGTCAGTGGTAAACCAATGTGATTATTGAAGTTGCCTTGCGTCTTATGCACTTTGAACGTCGTCGAGAGAATGGTATCTACGATGTCCTTTGTTGTTGTCTTGCCGTTGCTGCCTGTAATGCCGACTACAGCCGCTTTATTCTCCGTTAGATAAGCAGATGCGAGTGCTTGCAGCGCGACAAGTGTGTCGTCAACAACAATGACAGCTCCTTGTGGCGGAATACCATGATCCTTTTGCCAGATCGCGCCTGCAGCCCCCTTCTCTAGACAGGCTTGCACAAATTCGTGTCCGTCAAACCTTTCACCCACTAGCGGGATAAATAAACTGCCTTCCAGAGGTTTACGCGAATCGGTAAACACCCCTTCGACCATTACATTGCCATGAGCAGCAACGTCACTTAATGTTCCTCCACACATCTCGGCCAATTGTGCCAATGTTCTTTTTATCAATTGGATTTGCCCCTTATCGCTTCTTTAGCTATGATTCGGTCATCAAAATCGGTTTTGGTTGTGCCGATAATCTGATAGGTCTCGTGACCCTTGCCCGCAATCAATACTACATCGGCTGGGCTTGCCATTTCAATAGCTTCATGAATCGCCTGGCGTCGATCCACAATCATCGTATAACGTTCAGCAGGAACGGATTCTTCAATCAGGCCCTGTTCAATGTCTTTAAGAATCAGATCCGGATCTTCTGTCCGTGGATTATCGGAAGTAACCAGTACAAAATCACTATAATTCGCAGCAATTTTCCCCATGAGAGGGCGTTTGGTACGGTCCCTGTCACCACCACAGCCAAACACGCAGATCACACGTCCTTCGGCAAATTCCTTCACCGTACGCAACACATTCTCAAGTCCATCCGGTGTATGGGCATAATCGACAATAACAGCAAATGGCTGTCCTTCGTCCACTCCTTCAACACGTCCATCCACGCCCGGAACCGTCTCCAGACTGCGCTTGATCTCTTCCAGCGGAATTCCTTCAACCAGCGCTGCAGAGATTGCTGCCATTGCATTGTATACATTGAATTTGCCTACCATGCGCAAGCGAATATCTGTGCTGCCTGCAAATGTATCCACGTGGAAAGAAGTTCCCTGAGACGTGATTGAGATTTGGGATGCGCGTACATCCGCCTTTTCACCCATGCCATATGTAATCACTTCAGCCGCAGTCACAGAGATGAAATAATCCGCTGCCGGGTCATCTGCATTGATAACAGCGAATTTACGCTGTGAGACATCTTCCGTATAACCGTTACCCAGACGTGCAAAGAATAATCCTTTGGCCCCGCGATATTCCTCCATGGAATGGTGGTAGTCCAAATGATCCTGCGTCAGGTTAGTAAATACCGCAGTACGGAAATTTGTTCCCTTTACTCGCCCTTGTTCCAATGCGTGAGAAGAAACTTCCATAACACAGCAGTCCGTACCCTTCTGAACCATATCATGCAGACTACGCTGCAGATCAAGCGCCTCTGGTGTCGTTCCTGACATCGGGTAGGTGCGACCGTCATACCGCATTTGAATAGTACCGATCAATCCCGTCTTGCGCCCGTAATCACTCATGATTTTTTCAATCAAATAGGTGGTCGTTGTTTTTCCGTTCGTTCCCGTTACACCAATCATATTCATCTTCTGGCTTGGCGAGTCAAAAAAGAAATCCGCCAGAACAGCCATCGCAAATCGGCTGTCCTTCACCAGCAATTGTGGTACAGGCAGATCCAGCTGCCGTTCAACCACCAATGCAACTGCACCGGCATTTACAGCTTTTTCTGCATAATCATGACCATCTACCGTATGTCCCGGAAGACAGATAAACAGATCACCCGGTTTTACCTGCCGGGAATCTGTCTGAAGGTTTTGGCATTCTGTATTTGATTCGCCCACGAGGCGGGCGGTGGTCAGCATCGATGCAAATTGTTTTAAAAGCACATGAATAACCTCACTTTTCCAATTATACTTCTGTTTTAACATATGTCTGTATTTATTAATATCGTCAATACAACCCAATAATGAAACGCACTTGGATGAATTTTGTTGCGCTAGAAGCCTCAAACTACCCCTAAGTCCTGTTATTCATCCTTTGTGTGATCATGTGCATCGTTCAGTACGTTCCCCATATAAATGCGGATGGTTGATCCCTGATCTACCCTCGCCCCAGGTTTGGGTGCCTGATTAATCACGTATTTACCACTGCCAGACTTCGCCAGCATAAAATTCATGTTCAGGTCTTCGTACAGATCTTCAACAGTAGCTCCTGTCAGGTCTGGGACTGTCACGATTTTGGTTTCACCATACTTGTATTCTTTGGCGACCTGATCCTTCCGAACAGGTACATTCATATAATGCAAAGCATCTTCAAGGATGTTCTGCACAATCGGGGCGGCAACCACACCTCCGAACTGAATTCCTTTGGGGTTATCAACTGCGGTATAGACCACAATCTGTGGATCATCTGCCGGTGCAAATCCGATAAAGGATACGATATGCTCAGTCGAGGAATAACGTCCGTTGATAACCTTCTGGGCTGTACCTGTTTTGCCACCGACCCGGTATCCATCAATGAATGCCGGACGCCCGGTACCTTTTGCGACAACACTCTCGAGTGCTTCACGTACTTGTTTGGATGTATTCTCCGAGATCACCTGACGAACCAGTTCCGGCTTGGCTTCTTCCATGACTTCCCCTGTGACCGGATGGACCCACGCTTTCGTAACATAAGGCTTGTAAAGTTTACCCCCATTGATGGCCGCTGACACAGCTGCTACTTGCTGAATGGGCGTTACGGATACACCTTGACCAAAAGCCGTCGTTGCAAGCTCGACAGGTCCCACTCTGGACAGTTTGAACAGAATTCCACTGGCTTCTCCGCTGAGGTCAATCCCTGTCTTGGTACCGAAACCAAAGTCTTTAATATAGGAGAAGAGCGATTCTTTGCCCAGCCTCTGCCCCAAAGCCACAAAGCCCGGGTTACATGAGTTCTCCACAACTTGTAAGAAGGTCTGACTTCCGTGGCCGCCCTTTTTCCAGCAACGCAGACGGGCCCCACCCACCTCAACATATCCGGGATCAAAAAATTGATCCTGTTGCAGATTGACCTTTTTCTCTTCAAGCGCTGCTGCCAAAGTAATGATCTTAAACGTGGAGCCCGGCTCGTAGGTCATCCAGATCGGTAAATTGCGATTGTATATCTCCGCGGGATATTGCTGATAATCGGCAGGTTCGTATCCCGGTCTGCTGGACATCCCCAAAATTTCACCCGTTTTGGGATTCATCGCTATGGCCAATGCTGAGTTCGCCTGGAACTTCACCATGGCCTGATCCAGTTCTCTCTCCATGATGGACTGAATGGATTTATCAATGGTCAGCTTGAGGTTAAGGCCGTCCTTCGGTTCCACATACTTCTCGGATGAGCCCGGCATTAGCCTTCCGGCCGCATCGGACAAGTAGGACACACTGCCATTCAAACCATTCAGCTTATCATCATATTTCTTCTCGACACCCGTTAAGCCCTGATTATCAATGCCCGTAAAACCAAGAATATGGGCAGCCAAATCATCATAAGGATAAAAACGTTTATTGTCTTCAGCAACAACGATACCCGGAAGCTTCAAATCACGGATGCGCTGAGCTTTCTCCATCGTAATTTTGCGGCCGCCGGGTTGTAGTCGTACAATGAGTTCTCGTTTCTTGATGGTTGCGAGCACTTTTTCTTCCGTCATCCCAAGCAATGGGGCCAGCGCTTTAGCCGTCGTTTCAGCTTCTTTAACCTGAGCCGGAATGGCCATAATTGTTGGTGTTGTCACATTATAGGCCAGAGAGGTTCCATTTCGATCCAAGATCTCCCCTCGCTTGGCTGAGTAAGGAATATTACGCCGCCAGGATTCTTCTGCTTTTGCTGACAATTCAGGGCCTTCCCCGAGCTGTACATAAGCAAGCCTGATCATCAGGGCCGAAAATAACAAAACTAAAACCATTAAACTCCATAGCAACCTGCGCCGCAGATTTACGCTTGATCCCTTCACGAAAAGATCCCCCCACTCGTCCCAAAATCATGACATTCGTTCCATTCATGAATATTCAGGACAACCGGGGGTTAGAACAAGCTGTCAGAGCTCCCTAAGGAAGCGTAGCTCCGTTTGTTGCTGGATCTTCAGAGGATTCGGTTTCATTGGCAGGAGCCTTGTTGTTGTCTGTTTCGTCGGTTTCGTCTGTTTTAGCTTCTCCGGCCGAAGCCTCTTGTTCCTTCACTTCAGCTTCTGACGACGGATCAGAAGAGATTGGAGCCTCATCGGCTATACCTGTCACTGCAGCTTTGGCAGTTTGCAAGTTCAACTGCACAGTTCTCTGCTCACCTGCGACCTGCTCGGTTTGTTTCACGACATAACCCTCACCCTTGACTGTAACCCCCACCTTCATGAGAGAAAGTACTTCAAGGGCATCCCGGAGAGATTCACCTGTTAGATCGGGAATCTTCATCTTGCTGCTTTCTTCCGTTAGCAGATAGATTCGTTGGCCTGGATTCATAGAGGCGCCAGCAACCGGATACTGCCGAATTACATTATCACCTTGACCAAGAGTCACATAAGCAATACCTGCGCTTAGAAGCTGGCTTCTGGCCTGTTTGGCTGTCTTGCCACTTAAGTCAGGAGCCTTGGCTTGTACGACAGAGACTTCTTTTGACTTTTTGTCAGGAGTTTTGGCTGTATCTTTGGGTATTCCCATGTATTGAAGAGTCTGGCTGACAATCTTTTTGAACACCGGCGCAGCTGCGGTTCCTCCCCCAATGTTGGTTCCATCCGGTTGGTCAATGACAACAAGTATAGCAATCTTCGGATTATTCACGGGAGCGAATCCAATAAACGATACAACGTCTTTCGACTTGCTGTATGCTCCGTTAACAACCTTTCTTGCTGTACCTGTCTTACCAGCTACACGGTAACCTTCAATATAGGCGTTACGACCGGTACCAATCGTTTGGTCTGCAACCACCTGTTCCAGATAACCGCTCACCAGTTTGGAAGATTCCTTGGAAATCACCTGACGAACAACTTTAGGTTTGATGACTTCCGTTGTTCCATCATTCGGGTTCTTGATCTCCTTCACCAGATGTGGCTCCAGCAATTTGCCGCCGTTGGCAATCGCAGAGATGGCTGCGACCTGTTGAATTGGTGTTACCTGTACAAGACCGTGACCGTAAGCAGCAGTAGCAATCTCGGATTTGTAAACCAGTGGCTTGATCGGGGACGCTGCCTCATTTGGCAGATCAATACCCGTCTTTTTGCCGAAGCCGAATTCGTCTATGTAATGACGCAGACGTTCGCCGCCAAGCATGTTGTAACCCAAGTTAACAAAAGCAATGTTACTTGACCGTTTGACACCTTCGAGATACGAGATCCAACCATAGGAATGACCATTATCACTAATCGGGAAACCACCGATATACATGCGTTTGGATTCAAAACTTGCATTGGGATCGAAGAGTTTTTCTTCAACAGCCCCTGCTAGCGTAACTATTTTGAATGTACTACCTGGCTCATAGATGGATTGAGTAGCATGGTTGATAAAATTCTTTTGATCAGGTGTACTCCCATACGTATTCGGGTTAAAGGTTGGCCAGTTCGCCATCCCTAGAATCTCCATCGTGTTTGGGTCCGCGGCAATGACCGTCATGCTCAGTGGGTTATACTTGGCAACGGCTTCTTTCATTGCATCCTCAATGTAGAACTGGATCGTATCATCGATGGTCAGCGTAAGGTTCTTACCGTTCTGAGGTGGCAGATAGTTATCCTGTGAATCCGGAAGTTTAATGCCTTTGGCATCCTTCTGATAATTCAAATATCCATCTGTACCTGTCAGTGCTTCATCATATGAGACTTCAAGTCCATTGACAGCTTTCCCATCACGGTTCATATATCCCAAGAGGTGAGAAGCAAGTGTTTCTTCAGGGTAAAAACGCTTCGACTCCTGAGCCATCACAATTGCATTACGAGCCTTGTACTCTTCTTGCAGTTCTTCACGCAACTCGTTGACTTTTGCCGCAAGTTCAGGACTGATCTTATAACCTTCACTGCGTACTTCACGTTGCTGAAAAAACTTGCCCTTTGCATTTTTGGCTGTGACCAAAGCACGCATCTCACTCTCATTTTTCCCAAGAAGGGTAGAGAGTTTCTCCGTAACAACATCCTGAATTCCGAGTTCATTAATTAATAACGGATTAACAGAAACCGTATACGCAGGCGCATCGGTAGCCAGAATGTTACCATTTCGATCCGTAATCGTTCCACGTGCAGCCTTAATCGTCTGTTCCCGCTCTACCAAACCGGCTGCCCGTTTCTGCCATTCACCGCCATTCACAACCTGAATGAAAAAGATTCGGGTTACGAGTACAAGAAAAAAGAGGGTAATACATCCCCCTATTAGCAACGTGCGCATCTTTATTCTTTTTATCATCGGAACACCTCTTTACTTACTGCTTGCTGTATTCGAGGACGATTCAGTACCTGTTGATTTCGTACTTGTTGAGCGAGGTACAAAAATGACATCCTTACCGGAAGCTTCAACGTACCCAAGTTGTTTTGCATTTTCGATGACCTGGTTGTTCAATGTTTCTTTTTCCACTTCCAGGTCTGCAATCGTCTTCTCAAACCCCTTGACTTCCGAAATAGTGGACTGTGCCTGCTTGTTCAGATCATAGATATGAGCATAACGAGACATCAAGGCTCCTCCAACAAGGATCACTGCAACCAGGGTAATCAGATACAAAATCTTCTCGCGTGCCGGAAGACCCGTACGACGGGTCACCACTTTGGTGGTTTCTTTGTATCGTTGCTGGGTCACACGTTCCTGGGACGCTTTTTCTTTTACAGCGAGATTACCACGTGTATATGCCATACTCCGATTCTCTCCTCCACTCTTGATCTACAATTTCTCGGCTACGCGCAGCTTGGCTGAACGTGCACGTGAATTTTCAGCCAATTCCGTTTCCGTTGGAATCAGCGGTTTTCTGTTAATTAAACGCAGGGACCCCTTGCCGCCGCAAACACACAACGGAAAGTCGGGTGGACATGTACATTTTTCCAGATAACTGCTTAAAATCTGTTTACATATCCGATCCTCAAGGGAGTGGAAGGTAATAACAGATACACGTCCTCCTGGTGCCAGACAACGAACAGCCTGATGCAAGCCTTCTTCAAAGGCACCCAACTCATCGTTGACGGCAATTCGTAATGCCTGGAAGCTGCGTTTGGCAGGATGTCCACCAGTACGGCGAGCTGCCGCCGGGATGCCTTCCTTAATCAGTTCCACGAGTTCACCTGTCGTCTCAATGGTAGACTGCGCTCGTTTTCCGACGATAACACGGGCAATTCTTCTCGAAAACTTCTCTTCACCATAGCGATACAAAATTCGAGCAATCTCTTCTTCTGGCCATTCATTCACAATCTCTTTGGCCGTCAGCATTGCATCCTGGTCCATTCGCATATCGAGCGGAGCATCGTGATTGTAGCTGAATCCACGTTCTCCTTCATCAAATTGCGGAGATGACACACCCAAGTCGTACAAAATACCATCGACCTGTGGTGCACCATCCTTCATTGGTACATCCAGATCCTTGAGTACCTGTTCCAGATCTCGAAAATTGGTTTTCACCAATGTTACACGTTCTCCATAAGCTGCGAGCTTCTCGCGAGCATTATCCAAAGCCCAATCATCCTGATCAAGTGCGATCAGACGTCCCCCTGGACCGAGCTTGGAAGCAATCACGGAGCTATGTCCGCCACCGCCTAAAGTGCAGTCCACGTATATACCGTCCTGCTTGATGTTTAATCCCTCTGTTGCCTCTTCTTTGAGTACGGTTATGTGGTGAAACAACCTGCACCCCTCCTGACTTTATAAATCAAAATTAAAATCGACCAGCTTTTCGGCAATGTCGTTGAATGCTTCTTCGGATTGATTGAAATAACTCTCCCATATGCCTTTGCTCCAAATCTCCACCCGGTTCGACACGCCAAGAACAACACAATCCTTGTCCAGCTTGGCATACTCTCTTAAATTGCCCGGCAGATTTACCCTGCCCTGTTTGTCCAGTTCACATTCGGTTGCACCCGAGAAAAAAAACCGGGTAAACGCACGTGCATCAGATTTCATCAATGGCAGTGCTTTGAGCTTTTGTTCCATGACCCCCCACTCCTCCATGGGGTACACGAAAAGACACTGGTCCAAACCTCGTGTGACAACGAAAGACGGTCCCAGAGATTCGCGGAATTTAGCCGGAATGATCACCCGACCCTTATCATCAATGCTATGTTGGAACTCCCCCATAAACATTGGCCCACTCACTCCTCACCCGTTTCTCCCACTTTGCCCCACTTTCCACCACCTAAGCATAATAGATTCGCACAAAAAAATCAAAACCCTTCTTGCATGACTTGATTTTTTAATTTTTCAGCATAAAAAAACGCCCTTGATCCTGTCACTCAGGATCAAAGACGCTTCCCTTAAACGGGCAATCGTATGTCTACCCGCACATGAGCCATATCATCAATAAACCATTCTATACCTATTGAACCATTTCATCAGCTTGTAATTATTGGATAGTGCTTAAAATTTCCAGCTATCCAGGTATTTCTCTTGCTCAGCTGACAAGGAGTCGATGCCAATATTCAGGCTTTCAAGTTTATAGCTGGCAACCTGCTGGTCAATATCATAAGGTACATTAACAACGTTTTTACCCAAGTCTTTATAATTCTCACTTACATAACGCAGACCAAGCGCCTGCAGAGCAAACGTCGTATCCATAATTTCGGCAGGGTGACCATCTGCTGCACCCAGGTTCACAAGACGACCTTCTGCAAGAAGGTACATTTTACGACCATCTTTAAAACGATATTCCTCAATGTTGCGACGAACTGTGCGAATCGATTCTGAACGTTTAGCCAATTCAGGTTTATTCACTTCAACATCAAAGTGACCTGCATTACTCAGGATCGCTCCGTCCTTCATCACATCGTAATGCTCACCTGTGATAACATCCTTATTGCCTGTAACTGCGATAAAGAAATCGCCCAATTTGGCGGCTTCCACCATCGTCATGACCCGGAACCCATCCATGTGTGCTTCTACCGCTTTGATTGGATCGATCTCGGTTACGATCACATTCGCACCAAGACCTTTGGCGCGCATCGCTACACCTTTACCACACCAGCCATAACCCGCTACCACTACGTTTTTACCAGCGATAACCAAGTTAGTTGTACGAATAATCCCGTCGAATGCAGATTGTCCAGTACCGTAGCGATTGTCAAACAGATACTTGCAGTATGCGTCATTAACCGCAACCATCGGAAACTTCAATTGGCCTTCTTTCGCCAATGCTTTCAAACGGATAATACCCGTTGTCGTTTCTTCTGCTCCTCCGCGAATGGTTGTTGCGAGGTCAGGGCGCTCGGATGCAATAATGGTTGCAAAGTCTCCACCATCATCAATAATGAGATCAGGCTTCACCTCAAGCGCACGCAGTTGCAGTGATTTGAATTCCGCAGGCTCCGGATTGTACTTCGCATACACCGTAACGCCGTCTTCCACCAATGCTGCGCAAACATCATCTTGTGTAGACAATGGATTGCTATGCGTAATCGTCACTTCTGCTCCACCGGCTTGGATCACTTTTGCCAAGTAAGCTGTTTTCGCTTCCAGATGAAGACAAATAGCAACCTTCAAACCTTTGAAGGGCAGATCCTGTTCGAACTGGCGACGAATGCGGTTCAGTACCGGCATATGCGCTTCTACCCAATCAATTTTCAGGTGACCCTCTGAAGCGAGTCCCATATCTTTAACAATACTGTTTTGCAATGCAGGTGTAGTCATTTCACGTCCTCCTCGTTTATGTGTTTCTTCTATTATAAAGGGCTCTACAGTGCAATAACCTTATGCTCTCCAAGGAATTCACTTGAGGCCTTAATCAGTTCATCGATCCACTCGGTGCCATAACGATTCAGGTAAAAGAGTGCATTATGTACTCGTTCCTGTGGTTTGCCCGTTGGGAATAAGGAGTTCTGAATGCCGTTCCAGTGCCTTAGACTCACATTGTGTTTATCTTCGATAGCTTTGTGAGTCTGTTGTTTCAGATACTGCATTTGCTCGTTGATTTTACTCAAATTGGTGTCGCCAATTCGTTCCAGCCCCGGATGAATCTCCGCGATCTCATCTAGCAACGGTCCATACAGATCAAGAAACGCTTCCTGAACCTTGTCAAACTGTTCATCTACCTGGAACGTCTCCTGCTGTGCGAGCCATTGCTCCTTCTTTTCTTCCATATGATATTGAACATCCTGAAAAGAAAGTCCATATTGTTTCATATGTTTGTGATGAATATCTTCCATAATGGTGAAAGACAACCGCGGCAACAAAATGGGCATTTGCAGGCCGAACTGACGGAATGCTTCCCGAGTCAAACCCCAATATGCAATTTCACCTTGCCCCAAAATAACAGCGGCTACAGGCAACACGGAATCTTGCATTAATGGTCGTGTCAATACGTTGTTACTGAAGCGCTCCGGATGTTCTCCCAGTTCCTGAAGCAAACGTTCCTCTGAGAAAGAAACCAAACCTTTGCGATCACTATATAAACCGTCCTTCAACAACAAGAGCAGACGCGTACCTTCATGAATGTAGAACAGATTAGCTCCATCCTCCGCCACTTCGGCAGGCATAGCATAACCAGCTTGTTGTACCAGCGAAGCACCTTGAGTGTATGCGCTGCGCAGCACTTCATTTTTTCGTATCAACCGCTCAAACACGGGCTGTTCCAACCTGCGTAAATCTGGATCCGATGCATCCATTAGAACAAGTCCACTGCTGGCAAACAAGGCAGATATCATGCGGGCAAATGCATCACTCAGATTTGAACTGGATTGATGGATCTCTGTGATGCATTTCATCAGTCCTGGTTTATGTATCGTATCAGGTAAAAGATGTTCCACCTGTTCGAGTACATTCATCCACTGCTGCGTATCCACATGAACATTACTCACAGAATCCCTTCCTGCGAATCGTCCTTGTAACTTAACCTTGTTCATGTCTCCCTGACGATCAGGTAGATATGTGTGGTTAACCTCATCCCAGTCATGGTCTTCACCGGCAATCCAAAATACTGGGACTACCGGGCGTTGAAGTCTTTCTTCCGCTTCACGCGCAGCTGCCACTACGCTGGCGGCTTTGTATATGACGAACAGTGGTCCGGTGAGCAGACCGCTCTGCTGTCCTCCTGTAACCACTAGTGCATCTTGTTCTGCAAGACGTGTGATGGACGCATGAACCTCTCCATGGTCGTTCACCCGCTTATTATATATACGTAAATACTCTGCCAGATCACGACGATC
This sequence comes from Paenibacillus sp. GM1FR, assembly GCF_002803315.1. NCBI lineage: Bacteria > Bacillati > Bacillota > Bacilli > Caryophanales > Paenibacillaceae > Paenibacillus > Paenibacillus sp. GM1FR. The sequence continues at coordinate 173,722 of NZ_MKZL01000011.1, read as the reverse complement.
AATACGTGTGTTTTCCGATTGGTCCAGCCACTCGGCACGCGCCTGAAGTCCTGATTCCCAGCGAATGTCGTACTCGTAAAGGCCACGCGCAGCATCTCTTGAACAGATATAATCTTCTGCAAGTCTTGATCCGCTGCGGAGTGCCTCGGTAATACCGTTCATGAGGTCTGCCTCCTATTCTGCTTCAAAGAGCCTTTCTTGATTGTACCGAATTCAGGGCCGCTTCGTCAAAAGAAAGTAATTAAAATACGAAAAAAACCGCCGAACGAGTCGGCGGCATTTAATACATCAATAATAGCATATCGCTTTAATATTCCTATTATACGTAAGGTTCTGCAACCCAGTGACCTTTGGAAACCTCAATCAATTGAGAATTTTCCAGGTTGTACGGATCATTTGCAGGACCGCCAGATCCGTTCTGAATCGGGCTCATATGCTCTTCTGGCAGCAAGATGCGACGTTTGTTCGCTTCCACTTCCGGATCAGGTACAGGGATCGCGGAAAGCAATGTTTTGGTGTAAGGGTGGACAGGGTTCGCATATAGTTCTTCACTTTCTGCGAGCTCAACCACTTTACCCATGTACATTACAGCTACACGGTCACTGATATGTTTAACCATTGACAAGTCATGCGCAATAAACAGGTATGTCAAGCCGAGACGTTGCTGAAGTTCTTCAAGCAATTTAACGACCTGCGCCTGAATGGATACATCCAGTGCAGACAATGGCTCATCACAGATGATGAATTTAGGGTCTACAGCAAGCGCACGCGCAATCCCGATCCGTTGTCTTTGACCACCGGAGAATTCATGTGGATAACGAAGTGCATGACTTGGATTCAAACCTACCAGATCAAGCAGTTCCTCCACTCGTCTCTTGCGCTCTTTAGAGCTGGAAGCCAGACCATGAATATCGAGTGACTCCCCGATAATATCCATAACATTGAAACGCGGGTTAAGAGATGCATATGGATCTTGGAAGATCATCTGCATATCTTTACGCATTTCTTTCATTTTGCGCGGGGACAACTTGTAGATATCCGTTCCATTGAAGTTAACATTTCCGCCAGTTGGCTCATAAAGACGCAGAATGGTACGACCTGTTGTGGATTTACCACAGCCAGACTCGCCTACAACGCCAAGTGTTTCACCTTCAAAGATATCAAAGCTTACGTCATTGACCGCTTTGAGAATGTTACCTTTACCCAAATTAAAGTACTGTTTCAAGTTTTTCACTTGTACCAGAGGCTTATTGCTGCCTTTGATAATACCAGCCGGAGCTGGTTTTTCCTTTTTGGGCTCGTCCAGACGTGGCAAAGCATTCAGCAATTTAATCGTGTATGGATGTTGAGGGTTACTAAAGATTTCAGCAGTTGTTCCTGTTTCAACAACTTCGCCTTCCTTCATAACAACAACACGGTCACACATACCCGCTACGACACCAAGGTCATGCGTAATCAGCATGATCGATGTTCCCAGCTTTTGCTGCATGTCTTTCATGACATCCAGAATTTGAGCCTGAATTGTAACGTCAAGTGCAGTAGTCGGTTCATCCGCAATCAGAAGGGATGGACGACATGCAAGTGCGATCGCAATCATGGCACGCTGACGCATACCACCAGAGAATTGGTGAGGATAATGATTCATGCGAATAGCCGCATTTTTAATACCTACAAGTTCCAACATTTCCAACGCAGCTTTATCCGCCGCTTGTTTGGACATGTTCTGATGCTTGCGCAATACTTCGGTAATTTGTTTACCAATTTTAATGGTAGGATTCAAAGAAGTCATTGGATCTTGGAAGATCATACCGATATCTTTACCACGAATCGCTTCCATTTGTTTGTCTGTCTTATTCAGCAGGTCTTGCCCGTGAAAAGTTATTTCTCCGCTTTTGACCTTCGAAGGCGGGGAGGGAATCAATTTCATGATGGTTTGGGCGGTAACACTCTTACCACTACCGGATTCACCTACGATCCCCAGCGTCTCTCCTTTGCCAATTTCAAAACTCACATTTTTAACGGCATCAAATTCACCAGAGCGCGTTGAAAATGACACGCTCAGGTCCTTGACTGTTAAAATCGGCTCCATAATCCCACCTCCTATTTCTATTTACGTAATTTCGGATCGAGTGCGTCACGCAGACCGTCTCCGAGCAAGTTAAATGCAAGCATAGTCAGAACCATAAGGCCTGCCGGGAACCACATCCGCCAAGGATACAGTGTCCAGCCTGTGAGTGCGTCATTGATCATGGATCCCAAGGATGATCTCGGTGCAGATACACCAAGTCCGAGGAAACTCAGAAACGCCTCAGCAAAGATCGCATTAGGAATTGACAATGTCAAAGTTACGATAATCGGGCCAATCGCATTTGGCAACAAGTGGCGGAACAATTGACGTCCTGTACTTGCACCCATGGAGCGGGCCGCGAGAATGAAGTCTCTGTTTTTGAGTTGCATAATCTCACCACGTACAATCCACGACATACTGATCCAGCCTGTAATGGTGAGGGCAATGATGATGGTTGTCAGACTTGGTTCCAATACAACCAGCAACAAGATAACAACGAGCATGTAAGGCAGGGAGTACAGAATCTCAGAGAACTTGTTCATGATACCATCAACACGTCCGCCGTAGTAACCCATAATTGCACCATAGATTACACCAATAACAAGGTCAATCAGAGCTGCTGCTAAACCTACAGTAAGAGATACACGAGCACCAACCCATGTTCTTACCCACACGTCACGACCTAGGTCGTCTGTACCAAACCAGTGCTCAGCACTTGGTGCCGCGTTGGCATTCATCAAATCATTGGAATAATAATTATAACTTGTAAACAAAGAAGTTGGACCAATCAAAGCGAAAATCACGACAAGAACCAATACACTCAGACTGATCATTGCAGCCTTATTGGTTGCAAGTCTGTACATGGCATCTTTAAAAAGGGATACACTTTCTTGCGGTTTAACCGCTGCCTGACTAGTCAGGTTCGTGTTCGCCGTTTCATTCTTTTTATTATTCGTGCCAGACAACGTTATGCCCCCTTCCGGCTTTCCAGCTTAATTCTAGGATCAATTAGTACATAAGCGATATCCGTCAGGAAGCGTGCCAACATGAGGAGAATACCATAGAAAATCGTGATTCCCATTATCATTGTATAATCCCGGTTAGTGATGCTTTCTACGAATACTTTACCAATTCCCCCGATGTTAAAGATCTGTTCAATAACAACGGAACCTGTAATGATGTTTGCTGTCATTGGACCAACATAAGTTACTACCGGTAAAATACCATTTCGTACAACGTGTTTGAACATAATCGCTGGCCATTTCAAACCTTTTGCCTTAGCTGTTTTGATATAATCGGCATGCAAAACTTCCAGCATGCTGGAACGCGTCAAACGTGCAATAAAGGCAATTGGTGATGCAGATAGTGCTGCAACAGGGAGCACATAGTCAAGTGGTCCGTCGAAGCCCATAACGTTGAACCATCCCAATTTAAAAGCAAAGACATATTGCAATAACGATGCAAGCAAGAAGCTCGGAACAGCAATACCTATGACAGCGACGACCATGGTGACATCATCAATCAATTTGCGGTGATATACTGCTGCGAGAAGACCCAACAATACACCTACAATAATGGAGATAAGGATTGCAAAGATCCCAAGCTTCAGTGAAGCTGTGAATGTTTGAGTAATCATATCCGTTACATCCTGATTCAGATACCTCATAGAAACGCCGAAATCCCCTTTAAGGATTCCACCCATATACTTCAGGTATTGTTCATACATCGGTTTATCCAAACCGTACTTAACTTCTAAAAGTGCACGAATTTCTGGCGATAGTTTCTTTTCTGCTGTAAACGGGTCACCAGGAATGGCCTTCATTAGGAAGAAAGTCAGCGATGCGAGTATGAAAAGCGATAGCAGCATAAATAGTAGTTTTTTCAACACATACTTAACCAACCCTTGCACACCTCCACAAACAATATTTTGTATACAAATCGATTGTAGAATTAGACTGAAATAAAGTCCAATCCATTTATCGGAAATTTCAAGAATTATAAGGAAAATCGGTGCACATACAAAAAAATCGGGATATATATGGAATTCCACATATATATCCCGAAGTAATCATATTAGACTTCAGAACAACTTATTTCTCTTCCAGATATGCACGCGTGAAGTCAATAGCTCCACTGAAATCAAGTTGTACACCTTTCAGGTAAGGCTTAGTCAAAGATACGTTAGTGTAATAATAGATTGGCATAACGCCCATTTCATCTTGAATCAGGATTTTCTCAGCATCAGCAAATGCAGCCATACGTGCAGCTGGATCAGCAGATTTTACAGTTTCTTTAACATCTTTGTCATACTGTTCGTTGCTGAATTTGGAATCATTGTTTGTGTTTCCAGTCGTCCACATTTCCAAGAAGTTGTATGGATCGTTGTAGTCAGCAGACCAACCTGCACGAGCTACTTGGAAGTTTTGGTTTTGACGGTTCTCAAGGAATACGCCCCACTCTTGGTTTTCTGTTTTCACATCAACACCAAGATTTTGTTTCCACATGTCAGCAACCGCCAAAGCGATTTTTGCGTGACCATCACTAGTGTTGTAGATCAACGTAACAGCTGGCAATGTTGTGTAACCTTCTTCTTTCATACCTTCAGCAAGCAATGCTTTAGCTTCTTCAACATTTTCAGTGAAGTAATCGTCTTTGTGCTCATCACGGAATTCGCCGTTTTCACCACGGATACCTGGAGGTACAAAGCCGAATGCTGGAATTTGTCCACCTTGTGTTACTTTGTCAACAATCAGCTGACGCTGAATGGACATTGCAAATGCTTTACGGATTTTAACGTTGTTAAATGGTGCTTCGTTTACGTTGAACTGATAGTAGTACGTACTTGCAATACCAGTAGCTTTGAACTCGTCCGGCAATTCCGCTTTTACAGAAGGAATTTGGTCGGATGGAATTTCACCGTTAGGTGCACCAGTGTAGTCCAATTGTCCTGATTTGTAAGCTTGCAGTTCGGAAGCACTGCTGTTTGTCAGAGACATATCGATTTGAGCCAATTTAATATCGGCAGCTGCATGGTAACCATCGTTTTTCTTCACAACAATTTTTTGACCTTTAGCGTATTGATCCATTACAAATGGTCCGTTAACGATCATGTTTTTGTAGTCTGTGAAGAATTTGTCATTGGTGTCAGCAGATGCATGTACTGGGTAGTAGGTGTAGAATGCAGTCAGACCCAAGAAGTAAGGTGTTGGGTTTTCCAACGTTACTTCCAATGTGTGCTCATCAGTAGCTTTAACGCCTACTTGTGAGAAATCTGTGACTTTAGTACCTTTGTATGTTTCATCTTTGCTGAGGTTGTAACCTTCAGCGCCTTTAATATAGTACAATTGGTATGCATATGGAGAAGCTGTTTCCGGTTTCAAAGCACGTTCCCAAGAACGAACAAAGTCTTCGGCAGTGATTGCATCACCGTTGCTCCATTTAGCTTCCGGGTTCAGGTTGAAAACATATTTCAAACCATCTTCGGAAATTTTCCAGTCTTTAGCTACGCCTGCTTGTTCTTTACCATCAGCATCGATGCGTACAAGACCTTCGTACAAGAATTTCAGAACTGTGTTGGTTTGGCTGTCTTTTGCTTGAGCCGGGTCCAACGTAGGAGGTTCAGCTGACAGGTTGATTTTCAGAATTTGATCTTTAGCAAGACCATTTCCTTCGTTTGCAGAACCAGTATCGGTGTTACCTGTGCCTTCGTTTTTCGATCCGCACGCTGCAAGTACGGTACCGAACGCCAAAATCAGCGTCAAAAGGACTAATAGACTTTTCCTTTTCATCTAACACGTTCCCCCTAAATTGATATGGTTTATATGTTTATAGATTATACAACCACCGGTCAAAAAAATCTACATTACTTTTTCAGAAAGTAATGTTTTTTTCAGTTTTCGACAAAATCGACACATTTTTTGCCTCTTATGCGTTATGTAACCTTACATCTGTTGCATGAAGTATCTAAATAATCCAAATAAAGTAAACAAAACATACCCGAAACTCATGATGACGAAAGACATGCGCCATACGGCCCGGAACATTCTACCCCTATCGACCTTCCCTTTTAGTCGATTTTGCGCACCCCCGATGAATCCAAGTGCTACTAGTATGAGTATTAATGTCAGATAAAAACCAAAATTCGAATCAAATGTTAAGTTGAATAACGCTGAAACTGAAAATACAAGAAAAAAAGTGGTTACATCCATTGCCATTCGCAATGCTTTACGTTTGTCTTTTTTCCATACGTACATGCCCCAATAGACAAGAAAGAACGGAAAAAAGGGCAATATGCTCAACACAATAAAAAGTCCCATTAATTCACTCCTTCCGTTTGCATTCCTTCAATCAGATGAAGCAGTATTTCATGTGTAGGTGCAAAAAGGTCCAACTTCTGTGCCATCTTTACAATATGACCGTTAATTGACCTCACTTCTGTACCACGTCCAGCGAGAACATCTGCAAGCATGGAGGAAGTATTCGTGGCAGTAGAACGACAAACCGATATCAGTTGATCCCACATATCCTGATCCAAACATATTCCACTTGCAGAGTAGATTAACAATACTTCATCATATAACTGGCGCATTAGCCTCTTTCGTTCTTCCTTGACGATCAATTCTCCATTAGGGATTCGCCATAGTGCCGTGAGCGGGTTAATGACTGAATTAATCAATAGTTTCCTGTATATCAGCTTATCGATTTCATTCGACACTGTACAGTCAAATCCTGCCTGCTGCAACGATCCCGACAGAGTAAATGTTCTCTTCTCCTCTATAGAGGTAGAAGCTCCTATATGTATGTTGTACCTCCCCAGCCTAGTTTCACCTGTACCTGCACGACTCACCTGACTTTGTGTTCGCTTCGCACCTTCTGTTGTAACCGCACTACACAGAAGCGACTTTGGCAAAGCTGCTTGAAGTTTTGTAAGATGGCCCATCCCATTCTGAAAACAAGCGACATTCAGCACATGATCTTGTAATGGACTAATCTCATCAATGAAATCATCAATGCTTGTCTGCTTAACCATGAGCAGTAACCATTCTCCTGGTGTGTTCTTCCATGTGTCAGTCAGCTTACTTATTGGTTTCGCCTGTATTTGATCCGGTAGAATATGTATCTCCTCGTCTTGTTCCACAATGGTTACTCCATTATGGCTGAGGAGGTCTGCCTGAGCTGTTGTTCTGGTCCAAAATCTGACCTGGTTACCTGACGCCAGCAGTTTCCCGCCATACAAAAGACCAAGTGCCCCCGCTCCTACGATGTCAATAATCATATGATGCACTCCTCTCCGCTTCAGTAGTTTCTCTTCTATTATCTATAATAGAACAAAAACACCAAACTAAAAACCCGTCATACCTGCCGTTGTGTAACGGAGGTGTGGCGGGTTCATACCTGACTTTCACAAATCAAACGTCTGAATTTGTTATTCAATTCGTTCCAGATTCCCGTTGGCATCCATCTTGAAACGTGTCTTAAGTTCCTCTTCTTCTTCGGACAAAAATGCGAGTCTGCGAGCCCGATCCATAATCTGAATCAAAGCTTTGTAGTCGTCATTCACCACACGGTAATCCGTCTGCACTTCATTCACTTCCTTGGAGAGACGGTCATTCTCAAGACGTAGTTCAAGCAATTCATCTTCTTTCTCCCGAAGCTCCTTCTCCAGCATCTTGAGTTGACGACTACTCTCCTGCACCGTTCCCTTCCATTGTCGCAGGAAGCGGATTACTGCATCCATCGATAATGAATCGTCTGAGATCCCATCTGATTTGTACAGATGTTCTTCAGTGTCCAGTGTAGACAGTGCTGCAACCTGCGGTCCGAGCATAGCTGGTTGCTTTCTGAGATAACTTCGTTTTTGTCGTTGTGCCTTGGCGTTACTGATGGCAGAATCATACTTTTTACGTACACAACTGTTCCAGCGAAAACCGCATGCGGCAGATGTTCTGCCTATTTTTTCGCCCACCTCTTCAAAAGCGGCCAATTGTGTACTGCCTTCCCGAATATGACGCAAAGTAACCTCAGCCAATATCAAATCGTCCTCTGTACTCCAAGCATCCTGTCTCACTGCAGTCATGCTATAATACCCTCCTAACAACATCCTAAAATAACCGTCCGCATTACCGGAAGCCCGGTATGTGAATTAGGTATAAAAGCTGCTTCATTCATTCTTATGCCTCTCATAGAGTTCATAGAATTGATTTCATACTAAAATGTATTTCCACATTCAGGCTTGCTCATACGTGACATACGTAAAACATATCCCTCTATACTTACTTTGAGCAAAAAAAGAATTCGCTTTCATATCCAAATTTGTTTACACGTTTTTCCTTTCCCGGTATAATGTTGTGTAGACAATCTATGAACGTACTTAGGAGAGGAGGATTTACCGTGGCACGCATGTTTCGGGTACTCGGGTTCTTCACGCTTGCAATTGGCCTGATGGCTTTTGCGGGAGATCTGGTCGAAATGGCTTTGCTTTTTTTCCTGCAGACTGCGTTTTTTGTCATTTTGGGATACTTGAAATTTACCGAGCGAACGTACATATTGCTCTTCTGGGGTTATATGATCGTAACATTCACGGGGTTCAGCTACTGGACCGTATTCGAAATGGGTTTGCCGCTCTAATCCACCTGCAGCATCAAAGTGATCCGATATCTGTCGGGTTGCTTTTTTGTTGTGTTCAGATTAAATGAATGTTCATGGTGTTATGTAACCACTAAGGATATTTCACGTATTTGTTTCATATATTGTCTGGAAGACAACAAGCCTGTACGTTTGTCATTTAAGAAGTGGAAAGGAGAATGGATCGGTGAAACGTCAACACGGCATTTCCGCCTTTATATTATGCATCATTTTATTCCTCCAGCTACCTTTAGCCTATGCCTATGGAGAGTCTTCACCTGAGGATACACGTGAGATATTACAAAAAAGTCTATCCATCGTTGAAATCGATCATGAAATCGAACGCATCACCGAAAGGCAGAAGCAGCTGGGTCAACAACACGAGACATTATCCGTCCAGCTGCAGGAACAGGAAGAGCAGATACATATTCAGCAAGATCGGGCCGGAGCTGTAGTGAGGTCCTACTACACAGGAGAACGCGACAGCCTCCTCATGACGGTCCTGGGAGCCAGGTCATTCAAAGACCTGTTTGTACTGTATGATTATTACCAGATTATTATCGGACGGGATCAGGCTGTGCTGGACAAGTATCAGGACCGTTATCGCAATCTGCAACAGACTTCCACTCAGATTCGTCAGACTACAACAGAATTAACCGAAATGAAGACTAATCTTCAAAACCAGCGGGAACGTGTAGTCGCCTTGCAAAAAGAAGTGGATGCCCAAATAGCCACCAGCGGAGATGCGGCAGCGATTCAGAAACTGATGGATGAATTAACCCTCTATTGGGAGAATATCGGCATCTATGAGGTGAAACGATATTTCAAAGCATTGGCATCTGCCATGCAGAACCTGCCCGATTTTATCCAAAAACAAAACGGAGGTATATCCACGACTGGAACAACGTATACGATTCGAATTGGGCAGGATGAGCTTAATTCATTTCTACGTTCCCAAAATTCAATCTTTGAAGACTTTGCCTTTCGGTTTAACCAGGATAAGATTATAGCTTCCGGTCAGCGGGATCAGTTGCAATTAAGCATTGAAGGACATTATACGGTAGAAAATGAACCTCAAAACTCCATTCGTTTTCATGTGGACAAACTTGTATTCAACCAGCTTGAATTACCAGACACCACTCGCAGAATGCTGGAAAAAGAATTTGACCTTGGGTTCTATCCACAGAAAATCCTCTCGTTTGTGAAAGCAACCGATGTTTCGACAAGTGAAGGCATACTGGAAGTAAAACTAGCTATATCCTTTTAAAGAGGTTGTTCAAAAAGTCCGCTTTTGATTACGAAGGATGCCTTGTGGCATCATCAGCATCGAAGTTGAAATCCAGACTTTTTGAACACGAACTTAAAGTTAATTCGTCGTTTTAATACTGTCTACGTATTGATTCGCTGTAATTTCACCCTTTAAAAATTGTTGTACTTTTTTATGAAAACGAGTTATTAGAGCATGACTTTCGGTCGTGGCAGCAGGGACATCTTGGGTGGTTGGGAACCAGGATTGTCCCTTTGTCATGTCATAACGTCCAACGAGTTTCTCAGACTCCAAATCCAGCTCCTGTTGCTTTGCGGGCAACCGGTTAACCTGTTGGTACCATTTCAGCTGTGTCGTAGCGGACGTCATTCCTTCAATCCATCTACTGGCCTCCTCAGCCTCAACCGAACCCGCAGTAATAACAAGGCTTCTGGAGTTTACGGTTTCCAAGGTTTCGAAAGAAATCCGCTCCAAAGAATCTTTATCAACTGCACTCGCTTGATCCGCACTTAATAATTGAGATAACAACGATACAACCATCGGTGTGCCGTTCTGGTCAGCAGTTGGAGAGAACTCTGAATTGGTAGACTCCAGCTTAATAAGGGGCTGAATCTGATTCATCAACTGAATCCCCTGCTGAAGATTCCCCGTTTGCGAATCTATTTGTGTTCGTTTAACTTGGTCTGGTGCCATTTTCGGTTCCAAATGATTCAGCCACGCATTTGTCCCGTACATATCATTGATGTTCATTGTAATTAAAGGGGTGCCTTCCGCAATGGCTTGTTGAGTAAGTTTGACCCACTGATCTTTATTGCGAGGTAATGACTCCAGACCAGCTCTCTTCAGAAATGAAGATTGGGCAGCCAGAATGTACGGATCAAAATCAAAAGGCATTCCCCACTGATAACCATTCCACTCTGTCATTCCCCGTAACCCAACTACCGTATCTCCTAGCGACTTCGATAATGTGGTTCCGTTTAACGGATACAGGTACCCTTTTTGGGCATAGTATTGCACTTCCTCACTATCAAGCAGAACAACATCACCGTTCTCTCCTAGTGAAAATTCAAGATCCAAAACATGCTTATATGTATCCGGCTTCTCATTCCGAAGATTAATCTCTACCAGCTGGGAAGCAGCAACTTCTTTGGCTATTTTTTGAAAGGCTTGGAACTCTTCATCCGACATGGCCACTACAATCTCCAGCGGAGCTTGAGCATCTTCATTACGGGACGAAGACCCAGGAAAAGCATCCTTCTCCTGATCGCGTTCCTGATTGAGCTGCGAACCTCTAAAGTCAAAACTCGGTGACAAGATCGTTAACGAAAGCAGCAATACCGCGAATAAAACAACCTGATGTCTACGCTTCATTAACTTCCCTCCCTGTTCACCTAGTTTTTTCCTGCAGCAATTATTGTAACAAATAAGTAGTACTCTTGTCCTACCCTGCCGAAAAACACTTTTTCGGATTTTTGCATAATACGAGCATATCGAGTTCTGTGTAATAACGCTTACTTATTTTTTCGGCAAAAAGCCGGCTCCAGGAGCCGGCTTCAATAACAACATTTTCCGGGAAATAAATCCCCTAAATTTTACAATAAATCAGCTGCAAGCTGTGCCAGCTTGGACCGTTCTCCTTTTTCGAGCATGATGTGTCCGCTGATTCCCTCTTGTTTGAACCGTTCCACGATATACGTCAGACCATTACTGGCAGAATCAAGATACGGATGGTCTATCTGTTCGGGGTCTCCCATCAAAATAATCTTACTGCCTTCACCGACCCTTGATACAATGGTCTTCACTTCGTGGCGCGACAGGTTCTGGGCTTCATCAATAATGATAAACTGTCCAGGTATCGATCTTCCACGAATATACGTTAAGGCCTCCACCTGAATACTGCCAAGTCCCATTAGGATTTTATCGATATCTCCAGCTTTTTTGGTGTCAAACAAAAACTCCAGATTATCATATATCGGCTGCATCCATGGACGAAGTTTTTCTTCCTTCTCACCAGGCAAATAACCGATATCTTTCCCCATTGGAACGACAGGGCGAGCGATCAACAGTTTTTTGTACTTATGATCATCCTCTACCTTAAGCAGACCTGCTGCAAGTGCCAGCAAGGTTTTCCCTGTTCCGGCTTTACCGGTGATGGTAACAAGCGGGATGTCATCATTCAAAAGCAATTCCAGTGCCATGCGTTGTTGTGCGTTACGTGCGCTAATGCCCCAGACATTGTCATTACTGAGGAAAAGCGGCTCCAGCTTTGATCCCTCTGTGTTCACTTTAAGCAAAGCCGATTTATTGGTTCCCATCTCATCCTTGAGAATGACAAATTCATTCGGATACAACGAATAAGACAACTGCAACGGTTTGATTGGTAAAAAACGATATGTGTAAAACTCATCAATCACTGACGGATGAACTTTTAGGGCCGTATAACCCGGATATAACTCACTGAGTCCTGCCGTCCGATCTGATAAGTAATCCTGTGTGAACAGACCAAGTACATCCGCTTTGATACGCACAAGTACATCTTTACTGACAAGCACGACCTGACGTTCGACTACTTCCTTTTCATTCTCCTCAATCTGATAATTCAGTGCGACAGCCAAAATGCGATTATCGTTGGACACTTCACCAAACATTTCCTGAACTTTCACGAAACTCCGATGATTCAGCTCTACTTTCAGGTTACCTCCATTTGCCAAAGGTACCCCACTGTGCAAGTGACCCAGCTCTCGTAATCCATCTAACAGTCTGGATACATTACGGGCATTACGCCCAATTTCATCGGCATTTCTTTTTTTGGAGTCGATCTCCTCCAGTACAACCGCGGGAATGATTACCTCATGTTCCTCAAAGGCAAATATGGCATTGGGGTCATGCAGAAGCACGTTGGTATCCAATACAAAAATCTTTTTCATTCAATCCCCTCCAAAGCGGCGTCGTTAAAGGCATGAATAGTGTGATCTTTCAGCAGCGGCATGGACAATCATGATCCCATACATAAATGTATTCGACTAGGGCAAAATAATTGTCAACCATTCTGAAAAACTCCAAGAAAGGATGAACATTTATGAAAATATGGGTTTGCACGCTGCTTCTGATCTTTATACTTACAGGTTGCAACAGTTCCACACGCAGCGCTTCGCCGAATCAAGGTACACATGCGAAAGGTTACGGAGGAAATGTAACAACTCAGCAAGATCAAGGGAAAGGATCTCACATGCTCAATGCACAGGAAGATCGGATGAATCCTTCACGTTTGGACCGTCTCAATGAGAATACAGGTGAAGTCCATGATACCAACATTGCAGATGATGCACAGAGTGGCCGGATGCCAAATGAAAAACGAATCAATCACCTTAAAGCCCTTGCCAAACAAGTAGAAGGTGTTGAAGATGCGAACTGCGTCATACTCGGTAATACAGCTGTAGTTGGCATCGATGTTGATGGTGAACTGGAACGTGCTCGGGTGGGTACCATTAAGTACGCTGTTGCCGAAGCACTTCGCAAAGACCCCGAAGGTATAGATTCCATCGTTACTGCTGATGCAGATGTCACTGAACGAATTAAAGAGATTGGTGAACATATTCGTCAAGGGCACCCAATTTCGGGTTTTGCTTCAGAACTCGCTGACATGGTGGGACGAATTATCCCTCAACTCCCGAAAGACGTCCAAGTCCGTCAAAATCCGGATGAACACATGAATCAAAAACAACAAATGCAGCAGCTGCATTCATCGGACAAAAGACAACAAAAAGCCCAGTGATCTCTCACTAGGCTTTTTTCATGGCAGTAAAAACCTGCTCATCTAATTTCTCAGCAGCACGCTGATCATATATTTTGACATATTGAGGCACAGAGGACAATTGAGCGCCGTAAAACAGAGCATTCCTCACCGCTTCAATTGTAATGTCGAAACAGCACATATTAAATGGAACGTCCAGCAGCGGATCTTGTCGTACCGCAGCACGTCCGTTCACTGCGTACACCGTCTCTTCTCCAAAGACAGTTACCGTAATGAGCGGATTAGTAATCATGTTATTCACTAAACGTGAACGATGATCGATCGCTACACGAAAAGTAGAAGCATTCTCCGCATAAATCCAGGAGATGGCTGTTGAAGTCGGACCTCCGGATTCTACATCCACTGTGCTCAGAAGCACAAAGGTCTCATTCTTGAATTGCTGTAAAAGAGATTCAGTTAATTGTGTGACGGCTTCGGACATTCAACCAGCCCCCTAACCTTCTTTATGCAATTCTTGTACTTGGTTTATGTTATTATAGCATACCGATTAACGTGCTTCCAATCCCAAAAGAATGAAGGTTATTCACTTGAAGGTGAAGCCGTTACTTTACCTGAAAGTGTATCTTGTAAAGCCTGCTTGGCATTGGCGAGTTCCGTTTCATTAATATACACATATGGACTTCTCCACTCTCCAGTAACTGGAGTATAATGCACATCCGAAGTGGAAATGTTCCAATACGTCGAGATAAAGTTTTTCATTTGTTCCGATTCCACATCTGTCGTCATATTCTTGTCAACTGCACCAATCACTTTGCTGATCTTTGTAATGCCCCCAAGAGATTTCATCTGATCCAGCATGGAGTTCAGCACTTGGTTTTGACGTTTATTACGATCAAAGTCGTTGGATTCATCAGTCTTTGGATTACAATTGGATTTGCGGTAACGAACAAAATCTAGTGCTGCTTTACCATCGAGATGTTGTGCGCCTGCGACCAGATTGATATCTGTACCATCGGCTGTATCTCTATAACACATATTTTTATCCACAGTCACATCCACGCCACCCACGGCATTGACAGCATCACGGAATGCCTGAAAATTCAGGACGGTTGTATAATTAATATCTACATCCAAATACTTGCCCATCATTTCTTTCATCTGATCCTCTGCATTTTTGCCAGTGGTTTTTTCCTGTGCTTTGAATCTTGGATAATAGGAATTCAGCTTGTTCGACTTGTACCCATCCAATTGAATACGTGTGTCTCGTGGTAAAGATACAATGGTTGCCGTCTTGGTCTCCGGATTCAACGAAGCCACCATAACAACATCCGAGAGATATGTGCCAGTTTCAGGACGGTTATCTGTGCCTAATAACAGCATCGTGATCGGTTTGGTTGTGGCTGACATCCCGGGAGGTACCGGTTTATCGATGCCTGTATCCACGACTTGATTGTATACCCAGTACGCATATCCACCGCCTACCACAATGGCAATAACCAATAGACTTAAAAGGATTCTGCCAAAAGCATTCATTCTCTTTTTCTTCTTAGGCTGCTTGCCCTTGCCATTCTTCGATCCAGAAGCACCGGATTGCGTCGGTGCCTGTCTCCGTGGAGGCAGTCCGTTCGAATTTGAGTTCATATCTTCAACACCTTTATCACATCTGTTTTTGTCTAAATAAAAGACAACCGCTTTCCCAAAGGAAAACGGATGGTCTGTACAAGACAGGATTTATGAGTTTCGAGCGGCAGCTTCCGCTTTTTTCTTTTGACGACCTTCAATAAAATAACGCACTCTCACTAATAACATCAAACCAACCGCGACCAACAAACATTGAATGATGGGTAGCTTGTCGATCTGAAAAATAAGAAGCATGAATGTGCCCATCGCCATCAAAATATAGAGAACGATTTCCTTACCCAGTGGCAATTTCTGACGTACCCGAAACACCTTGTTATATACGTAAGTAATCAATACAAAGATGACGATGTAGGCTACGATCGGGTGTGATGCGAACCATGCTTGCATGCACAGCCAGCTCCTTTCGTGTTCATGCTAGGATAAGTTAACTGGTTGATGGAACAACACCAACAACATTAATTACAAAGCTCTGCAATATGACCGTTTCGGATTCGGATCGTTCTTTTGGTCGCTGTTATCCCCAGATTTTTTTGATCCATTTTTCAATGGTAAAATCCGGGGATAAAGGCGAACGCTTCGCTCCTACAGAATCGATTCCGTATCCTCCACTACTTTAGTGGGTTGTAATCAACGCCGATGGTGCATATGTGTTCCATCAAATGCTAACTTATATAGCTTATTTTGTTGTTATTAGGCTTTTGAAGCCATTTTGCGTTGTTTTTCTGCACGCTCACGCTCGGATTTGTTCAGGATCTTTTTACGAAGACGAATAGATTTTGGTGTAATCTCACAATATTCATCTTCATTCAGATATTCAAGCGCCTGTTCCAACGAGAAGATAATTGGAGTTTTAATTTTAACCGTATCATCTTTACCGGAAGAACGAACGTTAGTCAGTTGTTTTTCTTTGCAGATGTTAACAACGATATCATTGTCACGTGTATGTTCACCAACAATCATACCTTCGTAGATTTCAGTACCCGGCTCCAAGAAGAGTGTACCTCGATCCTCAACGCCCATCATGCCATAGAACGTAGATGTACCCGTTTCAGTTGAGATCAACACGCCTTGGTGACGTCCACCCACTTGACCGGATACTACTGGAGCGTAGCTGTCAAATGCATGGTTCATTACACCGTAACCACGAGTCAATGTCAGGAAGTTTGTGCTGTATCCGATCAAACCACGTGCTGGAATTAGGAACTCCAGACGAACTTGACCACTACCTGTGTTAACCATGTTAACCATCTCTGCTTTACGTGCGCCCAGGCTCTCCATTACGGAACCCATGCTCTCTTCAGGGATATCAATCAACAAGCGCTCAACAGGTTCCATTTTCTTACCGTCAACTTCTCTTACGATAACTTCTGGTTTGGATACTTGAAGCTCATATCCTTCACGACGCATATTTTCAATCAGGATACCCAAGTGAAGCTCACCACGTCCGGAAACGATAAATGCATCAGGGCTATCCGTTTCGTCAACACGAAGGGAAACGTCTGTTTCCAACTCTTTGAACAAACGCTCACGAAGTTTACGGGAAGTTACCCATTTACCTTCACGACCTGCGAATGGACTGTTGTTCACGAGGAACGTCATTTGCAGTGTTGGCTCATCAATTTTCAGAACTGGCAAAGCTTCCGGGTTGTTAGGGTCGGCAATGGTTTCACCAATGTTGATGTCCTTGATCCCTGCAATGGCAACGATGTCGCCTGCTCCTGCTTCTTCCGTCTCAATACGTTTGAGACCTTGGAAACCAAACAGTTTCTCGATACGTGCAGTTTTGCTCTTACCATCACGCATAATAACCGTTACCGATTGTCCTTGACGGATCACACCGCGGTTAACACGACCAATGGCAATACGGCCAAGGTATTCATTGTAGTCCATCAAAGTAACGAGGAATTGAAGTGGTTCTTCAACATTTTCGGTAGGGTGTGGGATATGACTAACGATGGTATTGTAGATCGCCATCATGTTGTCATCTTGTTTGGCAGGATCATTATCCATGCTGGATGTTCCGTTCAATGCGGAAGCATATACAACAGGGAATTCGAGTTGTTGATCGTTGGCACCCAGTTCAATGAACAGGTCCAATACTTCATCAATAACCTCAGTCGGACGAGCCGCTGGACGGTCAATTTTGTTTACAACAACGATTGGTGTCAGGTTATGCTCGAGTGCTTTACGAAGTACAAACTTCGTTTGTGGCATACAGCCTTCATAAGCATCAACAACGAGCAATACACCGTCAACCATTTTCATGATACGTTCAACTTCACCACCGAAGTCGGCGTGTCCTGGTGTATCCACAATATTAATCAAGTAATCTTTATAAGTTATAGCCGTGTTTTTGGCCAAAATCGTAATACCGCGTTCACGCTCCAAATCGTTGGAGTCCATTACGCGCTCCTGTACCGTTTCGTGATCTCGGTAAGTACCGGATTGCTGGAGCAACTTGTCAACGAGTGTTGTTTTTCCGTGGTCGACGTGGGCAATAATCGCAATATTGCGAATGTGTTCTCTTGAATGCATGTTTTGTATCCATATCCTTTCCAATTTCAAATCATATCTACTTAAACTTCCCGCAATTTCGCAGGTTACTCACAAAATAAGCGTCGGTGATATCCCGACGCATGTCTATATCCCTTATATTATAGTTTATTATAGGTAAAAATCAAGATATTTCGCACGAAAAGACCACTGGGAATGTTACCAGCCTCTCCCTTGACGTCCTCGTCCAAGTAATAACCAGACTCCGCCCAAGATCAAAAGGACAGCAAGTACATAGATAATTCCCGTTTGCAGCAAGGTAAATCCGAATAATATGATCGACACCGCACCAAGGATCAAAGCCACAGGTAACACATATTCCGGTCTTCGTCGTTCAGCCATTCCATATTCGAGTAACCCTATGGCGATCCCTAGCAAGAATGCTGGCCACAGTCTGCTCATAAGTCCAGCGCCCCATGTATTCGTTATACTGAATAAAACACCATACACCGTTAGTATGCCGGCAGGAACGAGTGACCACGATGGTGAAATACGCGCATAATATAACGCATGAAGGGCGATGCCTGGCAGCAGGATCAGCAAAGGCCAGAAATTACGACCAATAAATCCAAACACGCCAAACTTGCCAAGCAGAATAATAATTCCCGCAGCTACAATAAATAGTCCAATCGCTTTTTCATTTCTCATCCTCAATCACCTCTTATACTATGGCTATGTACTTTATTTCTTCATAAACGATACGCATTCCATGCTGACTGTTGATATTCAAACCTGTAATCATGCTTCTAGTGTATCCGATGTTTCGGCAAAAAACTATACTTTATGTCGCACTTTGCATGCGTCCTTTACCTGTATTACCCTAAAATGTGCAACTTATGACTAGTCCAATGATTGTTGTATTGACAAGCGTATTATCTCACCACAAAACCGCCTAAACCGGACGGTTCAGACGGTCATATGTTCAAGCTTTTATCCAAAATTAAACTATGCGTTCTTCCGCACAAATTTATGTGCGCCTCCAATCGCAACCACAAGACAAGCCATGGCTACGGGTAGCAGCGTATGCACCTCTGATGCCATACCCCCCAGCCATTCTCCTAACTTGGGGTCTTTCATCACCATCTCACCTGCTGTGAAGGCCAGGATGCCTGATCCGACGAATACAAGAATCGGAAATCGCTTCAACAAACCAACAATTAAGCCGCTCCCCCATACGACGATGGGGATACTGATTGCAATACCAATGACGATCAGAGCCAAATCTCCATCTGCCAAAGCCGCTATGGCCAAAACATTATCCAAGCTCATTACAAAATCGGCAATCAGAATGGTTTGAATGGCTTTCCAGGTCGTAGAAGCTTCTCGAATATGTACTTCATCCTCATTTTGAAGCAGCAGCTTTACTGCAATCCAGAGTAGCAACAGCCCACCTGCCGCTTGGATAAAGGGAATCCCCAGCAATAATACCGCTACAAAGGTTAACACACAACGCAGCAGCACCGCGCCAAAAGCTCCCCACCATACCGCTTTTTTGCGTTGTATTGGTGGCAGATCCTTGCTGGCAAGCGCAATAACAACCGCATTATCTCCACTTAATACCAGATTGATCATTAAAATTTCAGTTAACAGCCATAGTGTATCCATGTCCTCATCCCCCCACATTAACTTGTATGTCGGAGTTGTCCATGCTATTCTTAATGATTGAACCGTATATAAGGAGTGACATATATCATGGAGCTATTTAGTCCCACATTCTGGCTGGCTTTGCTGAACGTTGTCTTTATTGATCTAATTCTGGCTGGGGATAATGCCATCGTCATTGGTCTCGCAGCTCGAAATTTGCACCCTTCCGTGCAGAAAAAGGCGATTCTATATGGAACTGGCGGCGCACTTTTGATTCGAATTCTAGCAACAGTTGTTGTTTTATGGTTGCTTAAAGTTCCGTGGCTCTTGCTTGTGGGAGGCATACTTCTGATCTGGATTGCCTATAAATTATTGGCGGATCAGGGAGATGAACACAATAATGTCCAGGCGGGAACTTCCTTGTGGACCGCTATTCGTACCATCGTGATTGCGGATGCAGCCATGGGATTAGATAACGTGATTGCAGTTGCTGGAGCAGCGCAGCAGCATCTCGTGCTTGTCATCCTTGGACTCCTGATTAGTGTACCTATTATCGTCTGGGGCAGTACCCTGTTTATCAAGCTAATTAATCACTTTCCTTGGATTATCTATGTCGGAGCCATTGTTCTCGGGTATACGGCTTCCAATATGATCACTGAGGAACAGCGACTCTTGCCTTACTTTACGGAACATCCGGCATTGCGCATTCTCTTTATCGTTGTGGTTATTGCAGGTGTAGTCTTTGCAGGTTATCGCAAACGCTCCAGCAGTTCCAGCCACAAGGGATCTGGTGGGGAACAGCAGCGCTCCTATTCGTAGGCTAATTAAACTAACAATTTCATCTGAATACAGCAAAGGACTGAACGATATTTCATCGGACAGTCCTTTTTTGCAGTTAACATAGCCCTTATTATGTCAGCCATGCTAATTTTTATTGAGTTTAGAACCAGTCATCCTTCATGCCATTGTCTCCTGTTGGATTCGTTACCACAGAAGTTTCACCGGCGTGCAGTGTGATCGTTTCAGTTTGTTCCACCGCCTGATCCACCCATTCTGACAGATGGCTCATTGTTGATTCTATTTTATCCACAATTCGAAGATTTGGATTGGTTGAAGGTGACTTTGGCACAAAGAGAGTACAGCAATCCTCATATGGCAAAATAGATATGTCATACGTTCCGATCTGTTTGGACAGAGTAATGATCTCCTGTTTATCCATCATAACCAGTGGTCGCAAAAGTGGCAGATCCGTCGCACGACCAATGACATTCATACTCGGAAGAGTCTGACTCGCTACTTGGCCTAGGCTATCCCCGGTGATCAGTGCGAGTGCCCGCTCACGCTCGGCAAGTTTGGATGCAATTCGCAGCATTGAACGTCGCATCAGCGTAATAATCAGATTATCCTGACCCAGCTGGGTAAATGCCGTTTGGATCTCCGTAAATGGAACCAGATGCAGCTTGATTGTTCCCGCATGATCAGCAAGGGCACGTGCCAAATCAATGACTTTCTCTTTGGCGCGCTCGCTTGTGAACGGGTAACTGTAAAAATGTACACATTCCACTTCCAGTCCACGGCGCATGGAAGACCAGGCTGCCACCGGGCTGTCTATTCCACCTGATAGCAGTACCATCGCTTTTCCATTCGTACCCAGTGGAAAGCCACCTACTGCCGGAATGGTTTCGTTGAAAATATAGGTACCCTGATCCCGAATTTCCACTCGCAGTTCAATATCAGGTTGACGAACATCAACACTTAATTGCTGAAACTTCCGAAGGATCGGGGAACCGACCAAATGGTTCATTTCATGGGAGGAGTTCGGGAACTCTTTCCAAACCCGCCTTACATTTACCTTAAATGTGGTGCCTTCTTTGAATTCGTCTTCCCTTTCGTCCATAAACGCAACTGCTGTTTTCACAATCTCATCAAGCTCGGATGGAGTAACTTTAACCGGACTAATCGACATCACACCGAAGACCCGCTTCAGCACCTTAATTAGTTCAATATGTGATTCACCGCCAAGATCCACATAGACACGGCCATATTCTTTGCGAAGGCTCGCTCCTGGATAAGGTTTAAGCAAAGCTTTCACCTGTGTAATGATCGTTTTCTCAAATCGGGCACGATTTTTCCCTTTTAACATAAACTCTCCGAAACGGAGAAGCAGCATATCATATTTCATTTCCATTACATTACATCCGCCTTTCGAGGGGCCGCAACTGCGCCACCATCTGATGTAAAGCCTGTTTAAGCAAGGCTACATCTTCTTCTGTATGTTCATCTCCAAGACTAATACGCAATCCGCCAATAGCACAAGCTGCATCTCTGCCCATCGCAAGTAGAGCCCGACTCGGTTCAGCCGAACGCGAAGAACAGGCAGATTGGGTCGATATGGTTACGCCAAGTTGCTCCAAGGTGTGCAGCGCCACTTCTGCCTTCATCCCGGGATAGGAGAAGTGTACAATATGAGGTGCACCCTCTGGGCGACTGTTCAATTCAAATTCAGGAATGGCACGTATCGTTTCCATTAATCGATCACGGAGCACCGTTGTACGCCGGGCAAAATCAACCTGATCTTCTGCTGCCATTCGCATAGCCTTTGCCATGCCTACCTGCAAGGCCACGTTTTCTGTGCCTGCTCTTAGGCCCTGCTCCTGTGATCCTCCTGACAATAGTGGCGTAAGCTCCACTCCACTTCGCACATACAGGAGACCTGCTCCCTTCGGTCCACGAATCTTGTGAGCAGATAGACTGTACAGATCTGCACCCCAAGCGGCAGGTGTCGCCTCCATTTTCCCAAAACCCTGAACACCATCTACATGGAAAAGCACCCGTGGTGCTTTCTTTTTGAGCTGTTTGCCGATTTCTGCAATCGGATGGATGGCTCCTGTTTCATTGTTTACATGCATCAGACTAACAAGCACAGTGTCGGGCCTGATCGCGTCTACAACTTGCTGAGCGTTGACCACTCCATCGGAATTCACGGGAACTAATGTCACTTCCCATCCCCACTGCTGCAATTGCATAACACTTTCGTACACCGAGGCATGCTCGGTAGCCGTAGTGATGATGTGTCTGCCTCGTGACTGATAACGTAATGCCGCACCTTTTATCGCAAGATTATTACTCTCGGTGGCACCGGAAGTAAATACAATCTCTTCAGGCTTAACGCCGATTGCCGTAGCACATCCGGATCGAGCACGACGCAGCAACTGATCGGCACGCTCTCCATACCCATGGATGGAGGACGGATTACCGAATTGTGTCTCCATAATTTCGGCCATCGTACGAATCACATCAGGATGGGGAGGTGTGGTTGCAGCATAATCAAAATATTTCAAATGAGGTTAGACCTCCCTTATCTCTTCGTTCTTGAACCTACAGTGAGCATTGTAACACGATACCCATACAACACAAAAAGACCAACCGGGAACAGGCGTTTCAAGCGCTACTGCTCCCACATTTGATCTCATCCTGCCTACCATGTGTTTTCACAACTGTCTATCTGTGAGTTTTAGATCACATATTTCGACTGTGCCTTCTCCACCTTGGAGATATAATTCTGTGTTTCTGAAGGCAGACGGTTAAGTACACTCATCAGTTCGCTATCACTCGACACGCCCAGACGTGAAACACGACCTGGTCCTGCATTATATGCAGCAAGTGCCATCTTCACTTCTCCACCGAAACGCTGGAGCTGAAGGGAAAGATACTTCGTACCCGCATCAATGTTCTGGGCAGGATCAAATGAATTACTCACACCCAGCCCTGCAGCCGTGCCATCCATTAATTGCATGAGCCCTTTGGCACCGGCAGAGGACACGACATTTGGGTTAAAATTGGACTCTGTGTCAATGACCGCCTTGATCAATGATTCAGGAACACCGTACTTCGCACTTGCCTCGGCAATCAAAGATTCATAATCCGCAGGTACAGATGCACCTGAATCCACGATTCCTGTATTGGATGAAGATAATAAAGACTCAACGATGTTATTGGAGACAGAGGATGATCTTGCCGTATTTATATCCGGATTGTACGTGCTTCCGAGTTGCAGCCACAACAGACCATCACTGGATCTTTTGGAGACCGTAGCGGTGGAATCTGTATTGCTCGTCGAATTGGCACCCGTACCTAACAGCCCGTCCATCACATTGGCGAAATCCACTGTTGAACCAGCATCCGATTGTGATCCACTGGTTTGGTTATTCACATTGGACAATTGCAGTTCCAACAACTGCCGCGATCCACTTGGATCAATCTGCATGAGTTATACCTACTCCCGTATAATTAAGCGTATTATGACCTTATTCTACATCGTTTTACAGCAAGGTTCCATTGTTTTCAAAAAAATATATGAATCTACCCACCTAGCCTGCGCATATACGAAAAAAACCTTCTGTAATTCACCACATTTGGGTGAGAACAGAAGGCTTTTGAATGAATCATTTTACACGTTAACGAGCGAATGGAATCATGAAAAAATAACTCAGCGTAGCTACAACACCCAGTCCAATGGACCAAGCTCCCGCTGTCTTACGACCATTCACATAGGCATAGTAACCCAGTACGGCTGCGGCCGGTCCAAGTACGATTGACCACATGAACAAAGACGCGATCCCAAAGGCAAGTCCCATATAACCCGCAACCTTGCCTGTTGATTCCATGACCCGGTCTGCCTCATGCTTCTCAGGTACAGGCTCTGCACGTTCGGTACCTCCAGTTCTTACGACAGTCGGAGGAGCGACCTCTGCCCCGTATTCTTCCCGATGTGCTTTTCTGGGATAATCGACGCGCATACGCTGTTTTTCACCGTCAACATTGATTTTAGGGCGATCCTGAAAATTAAACTTATTATCGTCATTTTTCATTGGGAAGCACCTCCGTTATGAATAGGGATGACTGCTCACTTGGGTTTGAACGTGTGACAGCATGTTGCAGAGGATGTGCGTGCATGATCATGGTGATCGGAGTCAAATGTCTCACCGGCAAATTCCTCATGCAGACGACGGGTGGCATGTTGGTCGATGTCAATCATGATGGCATCAGCGTGGCAGAAGTTGTTCTCTCCCCAAAAGTTGCAGTTGGAGACGCTGCATTTGACAATTGGTTTGTCTTGGCTCATTTTTTATCACCTCGACTACTATTGTCTCCCCGCCACAAACCTGATATTCCCCGTCAAAATGCCAGATGATGACATGATTACACCTCGTCCGATTCACACTAAAAACACAAAAAAACCGCCACAAGGGCGGTTTCGTCCAATTTCATATTCAGGTTTAAACGTTAATTAGGCGTGATTCCGTTGATTTTGCATACGGCGCTGAGTCAGGTAATCACTTTCATAATATGCCAGATCATCGCGCAATTCTTCGTACGTTTTGGAAACCTCAAGAATGACATCCCGTACTGCACGGATTGGCTTGTCACGGAAACGAATGGCATCTTGTCCTGTGTAAGCGTATCTTCCGTCTTCGGAATAACATTCATTTTTGGGATAGAAAAAGCTGTTTACGCATTGATGATACGTATTATAAAGAGCCTTTTCGGCAAAATCGACATCAAAGTTGGCACGACGCAGCACAACGCCAAGTTTTTCGTAAGAAACTTCAGAAAAAACGAGCAAATGACGGAGATCTGAAAGAAATCCTTTGTAGAAGGCTGTTGATTCTTCCGTCTGATTCTGATCCAGTTCAGGCAAAGCATTCTCATTCAAAAAATTTTCAATCCGATCGATAGCCGGTTTTAACTTTTCCCTAGTTGACTCACATGTTTTCTGTACATTGGCTGCTGACATAAAGGTAGCTCCCCCTTAAATAAGTCCTTACATATAGGTCGGCCAACGGTGGTTTTCCCCTGACCTTTGAATTCTCAGCTATAATCCTACCATAAAAAGATGACGAGCGGTATCCCTTAATCATGCTTTCCGCTTCTGCCGTTAAACATGCCTATTATACGCAGTTAGACTCGAACCCGCCTGCATAAAAATATCCGCTTTTTCTAACGATAGATATAACCAGTGACAACGACGAAGCACTGTTAATGATTGTCCAAAATGAACGAAGGAGGTTCCATCCACCATGTCCAGACCGAAATGGATTAACTGGGCCCTTGCAGCTGGTGCAGGAGCACTCGCTCTGACACTCCTGCTTCCAACATCCAATCGTCCCGAACCTAAGCCAGGTGCCCTGTCTGACTCTGCTCATGAGGAGCACACGAGTAAACAGCGTCTGAAAGTGCAGGATGTCAAAGCAACCGATCTTCTGACCCGTATGGATGCCAAGCAACATCTCAGTATCATGCTGGAGAAAACCGCCACAATGAATGCTGCGCAGGTTAACCGATATGTGAATGATCTCCAAAGTTCACATGAACATATCAGATCCATTCATCTCATGAATACCAATGGCTCTTTTAACAAGCCCTTTGATCACGCCTCCACACAAGGAAGCAAGTTGGAACAACAGAAGCTTCAACATTCGCTCAACCTTGCCAAAAAAGCGGTAAACAAACGTCAAAGTTTTGAATCCTCTTCTTTTCCTTTGGGAAAAGAAAAATACTTTGTTATGGGGCAACCCTCCAAAGATGGAAAAAGAGCTGTAATTGCCTTGTTCAGTCAGAACGTATTAAATGCTGTTGAACAACATCAGCGCAAAAATCTCCGCATGATCCCTTATCCGCGTGAGGGTAAATTCAAAATTGAGTCTGTTCACCCGGATACGCTTAACGAAATCACAGTGAAAACTGGACATGATAATGCAAATGCCAGTCATTTTTATGAAAATGAGATCGTCATCCGTTTTCGCCAAGATCCCGGTGAACGGGATATGCGTATCATTAAATCCGATCTGAGAGCGCAATCTGCGCGCAAGCTGGGATACACGTATGTTTTTCGGTCAGAACACATGAGTTACAAACAATTGCATAGTTATTTCGAAAGCAAATGGAATCCACTCTATATGGAGCCCCACTATATGTATTTAACCAATGATACTGTAACTGAACAAACAGATGTAACGATACCCAATGACATTTTGTTCTCCGATTATCAGTGGAACCTGCCTGCGATTGAGACAAACAGAGGTTGGAATATTACCAAGGGAAACAAAGATGTCATCGTAGCAGTAGTTGATACAGGGGTTGATATGAATCATCCTGACCTGAAGGGCAAGCTCCTTGAGGGTTATAATGTGGTCGAGCCGGGAAGCAAACCGATGGATGATGTGGGACATGGAACACACGTCGCAGGCATTATCGGCGCTATTGTCAACAATAATGAAGGCGTGGCAGGCATGAGCTGGTATAACAAGGTACTACCGGTTAAAGTACTCGACAACTCAGGTTCTGGTACCACGTATGCCGTTGCCGAAGGCATCATCTGGGCAGCCGATCATGGAGCCAAGGTTATCAACATGAGTCTCGGCAATTATGCTGATGCACAATTTCTTCATGATGCCATTAAATACGCTTTTGACCGGGATATCGTCCTGATTGCAGCCACGGGGAACGATAATACCGAGCGTCCAGGATACCCTGCTGCTTATCCGGAAGTATTTGCCGTATCTGCTACGGACCCGGATATGAGCAAAGCTTCCTATTCCAACTACGGGGACTATGTTGATGTGATGGCTCCGGGGTCCAGTATCGCCAGTACCTATCCAAACAATCAGTATGCAGCCTTGTCTGGAACGTCCATGGCTAGCCCTCATGTAGCCGCACTTGCAGGTTTGATTCGTTCGTTGAACCCGGACTTGACCAACACGGAGGTGATGGATTTGATGCGCCAAAGTGTTATTGACCTCGGTGATCCGGGTCACGACAAGTATTTCGGCTATGGTCAAATCGATGTCTATAAGGCACTGCAAGCCGCATCAGGCAACAGCGCTCCTTTGCAGTTCTGGCCGCAACATGTAAGACAACAAATGGATAATACGATGAAAAAGTATACGCAGTAAGCGTACTGAGGATAATCTGTAAAAAATACAAAAGCAGCTGCGCCCCGGGGCGTACGCTGCTCTTTTTGGTTTATATCCAATTCCCCGGGGCACCCGCTGCGATTAGCGTTTGCGAGAAGTTGTGCGGGCTTTGCTTGATTTTTTCACGGATTTTTTCTTCGGATTATGGCTGGATACATAACAAGGGTCTTCTTCTTTGACAACAACAGGATACATGTGGTGATGAATCGGAACACAGTGATGTTTTTTGATCACTTCAATCGGGTGGATTACAGGCACGATTTGTGGGATGTAATAATCCTCAACAACCTGGATCGGGTCACAGACAATCGGGCAAAGCGGTGGACAGTAATGGTTCATTTCAAAACCAACTCCCTTTCTGGTGATACTATAACCTATTGCAACAGATCGAAAGTGGATTGGATGTATGTCCATAGTCCGAAAAATTATATGAGCGGTAGCCTGTCCGCCACTGTCCCACCCTGCCAAGGTGTTACTCTGTCAATGACTTGGCACAGTACACGAAGTCCCTCACACAAAAGCTCAACGTTTGTTACAGTGAAGCAGATACGCAGACTTGGTGTATCCATCTCCCCTACATAACAGGCTGAACCGGGGAGGAAAGAGACCCCTGCAGCAAGTGACTGATGATGCAACTCACGCATATCCAAGTTACTTGGAAGTTGGAGCCACAGATTGAGCCCTCCCTCTGGCAAGCGCCATTGCATGCCCATAGTAGCATGCTCTTCCAGCACTTCAGATGCTGCGCACAAGCGAGAATACAATTCATCCCTCAATCGGGATACATAGGCACCGTACTGATTCTGAATGAAAGATTGCAGTGCCTTTTGTGTAAGCAGCGGACTCCCCAAATCCGCCGTAGATTTCGCGGCCACAAGCCGGGTCAATACACTTCCGTCTGCGATGGCGCAGGCTATACGGCAACCGGGAGACAACACCTTGCTGAAGCTTTTGATATATACGACATGACCTGTCCCATCCATCGATTTAATGGAAGCCGGGGGAGGTTCCCTAAAATAAAGATCTGCAAACGGATCGTCCTCCAGAATGAGGCAGTGGTAGCTTTGCGCGAGATTAAGAAGTTGTGCTCGTCTTCTTGCACTCATCGTGATACCTGTTGGATTGTGATAGGTCGGGATCGTATAGATCAGCTTGGGCGGATAGGTATCACATAATCGGGTCAACAGATCAATACGCATGCCTTCGTCATCCATCGGGACCGTAATGATCTTCGCGCCTCTACTCGTAAATACATCAATGGCTCCGGTATAGCTT
Organism: Paenibacillus sp. GM1FR; assembly: GCF_002803315.1. NCBI lineage: Bacteria > Bacillati > Bacillota > Bacilli > Caryophanales > Paenibacillaceae > Paenibacillus > Paenibacillus sp. GM1FR. The sequence goes on along the minus strand of NZ_MKZL01000011.1, from coordinate 144,980 downwards.
GGTGCCTCCATGTATACAACATCCCCAGGTCCGACAAAAGTTCGTGCCACAAGATCGATCCCCTGCTGAGCACCACTTGTAATTAACATGCGTTCAGGTGCAGCCTGTAGTCCACGCTCGGCAAAGTGTTCGGCCAAGATCTGTCTAAGCTCCCGATCCCCCTGAAAAGATCCGTAAGCTGCCATACGCTCTGTATGATCAGAGGAGAGTCGGTAGGCGCTGTCGATAATCTCTCGTGTAGGCAACAGTTCAGGCTGAATCGCTGACATATGAAGTTCATACCGCACTTGAGGTGACGTATCAAAATGTCTCCAGAGCTGGGCTCGCGGTAAATAATCCACCAGTGCCATCTGCCAATTCCATGACGTACTGGATTCACTGTTGGCATTGTTTCGCTGCGTTCGGTCCACATCCTCCATCTGATCCACGTTCAATGTACCTCTCACATAACAACCTTTCCCCTGGGAGCAGGTGATCAATTGAATCGCTTCAAGTTCAGCATACGCTTTGGATACAGTGACCAGGCTGACACCCAAATCCGCGGTCATTTTGCGAACAGAAGGAAGTCGGGTTCCGGGTTCAATGAGTCCTGATCTGATGCGATCGGCAATCGTTAGCGCAATCTGCACGTACAATTTGGTACTGCTTCCCCGCTTTAATTCAATATGCATATGTGCTCCCCCCAACTGTTATGATCTTCATTTTACTGTTATAGTGTAGTCCGTCTATTATAGTTTATAATATCAGTATAACAGTGAATAACAGGAGATGAGAATAACATGAGTATCCCTTGGTCCAAAATGGCACAAAACACCCCGTCCTCTGTCGTTCGCGACATGCTCCAGGCCGCTCAGGCACCTGGAATGATCTCTCTAGCCGGTGGATTACCAGCCCAGACTTCATTCCCGCTGGAAGCCATACGCGCTGCATATGAAAAAGTATTTATGAGCGGAGCAGCCGCTCTTCAATATGCGGAGACTGAGGGTTACCGTCCTCTTCGCGCCAAAATCGCCGAACGTCTTGAATCCAAGGGCATTCCCGCTTCACCCGATCACATGCTTCTCACTACGGGTTCACAGCAATCCATCGACTTGGTTTGCCGCATCCTTCTCGACCCGGGTGACCGCGTATTGGTTGAATCCCCAACCTACCTCGCTGCTCTGCAAGTCATTCATTCCTATCAGGCTGAATCTCACGGCGTAGCCTGTGATGATCACGGCATGTTGCCTGAATCTCTGGAGGAACAGCTCCAGTTGCATCGTCCAAAACTTGTCTACATTAATCCCACGTTCTCCAATCCTACGGGAAAAGTATGGTCGCGAGAAAGAAGACAGCAGGCTGTGGATCTGTGCCGCAAGTATGGTGTACTCATTCTGGAAGATGATCCCTATGGTGAAATTCGGTTTAATCCGGAGCAATTGGATGTCCCTGCTCTCGCAGAACTGGATGCAGTATCCTATGACGGCCCTTCCAACGTTATCTACACCAGTACATTCTCCAAAACGGTAGCACCTGGCCTTCGTACGGGCTGGATACTGGCTGCCCCCGATATTGTCAAAATGGCAGCACGAGCCAAACAAGGTGCTGACTTGCACTCCAGCAGCATTGACCAAAGAGCGCTTCATGCACTACTTGAATCTTTCGATCTGGATGCGCATATCCGCCATATTTCAGAGGATTACGAACAACGCATGAAAACACTGACTACTCTTATGGCAGCCAAAGCTTGGGAAGGTATCTCGTGGAATTCACCTCAAGGTGGCATGTTCTTGTGGCTGCAATTGCCTGAAGGCATGCTTGCAAGCAATCTGTTCACTTATGGTATCCAGGAGAAAGTGTGCATTGTCCCTGGTGATTCCTTCTATGCAGGCACACCAGAGTTAAACCGCATGCGGATCAACTTTACTCATACGGACCCTGAGCTCCTTCCGGAAGCCGTGGAAAGAATGGATCGCGCCATCCAACGTTGGCATGCTTCCTTAACATCGGACAGTGTTGTTACACTGTAATGAACTGTCATAAACGTTTGACTATTCCATTAGCGTATGAAGATTAATACCTTGATATGAGAAACAAAAATAAGGCGGCAGGCCCGAGAATTTCGGAACTGCCGCCTTATTTATAGAACCTGTTATCAACAGGAGTTAAGTTTTTTTAGATGTTCATGGGTCCTTCTGATCAGTCAGGCCATCGGATGATTCATACGAGTTGTCCTCGACTGATAGGTGGACTACATTGTGTTGCAATAGTGTTGTTGTTGCAGTTAGGAAAGCTTACCGTAAGCCGGGTTCTGTGCTCTTCGTGGTTCATACGGGAACTACCCTCCCACCAGAAGCGACAATCATCTATCTAGGCCATACATTGCTGCACAGCTCAAGCGACCAACCTAGACACACCTCGGGCTAAGGTTGCCTCCTCCGAAGAGGCGGCTGTGTCCCATTAGGTCTTGCTCCAGATGGGGTTTACCAGGAACGAAGTCACCAGCGTTCCTCGGGGTCTCTTACACCTCGGTTCCATCCTTGCCTGTGCCGGAAAATCCGGCCATCGGCGGTCCATTTCTGTGGCACTATCCTTCAACTCGCGCTGACTGGACGTTATCCAGCATCCTGCCCTGTGGAGCCCGGACTTTCCTCTCGTGGCAACAAAGGCCACCAGCGATTGTCTGTCAAGCTTTCCGAACAACATTACATAGTATACAGGCATTTAGGTTCCCAGACAAGCTTAATATTACTGGGAGCTGCACATCAACGATCTTTTTAGATAAACTGGAATACTTCCGTATTTACCTCTGAAGCTGTAACTTGCGTATCATATCGTTTTTCTTCCAAACGGGAACGAAGCCAATCCGCTGTTTTTGGTTTCATAATCTTCTCGGAATTATGTCCCGGGTCGATGATACACATACCTGCCATTAACGCATCATGAGCCGTGTGATAATCAATATCTCCGGTCACAATAACATCCGCACCTTTGAAGCGGGCAGTGAGCGCGTAACGGCTGCCAGAGCCGCCAAGAACCGCTGCTTTTTTGATCTGCTTGTTCAGATCTCCTACTACCCGCACATGAGGCACATTGAATTGGGTCTTCACGACCTCCACTAGCTCACCTAATGTCTTAGGCTCCCTAAGGGGTCCCAAGCGTCCCAGACCGAGCGTACGGCCCTTTAAATCCATTGCATACAGGTCATAGGCAACTTCCTCATACGGATGAGCCTTAAGCATCGCCTGAACGACCTTACTTCTCAGACTTTGGGGTACGATGGTCTCAATCCGCATTTCTTCCACACGTTCCATCTGCCCTTGGGTACCGATAAACGGTTGAGTCCCTTCACCAGGTACAAATGTTCCTGTACCTTCCGTGTTAAAGCTGCACTTGTTGTATTGACCGATACTCCCCGCTCCGGCTTCCAGAATGGCCTGAAGAACCTGTTCATGATGGGTACGAGGCACAAAGACAGCCAGCTTGTACAGATGATCTGTGTGTACATCTTCCAGCGATTCTTTACTCTCGATGCCAAGTGCATCGGCCATCCAGTCATTCATCCCACCCTCGGCCACATCCAGGTTTGTATGACTGATATAGACAGCAATATCATGCTTAATCAGCTTTTCATACAATTTACCCATAGGTGTATCTGTACTCAGTGACTTAACCGGACGGAAAATGATCGCGTGATGAGCGATAATCAGGTTGGAACCGATACGAATCGCTTCATCCACCACCTCATCCGTCACGTCCAAAGCTACTAACACGTGACGGATTTCTTTTTGCAAACTGCCGAGCTGGAGACCAATGCGGTCATCCGGTACAGCCAGATGTTTGGGAGCGAGTTGCTCCATCAGTTGAATTACAGTTTGACCTTTGGCAAACATGCCAAAACCTCCTTCAAGTTTGCGATAAGACGCTCTACCTCAGCCGCCTTGTCCCGGGAAGAATCCTGATCGGATTTGGAGATGGAGTTAACAACCCCTTGCAGTTTGACGATCTCACTTTCCCATTTGGAAAAAAATACATCCGTCGGTCGATCAACCAAATAAGGCCCCATCCGTAGTAGCAAATCTTCCGTCAATTCTGTCCCGCCTTGAAGCGGACGTGCACGATACACCTCTACATTGGCAATCGGGCTTACAGATTGTGGCATCGCCGTTATAATCTCATAAATCTTGCCATCTTCTTCGAGCAACTGTTCTGCTACAACCACCCAGTGATGCTCCAGTAACCAGCGTCTGAGGATATCCTCACCCACATTTGGTTGCAAAATAAGTAACTGGACTCCTTCCAGTTTGGATAAACCTCTGTCCAAAATAGAAGCAATCAAGGCACCGCCCATACCTGCAATGGTGATGACATCCACTTCACCCGCAGAGATCACATCAAGACCGTCTCCACGACGCACCGTGATTTTTTCTTTCAGGCCGGCATCACTGACTTGTTTGCATGCAGCATCATAAGGGCCAGGATTGACTTCCCCGGCTACTGCACTTGCAGCTTTCCCACTGCGGATTGCGGCTACTGGCAGCAAAGCGTGGTCTGAACCGATATCAGCCATCCGGCTGCCATCGGGAATTTGATCATGTATTCGCTGTAATCGATTCGAAAGTTTCATGAAGCACCTACACCATTCATTTAATTTATTGATTTGCATTGAACAAGGAAAAGCGATAAAATAAAATCCAATAAAACATTTCAAGGATGAATTTCCAAAACCAAGAAATCAAGACGTTTAAATTAAAAATAAAGGAGACCCCGCCGCCGCTAAAGCGTCTTGCGGAAAGTCTCCCATAGTTCGATTATTCGAGGAAATCCTTGAGTCGTTTACTACGACTCGGGTGACGCAACTTACGAAGAGCCTTAGCTTCGATCTGACGAATACGCTCACGCGTAACACCAAATACCTTGCCGACTTCCTCCAGCGTTCTCGTCCGTCCATCGTCCAGACCAAAACGTAGACGAAGCACGTTCTCTTCACGTTCAGTCAATGTATCCAATACATCTTCGAGCTGTTCTTTCAGCAACTCATACGCAGCAGCATCCGCCGGAGCAAGTGCTTCCTGATCCTCAATGAAGTCACCCAGATGGGAATCATCTTCCTCACCAATCGGTGTTTCCAGAGAAACCGGTTCCTGTGCAATCTTCGTAATTTCACGAACTTTCTCTACACTCAGATCCATCTCAGCAGCGATTTCTTCTGGTGTCGGTTCACGCCCAAGTTCCTGCAACAGCTGACGGGATACCCGGATCAGCTTATTAATCGTCTCCACCATGTGCACAGGGATACGAATGGTACGCGCCTGGTCAGCAATAGCACGAGTGATCGCTTGGCGAATCCACCATGTTGCATACGTACTGAACTTGTATCCTTTTTTGTGGTCGAACTTCTCAACCGCTTTGATCAGACCCATATTACCTTCCTGAATCAAATCAAGGAACAACATTCCACGTCCAACGTAACGCTTGGCGATACTGACAACGAGTCGTAAGTTAGCTTCAGCCAGACGACGCTTGGCTTCTTCATCCCCGTTCTCAATCCGTTTAGCCAGTTGTACTTCATCATCTGCCGACAACAGTGGCACACGACCAATTTCCTTGAGGTACATACGGACAGGGTCATTGATTTTGATACCTGGCGGCAAGCTCAGATCATCATCAAAGTGGAATTCGTCCTCACCCTCTCTGGTGTTGTTCTCGGAATCTTCACTAGGACGAAGTGTAACCTCTTCATTATTTTCATTCACTACATCGATACCCAGATCGCTCAGTTGCTCATAGAACTCATCCATTTGCTCTGCATCCTGCTCAAAAGGAGAGAGTTTCTCTATAATTTCCTTGTAATTCAGCGAAGCTCTTTTCTTACCTGATTCAATCAATTGATCTTTAACCTGATCCAGTGTCAATTCTGTTTCTAGTTCAGTATGCTGATCATTCGCCATAATTCGACTCCCTCCTCCCTAGAAACATCTAATCATCAGACGTTCACTGTCTCTCTAGGGCAATCATTTCAATTGCAATCTGTGCCGCGCGTACAGAATCACCTGCCCGCTCTGCAGCAATCATTTCTTCTTTTTTCAAATCGTACTCTTTCTTACGCGGATGCTTCAGCACTTCCCTGATGCAATCATCGAGCATTTGAATACTCCATTCACCTGGACCATCCATCATCGAGATTGAACTAACCGTCTTTTCCAGGCGATCGTCATGCAGTGAAGACATAAAACGGCTTGTATCCGACGGTTTGCCTTGCGCATAGTAGGCATATAGATAAGCAGCAATAGCTGCATGATCATCCAAGTTAAAAGCTTCACCAAGATGCTCATTCACGTACTGGGCAGCCTCATCATCCTGCAACATCCAGGCGATCAGTTTGCGTTCAGCAGCGTGGTAAGCCGGCAACAGATTGGGTGTAGGCACCTGCCTATTTTGTTGCCTACCATTATTCCACCTTTTCGGGTTATTATCCCCAAACTGGAGGTTATTTTTCATCGCCTCCCGTTCTTCATTACACTCCTGCTTCAATGTTTCGAACGATACGTCCACTTCTGCAGCCAGTTCACGAAGATACACTTCCCTTTCTGTTGGAGAAGGTAAGGGTGCAATCAACTTTACTGCTTCTTTCGAATAGGCGATTTGTCCGCCACCCTCTAGCAGTATATGGCTTTTTTTTAAGTTTATAAGTTTAAATTTTGTAGTTGTCACGGCACCGTCCACAATCTGGTTTCGGAACCGTTCACCACCATGCTTCCGGATAAAATCATCCGGGTCAAGTCCCTCGGGAATGAGAGCCACTTTGACCTGCAATCCAGCTTCCTCAAGAATAGGGAAGTTTTTGAGTGCAGCAGCCTGTCCTGCTCTGTCGCCGTCATAACATATGATGACTTCGTCGCACATCCCTTTGAGCATCAGTGCCTGATTCTCGGTTAACGCAGTACCCATTGCCGCTACACCATTCTGGATATCCTGATCCCATGCGGAGATGACATCACCATATCCCTCGAACAAAATGGCCTGTCTTTGTTTGCGAATTGCATTTTTGGCATGATGCAGATTATAGAGAACACGGCTTTTGTTAAATAACCGGGTTTCCGGTGAATTTAGATACTTCGGTTGCCCATCTCCCAATATGCGTCCTGCAAATGCAATCGGCTTACCGCTCCTGCCATTAATCGGGAACATAATCCGGTCTCGGAATCGATCCACATATCCCTGACCTTCATTTCGCGGTGACAGAAGTCCACCCTTTTCCATCTCTTCGAGCGGATAGTTACGTTTCTCAAGAAATTGTACCAGTGTGTCCCAACGATTTGGTGCAAAACCAATCTGGAACTGGTCAATCAACTTGTCGCCAAAACCTCTTGAGCGTAAATACTCCATGGCTGACTTGCCGTGCTCCGTATTTTTCAACAAAAAATGATACAGCTTCGCGGTAAGCTCATAAGCCTCCAACAGACGTTCAGTCTCGGGATTCACATGAGCAGATTCACGCCCTTGCCAGTCCCCCATAGAGATGTGACTTTCTTCCGCCATCGTTTTGACAGCCTCGGGAAAGGATAACCCTTCGATTTCCATCCTGAATTTGATGGCATTTCCACCCGTGCCGCAACCGTAGCAGTAGAAAATTTGTTTCTCAGGTGTAACGGTGAACGAAGGCGTCTTCTCGGAATGAAAAGGACAGAGGCCTTTCATATACTTCCCCTGTTTGGTCAGATGCACAAATCGGCTCACCGTATCGACAATATCATTCTGCTGTAACACCGATTCAATAATACTTTCGGGTATACCGCCTTGTCCGGTACTCATCTCTGGCCACCTTCATCTCTTCAACACGTAAATATAATTCGATAAACTTACACATTCTCCTGCAAATCTTTTAAAAGTTTTGTCAGTTTATGTTGAAACATTTCTCGATCCTGCTCTGTGAAAGGCTTTGGGCCTTTCCCGTAATGGCCTCTTTTTCGCGCTTTGGCCGCAGTATGACGAGAATCCAACATGAAATCAATGTCACGATCGTTGAACTCACGACCACGAAAGGACAAAACATAACAACGTTTGCCAAGCGCAAGTGCCGCAAGTCCATAGTCCTGAGTGATAACCACATCATATGGCTTAATATGATTAGCAATATACAGGTCTGCGCTCTGATCACTGCGATCCACTTGCACGGTTCGTACCCCTTCTCCTCCTTGAAGCAAATGATCAAATGAAGAGACTAACAATACGGGGATGTTGAAAAGGCGAGCGGTTTGCGCAATCTCGGTTTTGACCGGGCAAGCATCACCATCCACAACAATGTGGCGTATATTTAACTCACTCAAACCCAGACCACCCGGTTTCATAAAATAGCTGCATATTGTTATATACGACCCCGGCCAGGCAAAATCCTTCTGCCGGAACGAGGGAAATCAAAGGCTAAAATACGGAGCGGTTGTCAAAAATACATTTCACAACCCGTTCCGTATATTTATACCCTCATATATCCTTCTTTAATACTGAATTTTAGCTTTGCGCCAAGTCTGTGGAAAAGGACTCATCAAATACGCCCAATTACCAAACTAACTTGGAAAAATCAGCAAATCCTTTCAAGTCACGATCAATAGCCGCAAGCAAGGCAAGTCGATTCGCCCGAACAGCTTCATCCTCTGCCATAACCATGACCGAATCGAAGAATGAGGTAATACCATCCTTCCAGGCAGATGCAATAGCCAGTGCTTCAGCAGCATGATGCTGAGTCAACGCCTGACGATATTCTCCATTCGTTTTGCTCCATGCCTCATGTAACTGACGTTCTCCATCTTCTGTGAACAGTTCTGGATGTACGGAAGCATTGGATGCTTTGGCCGCCAGATTACCCACACGGTTGAACGATTCAACCGTTGTTTTGAATGCGTCTCCTGTCATAACAGCCGCCATCAACGCTTCACCTTTTGGAACCACAGCGCTGATATCATCGAATCCGGAAGAAATTACGGCATCCACTACGTCGTAGCGAACTGTTTCGGACAACAATTTTTTCACACGAAGACCAAAGAAGTCTTGCAGATCTTTACGAACCTCTTCATCTGCACGTTTCAACAGGTTCATCTGGGCATGTACTTGAAGTGCAACTCCGAACACGTCAGACAATGTCAGCGGAAGCTTGTGATCCAGCAAAATCTGTACAATACCTGCAGCCTGACGGCGCAGCGCGTACGGATCCTGTGAACCCGTTGGAATAATATTGATGGAGAAACAACCCACGATTGTATCCATTTTGTCCGCAGCACTCACAATGGCACCAACAAGAGAAGCAGGGGATTGATCTCCAGCGAAACGTGGCTGATAGTGTTCGAATACCGCTTTAGCTACCTCTTCTTTTTCGCCAGCTTTACGAGCGTAATCCTCACCCATCACACCTTGCAGTTCCGGGAATTCTCCCACCATCAGTGTCACCAGATCGAATTTGCAGATATCTGCTGAGCGGCTAACGGATTCAGCAACATCACCGGATACTTGCAGTTTGGCAGCAATTCCATCGGCAATCTTGCGAATACGGCGCACTTTATCTCCAACCGTTCCCAGTTCTTCCTGGAAGACGATACTTTCCAGCTTCGACAATGCATCCTTAATCTGTAGCTTCTGATCTTCCTCATAGAAGAACTTGGCATCAGACAGACGTGCACGCAGAACTTTTTCATTCCCTCTGGCAATAACGTCCAATGAATCACTTCCACCGTTACGAACCGTCACGAAGAATGGCAACAATTGTCCTTCATTGTCCAGTACAGGGAAATAACGCTGATGCTCACGCATGGAAGTAATCAATACTTCTTGTGGAATGTTCAAGAATGAAGAGTCAAATGTCCCGAACAATACGGTAGGTGTTTCCACCAGGAACAGAACTTCCTCCAGCAAGTCTTCCTTAATCGCAATATCCCATTTTTTCTCCGCAGCCAGTGCCTGAATCTGGGATACAATCATCTGTTCACGTTCCTGGATATCAGCAATGACATGTTCGGAACGCAACACTTCCACGTATGAAGACGGAGTGGAGATCACAGCCTCCTTACCGAGGAAACGATGTCCGCGAGTTACATTACCCGACTTAACACCTGTCACTTCCAGATCGATAACCTCACTGCCGAGCATAGCCACAATCCAGCGAATTGGACGTACAAATTTGAAATCATAGGAAGCCCAACGCATGAATTTTGGGAACGTCATGGCATGTAATACAGAAAGTAATCCTTCGCCAACTACAGAAGCCGTCTCCACACCTTTGCTGCTCTTTGTTGCATAGATATATTCGACACCGTTCAGTTCCTTGAACGTGAACTGGTCCGGTTCAACACCTTGACTGCGGGCGAATCCGAGTGCAGCCTTGCTCCAATTGCCACTGTCGTCCTGGGCAATTTTGCGTGAAGGACCTTTCACTTCTTCCTCGATATCTTCCTGCTTTTCAGCCACATTGTGAATCAAAACAGCCAGACGGCGCGGTGTAGCATATGCATTCACTTCACCATAAGCAATGCGGGATGCGTCAAGCCATTTCACGACACGCTCTTGCAGCTGTGCGATTGCTGCGCGCATAAAGCGTGCAGGTACTTCTTCCAACCCGATTTCGAACAATAGATCCTTAGACATGCTCGGCTCCCCCTTTCTTGATCAGCGGGAAGCCTAGCTTCTCACGCTCTTCCATATATGTTGCAGCGACTTGGCGAGCCAGATTACGAACACGTGTGATGTAACCCGTACGTTCCGTTACACTGATGGCTCCACGTGCATCCAACAGGTTGAACGTGTGGGAACATTTCAGCACATAGTCATATGCCGGGAATACCAGATGCTGCGCCATGGCCTTGTTTGCTTCTTCTTCATGCATGTTGAAGAGTGTAAACAGCATTTTGACATCAGATACTTCAAACGTATATTTAGAGTGTTCGAATTCTGGCTGACGGAATACATCACCATAAGTGATGCCTTCCACCCATTCCAGATCAAAAACATTCTCTTTATCCTGAATGTAAGAAGCCAAACGCTCCATACCATACGTAATTTCAACAGCTACCGGATTTGTCTCGATTCCACCGACCTGTTGGAAATACGTAAATTGTGTGATTTCCATTCCGTCCAACCATACTTCCCAACCAAGACCTGCACAACCAAGGGAAGGATTCTCCCAGTTATCTTCAACAAACCGAATATCATGTTTGAGCGGATCAATGCCCAGACGTTTCAGACTTTCCAGGTAAATTTCCTGAATATTGTCCGGTGAAGGCTTGATAATTACCTGGAACTGATGATGCTGGTACAGCCGGTTAGGGTTCTCACCATAACGTCCGTCCGAAGGACGACGGGAAGGCTCCACATAGGCTACTTTCCAAGGTTCGGGTCCAAGCGAGCGTAAAAAGGTCATCGGGTTCATCGTACCTGCCCCTTTTTCCGTATCGTATGGCTGGACAATAATACAGTTATGCTCGGCCCAGAATTGTTGCAGCGTTAGAATCATCTGCTGAAAATTCATAATCATGCTCCTTTTCAATGGTTTGTTAGCAAGCTTAGAACGGTGAAGACAACAATAAATAGCCCCCGTCCTACGCCTGTTGTACAGACGTAGGGACGAGAGCTATTCCCGCGGTTCCACCCTACTTGGCTTAGATCAAACAAGATGATCCTGTTCGTTCCAGCCCACTTTTCCGTGTCCATTCATGCTCCCGAGTGCCGTTTCAAAAACCGATTCAGCCAGGCTCCCACCATCCCCGGCTCGCTCATTCATGATTCCCAAGTGTTATACAACGACTTGTCTCCATAAATGCAATAAATCCAGTTTTTTACTTTCTCGTTCAATGCATGTCTCATAAAGAGAAATTATATTTCATAATATATAAAATCTAGTATGAAGTCAAGATATAGTTTTACTTCCACCAAAACGCCTCAAATCCCGTACTTCTCCATCTGATCGAGGAAAGAACGGGATTTAAGATTCAGACCAAGCTGATGATCCATAAAAGCACGCATCAACTTTTTGATCTCATCACGGGTAGATTCACTCACTGATATATTCCCCAAGCGCTGCAGATCCAACTGTGCGAACAAACGCAACAACTTCAAAGCCTTTGGACTAACTGACATCGCTGGAGGATCAAAATGTTTGCATGCTCGACACAAGACGCCACCAAGTCTGGGACTTATAAACAACTGCTCATCTGGTCGCTCCTGGTTGCAGGAGATGCACTCATCGAACTGTGGACCATATCCGGATGCCTGTAATATTTTCATTTCGTACAGACTTGTAATAACAACCGGATCTTTCTCTTCCTTCAACGCCTGCAAACACGCCTTTAACTGTTTGAACCAAAATGTACCTGTCTCTTCATCCTGAAGCACCCGATCCAATAGTTCACACGCATAAGAGGCATAAGAGGCCTTGACCAGATCTTCACGCAACTCATGATAGGATTCAACAATTTCTCCAGCGTTCAGTGTGCCTAGACCTGTATTGCGAAAATATACATATTGACCATACGTAAACGGCTGCACCAGTGCAGCATGTCGGCTCTTGGGCTTTTTGGCACCGCGGACGAGTACCCCTACTTTCCCGCCGCTTTCGGTGCAAAGTGTAATGATTTTGTTCCCTTCGCCGTAGTCCATGCTGCGGATGACAATCCCTTCCACCCTGTATAGCATGCCTCGTCACCTAACCATTCCCGAATCAGCCAGTTATCCTTCGGCTTCTTCATCTTCAATCACTTCCCTTGCATTATCCGACTCCTGTCCTAACGAGTTACACGCCTCGGTATATAACAAATAGGACTCCACATCCCCCGTCATCGCAAAAACCTTCCACGAAAAATCTCGCATCGGAATTTCATCCTCTCTTCGGAAATGACGTCTGCATCTACCAAATAGGATGGAGTCTTGCAAGGTAAACTATGTGTTGCAATTACTGGATACAATTCCGACGATCAGTCACGACCAAAGCCAAGGTCACGCAGAACCCGATCCTGATTTCTCCAGTCTTTTTTCACTTTAACCCACAGGTCCATGAAAATTTTGGAGCCAAGCAAATTCTGAATGTCGTGTCGAGCTCGTTTACCAACTTCTTTCAGAAGTGCACCTTGCTTGCCGATAATGATCCCTTTTTGGGAATCCCGTTCCACAAAAATGACGGCTGAGATATAAACGACACCATTATCCTGTACTTTCATATCTTCGATCGTTACAGCAATGGAGTGAGGCACTTCTTCACGAGTCATTTGCAGAATTTTCTCACGAATCAACTCGGCACATACAAACTGCTCCGGATGGTCAGTAACTTGGTCATCAGGATAGTACTGTGGACCTTCTGGCAAATACTTGCCGAGCTGTTCCAGTAATGTGCTGACATTATTGCCATGCTTGGCAGACACAGGCACAATTTCAGCGAAATCGTGTAATTTGCGATACTCTTCAATAAGTGGTAACAGCGCTTCCGGCTCAATTTTGTCAATTTTGTTCATAACGAGAATGACAGGCGTACGGATATTTTTCAGCTGTTCCGCAATATAGCGGTCACCACCGCCCATTCCTTCGGAAGCATCAATCAAGAATAAGGCTGCTTCTACTTCACTCAGTGTGTTCAAAGCGGTCTGGTTCATATAATCGCCTAATTTGGACTGACGTTTATGAATCCCTGGTGTATCCAGAAAAACGATCTGTTGATTGTCCGATGTATATACACCGTGAATTTTATTACGGGTTGTTTGCGGCTTGTCCGACATAATTGCAATTTTCTGTCCGATGACTTGGTTCATCAAAGTGGATTTACCAACGTTAGGACGTCCGATAATAGCTACAAAACCGGATTTGAATTTTTGTTTTTTCATATGTTCCTCCTCAGGCGCCTAGGCCTGGAATGTATTGGTTTATTTTTTGGCGGAATTCAGATCAGAAGGCCCAAAAGCCCAAGGTAACAGTTCAGCAACGGTGGTCTCTTGCAGATCACCTTTCAAATTCCCCAAGATGACTTTCATATCAGGTTCACACAGTTCATACATGACCTGACGACATACGCCACATGGAGCAATCGGACCATCCGTGTCTCCCACAATGGCAATCGCTGTGAAGCTGCGAGGCTTCTGCCCACCTGCAATGGCACTAAACATCGCTGTACGCTCAGCACAGTTACCTGGTGTATACGCAGCATTCTCAATATTACAACCATGATGCACATGACCTTCACTGTCAAGCAAAGCCGCGCCTACACCAAAATGGGAGTAAGGCGTATACGCCTTCGTACGTGCCTTAATTGCTTCTTGCATTAACAAACCGTTATCCATTAATATTCTCTCCCTTAGGGTGCAATATAAAATCAAACTAGTGCATTTACACTGGACACTCCGCTGTCAGAACAACCTTCCGAGCGCTGTTATCCCCAGATTTTTTTAATCCCTTTTAATAAGGGAAAATCCGGGGATAAAGGCGCACACTCCGTTTCTTCAGGTTTTTTCTGACCTCTCCGTTATCGTGTTTGCATCAAGTAAATTTATATTAATGTGTAGTATTAAAATCAAAACGAACCAAAACAAGGTTAACACAAAATCAGTACAAACCCAGCCAGCTCATCACCGGCTTAATGAAAACGATACAACCGATGATGACGGCGAATACCGCAGCCAGCAGAACTGCCCCGGCCGCGGTATCCTTTGCCGCTTTTGCCAGCGGGTGGATATGGGGGTGTGCCAAGTCAACCGCTGCCTCTACAGCCGTGTTCATCAATTCAGTCACCAGGACCAAAAAGACAGCGGTCAGCACAAACATCCAATCCGTTCTTGAGATTCTGAAAAAAAAGCCGGCTAAACACATCAAAATAGCCACTCCCGTGTGAACTCTCACATTACGCTGAGTCTGCAACCCATATGCGATTCCTTCCGCAGCATTGCGGAATACCAGACCCCAGGAGCGTCTTTTCATTATCGTGTCAACCCGGCCTGGGCCAATACCGCTTCTTGTTTGCCCATCATTTCAGCCTCACTCGCTTCATCCTGATGGTCGTATCCGAGCAGGTGCAAGAAACCATGGACAAACAGAAAACCAAGTTCACGTTCAAATGAGTGTCCATACTCTTCACTTTGCAGGATGGTCCGTGGTACGGAAATGATGATGTCTCCAAGAACATCCGGCATTTCTTCCATTTCTTCATCTTCGTCCAGCTCATAGATAATATCTAGTTCTTCATCCACCGTTTCGTTCATCGCAAAAGACAGTACATCCGTAGGACGGTCAATACCGCGATAATCACGGTTCAACTCATGAATCTGCTCATCATTCACAAAAGTCAGAGCCACTTCCCCGTCTGCAACACCTTCCGCTTCTCCGGCGAGATTCAGCAATTGTTCCAGCATTGCAATCATCGGTTCTGTAATTTCTTTATCCTGTTGTTCATTATTCCATGCCAGATTAAGACTCATTCTTTCATAACTCCTGTCTGCTCATATTAGAGGTTGTTCAAAAAGCCTTACTAGCTTCATCCCATCTTCTCGGTAATGAAAACCAACCTTTTTGAACACGAACTATTATTAAATTAGCCTGCTTCGGGTGAAGTTGGCTTTGGTTTCTTGATCTCCTCCGGATATTCTATCCTGGAGTGGAAGATACCCATCACCGTTTCCTTCAATGTTCTGGCGACGATATCCAGTTCACGCATCGTAAGGTCACAATCATTAAATTGATGATCGTCCAATCGTCCTTTAATAATCTTCTCAATCATGGACTCCACTTGCTCCACTGTCGGTTTGCGCAAAGATCTCACAGCAGCCTCTACACTATCAGCAATGCCAACAATAGCCGATTCCTTGGACTGAGCCTTCGGCCCAGGGTAACGGAAATCTTCTTCCGTGAAATCAGGTTCAACGCCTGCTTCTTCCGCTTGGCGCAGTGCTTTGTGATAGAAATAGTGGAGAAATGTCGTGCCGTGATGCTGTTCTGCAATATCCCGAATAGGTCTGGGCAACTTATAATCCTTCTGCATTTCCACCCCATCGCGCGCATGGGCAACGATAATGGATTTGCTCAGTTTCGGATCAATTGAATCATGTGGATTCTCCATATTGTTCTGATTCTCAATAAAATAAATGGGGCGCTTCGTCTTGCCAATATCATGATAATACGAACCGACTCGGCATAGCAATCCGTTAGCTCCTATGGCTTCTGCTGCTGCTTCGGACAGATTCCCTACCATAACGCTGTGATGATAGGTACCCGGTGTCTCCGTCAGCAACTTGCGAAGAAGCGGATGGTTCGGATTAGATAGTTCTACCAGTTTGAGCGCTGATAAAATGCCAAATGAAGTTTCGAAAAATGGCATCAGCCCAATGACCAGTATGGCAGTCAGCACGCCACCAGCAAATGCAAACCCAACGCCATACAGTGTCGTGGTTCGATTCCAATCGCCCGAGTCAATCAAAGCCAAGGTGAAGACGGCTATGGACCCGAACAGACAGACCATAATGGCCCCTTTCAGGATCGTTGATCGCTGGCTAGCCTTATGAGTTGCGAAGATCGCAACAAATGAAACCAATACAGCGAAGAAACCTAATTCGAAGTCAAAAAGCTGACCCTGATGGGTATTCAAAATGATGCTGGACAACATACCGATCAATATCGAACATACAAAGGCAAGCGAGGTATCCAGTAACAAGGCAATTAACATCGCTCCTACCGCAACAGGTGCAAGGAAGCCAACATAAGACCTCTCATTGGTCTGGATAATCGCCGTCACATGCATAACCACAATCGTAATAATAAAAATGAGAACAAGCATCAACAGCTGGGCATTATTATATTTAAAATGTGTTCCGCTGCCTTGCTGAATATACATCAGAATGGCTGCTGACAACAGGCAGGAAAACATAAGAAGACCAAGCTGTGGCCAGTAGTTCACTTCATTTTTCAGCAAATCATTCTCATCCAGCAAAGTATACATCTCCGGGGTGATCATCTCACCCTTGGCAACTAATGTGTCCCCTTGCTTGATAAAGACAGTTTGCGTGTTCTCTCGAGCCTGAACTTTCGCTTCCTTGGTTCCCTCTTCGTCGTAGAAGCGATTAGCGGTCACCACGAGGCGAGCAAGCTCTTGCACGACCTCACGTTGTGTACGCTTACCTAGAGAGCTGACACTCACCATCTCAGCTACTTTGGCACGAGCAGTGGTTGCATCGCTGATCTGATCCGTCATTAACCGGGCAACAATATCCCTCGCAACCGGTTTCATCTCCTGAATATCATCCGATGTCAGACGTGAGATTTTGATGTAAGTTTCTTCGGGAATACGGTAGCTTTGCTCCTGTACCACATTTCTGATCTCTTCCAAAAGAGTCTCGGAGTATGTACCGGCTTTCCGATTATTATTGATATAGTTGGTCACAAAATCCTTCTGGCGCTGCGGAATTTCATCCCGATAAATATCAATCTTGTCCTGACTTGAAATCTGATCATCCTGATTTAATCGATCTACACGATCAAGCAGGGTAGTCATCAAATTTTCGTTTCGCAACTGGACAATCTGAAATATCGGCTGTACCCGTTCAGCAGCTTCTTCCTGTGCTTTGAGTGTGGCCTTGTTATTCGGAATCTGCATGGGCGCAGCAATATCCACTTCACTCCGTGTACCTTCCTGAATATCATAGCGCTCAGGGAGCAGCTTGGAAGCCAGACTCACGTAGAAAAGAATCACCAGAAACAAAAACAGAAGATAGCGTGCCCACACGCTATACTTCCATCCTGTAGCCTTATTCTGAAAAGATTTGCCTTTTGACGGTTCCTTCGAGGTCACTTTAGACAATCCCTTTCTATGCTTGATTTTCTGCGGCGTGGTTGTAAGCCACGATAATTTTCTGGACAAGGGAATGCCGTACAACATCTTGCTCGGCAAAATAGACAAATCCAATCTCGTTAACTTCGTTCAAGATCGCATTCGCTTCCACAAGCCCGGATTTCTTACCACGCGGTAAATCAATCTGTGTCACGTCTCCGGTGATGACCATTTTGGAGCCAAAACCAAGACGGGTCAGAAACATCTTCATCTGTTCCGGCGTTGTGTTCTGTGCTTCATCCAGAATGATGAAGGAGTCATCCAGCGTACGCCCCCGCATGTAAGCAAGTGGCGCGATTTCGATTAACCCTCGCTCCAATGCCTTAGCGGTCTGTTCCTGTCCCATAACGTCATACAGGGCATCGTACAGTGGTCTCAGATACGGGTCTACCTTCTCCTGAAGATCACCTGGCAAAAATCCAAGACTCTCTCCCGCTTCAACAGCAGGCCGTGTGAGTACAATGCGTTTGACGCTGCCTTCTTTAATTGCGGCAACAGCAAGTACAACAGCAAGGTAGGTTTTACCCGTACCAGCAGGACCAATGCCAAATACAATATCACGTTTTTTAATTGTAGTTACATAGTGCTTCTGTCCAATGGTTTTAACACGGATTGGTTTACCTCGATATGTCGTTGTAATCTCGCCCTTGAACAGATCCAATAGCTGGTCTGCCCGCATATCCTTGGCAAGTTCAATCGCATACTTCACATCTCTCTCGGTTAACACATATCCATTACGTATCAATTGCAGTAACACATCAAATAATTGTTCAAGCGATTCCACCTGCTGTGCGTTGCCAAAAATCACAATCTCCGCTTCACGGGATGCAATCTGGGCGGGAATCTCGGATTCAATCAGTTTAAGAAAAGTATCTTGGGGTCCAAAAAGAGATTGGCCCTCTCCCGCACTCTGGAGGGAGATTTGTATGCTGCGTGTTTGCTCTGACAAATATCCTCATTCTCCTTGACTATGGACTAGCGGAAGTTCTTCCGCAATGCTTTCTTCTACTTCAAATAAGACTTTCATATAAACTTTACCATTCTCTTTCTTCTCATGCAAAATTTTTTCACTTATAATTTTTGTTCCTTTGCCGTTTTTGGCGATAATATCGTTCCTTGCTCCTTCCAATCCTTTCGTTCTGGCCCATTCTATCGTCTGTTGTTGCTCATGCTCTCGGGTCTCCAGATCTTTCTCTGTCAGCCAACCCATGGGAAGTGTAAAGGATCGCCACGTTAATGGTTTATGATTACTCTCGGTATCAAATGAACTGAAAGGTGTACTTCCGTACCCCCACAGTTGGATCGCCCAATTCCCCAGCACCATGTAAAAACGTTCTTTGCTCTCACCTGTCATTGTATTATGTTTTTGCACCAGCGGAACCTCTACCTGATACTCACGCCATACCAGACCACGAACTTCGCCTTTGGCAACGATGGTTTTGGTGTTCTCCTCATCCCCGAGAATCCCCGAGATCAATACCTGACCCTTTTTGACACGCATGTCCTTCTGAACAACAGGGCGTCCCTGCTCCGCATAGATTTGAGTGACCACAGCATCTGACTTACTGATCAGATGTCTGGGGTTCAGTAATGGTTCGCGCTTTGGTTGGGCAGATTCTACGACCTGAATGGTAATGGTTGTCCCCTCTTTGCTGACGCCAATCCAGGTTACATCCGGCAGAGCGAGTGCAAGCTGTCTGGAGAGCTTGTCTTGGCTTTGCAGACGGAAC
The DNA here is from genome assembly GCF_002803315.1 of Paenibacillus sp. GM1FR. Classification (NCBI taxonomy): domain Bacteria; kingdom Bacillati; phylum Bacillota; class Bacilli; order Caryophanales; family Paenibacillaceae; genus Paenibacillus; species Paenibacillus sp. GM1FR. Next base: position 125,429 of record NZ_MKZL01000011.1, on the reverse strand, counting down.
CCCCATTGGAAAGGATATATGCCCTCTTTCTTCGCTGCTGCGAGCACCTCGTCGGTGGGAATGGTGACGTTACCCTTGACCTCCACATCCCATACCATGGACGACAACGCAAACAAAGCTGCCACAAAAAACAGCATACCCCCAAGAAAGAACTTCCTCCGCAATAAACGGGCCGCAAAAAAGGGGAAACCGCTGCGATGGGTTACTTTCACCCTGCAGCCTGTCCGTTTCAACACAGGACGCAACCTGAAAAAATGCGGCAGCAGAATGTTCATCTCTGCCACGCGTCCATCGTGAGCACGCAGGTTCCAAACTTCCAGTCCCTGCTCTGCCACCGTGTTGATTAATGTTTCAATGTCTCCCCCAGTGACCGTGATTCGGACTGCTCCCCGCAGTTTATACAGACTGGGCTGCTTCATCCGTTCCCCTCCACTCCATTCATATGAATATCCAGAATCGTTCCTTCAACAGCTACTTCATCCGGCAAAATATTACGTATCACCAAGGCAGTTCCTTTGATCTCTAACTGGCCTTGGGAAAGAGCCAACACGATACGATCCGGCGTGAAATGGATGACACCGCGATGATTCTCTATATACAGTTGCTTACTGCCGATCAGGGTTAACCGTGGCATATCATAAAGCACATCCTGCGGCAGATCCAACACTTCACTGGTCCATCTGCGCAGCTTGCGGCTGATCCGGGTCATTCGAAGGTCTTCCCCCTTCCTCTACAGTTCAACTTATGCGCAGATTCAAGAATTTATGAAAATTCCGGGGCGTGTTAGGTAGGAATGTTGAGAAAAAAGTGAAGAACACAGAAAAAGCCGTCTCTGGCGGCTTTTGGCTCACCAGAGACGGCTCTATTCCCGTCCAATAGCATAACTTATTACAGTTTCCCTCTTGTACCAAACGGCTGCTTGGAACGGGGGGGACCCAGTACTTCTGCCCATATTACACCTGTGCGGACATCTTCAGAACGAAGTGGAGACACTCCCGATTCACCCGTGCTGGGTATATCCCAACTGGAATCAGACACAACAGGTTTATTCGCAGAAGAGAAGCGATTTAATCTCTCTTGAATCAAGCGCTGCTGTTCTTCCATACCTCTCATCTGTGCCTCAAGTGAATTTTCCATGGCACTCATCGTGCCCTCACTTCTGTAGTCAGTTGCGGGGCGAGAAGATGCAGCAGGCTCTGAATACGGCTCATCATACTGATTCTCATATTGCACGTCATCATACCGATCGTCATACTGTTCATCATAGCGGGGGTCTGCAGGTCCGGAAGACTGCTGCGGAGATGAATTGTCTCTTGAACGTTCATCCCGGCCTGAATCACCACTGCCTCCAAATGTAGGCATCCCGTTGGCAGGACGCTTTTTGTTCGGATCAGCCGATTTGGCAGCTTTCCCCAAGAAGGAGAAGAGTGCAAAACCGATGACGGCCACAATATACAGATTATCAAAAATCCATTCAAATAGGCCCATATGCACTCACCGCCTATCTTCCGTTTTTGGAATCACCCTGATCGTTGGAATTCGAACCTTCACCAGGTTTTCCTAATGTGTTACGCATTTGAGTATCCGCTTCAATATTTTTGAGATTCATGTAATCCATAACACCAATTTTCCCACTACGTAAAGCCTCTGCCATTGCAAGTGGTACTGCGGATTCAGACTCAACAACACGCGCTCTCATTTCCACAACGCGCGCTTTCATCTCTTGTTCTTGGGCTACAGCCATTGCACGACGCTCTTCTGCTTTCGCCTGAGCAATTCGCTTGTCAGCTTCTGCCTGCTCGGTTTGCAGGAATGCACCAATATTTTTACCAATATCCACGTCCGCAATATCAATGGACAGGATCTCAAAGGCAGTTCCAGAATCCAGTCCTTTGGACAGGACTGTACGAGAGATCAGATCCGGATTTTCCAACACGACTTTATGCGTTTCTGCTGAACCGTTGGTACTTACGATCCCTTCACCGACACGGGCAATGATCGTCTCTTCACCGGCACCACCGACGAGTCGGTCAATATTCGCACGAACTGTAATTCTTGCTCGAACTTTAACTTCAATACCATCTTTTGCCACCGCAGATACAACAGGCGTTTCGATAACACGCGGGTTAACACTCATTTGGACCGCCTGTAATACGTCACGACCAGCAAGGTCAATCGCAGCAGCACGTTCGAATTCAAGTGGAATGTTTGCACGCTGAGCAGCAATCAGAGCGTTTACAACACGGTCAACATTACCACCCGCCAGAAAGTGACTCTCCAGTTGGTTCATGGTTAAATCAAGGCCCGCTTTTCTTGCTTTAATCAGTGGATTTACGATCCTGCTAGGTGTTACACGTCTAAGTCTCATCGCTACCAGTGTAATAATACTTACGCGTACGCCGGATGCAATCGCTGAAACCCAGAGCATAACCGGGAAAAAGCTGAAGAATACGCTCAATACGATAATACCTACTACCGCAATGAGCAAAATCGTAATCATAGATGTGTCCATTGTTTAATTTCCTCCATTTGCAATTTGAATTTGATAAAAATATTTGAGAAGACACTCTTGAGTCCGCTGCTAAATGAAAGAATGCACCACCTCGCTGGCAGCTTCAGCTACGTGGTTATGTACATTGCCGAAGCGTTAATGCGCTTCGACAACAGAGCAAGTTACACCGGTAAAGCTTGCTGAACCACAATCCGGGTACCTTCCGCTTTAATCACAATAATCGGGGTATCAATGGGAATAAAGTCTCCATCCGATACAACATCAATTCGCTCACCCTCAAACATCGCTGTTCCAGAAGGCCGAAGCGGTGTGAGACTGATGCCTTGCAGTCCAATCAACTCTTTACGCTCGGTAGCGGATGAGTATCCACGCTCAGCTGACAGACTGTCACTCAGTATGAATCGATTCCATATCCCTCGATCTTTAAACAGTACTGCAATAATCGCAATCACTACCAATGCTGCTCCGAAAGCGATACCCAGGGAAACGAATGCATCACTCGTATCATAAGCAGCCCTCACAACACCTGCAACAAGCGCAATTGATCCCAGAATACCCAAAATACCCATACTTGGTATGAACATCTCCAAAATCATCAAGATGAGTCCAACAGTGAACAATACCCACGTCTCTGCTCCTGCAAAACCGGCAACGTAATTTCCTGAGAAATACAGGACAAAACATACAATACCGACAATACCAGGTACTCCGAACCCAGGAACGATCAATTCAATGGCCACACCTGCGATTCCGAGGAACAACAATATGGTCATGACAACCGGATTGGTAAGAAAGGATGAGATGTTCTCTGCTGTCGTCCGTTCTACCTTAAATACATCATCCTGGCTGTAACCGAGCCACGTTGCCGCTTCTTCCGGTGTGTTGCTGATGTGGTCGGCATAACCAACTTTCAGCGCTTCTTCAGCCGAGAGAGCAATAATTTCACCTTTTTGCTTGGTTTTATTGATCTCTGGCATTTCCACAACCATGTTAACATCCGTCATTCCAGCTGCAATCTTGCCATCACGACCACTGATTTCAGCCGCTCCCTGCATTTTGCTTTTCCAAAATGCAACAAGCTTTGGATCATCAACATGTTTACCCGTACTGTCGACCATTGCTGCCGCACCAATCATACTGCCTGGTGACATTACGATCTTATCTGCATTCAGAGCCAGAAAACTCCCGGCTGAAGCAGCATCTCCACGAACAAATGCAACAGTCTCAATCGGACTGTCCTTGATTAGGGTACCCAATGCTTCTGCAGTGTCGACACGGCCTCCCGGCGTATTGATATCAAGAACGATCAGGCCAGCATTCATCTCTTCTGCTTGCTTGAACCCGCGTTCCATGAACTTGCCAAGTCCCTGCTCGATTGGTTTATCAACCGGAATAATATATACGGCGCCACTCTTCTCAGCTGCATGCGCTGACGGTGATCCAATCCAGACAGGAAGCAACAGCGTCAGCAGCATTAAGAGCATCAATGGCCCCGTAAGCTTCTTCCGGCGCTTTCCCTTCACAATAGTCCCCCCTTTTCCATTAATGTTATACTGTCCAGCTTATGGTATTTATTACGTGCAATGCAACATTTCGTTTCAAAATCTTAAAATTATATTTGAAAACTCGATCAATTGCAAGAATAAAAATCCATAATAATATATATTAACCATTAAAAAGAAATCTCATCATCCCAAGGACATCATGCCTTCTGATAAATGGAAAAAACACCTCCTGACAAGTCAGAAGGTGTTTATTGATTTGCTTTATTGCAGAAATTGTTGAACTGCTTGATTTACCAGTTTGCCGTCCGCTTTGCCTTTAACTTTCGGCATAAGGGCCGCCATGACTTTCCCCATCTCGGCTTTCGAAGAAGCACCGGTTTCCTGGATGGTCTGCTGTACAATAACTTTAATTTCTTCTTCGGTAAGCTGTGTGGGAAGGTACTGGATGAGTACTTCAATTTCCGCTTTTGCATTTGCCGCGAGATCTTCACGGCCCGCTTTGTCAAATTCTTGGAGGGCATCTTTGCGCTGTTTGATTTCACGACTCAGGATATCAAGCACTTCGTTGTCATCCAAATCTCTTTTCAAATCTATTTCAAGATTCTTGATCGTCGAACGAATCAACCGAATGTTGGAGAGTCTGAACTTGTCCTTACTCTTCATCGCTTGCTTCATATCTTCGTTCAATCGTTCGCTAAGATTCATGTAATTAAAATCCTCCTAAAACTTTCTCTTACGAGCAGCCTCGGACTTTTTCTTGCGCTTTACGCTTGGCTTCTCATAATGCTTACGTTTCTTCACCTCAGCCAATACGCCATCTTTAGCGATGGAGCGTTTAAAACGACGAAGTGCAGCATCAATAGTCTCGTTTTTGCGAACTTTAGTTTCAGACACCAGTTTTCCCTCCCTCCGACCAGACCGTCCAAGAGCAATAACACGGTTCATCATCTTACATTATAGGCGAAAGATAATAAAGGTGTCAACCTCAATGTAATGATCACTTATTTGAATCCATTTTATAACTCAAAGGTATTATGAAATGAATTCATTATATAAGCATTTGGTCACACATTCGTGGATTTAATGCATATGACTAAATCCTCAATATCAGTACCCATTAGCTCGTTTATTTGTGAGAATCGGACAGACTTGTCAACACGCCAAGTCTGGTACCACCCAACAAATGGTAATGCAGATGATGAACGGTTTGTTCTCCATCCTTACCACAATTGTTGATTAATCGATATCCTGTTTCCTCCACGCCAAGACGCTTCGCAGCTTCTTGAGCAGCCAGATGAATCTCGCCGATCAACGGCAGATCTTCTGCGGTAACTTCATTCATGGAAGAAATATGTTTCTTCGGAATGACAAGAACATGTGTCGGTGCAGCGGGCTGGATGTCATGAAAAACGATAACATGGTCATTCTCCAGTACTTTATTGGAGGGAATGCTGCCCTCTACAATTTTGCAAAATAAGCAATCCATAGTTCATACCCTCCTTTGTATTCCAGTGTATGTATTCCCCTCTATCATACTAAAAGTAAAAACCCACGTCCAATCTTTAGACACACAACCAGGTATTCTAGGTCAACTCTCCATCTATCATCAAGCCGAACACTATACAACATTGGATGTATACCAAGCTCTTTTATCGAAATATGGTTTTATCACGCACTTTTCCCAATTAAACAAATATGTATGGTTAATGACACACAAAAGGAGATTGGTTAATTTGACCGTTTATCAACATGTACAGGAACTTATAGGTAATACACCTCTGCTTGAATTAACTCGTTATCCATTACCGGAAGGAATCCGCCTGTTCGCCAAACTGGAATTCATGAATCCCGGAGGAAGTTTGAAAGACCGGATCGGCAAGTTTTTATTGGAGAAGGCCTTGGCACGAGGAGATGTTAAACCAGGTGGAACAGTGATCGAAGCTACTGCAGGCAACACAGGAATTGGTCTTGCAATGGCGGCTGTAGGCCTGAATTTAAAGGTCATTTTCACGGTACCTCAGAAGTTCAGTGTTGAGAAGCAGCAGTTGATGAAAGCCCTTGGTGCTACGGTCGTCAACACACCCACATCCGAAGGAATCACTGGTGCCATACGCAAGGCGGAATCGCTGGCGAAAGAAATACCGGGTTCGTATATTCCAGGTCAGTTCTCCAATGCAGATAACCCACTCGCACATTATGAACATCTGGGTCCTGAGATTTGGCGTGATCTGAACGGACAGGTGGATGTATATGTCGCCGGAGCCGGGTCTGGCGGAACTTTCATGGGAGTATCTCGCTATTTGAAGGAGCAAAAACCGTTAATTAAAACATGTATCGTAGAACCCGAAGGTTCGATACTCGCAGGAGGTCCATCGGGACCACATCGCACAGAAGGAATAGGGGTCGAATCGTTATCTTCTTTTATGGATGTGAGTTACTTTGATGCCATTCATACGATCTCAGATGAAGATGCCTTTGAGCGGGTCAAGGATCTGGCCTTGTTGGAAGGTTTACTGGTAGGAAGTTCCTCAGGTGCAGCTATGCAAGCCGCATTAAACGAAGCTGTTCACGCAGCTCCCGGAAGTAACATCGTCGTTATTTTCCCGGATAGCAGCGAACGGTATTTAAGCCAAAATATCTATAATGGAGGACAATGAAATGAGACCAAAAACCAAGCTGATTCATGCAGGTATTGTTGGTGATCCACACACTGGAGCAGTGAGTGTACCGATCTATCAAGTAAGCACGTATGAGCAGGAATCGGTTGGCGTACACAAAGGATACGAGTATTCACGAACAGGCAACCCTACCCGTCATGCGTTGGAAGAAGTCATTAAAGAGCTGGAGGATGGCGTTCGAGGTTTTGCTTTTAGTTCGGGCATGGCTGCAATTCACGCTGTACTGTCTCTGTTGAAAACTGGAGATCACGTCATTCTAACGGATGACGTATACGGCGGGACCTATCGCATTTTCACCAAGGTGCTGAATCGTCTGGGGATCGAGTCTACCTTTGTAGATACCACCTCACTACAAGCACTGGAAAAGGCTTTGCAATCCAATACAAAGGCCATTTATGTAGAAACACCTACCAATCCGTTACTCAAGGTCACCGATATTGCTGCTGTAGCGAAATGGTCAAAACAACATGAATTGCTGTTCATTGTGGACAACACGTTTAGTACGCCTTATTGGCAAACCCCGCTGGCTCTGGGAGCGGATATTGTACTACATTCTGCAACGAAATATATCGGTGGGCATAGTGATGTCGTGGCAGGACTTGCGGTTGTCAACAGCGAGCAACTTGGTGAAGATCTGCATTTTATTCAAAATGCAATTGGCGCAGTTCTGGGACCTATGGATTCCTGGCTGTTAATGCGAGGTCTTAAAACATTAGGATTGCGGATGGAAGCGCAAGAGCGCAATACAGAGCAGCTTGTGACATTTCTGAATCAGCATCCAACAGTGAGCAAAGTTTATTATCCCGGACTGCCCGACCATCCGCAGCACAAGCTTGCTTCCATGCAAGCGAGAGGATATGGCGGTATGGTTTCCTTTGATGTAGGCAGTGCTGAAAAAGTAGATGACGTGTTTAGCAAAGTCCGTTATTTCACATTGGCTGAAAGTCTGGGCGCGGTGGAAAGTTTAATCTCTGTACCTGCCCGAATGACGCATGCCTCCATTCCTTATGAACGTCGGCAAGAATTGGGGATCACGGATGGTTTGATTCGTATCTCCGTTGGGATCGAGGATGTTGAAGATTTACTTGAGGATTTGAAATCTGCATTAAGTTAAGGGCATTTTGAAGTCCGTGCTGGCTGATGCTCGCGAACGGGTAGTTGACGATTTTCCAAGGAACACAGGAAGTCTTATTTGATGTTCAGGCCCTCATTGGAAATTATAAGGAACATCAGGCACGTTATTTCCCAAAATAACCTCAAAAAATGCTGAAAACGGCTCTTTATACGGTTATAACGTGTCTCAGATTCCTTAAAATTTTGGCGGGCGCTTCAAAGCCTTGAATAAGATGCCTCAGATTCGTCAGCATTCACACATCATGCTTTGCTCCTCCAATCGTGGGCAAGAGGACAGCATCGATTCACACGAAGCGAAGCTTTTTATGGAATAGAGAATTAAAGCTATGCGGTGTCTTGATCGTTAGCTTGCACATAGGCACGTTCTCGCAAATTCAGAGGATGCGGTACGCCTCTGCTGCGGACACGTTCAGGTCAGGTTCTGCTTTCAGCAAGTTTGAATATACGTTATGTGCTACCCGTTTTTATTCGCTCTTACACTAATTAGGTTCAAAAAAAGGTCATACCTTACAGAAGTTCGCTTCTGCACAGGCATGACCTTTTTAGATATTCGGTATGTTGCCCGTTGTATTGCAATGACTGTTGCGATACATCAGGCTGAGACTCTGTATGTGATAAGACCTCTCTATTTCATGCTGTACGGTACCATGAATGAAACATCCATCCTCAGATTGTTATTTTCAAGATTTTCATAGGATGCCCATAGGGTACATAAGAATGTGTCACTTGCAGTTATGACTGTTTTTTCTAATTTCAATAGTACGGTAAAAGAGTTAACGCTGTAAGCGCAAATAACGGGAGCACCAGCCGGTTAAAACGTCTACGGCCATAACCATAATACGGATAAGGTGTAGGGTAGCCGTAACCTGGATAAAATCCGCGAGTATGACCTATCGGATAGTTTGCTCCAGGCATTGCATTTGGAGCCCAGTTCGCATGATTCACCATGGCTTCCGGTCCAACGGGAACAGCCAGGTAGATCATTTCGTCATCCACATTTTCCATAATACCATCATAGTGCATACCGTCATTCATCTGTACACATACATAACGGTGCATGTGTTCCTTACATATTTTCTTTGCTTCCACTTTTTCCACTTGCCAACGCCTCCCTGATTCAGCTCTTGATCACCTTTTCATGGTATTCAGAACTGGGCGAATTGACACTACTGACGAAAAAACACAAAAAAAGAAGCACCCCGTGAGCGGCTTCCTTGGAAGTCTGCTGCGCGGACATCTATTCAGGAAACGTCCTGATCAGATGTCCGCCGGGGTACTTAAATAAAGTTTGTCGGCTTAACTGTAGTATAACAGCGGGATGAACCTGTATCTGTGATGTAACTCACTCCGCTAAGTTATCAAATCAAGAAAAGAAATATTTTTACAAAAATAATATTCCGTAATAGTGCGTGTTTAATAGGCACCATTCGTAATCAAAAGCGGACTTTATGAACAACCTCTAATATTCATTTTGCTTGGACTATTAGAGGCGCTTCTATGATCTATATTGCTTACACATTGCCCTCTACAGAGTCTCCAAGACCACACGTGAGCCGTTTCCGGCCTCACCTGCCGGAATCACCACAAGTTTGCGCGGCAAGCGTGCACGCAGTTCAGGCACGTGACTGATTACACCAACAGCCAATCGGTCGTCATGCAATTTTTCCAGAGACGTAATGACGGTATCCAACAGCTCAGGGTCAAGTGTACCAAACCCTTCATCCAGGAAGAAGAATTGAAGTGGGTACTGACCTCGCAGCTGAATCTGGGCCGACAGTGCCAAGGCCAGTGACAATGAGGTCAAAAACGTCTCGCCACCTGACAACGTTGAAACCGGTCGTTTGACTCCCCCGTTGGCATCATCACAGATTACAAAACCACCACCGGAATCCACCTCCAGTGAATAACGCTGTTTGGTCAGGAAGCGCAGACGCTGAGATGCCGCATGACTAACCTGCATCAGTTGCTCTTCGGCAATATACTCAACAAAAGCATTACCTCTGAACGCGGATTGCAATTTGCTGAGCAGTTCGCCTTGACGGCTTACCTCCACCCGCTTGTTCTCCAGTTCGGTCCAGCGAACATGTCGCTGCTCCACATCCTCCAGATCACGTTCTGCACGTGCTTTAGAACGAAGGGCAGCCTCGTCCTCAATTCGGACCTGCTGCAAACGTTCGGTGCAGGCTAACCACTGTTCCTCCGATACGACAGCACCACCCAGCTTTTGTTCCAATTCACGCAACTGGGATGCCAGTTCACGCTCACGTTCACGGTGCTGCTGGATCTCCCCTGCCAGTCGCTCTGCTTCCTGTGAAGGAATTGCCGCGGATACAACAGCATCATCCGAGTCAAACGGAGATTGTTCCAGCAATTGCTTCCACCGTTCCTGTGCCTGTTGCAGGTGTTCTGTGGCCGAGGCGGCTGCCTGTTGAGCCATAACGTCTTTTTTAGCTGATTCCTGCTTCAGCGTGTCCGCTTCTTTGAAGCGTTGTACCGAGTCCGAAGCTGTTTTCCGCAGTCCATCCAGACGAGCCTGAGCCGCAGTAATCAGATCTTCTACCCGTTGCTCCCCAACCCACTGGCGCAAGCGTTCTTCCTTCTCGGCCAGCTGTTTGCTATTGCCCTGCCACTCCGTTTGCCACTGAATCAGTTGTTTGTCCAATTCCACCAGCTTCTGCTGGAGAGATTGAATGATTTGGTCTTTTTCCTCAAGGAACGTCACGCTTTTGTTCAGACGTTCCTTGATGTCTTCGGCGCGCGCATCGCGCTCCTGCATCGCCTGATAGAGGGCCTTGGCCTCCTCCTGAGCGATGCCCGGCAGTTCCGCGGCCCAGCGGCTCTGCAAGGCATCCGCTGCGGCCTCGCTCTCGGCCAGCTTGCGCTCCGCCTGGGCGAGCCCGGCACGGCCGGCCTCTTGCGCAGCTGCCGCTTCCATGCGGCGCTGCTGCGCGCCTACAGCCGCCTGCTGCAAAGCGGCGGCTTCGGCCTGGAGCGGCGCTGCTGCGGCAGCCAGCGCCTGCGCGGCTTCGCGCAGCGCAGCGGCACGCGATGCCCAGCCTGCCGGGGAGCGCCCGTGCTGGGGCGACCCGGCGGGCTCGGGCTCCGCTGCCGCAGGCGCGGCCTCGGCTGCGGCAGGAGCTTCGCCGGCCGCAGCGCCAAGCTGCGTCAGCAGGCTGCGACGTTCGTGCAGCTGCTGGCGCAGCCCAAAGCGCAGCTCCTGCAGCTCCGCGTGCAGGCTGCGCAGCAGTTCCAGGTCCGCGTCGCCTGCGTGCGGACCTTCTCCCGGCGGCGCAGCCGGGAGCGGGTGATGCGGCGAGCCGCACACCGGGCATGGCTCGCCGTCACGAAGCTCGGCGCGCAAAGCGGAGGACAGCCGGTGCAGCTCCTGCTCACGCATCGTGCCACGCAGCTGTTCCTCCGCAAGGGCCAGCAGGCTTTGTTCGCGGCTAATATCCTGCTCACAGGCAAGCAAGGCCTCAAGACCTGCTGACGCCTGTTCTACCAGATGCTGACGCTGATCACTCAGGCGTTTTTCTTCCTCAGCCGCCGCCTTCAGCTTGTCGGCTCCCTGTTCTGCCGATTGCTTATAGGCTTGCATGTCAGCTTTATTTTGCTGCAACTGCTCCGCGGCAGTATCCACACGATGTTTCAGTTCTAGCGCAGCTTGAAGTTGCCTGCGTTCCTCTGACTTCACTTCATTTGGCTTGAGGCTCTCCTGTAGTTCCTCTCGCCGTTTGCGTCCGCGCTGTTGCAGTTCCTTTTCTTTCTCAAGCTGCTGTCCCAGCGCAGTCTGTTCGCTCTGCCCCTGTTCCAGCAACTGCGCGAGGCGCGAGCAATCGGCTTGAAGTCCGTCCCGTTCACGTTGCAGCTCTTTCGCTTGTTCGAGTTGCTCCAGGCGCAGCAAAAGTTTCGGTTCTTCCTCAGTCATTTGCTTACGTGCCGTCTCAGCCTTCTCCGCTTCCTGAACAGCCAGACGCTCATGTTCCAGTGCTTGCTGATGAACTGTCTCGGCGGCATCCTGCCGCTGCTTCTGTGTAGCTGTGGCATCTCGAACCGTCTGCAACGCAGGAAGTATTGCATCTGCCACAACGGATTGTTTCAGCCGTTGTTCGCCTGCCTCTATCTGTGGTTCCAGTTCTTTCAGCTTCTGCTGTTCATCCGCCCGTGCCTGCCGTTCGTTACTTAACTCACGAATTTTGCCCAGTTGTTCAGCTTTCTTCACAGCTTCATCCAGCGCTTTGCGGGACAATTCAGACTGCTGAACAGCGGTTTGAAGAAGCCGTTTCGTTTCTTCCAACGTCTCCTTACTGGCATTGCCCAGTCCCTGTTGCTCCGCAGCAAGAGATTGGTGAACCATATCATTATCCTTGATCCGCCGACTTAATTTGATGGCCAACTGGTCCCCATACTTCTCCAGATGGAATAATCGTTGCAGCATCTGGCGACGTTCACTGCCTTTGAGTGACAAAAACTCGGCAAACTTTCCTTGCGGAAGCACCACTGCCCGTGTAAAATCATCCATCTTTAAACCGATCACATCTTCGACACAGCGATTCACATCTGCTAATTTGTCGGCAAGTACCTGTTCTTCGCCATTAACCGTCTCTATGAATTTGCTGATCGTGTTACTCACCGAAACTTCATTATTTCGTTTGAAACGTCGCTCTACCCGGAACCTCCGAGTGCCTTCCGCCGACATCAGTTCAAATGTAAAAGCAACCGACAACGAATCCTCTGCATGATTCATAATGCCCTGCGTACCGTTCACCGCGCGTTCAACTTTTCCGTACATGGCGAGTGTGATGGCATCAAGCAAAGAAGATTTACCACTGCCCGTTGGACCGAAAATACCGAATAGCCCCGTTTCCGTCAGCACGGTAAAATCAATCTCCTGCATCTCCCGATAACTTTGCAGTCCGGCAACTTTTAATAGAATTGGCTTCATCTTTCCTCGACCTCCTCACGCACACCCGGCTCGTCTTCATCCACAAGTTCCAGGAAAAGCTGTACTAGGCTGTCTTCCGGCTGTGCACCACCGGTCTGACGCTGATAGAATTTACGGAACAGTTCATGTACAGGTAGCTCGGATCGTTGCTCCAAAAGTCCTGCTGCAGCCATCTCGGGATACACGGGGCGTATGTGAATGATACCTTCATGTGATTTTCGCAGCTGCTGAATCTCCTTCAGGGACATTGCCTCGTCCAGCCACACTTCCATGTCGATAAAAGCCTGCGGATCACGTCCCTCGTCCAGCCAGCGATATACTTCTGCCAGACCACCCCGCGCCTGCCAACGCACAAGTGGACGCCCGGACGTTAACAAAACTTCTTCTACCTTTGCAGCTCCACCCGGTGCCAGATCAACCATCGTGACAGACTTGCTTTGCCCCGCTTCCGAGAAGCTGTAGGCCAGAGGAGAACCGCTATATCGAATCACACCGTCTCCTTTGACAGCCTGTGCACGATGAAGATGCCCGAGCGCTGTGTATTGCGCACCAGTCGATAAAGATGAAGGGTCCACCGTGTAGGCCCCACCGATCTGAATCGGACGTTCCGAATCACTCTCAAGTCCGCCAAGCACATAGATATGGCTCATGGCCAAGTTCACGGTATCCGGGCGAAAAGAAGCAGCCAGACGCTGCATTAACATACCCACCCGTTGACTGTATGCCTGACGAAGCACATTTTCGTCCCCATCCGTGGTCAGCAATTCATTCAATCTCGCTTCAGAAGGATAAGGTAATGCGGCAATCTGTGCAATTTCTCCGGTTCGCTTTGCATGGATGGTCACCGCTTCTGAAGTAGGCATCCCTACGAGTGTAATGCCCTGCCTGTTCACAAGTGGAGTTACAGAAGCTACGCGTTCTGGCTGATCATGATTCCCTGCAATCACCACAAGAGGTCTTCCATGCTCCGTCAGACGCGCTGCCGCTTCATAAAAAAGTTGTTCCGCCGCTGCGGGAGGATTCACCGAATCATACACATCTCCGGCCATCAATATGGCATCCGCCTGTTGCTCATCAGCGACCCTGACGAGTTCATCAACGAAATCTTCCTGTTCACGCAGTCGGCTTCGTCCTTCCAGCGTTTTTCCCAAATGCCAGTCCCCTGTATGCAAAATACGCATCGTCCGTTCCACCCCTCTGCCATGTGATATCCATGGTTTTAAATTCCGATCTTTTACAATTTCACTGCATGTCCACCATCAAAAAAGTACAGCCATTTCCGGTCAACTTTCCGACCCAATATATCTTCAATGGCCCGTCCATACAGATCTAGCTGGAAGCGATAATTTTTGGTGAGTTCATCCAAACCACCACGATGCTCCAATACCCGATCCGTCTTGTAATCAAGCAAGACAAGCTCGCCGTCCACCTCATACAGACAATCGATAATCCCCTGTACAAGCACGGTTTCATTTTCAATCGTTGCCTGCATTTTGCTATCTTCATTTATTATCTGCATATCTGAGTTCGCCGCCCGTTCATGTAGCCATTCCACAGGGGACTGATGTGCCGGAAGTCCATACACAAACGGAATCTCCCGTTTCACCCACGCTGCACGCAATAATTCTTTCCCTGGTTCTGTATTGAAAAATCCGGCCAGTTCTTCAGGTTCGATAGCCGCAGCATGATGGGGCAGCAAAATCTGAAGCTTAATCAATCGCTCAATTGTCTGTTCAATAAGTTGTGAATCAACAGATGATCCATCTATAGGAAGATGCTGCATCAACGTATGATACACGTTCCCCCGTTCTGCCCCTGTCAACTGCGTTGCCTCCATGAATTTGGGACGACGCAGGTGCAGTTTGAAAGACGTACCTGCAGATCCCGCATCCGAAACGTTCACCGTACCGTTTAAATCTGTCCATGATCCAGTCTCACGCTCGTTAGATCCATCGGATACGCCACGTAGTACATGGCCTGCTTCATCTTTGGTGTAATTGATTCCTGGGTTGTTGTGAGCCAATAATTTCTCGGACTGTTCTCCCAGTTCCTCCATCACCTCTACGGACTGGATATCCTGCATCGCAAGTAACGTTTTCAACTCCGTGACAGATGTACTGGCTGCTACTTGAGTTGCTGCTTCATAGGGGTACGTCCATGAGAGCCGTTGATCAACCTCGTTGATCAGCCGTGTCTCCTCTTGTTGAAAAGCTACTGTATCTGCACCTTCATCTTCAATGTTTTGGTTAGCCGTATCTTGTACAATCTTCGTCAGCTCTTCTAAAGTTGAGGATGTAACCAACTTCACAGGCTGAACGGCTTTTAGCGCAGCAATTCTTTCTTTCCGCACCTCAGTCATCCCGTCTTCTTCTCCGAGTGTCTGATCCACTACATGGTCACGGGATACCTGATCGGCGGAAATAATAGAGACCGCCCATCGTGATTGATCATCTGCAAGACAGGCTGAGAACGAATCATTGCTTCCAGCAAGTTCACGCAGCACACCCGCATCTGGATGTCTCATTAGGGATGGCCCAATCCAGTCCAGGTAACTCCGTCCTGCAGCCAGCAGATAGTCTGGCAATGCCAGTTCAGGACTATCCTTGACCTGAGACCACGCCAGTGCTTTTTTCGATGCATCTTTTACGGTACCTAGCAGAATCATTTTCTCTTTGGGACGAGTCAACGCAACATACAGTACACGCATCTCTTCAGCAAGCAGTTCAAATTGCGCCCGACGACGAATCGCCAGATTGGCTAATGTAGGATAAGCTACTCGGTTCTCACGATCCACAAACCTCGGGCCAAATCCCAGTTCCTTATGCATTAGAAACGGTGCGTTCAAGTCTTGCTGATTAAACATCTTGGATATGCCACCGACAAAGACAATTGGAAACTCCAAACCCTTACTCCGGTGAATCGTCATGATACGTACGGCGTTGTCCTGCTCACCAGAACTACTTGCTACAGTCCCGAGGTCTCCCCCGTTTTCCCGCAGTCTGGAAACATAGGTCAGGAAACGGAACAAGCCGCGATTCGCAGTTGATTCCTCATATTGTCGTGCGCGGTCGTACAATGCCTTAAGATTACTTTGACGTTGCAGCCCTCCTGGAAGACCACCAACCCAGTCCAAATAACCGGTTTCCCGATACATACGCCAGATCAGTTCACTTAGACTACCTTGTCTTGCCTCAAGTCTCCACTGCTCCAATTGACGCATAAAACGAATTAACTTTTGCTGTAATTCCGAGCCTGAGATCTCCGTTATGCCCAAATCCTCACTTGCATGTCCCGCAACACCAGCATCTTGCATTCCATCTGTATGCAATGTATGCACATCGGATTCATAGACATCATCCAGGATCTCTGCCTCGACTGAAGCTGCTGTCTCCCGCTGTCCCTGTTCCATCTCTGCCCAGGCTTCCGGCCATTGCAACTGGACCATTTTGGAATCAGGATGATTATCCTGCCGGGATTGTTGTACGGCATTAGTGGAGGAATCGCTCCAATTTCCCGCAGCCGATATAACCGCATCATAGAATGATTGTCTTTTGTCACCAAGCCGAATCTGTGCCAATTCCTCTTCATCCAGTCCAACAATCGGGGAACGAAGCACGGAAGCGAGCGGAATATCCTGTCTTGGATTATCAACAAGCTGAAGCAGAGACATCATGATTTCCACTTCTGTAGCCTGAAAATAACCCTTGCTCTGTTCTCCTCCAGCAGGAATTCCCTGCTGTCTGAATTCCTCAATCATGAGCGGAGCCCACATCAAGGTTGAACGCAGCAAGATGACCATATCACCGTAACGTGCCGGGCGCATCGTTTGCAGAGCTTTGTCATATACATGAAGGGCAGGTTTGTCCGTGTCTCCAACCATCTCCCGAATACGCCTTGCGATTGCCCTCGCTTCCAACTGGGCTGTTTCAAGTTCGGCACTCTCCAGTTCTGCAGAGACCGATGCATCCCCATTCTCATCCGTACTCTCTGTCAGATCAGGACCACCACCCTGACGATCGATCAGCATGAGTTCAGGTGTATACGCCTCATCGCCAAGCGTCTCTGACGGGAAGGTAGCCCCATATGCCAGTTGAGCTCGTTCATCGTAAGCAATCTCTGCCACACCTTCGTTCATGAGTTGCCGGAATATCATATTGACCGAATGCACGACTTCTGCTCGACTACGAAAATTCCGCGCAAGATCAATACGTTGACCTGTACGATGCAGACGTTCTTCCACCATTCCATCCTCATTTGTGCTCGCTCCATACTGGCGATACTTGTTCATAAATAGACCTGGCTCAGCCAACCTGAAACGGTAGATACTCTGTTTGACATCACCGACCATGAATCGGTTACCCGGGTTTTCTCTGGAGATCAGTTTCACGATATCTTCCTGAACCGTATTGGTATCCTGATATTCATCAAGCAACACTTCATCGAATCGCGAACGGTACTCCATGGCCGCATCGGAAGGCATCGACAGTTCAGGCGTTGAATCCTCATGTCGCAAAATGTGAAGACAGTAATGCTCCAGATCACTGAAGTCAACTTGCCCACGTTCCTGTTTAGCCTGTCGATAACGTTCTCCAAATGTACTAACCAACCTCGACAACTCCTGCATGAGTGGTGCCGCTTGCTCCAACTCCTGCCAGAACGCAAACGCACTTCTTCCGAACAATGAACCTTTCAGGTCGGTAACTGCCTTTTTCGCGGCCTCACGGAGTTCCTTCACCTGATCCTGTAAAGCCGGGTCCGTTTGATCCTTTTTGCAGGGTTTCAATTTGCCAAATGTAGCGGGTTGAAACACTTCAGGCAACCTTTCCCATGGCATAACCTGGGCCGCAGACAACAGTTCTTCTACCATCACCAGGTCTTCTTTTAACGTATCTGCATAAGGTGCCGGACCTTCAGGCTGCATGGAAATATGAATGCCTTGACGGAGCAATCCTGCTGCACCACTCAAAGCAAGAGCCGCATCACGCAAAATACTCTGAACCCATGCTGAATGTCCAAGTGCCTCTACACTTTCCACCTGAAAAGCAGACGCCATCTCTGAGAGCCAATGATCCGGCCAGGAATGACTGCGGGAGAAATCATACAAACGTTGCACCAGTCGATGCATCGCATCATCGTTTCGTTCTCCACTGAACCAGTCTACTAATTCGCGGAATGTACTCCCTTCATCTTCTTCGCCATACTTTTCCTCAAATAGTTCTTCAAGCAGTTCCTGCCGCATGATTTCCGCTTCATTTTCATTCAGGATACGGAAAGCCGGGTTCAACGGAATTTGCTGATAATAACGGCGAATGACTTCCATACAGAATGAATGCAGCGTTGTAATAGATGCCCGTCCAAGCAGCGACAGCTGCTTACGCAGATGCTCTTCTCCAGGCTGTTCTTCCAGCGCACGTTCCAACGCTTCCCGAATCCGTTGTTTCATCTCGGCGGCGGCCGCTTTGGTAAACGTAGCTACAAGCAAACGATCCACACTGAATCCTTGGGAGGGATCTGCGATCTTGCGAATAATTCGTTCAACCAGTACGGCTGTCTTGCCTGATCCCGCCGCTGCGGCAACCAGAATGTCTTCTCCACTTTCCGAGATGGCACTCCACTGGTCATCACTCCAGAAGCTTCCTTCCGGTTTTGGCATATTCGTCATGATGTTTCCCCTCCCTTGGTGTGAGATAACATATCCCAGATTTGCTGTTTGCCCGGTTTGGACAACAGGTTATACTCATTTCCTTCTATATTCTCATCAAACTGACAAACAGGCTTATACGGACAGAACGTGCACGCCACTTCCTGCTGAATACGATAAGGCTCAATGGCCACATCCCCATCCGTAATTCGGGTACCAATCTCACGGATATTACTGCGAACCGAAGCAAGCAGCGTATCCCATTGCTCTGGCGTAGCTACAGCGGCGCTGCTATAAAAGCTTCCGTCCGCCTTAAGGGCAACTGGAATAATTGCTGAATACCCCTTATCCAGGGTGTTGTCCATTTGAGCGATTGCGTCCCGATCCGCCAGCAGCAAACCTTTCATTTTGAACCGTTTCAGCAGTTCTTGTCCTGCCTGCTCTGATGTCATGCCGTTTGCGGATTGCAACAGCGGGTTATGCACATGGAAATACAACGTTCCTCCCGGCATCGCCGTTTCCCCAAGCCATTCTTCGGCAGCACTAAGCAGCACCTCCAGATAGGTGAGCATCTGTAATGACAGACCATAGTAAACTTCATGTAACTTGAGGTCCGTTTGGCTTGATTTATAGTCAATGACACGTAAGAGCAGACCATTCTCTCCTTCTGCCACATCCACACGGTCAATCCGACCCACGATCTCCATCACACAGCCGTTTTCCAGTTCAAAACGTAATGGCGGCAGTGTTTTATCCGGTCCAAAATCAAGCTCCAGCCCAATCGGTTCAAAACTTCCACGTCTGGACTGTTCACCAAGAATAACCGATGCCCGGCTAACAATGTCCTTCAATTTGCGGAAAATATAACCGTATCGCTTGGTGCTTAGCAAAATCTCCCCTTGCAGCTGTGGTGCAATCTGCTCCACCGTTTGCTCGGCTTCCTGACGGCATTGGTCTGGAGTCAAACTGCCCCAACTACGATTTTCTTCACGCAACCGCATAGCCAGCTGGCTTAGTGCAGCATGAAACAGCTGTCCGATATCAGGAGCCTGAAGGCGATACAATTGCCGTTCTTTGAGGCGCAGCCCATGCGAAGCAAAATGGGAGAACGGACAAGCTACGAAACGCTCCATTCGCGAGACACTCGTCCTCACCTCTGTACCATACAGTCTGCGACTGGTAGCTGTACGTAGTGGTAATGCCCGATTACGATAAAAGATCGATCCCATCAACCGCTCCAGCTGAGGTCTGCTTGTCTCCCGAGATACATGCCAATTGTAGACCGCCCACCACATTTCAGGGATGTCTTCTCCGCGGCGCCATCTGCGCAATTGTCCAATGAGCGTAGACAGACTCTGTCCTGGATGGGTGACATAGGACCAATGTGCTTCTTCCGAGTTCGCAACCGGCGGTTGAGCGAGCAATGGCTGTTCTTGTAGACCAAACATTTTCCGTACATGGCGGACAATCTCGGAAGGAAGCAGTGTTTTCCCCTCATCATCAGCAACAGGGTAACTCAGCCATAACTGGCTGCTTGCCGCTGTAAGTGCCGTATAGATCAGAAAACGTTCATCCAGCATCTGCCTTGTTGCACCTGGTCCAAGCGCCACGCCTCTTTCCGTCAGTAACGCTCTCTCCAGTTCGGTTAATACGCCATCATCCTGAGGTACAGCGGGTAATTCACCATCAACGGCGCCAAGGATAAATACGTATTTGATGTCCTGAAGGCGTGTACGGTCCATAGAACCCATCAATACCTGATCAAGTGCTGGTGGTACCAGACCCAGCTTCAGTTCCGTCAATCCGGTCTCAATCATCCCGGCAAACAGCGTGATATCCAGCCGTTCATTCCCCATCATATCGACCATCTGATCCAATAAATCCAGCACAGCTCCCCACATCTGCCGATGTTCTCTCGACCGTTCGGGGTCACCTTGTGCCTTAGCTTCAGCAGACATATTCTCCAGCTTCCATGCGATCTCAGCATCTTCCAGCAGTCTGTATAGTGCCTCACACTGGGCTTTGGCTGTCTTTGCCTTTTTCATTCGTTTCTCAAAAGCACCCAAGGAATCTGTAATGACCGTTCGGCAGCTCTCCATTAAAGAAAGCATCTGGTCCCGTCCTCGACTACGGCCATCCTGACCGTTGTCTTCCAGCGACAGGCTTGGTACATACTTCCATGGTTTGCCGTCAGTCCAGCGGTACCCGTGAATACCACAAGCCAGTACATAATTCTCAAGCTGGTCCATATCTTCACGAGTGATGGAACCATCACGCGGAAGCAGCAAATCCGTTTTGACACAGCGAAATACATCCTCGTAGCGCCAGTGGCGCCGAACAATATCCAGTGCGGAACGGATAAACTCAGATAATGGATGATGAAGTTCATTTCTTCTGCGGTCCAGAAAGACGGGTACGTCATAATCCCTGAATAACGGTTCAGCTATATCAGCGTAGGTATCCAACTGCCGGACAAGTACCGCCATGTCCCGATAACGCGCACCTTCGTTTTGTGCCAAGCGCCGCATCTCACGCAGTGCTCCCTCCATCTCAGCTCGTCGGTTCTCCGCTGCAACCAGTCGGATTCCGGAATCAAGGCCTTCACTTTTCCAACGAATTCGCCGGTCGAAACCAGCCTCCAGATGAGCAAGTCCCGGACGATCCTTGTATCTCGGTGGAATCTCCGAATCTAGCACGGTTATATCGCTCGTTACACCCAGTTCGTCAGCCATTCCTTTCAGGCGCGCATAGGCACTTGCCGTAGGATAAAACAGTTCCAGTTCTCCAGGCAGTGCGCCATGATCATAAGGACGATCCAATGTCAGTGCAATCGTCACGGAAGAGGACTGCAACATCAGCCGACCAATCACACTCATCTCCTGTGGCGTGAATCCCTGAAAACCATCAATCCAGATCTGGGCATCCTGCAGCAATGCACTTTCCGACAAACGATCTGTCAGCTCGGTCAACGTGTCTTCATCATCAATATATAAATTGGTCAGTTCCTGTTCATAGTCACGATATATCAGATTCAAGTCATGCAACTTGTCCTCCAGAATCGGCGAAGTGGATGAGCTATTCCCTCCAGACAGCCCATCTTCCAGCATTGATGGATCAACTTCATAACGTTTAAATTCACTATATAAGTCATTTAATTCGCCTATAAAACCCAGCTGGCTGCCGGATGCACCAAACAGCTTCAATTCTTCCTTACGGCGCTGGATGACCTTGTAGAGCAGCATCTTTTTGCCTTCGGCTCCGATCGGAATACGAGCAGAACCACCTGCTTCTTGCATTACACGATAGGCTAAACGGCGAAAGCCGAGCACTTCTGCACGCATGGTACCTTTAATTGCTCCAGAAGACACCAATGCCTGCTCTGTTCGAAAAGAGCTCTGTTCGGGAACGAGCAAAATTAAAGGTGTACCTTGCGGTTCTTGTTGAAGCAGGGATGTAATTTCCCGGGTAATCAGCGAGCTTTTGCCGCTGCCTGCCCGGCCAATAACAAAACGAACGGACATGTCTAATCCTCCAAACCACACGTACAAGATTTTAATTCCCAGTATAACATATCTGACTTGGTTCGGAACATACGTTTGCCACTATCCGGTAAAACCGGAGATCATCTCCGTTAACACAGCAAAACAGCAAAAAGCCCGCAGCTATCACACTGTGGACTTTTGACTTGATCTATATTTGATTGGAACGAAAATCATACGATTAATTCTTTTTACTGCGCACTTCGAAAATAGCAAATTTCAGGTAATGTCCTTCATCCACGCCCAAAATTTGTGGGTGATCCTTACCGGCTGCTTTCCAGTCGATCAAACGAAGCACTTTGCCTGCATCTTCCGCTGCATCGGCAATCGTATCCAGGAAGAGGTCTGGACGCATGTGATACGAACAGCTGGCTGTTACCAAATATCCACCCTCATTGACCAGTTTCATTCCTTGCAGATTGATATCTTTATAACCGCGACATGCACCTTTAACTGCTGATTTCGTTTTGGCAAATGCAGGAGGATCAAGGATGACCACATCAAATGTTTTACCGCCAGCTGCAAGCGCTTTGGATGTATCCACTTTCTGTTCGCCTGCACGCGCACGTGCAGTACGTTCATCCAGCCCCTTCACTTGTTCACGCAAGTACTGGAATGCATCAGCAACTACGAATTCGACCCGGTCGGTGAAAGCGTTCAGCTCCACATTTGTTCGTGCACTCTCAATGGCGTGCTCCGAAATATCAAGACATGTCACTTTTTTGGCTCCATACTTACAGGCATTCAACGTAAAGCTGCCCGTGTGTGAGAAGCACTCCAGTACGGTAGCACCATCCCAATAAGGGAATGTAACTACCTTACCGCTTTTATTCACAGGCAAGAGCTGCTCCGTGCCATCCTGCTCGGTCGTTTGAAGTGTGATTCCTCTCTTGTAGCCCCAACCCTTCATGAGCGGTTCGATGGCTGCACGATTCTCACGTTGGTCGAAGAAGTAACCTGTCTTCTGCCCTTCCACGATATCCACTTTAATGAGTAGTCCATTCTCTGTAACTGTGACATGCCGTGGGCACTCTCCATACAGCGGACCTTTGGTCTGCTCCAAACCTTCCAGTTCACGAATCGAGACATCACTGCGCTCATATATGCCTTCCGGCTGCATTACTTCAATGAGTGCCTGTACGATGGCTTCACGGCAACGATCCATGCCAAGTGTAAGCAACTGTACAACGAGGATGCTACCGAAACGGTCAACGATCAATCCTGGTAGAAAATCAGCTTCTCCGTAAACGAGCCGGTATGCCTCGCCATCCTGTATAAAACGTTCCCGATGACGCAAACAATCGCGGAAACGAGCTGCAAAAAACGCGGTGTCCATCTGTTCGGACTCCAGAGGTTGATACGCTACAACTCTTACAGTGATTTGAGATGCGGGATTGTAATATCCTGTCGCCAGATAGCGACCTTGATGATTCAATACATTGACCAGATCTCCCGGTTCCGGGTTTCCGTCAACAGAGGCAATTTCATTGTTAAATATCCATGGATGTGCATGTTCAAGCCGCTTTTTGCGACTGCGTTCGAGTGTAACTGATGGCAAGGTAGATCCACTTCCTTTAATTTAATAGTTCAAAAGATAGGTTTGGTGCGGCGCGCAGGTGGCGTTCCGGGTTCGAATCGATCTTCCGATCGCTGTTGTCTCCAGATTTTTTTGATTCCCTTTTTTAAAGGGAAAATCCGGAGACAAAGGCGCACGCTTCGCTTCTTCAGATTCGATTTCGTCCCCTCCACTACGCTTGCACGAATCACCGTATCTTTCGAATTGGGGTGCGGCAATTAGGTGACGTTCCGGTTACGAATCGATCTTCTGATCGCTGTTGTCTCCAGATTTTTTTGATTCCCTTTTTTAAAAGGAAAATCCGGAGACAAAGGCGCACGCTTCGCTTCTTCAGATTCGATTTCGTCCCCTCCACTACGCTTGCACGAATCACCGTATCTTTCGAATTGGGGTGCGGCAATTAGGTGACGTTCCGGGTTCGAATCGATCTTCCGATCGCTGTTGTCTCCAGATTTTTTTGATTCCCTTTTTAAAGGGAAAATCCGGAGACAAAGGCGCACGCTTCGCTTCTTCAGATTCGATTTCGTCTTCTTCGCTACATTTGCACGAATCTCTGTATCTTTTGAATTGAGGGGCGGGTAATTTAGGTCGCTTCCCTCTGAATTCCTTTAGGCTTGTCATGGTTGTCTTTTCTTACTCATAGGATGAGTTAAGGAACCGGACGGAAGGAATGATATTTCTATGTTTAGAGATGTTATATTGCCCTTACTCTATGGGCTTATTATCTTTTTTGGTGGCATGAAGCTGATGGAAACGGCCTTGCAACGCATGGCAGGGCCCATGTTGGCAGATTGGCTCAATCGTGCCACCTCTGCTCCATGGAAAGGCATGGCCTTCAGTGCAGGTGCAACGGCCCTGTTACAGAGCAGTACTGCGGTCACCGTACTCACCATTGGACTGGCTAATGCCAGATTAATTACCTATGGACGAACACTTGGCATCATCCTCGGCACCAACATCGGGACATGCCTGACGACGGAGCTGGTGGGACTGCAGATCGGACGTGCTTCCCTACCACTACTCGTCCTGTCGCTAACGGGCTGGGCCATGTTTGTTGTTCTTGGTGAACGCAATCTGGCCGCTCCTGAACGCACGCGTCAGACTCTGTTTAACATCCAGTACAGTTTCCTCGCAGCTGCCGGATTTGCACTTGTTATGACAGGCATTCAGGTGATGCAATCCATTGCCTTACCCTTGCGGAGCATGGGCGTATTTCAATGGTTTCTCGACCGCTCGGCCGATAGCTTGTGGTGGGGCTTCCTGGCAGGTGCCTGTCTGACAGCGCTCATTCACAGCAGCGCAGCTGTCATTAGCATGGCGATTACGCTGGCAGCCACAGGGGTATTGCCTGTGGAGATCGGCATCGCCATTGTGATCGGGTCCAATGTGGGGACCTGCATCACCGCTGTGATTGCTGCCGCGGGTGGAGCATCCGCAGGCAAATTTGTCGCAGCCTCCCATGTTGTATTAAACATTGCGGGAGCGCTGCTGTTTATGCCGCTGATCGGCCAGCTGCATGCAGCTTCGGCCTGGCTGTCAGCGGACAACGGGGCACAGATTGCACATGCCCAGACCCTTTTTAACATCACCAGTTCACTGCTTGCTTTGCCATTTTGTTACTTGCCAATCTGGCACAAAAAACCACCGGTCCACGCCCCCGCGGCGAAGTCACCCGTGGCTTGATGATCTGCCTATCCAGACCCACAGAGCTCGCGGCTAACTGACTCGAACAATAGTGCGTTATACGTTAATGCCTAACTTGTTCAGGGCTACACGCAAGATATCATCGTTATTATCATATCCGCTCTGCTGCTGTAAGGACCATGCTTCTTCCGGAGCATACCAATCCACACCCTTGATTTCTTCAATCTGAGGCTGTAGATCACCACTCTCGGCTTCAACGAGATAATAATGAACTTCCTTGTCCACCGGGCCAAAGTCTGCATGTTGGTACGTGTAAGCAATGATATCAACCGGCTCTACAATGCGGCCCACCATACCTGTCTCTTCCAAAATCTCGCGCAGTGCCGTCTGTTCAATTGTTTCTCCATCTTCCATTTTGCCCTTGGCGAGAGTTGTTTTACCATAACGATCTACGATAAGCTGAATTTGAAGACGTCCGTCTTCCCCTGTTCTATAAACAACTCCGCCTGCTGAAATTTCTTTTTTGTTCATCGTGCTCTCCCCCATCAACTTCGATATCTTTATCTTATTTTTTGCAAAAGAAGGACCTCATCTCCCCGGGTAAGCTCCCCAAGGAAATGAAATCCTTGTTTCTGACGCCTCGATTACATCGCGGCGGACTTAAGATTCTCTTCCAACACACGTACCAGCGTAGCCTGACTCTCGTTGACGCCGGCTTCAACCACTTTGACTCGGCACACTTTACCGACCATATCCATCGTTCCGTCAAAGACCAGTTGAATGTAGTTGTCGCTATAACCATGCAGCTTGCCACTTCCCTCGCGGCCTTTGGCTTCACCTTCGGGAATAACATCCAGTACCTGTCCGACAAACTGCTCAGCGTACTCCAGCTGCATCTGTTCAGACAAGTCAATCAGTTCATGCACACGTGCATTTTTGACTTCTTCGTCCACCTGATCTTCCATTCGTGCTGCTGGTGTACCCGTACGCTTGGAATAAGGGAATACATGCATTTCGGAAAAACCGATCTTCCGCATCAACTCATAGCCATTACGGTACATCTCATCCGTCTCACCTGGAAATCCAACAATGATGTCTGTTGTAATCGCTACATCCGGCATTGCTTCCCGAATGCGAAGCATCTTGTTGTAAAACTCTTCCGTCGTA
Source organism: Paenibacillus sp. GM1FR (assembly GCF_002803315.1). Classification (NCBI taxonomy): domain Bacteria; kingdom Bacillati; phylum Bacillota; class Bacilli; order Caryophanales; family Paenibacillaceae; genus Paenibacillus; species Paenibacillus sp. GM1FR. Next base: position 99,088 of record NZ_MKZL01000011.1, on the reverse strand, counting down.
TATTTACGACGCATGCGTTTTAACACCGTATCATCACCCGCTTGCAGCGGAATATGGAAGTGACGAACAAGTTTGTCCGAACGTTTGATCACGTCGAGCATACGGTCGTCGATCTGGCTGGCTTCAATCGAGCTGATTCGAATACGCTCCAAACCCTCTACCTTATCCAAATCCCACAGCAGATCGGTCAGATCATAGTTCTCCATGTCATCGCCATACCCACCTGTATGAATACCAGTCAGAACAATCTCCTTGTATCCGGCGTGTACGAGTTGATGCGCCTGTTGAATAATGCTGTTCGCCTCACGACTGCGTGAGAGACCACGAGACCACGGAATAATGCAGAACGTGCAAAAGTTATTGCATCCATCCTGAATCTTCAGGAATGCGCGGGTACGGTCAGCAAAATCCGGTACGTCCATTTCTTCAAACACACGGGTTTTCATAATATTACGCACCGCATTAACCGGCTGACGGGACTCCTGAATTTCATTAACATATGGCAAAATCTTGTCACGGTCCTGTGTGCCGATAACCAGATCCACCCCTGGGATGTCCAGAATCTCTGCCGGAGAAGTCTGCGCGTAGCAGCCTGTAACGGCCACAATCGCCTCCGGGTTGCGCCGAATGGCACGACGAATAATTTGACGGCTCTTTTTGTCGCCGGTATTGGTTACTGTACAAGTATTAATCAAGTATACATCCGCTGTCTGTTCATCAAAGTCCACTTGATCGTAACCTTCGTTTTTGAACAATTGCCAAATCGCCTCTGTATCATAGAAATTAACTTTGCAGCCTAAGGTGTAAAACGCCACGGATGGCATAATTACATTCCTCCCATTTCTCCGGATTCATATAGCACGCAAGTTAGTGCTGCCATTCCAGCTGTCTCAGCACGCAAAATGCGTTTGCCCAGTCCAACAGATATAGCACCTGCCTGATCAGCCTCTGCCGTCTCCTTCTCAGAAAATCCACCTTCCGGTCCAACCACGATTAAAACTTCTGCACTTGCATCAGGTGCAAGCTGCTCTATAAACGGCTTCAATGCATCTCTCAGCTGTTTACCATTTTCTTTCTCATAACAATAACATACCAGGCTATAGCCCTCAAAAGAAGATAACAGCCCTTTCCAGGAAAGCGGCTGCTCAACGGATGGAATGCGATTCCGGTGACTCTGTTCGGCAGCTTCCTTGGCAATTTTCCGCCACCGCTCCAACCGTTTGCCTTCTTTCTTGGCATCATATTGCACAATCGTACGTTCTGATAGGAAGGGTACAAATGATACCGCCCCAATCTCAGTACATCTCTGGATGACTGTTTCCATCTTGTCACCCTTGGGCAAACTCTGTGCCACGGTTACACGAATCCGTGCTTCATGGTCCATCTCGAGAGGTTCCACAATATTGGCTGTCACTTGGCCAACTTCAATGCTCTCAATTTCCACGAGTGCTTCTCTGGAGTTTCCGTCACTGACAATCAGTTTATCTCCAGGTTTACCACGCATGACCTTGCCAATATGGCGTGCATCATCACCTGTGATAATCACAGCGTGTTCATTAAACTGTTCTACAGATACAAAATATCGCTGCATTAGTCAATCCACCCATTCTGTCCTGTTATGACTGGAATTCACCCCGCCTGATGACAGGCGTGAATCCAATCGCCACAGATGATCATACAACTTTTACGTGTTTCTGACCAGTATTCCGGTCCATAAACAATGCGCTTTTAGCGATATAATTCGATAATCACCTTTGCTAGATCCACATACATCGTTTGCGCAAACTCATACAAAGGTTGAATCGTCACATTTTGCAACGGAGGTATAACAAGAATCAATAGGAAGATAAAAACAGACCATTGCTCCACCCCTTGCAGCTTGCGGCTGATTGAAGGTGGCAGTAGATCCTCTAGAATCCGATAACCATCCAGTGGTGGCAACGGAATCAAGTTAAACAGGAACAGGAAAAAGTTGGTTAAGTTAAAGATAGCGAAAAACGTCGTGATTGCTGTGAGCAGACGCTCATTATCAATGCCGCCGAGAGCTCCCGAACCAACCAGTGAAGCATAGATGATTGTACCGATGATCGCGAGCAAAAGATTGCTCAGAGGCCCTGCTGCAGATACGATGATGCCCATCAATCTAGGTTTGTCGAAGTTAGCCCGATTAACGGGAACTGGACGTGCCCAACCAAAGCCGGCAATAATGAGCAGCAACACACCTAACAAGTCAAAGTGTACAACCGGATTCAGCGTGACCCGACCCAACAGCTTCGCTGTTGGATCACCAAATTTGTTAGCAAAATACGCATGCGAGAATTCATGCACCGTAAATGCGATCAGAATGGTCAGCAGGAAAAACGGAAGCTGATCGATCGGATAACGAAAGAACGAATTCCAAAAGTCCATACTTTACCCCTTTCTGGCTACAAACGCCAGCCAATCCTCATCACGGTGGATCGCACTCACTTCAAACCCCGAGGCTACAAGTGCATCATGCACAACCTGCTCTTTGTTCTTCCAAATGCCGGATACAATATAGGTGCCACCAGACTCAAGCGCATTATAGACATCGTCTACGAACAACAAAATGATCTCAGCCAGAATGTTCGCCACGACAACCTTAACCGGCAGTTGTACACCAAGTGCAGGGTCCTGACTCCCAAGGACGGACAACAGATCACTCTCTTTAACCGTAATTTGTTGCTCCAGCCCATTCAGTTCCACATTCTCCCTGGCACTAATTACGGCAACTGGATCAAGATCGAGCGCCAGTACATGTTTTGCCCCAAGTTTTATCGCTCCAATAGCCAAAATACCAGAGCCTGTACCTACGTCAATAACTTCCTCGCCGCCCTGAATAACCGTTTCCAGTGTGCGCAAGCAGAGGGAGGTCGTTGGGTGGGTTCCTGTACCAAAAGCCATGCCTGGATCAAGCTCAATAATTTTCTCATCTGGACTTTCAGGCGTATACTCTTCCCACGTTGGCTTGATCGTCAAACGTTCCGATACACGTACCGGCTTGAAATATTGTTTCCAGGCTGTTGCCCAGTCATCTTCATCCACTGTACGCGTCTCATAACGAACCTCACCTGTATCAATTCCGAATTCGGAGAGTTCCTCAACTCTCGGATTAACTTCAGACTGTAGTGCAACCATGTCCGTACCTTCGGAGAAGTACCCTTTGATGACTGCAAAGCCTTCCGGAATATCATTCAAAGGAACGTCGTATAACTCACCATATGTCGTGTCCCGTTTTTTATTTAAAGTACCGGACTCTTCAATCGAAACCCCTCCAGCACCCGCTTCATGTAAAAAATTAGAAATCATCTCCACAGCTTCTTCTGTGGTATGTATTGTTAGTTCATGCCATAACATACTTGGTTTTTCCTCCTCATTATTCAAACATCCCAACTATTGTACTACACAAGCTAGCCGGAGCACAAAGCCGCACCAGTAAAAGAAAAACAAAACAGGATATCCGCAGCCTGACTGCTCGAATATCCTGTCATCTATTCATACATATCTGTTTCATTTACTTCAGCATTTTGCATAATTCGAATCTCAGTTAGCAAAAACGCCCACCATTCTGCGTGATCATCTCTGCGGCTTGCGGGAGCGAATCGTTGGATACGGACACGGTCAGCAAAATTTCTTGTTTTAGCCTGTTGGCCGAGTCCTCTTTGGGTGTATCATACACCTGACCATTGGACAACATTTCCGTTTCATCACTAATCAAGGCAAGTACATTCAGTTCGCCACTAAATCCTCCGACGACGGCCGTAGGAGAATTATCGGAGCCCGTAACATCGTTTGAGCCCAATGTGGATGCTTCATTGCCAAGGCTCTCGATGCTTAATTGGTTCGGGTGCAGCAATTCCAGGGCTCTCCGTGCAGACTCGGCCTCAGTCCAGCTTGTAAAAACAGCTTCGAGGGTCACTGCCGAGCGATCTTCAGTCATGAAGCTCCCGTCCCTGTCTTCGATCAGCCGCTTCACTGCGGCGTAGTGCTTCGATATCTTCATGATCCGCAGCTTCAGCGCTGAATTCCACGTCCTCATTTTTTGCGGATTGCATACGTTTCATCTTTTCCGTTTTCGTTAAGATCTTGCCTGGACGTTCATGTTCTGCCATTGTAATGCTCCTCCTTCAAATTAAAATGAACTAATATTTGTTACACTGTAAGACTCCGATTGTAGCCCCATCCTCCGATCGCTGTTATCCCCAGATTCCTTCAACTCCCTCCTTAAAGGGAGAAATCCGGGGATAGCGTATGCTTCCGAAGTAGCTTTCTTGCGAAAGCTTTTAGGCGAACGCTTCGCTTCTTCAGATTGGTTCTACACTCTCCGTTAAAGTGTAATTATCTGTCCATCTTATATACATTTCCTGAAACTAGATCATTCCACCGGCTTGTTCGATTATGGACATGGCGCGGTGATGTACCGATTCATCTACGATGACCGTTAGTAATACATCTCTTCCTGTAGGTCCACCCTGTCCACCATCACTCATGCCGCTTGCAGAAGGGTCCGCCGCAGCCATGATTCCAGCACTGGCATTTGTTTGCATCGAATCGGGCACCCATGATGAAAAACTGCCGGAAACGCCCGGCTTGTAGGAAGCCCCGCTTGGTCCTACACCCGCATATCGGCTGAATCGATTAATCGACAGGTCCTCCACTCGCAATGCCTCCAGTTTTTTGGCTGCCCCTTGAGCCTGCTCCGGGCTGTGAAAGTACGCCAAAATATTTTTCTCGGTCATCCGCTTCACCTGCTTCCCTAATTTCTCGCATATCAGCTATGCATATCATTCTCGCCATGCTATCTTTCCGCAAGTTCGCTCAGAATATACCGAAATGCTCCCACAAATTGCTGTCGTGCTTCGTAGCATAAATCCATGGATTTTTCGAAAACCACTCAATCAGTAAAAAAAGGCGTACAAAAAAAGGACACCCTGCGGTAAAAACCGTTGTGGTGTCCTTTTGAACTTACTTTATTTTATTCTCAGTCGCCGCGGAAGGCGCGTTTCACTCTATCAAAGAAAGATTGTTCATGCTCATGTGTTTGCTCTCCATCCAGCGAAGCAATTTGGCGAAGCAGATCCTTCTGCTCGTCATTCAGCTTACTAGGTGTGACCACAACCACTTTCACATGTTGATCCCCTTGCCCCATACCGCGCAGGCGTGGTACACCTTTGCCTTTGAGTCGGAAATACGTTCCCGTTTGTGTACCAGCTGGTACTTTCAACTTCACTTTCTCGGTCAACGTTGGGATCTCAACTTCATCTCCCAGAGCTGCCTGAGCAAAGGTAAGTGGGATTTCGCAATAAATATCGTCGCCTTCACGCTCGAAGAAATCATGTGATTTCACGCGAATGACAATATACAGATCTCCCGCTGGTCCGCCACGCAGGCCTCCCTCGCCTTCACCTGTCATACGCAGTTGCGCGCCATCATCTACACCCGCTGGAATGCGGACATGGATTTTGCGTTGCTTGCGAACTTTACCGCTACCACTGCACGTTGTACATTTTTCTTTGATAATTTGGCCCGAACCGCTACAGTTCGAACATGCACGACGATTAACCATACGACCAAACGGTGTATTTTGCACGACTTCCTGCTGACCGCTACCTTGGCAGACCGAGCAGGTTTCCGGTTTCGTTCCAGGTTTGGCACCTGAGCCATGACAGGTATCACAGCCTTCGGTACGCGGAATCGTAATATCGGTTTCTTTACCGAATACAGCTTCCTTGAACTCAATTGTCATCGTGTACTGCAGATCATTCCCCCGTTGCGGAGCATTTGGATCACGTCGTCCACCGCCACCGCCGCCAAAGAACATGTCGAAGATGTCGCCAAATCCGCCGCCGCCAAAATCACCGCCACCACCGAATCCACCTTGATTCGGATCGACATGACCATATTGATCATATTGTGCACGCTTCTGACCGTCACTCACTACGTCGTAAGCTTCTTTAACTTCTTTAAATTTAGCTTCCGCATCAGCAGCCTTGTTTACGTCAGGGTGATACTGACGGGCAAGCTTACGGTAAGCCTTTTTAATCTCATCGTCGTTAGCCGTTTTACTAACGCCAAGCACCTCATAATAATCACGCTTTTCAGCCACTCTTCCACCCCCATATCATTCACCATATCGCACATCGTGACAAAAGGAAAGCCAAAGCGCGGGAGCCCCGGCTATGACTTTCCCTCTAATTCGAACGTCACCGATGTTTAATTCGCGTAGAACTACGAATTAGTTTTGTTTTTTATCTTCATCCACAACTTCGTAATCAGCGTCTACGACGTTGTCACGTTTAGCAGAACCTTGTTGTTCTTCAGCACCTTGTGCTTCTTGCTCTTGCGCCTGAGCTTGCTCATACAGTTTCACGGACAGTTGTTGAACGATCTCTGTCAGTTCTTCTGTAGCAGCTTTGATATCTTCCAGGTTGTCGGAAGCCAGAACGCCTTGCAGTTTTTCTTTGGCAGCATTTGCTTTTTCAACTTCGCCAGCATCTGCTTTTTCGCCAAGATCTTTGATCGTTTTGTCAACAGAGTAGATCAATTGATCTGCACTGTTTTTCGCTTCAACGAGTTCTCTGCGTTTTTTATCTTCTTCAGCGTGCAACTCAGCATCTTTCATCATTTGCTCAACTTCAGCATCGCTCAAACCGCTGGAAGAAGTGATTGTGATTTTTTGAGTTTTGTTCGTACCTTTATCTGTTGCAGATACGTTAACGATACCGTTGGCATCAATATCGAAGCTGACTTCGATCTGTGGAACGCCACGTGGAGCTGGTGGAATATCACCCAACATGAAACGTCCAAGCGATTTGTTACCCGCTGCCATCTCACGCTCACCTTGCAGAACATGAATCTCAACGCTTGGTTGATTGTCTGCATACGTGGAGAACACTTGAGATTTGCTTGTAGGGATCGTAGTGTTACGCTCGATCATTTTAGTGAATACGCCACCCGCTGTTTCGATACCCAGGGACAATGGCGTTACGTCGAGCAATACAACGTCTTTCACGTCACCTGTCAGTACGCCCGCTTGTACAGCAGCACCCAAAGCTACAACTTCATCCGGGTTAACGCCTTTGTGTGGCTCTTTACCCGTCAGTTTTTTGATTGCTTCTTGTACTGCTGGAATACGTGTCGAACCACCAACCAATACGATCTTGTCGATATCGTTAGGCGTCATACCCGCATCACTCAATGCACGACGAGTTGGTTCAAGCGTACGCTCAACCAGACCTTCAGAGATTTCTTCAAATTTCGCACGGCTCAGGTTCAACTCCAAATGCTGAGGAACGCCATCAGCAACTGTGATGAACGGCAAGGAGATCGTTGTAGTCAATACGCCGGAAAGTTCTTTTTTCGCTTTTTCCGCTGCATCTTTCAAACGTTGAACCGCTGCTTTATCTTTACTCAAGTCAATGCCTTGATCTTTTTTGAATTCACTTACGAGGTAATCAATGATCACTTGGTCAAAGTCATCCCCGCCTAGTTTGTTGTCCCCGCTAGTTGCTTTAACTTCGAAGAAGCCATCACCCAGTTCAAGAATGGATACGTCGAACGTACCGCCACCCAGGTCATATACGAGGATCGTTTGGTCTTCGGATTTCTCCATACCGTATGCCAAAGCTGCTGCTGTTGGCTCGTTGACGATACGCAGAACTTCCAAACCTGCAATTTTACCCGCATCTTTAGTCGCTTGGCGCTGACTGTCATTGAAGTAAGCTGGTACAGTGATAACTGCTTGAGTTACCGTTTGACCCAGATAAGCTTCAGCATCGGATTTCAATTTTTGCAGAATGATTGCAGAGATCTCTTGTGCGGAGTAGTCTTTGCTATCGATTGTTTCCTTGTGGGAAGTACCCATGTGACGTTTGATCGACATGATGGTACGATCCGGATTGGTGATGGCTTGACGTTTTGCTGTTTCACCAACAACGCGCTCTCCATCCTTTTTGAAACCAACTACGGATGGAGTTGTACGTGCGCCCTCCGGATTTGGAATTACGACAGCCTCGCCGCCTTCCATTACTGCTACGCATGAGTTTGTTGTTCCTAAGTCAATACCAATTACTTTGCTCATCCGAAAATTTCCTCCCTCAACAATTTAAAATGAATGGGTCTGATCTGACCCTTATTTAGATGTTCATGTTGCTAATCGTGCTCTATGTGTACAAACCTTTATATTAAACTTCGCCCACATTGTTCAACCATGGAGCCGACTCATTCCTTCCTATAAGGAATTTATGAGCTGACTTTAACCATAGCTGGACGAAGCACTTTATCTTTCAGCATGTAGCCTTTTTGGACTTCCTCAACAACGATACCTTCTTCGTACTCGTCGCTCTCCACTTGCATAATGGCTTGGTGGAATTCAGGATTGAACGGTTGTCCTACCGATTCCATAGCCGTCAGACCTTCATTATTCATCACGGTTTCCAATTGACGGAAAATCATTTGGATACCCTTGGAGAAAGATTCGACCTCTGCTCCTTCCGGTACAGTAGCCATGGCGCGCTCGAAGTTATCAATAACCGGTACCAGTTCGGTGACCAGCTTCATCGAAGCGTATTTAGCCAATTCTTCTTTTTCCTTCTGCGTACGACGACGGAAGTTATCAAAATCAGCCTGTGCACGGACATAACGCTGTTGTTGCTCCTCAGCTTCTGCCTTCAGACGTGCAAGCTCATCCTGCTCCTGACCAGCCATCTCTTCAGCTTGTGCTTCTGCAGCGCCAGCTTCATTAATAGGCTCCTGCTCAGTTGCTGTTACCTCTTGTTCTTCTGTAAATGATTGCTCCTCTTTCAAGATGTTCACCTCCTTATACGAATGAAATGGTTCATTCCCGAATCTTATTTGAAACGATGTGTTAGCATCGCCGTCAAGTCACGGGATAGTGTATTTAAAATATGAATGACACGTGCATAATCCATCCGCGTGGGTCCTAGAATACCGATCGACCCCAAAGCCTCACCGTCCAATGAATAGGAGGCTGTGATCAGGCTGCAGTTGGCAAAGGCTTCATGATCATTCTCAGTGCCGATTCGCACTTGAATACCAGATCCACCCGGCACGGGCATCATCAATTTCATGAGTGTTGGTGTCTCTTCCAGCAGGTCAAGAATATCTTTTACCTTTTCGATATCTTTAAACTCCGGTTGAGTCAACATATTGGTGGCACCACTGAGGAACAGACGATTATCATGTTCATTGTCAAAGGCACTGTTGAGCACCTGCATAACTTCCTCATAACGTGTAATATGCCGTTCCATCTCTTGCCCAAGTTCGGTATAAAGACGGGATTTCAATTTGTAGATTGGTACGCCAACAAGTTTGGTATTTAACAAGCGAACCACATTTTCCATCTCAGCTACCGAGATTTCTGGTGGAATCTGAACCGTCTTGTTCTCCACTTGACCTGTATTGGTCACGATAATTGCCACAGCTTCACTCTCGTTCAACGGAAGCAATTGGAAGTGACGTAAGGACGTATGGAATACTTCCGGTCCAAGCAGGATCGAAGTATAATTCGTCATATGTGACAAAATATTGGATGCATGCTGAATAACTTGTTCCATGACGTTCAATTTTTCAGCGAAGAACGACTTGAGATCATCCAATTCCTGAGGCTCCACCTGATTCCAAGGGACCAAATGATCGACATAATATCGATAGCCTTTATGGGATGGAATTCGTCCTGCCGATGTATGCGGCTGTTCCAGGAAACCCATATCTTCAAGGTCCGCCATTTCATTACGGATCGTCGCCGGACTGTATCCAACATCTCCCCTTTTGGAAATGCTCCGGGACCCTACGGGCTCAGCTGAACGGATATAGTCATCCACTATAGCGTTCAGAATCATTCGTTGACGCTCTGTTAACATGGTGAGTATCCCTCCTTCTGACTGTACTGTCCCATGTCGTTAGCACTCCGGTTAGATGAGTGCTAAGCGGTAATACAAAAATACCAAACTGACGTGAACATTGTCAAGTGAGTTTGATGAGTGGGCTCATCTATTTATAGTATAGACCAATGTCGACGAGTCCTAACAACTTTATTGAACATACTTTGAAGTAAAAAAGGACTGCATGTAGGGCAGAGGCTGACTCGGCTCGATTCATGCAGTCCATTCAGTTGTTATGCTGAAACGTTAAGCTCTTTTAATACCGCGATCTCATCGCAACAATCCTGCTTGCTGCAATGAACACAGTCGGTCCATACTTTCTCAGGGAAAATCTCTTTTTCCACTACGGCAAAGCCGTTTTTGAGGAAGAAGGATACTTCATATGTCAACGCCATAACCTTAGGAATCTGTTGTTTCTCCGCTTCTTCTACCAGTCGGTCCAGCAATCGGGAGCCAATACCGAGCCCTTTGTGTCCTTCCGAGATACCGAGTGATCTGACTTCCACCAAATCATTCCCCAGACGACAAAGCGATCCGCAACCCACCACTTCACCATCAACTTCGGCTACAACAAAGTGCTCCAGCTGTCGGTGCAGTATTTCCCGTGATCGCGGAAGCATGATCCCACGCTCTGCATAGCCCTTAATCATTTCATACAGTGGTTCAACATCTTCCGGCACGGCTTTTCTGCATATTACCGACATCCTGCTCTCCTCCTATTACCAAGCTTTCCAGAGGAAAGCTGACTTCGTAGTTGTTAAATTAACACGCTCTGTAAAATCAATATGAATAAATATACAACAAAGCGTATACAATTTCAAGCTACGAATTCAGCGATATGGACCCGATAAACTCCGCAAAAACGTCATTTCCGAACAGGATACCCTGCTCGCTCAGTCGGAAGCCGTCTGCCGTCCGCTCAAGCAACTTTGCATTCAACATTTTGCCCAAAGGCTTCGCAAACACTTCTTCCATAGACTCTCCGAACTGTTCGCTAAACCGAGAGGCCGAAGCTCCCTCCAACATTCTCAGTCCAACCATCAGATAATCTTCCATGGCCTCCGGGCGAGCAATCTCAAAATGATCCAGACGAGGCAGCCCTGCTCGTGAAGCTTCAACATAAGGATTTATACCTTTAATATTCATATGCCGTTCGCGGCCCACATATCCATGTGCACCTGCACCCAGACCGTAGTAGTCCTCATTACGCCAGTAGGTAATATTGTGACGACTCTCAAAGCCCGGCTTGGCAAAGTTGCTGATCTCGTATTGTCCATAGCCTGCTTCTTTCATACGTCTCATTAATAGAAGGTACATCTCCAGCTCATCATCTTCATGAGGAAGTGGCAACTGGTTCTTCTGATACAGGGTATGGAAAAGTGTATTCTCTTCCACTTTCAGGCTGTAGATGGAGTAATGCGGCAGATCCAGTTCCAGCGCCTTGTCGATACTCTCATTCAACATTTCAACAGTCTGGTTTGGCAAACCAAACATCAGGTCAATGGACAGGTTATTCAAGCCCGCTTTACGAGCATTCTCCAAACTGCGGTATACATCATCCGTATTATGAATACGGCCAATGCCTGTCAGCAGATCATTCTGAAAAGCCTGCACGCCAAAGCTGACACGGTTGACGCCGCCTTCTTTCATCGCAGCGAGTTTCTCCGCATCCGTTGTTCCCGGGTTGGCTTCCATCGAAAATTCAATATCGTCCGCCCAATTTGGGAAATACGTCTTCACGGAACGAAGAAATACGGCCATCTCATCCGGTTTCAGAGCTGTTGGCGTACCCCCACCTACAAATATGGTCTTGATCTCACCCGGTGGATTGGCCTTAACTGTATGTTCCATCTCCCGTTCCAGCGCTTCGAGATATTGCATCACGGGCTGATCTTTCAGAACGTAAGAGTTAAAGTCGCAATAAAAACATTTATTCGTGCAAAAGGGAATGTGAAGATACACCGCTTGGGGCGCACCTGTCTTCCGGCTGTGTGCTGCCAATGTCATGGCAAGTCCCCCTCTATTTGAAAAAAGGAAAGCCATCCGGCTTCCCTTTCAGCTTAGTTATTTAATATTCTGTGTTGTAACCATGTTTGCAAGCAAACGTCCTACAATTCAATTTCGATACACACACTCTGTGATGTACCCGAGACAAAATATCGTTTATCCTTTCATACACAAATTATTGATGTACCAAAAGGATTCACGTGACGTTTGCAAGCAAACGTCCTAGTCATCAATTTTCAGTACCGCCATGAATGCCTCTTGTGGCACCTCAACGTTACCAACCTGCTTCATCCGCTTCTTACCTTCCTTCTGCTTCTCAAGCAGTTTCCGTTTCCGCGAGATGTCACCACCATAACACTTGGCAAGTACGTTTTTACGCATTGCTTTTACCGTCTCACGAGCAACGACCTTGGTACCTACAGATGCCTGAATTGGCACCTCGAACATTTGCCGTGGAATCAGCTCGCGCAGTTTCTCACAGACAATGCGTCCGCGATTATAGGCACGATCACGGTGAACGATGAAGGACAGAGCATCCACCTGTTCGCCATTGAGTACAATATCCATTTTTGCCAGATTGGACTGACGGTAACCGGACAGCTCATAATCCAGAGATGCATATCCTTTGGTACCGGATTTCAACTGGTCGAAGAAGTCATATACAATCTCGGACAACGGAATCTCATAGGTAATGGTAACCCGGGTTGTGTCCAGATATTCCATATTTACATATTCACCGCGTTTAGTCTGACACAGCTCCATAATGGTACCTACATAATCATTCGGTACGATAATATCTGCCTTGACGTATGGTTCCTCGACGTAATCAATCCGTCCCACCTCAGGATAGTTGGATGGGTTGTCGATTTTCATCACTTCACCATTCGTTAAGGTAACGTGATAGATTACACTTGGTGCCGTTGTGATCAACGGAATGTTAAACTCCCGCTCGATCCGCTCCTGGATAACGTCCATGTGAAGCAGTCCAAGGAATCCGCAACGGAATCCAAAACCGAGAGCACTGGATGTTTCCGGTTCAAAGCTCAGAGACGCATCGTTCAACTGCAATTTCTCCAACGCTTCACGCAGATCAACATAGTCCGATGTTTCGATCGGATAGAGACCACAATACACCATTGGGTTAATTTTACGATAACCCGGCAAAGGTTCCGGTGTTGGATTTTTGGCATCCGTTACCGTATCCCCGACTTGTGTATCGCCAACATGCCGGATACCTGCAACGATAAATCCAACATCCCCGACGTTCAGCTCGTCCACGATGGTCATCCGAGGTTTGAACGCTCCAACTTCAATGACTTCAAATGATTTTCCTGTTGCCATCATTTTGATTTTGGAACCGGATTTGATTTTGCCGTCAACAACACGCACATATACGATTACACCTTTGTACGGGTCATAGTGCGAGTCAAAAATCAGCGCTTTCAAAGGCTGGTCAGGATCACCAGTTGGTGCTGGAACACTTTTCACCACTTGTTCCAAAATTTCTTTGATTCCGATTCCTGATTTGGCCGAAGCCAAAACCGCATTACTTGTGTCCAAACCAATAACATCTTCCACTTCCTGCTTCACCCGTTCAGGATCAGCGCTCGGAAGGTCAATTTTGTTGATAACCGGTAAAATTTCAAGATTGTTATCCAATGCCAGATACACGTTGGCAAGTGTTTGGGCTTCAATTCCCTGAGCCGCATCCACAACCAGCAGAGCACCTTCACATGCAGCAAGACTGCGTGATACTTCATACGTGAAGTCTACGTGTCCCGGTGTGTCAATCAGATTCAATAAATACTCTTCACCATCATCCGCTTTGTAAGTCAAGGCTACTGCTTGTAGCTTGATCGTTATTCCACGTTCACGTTCAAGGTCCATTTTATCCAGAACTTGTTCCTGCATTTCACGTGAAGTGAGCGCACCTGTGTGCTCCAAGATCCGGTCCGCAAGTGTTGATTTGCCGTGATCTATATGTGCAATAATAGAAAAGTTACGAATTTTACGTTGTCTTGCCCGAATGTCAGTCATTCCTTACCCCCAGAAACAGCCTAGTGTCAATCACTTCATTATAACAGTTGAAGCACAGTGCATCAATCCCGTGATGTCTCAACTTTATAATAAAGTGTCATCATGCACTCCCAGAGGTTATATTGTACCTTAAAATTATAGTATTTTATTCAGCAACGCCGCTAAAAAGAGAGACCACCCATTTGATTCCACTGTGTGAGAGATTTTGCAGTAGTCCAGCCGTTTTGTCTGCCAACACATCAACCGGAGCCTTATTTTGATCTGCCCCAAGCACTTGGCTTGGTGACTGAACAGGTACAAATGGTGGTTCTTTGATTTCCTTTTGGACAGGTGCAGTCGGAACAGATTCGGTCACCGATGAAGTTGGCTCTGTTGTCACAGCGGTTGACGTGCCGTCTGATGAATTACCCATATGAAAGTTGCTGCCAGCCAACTGCATTCCAAACAGCACACCCAGCAACATTAATACAGCGATGGATAACAGTCTTTTACCGAATCTGGACATATGCTTTGCCTCCTGTCACTCTCTACTATTTTGTGCTTCATACCATATATAGTCCCTATCCACCCTGTGATGACGTTTCTGCACTGGCTTTGTCCACCTTCTGATCTTCCCAATACACTTGGGCAATCATGTCTGCTAGAATCTTCGATGTCCGTTGGAGCTCAGCTCCTGTGTTGTCGATGCCGCCAATCTCGATCAAAATGCTGTTGGGTGAAAGGGTTTGGTTATACTCTCCATTGTTGGCTCCTCCCCCATCTTTGCCCCACACACCACGGGATACCCCAGGATACTTGGCTTCCAGTTTCTTATGAATTTTAGCTGCAAAGGCTTCATTTTGCCGCCAATTCGGATTTTCATGTCCAATAATGAAATACACTTTGGCGTAGCCCAAGTCATTAATAGTGGTTGTTGTTTTGCCATGACGCTGTGAATCGCGATGAATGTCTATGAGATACGTCAGATCATCATTTTGGGAGAGTGCCGCTTTTACCGTTTGACGGGAGTATTTATAAGAATAGTTCCAGTTGTAGTCCTTAACTTTAGTGGGGTAATCATCCTTGGCGTGTTCTACGCCGATTCCCAGCTTCTCCAGACTGTCTGAGAGGTAGGTTCCCACTTGAAATACATTGCCTGTTGATTTGCCTGATGATGGATTATCACTTTTCGTACCTAGCAGTGGGTTGTAGCCTTCCCGTGGATGGGAATGATAGATAAGAATTGACTTTTTGCCTGTTGTCGGTGAGCCTGAATTGTCTTTCTCACCATTCTTCGCTGGGGGATCCTCTTTACCTTCTCCATCTCCAGGCTCACTCGACTCAGGTGGATCCGTATTGTCCTGACCTGGTGGAACATGCAGCTCACTACCGGGTTTCCCTCCACCTGCGGAAGCCGTATCCGTAAGACCGGGACCGGGCTGATAATCTTCGGGAGCCTCGGCTTTTTCGTTACCAGATCCAGGACGGAGCAGAACAGGTTGGTTGGAACCCATGCCCGGCATTTCTCTCGCAATCAGGCTCTTTGGATCTTGAGGATTTACATTCGTTAGTAATTGGAAAACAAATGAGGTGAGATTTTCACCGGATATAGCAGAAGTCTGTTCCTTCTGGGTGAGATGGGGCATCTCCATACCGAGCATATCGACGAAAAAGCGGCTTGATACGGCACTCGCAAATCCTTTCATGGAAGAAACGGGTGAATTATTCAAGCGTTTCTCTGCCATCCCCCCCAGACCCAGTACGACAAAAAACAAGGCAGATATGATCATAAGCAACAACAACGTACGGCCCATGGCCAGCACGTGCAGACATCTTTTTTTCCACTTCCCAATATTCCAGGCCAATATCTTGTTCATTCTGCTGTCTCCTTCCCTGCTGGACAACTCTTATACTTCAACTCTATGAGCCCGCCCAATTTGATAGAACAGGAAAATGAAAGATTCCAAAAACAAAAAAAAAGAAAGTCCGATAGATTCGGACCTTCTTCTCAGCAGTTTTAAGTTTTAATGTGTATAGGCCGCTACGTTATCTGGATTCACAGCATCATGGAGTGCCGCGTTAAGTCCTGTAGCAATAACATTGGCAATTCCCTCAATAAACTCATCGATTTCCTTTGGGGTAACAATGAGGTCATGACCTAGTGGCTCCAGTACCTCTTTCACCAGACTCAAGCGATCTTGCTCACCAATGTCGTCCAGCATACCCATGATCTGTTTGGTCTGATCCGTTTCCTGGCGGAAGTGTGAGCGCATCATCTCAATCACATTGTTCACAATGGTGGACGCATAACATACGGTTGGTACTCCGATGGCGATGCAAGGCACACCTAATATTTCACGGGTCAGGCCACGCCGTTTGTTCCCAATACCGGACCCCGGATGAATACCAATGTCCGCTACCTGAATCGTTGTATTTACACGTTCCAAGGAACGAGAGGCCAGGGCATCAATCGCAATAATGGCATCCGGCTTGGTCCGGTCTACAATCCCCTGTACGATGTCACTGGATTCAATGCCCGTTGTACCTAACACGCCGGGAGCAATCGCGCTGACTTCCCGATACCCTGGCGCAACCTGATCAGGCACCAATTCGAAATACTGACGCGTCACCATCAGATTTTCCACAACAAGTGGACCAAGTGAATCCGGGGTGACATTTAAGTTGCCCAAGCCAACAATCAAGACTTTGGATGTTTTGTTAATTCCGGCCTTAACCATAAAATCTTCCATTTCACGTGTGAACTCGGCTGCAACTCGCTCCTGTAACTCGGTATCACCATTCCGTAGTGAAGGTACTTCCAAGGTGACATAGTGACCTTTCACCCGACCAATAGCCGTGGCTGCTTCTTCAGTCAGGACATCAATACGTGTAATCGTAATTCCCTCTTTTTTCTCTACATCTTCCTGTAGTCCGGGAATCGTCTGTTTCTGTCCACCTTGCGCCATTTCCTTGGAGTCGATCGCCAAATCGGTACGAACTGTATAGTTTTGCAAATCCAGTGTCATTCTGTCCCTGCCTCCCTTACCGCATTTGAGCATATTGTGTGGGAAAAAGGGTTTCTTTATACAGCATGTCGAACATCGTAGGAATATCTGTTGCATTTTACATGCTAGCGTGATAGAATATTTTAAGTTGTGAAACGTTTGTATTCATGCAAATGCCTTACAGGAGGTGAATGTAATGCCAAACATCAAATCCGCTGTTAAACGCGTAAAAACGAGCGACAAGCGCCGCGCACTCAACGCTTCCCAGAAGTCTGCACTCCGTACAGCTGTTAAAGCTGCTGATGCTGCTCTGGTAAGTAACGAAGTTGATACTGCAAAAGCTGCGATTCAAGCTGCTTCCAAAAAGCTGGACAAGGCTGTAACTAAAGGTCTGGTTCATAAAAATGCTGCAGCACGCAAAAAGTCTCGCTTGGCGAAAAAACTGAACGCTCTTTCCGCACAAGCGTAAGAAGCGTTACTTATACGATCCAATGGAAAAATCCTGAACAGCATAGGCTTTCAGGATTTTTTAGTATCTGATTCGATAAGTATAAGACAAAGATAAAGCGACCTTTATTCCGATGATTTAACGATCATGGAGCAAAGGTCGCTTTGTTTGTTATTCACACTAGTAATCTATTACGTTTACTTATCCATTCATGCACCAAGTCTCAATAAGAACAGCTCCAGACCAAGCACTTTATCCACCGCTCCTGTTTTCATCTGGTAATCCAGTTCGCTGAGGTGACTCAAAATCATTCTCAGACGTTCCGGCTGAAATTTACGGGCTTGCTCACCTGCAATCTTAACAGCATACGGATGCAGACCTAGCTGACTGGCAATCTGCTGCTGGGAGTAACTTTGTTGTCCCAACTCTTTCACCTGAATCATGATCCGAAATTGACGTGCGATTAAAGCCGCAATTTTAATCGGTTCTTCCCGCTGCTTCAGCAACTCATAGAAAAGAGCCAACGCTTTCTCCAGTCGCAAATTAGCGAGTTCCTCCACTAGCGAGAATACATTCTGCTCTGTACTACGGGCAACCAGTGACTCGATATCAGCACGTTTGATTGTCCCCCCATTACCCGCAAACAAACATAACTTGTCTACTTCAGCAGACAGGGTCTGAAGACCTGTTCCGGCATAGCTGATCAACGTTTCCGCCGCTCCCGTCTCCAAGGAAACATCCCGCTGCTTCGCAAGTTTCACTATCCAATTCAATAACTCTTCTCCACTGAGTGGAGCAAAAGCAAGAACTACTGCCTGTTTCTTGACAGCTTTCACCAGTTTCTTACGCTCATCCAGCTTATCCCCTTGGGCCAGGAAAACAATCGTACTGTAATCTGCCGGATTTTCCATATATGTAAGCAGACGATCAACCTGATGTTCAATCTTGGATTCTTTACCTGCGGTAAACAGGCTCGCATCCCTTACAATAATTAATTTGCGTGGAACCAGAAAAGGTACGGTCTCTGCTTCTTCAATAACAACCTCCACAGCCGTTTCAGACAAATCATATGGAATAATCGCAAAATCACGATGTTCTTCTTCAATAACCTGTTCTTTTAACATATCCGTAAATTGCTGTATCTGGTACTTCTCCGTTCCGTACAGCACATAGATCGGTGCCGTTTCTCCATTACGTATTGCCTTTGTTGCACTTTTTACATCCATTCACGGCGCCTCCTTATCCCTCTTATCCTACCAGAAAAAACGCAAGACAACAAAGGGACCTTACATCCAGTTATGGATGAAGGTCCCCTGTCCTACATCTATATAAACGCTGACACCAGCAGTTCTAGAAAAAGCCGGGGCGCGGTCATACGACGTCAGTTGTTTGAACTGAGATAGGACGTTTTGTTACTTACACTATATGCTTGTCATACTGAAAATGTTCTTTCGTTTAGAGGAGCGCACTCCCCATTTTTAATTATTTCGCAGGAGCTCCACCTGAAACAGCAGGTACATTAAACGAGTTCTTTGCCGTTGTTCCGTCCTTGTCCGTTTCGTAATTAAATAGGGTACCATCCTTCGACCAACTCGCTGACTTCAGTGTCCCCTCTATACTGCGTTGTTCAACCAAATTTAGAACATCCGGTTCGCTCACAGGTTTGGAGTATATGCTGATTTGATCACCAATAAGCATAACTATATAAGAGCCGTCAGGTGATTTCCATTCTTTTGGTGCTGCTGTTGTAGCCATTCCCTGATCCGGTCCTGCTGCGAATCCTTTGTTTCCTCCAGAAGCGTCTGCACCTGCACTGGAATCAGGTACAGTGTTACCTTCAACCGGAGCATCTTCAGTCATATTAGGTGTTGTATCCTGAGAAGTGAAGGATTGCGCATCTCCATTTTCTGTTTCTGTTACTCCATTCTCTTCCCCATCTGCAGAAGATTTAGGAGAATCTCCTGATCCCTGAATTCTCTGCTCAGAATCTTGGTTCTGAGCCGGATTCTTCTGATTATCGGTCGAAGGAGTTCTGGACGAATTATCCTGCGGTCCTTTATTCGGAGCAGGCGTTGATTCAGTAGCCGGTTGTTGAGGTGTAGGATCTGACTGAACTTCAGGCTCCTGTACCTCATCTCCACCGTTCTCTTCAGGCATTGTTTCTACGTCTTGGTTATCTGGTTTAGTTGGTGAATCATTCGATTGACCCACAAACACATCGTTGCTGCTTGGTTGGGACGAAGTGGCAGGATCATAATTTTCAATATTCTTGCTTAATGGATTCTCGTCCACATTGCCGCTCTCTTGAGAAGCTCCAGAGCTCATCAGCATGGAATCGGCATTCTCAATCTGTTCAGGCGGATTTCCCCAGATGGCGAATCCCAATATAACTGCCGCAGCCGCTGCACCCATGGACATACGTCCTGCCATCGAGTTAAGCCATTTTTGCTTCGTTTTCCGCTCACTTGAACGTTGTAAATTCTCAAATGTAGCGGGGACAGGATTCATTTCCTGTATGGTGCTACTCTGTTCCTTCCGCGCTTCGTCAATGGCATCAAGCTGTGGCATAATCGCATCAACCAGACTAAATTTCGGGCTTACTTGCGGCAATTCTTCCAGTTCTCTGGAAAGAGCTCTGAGTAAACTAAAATTCTCGGCGCACTCCGGACACTTTGCCACATGCTGTAGCATCTGCGCGGTTTCCGCCTCGCCCAGATCATGATCCAGATAGCGGTGCATCCATTCCACCACCTCTTCGCATTTCATCCTGTCACACCACCTTTCTGATATTCCTGTAGTAGATTCTGTAATTGCTGCCTGGCTCTAAATAAATAAGATTTCACCGTATTCAACGGAAGATCGAGACAATCCGCAATTTCATTGTAGGATAAGTCCTGCAAATATCTTAGAACAATAACGGTACGATGATGCTCGGGAAGCTTGTTGATCGCATCCTGAATGTCCTGGGCCACATATGTAGACATGACCTCGTACTCCACATCCTGATTATCCTGAAAAACCATGTCATGTTCATCAATGGAGACAGACGGTTTGGTTCTTCTGAATTTATCAATACAGATGTTCGTGACGATGCGTTGTACCCATGTTTTGAATTGGGCCTTTTCTTCGTATGAATTGATTTTGGTGTAAATTCGGATCAACGCTTCCTGAGCAGCATCCAAAGCGTCCTGTTCATTATTTAGAATGTAATATGCGGTCCGATAGACATGTTGTTCAATCTCCCGCAATAGGGTAATTAGAGCGTCGCGATCGCCCGATTGAGCGGCTCTGATGAGTTCCGGCTCTACCACAAAGGATCCCCCTCTCCCTGCAACCTTACAGACGTGATCATCAATAAAATTGTTGCAAAGTTAAGTATTTTTTTAATTTGCCATAACAAAATAACGGCGTATGTATTAGGGCCGCTGAAATCTTCTCTTAGAATAACAGAAATTGCATAACGAGTCACCAAACGTATCCAAAAGGGATTCCATTACTTACACGACTCAATTCAAATGCAATGGCATACATTATAGATAAGCACTTTTTTGGTTCCTAAAATAAAAAAAGTCGAAATTTGTCCAAATTTAAGCTGATTTTAATGCAATTTTCATGAAAATAGTGTATTGTAAATTTACATTCATAAACACGAGGTGATGAGCATGCCAGCTCTTGCGAAAATTCAAGCTTTAAAAGAACAAATGCCCAAAGAATACCAAAGTATTTCCCACTTTGTGGAACATGCATTGGACTCCATTGATACTCTGGTAGAGGAACATCGGAAGTACGTAGCTGCACAGGCATTGTACGGCGATAAAATCGTTGGATCGGAAGAACGCTTGTACAGAGAAACCGTACTTGATGTCAGAGCACAGCTGTTGATGACTCTTGAGAAAACGGTAGAAGATCTGTTGCACAAGGGTGACAAACATTGGAACAAACACTTTAAGGATGGCGTGGAGTAGTTCTTATATTTCTTCTACACTTTGAAAAAATGGCCCGTTTTCCGATATTCTCCCTCCTGGAGTGTAACGGAAAGCGGGCTTTTTTTGTGCTGTGCTGTAACTTGCAATCAATTGAAGTGATTAATTGGTATATTTATCAGTAAATCGCCATCAGTTTGCCATTGAGAAACCCTAAAGCTCTTATGCCTGCGGAGCTGGCATACACCCAAACCTCGATTTTGCCTTTTGAACTCGTTTCATACGTAATGCTCGATGGATCTCCCCAAGCAAGGCGCACCTGAGTTATGTTCATTCCTAAAGCTACTTCTCCAGCAATGATTTTATTCCAAGTGGACTTGGACCAATTGTATTTCTTATACGGATCAGAAGAGAAGAATTGGTTGGAATCCGCAAGCATCTCCGTCACACTGGAAGGTGCACCTCCTGCGTAGGCAGAAACGGTTTTTCCTTTTGCATTACGGAAGATAATAGAGTAACTTCGATCACCGTATTTAATCTTTTCAATTTTGATATCTGATATGGTCACTTTACTGAAACGTTGCCCTAAACTCGTATCACTGTTGATCCAGTAGGACTTGCCAATGAAGCGAGCAAGATTTCCCAACTCTTTTTTCTTGATCAGTGCAAGTGTATCCTTCGATTCCACCAGAATAGAAGAATTTCCAACCAGCACCTTGGCCTGCTTTAGCTCAGCATCCCATCGAACCTGAATACCCGCAGCCTGTCTTAACAAGTCCGCAGGAAATACAGTTTGCCCTCCAATGGTTTGTACTTTCCCTTTCAACTTCAGCTCTTTGTTGTTTAATCGCGCAACAGCACTTCCTTTTTGCAAAGTAATACTGTCAACTCCAAATTGAATTTCAAAAGATGAGCCTTTCACATCAATTTTGGCTCCCAATGTTTTGAACACCGACTGTACTGGCAAGTATACATTTCCATCCAACAATGTGGCGCCTGTTAACTTTTGCTGTGAATCAACGTTCAGTTGAAGACTTGAGGCCAAATCACCTATCTTCAAAGTCACTTTGGTTGTTCCCATGCCCGTAACCTTCAGTTTGCCTCCTGCCTGAATCTGTGCAACTTGGGGCTGCTCCACTATAATTTCTTCAGGCAATGGCGCACGCTTGTTTTTGAAACCATTACTATAATTCTCCTGAACAGCAAGCGTGATCGTATCCCCAATATTAGCTTCCTTGGAAGATGCCGTAAGTGTCACTTGATTTAACGCGGGAGCTGATAGAGAAGTTAACTTTCCATTATCATATGTAACCCACGATCCATCCTGTAACTGTGCATATAGTTCATCCAGATTAGGCGCATACACCATCCGCGATACGTTACTTAAACCCGGCAGTTGCTCGCCCTTATATTTGGCAGTTCGATCGTAGCTCCAGACGCTTCCATCCTGTTTCACCGTGAGCAGCTTATGCGTACTCCCCCACCAAATCAAAGATTGCACATTATTCGCAACCGTGATGTAGTCATCCTCATACAGCATACTTACGATCACTACCGAGCCATCATCTTTTAACACTGCTGCGTAAACACCATTCGTTGCAATTGCTTTACCATCAGGTACATTTCCAGCTTTACGTATTTTGTTGTATTTGTCATAATATATATCTCCTGATGAAGATAATGCGCTATAAGAAGAATCGCTTCCAAAACTATAAGAATCCGCATCGATAATCGATTCCAAAACCTTAGCCTGATCATCAAAATTATAAAGATTCCCATCCTGAAGCTGAACCCATCCATGGCCATATACCTTAATCACACCATTGAATTGTTTCGTTACTGGTATATGCGCATTGTCCTTATTCCACCGAATCACTTGGCCATCAGCAGTCCAACCAAAGATGAAATAATCGTCTGATTTTGAAATACCAATCAGCTTCCGATTTTGTGTCCATACTCCACTTGTGATCCCTTTAGACCAAAGTGTACCATCGTCCAGCAAATAATTATTTCGGTCAAGAACTGAAGTGATGGAGTTTCCCGATCCAGATGATGCAAAAGCGGAGGACTGTCCTGCAATGAAGCTGATAACCAAAACTCCAATCCACAACGCTATTATCTTCCCGACCCTTTTCACTTTAGACTTCTTAGTTGCATTGGTGTTACTTTGTGTCATTTCTACAAGTTCCATTTTCTTGATCCCCTCATTATTATGTATAGTGCTACGATCCCTAAGTATCTCTATCCCTCCTCTAAGGTGGGCCTAACTATTATTCGGTAAAAATAACCATAATCCTGCAACAAAAATCATATAACATTAATCAAATCCATAACTAAAAATATATTTTTACATATATACAACAAACCAAATACAAATGATTGCATTTAATAATCTAAAATAGAAAACATATTAAAACGAAATAGAGCGTGCAACCGTAACAAACTTCTAAATGGATATGCGGGAGACTAAAATGAATCTAAAAATATTTTTCATATACTTCCTGGGATTCTTTCTACTCAGTAGTGTGTTATTCATTGCATTTAATATGATAATTTGGCATAAAAGTTGGGATCAAATTGATCATATACTAAACTTCTTCAGCGCAACTATAATTAGCTTGCCGATTAGTATCTCAAAAGCAAGAGAGTGAGAGTCGTTCCTCCCTAGTCAACTATACTAACTGACAACCAAACTATCCTCATAACGCATAACGATTGAAATGTGTTATTATCATGAAATTCAAAAAGAAGTCGTTCGCAGCGGAACGACTTTTTTCTGTTATTGGTTAACCAAATACTACTTTTTCAATGTCCCTCACTCATACTTTCTCAGCCTGTGTGTGCTAAAATATAGTAACTTCCTAAGTCTATCAGTTGTTGAATATAGTTATTCAAGATGGAGGTTAATGCTCATAATGACAAAATCCCATAGAATCAATAGGCCGCGCGGAAAAATAGTTGCAGCTGTATTAACTGCAGTGTTCATTTCACTTGCAATGGGGATATATCACTATGTCCCTATAGATGAAAGATTAGAGAATACTTACTATTATTCATTCGGGTATAAATTTGCAGTTGGATTATTGATTAACCTCGCTATTTTACTTTTCTTACTTACGCCCCTTTCTATATTGGTGGATGGATTACTTTTATACAGAAAAAAAGATAATACGTATATGAGATTGCTCGTTGCTATTGCCGCATATGGTCTATTAGGCTCCATAGGTGGGATCATCTACTCGATATTTACACGTAACTTCAATACTTTTTCTGCTCAAACTATCCACATTGTTGTATGTTCTCTTGTCTTTTTAACCTTCCAGTTGGTATTAAATCGGAGTTTTCTTCACTCATCTTCACACCGATAAATAGATTGCGTGCCGTCACTCAACCCCGACCAACTTGTACCGAATATCAATCTCCCCATCTTTGACCCTCATCTGGACCTCACCCATCTGATCTGTCCGATAAATATCCGACCCGGTAGCCTCCAGACGTTCCATCACTCCCGGATTGGGATGCCCATATGTATTGTTAACTCCTGCAGATATCACAGCGGTTTTGGCGTTCCAGTATTGGAGCCAGGCTTCGGTGGATGACGTTTTACTCCCATGATGAGCGACCTTTAGAACATCAATGGAGACAGATGCTGAAGCATCTTTTGAATCAACCTGCAACGGTCGTGTAAGTACCCTTTGTACAAAGCCCTCTGTAACTCCAATATCTGCACCTTTCTGTTCAAACTGGGCAGCCAACGAGCCATCCTGAATCATATAGAGCAGGTCCTGCTCGGCTGCTGCATCCATATCTCCGGTGAACAACATGGAAGCCCCGGCCATTTCCAGCAAAAAGACAACGGAATCATGATTCTGATGTTCAGATACAGGCAAACTGCCCGATACATTCACATCCATATGTGCCAGATCCGGAGCTATAAAATGTAAACTTGTCTGCTTATCAGCCTTGTAGGACATGCCCTGCTGAATGGCGTACAAAGGAATTTTCCGTTCCATGGCCGTGTCCAGCAACTTATCAAAGTTATCCTTACCGCTGGTCGTTCCATTAAACATGAAACGTTTAACCGGAATCTGTTCCAGCACAGCCTGTAGTCCTCCGGCATGATCCTGGTCAGCATGTGTGACAATGACAGCATCCAGTTGATGGATGCCTCTTTTTTTCAATAAAGGAACAACCACCTTGGCACCTACCTCATACGGATCACGTCTTGTTTTCCACGATTGTTCGGTGTTCCCAAAACTAACCGTTCCCCCGCCATCCACCAGGATGTGTTTGCCTTCCGGGGTTGTAATCAATGTGCTGTCTCCCTGACCAATATCCAAAAACTGCACGATGCCGGTTCCAGCAGGCTTGGGAGTCTGATATGCCCACCACAATCCAGCAATAAAGCTGATAGCGAGCAACCCGCACAACCATTGCTGAGCTTTACTCATTCGTTCACTTGAATAATAACCTGCACCTCGTGCGGTAAATGCACTTGTATATTCCGGCCAGGCAATACTGGCTCCTAATGTCGTTAATGAAGTTTCTTTTCCATCTACGCGGCGGTTCTTACCTTGATCCTGTAACACGGTAGACATCGAAGAGCGAATGCCCATATTCGCCATTGAAACTGAAGGTTGTCGCCTCACAAGAGGTGCCGTCTCTTCCTCAATAAACGTTGTTTCTCGCTGCTCACCATTGCCACGATGCAACAGGTAGAGTAAGGCATACAACACAGCATAATAGGCGGCAATCCATAACAAGGGGGGTGTTGCCCAGATCAACACAAAACCTGGCAGGCTGTTCATCCACTCCACGCTTACAAACGTCAGTTGATTCAGTTGCATCGCAATCCATGCGAGAGGTTTCGCCAAGGGAACCCATATGAATGACAATAACATGGCGACCGTCCCCAGAGGTAATACAATCGCACTAATCAAAGAAACCAGCAGAAAGTTAGCTACAAATGAGAGTAGTGAGAACTGGTTGAAATACAAAATGGTTACTGGGAACGAAATCAGCTGAGCGGTCACGGTAACGGATGCTGTTGCAGCCAGAGATTTCGGCCAGCCGCTGAACAGCCGGTTAATCAATGGCATGTAGATCATCAAACCTGCGGTCACGAGAAAGGATAACTGGAAGCTCACGCTTAGCAAAAAGTACGGGTCCCACCACATCATCAGCAACGCTGCTGCACTGATCATCTGAAGACCGTCTCTGGCGAGACCACGACGTGCCATATACAACCCAATCATGGACATAATTCCTGCCCGAATCACTGAAGGTGAACCTCCGGATAACAGTACATAAGCTGGTACCAGGATCAGAACAATCGTGAGTGCCGTCTCTCTGGTAAGCCTTAGCCAAGATAGAATGAGAAGCAACGAAGCAACATATACAGCGACATGGGTTCCGGAGATTGCCAGGATATGCGTTAGACCGAGTTGTGAAAACTGACCATAGGTACCTGGATCGATATCAGTAGCCATCCCGATAATAAGCCCCTTCATATATCCTGCATGAGGCTCAGGAAATAACTGCTCAACCGCCGAGCCCAACTTATGCCTCGTCCAATCCGTCCAACGTAGTACGTTATATTGTCCAAGTCCCTCAGGAGCAACTGCTGCTACCGAACTGGCTCCCTTCACTTTGAACAACCAGTGGATATGCAGGGTGCGCAAGTAACTGCGATAATCAAATCCGCCAAAGTTCCTGGCTTCACCAGGAAGGACAAAAGAACCATTAAGCGTAATCAAATCGCCCCTCTTCCAGCCCGCTGCTACCTGTTGTTCTTCTTCCTCCAACAGTCTGACTTGTACCATCAATTGTTCATCTATTTTGAATGCAGATGATGCTGTCAGATCTGCATCTGCTGACGAATCCGATGTTGCCAATATTGAAGACATCTGAATCTTAAAGTCAGCCCGATCTCCATCAATACGTACATCTGACACAAGCTCACCCTGAATTTCAGCTGACCATCCGTCCAACTCATGAGCAGCGATATGCATGGTCTCCGACAGACTACTATGATTGCGTGCTTCATTCCACTCCCAATGTGCAGCGCCTCCAATAAAGGCAGCGAGTAAAAATAAAACAGACCATCCACGCACATCCATAAAACGAAGTAATAGAGGCAAACATGCCAGAGCTCCAATTAACCCCCAGATTAACGTCCAGCCTGTTAACGCGCAAGCTATCCCGCTCCCGCACAACCAACAAATCGTAAAACTTAATAATGGTCTGCCTTTCATTTCTACCCCTCCTTCATTTCACCCGTTGAACGCAGAAAAACCCCCGGAAAGCCAATTCAGGCTTGCCGGAGGTTCTCCCTCAAGTATTCGATCATATTTACATTAATTGCTCACGGTCATCATCGTTTCCCGCGGGGGCTGGTAATTCTCCAGCCTGCGGAACGTTATGCCCTTCTGTTCCATCATATTTGTAACCTTGCCGGTATCTTTAGGATAAGAACGATGAAACACGATTTCTGTAATCCCGCTATTCGCCAGCATATTGGCACATGTCCAGCACGGTTCGTCGGTCACATACACGGACGAGCCTTCGCGGTCGATTCGATCTGTGAATAAAAGCAAATTTTGCTCCGCATGAATTGTGCGAATGCATCGTTGCTTTTTCACCATTTCTTCTTGCCCATCGGTCACGACCAACTCATACTCTTCCGATATCATGCAACCTGCTTCAGAACAATCCGGGACGCCGGTGGGCGCACCATTATAGGCTGTTCCCAGCAGTTTCTTTCCCTGAACAAGAACGGCACCCACATGACGGCGCGAACAGCGGGAACGGGTGGAAACCATATACGCGATGTCCATAAAATACGTATCCCAGTCCTTGCGTACCTCTGTACTCATGCTGCTTTCCTCCCGCTTAATACAATTTATATTTTAATTTTACCGGATCTGCACATACGGCGCCATCTTCTCCAGCATCTTCATCCCGATTCCTTTGACCTTTGTCAGATCACTGACTTTTGCAAAAGGACCATGTGCATTCCGATAGTCCACAATAGCTTGAGCTTTCTTCTCCCCAATTCCGGGAAGCTCGATAAGCTTGGAGACAGGAGCGGTATTCACATCAATCTTGCCATTGTCGCTAGCTTCCTCACGAACTACAGGTGGATTACTGCTTGATGCCGTCTCGGAGGTAACCGAAGGATCAGAATTCGTCCCCTGTGTAACTGGTTCAATCGAATTTGAGGTGTCCGGTGGATTATTATTCGTCTGACTTGTAGTTTGAACAACTGAATCACCTTCAACCCTAACGCTCACAAGCTCTTTAGACTCTTCTGCCTTAGCCTCATTCCCAGTCTGCATCCCACTTGCATCCGCTCCCGAAGATACTCCTGTATTGCCCTGAACCGAAGTAGCCGACTGTACAGCAGGGAGTTCCTGCTCTATCGTCGGCTTCTCGGTGCCGAGCTGCAAGGGTTCCCAGCCACTAGGTGGTTGTTCACTTTTGCCCGACCATAATATAAGTATACTTCCAACCACCGCAGCAGCAATGGTCATCCCTTTGTTCCATCTCATTCTTCCACACCTCTCCCTGAATTCAAAATCATTCATTTCGAACACGGGCGGTGCTTCCGAACCGTTGAACTTTCCTGATGAAACAAGTTGTGCATTTTTCATGTCATGTGAAACAGGTCCTCACGCATAGAATAGAGGGAATGAACTGCGCCAGTACCGTAAAGCATGAAAGGAGGCCTGAAACAATGAAGGTTGGATTTATCGGAACCGGCAGCATGGGCAGCCTGCTAATCTATGCCCTGATCCAATCGGGTGCACTTGAGCCCCGGCAGATCGCGGCCAGCAATCGAACCCCGTCCAAAGTACGTCAGTTATCCCTCCGTTACCCCGGTCTGCATGAATCCCAGAGCAATCGGGAAACGGTGATCCGAAGTAATATCATCTTCCTGTGCGTGAAGCCGCTTGAATTCAAACATGTTATTGACGACATCCTGCCTGTCGTGAATCCCAATCATATAATTGTCTCGATCACCAGTCCCGTGCAGCTGCGACATCTGGAATCTTCACTTCCTTGCAAAGTCTCCAAGGTAATTCCCAGCGTCACACACCAAGTCGGCAGTGGAGCATCCCTCTGCATACATGGCGAACGAATGACCAGTGAAGACCGCGCTGTGTTGGAAAGTCTGCTCAGTCATATAGGCAGGCCGTACCAAGTGGATGAAGCCTGTACACGAATTACATCCGACTTCTCCAGCTGCGGACCTGCATTCATATCGTTCTTTTTGGAACAGTGGATCGAAAGTGCAGTGAAGCTGACTGGCATCAAAAGGGCAGATGCCTGCGCTCTGGCTGGCGAAATGCTCCTGGGAACAGGCAAGTTGCTCACCGAAGGAGGATACACCCCGCAAGAGCTTCAGGCTCGTGTCGCTGTACCTGGCGGTATTACCGCTCAGGCACTTGCACTGCTGAAGGTTAGTCTTGACGGCGTTTTCGACAGCCTAATCCACACGACACATGACAAATATGATGAAGATTTGTTAAAGCTGGATGAACTATTCCGAGCCGGTGAGATTAACCGGCAACAATATTAACGAGTTTGCCTGGAACGGCAATGACCTTGCGAATGGTCTTGCCTTCCAGCGCCTGCTTAACAGGTGCCAGCTCCATCGTAAAGTCCTGCATACCCTGTGCATCCAGATCCTTCGCGATTGTAGCACGAGTTACAATTTTACCATTTACCTGAACAACGATTTCTACTTCCGCATCCACTGTCATGGACTCATCATATTCAGGCCAAGCCACGTAAGAGATTCCACCTTCATGACCCAAACGGCTCCACAGTTCCTCTGCCATATGTGGTGCCAGTGGTGACAACAGCTGCACAAATTTCTCCATCGCTTCACGAGGCAGTGTGTCCGCTTTGTATGCATCGTTGATGAAAATCATCAGCTGGCTGATGGATGTGTTGAAGCGCAGATGTTCCAGATCTTCCGTAACCTTTTTAATCGTTTTGTGGGCAGTCCGTTTGAACTCATCCGTTCCACCGTCCACCGTAATCTTGTCATTGATGGCTCCTGTGTCTTCGTTAATGAAGAGACGCCATACACGTGACAGGAAGCGGTGCATGCCTTCAACCCCGTTTGCATTCCACGGTTTTGTCGCTTCCAATGGTCCCATGAACATCTCGTACAGACGCAATGTATCTGCACCGAATTCATTCACGATTTCATCCGGGTTAATGACATTACCACGAGATTTACTCATTTTCTCATTATTGGTACCCAGGATCATACCTTGGTTGACCAGTTTGTGGAAAGGCTCTTTGGTCTCCACAACACCCAGATCATACAGCACTTTGTGCCAGAAACGAGCGTACAGCAAGTGAAGTACGGCGTGCTCTGCTCCGCCAATGTACAGATCAACTGGCAGCCACTGCTGCTGTTTCTCCTTGGAGATCAGTTCCTTGTCATTGCGCGGATCGATAAAGCGCAGGTAATACCAGCAGCTACCCGCCCATTGTGGCATGGTATTGGTCTCGCGACGTGCCTTCATTCCCGTTTCCGGATCTACCGTATTCACCCACTCCGTAACATTCGCCAGTGGTGATTCTCCTGTACCCGAAGGTTTGATCTGGTCGATATCAGGCAGCAGCAGTGGAAGTTGATCCTCAGGTACTGTCTTCATCGTTCCGTCTTCCAGATGCAGAATCGGGATTGGCTCACCCCAGTAACGCTGACGGCTGAACAGCCAATCGCGCAGACGATAGGTCACTTTCCCTTGTCCTTTACCGTTCTCTTCCAACCAAGCAATCATCTTGGCAACCGCTTCTTCATTATTCAGTCCGTTCAAGAAATCGGAATTCACATGTGCGCCATCACCCGAATATGCCTCTTGTGTAACGTCTCCACCTTGAATAACCTCGATGATATCCAGACCGAACTGCTTCGCAAATTCCCAGTCACGCGCATCATGACCCGGAACTGCCATAACCGCACCTGTGCCGTAACCTGCAAGAACGTAATCAGCAATCCAGATCGGCAGTTTTGCACCATTAACAGGGTTGATTGCATAAGCGCCAGTGAATACACCTGTTTTGTCTTTGGCCAAATCTGTACGTTCCAGATCACTCTTACGAGAAGCCTGCTCCTGATAAGCCTGAATAGCTTCACGTTGGTCATCGGTTGTAATTGCTTCTACCAATTCATGTTCTGGAGCAAGTACTGCAAAGCTCGCACCGAACAATGTGTCCGCACGGGTAGTGAACACCTTGATAACTTCCTCGCGACCCTCAATGGCAAATACAACTTCCGCACCTGTTGATTTACCGATCCAGTTGCGCTGCATATCCTTGATGCTTTCAGACCAATCCAGCTCTTCCAGGTCTTCCAACAGACGCTCTGCATACTCGGTAATTCTCAGAACCCATTGACGCATCGGTTTGCGTACAACCGGATGTCCACCACGTTCACTCTTGCCATCAATAACCTCTTCATTAGCAAGTACCGTTCCAAGGGCTTCACACCAGTTAACTGCAACTTCATCCACATAAGCCAAGCCTTTATTGTACAGCTGAATAAAGATCCATTGTGTCCATTTATAGTATTCAGGATCCGTTGTGCTGATCTCACGATCCCAGTCATAGGAGAAACCAAGCGATTTGATCTGGCGACGGAAATTGTCAATATTACGGAATGTAATATCTCGTGGATGTTCACCTGTATCCAGTGCATGCTGCTCAGCAGGCAGACCGAAAGCATCCCAACCCATTGGGTGCAATACGTTGTAACCGCGCATACGTTTGTAACGGGAAACGATATCCGTTGCCGTATATCCTTCCGGGTGACCTACGTGCAGACCTGAACCGGATGGATAAGGGAACATATCCAGTGCATAAAATTTCGGTTTAGCAGGGTCCTCACCCGTTTTAAACGTTTTATTTGCATCCCAATATTGCTGCCAACTTTTTTCCATGACTTGTGGCTGATAGCCGTGTTTCGGCTGGTTATTCTCACTCATCTATTGTTCCTCCTTCAGGTTATTCACTTTAGCTTTAATTGCAACAAAAAAACCTCAGCATCCCGTAGCGTTTGCAGCGCTAGGGACGAGAGGTTGAATTCCCGTGGTACCACCCTAGTTAGTGGACGAACGTGCTTCGTCATCCACTCCCTTTGGACCTGTAACGGCGGTTAACCGATGCGGATTTCCATTCCTGAACCCAAGCTTTATACAAGCGGGTTAAACAGAATGGTGTAATCACCGCATTTCTCCAAGGCGAGTTCGCAAATCACTGTCAACCGGCTTGCACCAACCGCCGGCTCTCTGTTATGTACAGGAATTACTACTGATCCTTATCATCGAAATATGTATACAATATCGGGACCATTATATAAAAAAGCAAGCCCAAAGTCAATATTACACGTTATAATGACCCTTTTAAGTCACACGGTTCGTACCGTTCAATAATACTCGTTGCTGTTCAGGATAACCGAAAACGCTCAATGCCTTCCTCCAGATTATGAATGGTCCAATTCACATGTTCCTGATTATCATATTGACGATAAGCGCACTCAATGCGCAGCACGAGATCAAAGTACAAGTCATAGAGACTTCTTCTTTTCAGCTCACTTTCAGTCGTAATCTCATGCCCATACCCTTTCACAAAACCAGGCGTATAGTTAAAATGACTGAAATAATGCTCCATCAGAGGATCTGCCCACAGTGAACGTTCAAAATCAATAATCGCTGTGATTCGACCCGCGTCCACTAGTACATTGCCATCCCACAGATCCCAACTGATAAGCACAGGTTCTTTGACATCGTCCAGCACATCCGATTTTTCTTCAATCAGGCGTCTCAATTCAGGGTAATCGATCGAAAATGTAATCCCGGCTTCTTCCCCGTCGGTAAGAATGTCATCCATCAGATTCATAAATGCATCTTTCCATGTGGAATATCGCTGTTTTTGCTCCGAGAAATATCCAAACTGCTCGCCCTTGATTTCATTAATTCGACGATTGTACCGACCGAGCTGGTGTTCAATGGCCTCCTGCTCTTCCGCAGAATATTGATCCTTGACCTGATTATAGGGCGCTCCAGACATGTACTCCATGATAAAATAACGTGCTGAAGCCATAGTTAACGAATCATCATAAGCCAACACTTGGGGTAGGGGAACATCCTGTAGCTCCGTAATGAGGCGTAGTACCTCAACTTCGGCAATCATGAGATCCTGTTCACAGCGCATCAGATTTGTCGAAGCTGACGGTGCAATTTTGAGTACCACTCGCTGTGCGTCACTCAGTGTAATGAGATATGCATGATTGGCCCAGCCATCCACCATTTCCTTGTAGTCCTGTATACTTGCAGAGAAATGCTGCTCTATTATGGCATTCAACTGTTCTGACGTAAGTCTTGTTTTATATGTACTTTCCATTTCTACACCTCACATTGACAATTGATTTATTTTCTCAGAAAACGCTTTCTATCCGACTATTATCACCTTCTTTACTTTAACTGGCAATACTTTTTGTCACGTCGTTATGTCTTTTCTTGCATTCCTCTACCCTATTTAAGACTATTGCTATTCATTCTCCATAAAAAAATCAAACAAAAAACTGCCCTCATGCACCATAAGGACAGTTCTCATTATTCGCTCTTACTTCACAGCCACGTAGAACAAGCGCTGTGCGCTGTCTCCAGCTTCTTTCCATTCAAAATCCGCATATACCTTCACGTCTCTAAAACCTGCCTTGGACAACTCAAGCTTCATCCAGTCCGGGTTATATGCACGCTGGACATGAACTTCTTCAAACCGCTGATACATATCCTTGCTACCATCATCCACACGCGAAAAAATACTGAGATGATGTTCGATCTCACAGCGATCCTGATCCAGATCACATGTCCAAATATACGACACGGAGCGCTCATCCAGTACAAAAGGCTGCTCTTCATCATAACGAATAAGGGTATTGGGATGATGCACATCAAACAGGAACGTTCCATCAGGCTTCAGCATCTCGTATGTCCGCTGGAATGTTCGAACGACATCTTCTTGTTCAAGCAAATAATTGACGCAATCACAGAAAGATATCACCGAATCCACAGGTTCCGGAACTCGCCATTCCCGCATATCCTGCTGCACCCAACGGACACTGCCCTCACGATACAAGCGATGACCCTGAGGCGTAGCCTCCATCTTGCTGCGTGCAACCGACAGCATATCTGATGAGAGGTCAATGCCTGTAACTTCGAAACCGGAGTTCACGAGCGGGATCGTAATGGAGCCCGTTCCACAGCCAAGTTCAGCGACACTTTTGGGCATTCCATGCTTTTCCCATGCTGTTCTTGCAAACCTTATCCAGTCCGGATAAGGCATATCTTCCATTAATTCATCATACACATAGGCAAATTTCCGGTAAGACATGTCAGGCACCGCACTTTCAATTTCATTTTCGAATTGATCTATATAAGTTGAACCAAAGAATATTTACACTGGACACTCCAATGACAGAACAACCTTCCGATCGCTGTTATCCCCAGATTTTTTTTATTCCTTTTATAAAGGTTTAAATCCGGGGATAAAGGCGAACGCTCCGCTTCTTCAGGTTCTTTCTGTCCTCTCCGTTTCGTGTAAATGTTTAGTTCAATTTATATAACAAAAGAAAAAGCAGGGGCATCCGGTGTTTACCCAGCCTATCCCTGCCTTATCCGAGTTCCATATTACATCTATTTAATCAGGAAGATTACTTGTTTTCACTTTGATCCGCAGGAGCTGATTCGGACAGATACGTCCAGCTTTCCTTTTGGACCACCAATCCGTCTTTCATCAATTTGCCCAAGGCACGCTTGAAGGCAGACTTACTGATGCCAAAGCGTTGCTTGATGATATCCGGCGGAGTTGCATCCGAGTATGGCATGCCACCCATAGGGCGTTCTTTCATGAAAGCGAGCAGCTTGTCTGCATCTTCGTTACGTCCAACTTGTTTGAGTTGAGTCATGGCCAGATTCACACGTCCGTCTTCACGTACCAGTGTCACCCGACATTTAACTTTCTCACCAAGACGCAGCATATGACTACGTTCGGATGAATGAATCATACCAATCGCGCCAAAGCCCAGTACGCCGCCCTCTACAAGTACAAAAGTACCCATCTGCAGTGGCTTGTATACCGTCGCTTCAACCCACTCGTTTAACCATGAAGTTGGCGCATGGAAAGACAATGGTGAAAGCTCACGTTCCCCGGCCAATTTGGCACGCAGACGTCCTTGCTTGTCATGTTCCATGATTACAAAGACTTCATCCCCCACTTGAGGACGCAGTTCTTCCAGTTCAGGCAATTCACGAATAGGAAGCAGCAATTGCCGTCCAAGGCCCATTTCCAGGAAACAGCCCAGTCGTGGGTGAACATCAGCCACAACCAGTCGTGCCATTTCTCCAAGCATGAGATAAGGCTTTTTCATCGTTACGGCCAGACGATCTTCTGTATCAAAGAATACAAATACCTCTAGCATCTCACCAATTTTAATATCCCGTGTTAACTCGGTGTAGTGAAGCAGTACATCTTCCGATCCTGTCGTCAAAAAGAAGCCAAACGGAGACACTTCACGTGAAACCGGCAAAGAGACGACTGTTCCAGCAATCAAACTCATACAGTTTCCACCACTTTGGCATCAGACCATAGTCGTTCAATGTTGTAGTATTCACGCTCGTCGCGGTGGAAGATATGAACAACAACATCGCCCATGTCCATCAATACCCAACGTGCGGAATCCATACCTTCGATACCTTTGATCGTCGCTCCGGCTGCATGAGCCTGTTTGCGAATTTCAGTGGCAATGGCTTGTACCTGTGTATCGGAATTCCCGTGACAAATAACAAAATAATCTGCCACCAGAGAAACATTAATTAGATCCAACGCTACAATATTGGATGCCTTTTTGTCGTCAGCGGCAGCAACCGCCATATTCATAAGTTCTTTCGATGATACTGTCATGAACCAACCTCCATAATCTATAATTGTGTGTTCAAAAAGATCAGTTTTCAGTACCGAGAAGATGGAATAAAGCTAGAAATGGAGTAGCGGAGCGTAGGCAAACTACGTGAGCAACGGACATTTCAGCTGAATTTCATCTTCGATGCTGATGATGCCGCTAGGCATCCTTCGTAATCAAAAGTGGACTTTTTGAACAACCTCTATAATTGTGCAATTAAGTCATTCCGCGACAGCATAGTCAAAGGATAAATGACACGTCGCTGCGAGATCAGCAAGCTGATCGTCGAATCGAATCCGGCAATTAAACCTTCCTCCAGACTACGTTCAGCCTGTTCGCGAATGTGATCCACTCCCGGGAAATCTCGTCCCGGTTCAATGTAATCGGCAAGACATACCACTTTGTCCAGCAGGCTCATGCCCACTCGACCCGAGGTATGCCACCGGATGGCATTAATAACTTCGGAATCTTCCACACCGTAATCACGCTTGGCTACAAAAGCACCGACTTCGGAATGCCAGAGCTGCTTGTCATGCTGCAGAAGTTCCTGGTTTAATCCGTTATCACGGATGACCGCTTCCATCTCCGCTACGGGCCAGTACTTCGCCACATCATGCAATATCGCTGCCAGATCTGCCTTCACAGAATCAGCACCGTATTTTTCAGCCAACATCACTGCCGATTCCATTACACCCCGTGTATGCTTCCAGCGTTTTTCCGGCATTTGTCCGGATACTGCTTGAATCAGTTCATCACGGCTTAGTGCCATATAAACCGCTCCTTACAATGTATTGGTGCACTTCATCAGGAATCATGAAGCGTACCGAATGTCCTTTTGCCAGACGTCTGCGTACGGCTGTCGATGAAATATCGACCAAGGGCATCTCGGCCAGCAGGACCCGATCCTGTAACTCGTCTGGTAAATCATCCAGATGTAACTGGAAGCCCGGCCGACCAACTCCGATAAAGGTTAAGCGTTCTGCAAGCTCTTCAATCTGCTCCCATTTGGGAAGATAGTTCACCATATCCGCCCCGATAATGAAATAAAATTCATGTTCAGGATGGCGACGCCACAGTTCCTTCATCGTATCGATGGTATAAGACACTCCGCCAAGTTCCATCTCGATACCCAGCACCTCATATTGCTGCACGCCCTTCACAGCCGCTTCCGTCATATCGAGACGTTGCTGTCCCGAAGCTCCGGCTCCGCGTTTGTGAGGTGGAACATGGGAAGGCATGAACCAGATCTCATCCAGTGCATGTGAATCCCTTGCCGCTTCAGCTGCCAGGAGGTGTCCCATGTGGATCGGATCAAACGTACCACCCATGATACCGATCTTCACCCGCGTCACGCTCCCTTATCTAGGTAGTTCGATTTGTTTGTTATCGCGAGATTCTTTGTACAGGATGATTGTGTTACCGATGAGTTGTACAAGCTCACTTCCCGTTTCACGGGCAACTTCTTCTGCCATCTCTTTTCTGTCCTCGTCATTGTTGTTCAACACTTGCACTTTCATCAATTCGCGCTTCTCAATCGCATCTTCGATGTGACGGAACAGGTGCTCGTTAGTTCCACCTTTACCAATCTGAAATACAGGGGTCAGGTGATGTGCCTGTGACCGTAAAAAGCGCTTTTGTTTACCGTTTAACATGAATACTCCATACTCCTTATGTTGAGCAGGCCCTGATCGACAGCGCAAAAACTGTCCGGACCTGACCATTCAATTATTATTTTTCAATGGTGAAAATGATCACTGAGTACACAAGGTGACTCCGATTGCAGTACCATCTTCCGATCGCTGTTATCCCCAGATTTTTCTGATCCCTTTTCACAAAGGGAAAATCCGGTGATAAATGCGACCACTTCGTTTCTTCAGATTGGTTCTGCACTCGTTGTCTGCCTGTACTCTTAATATCATTTTCACACTTCAAAACTGTTTAGTACAGCACGTCTCATCGTTTCCACAGGAGCGGGAATGCCGAGCCAATGTTCAAAGGCCACTGCGCCCTGGTATACAAACATACCCAGACCACCGTGCACCGTGCATCCTCGCATCCGCGACTCTCGAAGCAGACGGGTCTCCAGCGGATTGTAGATCAGATCACTCACCGCTGCTCCTTCACGGATCAGTGCAGGATCAACTGGTACGTCATCAACATGAGGATGCATTCCGGCAGCCGTTGTGTTAATCACGATATCAGCCGTAGCCAGTACCGTTGCAGCGTCTTCCATGCCACTACCCAAGATTTCTCCCAAGCCATGACCCCGCAAATCCGAAGCAAGTGCAATAGCCCTGTCCGCTGTACGGTTCAGAATGTGGATCCGTTCAGGCTTCTCCAGTGCAA
Source organism: Paenibacillus sp. GM1FR (assembly GCF_002803315.1). Lineage (NCBI taxonomy): Bacteria > Bacillati > Bacillota > Bacilli > Caryophanales > Paenibacillaceae > Paenibacillus > Paenibacillus sp. GM1FR. The sequence continues at coordinate 60,437 of NZ_MKZL01000011.1, read as the reverse complement.
GTGCATATATGACACCTCTCGCTGCTCCACCTGCTCCTAGTACAGCAATACGTTTACCCGCAAGCTCAGGCACAGCCTCTTCCTTCAGCGATCGGACATAACCAATACCATCGGTATTGTACCCTGTCAGTGTTCCACCTTCATTAACGATGGTATTCACCGCACCAATCAGGCGAGCACTTTCATCGATCACATCCAGATACTGCATCACCTGCTCTTTGTGCGGGATGGTGACATTAACACCACGATAGCCCAGTGCCACAATTCCGCGAACTGCCGCTTCCAGTTGTTCCGGATGAACATGCAGTGGCATATACATTCCATTCACTCCTGCAGCCTGCAGAGCCGCATTGTGCATTGCCGGAGACTTGGAGTGAGCAATAGGATCACCCATAACACCAAGCAACACGGGAAGTGAAGAGTTGAATTTGTTCTGCTCAGACATAGGTCCGCCTCCGATCCATCTGATGTACAGCTTCTGAGTTTACTAGATCAAGGATGGGCGGATCTGTACACGAATGCCTTTTGGAGCATGAACAGCAACAAGCGCTCCAATATCGCCATTAACCTTAATCCAGCCCAAGCCAGAGATGAATACATCGGATTGACTGCCACGTTTGATGCGGAATTCATGTCTGGTCCATTCAGCCATCTCTGCTGCATCCTCACGGGTTGGCGGAGACAACAATTCTCCCAGATGGTCGCGGTACAGATCATCTGCACGCTCCAGCTTCGTCCGGTGAATGTCAAGCGCAGTGCTGATAAAACAAGTGAACGACTGGCGATCACCTTCCACAAAGTCAAATCGAGCCATGCCGCCAAAGAACAGCGTCTGACCGGAATTCAACTGATACACAGCCGGTTTAAGCGGTTTTTCCGGCATGATGGCAGCGAGATCCTTACGTGAAACAATCTCGCTGAAACGCCATGGATACACGATTCCAGGCGTATCAATGATATATTTTCCATCATCCAACGGAATGTTCACCATATCCAGCGTTGTTCCCGGATAACGGGATGTGGTCAGTTCCTGCTCTAGATCGCTGTAATCACGGATCAGACGGTTAATCAGTGTGGATTTACCCACATTGGTACCGCCAACCACGTACACGTCACGATCTTCGCGATACGTTCCCACAAGCTCAAGCAGTCGGTCGAAGCCCTGATTTTGCTTTGCACTGCACAAGACTACATCCACGGTACGCAAACCCTGTTCTTTGGCTTGCTTCTGAACCCAGTTGCGAACCTTGTTCCAGTTGGTAACTTTCGGAAGCAAGTCCGTTTTGTTCACAGCAAGCAATACCGGATTGTTGCCTACAAAACGTTGCAGACCGGAGATAATACTTCCATCAAAGTCAAACAAATCAACGATATGGATGACAAGTGCATCCTTATCCCCGATTTTGCTAAGCAGCGCCAGGAATTCGTCCTGATCCACCGTAACGGATGATGACTCATTGTAGTTTTTGATGCGGAAACAGCGCTGGCATATAACCGGTTCACGATCCAATGCCTTCTCGGGGATAAACCCTGGTAATTCCGAATTTTCTGTTTGCAGATGCACGCCGCATCCGCTGCACCTTACGGCAAGATTGCCGTTATGCGGTTCTGTCATTTCTTCTTTTCCTCCTCAAGCCATAAGCCTTTCTTGCGTAAACTCGTTAGAGCAATCCGTTCCACGCGTCGATTGAAGCGGGTCATAAATCCTTCGTCCCCAATGGAGATTGGCAGTACCAGAACGGTATATAACCCCATTCGGTTCCCTCCATAAACGTCCGTAAGCATCTGATCGCCTACTACAATCGTGTTTTCAGGAGATAACTCCATCATTTTCATTGCTCTACGAAACGGTACATTCGATGGTTTGCGTGCACTATGCACAAACTGGATATCCAGCGGGGTCGCAAACAGGGATACACGATTCAAATTGTTATTGGACACAATCATCAGCTTGAAACCTGCCTCTTTCACACGTGCAAACCATTCAATCAGTTCGGGCGTAGCGTCAGGGGCTTTGGCTCCAACGAGTGTGTTATCCAGATCAGTTATAATTCCACGGTAGCCTTGAGCGTACAGCTCTTCCAGATTAATGTCAAAAACCGTGTCTACACGCAGCTTGGGCATTAACATTTTAAACAAAGAAGTCACCTCAGTTTCATACGACACACTATATCACAAATCCGTCTTTCCTGAAAATGCATACAGCGCCTGATGGCATAGGAAAAAAGGAAAAACGGGACGGGCAACAACTATGCCCGTTCCGCTTTCAGTTCCTTCCGCAGCTTCAAGGCGGTCTGATAGACGCCCTTCCAGTCGTCGGCAGTTACGGACGCCGGACTGTAACGAGTCTGTTCAAACTTCGTGAGAAGCTCATGCAATGTTGCTTCTGCAGCAGGTTTTGCCTGGCTCCAGCGGGCTACCGATTCACGAAGTGTCTCGTCTCCGCTCCGGGTCAACCCTTTGCGTTTCACATACTGAATCCAACGCTCGGTCTCTGCCACTACCTTCTGTTCAGGGGTGAGCGGTCCACCTGTCCGTAGACGAAGCAGGAAGAATCGCATGGAGAAACGATTACGCCAGAACATATAGGCTACCCACAATACAATAATGGCTCCTGCAGCCCAGATAACAAAAGTCGGGATGGCAGACGATGTCTGCTCAGGTGCAGGGGTCTGCTCTTCCTCTTGTACCGGCTCCTCTTCTGGCTCTTCTTCTGGCTCATCTACAGGCTGTACATCAGGCTGTTCCGTCAGCAGCGGCATATCAAAGCCCGGCGTTGCTTCAACAGGAATCCATCCATACTCACCAAAATAAACCTCTGCCCAAGAGTGTGCATCTGCATTCGTAACGGTGTAGGTCGTCTCAATCTCCGCGCCAGGTTGACGTGGAGCCTGCATGTCCGAATTCAGGGACAGTTGTCCAGGCGCATAACCTTTAACCCACCTTGCAGGAATGCCCTCCGAGCGCGCCATCATCACCAGCGCAGTCGAGAAGTAATCACAGTAGCCTTCCATAATATCGAACAGGAAACCTTCCACAAAGTCGCCGCTTACTTTTCGAGATAAATCCGGATTGTTCGTGTATTCAAAATTAGTTTGTAAATAGTTTTGCAGTAATGCCACTTTTTCATACGGAGTATTCGCAGATGCCGTTATCTCGGCTGCCAGATTCGACACCCGGTCAGGGAAACGGGATGGTAACTGCAAGTACATATCATCTGCCGGATTACTGTTATACAGATCTTCAAATGACTTTGTACGAAGCTCATCTTCCACAATCACAGGGGCTTCCGATACGATAGTATATGTCTTGGGATACTGTGGTTGCTGACGGTCTGTCACCACATGCAGTTCAGCCTGTTCGGCATTCCACAACATCCGATCCGTTCTGTCTTCACCATTAATCGAGCTAACTTCCGAGATTGAATAAGCACCAAAGAGAATCGGATAGACATTATCATTCAGCATCGTTACGTTCTGAGTCACTTGTTTGGTATTCACATTACCGGATTCTTGGTTCTCGAGAGGCTGTCCGGCTTCAACATTCTCTGTCGCACCCCGTCCACGGTCATCCCAGCCTGTACCTGTATACTCTGCACGTGTCTCACCACGCCAGTAACTGCGCTCATTGGTGGTGACAGACATAACAGGGGTATAGTCGAAGTTGAATCCTCCACCAAGCTGATTGTCTTCCCTGCTGTATCCCGATTCGGTAGCCGCGGGAATATCAAGGTTTCCGTTACCAGCCTGACTTGTGGAAGTTCCGGTATAGTTACGCCACGCCGTATATGGGTCCGTCAAGGTAGGTGGAATCTCCGGCATATTGACGCTGGCTACAATAATCAAAGAAAAGATAATGGCAATATTGGCCAGGACTTTATAAGGATAACGGATGATTCGTTTCCAACCTTGTGGATACTGTAGCTGATAGTTACGGAAATGCTGGCATACGAGCCATCCCATCCCCGCAAACATCACCCAGGCGATTTCAATCCAGAGTGGAATCTGGGTGAAAGAATCGAGAATCCCCATCGAAATGATGTTGACTCCCAGAAAAACAAGAATGCGACGTGTTGTGGTCACGAGTCGAAGCGCAGCTTCAAGCATCACCCATGCACACAGGGAGAACCAGATGTACGGCGTCATGTGTAATATGAATTGCTCCGCTCGGTCCGTTAAAGAGCCATAAGGGATGTATACCGTATAATCAATCAGCGTTTTATGCAAAATGTAACCAACAACGACCGCCTTGATGATCGCCCGATAGATCGTTTTGAAGGGCAGAATGACCTCCAGCACACTGACCGCTGCAAGTGTCCATAACACCAGAGAAGTTGTCTCCGTGTACCACGATTCCTGCGTAAATGAAATCCACTGCATTCCAATCAGGAAAATCCAGAGCAATGACGCTGCATGATACCAGGATCGTTTGCCTGTAATACTTTCATTTCCTTTTGAACTCATACAGTACCTCCCCCCATCACCGTTGGAAGCTCCTGCAAATGAGAAACAGTGAATGACCTCGTGCCTCTACCACGCAACATGGCATTCCACTCGGCACTCCGGCGAGATTCACTGGTATCGATCAGAATATGACATGGAGTCATGCCCCGCGTATCGGCCCAGCGCAACAGTTCCATTATTTTTTCATCCTTCTGGGGAGAAATCACAACAAAGTAAGCTCCCTGAGGCAGTTGACGTGCGATTCTTTCCACGCCGGGCAACAGATGGGTATCCTGACCGTTATATTGAATATCCACCAGATGATGCATCATCTTCTGTCGTTCCATCAGACTTTCACTGGGGGCCATGAAGGATGTCTGGTCTGACAATGTCAACAACCCCATCCCCATTCGTTCCCTGACACCATACTCCAGCAGAGAGGCAGCCGTGGAAACGGCAATTTCGAATGCATCCCCATGTTCATAACTTGATGCCAGCGCATCCAAAACCAGAACGGTTTTGGGCACAGACTCATGTTCAAACTCCTTGGACTTCCAGTTCCCTGTCTTTGCCGTTGCATTCCAGTGAATGCGGGAAAGTCGATCTCCGTATACGTAGTCACGTACACCATTGATCTGAGTGGTCTCTCTCCGTGAACGGGTTAACGCCGTCTGAGGACCGGATAAACGTGATTTGCGGTCGTAAAGCTGCCAATATGGAATAAATACCGTTCTTGGCAGTACGCGAAACTCACCTTTGGCCTTAAACTTTCCTCGATGTTCAATCAGTCCAAATATGTCCTCGCTGGCACATTCCGTTTCTGAAAAAACATACTTCCCCCGCTCAAGTGGCGGCGTCTGAAATGACAGCTCCCCATTACCTCGCATATTGGGAATCAAACTTTCCTTGAACGACCACGATTCTCCGTTATGCCGATGCAGCATTTCACGCACAACAACATAGGGAAGCGGGAGGAATCCCGGAATCGTCAGACTCAGCTGTACTTGAACCTGGTCACCCGCATGCAGCAATTCTTCGTGGTCTGGACCAGAAGATAACCTACGAACTCCCTGAGCACGTCTTACCCCGCTAAATCCAGCAATGGCAAGGTACACACAGAGCAGGGTCACCATCGACAGCAGCATAAGGGATGTCTTCCCGCCCTGAAACAAAACATAAGCCAGACAGCACATCCACACCATTGCGATGCTCCATATGCGTGGGTGGCGTAACCCTCTATTGACTGTTCTCAAAAGCGGCTTCATGAACTATTGCCCCATGGAGACGGGCACGCGTACTTGCTGGAGTACGGCATTCAAAACGGCCTCGGAACTCATACTGTCCAGTCTCGATTCAGGACGAAGCACAATACGATGAGAGATCACATAAGGGGCCATCGTTTTCACATCATCCGGAAGCACATAATCACGTTCCTGCAAGAAAGCAAAGGCTTTTACGGCCATCATGAACGATATGGCTGCCCGTGGGCTGGCACCCAGCAATACAGATGGGTGGGAGCGGGTTTGACGAACAACATCCAGCAAATAGTCCATAACCGGATCACCGATAAAGACCTCTTTAATCTCCTGCTGAATTGCCGAGATCTGGTCCATATGAGTCACGGATTCAAGGCGATCTACAGGCTGACCGAGTTGATGCTGTTTCAATAGGATTTTCTCAATTTCCTTATCGGGATAACCCAGACTTATTTTCAACATAAACCGGTCGAGTTGTGCTTCCGGCAAAGTATACGTACCTTCAAAATCAATCGGATTCTGAGTTGCACAGAGCATGAATGGATGTGGCAGATCATACGTATCGCCATCAACGGTTACGCTGCGCTCCTCCATCACTTCGAGCAGAGCCGATTGGGTTTTTGTTGTGGCCCGGTTAATCTCATCAGCTAGCAAAATGTTGGTCATAACAGGACCTGGCCGGAAATAAAAACGCTCATCCTTCGGATGGAACACAGATACGCCCGTAATATCACTAGGTAAAATATCAGGATTACATTGAATACGCCGGTACTCACCACGCATGGATTTCGATAATGCCTTGATTAACTGCGTTTTGCCAGTTCCCGGTACGTCTTCAATCAGAACGTGCCCGCCTGCAAGCAAAGCTGTAAGTAAAAGTTGAATTTCAAAGGATTTCCCCATAATGCAGGATTCCAGATTAGAACGAACTGCGGATATGATTTGGATCGACTCTTTGCGCACAGGCATGTGGTCTAACCTCCTAAAAAAGCATACAGATTTCCTTTTATTGTACATGATCCAGAGTCACGAGTACACTCGAAGGAACTCACAATTTGTTTCCAGCCCGTCAGATTCACCGCAGTTCACGCATGAATACGACAAAAAAGCCCCGGATAAAAGTTATCCGGAGCCTCTGCTGAATCGCAATATGTTCAAGTAGATTTCTCATTCTATGTTAGCCTTTTGGTCTAACGACCAATGCCGCGAGAAAAGAAAAGATGATCGCTGACGATATTCCCGCAGCAGTCAGATCGAAAATCCCTGTAATCACACCCAGCCATCCCTCTTTTTCCAACTCCGTCAATGCCCCGTGCACCAAGGAATTACCGAAACTTGTGATGGGGATGGTAGCACCCGCACCTGCAAATTTAACCAAGGGGTCATACACGCCAAATGCATCCGCAAGCGCACCTGTCACAACAAGTGTACTCATGGTATGAGCTGGGGTCAGTTTAACCCCATCCATTAGAAGCTGTCCGATAACACAGATTAAACCGCCAACAATAAATGCCCACAAGAACTGCATTACCTTTATCCCTCCTTTTCTATGGCTACGGCATGTGCAATACAAGGAATACTTTCACCCTGCTGGTACGAAATCGGAGATAACAGCGCCCCGGTAGCAACAACGAGCACCCGTTTAAGATCACCCTTCTGCATCCGGTTCAAAATATGACCATAGGTGACGGTGGCAGAACATCCGCAGCCACTTCCCCCGGCAACCACATAAGGCTGTTTCTCCCGATCATAGATCATCAGGCCGCAGTCATTAAAAACTGTCTGTTCCATGGGAATGCCTTCTTTTTGCAAAAGCTCTTTCGTAATTGGCAGACCGACGGAAGCCAGATCCCCGGTCACAATGAGATCATAATAGCCGGGTTCCAATCCCGTATCCCTGAAATGAGAGATTATAGTGTCGGCTGCTGCTGGCGCCATGGCTGAACCCATATTAAAGGGATCTTTGATACCCAAATCCATAATGCGTCCAATGGTGGCTTTGGTAACAACGGGACCATCACCCGTACGGGAGACCACACCACACCCTGCTCCTGTGACGGTATATTGCGCATAAGGCGGCTTTTGGGAGCCATACTCCGTCGGATACCGAAATTGTTTCTCCACCGTACAGTTGTGGCTCACCGTTCCTGCAAGGACATAATCGCCAGCTCCGGAGTCAACAATCATGGACGCTAACGCTAACGTTTCCATGGAAGTAGAACAGGCCCCGAAGACACCCAGGTAAGGCACACCCAGTTTTCGCGCTGAAAAGGAACTGCTGATAATCTGGTTCATCAGATCTCCACCAACAAAAAAGTGAAGCTCTTCCTTGGTGATATTTGCATTTATCAAAGCCAGTTGGGAGGCCTGTTCGAGCAGTTTGCGTTCTCCCTTTTCCCACGTTTTCTCGCCGATCTCGAGGTTGTCGTAGACATAATCGAAATCAGATGACAATGGACCCTCGCCTTCTTCTGGTCCTACAACTGCGGATTTACCGATGATCCGCGGACGATTCTCAAACTGCCATGTCTGGCGACCCAATCGTTTCACAGGTGCCCACCTCCAAATCCCAAAAAGGCGTAAACAATCCCTACGACAAATGCTGCCACGACACCAAACACGATAACGGAACCAGCAAGTTTAAACATGTTGGCCCCTACACCGAGCACCAGTCCTTCAGCCCGATGTTCCAATGCAGCAGAACACATGGAATTGGCAAATCCGGTAACCGGCACAGCCGTTCCCGCTCCTGCCCATTGAGCCATTTTATCGTAAACGCCGAGACACGTTAGAATAACCGATATGAGAATCATGACCGCCACCGTAGGACTGGAAGCTTCCTTCGATGTCATGTCGAAACCGGCCATAAAAGCCTCTTGAATGGCCTGTCCAATCAAACAGACGGTACCCCCAACCAGAAATGCTTTGAGGCAATTTTTCAGGATTGGACGAGGCGGCTCATGTTTTTTTGCGACTTTTTTGTACTCCTTTTCATCCATGGACAGGGACGATGATTTTTTTTCGCTTCCGGATGTAGATTGAGCTGGCAAGTTACAAGACCTCCTCTATGTGAAAATGGTTCAAAGCTACGGCTGAATGCCAATGTGTGTAATCCTATATTCATTGTTTGTTAATAATCGGAAGGTTATGTATCCGGCGACAGACAGCATATGTTTCCAACAAGATTATGTTGTGAAAGCAAGATGGGAATACGCCGGATCTGAGGACTTTTAGATACGTCTATAAATAAAGAAGAACAATCACGAGCAAGATAAAAAGAACGATAAACAGTACTTTTTCCGTGCCTTCTTCTGGAGGCTTCATTGGATATTTAGCTCCTTCCTGTAAACAGACAAACAAATATTGAAATAAAGAACTTCACAAAATGATGACATCTCCTCCATATATTCATATTCATTGAAGTGGCATCAGGACTGCGACTACAGCGGATAGAGTCATGAAACTTGGACACGGTAAGCGCCCAAAATATGCCTTAAATACGTGACATAAACATGGACAATCACTTGCGCAAGGTTCATACTGTAATGTGACCAGTGGTTAAATAACAAGTCCTCAGCATATTAAAGTGCATGTTCAAAAAGATAAAAGACTTTTTGAACTACATCTTAAAAGGACAACAGGCGGGTAGCCGTTCTACTGTGACCTGAAATACATACCAACAGAGGAGTTGTTGACACATGAATGAAAAAACGATGGATATGTTCCGTACGTTGACGGAATTTCCTTCCGCATCCGGTTTTGAACGTGAGCTTCGCGGCTGGATGAAAGATAAGCTTTCCGCTTATACCGATGAGTTCGTCCAGGATCGCCTGGGGAGTCTATTTGGTGTATTACGCGGGGAGGAATCCGGTCCTAAAGTTATGGTAGCCGGACACTTTGACGAAGTAGGTTTCATGACTACTGGCATTACCGAAACAGGTATGATCAAGTTCCGTCCACTGGGTGGATGGTGGAGTCAGGCTGTACTGTCTCAACGATTGGAAATCATCACACCTGATCGTCGGATTACCGGAGTTGTAGGTTCTACACCTGCACACTTGCTGGACGAGTCCCAGCGGAACAAACCTGTGGATCTGAATTCCATGTATCTCGATATTGGAGCAGACAACCGTGCGGAAGCAGAATCCTGGGGCATTCATCCAGGGATGCAGATCGTGCCGATCTGTGAATTTACGCCTATGGCGAACCCGAAAAAAATTATGGCCAAAGCGTGGGATAATCGTTACGGCGTAGGACTTGCACTTGAACTGGTTGAAGCGCTGCACAAGGAAAAACTGCCTAACACGCTTTATGCTGGTGCAACGGTTCAGGAAGAGCTGGGGCTTCGCGGTGCACGTACGGCGGCCAATCTGATTCAGCCTGATATCTTCTTTGCACTGGACTGTAGCGCGGCGAATGATATGACAGGTGACAAACAGTCATTTGGACATATCGGAGAAGGCGCATTGCTTCGTATTTTTGACCCGGGTATGTTCACCCATCGCGGAATGGTGGAATATGTTCAAGATACGGCTTCATCCAATCAGGTTAAAATGCAGTATTTCATCTCACCAGGTGGTACCGATGCAGGTCAAGTTCACCTGAGTGGCATTGGTGTACCATCAATAGTTGTTGGTATCTGCGCACGTTATATCCATACCTCTTCTTCCATCATTCATACGGATGACTACGATGCGGCCAAAGAACTGATCGTGAAACTGGTCAAAGGTCTTGATCGGACAACGATGAATACCATAATTAATAACGCGTAGTAAAGGTTAAACGGAAAGTCCTTAAATAGGATGTACCTGAAAGAGATGTCCCGTCAGACCGGGATGTCTCTTTTTTTGTAATCAACTAGATTAATAGGTCGAACATTATGGAGAATGCCACATAAGATATACGATAATGGAAGATCAATAACCAAACACCAACCAGTGGGGGACCTGTTATGGCAGTGGGAAGGAACGGAAAATCAAATAAAGGTTCTAACAAAAAACCAAACGCTGCTAACACCCTCCTTAATGGAAGCCTCAAAGGGAAAAATCTCGAACTGATTGTAGCGGCGCTATTGGTGAGCGGAAAGTTGAGAGTGGATGCCGTCACGTTGTTTCGTGAGGCTACATTGGTTGTAGAATTGGTTGGTCAATATAAAACACTTCAAAAGGTCACACCCTCCAATTCAGACAAACTGGTACAATTCCTGGATGAAACTGGCGGCGATATGACGCTTAATGATGTTATACAGGCATTTCAGCAGAGGATCAATTCTTAATGGCCAAGAAATGAGGTGGACATCATGTCCGAGTTTGATGGAACCGGGTTTGCCGAACTGTTAATTGTGCTTATTCTTGTTGTTTTATTTGTATTTGGCTCCTCCGATATTGAAAGTTTATCCAGCACTCCAACAGCGACTTGATCTCATAACCCTCTTCTCATGGCTTACAGGTAAAATAAGATAAGAGAAATACCAGTCCTTATGTAGGACTGGTATTTGGTCATTACAGAAATAATGGCGAGAACGCGAACCACGCCAAAATGAGTGTGAGCACAATGCAGACATTCTCTACAACGGCCCCACGCTTGGTCCCTGTACTCATCAGATTCACCCGTATGCGCCACTTGAGCGGTGGTAACGGACGAATACCCCGATTGGTGAGTGAATCGGCCAACAGATGCATCGCATATGCCGTGCCTCCCGCTACCCAGATCTCCGGGCCCTGCTGCTGGGTCGTGCTGTAGAGTAAACCAGCCCATACCGCAGTTCCATATAAGGTATGCGTTAATCCCCTATGAGTTAGCGTGGTGCACAGCATAAGCAGGCTGCCTGCAATCAGATTCCACGGTGCAAATGCGTGACCATAGAAAACCAGTCCGAGTCCAATCGCAAACATCAACACTTTGCGAAGCGAACGCGAAGGCAGGAATGACACAAGCGCAATGAGGATCGCAAGCAACAGGTTCCATGGTTTGGCATGAACATAGAAGTACACAAATACAGCTGTGGGCAACAGAATCGTCTGTAACAACCTGATCAGACTGTTAGGTAAGGCTCTGGATACCAGCAGCGAATTTGGCTCATCAATGTCAGGCAATAACGAACCAATCAGTGCAACCGTAACTGCCGGGGCTGTCACTGGCATACCGGCCAACTGCAGAACAGAAAGCGACACGCCTGTCCCGATAATAAGGTGGGATCTTCCCATCATGATGCAAAAACGTCCTTTCGAAGAAATCGGGAACAATACGGCCCAGTTCCGATTTTACAACGAAAACAAAATAAGAACAATAGTTCGCATTTCTTATTTGTATGAAAATAAATATAACTTTCTGTGATGGGGCTCACACTATTATATTTATGACTCTTCTATCCTTATTAGTGAATTAAATCACATAAACTGTCGTCAACTACTTGTATAATTTCAAATATAAACCACTAAAATTGTTGGTAATGTACAGCGTCTATCCAAGGAGGCATACACACATGAACGGAAAAAAAGAGAAACTCGTTATCATAGGTAACGGAATGGCAGGAATTAGTACCGTTGAGCAAATTTTAAAATTAACTACGCGATTTGATATTACCGTTTTTGGCACAGAGCCCTATCCTAACTACAACCGCATTATGTTGTCTTATGTACTGGAAGGAAGCAAAACACTGGACGATATCGTGCTGAACGACCTTCACTGGTATGAAGATTACGGCATTACGCTGCACACAGGCACAACGGTTACACGAATCGATGCCGAGACACACGAAGTTGTGACTGAAGATGGAACTCGCGTTCCTTATGACAAAATCATCATTGCAACAGGCTCCAACTCCTTCATTCTCCCCGTACCGGGACATGACAAAGAGGGTGTTGTTGGTTTTCGCGATATCGCCGATTGTAATGTCATGTTGGATGCTGCTAAGCAGTATAAACGAGCGGCCGTTATCGGGGGCGGACTGCTAGGCCTTGAAGCTGCCAAAGGATTGGTACAACTTGGCATGGAAGTTACTGTAGTGCATCTGATGGAAGATCTGATGGAGCGTCAGCTTGATCCACAAGCTTCAGCCATGTTGAAGGCAGAACTCGAACGTCAGGGTATCCGGTTCAAGATGGGTGCGCAGACTTCCGAACTGCTGGGCGGCGAACGCGTTGAAGGGATACGTTTTGCAGATGATACGGTTCTGAATGTTGATTTTGTGGTCATGGCTGTAGGCATTAAACCCAATACGGCTGTAGCCCGCGAAAGCGGTATGGAAGTGAACCGGGGTATTGTCGTGAATGACTATATGCAGACTTCCCTAGAGAATGTGTATTCGGTCGGGGAATGTACAGAGCACCGCGGGGTATGTTACGGCCTCGTTGCCCCATTGTTCGAGCAAGGTATGATTCTGGCGAAACATATCTGCGGTGTGGAGACCGCTCCTTATGAAGGTTCAGTTGTATCCACGAAATTGAAAATTTCGGGTGTGGACGTGTTTTCAACCGGTGAATTCATCGACAGTCCAGAGCACACCGTCATTTCGCACAAAGATGACTGGAAACGGACCTACAAAAAAATTCTGCTTCGTGATAATAAAATGGTCGGCGCTGTTCTCTTCGGTGACATTACGGATTCTGCCGAGTTGCAGAAACTGATTAAAAATCAAACCGAAATGACCGAGGAATTGTACGGTTCACTCATGGGTACAGGCTGCGGCGGTCATAAAAAAGCAACCTCTGTTGAAACGATGCCCGAGGACGAAATCGTCTGTGGATGTAACGGGGTAACCAAAGGAGCCATTGTTGATGTAATAACAAACCAAGGCCTTACCACTGTTGATGAAATCAAAGCCTGTACCGGTGCAACACGCTCTTGCGGTGGGTGTAAACCGGTTGTGGAACAGATTCTGCAATATGTACTTGGAGACAGTTTCAGTACTGGAGCCAAACAGGGCATCTGCGGATGTACTTCCATGGGTCGAGATGAAATCGTAGCCGAGATTCGTGCAAAAGGATTACAAACGACCAAAGAGGTCATGAATGTACTGGGTTGGAGTCAGCCAGAAGGTTGTTCCAAATGTCGTCCGGCGATCAACTATTACCTTGGCATGATTGCACCAGACACACACGAAGATGAGAAAGAATCCCGTTTTGTTAACGAACGGATGAACGCGAATATTCAAAAAGATGGAACGTATACGGTTGTACCTCGGATGTATGGCGGGGTAACTACACCGGCAGACCTTAAACGCATCGCTGACGTTTCGGTCAAATATGATGTGAAAGCAGTCAAAGTGACTGGCGGTCAGCGTCTCGACTTGATTGGTGTCAAAAAAGAAGATCTGACTAAAGTCTGGGCAGAACTGGATATGCCTTCAGGTTATGCATACGCCAAATCGCTGCGTACAGTCAAAACATGTGTCGGCTCCCAATTCTGCCGATTCGGTACACAGGATTCCATGGCCATGGGTGCTCGCATCGAACGTAAATTCGAACGTCTGGATCTGCCAGCCAAGTTTAAATATGCCGTCAACGGTTGTCCGCGGAACTGTGCAGAGGCATGTACCAAAGATATCGGTATCGTAGGTAACGACGGCGGCTGGGAAATCTTCATCGGTGGTAACGGTGGTATTAAAGCTAGACTGGCTGATTCCTTATGCAAAGTGAAAACGGATGAAGAGTTGATCGAACTGTGCGGCGCCATCATGCAATATTACCGCGAGACAGGTAACTATCTGGAACGGACGTCCGAGTGGGTGGAACGCATGGGTCTGGAGCGTATTCGTTCGGTTGTTGTGGATAACCTTGAGGAACGTAAAGCGTTGATGCAGCGGATTGAATTTGCACTTGAGCATGTTGAAGAACCTTGGCAAAAAGCGATTCGCAATGAAGAAGGCCAAAGCAAAATGTTCCATGGAATCGAAGTATCGGCTCGTCCATAAGCAAGCTTGCAGGATTAATACTGGAGAATGTTAAATAGATAAGGAGTGGTTTAAGATGACGACAAAACAATCAGGCACCTACTTCCCTGCCGGAGTAGTTGAAGAATTCCTGCCACGAATCGGAAGAGTAGTTGAGATTAAGGGCCATCAGCTTGCTGTCTTTCGTGCATCGGATGGTACCATCTTCGCTGCGGATAATCACACCCCCCACCCTAAGGGTGGGCCGCTGGCAGAAGGCATCGTGTCCGGGCATTATCTGTACGATCCGCTGTATGATTGGAAAATCGACCTGACTACCGGTCTTGTGCAAGCACCGGACAATGGGCAGGTGCAGATGTATCCGGTGAAGGTAGAGCATGGCCAGGTCTGGATTGAAATATAGCTCCATTGAAACGTTCAAAGATTGATGCAAAATAATGGGGGAAACCGTGATGTATACACCAAGTGTTGAAGCAATTATTGAAGCTGCGGTTAAAAAACGGGATCAAATGAACGCAAGCCTGTCACGATATATGGTTGCTGCCTTGATGGCTGGTGCCTATGTAGGGCTTGGCATCGTTCTGATCTTCAGTATTGGTGCTCCGCTCCTAGCGGCACAGTCACCATTGCAAACCATGTTGATGGGCATGTCCTTCGGACTCGCGCTCACGCTGGTCATCTTTGCCGGATCGGAACTGTTTACAGGTAACAATATGTTCTTTACCATGAGTACACTGGCAGGCCGAACCACAGTGAATGAAACGCTGAAGAACTGGGGGCTCGTCTTTGTTGGTAACCTGCTCGGCGCAATTCTATTAAGTCTACTCATTGTTGGTAGCGGTCTGTTCAAAACGGCCACACCGGAACATCTGTTATTCGTTGTCTCTGCCAAAAAGATGGCGGCGCCCGTGTCTGAGTTGTTCTTCCGCGGCATTCTCTGTAACTGGCTCGTCTGTCTGGCGATCTGGATGGCAGCTCGCTCCAAAGAAGATATCGCCAAACTTGTTCTGATCTGGTGGTGTCTGTACGCATTTATCGCAAGTGGTTATGAGCACAGTGTTGCCAATATGACTTTGCTGTCTTTATCCTGGCTACTGCCAAACCACCCGGATACAATCACGATGGCAGGCTGGTTCCATAACATGATTCCGGTAACGCTTGGTAATATTATCGGCGGTGCCCTCTTTGTTGGAATGGCGTATTGGTATACTTCTCCGGTACGTAAAAAATCATAATTCTTGATTCACCTGCACTTATGTAGCCTAGAGCACAACATCTACACACTGAAGCCACGATGGATGCCGAACTCACGTTCAGTCACACATCGTGGCTTTTTATTGTTTGTCGATAACCTGCGTACTCTCTCGTACGTTTCCCTTTCATCCTCTTGTCCTTCTATAGAGAATTAAAACTTCATTTTACCTTCGTCGCTATCCGCGTTAATCCACAGTTGACATAACTGGCGTATAGTCGATGGATACTCACACTTATAACTCAACCAGCAAAGGATGAACGCTTATATGGGAATTCACACGTACTTCAGGTCACTGAATGATCTTGAACGTATTATTCGTACACCTGGCAAATTCAAATTCGAAGAACATAGCGTATCCGCTCATTCCTGGAAAGTGGTACAGTACGCCAAAACGCTCGCAGATATTGAGGAGCAACATGGAACCACCATCGATTGGAAGAAGTTATATGAAATTACGAGCAGTCATGATTATGGCGAAATCTTCATCGGTGATATCAAAACACCCGTCAAACATTATTCACTGGAGCTGCGTTCGATGCTGCAAAAGGTGGAAGAAGGCATGGTTGAACATTTTATTAATGAAAATATTCCTGAAGAGTTCCAGCCTATTTTCCGCAGACAGCTGCGTGAGGGCAAAGACCAATCGGTTGAAGGACTGATTCTCGAAGTCGCAGACAAGATGGATCAGGTATATGAAGCCTTTGCTGAGCTCCAACGTGGCAATACGGAGAAGGAATTTATTGTTATGTACCGTTATGCCTTGGTCAAAATCAAAAATATCGACCTCCACTGTGTGCAGTATTTCCTGGAACAGATTCTCCCTGACATGATCGATGAAGGTATTCGCTCCCCGTTTGATATTCGCAAAATAACCGAAGAAGCTCTGGCCCAGTAATCAGCTCAAGTCAACATGGTGCTCATCATCCATGGACAGGGCTTTTTTTCGTTCCTGCAATTGCAGTCGGTACTCGCTAGGGTACATGCCCGTTTTGTTTTTGAAGATCCGGCTGAAATAGTGGGAATCACTATACCCTACCGCTCCACCAATGGTCTTGATATCCATATTCTCGTGCGTGACGAGCATGCGCTTCGCTTCATTAATCCGCAGACCTGTCATATATTTTAGCGGAGTCTCACCCGTTACTTTCTTAAAACACTTTCCCAGATAGTCCACACTAAAATGCATCTGTCCCGCCATGTCCTGGAGTGTAATCTCATGCATGTAATTCTGCTTCAAATACAACTTAACGGCCTCTGCGATATCCTCCGGCTTCACCTGCTCATCCAGCACGGCACTGACATGCGCAAGCGAATCCACAGCGCTCCCAAGCTTCAATTCCATCGCATCCAGCAGTGTACGAAGCTGTTCTTCCGATAATGGTTTGAGCAGATAATCCTCCACCTTGTAACTGATCGCCTGCCGTGCATATTCGAATTCATGATAACCACTCAGAATGACAATTTTCACATGCGGATAGGCAAAGTACAGATGTTTGGCGAGTTCCAATCCATTCATTACCGGCATCTGTATATCAGTTACAACCAGATCAGGTACGGAATGTTCAATGAGCTGTAACGCTTCCTGACCGTTCCGCGCTTCACCGATCACCTCGAACCGGGTGTCCAGCTCTCTGAATTTGCGCGAGACATTCCGGCGAATCAGGGCTTCATCTTCCACAATAATCGTTCTATATTTGATTGTCACGGGTTCGGTCATGCTCCTTTCGAATGGAACCACCTATTGTAATCTGGACACCGCCGGAAGGCTTGTTCGTAATCTGCATGTGGGCTGCCGTGCCATACCATAATTTCAATCGGACCCATATATTCTTGAGTCCCATGCCGTTGATTTCGAGATCAGGCATACGCTCCCACTCCTGTGACTGTTCGATGTAATGCATGATCTTGGCAAGTGCTTCGGGTTCCATGCCAGGCCCGTTGTCTTCCACATGGATCTGCCAGGTCTGCTGTACCGCATCCATAGCTCCAGTAATATTCAGTTTCCATGGCGGGGTATCACCCAGTCCATATTTCATGGCATTTTCGAGGAGTGGTTGTACCATCAGCATCGGAACCTGGATATACTTCATCTCTTCCGGAATATGAAACTCGTAGTGCAGATCATCCTCAAACCTAATCTTCATACACTCCAGATATCGCTCACAATAATTCAATTCTTGAGACAGGGGAACCCCGTTCTTACCCGGAGTAGAAATATAACGCAGCATAGACGCAATATTGGCGCAGAACGCGACAATCTGCTCATTCATGCCCTCTTCCGCCATGATGCTAATATTAGTGATGTTGTTATAGAGAAAATGCGGGTTCATCTGGGATTGCAGCGCCAGTAATCTTGCTTCTGTCTCCTGAGATTTCATCGCCAGCCTGTCCTGAAACGATTGCACAAGCTGTTGATTCAGCCGGATAAACGTATCATTCAGCTCATCCATCTCCCGGATAGAACCGGGATGCTCCAGTTTGAACAACTGACCGGATTCCTGTCCCGATAACAGATCATTCTCACCCGTTTTCTGAATAATGCGCTGCAAACGATGCAGCGGCAAAGTGACCCGTTTGGAAATCAGATACGAGAGAACCAGAATCAGCATGAGAGTAGCTAACGTCGCACCGATAAACATCACAGCCATCCGGTTGAGACTCGCGAAAAGGGACTGTTTGGACTGCATGACAATAACGGTCCATCCCGTCTCTTGTGAAGTCATGTACGTCATCATTTGTTTGGACTGATTCAAAGGATCGGTGATCTCCTGCATCGTATCAGGCGGAAATGAAAGATTTTGAATCAAGTCCACATCATCGAAATGGCCTGCTTGAGAAGCCTCGGCATCCGAAGAAAGTGGAAACAACCTTGTATTTTGTTCATCCACTACATAGATCCGAAGATCGTCGTTATTTGTCTGCAATTCATTCAAATGCTGAAACAGGGTTCCGGCATCCTGCAAAATCTCAACGACACCCTGGCTGACATAGTTGCCATCTTTGTATACCCGTGTAAGCGAAATGTAAGGTTGATCCGATTTCCCCTCGCCGGTCGGCATGGGCAAAGCTCCGCCCTCTAACAGTTGAATTACCCGCCATCCACTCCGCTCCCAGGTTTCCTTGTACCACGGTCGCTGAGTCAGGTCTACCGACAGTTGACCGTTGAATGCACCCGCTCCCAACATCTTGCCATTCACATCATAGATATTGGCCTGCTTGGCTGTATTGGAGCTGCTGATGATCGCAAGAATGACATCAATTAGTGTGGTTGTATCCTTATACAATGCTGGATCACTCGTCATTGTCTGCTCACTGCCTTCTGCTGGTGCCAAGTAGTGACTGAAGTGTTCTTTGACCAGATTGGAGTACACGATATTCATGGAAAAGTTGTTCATTTTCACCACTTCCTGATCCAGGTTACTGGCGATTGATACCCCCAGTTGTCTCTGCTGTTCTTCACTTCGCTGACGAATGTCACTTGCGAGAAAAACATACAGAAGCCCCGCCACAATCAGCGAAAAGATAATAAATACCGCAGAGTAATAGACAAACAGACTTTGCTGAAGCGTTCCAAATCGATACCGCAATTCCCACACACCTCGTCCTATGATGATATCTGTCACACCATTCGAAAATGTCCACCCAACAGAACGCTTTTGTCTATTGAGCACATCCCTTGTTCGCAGTAAAGTTATCCACATAAGAATACGCTTACATTAAGCGTTTCGGCAAGTGACAATTTTCTTTATATTCCGGGAGGTTCAATGATGAGAAAACGATTTCTATTTTCGCTTGCAAGTGTACTCCTGCTCTCCACTCTGCTGCTTGCCGGGTGCAACTCAGGTAAAAGTACGGAAGGTTCGGGTAAGGTGACTCTCACGTTTGGAACAAGTCAATCCGGTATTCCGCGTACAGGCATCATGCAGACGATGGCCAAGGAATATGAGCAGGAGACGGGTGTCAAAATTGACTTCCAGGTCGTCCCTGACGCACAGTGGCGGGACCTGATCAAGGTGAAACTGGCCTCTGGCGAAGCACCTGACATTTTCAATGTCGATGTGGACCCACTGAGCATGCCGGCTAACGTAAGACCGGAGGAAAATGCCATTGATCTGACCAATGAGGAATTCACAGGTCGGATGTCTGAAGAGATTTTGCCAACCGTCAGTCACAATGACAAGGTGTACGGGGTTTCTTTTGCGCCAACGAAAATCTGGTATGTGTACTATAACAAACGTATCTTCCAAGAGCTCGGCATAGAGCCTCCTACATCCTATGCCGAATTCAAGGCGATCAGCCAGAAAATTAAGGATAAAGACATCATTCCGTTCTATCAAGCACCTGCCAGCGGGTGGTATCAGGTTCTGCCTTTGTTCGAAACAGGGCCTAACTATGAGCAAACAACAGCGGGAACCTACGAGAAATTAAACAACAATGAGATGAAAGTCGCAGATATAACGCAACTCAAGACGGTCATTGAACAATTGAAGGAATTTGCGGATCTCGGTTATTTCGGCAAAGACTTCTTGTCTAATACGGTAGAAGCGGGAATTGAAGCGTTTGGTCAGGAGAAAGCGGCTATGCTGCTGCGGGTGCCAGGTACGGAAAAGGAAGTGTCCGAAGCGTATCCGGAAATGGAAGACAATATGGGATTCTTCGTCATGCCATGGGGTGACAATCAGACGATTGGAGTGAACCCGGGCGGATCGGCTGCGATGTTTGGTAACAAAAACAGTAAACATCCCGAAGAAGTGCTGAAATTCTTCCGCTGGATTACCGAGCATGATCATCTGCAGCGTGTGTTCGATGAAGGTGAAGGTAACCTGACAATCTGCTGGCCGGAAATCGAACCAAAGCTGACACAGGACTATATTGATTATGAGAAAAATCATGAAAAAGGTACGGTCATGCAGGCCGCTGTGAAATATATTGATCCACAATGGATGGATATTGGCAAGGACTTATCAGGTATGTTCGCCGGTGCAATGACACCGGATCAGATTCTGCAAAATATTGATAAACGTCGCGCTGAACAAGCCAAAGTGCTGAAAGATGAGAAGTGGCAGTAACAGCGCAAATCACAGATAAACATAAACGCTGAACAGCGTTACATGCAGCGGGCATTTGCCCGCTTGTGTATTTTGGCAGGAAGGAAAGGTGTTACGGATTATGAATGCAAACAAAATCTATCCCTGGTATTTCTCATCTGGAGCGATTGTATTATATCTACTGTTCATTGTCGCTCCCGCCCTGCTGGGCATCTATTACTCCTTCACCGACTGGAACAGTTATAGTTCGGAGAAGAACTTTATCGGTCTGGAGCATTTCCGCACCATTCTGGCGGGTGATCCGACCTATCTGCTTTTTATCAAAAACACAGTCCTCTTCACCCTGGTTACATCCATCGCCAAGACCGTTCTGGGCTTATTTCTGGCTCTACTCTTGGTTAGCGGTGTAAAGGCCGCCAATCTGCATCGGATGATTATCTTCTCACCACAGGTGCTGTCGTTCCTGATTGTTGGGCTTGTGTTCAAAAGTCTGCTTGACCCCAACAACGGGTTCGTTAACGTAACCCTACGTTCCATGGGACTGGACGTTCTCGCCCAGAACTGGCTGGGCTCCCTGACCTGGGCCATGCCATCCATTATGGCAGTGGATACGTGGAAAGGTATGGGATACATCATGGTGCTGTTCATCGCCGGACTGCTCGCCATTCCCCGTGATTATTACGAAGCAGCATCCATTGATGGCGCCGGGTTCGGGCAGAAGCTTTTCCGAATTACGATTCCGATGCTGATGCCTACCATTACCATCGCCACGGTGCTTAATATTACATATGGGCTGAGAGTTTTCGATGCCGTATACGTGTTAACCAATGGTGGCCCCGGTAACGCGACAGATGTGATTAACACGGCGGTCTATTCCTCTTTTGCCAAAGGGTATTGGGGACTGGGGAGTGCGCTATCTACCATTCTGTTTGTCATCATGGCAATCATCTCCTTTTTCATCATTCGTTTGATGAACCGAAAGGTGGAATACTGACATGCGATTGAGAAAAAGATTGGCTTCGATCGGGTTAAATGCACTCGCCTGGCTGCTTAGCCTGGTGGTCTTGATTCCTTTTGTGGTCATTGTACTGAATTCATTCAAGTCGGACGCCGAGGCCAAAGTGCTGAAGCTGACGTTGCCCGAGAAGTTTATTTTCGAAAATTACAAAATCGTCTATGAACAGGGACATTTGGGCGGTTCTTTTTTCAACAGTCTGCTGCACTCCGGGGTCTCTTCCCTGCTATTGGTGTTTGTTGTGGCATTCTCGGCCTTCACGTTATCCCGCAACCATTCGAAGCTCAGCAAGTTTCTGTACTTTTTCCTGATTCTTGGTATCACCCTACCGCTTAACTACATTCCGCTGATGGAAGTCATGAAGTCCATGGGTATGATCAATTCACATGTCGGCATGATTCTGCTCTATACGGCTATGGGTATTCCAATCTCGCTGTTCATTACATATGCGTTTGTGTCTAACATCCCGAAGGAACTGGATGAAGCCGCGATCATGGACGGATGTAATGGGATCAAGCTGTTCCTGAGAATCATTGTACCTTTGTTAACCTCGGTGCTGGTAACGGTATTTGTTCTTAATTTCCTGAGTGTCTGGAATGAGTTTACTGCCCCACTCTATATGCTGAATACAGTGGAAATGTGGCCGATGACGCTGGCTGTATATAACTTCTTTGGACAATTCAGTGCCCAGTGGAATCTGGTCAGTGCCGATATCGTGTTAACGTCATTGCCTGTGTTGATTGTGTTCCTCATTGGGCAAAAGTATATTGTAGGAGGACTGACTTCAGGGGCGGTTAAAGGGTAAGCTCCACCGACAATCCAAATACACAAACACATCTTGTCTAAGTACATCTGCTGACTCCTCAGCACAAAAAAGCCCTTGTCTGCTCATCGTGTGAATAACTTCTTCGTACAGAAGAAGTATTGCACGCTGCTGCGGACAAGGGCTTACGCTGTTGGATTCGAATTAATCGTGCGCCAACCCGCCAACATCGGATGGAGCCGCTATATCTGGGCTCTGTTCCAGAGATTTGATCATTTTCAAACGGGATGTGATTATTGCGATCAGAATAACAAACAGACCCGCGATGATAAACAGAAAGGCAATACCTCTGCCTGGCCCAGTTCCAATAATTTGACCAACGGACGAAGCCAGTGCTCCCCCCTCCATCAGCAACGGATTAAACACATGGTCGGCCAGAAATCCAGCCAAACTGTACGCGATAATAAACCCGAGTTGTGACAGAATACCAATGATTCCCCATACCCTGCCCTGCTTATCGTTGGCGATATTGTTTCGCACCAGCACATCTGCGCTCATATTGACAAACGGCAGTGATGACAGGAACAGAAAACCTGCGAAGATAATAAAATAAATGTTGGTGGATATCCCCAGAAGCGAGAAAGACAAGCCGCACAAAATTAGACCCATCACAAGCACACTTGCATATCTCTTTGTTATTGTAAATATGCCGATGCACAAGCTGCTAATCAGCATGCCGATGGCGCTAACAGACTGAAACGTTCCAAGTGTCTTTGCATCCGTGAATGACAGAAGCATCGGACCAATGAGTGTCTCCAGGAATCCCAGATAAAAGGTGACAAGTGAAATAATCACCACCAGCAACAGTACTCCCTTGTTGGTTACAACTTCTCTCCAGCCCTCTTGAATATCGGTGATCCAGTTTTTTCCTTCTCGATCCTCTCGCTCCACCTTCATGCTCTTCCGAATAACCAGCACAGCCAGAATGGCAACCAGGAATGTCAGAATATTAATGACCAGAATGACTTCAATAGTTGTTATACTAAGCAGAATGCCAGCAATGATCGGTGAAAACAGAAACTTCGAGGATTCAGCCAGTTGTACAAGACCGCTTCCTTTTGAGAATTGTTCCTTATCCAGCAGGTCCGTAGCAGAGGCCTTATATGCCGGGCTCTGCAACGCGGAAAACACGGAACTAAAGGCCACTCCCACATAGATATGCCATAATTGGATATCACCTGTGAGCATAATGGACAGAATGAAAATCAAACCGGCTGCCGACCCCAGGTCGCCGATAATCATCATCGTTCGACGGTCGAATCGGTCTGCCAGTACCCCTCCAATAGGTCGAAGCAGGATATTCGGCAGAAACGTGAATAAGGTAATCAATGCAACACTTGTTGCCGTATTCGTTTTTTCGAAGGCATACACCCCCAGGGAGAAGGCTGTAAGTCCAATCCCAATCATGGAGATGAGCTGACCAAACCATACGACCAGAAACTTTTTAAATGATTTTTGAACGGTATGTTCCATGGATAATACTCCTTTCTCGGCTAACCTTGATTCGGAAAATAAAGACGAGTGACGTAGGCGAAGCTTCCTTGTTCTGCTCCCAGCACACGTTCCATAATATGTGTGAATGCTTCAACCTTTTTTTGGAGTTCTTCCTCCTCCCATTGAAAGATGCCTCGATCCAGCAAAAATTGTGACGATACGAGCAGGAATTCGATGGATTCCTTTGGGTTAGGTGTATGAAATACCCCCTCCTGAATGCCCTGCTCTACCACCTCGGCCAAGATGGGACTTAATCGAATTACCGTCTCTACAAGACTCTTTTGGTGCATCTCCACATTATGAACACTGTGCAATTGCTCGATGAGATCATGTTTTCTGCCGTCAGGCTGATTCTGCGCCATCATGATGCGAAAAATTTTGTCATGGGCGTTCAGTTTGGGGTCGGACACCACGTGCCTGGCCGATGCCTCCCCACTCAGAATAAAACGCATCACGATGGCGTTCATAACCTCTTCCTTGGACTGAAAATAATAATAAAATGTACCCTTGGCAATGTTGCACGCCTGAAGGATATCCATGACCGTAGCTTTGGTGTACCCCTTTGTTATGAACAGAATCTCGGCGGCATCCAAAATCTCATTCCTGCGTTCTTCCGGGTTTTTTATCAGTCTCATATCCTGGCCTCCGATACGTTCGACCGACTGTCGGTCTATTGTAGTCATGGAGTTCTTTTTTTAGAACCCCATTTCAGTCAACCATTGCGCCAAATGGCTTTCCCTTGTTTTCAGATCCTGACGCTCTCTTGCATATTTTCCAATATTTCTGTCTGCAACCAGCTTACCGTCCATCATAAACAGTACACGTTCCGATCTGGCAGCGACTTTCACATCATGGGTCACCAGCAGAATGGTTGTACCGGTTGCATTAATATCGCCCAGAATATCCATGATTTCATACGTTGATTTGGAATTCAGCGCCCCCGTTGGTTCATCGCCGAATAAAATATCTGGATTATTGATCAGCGCACGGCAGATGGCAATCCGTTGAAGCTGTCCGCCTGAGGCTTGGGTGATGTTATGCCCAGCAAGCTCATCAATCCCCATTTTTTTCATTAATGACATTGCCCGTGTATTAATCGTTTCTCTGCTGCTATTCTTGGCCAGATACGCGGA
Source organism: Paenibacillus sp. GM1FR (assembly GCF_002803315.1). Taxonomy (NCBI): domain Bacteria; kingdom Bacillati; phylum Bacillota; class Bacilli; order Caryophanales; family Paenibacillaceae; genus Paenibacillus; species Paenibacillus sp. GM1FR. Next base: position 35,078 of record NZ_MKZL01000011.1, on the reverse strand, counting down.
AAGTACAATATTGTCTAACAGATTCAGATTCTTGAGCAGATGAATATTTTGAAAGATGAATCCCATCTTGGTCAAACGTAGACTTGCCAGATCCCTCTCCTCAAATGCCGATATTTTTTTGCCATTAAAATAGACACTTCCAGCACTAATCTGATCCATACCACTTATGTTGTACAGTAAGGTAGACTTGCCTGAGCCAGATGGCCCCATGATGGAAACAAATTCTCCCTTTTTTAATTGAAGGTTGATATCTTTTAAGATGTTATGTTCTTCATTCTCGCCGATCGCTACGGATTTATTCACGTCTTTAGCCTCAAGTATAGTTGTCATCGTTGATCCTCCCTATTCGACAATCATTTTGGATATGCTCGTTTCCTTGATCGATTGGATACTAATCCATGCTGTCAGTACAATCGTGCCTGCAAGTAACAATGGACACAAAATATATGCCTGTAACGGGTTAACAACAAAGACAATATTGGAAGCACCAAACGTCGACATAATGGCACTAACTAGCAACGGACCCAACGTATTGGACAATATCGTTCCAGTAACAACCCCTAAGATTAATATGACAAGTGACATCACGACATACTTGAACTTGATTTTAGACAAGGCAAACCCAAGGCTTCTTAGTACAGCAATGTCATTGTTGTCCTTGGCTACTAACATCTGAAGGAACAGTGCTGTAATTAAAATAGATATGAAGACACCGATGACCAAGGCCAGCATCGTCACCATTTTCAATTGTTGGATGGTTCCGCCTAACGTCTGATCCAGATAACCTTGAAGATCGGTTACTTTGGCTGGCGAGAAAGCCGCCTCATATTCAGCAATTTTGGTAGCCATGTCCCCGCGATTATTCAGATCCAAACTGACCACGTACCACAACACACTATCCTTGTTGTAAGGTAATAAGGCCTTCGCCGTTTTGCCACCATTCGTAACGTCCTGGTATATTCCGCTGACCGTCATCATCTGGTCCTTGCCATTAACCAGCAAGGTAAGTTGCTCACCAGTCTTCAGGCGCAGCTCGCTACTGTTGGCATCAGATAACGCAATTTCATTCTCGGTTGTTGGCGCATTACCGCTAACATAAGACAATGGGAAAATACTGAAATCCCCAGTTTCTACACTCAGATTGTCGTAACTTCCTTCCGCATTTTTAATCTTGAACTGGCTTGTTACCAATGGGGAATAGGTTTTGATGTCTTTATCATTTTGGATCTGGGCAACCAGATTGTCATAACGCTGCTCCACATCATCTGTGTGCCTCAAGTCAATGCGAATATCACTTTGTCCAACACCCATATAAGAAATAAAACTTGGCGCCTGCAAAGTGTTCAGGAAGTTGACCGGCACAATCATGATAAATGAACTGACTACAAAGACAAACAACAATAATCGGAACATCTTGATTCGCTGTATCACTTCCTTCAGACCAAGAAAGACAGGTACGGAAGACCAGCGATTGCGGGACAAACTAAGCCGGTTTCGAATGATCTGTGTATCGCCCAGGCTCCCGGTACGGAGAGCATCCACCGCGGAGATGGAACGAAAACGTCGCAGTACCGTTCGACAGAACAGAACAACCATGGCAAATATTATTCCAGCGGCTAATAACGGAATCGCGAAATGCAACAGGGTTGCGGGTGCTTTTCCCATATACAACATGATGTTGGAAACAAATAGTCTGTTAACGCCAAGTGATGCAATGTAACCAAGCACGGATGCAAATCCGGCCATAAATACATACTTCATCAGATACAGTCTCTTAATATCCTTCTCTGCGATTCCAATCGCTTTCATGACACTAATCTCACGATAATCCTCTTCGATGGTCGCAAGCATCGTGAATCGGATGCAAAGCATCGCAATCAGAATCAGCACAAGACTGACCAGAATAATAACGGCTGCAATAACTCCGTCGGTCATGGCATTCAGTACCTGGAACAGCCCATAGGTTACGACTGGACCCGCATTAGGAAGTCCGGCATTTTGGTAAGCCTGGGTAAATTCACTCGTCAGTCCGGGATCCGTCAACCGGAATTCGATGAGATACTCCATCTCTCCGATGCTCTGCTTCAGTTCCTGCAAATTCCCTGCACTCACGATAAACCGTTTGGAGTGCACAACCGATGGATTCATCTGAGCATCACGGACAAAATCAACGATGGTGTAAGAACGCTCAAATTGACCATTATCGATCCGAACCTGGTCGCCCACGCTCAATTTTTTTTGCTGCATGTAATATACCGGAACCGCGATCTCGCCATCGTTGACCTGAATAATCTCACTGTCCAGATTCAACAAATAGTCGAAACCCTGATTCTGTGTAACAAAGTCAATGTCCATAACACTGTTCTTTTCGGACTCTGCTCCGAGAAACAGATTAGAGCCGTCAATGTTGACCATTTCCACAATCTGATGCTGCTGGACCATGGCATTTTCTTCAGCCCATGTGTTCACTTTGGCTTGATCGATCTCTCCGGCATGCATTTGCACAAAGTGTGGTGTTTTGGATTCAGAAAATAGATATTGAATGGAACTCGTCAGTTCCATAATCATTCGTGACCCCGAAGATACCAGCAAGGCGGCCAACAGTACAAAAATAAACAACGCAGCCGTAATCCCTTTTTTTCTCGTTATATCGTTTCTCAGCATTCGTAGCAGCATAAACGAACATGGCTCCTCTCATCTACAAGTTGTTCCTATTTATCTGGAGTCATAAAGCTTGTCAGACAATGCGCCACCGTTGAAGGTTGATGCATCATGAACATATGAGCACCCTCTTTGATGGTTTGAAGCTTCATGGATGTGCCAAAATATCGGCCCCATCTCAACGCTGATTGAAGGGTAACAGTACGATCCCGTTCTCCCCACAGATACAATACCGGCAATGAGAGCGGCTCATATTCAAGCGTTGCTGCAGATTCCAGCATCCTGAAATCCGCCCGGATGACGGGCAGAAAATAATTCAATAATTCTTTTTCATGTATCAGTTCTTGCGGGAGAGCTTCATAGGAAAACAGATGATCAATCAGATTTTCGTCTGACATCCGATCATAATTCTGCATCCCGCATTCGTCAGGCGTGTTGCAGGCAGATAACACAAGCCGTAGCGTTTTAGCTACATCTGGACGTTCCTGACATAAGCGCTGCGCAACGAAGTAGGCTGTAATTCCTCCCAGACTATGTCCAAATAACAGACTGCCGGGCTGTATAACATCCAGCAGCTTGCTGGTATACAGTTCTACGAGTTGCTGCATATGCTCCAGGGGAGTTTCGGTGTTCAGACCATGACCCGGGGGCGTAAACGCCCAAATTTCCGTGTCAGGAAGGTACGGCACTAGGGGCTGAAAACTGTTGGAGTTGCCACCGAGATAAGGAAAACAGACCATTTGTCTGTTTCCCTCCCCCTTTTGTAACTGCTCCAAATAGATCGGTTCCATCACTTATCCACCACCATAACCAGGCTTACTTTCTTTCCAGAACATATGCAGGGAATGTCTGAAGTGAAGTATCCACATTTTTACGCTTGAAGATGACATGTATGACAATAGCCGATATTGCAAAAAAGAAGAATTGCATAATTTGAACTTGCGGATTAAAGTAGTACAAATCAATTTGACTTCCTGTGGCTACAAGCCAGAATGCAAGCAGATAAAACAGAAGTGTACCTTTGGTTGCATTGAAGATATAACTTTGGAACACGATAAATGCCATAAGCTGAACAACGTAGTATATGTAAGTGGTTGAGGTGCCAAAAGAGGAAATCAAGTATCCCGGAAGCACCCATAATCCGAACAACAGGCCGGTAATCAGACCACTTGTTATATTATTTTTTAACTTCCCTTGCAAGAATGGAAGCAAAAATCCGATCCAGCCAAACAGCCCACCAATCAGCCCCGTCTCCTTGATCAGATTCACAATTCCCAACCAGATCATTTCAGGTACACTATATGTCAGCTCAGGGACCGGTATGCCGAATAACAAGGAACCAAAGTGCATTGTTGATGCAAAGATGATGGAAATTCCAATAATGAGCGGTATCCAGAACAGGTCCTGTCTGCGCGGAACCAGCTTCATAAACATTCCTTTTAATGCTTCCTTTCCGCCCATCACATAACATGTAATTAATCCGGCAATGGAAGGTGAATACAGAGCAACGATCGCAAGTGGATGCATCAAGGTTAACTCACCTGTTATGGGTACAATAAAATCCGCAAAGAACATGAACAAACTTGCGATTCCATAACATGTGCCAAAGGAAATTCCCAAAAACAAATACATATATTTGTTGGACGGGCTGGTTGCCGGACTTGTGACTGGACGAATGGATGCCTGATTAGCTGTAATCATAGTGCCGCCTCCTTCTCAGTCAACTTTCTCTCAATAAGATCATGCAAACGGTTAATCGTGCAGAAATTAGCCAAATCCAGATCTTCATTTGCTATCTCAATCTGGAATCTACGCTCTACAAAGTCCACCAAACGCATCGCAAAGAGCGAATTGACGAACCGCTGCTCAAAATAATTGTCATTATCATTAATTTGAGTGTCCTCATGATCCATGGTGAGGTTGTTCCCGATAAACTCCCGAATTTCCTGACGATAATCCACTGCCCTTCCCCCTTGTTATTGATGTTGCCCCTCGGGCACTAAAACTTCAATGTAGTCTGGAAACTCTACAGCCTGCTGTAAATCATGATAAAACAGTACTCTTCCTTCCTGATCTGCAGATTGCTGCTTGAAACCGGCAAAGCGATAGCTGATATTCATCATCCGGTTCCTTCCGGTATCCCTAAAGTCCGCAAGCATCTGTTTGCCCTGCTTCTGAGCTTCACGCATGATATACGTTAGCAGTACACTCCCTGCTCCCCTGGACATCACTCTGCAAGACATTAGAAGCATGTTTAGCCGCCATACTTTCTGCTGCATGTGAATAAGTGCAAGCCCAATTTTGCCATACGTCCCGTATTTGTCTTCGAGTTCACACACCAATAACATATGGTCCTGCGAGGTCATCAGTTGGTGCAGCTCCTCGTAACTGTAGGTAATTCCCGTTGCATTTAGTTGATTGGTGCGAACGGTAAGTTCCTCTGCACGTTGAAGATCATCCTCAGTAGCCTCGTAAATGGAAAATTTCATGCCAAGCGTAGCCAGAAATTGTTCTGAAGGTCCCTCATACTGTTCCTCAGCCTGTTTACGGAGCGTATCCGCCTGGTACATCTGCCTTCTGCACGCAGAGTCGGCTGTAATGAATCGAGGCATCAGCCTTGGGTCATCAAGCATGGTTTCATATTGATCCGCATGAAGTACCTGGATGTCAGCATGTACACTTTGCACTTCTTCCAGTTCAAAAGGTTGATCATCCACAAACAGAATGGCATCCATGCCGATATTAATGTTCTGCTGAATCCGCTGAACAGAGACGGACTTCGCATCCCAATGGATTTCGGGATACAGAAAATATTCGGCGATGCCCAGTTCGTTTAGTTTCGCCCAAGCTAGCTCTGCATCATTTTTACTGGCAACAGAGTGCAAAATACCTCGCTGGTCCAGTTTTTCAATCACCTCCTTTAAGCCCGGCTTCAGTTGCACATCTGCAGATTCAAGCAAAACCCCATCCCATATGGTGTGGTCCAGATCCCAAACAATACACTTGATATCCTTGAGCTTTTCCATGGTCATGCCACCCTTCATCTTAGTAGGCATAGAATCCTTGACCCGTCTTCCGCCCCCACTGTCCTGCATCAACCATTTTCTGCAACATCGGACAGCATCGGAATTTGGGGTCCTGATAGCTGTCGTACAATACTTTCAATGAATGCACGACCGTATCCAGACCAATCAGATCCGCCGTCTCCAGAGGCCCCATCTGATAATTGAAGCCCTTCTTCATAATGGCGTCCACCTGCTCGGGTGTAGCGATTCCATCCTGTACAATGTACGCCGCTTCATTCATTAACAAGTGCGAGAGGCGATTAGAGACAAACCCGGGCAGATCCTCTATGACAACTGGACTTTTATCAAGAGTTTCCAAAAAAGCTACCATCTCATGTTCCGTACCCTGCGTTGTATGATGTCCTTTGATCACCTCCACCATGGATTTAACGGGAACTGGATTCATCAGATGCACCCCAATGACTCGACCTGGGTCAGGCAAAAATGAAGCGAGCTTTGTCACGGAAATACAGCTTGTATTTAGCGCAAATAAAGCATCCGGACGAACCTTGTGGGATAGTCGTGCGTAAACTTCCTTTTTCAACTCCAGGTTTTCGGTTACATTTTCAATAATGATACTTGCCTCTTCCACCCCTTCATCTTGTGTCTGGAACGAGATCCGTTCCATGATCTGATCCAGGGGCACCTGACCGTACCCTTGCTTCAGAAAGCAAGCTGAACGATATTCACGACGTATAACATCAGGGGCGTGTTCGATGACCGACGCCGAAATATCCTGCAAAATTACACGATAACCAGCCCTCGCGACATCCAGTGCTGTGGCGCATCCCATCACCCCTGCGCCAATGATTGCAATGAGTCGATTATGCATACCTAATCACCTCCTTATTGAGCTACCATTAGATCAGCTCGTCGTAGATCTCTTTCATTTCTGCAAGTGCTGCAGGGACACGCTCACCGAACCAGGCAACATCTTGCATATCAAGCAGGATATTCGGATACATCCGCGAGAGCGTAGATACCAGAACACCGTGCTCAGCAAGCTTGCTATTTAACAAAATATCAAAAGACATTAATTCAAACGTATAATCAGCCGTATCCGTAAGCGGCTCCGTGCAGCAGTGATAAGAAGCACAGCCAGACGGCCCCTGAACAATTAAAGGCAGACCTACCTTCACTGCTTCCTGGCAGAGTATGTCATGCATTATCTCAGCGTGGCGGTTCATGCTGTGCATCGCCTGTCCTCCATTGCGTCCCAACATTTCCAACGTAGCTTTTACAGCAGCTGTACCTAATGGATAGCCATTAAACGTACCCGCATGAATTACTTTTTTGTCTACAAGCAACTTCATGATATCCGCTCGGCCAACCAGGGCTGACACCGGAACTCCGCCACCCGCGATTGCCTTCCCAAGTGTAGTCAGATCAGGCGTTACACCGAATAACTGTTGGGCACCACCGAGACCCATACGGAATCCTGTTATAATCTCATCAAAAATGAGCACGACCTGGTACTGATCACATAACTGTCTGACTTTTTGCAGATAACCCGGAGCAGGCATGACTCCGCCTCCATTTACACAAACCGGCTCCATGATTACTGCTGCAATGTCGTCTCCATGTTGGCGAAATAGTTCCTCCAGACGGGGTGCGTCATTCCATGGCAAGAGGTAGGATTGAGATTCCATGGCATCCCTTGCCCTCCCCTTTGTTCCTTTCATGTCACCAGGATAGTCTGAAGGTACAGGCAGACCTGTACGTGCAGTCTTGCCACCCATAATATTGTCCGCATTGCCATGATAATGGCCTTCAAAACGTACAAAGCGATTTTTACCTGTCCACGCCCGGGCAAGACGAAGTGCATTCTGGACAATCTCCGTGCCTGATAACCCAAAACGAATCATCTCTGCTGAGGGTACATATTGATGGATCAGTTCCAGAGCCTCTGCATCCAGATCGCAATGACTTACGGAAAGAACACGGTCAATGGTATCCTTCAGACACTCGTTATACTCCTCGTTGCCGTGGCCAACGATGAGGGCACCAAAGCGGGCATATAGATCCAAATACTCGTTGCCGTTCATGTCCGTCACTCTGCTTCGGGAAGCATGCTTGAAATGGAGCGGTGTCTCTTCCCAAGGAAGGTGGAAATTATAGTGCACACCGCCAGGCAGCCATTGTTTCACCCGCTGATTGTACTGCATCATCTCCGTGATCATCCCTTATCGCCTCCCCCACTTGTCTGGTTTACTGCTTCATATCGCTCCAGTAACCTGGACCGATCTTGCGGATCATCCAGCGAATAGGCTGCAGGCAAGGTGTTATTCTCAGCCAGCATATTTCTTACGCTCTGGCCTGGACCGATATCGATCCATACCGTCGCTCCCAGATTTTGAACACGTGCCAATGCCTGATTCCAGCGAATGGGTTGCAAAAGCTGTCTGCTCAGCAGCTTAGGAATGTCCTCGGCTCCGCGAATGAACTCACCATGTACTGTTGAGCAGATGGGAAACACCGGTGCAGAGAAGGAAATCCCTGCAAGCATCTCTTCAAGCTCAGGCTGAATGAACTGCATCAACTCGCTATGATAAGGTGCATCTGCCTTCATTGGCATCATGCGAAAAGGAATGAATTCCCCACCGTAGCCATCCACCTGATCATCCAGCAGTTGAAGCCCCTTCGCAGTACCTGCGACGACAAACTGTCCCGGTGAATTATAACCGGAGATCGTCACATACTCGTTTTGACGAATATTCCCGACTAATTCTTCAAGCGCTTCTTGGGTTACATCAACGACAATACCCGCTCTTCCTTTTTGCTCCTGAATGGAGCGATGCATCAATGCACCACGCTGAGCTGTAAAACGGATTCCATCAGCAAATCGCAATGCTCCCGCCGCTACTAAAGCCGAAATCTCACCCAAACTGTGACCTACTGCATAATCTGGAGTCATTCCAGTCCGGCGAACAAATGAGTCAAATAAAACGTAGCTTGCCGTCAGTACAGCAGGCTGAGCATATTCAGAGAACGTCAATTGATCCAGGGTCCCTTCCATAACCAGTGCCTTCAAATCAAATCCGATCACCTCGCTCGCTTCCGCAAAGATCTGATTCGCCTCCGGCTCACTGTCCAACAACTCGCTACACATTCCGATATACTGGCTGCCCTGGCCGGGAAATAGCGCACAGAACGTCATACGCTACCGCCACGCTTGTAATAGGCTTTTAATCCGTAATGCGAGATCATCTCCTGCTGCATCTGAGAAGAACCTTCAATAATCTCCAGAATTTTGGCTTCCTTATACAGCCTGGCAACAGGATATTGGTTACTAATTCCATTCGCGCCATGAACCTGTAGCGCATCACTTGCAACTTCAACAGCAACTTTGGACGTAAAATATTTGGCGATCGTTGTCTCCATGGCGGCCTGCGGGTCCTTGGCTTCTCTCAGCTCGGCTGCACGTAAACATAATGCTCGTGCTGCATGGACTTTTGTCACCGCATCTCCAATCATGCCGCGAATCAGCTGAAAATGACTCAGCTTCTGGTCAAATTGCTTCCGCTTCCTTGAGTAAGTCACCATGGCATCCAGCGCTTCCTGCGCAATCGCCAGCCCTGCCCAGGCAATGCTATATCTGCCCTGGTCCAGCGCCCCGGTAACGATGTACTCAAAACCTTCATTCAGACGTCCAATAATGTGATTCTTTGGTACACGCACCTCATGGAGATCAATCTCAGCTATACCTGTCTCTCCCGCAACCATGACACCTTCGATAGGTTGGGTCTGTACACCCTCAAACTGGCGTTCGACCCAAAAAGCAGTGCTTCGTCCCTGATTCGAGGCAATAATGATAAATACATCTGCCAGATGTCCAAACGTGATCCACTTCTTTTTTCCATTCAAAACATAACAGTCCGATTCTTCTCTCCACTCGGTCTTTACACTTTTGGCATCCGAACCAACTTCCGGTTCAGTCAGGCCAAAGGCAGCAATCCATTCTCCCTTCACCAACTTGGGCAGCCAGGACGATTTTTGCTCAGGCGTTCCGAAACGTACCAAAGTTTCACTTACAAGTGAAGTATGTACCGTTAACAAGCTGCGAACGGCTGGAAGAGCCTTGCCAAATACTTCAGTCAACAGCCCGTACGCCTTAGGGCCGAGACCCATGCCGCCATATTCAGCCGGGATCGAGGCAGCCAAGTAACCTTTTTCAGCCATGGCACGGATCAATGTTCTGGGAATGGCTTGCTGTTCTTGAATCTGTTGAGCATAAGGACGAATTTCACGGGCAGCAAACAATTCAGCTTCATGAATGATCTCTTGCTCTACATCCACTTCAATCATTCGGCAACCCCCTCTTGAAGAAGAGATTCATTCAGATAGGCGGCGAACTCGGCAATTGTTTTGTATTCAAACAACGCAACCGGACTGATGTCAACTTGAAGATGCTTACGCGCACGGTTAATGATCTTGAGCGCCTGCACAGAGGAGACACCAATTTTCAGAAAATTCATCTCTTCATCGATGTCCTCTGGCTCCTGATTCAACGCTGCAGCAATCTCGCTTTTGAGAAAAAGCTCAATTTCTTCTTTTGTCATATCATGACCTCCGTTCCCTGATTCACATCTATCCAATGTACATACGGCTCGAATGGATGTGCTGGCAGATGTACAATCTGGCCAGAGCCATTCGGATGTAACTGTTCCCAATCCAGCGCAGCACCACGTACATAAAGCTGTCCCAGCAATAAAGCAAGCTGATCCTCCATGGTAAGTGTCGGCTCGGCAGACAGGCGGATGAAGCTCTCCTTGCCACTGTATTCGAGCTGCTGCACTGTCTGATCTGCAGCAATTATAATTACAATGTCGGCGTTTGCCATCTTGCCAGGTGTGTCTTGCAGACTGTCTAACGTCACTCTGTTGTTCACTGGAATGGATTGGCTTGCATGAGCGCTGTGATGTTCCTCGCCATCCAGATGTAAACTGGATACAAGTTCCTCTCCTGGAGCTATTCCTCGAATCTCTTGAATGGAAGGGACCAGACGTACAAGTGTCTCAAGCAAAGTCACCCAGTAGTTCAAGGTTGATACGGTATCTTCATTAGAATCGTCTGGCCTGATTACCTTACGAGCTTGAGCTTCATCATCTCCGCGAATCTCATGCCCCCCAACCACAATATTGACACGAGCAGCTCGGTTTCTAGGCTTGAAGCCAAATTCCATCTCTTCGATGTTCCACTCTCCGGTTGAGCTGACAGCTACTGCCGCACGATACCGATAATGTTTTCTATATCTGTTCCGGGTAAAACAAAGATCCTCTAGTGCCAGGTCCGCATGTTTCTTCACATACTGCTCCGTGTTATCAATCAGCTTTTTTAAAGCCTGCTCTGATTTCGCAGAGAACGTTAACAACTGGCCACGTGCCGGGGCAGCTGCACGGACAGGGGCTTTCCATTCCTCCAGCACAATGTGGGCATTCGTACCTCCCAGGCCAAATGAACTGATGCCTGCCTTCCGCGTTTTCCCTTCAGGTACATCCCACGATCTATGCTCGCTAACGATATGGAACGGCGATTGGTCCAGTCGGAGGGCCGGATTCGGATTATCCATATGCAGACTTGGTGCCAGTTCCCCATGCTGCATACTGAGCAGAACCTTGGCAAGACTGGCTCCACTGGAGGCTGCAAATAAATGTCCAATATTGGTTTTGACTGAACCTAATCCAATCGAATTGTCGCTTGTATATCCCTTTTCCCGGAAAAGTCGGAGCAAGGCATTCACCTCAATTGGATCTCCAATTCTTGTCCCCGATCCATGTGCTTCAATATAAGAGACCTCGCTCGGGTTTAGGTTGGCATCGCGATAAGCGGCACGAAGTACCTCATATTGCCCCTGAGGGTTGGGTGCCATAATGCCCAGGGAATATCCGTCGTTATTCACCGCTGTCCCGCGAATCACACCATAAACATGCTTATTGTTGCGAACTGCCTCTGTTAGCGGCTCCATATATACAACAACAGCACCTTCTCCCAAGACTGAACCATCTGCTTCCCGGTCAAATACCTTCGTATGTTGAGTGGAAGAACAGATTCCAGCATTGCGTGATAGTTGATGAACATGCGGTGTAGCCAAAATGTTCGCTCCACCTACAACTGCCCCAGAGATACGCTTGTCCTGAATGGCCGCCACAGCTTGTGTCAGTGCGACCAGAAAAGAAGAACATGCCGTATCTATGGACAGTGCCGGCCCTGTAAAATTGTACATGTGTGAAATGGAGGCCGCTGCAATATTGGACATATTGCCTACCATAGCGTGAGAATGAACAGCCTTTCCAAGACTCCGGTTCATATAATCAACAACCAGATCGAAGTATGTGCTTGGGTTAATCCCTACATACACACCCACATCACGCTTATCCTCATGATCCACGAGCATACCTGCATCCTCCAGCGCCTCATGAGCAACTTCCAGCAGCTTCCGATGCTGCGGATCCATAAATGCAGCTTGTTCAGACGGGATTTCAAAGAACTCATGATCAAACGTATCCGGTTGCTTCAGTTCCCCAATCCAGTCATCCCAACCGGGTTGCTTGGAACGTGTTGCACGCTCTAAACTAACCCGGTCAACACTATCTAACCCGTTAACCAGATTGCTCCAGAACTGCTCTTGGGTGTCGGCATCAGGCAGACGCAGAGACAGTCCGGTAATAGCAATAGCACGATGTACATTCAGTTGATTATCTGTTGTTTCAGCTTGTTCAAAGTCCTTCGTTTCTGCTGGAAGTTCCTGCAGATATTCCACCATCTCACGTACTGTACTGCAAAAAACAAGTAGTTCTTGTCCTAATTCACGTCCCATATGTGCAGACAGCTTGTCAAGTAATTGATAAGAGAGAATGGAATTGCCTCCAAGTGCGAGAAAAGATGTATCCTTCTCAATCTTTTCTACGGGCAATTGAAGAATTTCGGCCCAGGCTTTACGTACGGTATACTCCAAAGACGATGCGGAAACCGTCTCGTATCCTTGCTGTTGTGTGTTTTCGCGAATCAGCTCTTCAATGGCCTCGATGTCCTTGGTAAATATTCCACGCTCATATTCGTTTCTCAGCATGAAGCGCTGGACCTTACCACTCGTCGTTTTGGGGATGACCTTGATTGGGAGAACATGGGTGATCTCAATACCCAATCCAGCCCTCATACGTTGGATCAGATCCTGTCGTACATCCAGAAACTGTGGAGTGCCCGATTTGTATTTAACAAATACAAGCAGCTCCTCAACTTGTTTGAGGCTGTTAAAGTGCCCGACTACCGTCAGATTCCCTCTCGGAATGCTGCTATTCTGGTACAAAATTTCTTCAAGATCATGCGCATAATGGTTCTGTCCCCGAATAAACACAATGTCCTTGATTCGTCCGCTTACAACTAGGGAGCCGTCAGCCATATAACCCAAGTCTCCAGTGCGAAGCCACCCATCCACATACATTTCACGATTGATCTCAGGGAGACTGTAATATCCGGAGGTTACCGATTCCCCACGAATCTGGATTTCGCCAACAACCCGCTCATCCAGCACTTCCCCCTGTTCATCCGCAATCCGGATCTGAATCCCTGTCATGGGATATCCTTCATGAACAAATTCGATCACATCCGAAGTATGGCTATCACTGCTAGGTAGCTGGACTGGCACAGCCAGTCCTTCCTGCACCAGCCGTGTACGCGAAATACGTTCAATTCGCGGCTCTTCCCCCAGTCTGGAGGTACATACACCTACTGTCGCTTCGGCCATGCCATATGCAGGAAACATCATATTGGGACGATAGCCACAAGAGCTGAATTTTTTGACAAATCGCTCGATAACAGACGTTGATATAGGCTCTGCACCATTCAAGGTCATACGCAGTGAAGACAGATCAAGCGTTGAGAGCTTGGAATCCGGGATCTTCTGAACCATCCATTCGAAACCGAAATTGGTACAGCAAAACCATTTTCCCTGATGCTCCGTAATCTTGCGCAAGAACAGATAAGGCGACCGTACGAAGGTATAAGGTGACATCACCATGATGTTGGCTCCACTCAGGACGGGTGTCAGATGCTGTCCAAATATCCCCATATCATGCGTATGCGGCAACCAGGTAAACACATTATCTCCTTCTTCAGCTCCAAGAAAAGTCTTGCATGCAATACTGTTGGCGATAATATTGTGATTTGTTAACTGCACACCTTTGGGAATTCCAGTGCTTCCTGATGAGAATTGCAGAAACACAATGTCATCAGGAGAGGTTGGGCATAGATCAGCCATCTGCTGGTCTGCTTGAAGCTGGTTCACACTAATCAACATAAGACCTTTGAATACCGGACTTTCCGCAAGCTGCTCATACTTGGGCAAGTAGGCTTCCTCGACGATAACGACCGGACGCCCGAGTACCTCCCACACTTTCGTGAATTTCTCCAGACCGGCTGAGCCTGGTTCCCAGGCAGCCGGCGGACTAACTGGGGCGACAATAATGCCCCCCAGCATACAAGCCCAAAATGTACGGTAAAATTCCTGTGACTGGTCAATTTCCAAAATAACGACCTGTCCTTGTTGAATGCCTTGCTCCTGAAGAGACTGCAGGTACTTGCGTGCCTGCATCAGTAATTCAGGATAAGATTCAAACTGTTCGTCACCTGAAGAGCTGATATAGGTCATTCCCTTTTCTGGATGAGTATCTGCAATGTAGATTAGCATCTCAGCCACTGTTGAATAATGCTCTGGCACAATCAGCTCGGGTCCTCGCTGTATGGATTTACTGGACATGTTGCACCTCCATTGCCTCATTGTGAACTACCACTTTCACATCGCTACCAAGCTTGTCATCAATCAGCTGTTTCATACGTTTGATATCCAGACCAGCCTGACAGGCCAGATGTACGTACAGACACTCTTCGTCGTAGCGAATAACCCATTCGAATTGGGCGAGTCCCGAATTCGAATCTTGGTCATCCGACGACTGAGACGACATTGGGATCGCTTCGCTACTGGAGATGAAGCCTTGATAATTAAACAGAATTATCTGACGCGGCTCCTGTTCTGTTTGCCTGTAGGCAGTTCCCAATTGTTCCTGTATGCCATCATATTGTGCCGAGAGGGAAGAATCATGTGTAAGTGCCATAAAGTTAATGCTGTGTCGCTTCGTAAATTCCAGACGTTTCAACAGATCTTCCTGTGTGAATTCACTGTCTACCAGCACTGGAATCAGATCAAGGAATTCTCCCACATAATCGTAGTAGGATTCTTCGCCATACTCCCTTCCGTAATGGACCAGGGCTATTGGCAATTGGCTTATGTTCAGATAAGCCGCAATGATGTTGGAAAAAGTTTCAAAGCATGTCCACCAAACCTCTGCAGGCTCCTTCCCTGCAAGGGACAACTCGACAGTCATCGCTGAAGGCGACAATGTTTCTGTTTCCTTCAACTTGTTCATGACGATGGCGTTACATCTATTCCATGCCTGAAGCGAAAATTGTTTCTCCATTTCATCTTCTGATACCCCTATGGGGCCTTGAGACAGAAAACTTACATAATCCTCATAATTTCGTACTTGGTACAGAAGATCACTCTCGATCTCTATACCTTGCGGTCTATATAATGCCTTCGACTCAAGTTGCTGCTTGATGATCTGGGCACTCATACCATCAAACGCAAGGTGATCAAAACTCCAAATCAGCTTATGCTCCGTGGCTCCTGTACGCAAAATACACAGACGCCAAGGTAGTTCCTTCAACGTATACGTTTTGTGTAACAGAGACTGAACCAGTTTGTACTCCAACTGCTCAATCGCAGCCGAAGCATAATGACGAATATCAAGATACGGGATAAGCTGTTGCAGCATGTCCGCCGCTAACGACATATCACATGGATGCCAATACAATTGTTCTTCCTCATATATCATGCTGTGCAGCAACTGGTGCCGGGATATAACCCCAAGAATCAGGTGTTTTACAGCTTGTTCATTCAATTCGCCTTCCAGCGTTGTTGTAAATCCGCTTGCTCGTGAAGTCGTAGAAGCATGTGCTTGTTGAATTGGAGATAGTGGGAATTGCCCCATAGGGGTCATGCCCGCCATAAAAGATGAAACCTGATTGCAGCTGTTTAAGACATGCAGGACCAGGCTGCCCAGTTGTTTCTCATGAAGTATTATGTCCTGTGGTATGACTATCGGGGACTGAATATGCAGGCTATCTTCGGACCAAACTGACGCCGGAGGATTAATGTCTACCAATTTGGCAAGTCCTCTAACTGTCGGATATTGGAATAATTCGTTCACATTGATGGCAATTCCTTCTTTTGCCAAAATTTGAGTGAATGCAATCGCTTTGAGCGAATGCCCCCCATTTTGAAAGAAGTGATCTTCCACACCAATGCCTGGATCACCCAGGATCTGTCGCATGGCGGCAAGAATGACACGCTCTGTTTTTGTCCGAGGTGAACTCATCTCCAGAGACCTCTGCTGCTCTTCAACCAAATGCTCGGACAATGCTCTTCGGTCCACTTTGCCATTGGCATTAATCGGAAGATGATCCATTCGAATAATGCGTGCAGGTACCATGTACTCTGGCAGCTGCTGGTGAAGTTCTCTTCGAATATACTCAGTATCTGCTCCAGTATCGGTTGTATAAAAAGCGGCAATGTATAGACTTCCTGATGATTCTGTAACTGTCATGACAAAGGCATCACGAACTCCCGAAACACGCTCCATACAATTGCCTATCTCCGATAACTCAATGCGGAAACCTCTAATCTTGACCTGGAAATCCGAACGTTCAATAAAAATCAGACTGCCGTCAGCCAGACGTTTGACGATGTCACCTGTCCGATACATTCGTTCTCCCTTGCGGAAGGGATCATCAAGAAAGTGTTTTCGGGTAAGATCCTCACGGTTAAGATATCCAATACCTACCGCATCCCCACTGATATACAGTTCACCTGGAACGTTCGGTGGCACAGGCTTCAGCTCATCATCTAGAACATACAAGGCTGTGTTAGACAGGGGGTAACCTATAGGCAGTGAGCCAGTATAAGGCTCTGTTTGCTGTAATAAGTGGTAGGAGGCAAAAAAGGTTGCTTCCGTTGGCCCATATCCATTTAACAGTCTGCCCGGCCCCACGCATGCAAGCGCTTTGTTGGCATGACTCACCGATGCAGCTTCACCACCAAACATCACTCTACGCACATTCTTCAAGCAATCAGCATCCCAATCTACCAGCATATTAAACAAGGATGTCGGAATATAAAATACTGAAATCCGTTGCTGTTGGATGACATCGGCCAAACGAGCCATATCTAAAATGGTCTCTTTTGAGATTAATACAAGAGTAGCGCCATTTATTAATGAAGCAAAAATATCGAAAATGGAACCGTCAAACGCATAGTTAGAAATTTGCAGGATACGATCCTCTGGCACGACGGTAACAAAATTACTATTTTTCATGACTTTGGTTACATTGCGATGACTCATCACAGTCCCTTTTGGGGTTCCTGTTGACCCTGATGTATAAATGATATAAGCCGGGTCAAGAGCGGTCTTGTTCATATTTTCAACGGGCTCCTGAATGTCTCCTGAATCAAATGCTGCCAGTTCATCTGCCGGCACGATACAAGGAACTACAGATTGCCATGTGGAGGCATAAGCCGTTTCAGTCAATAACACAGCCGCATCGCAATCTTGCAAAATAAATTCAATTCTCGATGGCGGCGAAGCCGGGTCGATCGGGACATAACTGCAACCCACTTGGAGTGTAGCAAGAATACTGATCATCTGGTTCGGTCCACGGTCCAGAATGAGAGCAATACTGGAGCCTGATTTCACCCCTTGTCCAAGCAATCTGAACGCCAGCCACTGAACACGTTCATACAGATCCGCATAGCTCCATTCACCGTCTTCCCAGACCAATGCTGTCTTCTGTGCATGCACATGAACTTGTTCCTCGAATAATTGGGAAATGGTCGCATCTCGCGGATACTGGGCGGCATTATCGTTGACTCCGTACAGCAGCCATTCCTCTTCCTCCGGTGTAGTGATCTTAATCTGACCAATTCGTTCAGTATCCCCTGTTGTGATCTGAGACAGGATATACCGGAATTTATCCAGCATCAGTTCCATGGACTCGGCTTTAAACAAATCTGAGCGATAGTCAAGTTCAACCGTGTAACATTGTTTATGTTCGACCAGTGTCCAAGTCAGATCAAATTTGGCATCCACCTTACCTTCGACCCATGGTTCAAGCATCAGTTCCCCGGCTTCAGGATCATCGGTTCCCATATTAATGTAATTTAGCACCACATCAAATAGGGGGTTGCGGCTTAAATCACCGAATAGACCAAGTTGTTCCACCAGTGCTTCATAAGGATATTGTTGATGCTCATAACAGGATAACAGCTTGCCTCGCATCTCATTCAAATACGCCTCTGTGGAGCATTCTCTGTCCATGCTGGTGCGAATGGCAAGCATGTTCACGAACATACCCATAACGTTATTGAGTTCTGGCTTCTCACGCCCCGCAACCGCTGTACCAACGACCAAGTCGTCTTGACCCGTATACTTCCAGATTAATAGATTCAAAGTTGCCATAAACAACATATAGGGTGTAAGCCCTTGTTGAGTACAGAAGTCATTGACCTGTGTGCTTAACGACTCACCAAGTTCAATGGAACGTCTGTCTCCGCTGTAGGATGACGCGCCATGTCTTGGGAAGTCTGTAAGCAATTCAACCGGTGCAGGCATGTCCTCGAATTCCCGTATCCAAAACTCGGCGTCTTTAACAGATTGTCCATGTGACGCAGATTCATCACGCCATTCCGCATAATCCTTATACTGAATATCAAGAGATTGCAATGTTTCTCCTCTGTACATGCGAGCAAAATCCTGCATCAGGATAGCAATGGAACTCTGATCCGAAATGATATGATGCATGTCGATGAATAAGATGTGTTCCTCTTGAGAAAGGCGAATGAGCTTAACACGAACCAATGGTGCGCTGGTCAGATCAAAAGGCTTGATCCATTCCATGACCTGTTCTAACCCTGCCGTTTCTAATTCCAGCAACTCCACCACGCTTGGAACCTGATCCTCCACAATTTGGAAAAGCTCACCATCAATCATTTCAAATCTGGTACGGAATGCTTCATGTCTCTCTACCAGTGCATCCATTATTACTCTGAATTGCGTAGGGTCAAGTTTTCCCCTTACCCTATAGGAACTGGCGAGATTGTACGCTGTACTCTCACCTTTCATCCACTCATGCACCACATACATTCTTCTCTGTGCAGAAGTGGTCTTGTATTTCTCTTTCTTAGTAACAGGCAAGATTGGGTTCACTGTATCAGAGTCACTTGTAGCCTGATGTTCAGCAATCCATTGAACCATGTGTTCAAATACAGAATGATCAAAAACCTCTTCCAGCCCCAAATTTAATCCAAACATTTCTTTAATCCTCGACGCCAAGGAAATCGCTTTTAATGAATGACCCCCAAGCTCAAAGAAATCATCTTCAAGGCCGACTGCTCCATTACCAAGCAACTCCTGCCACAATTGCGACAATACATGCCTTATCTCATCTTCAGTCCGTTGAACCCTGACTTTCCCAGATGGAGATTGGTCTAATGCTGCGATAGAACCCGCTGCAACCTGCGACATACCTGCAAGCTGATACAACGCAACATCATGTTGATGAACAATGGGATCAAAGGAATACGTCGGCAGGGAGATTTTTTGCCTACGCCCCGTTCCGTTTAGCTGTTCCCAATCCAGCTCCATGCCAGAGCACCAGCAAAAAGCAAGTACTTTCATTAAATACACGTCTGCCTCAAGCAAGCTCTGACGATCTTCAGTAAGAGCAATGATGTTTGGCTCTGAAAATGAATCCGGGGCTATTTGTTCTGTATCCTGCAGCTGATTCGAAACGATCCACAGCGTATGCCCAGCAGATTCAGAAAGCGTCTTGCGATTTAGCAGCGTAAACAGGAAATTTGGAGATAACAGTGGTGCAATACTTGACGCAAGGTCTGTTACAGTTGCATCTGTCATCCTTCCTGTCAAAGCATCTGACAATGCTCCTTCTTCTAGTGACCAATGCTCCAGATTGTATAGAAGCCCCACGGCATGTACTGGATCAAGTGCATCACTAATAACCAACCCCACCAGTTCGCCAACGCCTTGTCCACAGACAGCATCCGGCTTGATACCAAGCTGCATCACGGTTTTATAAAGAGCATATTGCACAACAAAGCACTGCATGCGCTCAAGCCTTGAATCGGTTAACGATCGCCCTATGCCTTGGCGGATGGCATACTGTTCCTTGGACTCAAAGAGGTTCAGTATCTCTTCAAAGTACTGTTTGAATATCTCTGAGACCTGGCTGCGATACACAGAAGCATATAGTTCCCGAATCTTGCGCGCTTCCCAACTTGCATTTCCGCTGAGGTAAAACATGACCTTAGGCTTCCCATTCATCACACTTGCCTGTGTCTCAAACTCTACAGACTGCTCGCTTGGCGGAGTATAACCGTCTACAACGATTAGTGCTTTACGATGAATGAATCTGCTTCTTCCCTTCTGTAGCGTCCACGCAGCATTGGGCAACTGCTCCGGCAATGCATGAATCGCCTGTAGAACCGAATCGTACGTGCGTTCCAGCGCAGATTCACTTTTGGCCGAGAAGGGCAGCAGAAGCAATGATTCATAATTGGCTTGGCTCTCTTGGACGGGCGGTTGCTCCAGAATGACGTGAGCATTAGTACCCCCGATCCCAAACGAACTGACACCTGCTCGCAGGATACGCTTCGCGTCTTCTAATGGCTGTGGCTCCCTGTTGATATAGAAGGGACTATGCTCCAGCTCCAACATCGGATTCGTCCGATTCATGTGAATCTGTGGCGGAACCACCCGGTGATAAAGCGTCAGTACGGTTTTAATAAAACCGGCGACACCTGCTGCCGCATCAAGATGCCCAATATTGGCTTTCACAGAACCTAGAGCACAATAATTTCTACGATCTGTTCCCCATGACTGCCTGAGCGCTTCAATTTCAATCGGGTCCCCCAGTTTGGTTCCTGTTCCATGCGCCTCCAGATAGGAGATCTCTTTTGGAGACACTCCCGAACGATGCAGGGCTGATTGAATAACCTTGACCTGCCCGGCCACACTCGGTGCCGTATATCCAATCTTGTCCATGCCATCATTATTTATCGCTGAACCTTTAATGACTGCATAGATATGATCTCCATCTCTCTGCGCGTCGCGGAGTGACTTGAGCACAACCATTCCGCATCCATTACCAGACACCGTACCAGATGCCTGCTCATCAAACGGTCTGCAAAGACCATCCTTTGAATAAATCATGCCTTCATGCCAGTGATAACCTTCTTTGAGCGGATAGGAGATAGAGACACCTCCCGCAAGTGCCACATCACACTCCCCCCGAATCAGCGATTCAGCAGCTTGGTGGATAGCGACCAAAGAAGTCGAACATGCGGTCTGTACGGCCATACTCGGCCCTCTCAGATTTAATTTGTGAGATACTCGGGTTGTAATATAGTCCTTTTCATTCAAAGTCATGGCTTCAAAAGCCTGTAACAAATTACCGGAACGACCTAGAAATTGCACCATCCATGGCAAGCTCAGTCCACTTCCGGCAAACAATCCTATAGATCCCTCATAACTGTAAGGATCACACCCGGCATGCTCAAGCGCCTCCCATGAGCACTGATGCAGCAGCCGTATTTGCGGATCCATCATGTTGGATTCCTGATGCGGATATTCGAAAAATCCGGAGTCAAAATACTCAGTATCTTGCAGTACACCTTTGGCCCGTACATAATCAGGATGTTTGAAGTCTTCCGGTCGTACACCCGCAGCGGTTAGATCCTCCTCATTCAGACGAGTGATACCATCCTTACCTGCCATTAGGTTATCCCAGAACTCCTCAATATTTCTTGAGCCGGGAAAATGCCCTGCCATGCCAATGACTGCGATATCCGACGAAGAAGAAATTCTGGTACTCTGTTCTGAAGCAAACGGGATACTCTGTTCCGGTCTGTTCTGATCTGGTCTGCTCTGTTCCACTTTGCTGTGTTCAACTGTGCTCATCACATACTCTTTTGGAGCTGTTGTCGGCTCCGGGTTCGTAACAGGATATCCAGCCGAAGCAATATGCCCGCTCTCCTCTTGTACCTGTTGTGTAACTGTCGACAGCATCTGCTCAGCCACCAGATGATTAACCAGTGATGCAATGGAGGAATGCTCAAACAATTGCACCAGCGGAACGCTTTTATCCAGATAGGCATTCAGGCGATTATTGATCAGAATAAGCCCCAGCGAGTTGCCTCCGATGTCAAAAAAGTGATCATGGATATTAACCGTATCCAGATTCAATATTTCCTTCCACGTTGCAATGAGCATCTGCTCTAGGTCAACTTTTGCCCGCTCGATTCCTTGAATCGATGAGCCATAGACCAGAGCCGGGTTATCCCTCTCTACCGTTTCAAAATCAGCCAGACGAAGGGCATTGCGATTCAGTTTGCCATTAGGTAGCACAGGCAGATTTTCCAGACGAATCAAGCGAGAAGGCATCATGTACTGTGGAAGCCGTTGCTTTAACCAGGTCCGAAGCTGTACGTCTTCATCCCCCATAACGGAAGGCCCAATCCCAGGCTTCAGACTGTAGAAAAGGATTAATTGCAATGAATGTGACTCGGCCCCTTCTACCTTAACGACAGCTTCTCTTACACGTTCATAATTCATCGCTGCCTGCTCAATCTCATTCAGTTCAATCCGGTAGCCCCGAATCTTCACCTGCTGATCTAACCGTCCCATTAACTCAACATCCCCATCCGGCAGTATACGGGCCAGATCGCCAGTTCGGTACAAACGGCCTCCCAAAACATTGGAGTTTGCAATGAATCGGGCATCGGTCTCAGCTGCATTGTGCAGATAACCGCGGGATAATCCTTTTCCTGCAATGCACAGCTCTCCATAACTTCCAGGTGGCAGTATTTCACCTTCATCATTCAGAATATAAATCTCTGTATTGGTAATGGGCTTGCCAATGGTAATCGCGGCTGTGTCATTCAATTCTTTGGTCGTTGACCAGATCGTAGTTTCCGTTGGTCCATACATGTTAAAGACTCGAGCGGGCGTAAGCCGCTTCAGATCGGTGAGGAGTCCCACAGGGACGTTTTCCCCTCCAGTAAGAACACACCGCAGATTGCCCAGCGCCTGAGCGAATTCCGGATTTTCGACAAATGCCTTAATGCGTGAGACCGTGCTAAGAATGTGCGTAACACCATGTTCACGTATTCGACGTGAAGCAAGAGCCGGGTCAAGCTGCTCCTGCTCATTGGCCAGATACAGCGAATATCCGGTGCATAATGGTGTCCACACTTCAAATCCGAAAATATCAAAAGATATGGTCGTTACACTGATGATGCGATCTGTCTCATGTGCAAAAATATGTCGGTGCCTGATGTCCTCAACAAAATTGACCATCGCTTCATGAGTAATCATGACCCCTTTGGGACGACCGGTCGATCCTGAGGTGAAAATCACACAGGACAGGTCCGAAGACAGGAAGTTTACGTCCGGGTTAACGGATGAGCGCACATCCTGGGCAGTGGGATCATACACAAATCGCTCTCCGCTAAAAGTCACTGTGCCTTCTTCATCAGGCGTACACAGCAATACGTTCATTCGGCTATCTTCGATCATATTCACGATGCGCTGCGGCGGAAAAGCAGGGTCCAGAGGCACATAAGCCGCCCCAGCTTTCAGCACTGCCAATAGCATAATGATCAACGATTCATCTCGTCTGGATAATATGCCTATAGGTTCATCCCGGCGCACACCTTGATCAATCAGCTTCCAAGCCAGCGTATTAGCTTTTTCATTAAGCTCCCTGTAGGTAAAAGAAGCTCCAGATGATACAAGGAGAGCTTTCTTGTCTGGTGTGTGTTCTGCCTGCAGCTCGAACAGCCGATGCAGACCCACCGCAGGAGTGTAATCCAGACGTGGACCAGCAAGACGATGGACTGAGTGCTCATGAGAAATGTTTCTCTCAAACAGTTCGATCAGAGACAGACTAGGCTGTTGTACAACCTCTTGGCAAAGTCCGATAAACTCCTGCATCATACCTTCAACTGTGTCCCGGCGGAACAGATCCAGCGAGTATTCGATATATCCTTCAATCACCTGCTTCTCCCTGTTTTCTTGACAGGTCATTAACAGATCATAAGTAGACGTACCCGTCTCCACCGGAAAAGAACAGAATTGCAAACCATGAAGTTCAAGTCCATGCAAGTCCATGTTCTGATAATCAAAACAAACATCAAATACCGGATTTCGGTTCGACTCACGTGTCACGCCCAGTTGTGCCACAAGCTCATTAAACGGATACTCCTGATACGCAAAGGCATCCAGTGTATGTTGTTTAAGTTCGCGTAAAAAATCAGTATACGTACGATCAAACGTTGGAAAATTCCGCATCGCAATCATATTGACAAACATGCCTACCGTCTCTTTCCACTCCTCTTGCATCCTTCCTGCAACAGGCGTTCCTACCACAATGTCCTGCTGACCTGAGCGGTGTGCGAGAAGAAGATTCCACACACTTAGCATTACCATATACATGGATGCTTCCGATGAGGAAGCCAGCTCATGCAAGTGTTGTGTTAACGAACGATTCAACGTGAAATGAAGACGTCCCCCTTGCATGGATCGCTGTGATGGACGCTCATGGTCAAGTGGAAGCTCCAGCACAGGTAAAGAAGGGCCAAGATGGTCCAGCCAGTACGTTTGATGTGAAATGTATTCCTGTGAAGCGAGACGTTGCTGCTGCCATACCGCGTAATCTTTGTACTGCAATCGGACTGCATGCTCTTTGCCAAAATATAAATCATTGAAGTCACGAGTAATGATTTCGACAGATGTACCATCCGCGATAATATGGTGAATATCAAAGAATAACAGATGCTTGCGCTCGCCTATCTTAATCAGTTCAACCCGCATAAGCGGAGCACTCCCCAGATCAAAAGGACGAATCAATGTCTCGATCATCGCAGGCAACTCTTGGTCATCTGCCACATGCTGCTCTGCATAGCCCATACTTAAGCGAACCGAAGGTTGGGTGATCTGAACGATCTCAACGCCCCGTATCTCAAACGATGTTCTGAGCGCCTCATGATGCTGCATCAACTTCTGCAAAGCAGCCTCAACTCTTATACGGTCCAATTCACCTTCAATAATGGTTGCAGACGGTAGGTTGTATGCCGTATTGCCTGGATCAAGCATCGCTTGTGTGAACATACGCATCTGTGCAGAAGAGATTGGATAAGCATCCATAGTGGGTGCAGATTGAATTATCTGTTGGTCCACTTTTGGTTTCGCCATGACATAGAGATGCTCTGCCAGTTGAATAGGCGTTGAATGATTGAAAACATCTGCTACCTCAGGCTGAATTCCTAAATGAGATCGGATCCATGCAGACAAGCTGACTGCTTTGAGAGAATCTCCTCCAACCGCAAAGAAATTAACCTCTTCATCTAGATCATCGATGCCAAAAATCGTTCGATATGCGTCCAGGACAATCTGTTTCAGTTGGTCTGAACCACCAGTATAAACGGTCCCTTTTATTAGAGTAGAGCCACTTCCCTTACCCTGATCTGCATGCTGCCTATCATCCCCGGTACCCATTCCTTCCACTGCTGATGAGCCAGAAAGAGAAACACTGACAGGATAGGATTGTTTGTTGAAAACATAAGTAGGCAGAGAGCATTTGCGTCGTACCGTCTGCCCTTTGAGCACCTTCCAGTCCGGTTCAATGCCTTCGCACCATAACTCCGCAAGTCTGCGGTTCACATAGATACTGTCCTGCTCCGTCTCCCTTACGTGACGTAGCATATTCAGTACCGTCTGGGAATCTCTTGATAGACTGTGCTGTCTGGCAAAGGAGCTTAGCGTTCGTCCTGCACCTACTTCAATTAATACAGCCCGCTCATCCTTCAACACTTCAGCCAGGTTTGATTCAAACAACACCGGCTGTAAAATATGACGGGACCAATAGTCAGGTTGTGTGATTTCATCTCCAAGCGCCCATGTTCCACTGGTGTTGGACAGTAAAGGGATCTGTGGCGTATGAAGTGAATGCTCTGCTAGATAACGTCTAAATTCCTCAGCGGCCTGATTCATCATTGGCGTATGGAATGCATGGGAAGTCTTCACACGAATGCACTTCCAGCCCAGTCCTTCAGCCTTGGCTTCCATCCGTGAAATGGCTTCAGCTGTCCCACCAATTACACTGGAACCTGTAGTATTCACCAGGGCAAGCCACACGTCTTCATCCAGTTGTGACTTCACCTGCTGTGCATCCGCCATAATGGCAAGCATGACCCCGGATTGTTGTTGTTGCATCAGACGTCCGCGAAGCCGAACTAACTTGACAGCATCTCCGAGTTCGAACACACCCGCTACCGCTGCGGCAGCCAATTCACCAATGCTGTGTCCGATCATGCCATCTGGCTTGATGCCCAGATCCAGCAGCGACTTGGCCAGCGCATAACTTGTCATGAACAGTGCGAATTGGCTGTACTCTGTCTGGTTTATTCGCTCAGGGTGCTGATCCCCGTATACAACAGACAGCATATCTTCTCGTTCTTCCGCAGGCAGAAGGTCCAATATTTCCTGAATATAACTTCTGAAGATTGGAGCCAGGCCTGCTTGCTCTGTAGATCTGTATAGTTCTGCACCCATTCCCTGATACTGACTGCCCTGTCCGGGGAACATAAAGTATACGGGACGCGTGCCTTGAGCCGAATGGTATACGCGTGCTTTTCCCAGCTGCTGTATCAGCTTGTCCGGATTATCTTTCCATGTCTTATCCAGAATGAGTGCCTTACGATACGCAAAAACAGATCTACCTGACTGCAAGGTCCACGCTGCGTTCGATACTGATTGATTCGGCTGCTCAGTCAGATGTTCCATAATCCGTTCAGCGGTGCGGTTCAGCGAGTACTCTGTTTTGGCGGAAAAAAGCAATATATTTACGTCATCATCCGGACTGCACTTCTCCATCTCGGGAGCCTCCTCCAATACCATGTGAGCATTCGTGCCCCCCACACCAAATGAATTGATTCCTGCGCGCATGACTCCAACATTGCCCTGTTTCCAGTCCACCCCTTGTGCATTAACTTTAAAAGGCGTATTCAAAAAATCAATTTTAGGATTAGGCTGCTCATAATTAGCTGTTCCAGGGATATAACCTTGTCCAAGACTGAGCGCTACCTTGATTAAACCAACCACACCTGCGGCTGTATCCATATGTCCCACATTGCCTTTGACCGAACCCAGATAGCAAAATTGCTTTTGGTCGGAAGCAAAGGCCCGAGTTAACGAGTTTACTTCAATTGGATCACCAAGCAACGTTCCCGTACCATGTGCTTCGATATAACTCACCGTTTCCGGGTCTACTCCGGCTACCTTATAAGCATCCTGAATGACTTCAGCCTGTCCGCTTACGCTTGGAGCAAGAAAACTGAGTTTCTCTTGTCCGTCATTGTTAATTGCTGAGCCTTTGATGACCCCGTAGATATGATCTCCATCCCGCAGAGCATCGGTTACCCGCTTCAGCACCACAATTCCCATACCATTGGAGAAGACGGTTCCACTGGCTGCCGCATCAAATGGACGACAGTGTCCATCTGTGGAGAACATCATGCCATCCTCAAATATGTAACCCCCTTCATTGGGCAACTCCACGGTAATTCCACCAGCCACGGCCACATCACATTCTCCAACGATCAAAGATTGACATGCCAGATGAGGTGTAACCAATGAAGTAGAACATCCCGTCAGAGCGGTATAGGCTGGCCCTTTTAAGTTCAGCTTATAAGCCATTCGGGTAGCGAGAAAATGATTGGTGCTGAGGGTAAATGCTTCGTATTTACTGCTATAGTTAGCATCGTTAAAAAGCACTTGACGGTACCATTCGAAGTCATCGGACCCGCCAAGGAACACACCCACCTTACCCGCTTCATCTGGTCTGCAGCCTGCATCCTCCAGCGCTTCCCATATTCCCTGATACAAAAGTCTGAATTGGGGAGACATCATTTTGGCTTCACCGGGAGTATAGTCAAAGAACCCTGCATCAAACTCATCGATGCCGTTGGCACGTCCTTTTGCCTTGACATAACGAGGTGAACGCAGCAGTGCTTCCTCCACGCCAAGCTCCCTCAATTCATCATCACTATAAAAGTGAATGCTTTCCCGCCGTTCAACAAGGTTACTCCAGAACTCCCTTATATCCTCAGCGCCCGGCACATTCACCGCCATGCCCACAATTGCAATATCCTCACGCATAATGCCGTCTTTTCGTTGAAACAATTGTTCCCTTTCAGTCGGTATCCGAACTCCCTCATCTTTCGGACCCAGTGCGGCAAATTGACGCAATGTCGGGCATTCGAAAAAACGAGGCACAGGAAACTCCACATCGGTATAATGCTTAAGTTTATTGTGAGCCTGAATGACAGAAAATGAATTTCCGCCCAATTCAAAGAAATGGTCATCGCGCCCTACTCTCTCAACACCGAGCACTTCGGCCCACACTTCGGCTATAACCTTCTCAAGCTCAGAAGACGGGGCGGTATAGAACGTACTGGAAGCGTGAGCATGCGTGATATCTGCCATAAGTGCCTTCCGGTCAATCTTCCCACTGCTATTCAATGGAAATTCGGATTTATGTACAAAAACGGATGGTATCATATATGCCGGTAACAAACGAGACAGATGCTCTCTCAATTCGACAGAAGGCAGCTCCTGCTCTGAAAGATAGTAGGCATACAGCAAGCCGGACCTACCTTCAAATGATTTCATGACTACCACGGTCTGGATGACACCCGGATAGGATGACAGGGTATTCTCAATTTCGCCTGTCTCCAGTCTGGCTCCCTGAATTTTAACCTGGAAATCAATGCGTCCCAGATATTCGATCGTACCGCTTGGGAGTGAACGTACCAGATCCCCTGTGCGGTACATGTACCTGAAATGCTCTGCGTCCTGTCCTTCTTGAAAGAAAGGATTAGGGACAAACTTCTCTCGGGTCATCTGTTCCAGATTCAGATATCCACGTGCAAGCCCAACACCGCTAAGACAAAGCTCCCCTGGAATACCTAACGGCTGAAGCTCATCATGATTTCCGACGACATACCATCTGGACTCATTGAGCGGGTAGCCAATCGGTACATTGCCCAAGCCTTCGTAATGGCTTAACGGATAATGAGAAACCCATATGGTGCATTCGGTTGGACCATAAACATTTTCAAGACTTGCTCCAATGCCTAACCTGTTAAATTTCTCAATGATGTCTGGCGTGACTGCCTCTCCGCCAACAAACATCCATTTCAGCGTTTCCAATGCTGACAGATCGGAGCGAAGCTCCATCGTTTCCAGAAAAAGACGGAATAACGTTGGAACAAAGTTGATGTGTGTAACCTTATGTGATGCCACCGTAGACACAATACGAGCAGGGTCTTTTTCTGCTCCAGGCTCAAGAATACTTAGTGCGCCTTCACCCATGAACCAGCCGAAAAGTTCCGTGGCGGACACATCAAAGGTATATGCCGTTTTCAGCAAGTAAACATCCTGCGCCTGCATTGGAAAACGACGCTCCAGATCAAGCAGTGTATTGACTACGCTATGATTTTCAACCATGACTCCTTTTGGCTTGCCTGTTGATCCGGACGTGTACATGATATAGGCAAGGCTATGCGGATTCAGCGCCTCTTCGAGATTTGAGACATCCCCCGTATAGGCCTGATCGCCCTCAACGTAGATGTACTGGACATCCAGAGTCTCGTCATCTTTTTCGTGCTGCATAGCCAGCACTATGGATATGTCTGCATCCGATATAATATAGTCCTTTCTGGACAAAGGGTAGGAAGGGTCTACAGGTACAAAAGCACATCCGGCTTTTAATACAGCCAATAGGGCAATGACCATATCCGAGGAACGTGGCATCTGCACGCCAACTGCCGCGTTATCACTTTTTTTACTCGCAACGATCTGCCTAGCCAATTGGTTCGCTTTTGCGTTGACCTGCGCATAGGTCTGATGCTGCTTGCCTTCCATTAGAGCTACCCGCTCCGGGAAACGTGCTACTTTATCGTGAAATATATCCATAATATGTTGTGGAGTGTAGGGAAAATAAGAAGTTTGATTGAATCGGTACAGTAGGTTTTCTTTCTCATCCTGCATCAGGAGGCTGAACTCCCTGATTTTTTGCTCAGAATTGGTTACTAGTTGATTCAGCAAATATAGAAATCGTTGGCCCATTCGCTCCATTGAATCTTCACGGAACAAGCTCGGTTTATATTGCAGCTTCAACTGAGCACCTTGCGGTAAACGGCTCAACACCACCATCAGATCTCCTGGAAACGTAACCTTATCCTGATCCAGAATACGAGTTCCGAGCATATCTTCCTCATAGGAATCATAAACAAAGGAGATATCAAACAACGATGGTGATCCGGGTTGAGCCTGTAACATGCTGTCTCTGACAATGAGGTTATTGGGATATCCGATGTTCCTGTACGTATCCATCCAGGTTGTGGCTACTTGTTGCAGCAGAGGTTTTAGAGTTGATTCGAGGTCAATATGGAATCGCATAGGCAACATATGGACAAAACATCCAATCGTTTCTTCCAAGTCCATACCGGGACGATGAGAATATGGGGAGGCAAAGGTGATATCGTCTGTACCGACATATTTACTCATAAGAATGCCAAAGGCACCCATAAAGAACATAAAAACGGTTACTTCATTATCTTTGGACATCTGTGTAATATCAGCCATTAACGATTCCGAAATATCAAATCGCAGTTCATGACCAATCCCTTCTTGTACAGAACCTGCTGGAAAGTCGTGCTTTAGAGAAAGAGGTTCCACTCCCTTCATTTTGTTCAACCAGTATTCCCGCTCTTTGGAGTACTTGTTTTCGTGCAGTTTCTTGTTCTCTGCCTCAACATAAGAGATGAATCCTTCATCCAGCTTGACATCCACAGGCTGATCTTCAAGAAGACACGTATATGACTGGATAAGTTTGTTTTTCATCAGTTCAAGCGACAAGCCATCACATATTAAATGATGAATACATAAGGTCAGAATATATCGGCTCTTATCCATCTGAACAATCATTATACGGAACAGAGGACCTTTCTCCAGCTCAAAAGGTGTCCCGATGCATTCATCCACCAGTGCTACTAACTGTTGTTCCTTTGGATTCTCCTGATTCTCGCTACTTAGGTCCCACAAGGCAAGTGAATAATCCATATCTTCATGAACGGATAACACAGGTACATCATTTTGAATCTCAATCCGAGTACGCAGCACCA
Source organism: Paenibacillus sp. GM1FR (assembly GCF_002803315.1). NCBI lineage: Bacteria > Bacillati > Bacillota > Bacilli > Caryophanales > Paenibacillaceae > Paenibacillus > Paenibacillus sp. GM1FR. Next base: position 3,980 of record NZ_MKZL01000011.1, on the reverse strand, counting down.
CTTGCTCATACATAAGCAATTCGATGGATTGGCGAAATATCTCCATTTGAAGATGATCAAATTGCATTGAAGCTGAGATGTTATACGAAGTGGGATCATTCACCTGACAATCAAAATAGATTCCCTTTTGTGTTTCGGAAAGTTCAACGGTTTTTTGTACCATCACGACCACACCTCATCGTTTAATTGAGATTCAAGCTGTGTAAGGCAAAAAATCAGTTACAGCTTAGTGCATTACCCAGATTCCACCAGCCAATACGGAGAGAACCGTGATAAACGTTTGATACACCACATCCATAATGAGATTCCCGATACTGTCTCCATCTGCCTTGCGATTTTTAATCATGACATAAGTATGTGACCAAAGACCACTTAATCCGTATATGTACATCGTTACCAATACACCAACCCAAAAGTTCCCTTGGAACCAGATGGCCATAATCCCCATAACTCCAAGCCCTACCTGGGAAAAACCATATTTAACCTGAAATGGTCCACCAGGCCATCCTAACATTTTGGCTGTCTGATCCGCTCTGGCAATGTTGACAACATAACCAATCACTCCAACCAATCCAAACGTAACCACAAACTGATGAAGCAGCAACACCCTGCTAATCTCGCTCATTTCCCCGGGAAAACCTAACACATATAGGTGTACTCCCCCTGAAATTAGACCTAACAACCATAGAACCAAAAACCACATGCCTGTCCCACTCCCGCCGTTTGTTATTTGGAATCATTTGTAACTAAATGTACAATCTTGTAGTTAAACACATTATATAATCGCTTTTACATTTGTCAATTCATACATAATTTTCTAGTTTGTCGAAGCTTTTGTCATTTTTCTTCTTCTGTACGCAAACAAGAAAACCATATAGTTCCATTTAACTTGAAAATAATAGGAATTTAGCCCTATTATTACATTAAAAGGTTTGAAACCTACTTCTTTTTTAACGCTTCAAAAGAACCACAACTCATTTATTTGACATAGCTGATAGTTCAATTATCATCTGTTTGATCATCTACGATTACAGAACAACAGCAACTATCCATTAAAATATAATATAAAGGAATTGACATCCGATCTCTTTGTAACTATTATAGTTACAACGGTGGTGATTATCCCATGAGACAAATCAGCAGTCGCTTTTCCATTGCGGTTCATACCCTGTCCCTGATCGCTGTTATGCCCAATGAATGCACCGGAGATGTGATTGCGCAGAGTGTGAATACAAATCCCGTGATTATTCGACGGATTATGTCCAAGCTGAAACAGGCTGGACTGATTGACGTCAGACCCGGTGTGGGTGGTGCTTCCTTGTTGAAAGATCCAGCCGACATTACCCTTCTTGATGTATATCGAGCGCTTGAGGTGGTGGAGGATGGGGAATTGTTTAACTTTCACAAACATCCGAATCCGAAATGTCCGGTCGGCAACATGATTGAACACACCTTGCGTGCCGAACTCATTGAGGCTCAGACAGCCATGGAACAGCGCTTGAATCGTGTAACCATACAACAGATGATGGATCAGATTCATGTCTCTGAATAAAAAAGCTCATAATGAGCTTTTTTTAACCCTTTCGTTGTAATCACACCTGTTATAACATTTTCGATTACAACCATATGCAAACAAAACACATATCCTAGGAGGAAAAGAAAATGAAAATTTTGGTTACTGGCGCAACAGGTCAATTGGGTTCACTGGTTGTAGAGGCATTGTTAAAAAACAATTCTGCCAAGGATGTGGCAGTAAGTGTACGTAATCCAGAGAAAGCGGAAGCACTCCGCACTCAAGGGGTTGACGTGCGTCACGGTGATTTCGATCAACCGGAGACGTTAGAGAAAGCTTTTGCCGGTGTAGACCGTCTGTTGCTCATCTCGACTGATGGTGACAATGAAACGCGTATTCGCCAACATCAGGCTGCCATTGACGCTGCCAAGAACGCAGGCGTGGGTTTCATCGCTTATACAAGCGTTGTGAATGCAGAGAAAAATACCCTTTCCCTGGCGGAAGTTCACCGCGCTACAGAAAAAGCTATTCGTGAATCCGGCATTCCGTATTCCTTCCTGCGCAACAACTGGTACCTGGAAAATGAAGCAGGCAGTGTGCAAGCAGCTACCCAAGGTGCACCTTGGGTTCATGCCACCAACAACAGCCAAGTAGGCTGGGCTACCCGAAGTGACTACGCCCATGCTGCTGCAGCTGTTCTCGCAGGAGAAGGACATGAGAATACCGTATATGAATTGTCCGGCAAACTACGCACGCAAGCTGAACTGGCTGCCATTGTTGGTGAAGTGCTTGGGCAGGAAATCAACGTGCAAAACGTGGACGATGCCGCTTACGCTGACATCATGAAAGGTGCAGGTCTACCGGACTTTGTCGTATCGATGCTTGTTGATATGCAAAGTGCCATCCGTGAAGGCGCACTGGCTGTAGAAAGTGATACTTTAGAGAAATTGCTTGGCCGTCCGGCTCAGCCACTTAGCGAAGGTATTAAAGCAATTGTAGGCAAGTAAGTTTTGGATATGAGAAAGGGACACACCAACAAATGTTGGATGCGTCCCTTTTTTTGTGTAGCTAACGATCAATAGTTCATCGCTCATTGCTTAATATAACGTGCCGGAATAAGATCGGCCAGCCAGATATTTTCGTTTCCATGATAAAAGAGGATTCCGTCTGTGGCCGCTTGAGCAGCATTGATTCTCAAAATGACAGGCTGATCATCCCGTCTTTGTCCCACCTGATTGGCCGTATCGATATCTGCGGACAGATGTACATATTGCCTTTGCCGCGGCTGTAAGCCATGTTCCATAATAGAATGCACTGCGCGTGCCGGGGTCCCATGGTACAGGGTTTCCGGTGGCTCAGCAGATATTTTCGATATCTTATGAGGAGTCGAATGTCCATACAATGCCCGGATGCGGCCAGAACGGATTTCCTGTCTCTTTTTCTCCGAGGCTTCAATCATCTGCTCCAGATCGGCTTGCGTGACTTCCTTCCACTGCGGACTTTCATGTAGAGCCACCAGCAATTGCGAGATCTCCACCCAACCCTCTTCGTCCAGTTCCAGTTCATACTCCCATGGTGCATGTCGCAGAGCGTATGAGAGTTCCTTGCTTAATTTCATCAGATCCAATGCAATCATCTCCCACATCTAATAAAACCGTCTATTTTTGCGATTGAACCGCGGTTAAAATCTCCTGAATGTTACGTTCCAATCCTTCATCATCTTCCTGATTGAATTGGCGGTGACCATCAATCCCACGTTGGATAATCGTATTCATCACCGGATGAACCTCACGATCAGAAGCCACCCGAATCAGATCATCGGCAAAATCAACCGCCTGCTGTTCACTGTAATTAAACGGTTTAATCAGCATCCGAATGCTCAAGGCATGGGCCTGCGGCTCCGCCAGCTGATCCCGATGAGTGATGCCATACACCGCGCCAAAACCAAAAGCAGCCATGACCTGACGCTCCAGTTCTGTTGTCTGTTCCAAAGGCGTGCCAATCAGCTCACACATTTTGTCCACCATCTGCTCCAACTCGTTTGCTGCCGCAGCCAGAATTACGTCATTAATATCGTCAGCGTTGATAAATTCAGTCATATTGGTTTTCTCCATTTCTGCACCGTATTTGATCCATTCTCTCAGACTCTATGAGAACATTGTATCGGAGTTGGGGTGTTCGTTTCAAATTCATCTACGAATAAAGGCGAAGTGAATGCTCCCGAAGCAGTTTTCTTACAGAAAGCTTTTATATAGATTGAACTCATAAAATTAAGAACCGCCTAATCGGGTAAAAGATAGTAATAACTGAAAAGGGCGGGGATTCAAGTGACAAATGAAAAAGAGATTGAAGAGCTAACAACGGCCATGAAAGAAACGGATAGTACGCGCATGTATGAAAGATATTTAGCTGTCCGTTTGCATTTGGAAGGCCGGACTTTAACCGAAACTGCAGACATTTTGGGCAG